>DASWQH010000040.1:0-177975 GCA_036403815.1 Pyrinomonadaceae bacterium | reverse complement strand
GTCTTGGTCTTTGGCTTTGTAGCCATCACGTTCCTCATGATGGCGATGAAAATGGTCGGCTTAAATGTGGGGCAGATTTTCGCTTTCACGATACTGAGCTTTCTAATAATGCTGCTGGTCGAAGGCGTGTTCATTTGGCAGTTGTTGCATCGCAAGCGTGGCGCTGAAGAAACAGGCGGTACTGCGCTATCAAAGGAGCAAGCTACGAAAGAGCTTGACGCGGCACAGGCGCGAGTGCTGCCAGAGGCTATGCCGAGCGTGACCGAGCACACGACCCGATCATTTGAGCCGATCTACAGAGAGCGAAAATGAAGAATCGCCCTTAAGCCAGACCGCGCCTAACAACTCATTCAACCGGAGCGCGAATAGCGGGGCTTTCATCCGCGAGACCTTATTGTTATTGCGGGTCGTCGCGCCCGGTTAATTCGAGCGTTATGCTGCTCGCTCTCAATTAACCAAAACAGCATTTTCATTTAGCATCAGAGTAGTGCTACCTTTCTTACCGAACAGCCAACACTTAAGTGGTATGATAAGGTCTCCAGAAGGAGGCTGCTCTATCGTGAGACGTAAGAAATTCGATGTATTCCTCAGCCATAATAGCATTGATAAATCCTGGGTAAGTCATCTCAAGAATGCATTACAAGCCCGAGGTGTAAAAGTATGGCTCGATAAGGACGAAATACGCCCGGGGGCCAAGTTTGTGCGTGCAATTGAGATTGGTTTAGAAGAGAGTAAGGCTGTTGCGTTGATAGTCTCGCCTGAAGCAATGGCTTCTGGATGGGTTGAGGAAGAATATGATCGTGCTTTAAGACTAGCCCAAGAAAAAAATCAGCCACTGCAACTTATTCCTGTCATATTACGCGAAGCTAAAATGCCTGGATTCTTAGAGAATCGTAATTATGTAGATTTTCGTGATGAAGCATCTTTCGACGAGAATATTGAAAAGCTAATTTATGGAATCACAGGAAAGAAACCATCGAATCCAGTCAAAAAAATAAGGCCTGATCTAGGCTTGTTTGATATACCCGTTTTCCCTGATCAAGTTCCTCGTCCATCTTTACTCTCTCGTATAGAAAGTTTGGTTGCATCAAATCCCGTTGTTTCTGTTGAAGGCTTACCCGGGAGTGGTAAAACTTATTTGCTAGCATCTTTTCTTAAAGAGAAAAATCCGCAAGTAATGTATGACTCGATACTTTGGTACGACACTTATGAGAAAGAAACCCTCAACGATTTATTAGCGCTTATAGAAACACAAATCAGCCTGATTGGGCTTGCCATTGTTTCTAAATGTAAAGAACTTATCCATGTACTGCGGGAGCGTAATGCCCTTCTAATAATTGATGATTTTCATCAAGTTGAGCAGACTTCATACTCTACACTTATAAACATCGCTTCAGGCTCGGGAGATAAAGCACGCATCATCCTCATCAGCCGCACGTACGTTGATCTCGTTCGCAGATCGCCTCGTATTGGACACCTTGAGGTGACGGGCTTTGCCTTTGAGGAAATGAGTCGGTTTCTGGCAAGCCGGGGCTTAAAAGACATCAATCGCCTAACCATAAATGATTTAATTGCAAAGACGGATGGCTTGCCTTTAGCCGCCTCACTATTTTCCACGCTTGTTCTTGATTTTGGACGCCATCCCGATGATCTACTGGGTGGCAACATAGTCAATACTGTCCGTCTCCGCAATTGGTTCAATGAAGTTCTTTCGCTTATTGGAGAAAAGGAAGCTAGATTATTACACGTATTGAGCGTTTGTGATGGTCCATTCAATATAGGCGTCATCCGCAAGCTCTGTAGTTATGAGAAGATAGATTTAGCCGAACAAATATTTGAGAATTTACAGCGCACATATCTGATTCAGAAATATTCTCCCTACCGTTGGAACGTACATCAACTAATTGCGATGTTCTGTCTTTCAGCACTAGATGCGAAAGATAAAAGGAGAATTAATTTAACCTTAGCTTATCATTATCTGGCGGGCTTTAGTATGAGAGCGCTACGCATTTTAGATAAAGAAGAGTTTTTCTGGAAAATCAGGGCTTGTAAACAATTTCAACTAGCCAAAAAATTTAAAAAATCGGAAGAGATTCTTCATGATGTTTCTAAAACAATAAATTTTCGGGGACATTACGAACTGTTTATACAGCTAAGCGCAAATGAATTGCAGGATAATCATGACCGTGACACTTGGATTGATTATCATCACGCGCATTTTTGTCTTATTACTGGTAAATTAAAACAAAGTCTTCGCGTAATTGAGCCACTTCTCTATAACACAACAGAGCAAAATGCTAATAAACGACTTTCTTTTGCCAGGTTATACGCTGAAATTCTAGGTGCAATGGGCAAACCCCAATTAGCATTACAAAAATTGAGGGGGGTAATGGGTGCTATTGATTTTGCCTTCGCTAACGCAATAGTGCTTTCCCAAGCTAGAACAACCGAGGTATGGCTACTTACTAAGCTTGAGAAATACTATGATGCGACAGAGCTATGTGAAAGTCTATTAGGGGAAAGCGTCCAACGTGATGACAAGCTTGGAGGCGCGATTGCTTTGACTCATGGGGGAATAATTTGTCGTCTATCTGGGGCCACTCAACTGGGTTTCGAAAAGCTTAGAACTGCTGTAACTCTTTTCAAAGAAGGCGGGAATAGAAGGGGACTTGCATGGGGGTTATTAAATCTTTCTCTGTGTCAATTCGATGTCGGTGATAAAAGCGAGGCTGCTTATAATCTTAAAGAATGCCTGCGAATTTATTCCGATATTGGAGAATGTTCAATTGACTATTTGCAGTCTCTAAGGAGGGTAAAGTCAAAGCCGCTAAATCCGAAAGTTACACAGATGATAAACTCCGAGATACGGAGAGTAACTTCTGCATTGAATGATCTCTTGCAAGATACGAGAACCTGAATTTGCCGCAATCAAGAATTGAAGGCTCTTTTACATTCGCAGCGTAACAACTCATTGAACCCGATGCCTCGACAGCTTTCTTTTCATGGTGCTTCCTCATGTCGTATGTTATCGCTGTCGTCGGGCGGCGGGTTATTCAAACGTCAGGTTGCTTTGCGGCTCTTGACCTTATGAATTATGCAGACGTAATCTCAGCTTATGAACTATCAAGACTACATCACCATTGACCCAAATAAGCGCGGCGGGAAACCCTGTGTTCGCGGGTTGCGGATTACGGTTTATGAAGTGTTGGAGTATCTGGCTTCAGACATGACCGAAGAGGAAATCCTCGATGATTTTCCAGACCTCACTCGTGAAGACCTGAAAGCGTGCATCGCCTTTGCTGCCGACCGCGAGCGTAAGCTCGTCACTGTGCCAGCCGCATGAAATTGCTCTTTGATGAAGCGCCGGACTTCTGCTTGGTCAAACGTGTAAGTCTTTTCTGAGTATTTCAGGCCATTCAAATAACCTGCTTTCTTCAGGCGTTATTACATCATAGTTACACCACCTACTTTTTCACTTCCCCGTAATTATTAGCTTTTCCGGCGGCAGAATGGCGGGCATGCCTCTATGCTGCCAGCAGCGGCCTGTGCCGCGCACGCGGCGCTGGCAAGGAGTGCCCTTCTGTGTTCGTGCGCCGCAGATGCTGACAACTTCAGTCGGGTCTGTGGGTCGCTCTGTGGCTGTGCCGTTGGGGCCATACTTAGGCTCTGGCTTCGGCGCAGCAGATGTAGAAGAATCCGCGCCCGCTTCTGTTTCTGCGTCCGCCGTATCGCTTCCAACCTTCGCTGTGACGGCTGGTGCAGTGGGCAGTTCTCCGCGCTCTACGGTCAGGGGCGGAGGCTGAGGGCGTATGGCACGCCCCATCAACAGCCCTGTGGAAAAGAGTATGGCTGCGGCAATCAATGGCAAGAGAATCCGAGCTTTGCGAAAACGGCCTTCGCAATTCAGACAGAAGCGACGACTCGTCCAGAAGCGCCAGCGAGTGCGCGCAATCTTCTCTCCGCACTCGGCGCAAAAGTTAGGCTTGTACATAACAGGAAAGAGCCTCCTTTGTAGGAAAGGACACTCCATGCGGACGCGTTCGTTGCGGCACATGCTTTCTCGAAAGGCTTAGCTGTGCCGCGCGAGATGAGGTGGTCGCTCCGAGGAGAGCAGATTAAAATCGAGCCGCATTATATTCTCAAAGCTTGCCGTAGAACAATGCCTGTTGCGCGCGTGGTACGTGTTGCACGCATAAAACAAGGTGTGATATAGTGCCTGTACTCCCGAACCTTTCATTGAAAGAAGCCCCGCTGGCTTTCCTTGTCAGTCAACCAGAGCTTCAATGATGCGCGCCATCGGGCGAGGGTTATTTTAAGATGGGTTTGAGACTTTATTGCAATCGTTACGGGCATTTCAAACACCCTCTGGTGTGTGCTGTGAATTGTCCTTATCGCACACGCTGTAGTGATTTCGCGCTCTTTTATGACGAGAATCGCGCAGGGGTTGACGCGCTGGTCGAAGAATATTTCGCTCAGCGCTCTGCGGTTGATGGGAAGCAGCGGGAGTCGCGCGAGCGCACGTTCGTCCCGACCGCCGTGCCCGTTTCGATGCGGACATTGATACGCCTGGAGGTAAAAAGAGAGATGGCGGATGCCAAGTACATCTGGATTGGAAAAGAGGATCAGGCAGAGCTGCTTGATCACGAAGAGGTCATTAAGCGCGCCGAGCGCGGCTCAAAGGCCAAACACATTTACAAAGTGGCGCAGGAGATGGAGCTGAAGTTTCAGCTCGTGCCGTTGAAGCGAATCGAGAAGGCCAGACGAGCGGCAGAGGCAGATCAGGAGCGCGCCGCCGCACGCCGTCGCTCTCAACGCCCACGCCCCGTCGCCGTCGAACAGCCCGCGCCCCTCAAGCCCGTACCGGCAATCGAACCGGCAGCAACTTCCACGCCGCAGCCGCGCCGCACGCGCAGAGCACGCGCCGCAGGCGATAGATAAGAATGTGTGCCGGGTGTCAGGTGCCGGGTGACGGTTAAAGAAAATCCAATAGTTTTTTTTAACCGTCACCTGGCACCTGACACCCGGCACACATTTAGGCAACTCTGCGCTTGCCGGAAGCGTCCGACATCTTGCGGGCGCGGGCTTTTTTGTGTCTGGGCGGGTGTGCTTGCCAAAGACGCGTGCAGCCATGCATACTCGCGCATGTAGCCCTAATTTATTAAGTGACTATTCTTGAGCAATGATTCGAGCGCTGTTTCCCTTCTATTCTTCTAGCCAAAGACGCCTCTTCGCCACAATGGTTCTGGCACTGCTCTGTGCTTTTTGGTCGCCTGCGGCAACGCATGCACAGGAGCAAGACCCGGACGAAGTACTCAAGGTCGAAACCAATCTGGTACAGCTTAACGTCGGCGTGGTGGACAGACAGGGACGTGCCATCCTGAATCTTTCGCGCAACGACTTCGTCATCTACGAGAACGAAGTGCGCCAGAACATTCAGAGCTTCGAGCCGACCACGACGCCCTTCAGCCTTGTGCTTATGCTGGACATGTCCGGCTCGACCCTTGGTTTCCGTCAACCGCTCAAGGCATCTGCGCTGCGTTTCATAGACGCGCTCGCGCCCGAAGACCGCGTCGCCATCGTCACGTTCAACGACAAGGTCGAGATGCTTCAGAAGTTCACTTCCGACCGCAGAAAGATTGCCGAAGCCATTGATCTGGCACAGGGGAAAGGCCAGACCAACTTTTATAACGCGCTGCGCTTTTCCATGCGGCAGCTCGCAGGCGAAGGCAAGCGGCGCAAAGCCATCATCGTTCTGACGGATGGACTTGATACCGAGATGCGGCGCGCGGATCGTGAAGCATCTGCAAGCGCCACCACGAATGAAGCGGCCATAGCTTCTATCAAGCCGACTGCGAGCGCTCAGCTAAACTCCGTGCTCAACGCGGCAGACAACATGGGCGTGACGGTCTACCCGCTTGCGCTGCCTTCGGGCAACGCAAAGCTTTTGCCCTTTCCAGACCCGCAGCAGATAGCCATGTACACGGCGGCGCGCGTGCGTCTTCAAGTGCTCGCAGACCGCACCGGCGGCAGGCTTAGCGAGATCAAGCGGCTCGAAGATATGGGACGACTCTACGCGGAGGTCGCCGCAGAGCTGCGCTCGCTCTACAGCCTGACCTATCAGCCCGGCGGCGACCGCAAACGCGACGGAAGCTGGCGCATCATACGCGTAGAAGTGACGCGCCCGGACATGATCGCCCGCACCAAGACCGGCTACACCGCGCGTTAAAACGAGCAGCAGCAGCAAGCTTTTTCATCCCTCGCTGCTCGCTTGACACCCGGCGCACTCAACCCCTATATTCTCTTTTCCGCTCTGAATAAAGGCACGCGCTCGTAGCTCAGTTGGATAGAGCGTCGGTCTACGAAACCGAAGGTCGCAAGTTCGAATCTTGCCGGGCGCACCATTAAAATCAAAGAGTTAAGGGCAGCCAAGCGGCTGCCCTTTCTTGTTTTGTGTGCCTATAGTGTGCCAACTTTAACATGGCAGATTATACCAACCCACATACTGGTACAGTTTGTTTGGACGTAGAGGAATCAAGGGTCGAAAGTAAAAGCCTGATAATTCCTCAAAAGAACCTTTTGAGGAATTGTGCCATGCCTTAAATAATCGAGTTTCGCTGCGGGTGGTGATAATAGTCCTCGCATAGGCAGTATTTCCAACTTAATCATTTCTATCTGTTATACAGTTTATTGTTGACACAAATAATTTATGCGAATATTGTGGCTTCGCTTTTAGTCTATCTCTTCTGATGAGACCTCACGTTCATTCTTACAATCTTATGGATTTGAGGCCACCCAAGCTTGTCAGAATCTTCTATACTGGAGACCTCAACCTTGGAAAAAAGTGCTAAGACGTGCTTCATCTCCTACTGTCATGAGGGAAGCGACCGTGACACTCTTGATTACCTTATCCATACCCTTAAAGATCACCTTGGAAGCGGTGAACAGTTACTATACGATCAACACCTAAGCACAGGTGAGGACTTCAAGGACTTCATGGCAATGCTTGATAGAGTGGATGTCGTTATCATTCTATTGAGTCCTTCATATAAAAGAAAGGTTGTTGAACGTCAGGGCGGAGTGTACGAAGAATTCCGCCGCATTTGGGCGCGGCACACTGATCAGAAGATCGGAAAAGAAGACCCGGCATGGGAGAGTAATAAAGTTCCTTTCGAGATTCTCCCTATACTATTTAGCGGGAGTTACGCTCACTCGACGCCAGATGAACTACTTACGCTCAAACAGCTCGACTTAACTGGTCTCCGTGTTAGCCGCAAGCCTAATGGTGAATTCGTAATACCACAATCCATACAAAATACCTTTACTCACCCAATCCAGTCCCTTGCCTCTCAGATTCACGCCGAATCTGCTGTTAAAAGTCAGGCATTCATCAAACTGTCAAATTCCTATTACGACAGGCTTTTCGTTGATCTAAAAGCAAGCTTCAACGATCCCATCTTCGCCAGTCGTGACTATCTCGATACCATACTCGTCAAAACATCTACTTATTTCAGAATTGAAAGCCAATTAGCCTTCTTTGTAATAGGCCGGAAAGGGAGTGGAAAATCAACTCTCACACAAGTGTTACCATTAACTCAGCCAGATAGATATCAAGGCATTATCGAAATAATCGCCGACGATTTTAATTTAGAATCTTTGTACGGTCTTTATAGCGATCAGCAGTTTCGGTCTGACGTGAATGCGGCGGTCTCACGAGATCGTGCATTTGAACTCACGTGGGAAGCACTGCTCATGTTGGCCGCAATGGATGTTATCCTGAACTTCTCAATAAATGGTTTACTGAATAGTGTCCAGAGTCGCCTTGTAGAACCTATTGAGAAATTCATCAATAACATGAAAGGGAATTCCCCATTAACGCACTGGAGAACAGGTGACCTCTTCAACTACGCATTCACCGGCACAATGAGCTTCGTTAAAGATTGTATTGATGGCACCCGTTCTGACCCCGCTTTATTTCTAGTAGATATCGGAGTCCGCTTTAATCGCGAGCGGTTTCTTGCGCATTTGTTTAGTTCCGAAGTTATGGATAGCTTCCGGATGCTCTTGCGAACCTTTAATAAGCGATTTCTTATAACGCTTGATGGCTTCGATACCGCTTTCGATAGATTCAGGCTAGACAGCATTCGAGCTTATGATGAGGAAAAGATGCGACGGCGTGCTCACTTCGAGGTTGACTGGCTGCGCTCACTTCTAAGTCTTACGATGCAAGCTCGCAGTAGGGGTCAAGACTATTTCTACAGCACCTTGGATTTCTGCATTGCGGCACCGAAAGATCGGTTTATGGAGGTCGTTCGGGTTGAACGTGATAGTTATCGGCATTGGCAAAGATGGTGCACCCTTCACTGGTCAGGTATCGAACTTGCAATCCTATTGCGTAAGCGCCTTCAGGTTCTTGCAGGCATAAAAAAAACAAGTAAAGATAAAGATCGAAGCCCAAAAGAAAGGCTCGATGTAGTGCTCCGACATAAGATGTTTCAGCATATTCTGAACACCCTGGAATTTGAATACAACGGGAAGACATACACTATGCCATTGTTCATGTACATCTTACGTCACACCTTCTGGCGCCCTAGAGAGGTTCTTGTTTATTTCGCTGCATTACTTGCGCTCTCCGAGGATATGAAAAGATGGGGGTATGAAGTAACAACTGAAATAGTGCGGAAATGCGTGAAGGCTACTACGCATCAAATAATTGAGAGTGAGTTCATAAACGAATTTCGCTCTACGGTTGTAAATATACGGGACATCGTTCAGCGTTTCAAAAAAAGTAAGCCGGTTATCTCTTTCGAGAAAGTTAGAGATATTCTATCTACCGTGGACTTTAAGTTTGCCGCCAGCAGCTTGGAAGAGTCACAGATGATGGAGAAAATCCAATTTCTTTACGAGATTGGGTTTATAGGAGTAAAAGCTACTAAGGAAATGCAAGAGAACTTTGGACTCGACTGTGAACACGCATTTTACTTCAACGAAGGTTCATCTCTGTTTATCGGCACTGATGAAGACGACATGAAAAGTTGGGAATTCATAATTCACCCTATTTTTTCAGAGTACCTGCGTTTGGATACAAAGGGCGAAGATTTAAGTCTCCAATTTAATTGGGATTATCTCCACAAGCGTGAGGCATTTTTCTCCGCTAACCCTAATGCGTGAGACAGCGACAGCCGCTGATGGGCAGAAATTTTAAGGAGTAAAAATTCCACAAAATAACTTTTCCGTTGAATTTGCAAGGCGATAAAGAAGAAGCGCTAATGATGTGTACCTTCTGAAAATGTAAAAACGCCCCTTTTGGGCGTCCTTTTCATTTTTAACTGCGCGCTGTTTTTGACCAACGCGTATTTTGACAACAAGCCTCTTTTTCTTTACGCGTCGTCTGCGCCGCAGTCGTGATTAATAGTTGAGACTACTTCGGCCCGAACTCGG
The DNA here is from genome assembly GCA_036403815.1 of Pyrinomonadaceae bacterium. Lineage (GTDB taxonomy): Bacteria > Acidobacteriota > Blastocatellia > Pyrinomonadales > Pyrinomonadaceae > JACVRN01. The sequence goes on along the minus strand of DASWQH010000040.1, from coordinate 168,537 downwards.
CTATGATGCGCTCGCGTATCTGCGCGGGCGATAGTCCTTCCTCTTTTTGCAGGCGGTACGCGACGAGAGCTTCCTGTATACAGGTGGCGCAGTGCGCCGAATGATCCGACTCGTAGCAGGTGTGCAGGCTCTTGTGGCCGAAGCCTTCATCACAATAGCAGTAGCAGGGAAGCTGCGCGAGCGTCTCTGGAATCTCTTGCGCCACCCGGTACGCCTCACGCGCTTTACCGAAGAACTGTTCAGGCGAAAGCGTCGGCCCAAGGGTCGCAATCACCTTCCCATCTGTCACGTACGCGGGCACACGCGCCGGTTCCGTGCGCTGCGGCTTCATCAAAGGCTTCTGCAATAAAGAGTCTTTCCCCTTGCTATTGTCCGAGCCGACGAGCAACGCAACTCCAAGCGTCGCAATTATTACGGCCAGCGCGACTATTATGACTTTCTTCCTGTTCAAGCTTTTACTCTCCTGATGATAAAACTCAACTGTAACCTAAGATGGCTACGCCTCTTCAAAGGTTCGATGGAACCGCCCCGGCTCCGCCTACAAAAATATAGAACATAATGCCCCCTTTTGACGAGTTGCAGATTTCGTCAACGCGGTAATCATTGAATCCTTAGAGGGGTAAGATATGCTGTGACCTATCATCTTTCCCGGCAAATCTTTAATAACAATTCTTTGGCAATGCTCGACTCTTGTGAGATACAATGGCGAGCCGAAGGCATTTCCACATGTGCCGCAACTGTAGAAATTGCGCGCTCGGCAAACCACCTGAGAAGCAACAGCTAAAGTCCTACAAGCTGAGCAGAAGGGCTATAAGAGATGTCACCGACTACCATACGCATACTGGGACTGTTGTGCATCATCGCTGCTCTTGTTCTGGCGATCTTAAATCTCAAAAGAGTAGCCAATGCAGGAACCTTCTGGGTCGCCATCCCCGTACTGATTCTGGGACTGGTCTTGATTTCCAGGTCTAGAAGATAACTTTTCTAAAGGCGAGTTATTCGACTCACTCTTCTTCCAATTCACTCTCTTGCGTCCCGGTGGCAAGGGCGCGCGGGTGGTGGCGGTTGTAGGTGGCGCGCAGGTGTCTGTCTGTCATGTGTGTGTAGATTTGGGTGGTGGAGATGTCGCTGTGGCCTAAGAGGGATTGAACGGAGCGAGAGTCTGCGCCGTGTTGTATTAGATGAGTGGCGAAGCTGTGGCGCAGGGTGTGGGGCGAGACGTTTTCCAGCCCGGCGCGCGAGGCAATGCGTTTTATAGAAACCCAGACCGTCTGTCTTGTGAGCGGTGCGCCGAGAGAGTTGACGAAGAGTCTAGGGTCGTGTGTGCGTGTGCGGTGCGCACGAGCGGCGCGGTAAAGCTCCAGCCACCTGCTTGCGCTCCTGCCTATGGGAATCCGGCGCTCCTTGCTTCCCTTGCCGTGGCACGAAAGTAGTCCGGCGTCCATGTCAACGTCTGACGGCTTGAGCGAGACCAGCTCGGAGATACGAAGCCCTGACGCGTACATCAATTCCAGTATGGCACGATCACGCAAGCCCTCTTCGGTAACAGTGTCGGGCGTGGCTAGGAGTCTTTCCATTTCGTCTTCGGAGAGAAAGCGCGGAAGATGCGCGCCTGCCTGCGGAGTGTCCAAATCTTCTGCGGGGTGGCGCTTGATGTGGCCGTCCAGCATGAGGAAGCGATAGAAGCCGCGCGCGGCGCTCGTTGCGCGTGAAACAGACCTTGGCGCTAAGCCTTCGCGCGATAGGCTGGCTATCCAGGCTCGTAAATCAGGCCGCGCGAGTTCTTCCACAGGCTTGCCCGCACGCGCAGCCCAGTCTTCCAGACGCACAAGGTCTCGCCTGTAGCTTTGAAGAGAATTCCCTGCCAAGCCCTTTTCCACTTGCAGGTACGTTAGATATTCGCGCACAAGATTGCGCCCGGAAGCTCTTTCGATAGTCATAAAGGGACGTAGAAAGTAGAGCCTGCTTTAAGTTGTGATGCGCGTACCTCTTTGAACAAGCTCAAGTAGCAAGCTGTTTCTCTTTACTCTTTGACGCTCTCGCTTGCGCGCCACGCTCGTGTTGACTTCTCTTGTAAAGCGTAAAGCCAAACCAGAGTCCATAGAAGAAGAGTAGCATGAAAGCAGCGCCCGGTATCGCAACTGCACGCGATTCTGTCACCTTCAACGTCACGACGTAGAAATCGCTGCACAGGCCAAGCGCCAGCGGTATCATAGAGGCTATCAACATGCGGCTGGCAAAGCTATGAAAGTGCTCCGTATTCTCGCCCTTTTCCACCAGACGATGATAGGCCGCGGGCGTCATCAGCAAAATGACGCTCAAGGCTACCAGAAAGAGGCTCACCAGATGAATGTATTTGGAAGAGGTGGGCAGCTTCTCGAATCCTTCCATCATCATGGCGATGAATTGAAAGCCCAGCAGAGCCTGCGCGCCCGGCAGCACTACCCTGCATTCCGTCAACACCTGCTCAATTTTATCTTTCAGCTTTGTGCCTTCGTCCTTCTCCTGATTCTCTTCACTCATAGCCCTTTTCTCTCTTATCTCCGGCTTGCGCCGTGACCTTCGCATTAACTCAAGCCCGTACCAGAAGAAGAGCGCCGTCAGACCGCCAAGTGTGCCTACAAGTAGAGCGGCCACACTGCCCGCTACTCCTTCGGTTGCGACGTACAGATCAATTCCAAGGGCGAAAGCGAAGGGCAGGAGCGCAAAGCACATCACGCGCGTGGTGAAGCTGTGGACATCTTCGTGGTCTTCGCCGTCTTCGACAATACGATGATATGCGCCCGGTGCCATCAAAAGCGCGATTGCCAGGAGCATCAAACAGAGCGCTCCCAGTTTCAGATACTGCGAATGCTGCGGCAGTTTTTCAAAGCCCTTCTCCAGGGCAGACTTGAATTGCAAGCCCAACAAAACCTGCGCGCCGAGGATGAGCATACGGCTCTCGTCGAGCGCTGTTTTAATACGGTCTTTCAATTTAGCCATGTGATCGCCCCGCTTGATTGTCGCCCGCCAGCAACCAGCCTTGAATTTGCTGTTAACCCGACCTGAATTTTTAGCTTATTCGCCGGGACAAGACAAGAGGGATGAGTGTCCCGGTTTGAATGGAGGAAAGAGGACTAATCCAACTTAAAGGCAGATTATCTACATACCCGGCTTTGCCCCCTTAACGCTACATTGTGGTCAAAACGCAAAAAGACCGCCAACTATGAGTTAAGCGGTCTAGATGCTCTAGCGCCTGCCTCTCACTTGTTCCCAAAGAAAGGCTTTACCTGCCAGAAGGACTTCACCCTACGCCTATTAAGAGTGGCAGTCAAGGAAAGTTATGTACGCTACCGTGCATAGGAAGTTTTTCATCAGCCTCTAAACTTATTTCACCTGTTTTTTATGAAGCGTGCCCATCAGGGGCAAGCAGGCGGTCGAATTCCTTCCTCACTACTCCATAACATTCGCATGAAATAGCTTCCAGTCCCTTTCGGTCAAGGATACGAATAAAACCGCGCTGGTAATCAATCACCTTGTCATCTCTAAGCTTGGCGGCGGCTGTGCTGACGCCCGCCCTACGCACTCCGAGCATAATGGCTATGAACTCGTGCGTCAGTTGCAATACGTCCGACCTTGTGCGGTCTTGACACATGAGCAGCCAACGCGCCAGTCGCCCATCCATCGGGTGCAGACGATTGCAGGCGGCGGTCTGTGCCGTCTGCATAAAGAATGCCTGCGCGTAGTGCAGTAGCAGGTTGCGAAGATGTTCGCATTGTTCGACTTCCCGAATGAACGCTTCGGCGCTCATTCTTACAGCCCCGTCCGGAATTTGCACCATTGCTTGCAGTGGCACTGTGCTGGTCTTGAAAAGAATGGGTAGACCGAACATCCCTTCGTTGCCTATAACCCCGACTTCAACCTGTGTGCCGTCCTCCATCATCGCGCAGATAGAAATTATGCCGCGCTTCGGGAAATAGACATGTTTAATCTCCTCGCCGGGGCGCGAGATAGTATCGCCAGAGTTCATTCTCACTTCTTCCAGATGCGGCAGCAGGCGCTCGTACTCACCTGCGGGAAGCGCCGTAAGAATGCGATTATCCATAAGATGCTGAGGGTTTTGGGGTTGATTCATAACTTCTCTCAAAGCAGGGAGGCTTGGTTAACAAGCAATCGGCACAAGGAGAAGTCCATACCATCCAGATGGCGAGAGGTAAGTTGTTCTAATGAACAGAATAGCTCTTTAGCTTACGTACTGATTGTACAGTACTGTAGCCGAGAGTACTGTGCGTTAGCGCACATAAACTGTACACTGGCGTACATTTTTTTGTCTCCGGCTATAGTAAGATTACCGTTTCCCGCGAGCCGAACCATAGCAAGGAGAAGCCATGCGTCACTCCAGCAACGAACAGCCCACTATCTTACTTATTGAGGAAGACGACGAAACGCGCCCCATCCTGAGGCACAATCTAATCCGCGATGGCTACCTTGTGCTGTTGGCATTGGACGAAGAAGACGCAATCAGCAGGGTTAGCGGCGGGCGTGTTAATGCCGACCTGATTTTAATAAACCTTATTGGCAAGCCGACGGAAGTTGTCTTGAACATCGGTCGGCGCATTCGTGAACATGCGGAATTAGCCGGGTTGACACCGCTCGCAGTGATGGCTGAGAAGTATGGCAAGGACGTAGAAGGGACGAATGTTAATGTCGGCGGGAATGACTGGATTTTCTATTTGGGAGAAGACCCGGATCAACTAAAAAATCTTCTCCACCAGCTTCTCAACAAATCATCAAATCAGAACCCTACCTGAATGACTGCGGCAAGAGAGAAGAAGATTCACCGCTGAAGACGCAGAGAAAGCGCAAGAGATATTGATTCAACCTTCTCTGCGCTATCTTCAGTCCCGTAGGGACATTTGATAATAGCCCGGTGCTTCAGCACTGGGGATACGTGTTGAAGAAAATGATTGAGTCCCGTAGGGACGACTGAAATCTTTCTAGATTTATTCAGTCGTCCCTACGGGACTCAATCTTTATTTTCGCTCTGTGACCCAGCCATAAATGGCTGGGCTATTATCGCTTCGTCCCTACGGGACTTTGAACCAGAGCTTCTTAATAAGTTAAAGCTTTTTCCGCCGCCAGATTGTCTGCGTCCGGCTTTGCCACATCGGGGAACGAGCCGCGCCCGAAGAAGACATGCCATGCCAGTTGCTTGAAGACTGGAAGTCGCAGGACGGCGCATCCGGCTTCCAGCAAGAGAGGTTGTCGTATACCGCTGATAGCTCGCCGCATCCAGATGCGCGAGACGAAGCGCGAGCGAAAGCCTTCGCCTGAATAGGCCGCGAGTTCTGCGTCATCCCCGGTCGAAAGAAATCTTGTGATGACATCTGCCGCCAGACCGGAGAGACGCATGCAGGGGTCTAGACCGCCCGCCGTCAAAGGCGAGACGGCTCCGGCTGCATCGCCTACCAGAAGGCCGCGCGTGTTCCCTATGCGGCGCAGCACACCGCCCACAGGAATGCGCCCCCCCCGACGCTCCGTGCGACGTGCCTGGCTCAAGTCAATCGTGTCCTGCAAGCTCAGGCGAAACTTTTCCAGCGCGGCCACAGGATCGAAATGCTTTGCGTAGCCTCCGACGCCTATGTGCGTCTCAGTTCCATCGTCAACCACCCAGGCGATGTAGCCGGGCGCGAGTTTTGGGTCAAGAAAACAATGGAAGCTAGGCGGGCCATTCACAGGCACATTATGAAAGACATCCTCCACGCCCACAATCCCCTCTTGATTCGCATCCAGACCTAAGTCGCGCGCGACGTGCGACTGTGCTCCGTCCGCTCCGATAATGAAGCGAGCCTCTATGCTTCTGGTCAGGCCGTTCGTCTCAAGATGAACTATAGAGCTTGAATCGCTCTCAACCTCGAACCCAACGTAGCGCGTGCGCGGCGACCACTCGACGCCCGCTTCTATAGCTTCGTCAAGAAAGCGCTGGTAAAGCTCTCCCATGCGCCCGACCCTGAATTCATCGTGAGGACTTTCCAGCTTCAGCGCGCGACCGCGAGGGCTGTAGAGCACTACGTGACGCACGGGCGGCCCCAAACAATCTTCCGGCAGGTCGAAATCCTCAAGCGTGCGGCGCACGAAGATGCCCGTCGTATGAATTGAATCCTGAAGCGAGCGCTTGCGGTCAACCAGCAGCACGCTCGCTCCCTTTCGGCCTAAGAGCTTCGCGCACTGAAGCCCGCCGAGTCCAGCCCCTATGATACAAACGTCAAACTTCTGCACTCTCACTCCTCATTTCCGATCTGCAACCACAACACTGGGCGTCACGGTTGGTTCCGTTTCCACCTGCGCGTACGTGACGGCGCGTAAACTCGTGACGTTCGCACGCACCGTCGCTTGCGCTTCGCTGCGCGCAACGTTCCAGGTGCGCCAGTCTGCGCGCCCCTCTACAGGCCAGCGTCTCAAAAGACTATCGGCCACAATATAGCGCGCGTCACGGCTCATAGCGGGCAGGGACGCGACCAGCGCGGGCACAGCATCGGCACTCAAGCCCACGGCATACGCAGCATCGAAGCCGCGTCCCAAGTTTTCGGCGTGCGAGATGTTCACACGCACGATTACATCATCCGGGTTAACTACGTGAAGCAAGCCCGCGATGACGAAGATTGCGACCAGAGCGCCCGAAGCGAAGCGCTCGCGCGAGCCTCTGAGCACAGTCCACATGAACCAGATGAAGACCACACCGAGCCACGCCATGAAAGCCATCGTGTAAAGCCTTTGCTCCGTCAGGCCGTACTCCCTCTGGTAGAGCCGAATGCGCTCGACAGCCGAAGCCATGATGACGAAGAGCAGCGCGACCTGCGCTCCGGCGAGCACGCGAAAGATGCGCTCATGCACAGGATTTTCTTTGCGCAGGAGCCAGTGCGCCGCGAGCAGCAGTGGAAGCACCAGCGCCGCCACCCAGACAAGCTCGAAGAAGCCGCGCCGCGCGTATTCCGCGTAAGTCAACCCGGTCGTCGCCTGCACCAGCGCCGCTCCGCCGAAGAAATAACGAATCTGCACGGTGACGAATGCCAGAAAAAGCAGGTCAAGTAATCCCAGCACGACGCCTATCTCGACGATGCTCAAAGAAAGCGGCCTGTGCGAGAACGGCGCTTCGCTCTTTTCAGAATCGCTCTTCTCTGTCTCGTTCTTCTCCGCCCCATCCTTCTCTGTTTTATCCGCAGCATTCGCAGCCGTGAGGTTCAGTGAAAGAAGCGCTGCTTCATCCGAGTTCGCCAGCACAGCGTCGCGCTCTTCCAGCACGCCGCGCAGGAAGCCTCCAGCGACCCACGCGAAAAGAATCGTCAACCCTATGTGGCTGAAAATAATCTCTGCGTCTATGTTGAAGACATTGTTGATGAGACCTTCAAAGACTGCGTCCGCCGCCATCAGAAGCCCGCCGAAAATCAGTATCAGAGGAACGGCTATGAGCAGCCCGCGCATTACAGACCAGAGGTATCTAGACCAGCGCGTGTGCGGAATCTCTTTCCACTCGACATCGCCCAGCACAACGGTCGGTATACCGAGGGACACGTCAAAAATAGCGAGACAAATCGCAACGGCGTGCTCCTTTATGCTTGCAAGGCGCAGGCTCACGGCACGCGTGCGTAAGATTGCGAGCGACAGCGCCAGCAGGATTACTATCCCGTCCAGCAGCTTCAGCGTCGGCGAATCGCGCCAGACGAAACATGCTGCGAAGAAGATGAGCGGCAGAATTATCCGGCGGGAGTCATTGCTTAAAGCACTGCGTCGCCAACGAGCCAGAAGCGCTAAGCCTGCCGCAAGCGCCACCACTACCCACAACAGTACATTCAATCCCCACGGCGTCGCTCTCAGAAGCGCATCGCCCAGCACGCCCAAGATGAGCGCCGCTTGCAGTATGTCCAAGCCCCGTCTCGTCCTATCCTTCATAACGACCCCTTTCAATGATCGTCGTAGCCTTTAAGTCTTCGCAGCACCGCTGAAACTAAGTTCATCGCCCGTCCCGCAAGTGTCCGGCTCAGCTTGTTACTGGCTACCTGCTTCGGAGTTTCGTCCAGACGAAACAGAACCTTCTTGTGAAGCAGGCTATTCTCGTGCCCTATGACGAAATGCGTGACAAGCTCGCCTTCTCTAATCAGGAGCGTGGGGTTGTCTATGTTCTCCGGCAGATCGAAGACGAAAGTGGTGGTGTATGATTCGCCCGGCCTGAGCGGCGTCCAGATGGGCGTCCCGCCTGACTTAGAGACCTCCAGCGCCTTCATTGCTTCAGGCGAAGGATTATAGCTTCTGCCCTGCGCGTCCGTGACTGTGACGACGCGGCTGTTCGGCGTGAGCGTCGCGTCGCCTCTTCCCTTTCCGATGGTCTGTTCATCGAAGCGCGTTCTGACGGTCACGACATAAAAGATGCCTTTGGCAGTCGCTTGACTCGTGGGCAGGCCAATAGTCCTTGTTCTCTGAACATCGTTCACGGCATAAGCCAGATGACAATCAATCTCACAGAAATGCTTCTCTTCGCCGCGCGCCAGAGCCTTCTCGCGGCTGGTGAAGGAAAAGACCAGCATCAGCCCCAGATAAATTATAACCCAGCCGATGGCTGCAACCAGCGCCAGTCTGAGGCGAGCAGTTCTCCGCGTGAAGAGCGCATGCGCGGCTATAAGGCAGATGAGGAGCAGTACGGCGCTAGCACCAAGGAATCCCAGAACACCCAGAGCCGCTTCCAGATTAACGTTCGTGTTCATCAATCCTTTTCTCCTCCCGGCTGAGTTTCCGCTTACCGTAAAGGGCTTTACATCGCAAAGCCGCCGTGCAAAAAAAAGCGCGTCCCTACTTTTAACGATCACGCATCGCTTTAATCAGCGCTTCCATGTGATTGAGATAGCGTTCGAGCGCGCGTCTACCGGAAGTCGTCAGCTTATACTCGGTTTTAGGCGTGCGCCCCTCGAAAGATTTAGTGCAGGTGATGTACTCTGCATCCTCAAGCTTTCTGGCATGCACGCTCAGGTTGCCGTCCGTGGTCTGCATCAATTCTTTTAGTTCGTTAAAAGTGAGAGATGAGTTGGCGGCCAGGGCGCTGACGATGCCCAGGCGCAGACGCTCGTGTATCAGGCGATCCACCAACTCCGGCAGCTCTTCTTCGGCAGCCTTTGTCCCGCGTACGCCGCTCAGGCGCGCTCTACCATCCTCTGCGCGAGACTTTCGCCCGCGCTCTTTCAAAAGGGCGTTACCTTTAGCCACCGTGCCTCCGTGCAATGATGATACCGAAAATGATATTAAGCAGGCCGAAGCCCGCAGCCATGTAGTAGTTCGCCCACGAAGCAGGACTGAAAAAGGCAATCGCACCCAGAATCATAAAAGAGAGTCCCATGATGGGAACGATGCGTACTGAGAAAGCGCCGCCCGTGACGACACCAGTGCCGTACAGCAGCAGCCACATGCCCGGCACGTCTCTCATCATGCCAGCCCTGTAGAAGACAAACGTCAGCAGAGCGCCGACCAGTAGCGGCGGCGTCAAACCAAGTATGAACTTTCTGGAGGGGCCGGACAGAAGCGATGTTTCCTGCCTGCGCGCCTTTCTATCCATAGCCCAGCCGCCTATAAGCAACGCGACGAGAGCTTCGACCAGCCATATTTCCAACCACGGCCTGCTGTAAGACTGCTGCGCGGCGATAATGGAAGCAACGAGCGCCGTCACGCCCATGAAAAACGCTCCCCATCCCGGCACCGCCGTGAAAGAAGCGGCGCGTTCCATCGTCTCACGTATGAACCGAAGGTTGTCCATCGCACGCGATTGCAGCGAAGGCGGCACGTCTTTGGGCTGCTCTGCCGTTCGAGGTCGAAGCTGGTAGATGGGTGCCATACGCGGAATAATACAACCTACCTCTGGATTGTCAAGTACTTTATTTGGCAAAGCAGAATTACAGAGGGAGGAAGCAATCGGTATTAAGGATGCTGCTTGAAAAATCAGATTTCCCTGTTGTCCCGTCAGGGGCATTTGACAATAGCCCAGCAATAAATTGCTGGGTCATAGTCGTGTAATGAAAGTAGAGTCCCGTAAGGACGACTGAATGTTTCTTTCAATCGTTCCTACGGGACTCTTTGTTTTTTGTGCCTTCTGTTCCCAGTGCTAAAGCACTGGGCTATTATCAATCGTCCCTGACGGGACTTTGAACACTGCTTCTAAGAACCAGACTGCTTTTGATTTTTTGTCAGGGGGCGGTGAGTGTTCCGTCCGTGCCGACCTTAATGGCGCTTGCTCCGAAATCCGTGGTGGAGAGCTGTCTGAGGAGTGGGAGAATCGCTCCGGCTTTATCAAGGCGCGGGCCGTTCTGCCCTTCCTGTACGAGCGGGTGAACCACACCGCTTGCGAACGCTCCGTCTGGAGCGAGATTGACTTCGAGAATCAGCGAGATGGCGGTCGGGCCTTTGAAGGGGAAGCTGTAGAAAGCGAAGTTGCCCAGAGAATAGGCAATCAGGCGATTGCGATAGATTTCCATGCCGCGCACTACGTGCGGCCCATGACCTAAGACCAAATCAGCTCCGGCGTCAACGACCGCGTGCGTGAACGCGCGCAGGTCGCCGCGCGGCGCTCCCAAGAATGTCTCAGGGCCGCGCGGAACATTCTGTGCAGCCGCGCCTTCCGCGCCGCCGTGGAAAGAGACGATCACGATGTCGGCCTTCTTCGCCACCTCTGCGACGATGCGCCGCGCTGTGGCGATGTCATTGAGGTTGTACGAAACCTCGTTGGTGGCGAAGGCAACGACGGCGATTTTTTTACCTTTGATGTTGAGATACGGGATGTCGTTGAGGTCTCCGCCAGCGTGCGTGATGCCCAGTTGGTCAAGCACGCGCTTTGTGCTCTGTCTTCCCTCAAGCCCGAAATCCGAAGCATGATTGTTCGCCAGGCTCAGCAGATCGAAGCCAGCGTCTTTGAGATATTTGCCGTAGCGTGTCGGCACGCGAAACGCATAACAAAGGCGAGAGCCGGGGCCGCACTTTGAAGACTTTCCGACGCCGTCCAGCATAGGCCCTTCGAGATTACCGAAGGCTATGTCTACGGCAGAGAGCACGGGCGTAACGTCCACCAGCATCTTCGCGCCGTCTTCGACGGGCAGCCCACGATCCGGCGGATTCGTGGAGCCGAGCATGATGTCGCCGACCGCCGCGATGGAAATCTTTTCTGCGTTCTGAGCTTGAACTACGGGCGCGGGCGCTGCCGAAAAGACGCGGCTGTTCTCATTGCTACTCTTACAGGCGGTCGCAATCAGCAGCAGCAGAGCGAGCGCGCACAGCGACACAAACAGAAACCATCTTCGAGCAGACATTCTAAACCTCTACGTTCTTTTCAGTCTTAACCTTGTGTTCGGATGTTGCGGACGCGCTAATGCATCAGGGCACATTCAACGGCAGCACCAACAACGGGATTGCGGGTAAGCCTGCCAGAAGGAGGAAGAGAATCCCGTTGCCGCTATATTGTCTCAGGAGAGTCGCTTTTGGCAATAGCCGGAAAGCAATGCAGAAGGCAGAGTGCAGAATGATGAATGAAGAGAATCGGTCTCTAATTCATCATTCTGCACTCTGCCTTCTGCATTTAAGAGGTTATCTGTCCGGCCTTCTCCGCGGTGCTGGCTTTGGAGATGGCGGGCATGTCTTCGACTAAGGCTTGCTCGACGATGCGGCGCTGCTCAAGCTCGTGAATGGTGTAGGAGCCTGTGGCGGGGCTGGCCGAGGCAGCGCGGCCTACATAGTAGGGACGTTCGCAACTGGGCAGCATGTTCATCAAGCGTGGCTCAACGAAAGTCCAGCCGCCCATGTTCTTAGGCTCTTCCTGCGCCCAGACGAGTTGCGTCGCATTGGGGAAGCTCTCGAAAATCTCGCGCAGCCGCCGCTCAGGAAACGGGTAGAACTGTTCCAGACGAATAATCGCTACGCGGCGGTCGTCCGATTTCTTTCGCCCCAGATTCAGGTCGTAATAGACCTTGCCGCTACAGAGCACTATACGCTCGACCCCGTTGCGGTTTGCGATTTCCGCGTCGCCAATCACAGGGAGAAATCCGCCGCTCGTCATCTCGTCAATCGCGGAGGTTGCGGCGGGCAGCCTCAGCAGGCTCTTCGGCGTCATGACGACGAGCGGTCGCCGCATCTCCTGTTTGACCTGACGGCGCAGTAGATGAAAGTACTGCGCGGGCGTGGTCGGATAGCAGACCTGCAAATCGTTTTCGGCGCAGAGTTGAAGGTAGCGCTCAAGACGTGCGCTGGAATGCTCCGGCCCCTGACCTTCGTAACCATGAGGAAGCAGCATCGTTAGGCGCGACTTCTGATTCCACTTATCCTCGGAGGCAGCTATGTACTGGTCAACGATGACCTGCGCGCCGTTACCGAAGTCGCCGAACTGCGCTTCCCACATCACGAGCGCGTCCGCTGCCTCTACGGAATAGCCGTACTCGAAACCGAGCACGCCCTGCTCTGAGAGCGAACTATCGTAAACATCGAACCCGGCTTTTGGATTTTCATCACTGCGAAGCTCCGCAAGCGGAGTCCAGGCGCGCCCCGTTTGCGTGTCGTACATCACGGCGTGTCGCTGGCTGAAGGTGCCGCGACCGGAATCCTGCCCGCTCAATCGAGCGCGCGTGCCTTCGAGGACGAGCGAGCCGAAGGCAATGGCCTCGCCAAAAGCCCAGTCGGCGGGCAACTCGCCGTCGCCCATCTTGGCGCGACGGGCAAGCTGTCCGACCATCTTGGGATTGATGTTGAAGCCTTCGGGCACGACCGAAATCTTCTGCGCGACCGCGCGAATAGTTTCCCGGCTCACGCCCGTCTCTAAAACCTCTGAGCCGTCTTCTTCCTGAACGGGCGGGCGAAGCTCTGTCATAGGAGCCTTGCTTGCGACGGCCTCTTTGGCGCGCGAGAGCGCCTCTTCGTAACGCCGTACGCGCTCCTCTATCCAGCTCTTAACGCCCGCTTCGTCCATGACGCCTTCGCGCACGAGCTTGCGCGAGTAGATTTCACGCACGCCCGGATGCGCCTTCACACGCGCATACATGAGGGGCTGTGTATAACTAGGCTCGTCGCCTTCGTTATGCCCAAGGCGGCGGAAGCCCACTACATCCAGCACCACATCCTTGTTGAACTCCTGCCGGTAATCCAGCGCAATCTGAAGCACGCGGTAAGCAGCTTCCGGGTCGTCGCCGTTGATGTGAAAGATTGGAAGCTGTGTCATGCGCGCCACGTCTGTAGAATAAATCGTGGAGCGTCCCTTTTCGGGCGAAGTCGTAAAGCCTATCTGGTTGTTGATGATGATGTGTATGGTTCCGCCCGTCGAGTAGCCTTTGAGTCCCGCAAGGTTCAGCGTCTCCATCACTATGCCCTGCCCCGCGAACGCAGCATCGCCATGAAGCAGGACGGGCATAAAGCGATCAATGACCTCTTCGCGTTCGGCTTCTTCCGCGTCCTGGCGTGCGCGCACCATTCCTTCTACAACGGGGTCAACGAACTCTAGGTGGCTCGGATTCGGAGAGAGCGTAAGTTTGACGGTCTTGCCGTCCCCCGTCACACGTTCGCCCTTTGCTCCCTGATGGTATTTCACGTCGCCCTCGTCCGCAGGGAAATTCGGATGGATGCTTCCTTCAAACGAAGCGAGGATGCGTTCCATAATCCGCTCGTCAATAACGTTGACGAGCACGTTCAAGCGCCCGCGATGCGCCATGCCCATAGTGATGTCTTCGACACCCTGACGCGCAGCGCCTTCGACCAACTGGTCTAGCAGAGGGATGATGGTCTCCATGCCTTCAATCGAAAATCTCTTCTGCCCAAGGAACTTCGTGTGAAGGAAGCGTTCGAGCTGTTCGGCGGAGATTAATTTCCACAGAAGCTGTTTTTTGATTTCGGGCGAGAGCGGCTCAGGATAGACGAACTGCTTGCGTATCTCGTCGCGTATCCAGTTCTTCTCTTCCTTGCTCTGTATGTGGCGATACTCGGTGCCGACCTTGCCGCAGTATGCGCGCTGTAGTATGTCCAGAGTCTCGCGCAAGGTTGCGGTCTCGTGCCCGCCAAGACCGCCCGCTATGAACTCGCGGTCTAAGTCCCAGATGGTCAGGCCGTAAGTCTCTATATCAAGCTCCGGATGATAATGAAGCGGCATAGCATGAAGCGGGTCGATGTCTGCGATGAGATGGCCGCGCACCCTGTAAGCGTTGATAAGCTCAAGCACACGTGCCTGCTTCACCGTCTGCTCGCGCGCGTAATCGCCGCCGAGCAAAGCGGGATTGCGGTCAACCGCCCACCTGAGGGGCGGAACTGCAATCCCTAAATCCGCGAAGATGTCGTCGTAGAAACGGTCTTTGCCGATTATCAATGCGTGTACGCGCGCAAGGAACGCGCCCGATTCCGCGCCCTGTATGACGCGATGATCATAGGTGGAGCTGATGTTGACGGCTTTGCCTATGCCGAGTTGTGATAGAGCTTCGGGTGCCATCGCCTGATACTCAGCCGGATACTCAATCGCGCCCGTGGCTATAATCACGCTCTGCCCTGCCATCAGGCGCGGGGTGGAAGCGACCGTTCCGATGGTGCCGGGATTGGTGAGCGAAATGGTCGTGCCCTGAAAATCCGCCACCGTCAGCTTGCCCGCACGCGCACGCGCTACCTTATCGTCGTAGGCTTCTAAAAATTCCGAGAAGCGCATAGCGTTTGCGCGCTTGATGTTCGGGACGAGCAGTGTGCGCGTGCCGTCCTTCTTCTGAAGGTCAATGGCTAGCCCCAAGTTGACATCTGGGCGACGAACGCGCACAGGCTGTCCGTCAGCGATTTCAAAGCCGTCATTGAGCTGCGGAAAATCTTTGAGAGCGCAACAGAGCGCCCACGCGATGAGATGTGTGTAAGAGGCTTTGCCGCGTCCGGTCTCGGCTAGATACTTGTTGATGATGCGACGATTTTCATCCAAGACCTTGACGGGCACGCGACGCTGCGAAGTCGCAGTGGGAACAGTGAGGCTCGTCTCCATGTTCTCCACTATCTTGAGCGCGCCGCCGCGTATGGGCACGACCTCCGCGCCTTCCGGCAGAGCTGCGGTCTGCTTCGGCGCGGGTGCGGGCTGGGGCGCAGCCTGCGGCGCAGCTTGCGGGGCGGGCGCTGCCGAAGCCGCGCTCTGCGCGACCGGGACGGTTGACGGCGCGCTCGCAGGTACACTTCTCTGAGCCTCGCCGTTTGCGCCGCCTGCGCTCCCATCGCCCAGCAGCTCCGAGAAATATGCGCGCCAGGCTTCGTCAACCAACTCCGGGTTGCTGCGAAAGCGACCCAGCAAGCCCTCTACATACTCTGCGTTGGCTCCGAAATTCTCTGCGATAATCTCTGATAGATTGATGCTTTGACGTTCGCTCACTTGGACTCTCACCTCTGCCTCTCTTCGTCCAACACAAGCAAGGGGACGTAGAGGCCGAAAATATCTTTCTGCTTAGAAATTAATAGACTATCACCTTCAGCTTTTTATTGCATCCGTCGTCCCGTTGGCTGTACGCTACCAACGGTTTTACAATAAGTTTCGCTCCCGCCGCACTACGGAGCGCCAAATCAGAGCAGGCCGCGATAATTTGAAGAAGGACTCAACCTTGAAACGCAGGCTCACAATTGTCTTGCTATTGTTTGCGCAGCTCACACTCTTTTCCGTCCTCAGTTATGCAAAGCAATCAAAAACTTCAGGGCTGGCGGAAGTCAACGGCACGCGGCTCTTTTATGAAGTAGCTGGAAAGGGGCGCACACTTGTACTCATACACGGCGGGCTGGTGGACAGCCGTCTGTGGGACGACCAGTTCGTGGAGTTCGCAAAGCACTACAGGGTGATACGCTACGACCTGCGCGGTTTCGGGCGCTCCGGCTATCCGACCGGGGCGTTCTCTCATGTGGATGATCTCTTCGCGCTGTTGAAATTCCTGAAGGTGGAGCGATGCTCGCTCGTGGGGCTTTCGCTCGGCAGCATGATTGCGGCAGACTTCACGCTCGAACATCCTGAAATGGTAGAGCGCCTGATTCTCACGGCTCCGGGCTTGCGCGGCGGGAGTGTACCCAGGAACGAGCGTGCGCGTGCGGTTTATAAAATTGCCGAGACGGAAGGAAGAGACAAGGCTATAGACGCGTGGATGGAGAACGATTTCTTTGCGACCGGCAAAGATAACAATCCGGCTTATGTAGAGCGCATGCGCGCTATGCTCAGGGACAATTACAAGACGTGGGGGCCGACGCCGACCACGCTCGTCTGGAACTGGCCGAAAGAGCAGACAGCCGAAAGACTCTCGTTGATAAAAGCGCCGACCCTCATCATCGTCGGCGACAAGGATGCGCCGAGCATTCTGGTCAATTCGCAGGTTTACGAAGAAAAAATCCCCGGCGCGAAAAAGATTATCATCAAGAATGTGAGCCACCATCTGGTGATGGAGAAGCCGAAGGAATATAACCGCTTAGTGCTGAGCTTTCTCAAGCAGAAGTGATTCTTCTTCCTTCTTCGTGACGTTTCGTGTGGATTCGTGGTTAGTTTTTCTTCAGTATCAGATTGGATTGAAGAGATTCAAAGTATGAAATCAAAGAAACAATCGAGCGGGTCAACAACATCATCTGCGCGCACATCAAGACGACGCTTCACGAAGGCTGTCGCCACGACGATTGTGGCCGCGCCGCTCGCTTCAAGGATGGTCGAGGCGCAAAGGCAGACCTTGACGAAAGAACCCGCTGCGCCCCCTAATCCGCAACCCGCAGCGCAGGCACAGACGCCTTCGCCAGTGGCAGAAGCTTACATGGAGGTTGCGCGCGCACGCTTCGGCAACCAACTGACGACCGAACAATTCGAGCAGGTCAAAAAAGATTTGGAAGCCAACGTACAGGCCGCCGAGCGCCTGCGCGCCGTCAAGCTCCAGAATGAAGACGAGCCGGATTTCGTCTTCAGCACAGAATGAAAAGCAGGGGTCGGGTGTCAGGTGCCGGGTTTCGGTAAAAGAAAATCCAGTCGTCTTTCTTCGTACCGGCACCCGGCACCTGACACCCGGCACCCGTTCCTTCTCTTATGTTATCTGAAGACATTCTCTTTTCTTCCATTACAGAGCTGGCCGCCCATTTACGCGCAAAGCGCATCTCGCCGGTCGAGTTGACGGAGAGTTATCTTGACCGGCTGGAAAAGTTCGGGCAGCGATTAGGCGCGGTGGCCGAGGTGATGCGCGCTTCTGCGTTGAAGGAGGCGCGCGAGGCGGAGCGAGAGATAGCACGTGGGCGCTATAGAGGGCTTCTGCACGGCATTCCTTACGGCGTCAAAGACCTGCTCGCCACACACAACGCAAAGACGACGTGGGGCGCAGAGCCTTATCGCACGCAGCAGTTCGAACAGGACGCGACGGTCGTGCGCCGCCTTCGTGAAGCGGGCGCGATTCTCATTGCGAAGCTGGCGATGATAGAACTGGCGGGCGGCATGGGCTACAACCAGGCGGACGCTTCATGGACAGGCCCGTGCCGTACGCCCTGGAATATGGATTACTGGAGCGGCGGGTCGTCTTCGGGGCCGGGCGCGGCCACTGCCTCCGCGCTCGTAGCCTTCAGCATCGGCTCTGAAACTTCAGGCTCAATTATCACGCCGTCGGCCTTCTGCGGCGTGTCGGGCTTAAGGCCGACCTACGGCGCGGTCTCGCGTCACGGCGCGATGGCGCTCTGCTGGACGCTGGATAAGCTGGGGCCTATGTGCCGCACCGCGCGAGATTGCGGCATTGTGCTCAGTGCTATTGCCGGGCACGACCCTCTTGACCCAACGTCCAGAGATTTTCTGAAGGAGGGTTTACCGTCTAAGGCTCAAGGGCGCGGTCAGAAACAATGGGTCTGGCCTTACGGCACAAACGTCCAGCCGCTTCCTGGTAATGAAGGCGCGTTTGGCACGAGCGGGCGAAATTCAAAAACAGGGAAACGACGCGTTGCCGTCATGAAAGATTCTTATGAGAAGGCACAGCCGGAAGTCCGTGAGAATTTCCTGCGCTCGCTTGAGGTGCTAAAGCGCATCGCAGATGTAGAGATAGTGATGGACGTGAAGCTGCCGGATTTTCCTTACGGCGCGGCGGTCGGAACGATTGTCGATGCGGAAGGCGGGAGCGCATTTCGTGACCTGATAGAATCTGGACGCGTGCAGGAATTGAGAGCGCCGAAGGATCGCGTCGGCGGATATAGCGGGCTGCTCGTCACGGCGGTAGATTACCTGCATGCGATGCGACTGCGCGCTCCCATGCGGCGAGCATGGAAAGAGATGTTTTCTAAATACGCTCTCATCACAGCGCCTTCACGCGCGACGGTCGCTTATCCCGTAGACAAAACTTTCGAGCAGGCTTATCCGAACATCAACGCCGCTTCGCCGATAGCTGCCAGCAATCTGGTCGGAGTCCCCGGCATCTCTATCCCCAACGGCTTCGGAGAAAACAATCTTCCGACCGGCATTCAATTCGTCGCCCCCGCCTGGGGCGAGCCGCTGCTCATAGAAATCGCAGACAAATACCAGCAAGCAACCGACTGGCACAAGCGACGACCACCGATGAAATGATGGGTGGCGGGTGCCGGTAAAAGAAAGAGCGCTTGATTCTCTTTTACCGTCACCTGACACCCGGCACCCGTCACCCGTTCTTACTGTTTTATAGCCGGGTTGGAAAGCGTATCCGACTTCTGGTCGGATTTCTGGTTGCGCAGAGGATTGGGGAGTGTCAGGCTTAGCTCTACGGGGACGACGCGCTTGGCTGTGAAGATGAATTTTTTGAAGCGTCCGAAGACGTAGACACGCCCCGTGACAGGCCAGGTCTCCTGCGGGTTGCTCAAATCGTTGATCGCGCCCACGACCGCGCGCGGGCTGCTGATGAAAAGGCGTACGGGTTGCGGTAAAGAGACCGCTTCTTTGTTCGGCAGCTCAAACGAATGCATGTAGTCTTCTATGGTCACGGGCATGCCGTTGACCACCATGTCTTCAAAGGTTAGAAAGTCAACGCGCCCGCCCTGCTTGACGGCTGCGACCGTGACGGGGATTTCAAGCGTTAGCCCCAGAGGCGTAGTGCTCACGACGCGTGCTTCTCCGAATTGAATGAGCGCATCCGAATCGGAGGCCACCTGTTCATCGTCGCCCTTCTTCGCGCCCGTGCTCTTCTTAATCTCTACCTTCGCACGCGCAAGCTTGTAGCCGCGAATCTCTTTCGGATAGGCGCGCGGCGTAGTTGAAGCTGAAGTGGACGGAAAAGTGCCCGGAGTTGTTTTGCTCTGTGAATCACTCTGCGCGAAAGAAGAAGCGATGAGCAGGAATAAAGCACACGCAACTGCTGCGATGCGCGAGCCAAGCATTTGACTGGTTCCTCTTGCGCAAATCTTTTTCTCGCATCGTCTGCCATTCTCTTTCATCTTCAACTCTCCTCGCCTCAACAGTGTAACCACATGCCTTTGATGCAGCCCGATGCTTACATGGAAGCCAGGCGAATCAAAGGATGAAAATAAGGGATGAGGGATGAAGAATTGACACATTGACTCATTGTTTCATTGAATCAATGAACCGATGAATCAATCTCTTCGTTCCTTTTCATCCCTCATCCCTCCGCCCTCATCCCTTGCTTTATAGCGCCATCTCGACGAGGCGCGGTAGGTCTAGTATGAGCGCGACCGTGCCGTCCTGTAGCTCGGTTGCGCCGCTGATGCCGCGCCAGCGCGAGGCATGGCGTCCGAGGCCGCGCACAAGAACTTCGCGGTGTCCTTCCCAGCCGTCAACGATGATGGCGGCGCGTCTGGCTTCCTGCTCGCCGTCCGCGCGTGCGCCGCTCTCTCCGGCGATGTGCGAGACGATGACATGCACTCTCTCGTCGCCGGACGCTTCAGCCTCAGACTGTGAGAGCAACTGCCGCATGGAAAAGAGCGGCACAATCGAGCCGCGCCAGCGCATCACGCGCGCATCGCCCATACGCTCTATCTCCTGCGGTTGAATGAAACCGGCTTCTGTAATGTGGCTTGCGTCTACGCAGTAGCGGAAGCCTGCGGAATGCACGACCAGCGCGGGCACGAGCGCCAGCGTCGTCGGCAGGATAAGCTCGAATGTCGTGCCCCTACCTTGCTCGCTCTCTACGCGAAGCTCGCCGCCGACCTGCTCTACAGCTCTCTCGACAACGTCAAGCCCTACGCCGCGCCCGCTCATGCTTGATACAGCACCGGCTGTAGAGAAGCCCGGACGAAAGATGAGGCGCAAGGATTGCTGTCTGGTCAACTCTCGTTCGGGTTCAATTATTCCGCGCTCAATTGCAGCACGCCGCACGCGCTCCGGATCGATGCCTCGCCCGTCATCGGTGATACGCAGGCGAACACGGCTTCCTTCCGAAAGCGCCTCCAATCGCACGTGCCCTTCGCGTGGCTTACCCTGCCGGAGGCGTTCTTCAACAGGCTCTATGCCGTGACCCACAGCATTGCGCAGAAGATGTAGAAGCGGGTCGCCGACCGTATCGGCGAGCGACTTATCAAGCCGCACTTCCCCACCCGCCATCTCAAACTCTACCTCTTTGCCGACGGCACGCGCGCTGGCCGCGCCCACACGCACGGCGCGCGTTAGAGTCGTAGCTACCGGAACCATACGCATCTCTATCAGGCGCTCTTCAAGCTCTACGAAGCGTCGGCGTATACGCGCGGCGCGAATCTCCAGCTCGGTTCTTTCTGTGCGCTGCAAGTCGGCTGCGAGCGCCAGATCAAGCGTACTGATGGTGTCGGTCAAAAGCTCGTGCGCGGCTGAGACCATCTCGTCCAGCTCGCTCAATTCAACACGCACGAGTGTTGAAAGCGAAGCGATTGCGTGCGGAAGCTCGACGGGCGTAAAAGCTTCCGGCATAGCCAGTTCAGGTGCGCTCTCTTTCGCCTCTGAGCTTTTCTGTGATGTCAGCTCAAGCGGTGCGCTCCCGCCGAACATCTCTACGCGCGCGGCCACATCATTTAAGCTTGCGTCTGTGGCGTAAAGAAGGCGGAAGCTAATCTGATCGGGTGCCGAAGCTTCCATGCCCGGCATAGTCGAGACGATTTCGCCGTCCGCCGAGAGCGCGTCCGAAAGATCGCGGAAGCGCTCGTCAAAGGTCAGCAGGTCAAAGCTAACGCTGATAAGGAAGAGATGCGCGCCTTCGCTCGCGGCCTCGCGCAGGCGATGCGCTTCATACTCGCTGAGGGAGCGCGCCATCTCTTCGGGCAGCGCCGCCATCAAGTCTTCTTGAGCGCTCGCCCCGTTATCCGCATCGGCATGACTCGCAAGCCGCCGCAAGCGTTCCGTTAAAGTTGAAGAGACGGCAGGGTCTACATTGCGCACGGCGGCGCTCAGGGTTTGCTCCAACGCACTGGCCGCTTCGTCAAAGGCATCCAGCACTGAATCTTCAACGCGTATGCGCCCCAGTCGAACGCCTTCCAAAAGATTCTCGAACTCGTGCGCAAGCTCTGCCATCGCGCTTAATCCAACAGCGGCGGCAGAGCCTTTGATGGTATGCACATGCCGGAAGATGCGCGCGATAAGCTCGCGCCGCGCACGCCCTTCGTGGCGGCGAGTGCGCAGGGCTTGAATGTCGCCCGCGAGTAGCTCTATCAAATCCTCTGCTTCGGCCAGAAACTCGCGCAGCAGTTGCTCGTCCATAATTTGAATCGTAACTCGTAAATCGCTAATCGTAAATCATGAATAGTAGAAACTGTTTTTCTCTACTGGCGATTCACGGTTGACGATTAACGATTTACGAGGTGTTTATTGATGGTGTGCTGTAGCTGTGGAGCGGTGAAGGGTTTGGGAAGATAATCGTCCGCGCCGAGGCTGAGGGCGCGACGGCGATCATCTTCCGCCGCTTCGGTCGAGATGACTATGACCGGGATGGAGCGCAACCGCTGGTCAGACTTGATGAAGCGTACCAGCTCAAGCCCGTTTATCTCAGGCATGTGAATGTCCGTGAGCACCAAGTCAATCGCGGTCGTGCTCAGAAGCTTGATGGCTTCGATGCCGGTCGAGACGCGCTCGACCTGAATATTTTTAAGCTCGGCGAGCGCCGCCGCAACTAATGCGCGCGTTGCCATTGAATCGTCGGCCACGAGTATGCGCTTCATTTTCTGTTTCCGGATAATAGAAGAGTCTTCCTCAGGAGCACACAAATCACCCGCATACACGATGAAGACTCAAAAAAAATCCGCACGAGCGTACGCCTCCAGTCGGGTTGAAAGCACGCGCTCGTTCCTTTCAATTAGAGTTGTGAATAACCTGCTCGTCGTGTGGGAGGGTTAAGCTAAAGCCGACTGTTCGTCCCCGCCTTGTTCTTCAGCATCCAGCGAGTTTACGCTCTGCTGTGGCTGTTCTTCATCCAGATCGCGCTTGATGGCGTCCAGGATTCCGTTGATGAACTGCGTCGCCTCGTAGGTGGAAAAGCGTCGAGCAATCTCAAGCGCTTCGTTGATGGCGACCGTGCGCGGCGTAGGCTCATGCAGGAACTCGTAGACGGCGAGCCGCAGAATGTTGCGGTCTACAATCGCCATGCGCGAGATGCGCCAGTGCTCTGCGCGCGAGCGTATGCGTTCGTCCAGAGCTTCGAGCCTACTGAGCGTCCCCGTCGCCAGTCGCGTTGCGAATTCCTGTGCGGCGGGAGTCACATCTGCGTCGCCCAGCTCAGACCAGTAGGAACGCACAAGTTCGTCCACGCGCGTCTTGGAAACATCCGCCGCAAAGAGCATTTGCAAGGCGCTTTCACGCGCCTTACGCCTCGACCCCATAAAACCTCAGTGAGCAGTAAACAGTGAGCAGTGAGCAGTGAAAATGTAATGACTGCTCACTGCTCACTGCTTACTTTTTACTTCTTTGTAAAGATTAGCTAACTCGACAGCCGACATGGCGGCTTCGAACCCCTTGTTGCCCGCTTTCACACCCGCCCGGTCAATGGCCTGTTCGAGCGTGTCTGCCGTGACGATGCCGAAAAGTACGGGTACGCCCGTCTCCATTCCGGCGTGCGCAATTCCCTTGGCCGCTTCCGCCGCGACGTAATCGAAGTGCGGCGTGTCGCCGCGTATGATCGTGCCCAGGCAGACCACAGCGTCCCAGCGACCCGAAGCCGCAAGCTTGTGAGCCATGAGCGGAATCTCCCATGACCCCGGAACTTTGAAGACCTCTACAGCCTTTTCATCCGCACCCAGACGCTCAAGAGCATCGAGCGCACCTTCGACGAGCCGCGCCGTCAGAAAATTATTCCAGCGGCTGGCAACGACGGCGAAGCGAAACCCTTCGGCACTTAAGCGTCCTTGATGAATGACAGGCTGCAACTAAAGTTTCTCTCCAAAATTTTCAATCGAGCGATTTGTGAAAGCGTTGGCAGTATAGGTGAAGCGAGGCGCGAGTGACAAGTAGGGATGAAAAGAGAAGGAGGAATAATGTGTGCGGGAATGCAATTATCAGATGAGCAATCAGATACAACTCATTGACCGGCGCTCTGATTTTCAAAAGTTTGTAGCCTGACCGCTCTGAAGCCTTTGGCTTCAGGTGCGCTGGCTCTCTAACTGGTACACGCGCTTGTCCAAATCCTTATAATCCGCGCGCACTTCCAGAAAGGTATCATTCAGGACGCTGAACTGCCGCTTCAGATCACGAAAGCCCGTACGCACATCATCACGCAACGCTTCAAGTCTCTCTTCAAAGCGCTGCTGACTTGCCGACATGCTCTTTTGTCCTTCCTGAAGCTGTGTGATGTCGGCCTGTACTTTCTCCCAGACAGGGCGCGTGTCGTAAAGGCGAGCATCAACAGTCTGCTTCAACTCGGCGAGTTCCGAGCGGATTGCTTGTACCATCTGGAAAAGCTCATCGAACCTGCCGTTCGGCTGGTCGCTGAGTTTCTTTGTAGAATCTTCATTCATATCAGCATCTCCGTGGTTAAGGAGGCGCAAGTGTTGATTGATTCTACGCCCGCCGACACGGAGGAAGCAAATCTATCTGCCTTTGAAGACGGGCGGGCGTTTTTCCAGAAAGGCGCGTGTGCCTTCGCGCACGTCCTCCGTGTAGAAAAGGCGACTGAACAATTCGGCTTCCAGCTCTAATCCCTGTTCAAGAGGAAGATCAATCCCGCGCGTGACGGCTTCCAGACAGGCGCGTATGGCAAGGGGCGCAAGCTCAGAGATGGTGCTGGCAAGAGCTTCCGCTTCCGTCAGAAGACGCGAAGGCTCTACGACGCGATTGACTAAGCCGTAGCGCAAGGCATCTTTGGCCGAAAGCGGCTGGCCTGTGAGCAGCATTTCAAGAGCGCGGCTCATGCCGAGGGCGCGTGGGGCGCGCTGCGTTCCTCCATACGCCGGAATCATGCCAAGCTCGGTTTCGGGCAGACTGAACTCTGCATTCTCTGAAGCGAGGCGAATGTGACAGCAGAGCGCAAGCTCGCAGCCTCCGCCCGCCGCCACACCATTCACGGCAGCGATGACAGGCACAGCGCAATCTTCTATAAGCTCGCACACCTCTTGCCCGCGCAATGATGCGCGCCGCGCGCCCTCTCTATCGAGTTGCCGCAACTCCCCTATGTCCGTGCCAGCGCTGAAGGCTCGCTCGCCCGCGCCCGTCAGGATAACCGCGCGCATCTTGCTCTCGCGCTTGATTTGCTCGAACACCCCGCGCAGCTCGTCCAGCATTTCGCCCGACAGCGCATTCATCTTCTCCGGCCTGTTAAGCCGGACAAGAGCTACGAAATCGCGTGCTTCATAAATAATGGACATGGGAAAGAGTCTATAGAGTCTGGAGAGTCTAGAGAGTCCAGAGAGTCAACTGGATTTTCTTTTCACTCTCTAGACTCTCCGAGACTCTCCAGACTCTATAGACTTATAGCAGTTTCATTGGCGTAGGGTTCTTGGGGTCTTTGTAGTCGTAGAAGCCGCGCCCCGTTTTGCGCCCGTAGAGGCCAGCGAGCACCATTCGTTTGAGAAGCGGCGGCGGGGCAAAACGCTTTTCGCGAAACTCGTTGAACATAATCTCGGCTATGTAGTAGGTCGTATCCAGTCCCACGAAGTCGCCCAGCGTGAACGGCCCCATAGGATAACCGCACCCAAGCTTCATGGCATTATCAATATCAACGATTGAGCCTACGCCCTCTTCCAGTGCGCGCACGGCGTCGAGCATGTAGGGCACGAGCAGGCGGTTGACTATAAAACCCGTCTTGTCGCTCGTACGCACAGGGACTTTGCCAAGCTGGCGGCCAAACTCTACGGCGCGCTCGTAAACCTCTGCGTCGGTCAGGATGGTGCGGACGACTTCGACGAGCTTCATCAGGGGAACGGGGTTGAAGAAATGCATGCCTATGAAGCGGCGCTGTCGTTCAGGCCGCGTGGCCGTCATCATCTCCGTGATTGAAAGCGAAGACGTGTTCGAGGCCAGGATGGTCTCCGGCTTACAGAACTCGTCCAGTTGCCTGTAAGTGTCGCGCTTGATGTCCAGATTTTCTATGATGGCTTCGATGATAATGTCGCAGTCGGAGAGGTCTTGCAACCGGGTTGTGCCACTCAGGCGACCACGAATCTCCTGCTGCTGTTCGGCGGTTATAGTTCCCTTCTCCGCGAAGCGTGCGAGCGATTTATCAATGCCGCCGAAGCCTCTCTCGCAAAGCTCGTCCGAGACTTCGCGCACCACTACATCGAAACCTGCGGTGGCCGCCGTCTGCGCAATGCCCGATCCCATCAGGCCGCAGCCGAGCACACCTACTTTCTTAATATCCATCTCTACTCTTTTCTCCTAACTTTTTAGTCGAGCGATTATTCTTAAACTTTTCGAGCTACTTTTTGTCCGTATTGTCTTGGCTATCTTCCAGAGGTGTAAACTCAATGCCGTACTTGTCGCCGTTCTCTTTAACCCAGCGGTCGCGCCGCTCCTTCCACGACTCGTAATCCGCTTCAATCTTGTTTGCTTCACTTTCGCGCTCTTTGCCGGGCGTCATCCGGGTGTAATTGCGCGCGCTCTCCAGCATGGGCTTCATTCCGTTTACGATTGCAGTGGCCTCGTCATCCAGATGCGGCGCGTTGTCCAGAGCTTTCGTCGCAGCATCGATGGCGCTCGCATCTCCTTCAGTCATGGCAGTGATTAAAGCTCTCTGTCCCTGGTTGATAGCTTCTATGTAGGCTTGTCTGCCGGAAACATTCAAGCTTTGCCTGCCTGGAAAATTTCGCGCCACCATCAGGAAGCTCAAGGCGACGAGCACGAGCGCGGCCAGTTGAAGAATGTGCCAGATGATTGCAACCGTACCGCGCTCGCCCGGTCGTTTGTAGCCAACAAAAAGCGCTGTGAGCGCGCCCGCAGCGAAGCCGCCAAGGTGCGCCGCGTTGTCTATGAAGCCGCGCCCCAGAAAGCCTATGAAAAGATTCATCAGGATCATAGGCAGCAGCCCTGTGCCGAAGGCGCGCTTGAATCCATCGGGCAGCTCATGGCGAAACTTTATGCCGAAGACGAAGAGCACGCCGACCAGTCCGAAGAGAGCGCCGGAAGCTCCGGCAGAAGGATTATCCATCGTCTTGAAGAGAAAGCGACCGACGGAGTTGACGTGCATCTCTGGGCGAACGGTCAGATAACTTGCGACGACTCCGGCCACGCCCGTCAGCACCCAGAAGAAGACAAACTTTGCAGAGCCATAGAGCTTTTCAACATACGGGCCTACGACCCAGAGGCTCCACATGTTAATGAGTATGTGTGGCAGGTTGACGTGAATGAAAATCGGCGTCACAAAGCGCCACCACTGGTGTGGCTTTCCATCAATTAAATAGTTGAGCTTCGCTCCGTATGCGTCGAGCACAGAGCTGGGGAAAGCTACAAGAGCGCTTGACTGAAGCCCGCTCGAACTCCACATGAGCAGGAAGACGAATATATTGGCGACTAGAAATAGAATCGTGAATTTGTAGGGACGCTTCAACACGTCGAGCATGAAGCCCTGCGCTTTACGGTCATAAATAGAGCGGCGCGCTTCCACCTTGCCCTCGGCCTGAGCCAGTGGCGAGCTGCATTGCGGGCAAACGGTCTCGCCTGCGCCGACGATTGCGCTGCAATTGCGGCACACGCTCGGTCGCTCCCCGTGTGAACTCGTGCTCTGGTCTGACAAAATCTTCTTATTAATCCCCGGCGTGGTGCTCGCGCATAAAGAGAGAAGAGACAAACCTAGCCCTACGCCGGACGCCATGCACACCGAAAGGGCGCGGCATTATCTTCCCAAATACATTCAACAAACCGAAAAGTAGCTCGACCGTGATTCTACAATGAAGCCGCTTGACGAAGAAAGGCGAAAGGCAAAAATGCTGCGTTCTCTTTCTGACCGAGAGCCGTGACAGCTTTTCTGTCAAATAGATAAGCCGCCCTTCAACGCAGCCTTTACTATTCTAATAGATTCAACGATTTAACCCTCCATCACCCGGCGGCATGCATCTTGTTAAGTGATTTGTGCCGTTTCCCCGACCGAAGACACGCACGGCACCAACTGTAGTTTTTGTAATCCGTGAGGAGCACTATCTTAAATGCGTAGATTCCCCCTTGTTTCTCTTTTAATCCTGTCTCTCTTGACCCCATTGGCAGGAACCTTGATGCCCTCTGCACGGGCGCAGACGCAGCGCCCCAAGAGTCGTCTTCTTAGAAAGATGACGGACGCATTGAAACTGCGCTCGGAGCAGTCCAGACCGGGAAGCGGAGAGCGTACACGCGTCATCCTTGATGTTCAAAGCGGCGCAGGCGCGGACAGAGCACGCACGCTGCTACAGGATGCGGGCGCAAGCGTTAAAGGGCAGATGGACGAACTCGGCATGATAGTCGCCGATGTGCCGGTCGAGAAATTATCCGAGCTATCGGCGCGCGATGAAATCTCCTGGATGTCGCAGGATCAAGATGTGCGCTCGCTCGCTTCGACCGAGAACACCAGCCATCTGGAAATCACTACGGGCGCAAACAAAGTCCTGCCCGCAAACAATGACGCGTTGGCTTCGAGCGGAGGCGGAAACAAGGTTGGCATAGCCATCTTGGACAGCGGCATTACCCCGCCGGATGCTGCGGAGTTCGTCGGCTACGAGAAGAAACAATCCAGCGGCCTGCTCAGCACGGGTCTACTGTCTCAAACTTATCTTTCGACTTACGACCGCATCAAGAAGCGCGTTGACTTCACGGGCGAGACCGACGGCAAAGACAGTTACGGCCACGGCACGCACACGGCGGGCGTCGCGGCTGGCACGGGGCAATCGAGCGAAGATTACGCAGCGAAGAATCCAGGCTCTCCGACTTACGGCGGCATCGCCACGAACGCGAACATCATTGACGTGCGCGTGTTGAACTCGCAGGGCACGGGCAAGGTCTCAAGTACCATTGCCGGAATTGACTGGGTCATCCAGAACAAATCCACCTACAACATTCGCGTGATGAACCTGTCGCTCGGAACAAACATCACGCAGAGCTACCGCACAGACCCTTTGTGCCAGGCGGTGGGACGCGCCGTTGATGCGGGCATAGTGGTCGTCGTGGCCGCCGGTAACTGGGGCAAAGATTCAAATGGCCGCACCATCTACGGCGGCATTCTCTCGCCAGCAAATTCACCGAAAGTTATAACGGTCGGAGCCGTCAACACGCTGCAAACCAACCAGCGCTCGGACGATGCAGTTGCTTCCTATTCCTCTCGCGGGCCGACGCTTGTTGACGGGCTGGCTAAACCCGACCTGGTCGCTCCGGGCAATCGCATAGGCGCAGCCGAAACCGCCGTCTCCTCTCCGACAGCGACTTACTCTTATTCGTCAACCGGCGGCGGCGGTCTCATCGGCGGCTTGATTTCCGGCGACACCAGCACGAACACGCCGAAGGCCACCGGCACCTATCAAATCCTGAGCGGAACATCTTTCGCAGCGCCCGCAGTCGCGGGCACAGCAGCCCTGATGCTCGAAGCCAATCCGTCTCTCACGCCCAAGATGATCAAAGCGGTTCTGATGCGCACTGCGCAGCGCCTGCCCACTTATGAGTACATGATTCAAACCGGACAGATGACCACCTTTGAGCGCGTCATCACTGAGGGCGCAGGAGAGATGAACACGAGCGCCGCCGTCTCAATCGCCCGTGCGATTCGGCAGGATGCCAATCACGCCAAGCCCGGTGAAAATCTGATCACGAATCGAAACCTGACCTATCAAACATCCGGCGTCACCTCGTCCATAGCGGGCGAGAGCATGCCGCTCAATAATGGCCTGGTCTGGGTCGAAGGCATCGCGTTCACGAATCGCATGAAGTTGACGAACGCCTACAAGCTGCCAAACGGAGATACGTTGACCAGCGGCTTTGTGCTGGCAGACGGATACCAGAAGGCGAACGGGACTTACATGTTCACTGACGGCTTATCAGCCTCTGGAACTAATCTCATTTTCACAGAAGGCGTGATGGTCAGTGACGGCGTCATGGTCAGCGATGGCGTGATGGTCAGCGATGGCGTGATGGTCAGCGACGGTGTGATGGTGAGCGACGGAGTTATGGTTAGTGACGGCGTCATGGTAAGTGACGGTGTGATGGTGAGCGATGGCGTGATGGTCAGCGACTGGTGCTTCGACAATGAAGCAATCTGGGCATCGAACCTGATAGATCCCAGCTCGACGAACAGCAACGAAGAGCAGGTCATGATACAAGGCGAAAACGCTATTCCCACGGGTGTGCGCCGCCTATACAAAACAAGCCCGCTCTACCCAAGACGATAGAAGAAGACAAAAAGGTAAAAGGCAAAAGGGAAGAAGGATTCAACCCCTCTTCCCTTTTGCCTTATCAAGCTTTCACCCCGTAATGAGTTTGCATCCGATATACGCGGCAAATGGCGTGGGCGGTTTGCGTCAAGCTGCGGGCTGGTTGTGTGCGCCGCCGTAGAAGTGCGTCGTTGACACGCTTTCTTTCGTCGTGTTAGAACCGCTTCAGGTCTTCAACTATAGCGCGCATACAAACTATAATAGCCCGGACAGCGAATTCCGGGCGTGCGGGACTGTTGAAAGCTAAAATTTCGGGGCAAGCATCAACCTCGCACGTTTGGTCTCCCCTAATTTATTCTCCCTTTCGGACGACTCGCCCCGTCTGTGGCCGCCACTATGAAGCGTTGCGAAAATTGCAATCTCATTATCACGGACGAGCACGCCTTTTGCCCGGATGACGGGCGGGCGCTCGCCGATGATGAAGTTGCGACACGCTTGCAGGCAGCTCTCGGCGCAAAATACACGCTCACACACTTAATCGGCAAAGGCGCTATGGGCGCTGTCTACCGTGCGCGCCACCGAGACCTTGACGACGTAGCCATCAAGGTCATGCTCGGCCCACCCGATAATCAACAACTCTCGGAACGCTTCATACGCGAAGCACGCGCCCTCAGGAAGCTGCGCCATCAACATGCCGTCACCATCTACGACGTTGATCGCTCTACGCCGGGGTTGACCTACATGGTGATGGAGATGATTGCGGGTGGGAACCTGCGCGAAGATTTGCGCGAGCGCGGGCGATTGACGCTGGACGAAGTGATGGAGATTGCGACGGCTGTCTGCGGCGCGCTGCAAGCCGCACACGAGCGCGGCATCATTCACCGCGACATCAAGCCCGACAATATACTTATGGCCGAAGAGACGACCATCACCGGAAAAGTCCTGCGCACGATCAAGATTGCGGACTTCGGCATAGTCAAGCTCAGAGGCAACCAGCGCGGCGGCGAAGCCTCCATCAAGCTCACGCAGTTCGGCACGCCAATCGGCACGCCCTTCTATATGTCGCCCGAACAGTGGTTCGGCGAGGGCGCAGGTATCACGGCGCTCGACGGTCGCACAGATATTTATGCGCTCGGTTGCACGATCTACGAGCTTCTATCCGGACGCACGCCCTTTATAGGGAATACCACCTCGGAACTCAGACGCCAGCATCTTGAGCGCGAGCCTACGCCGCTGTACGAGGTGGCGAAGAACGTGCCTGAGCCTGTGAGCCGCGTCATCATGCGCACGCTCGCCA
The DNA here is from genome assembly GCA_036403815.1 of Pyrinomonadaceae bacterium. GTDB lineage: Bacteria > Acidobacteriota > Blastocatellia > Pyrinomonadales > Pyrinomonadaceae > JACVRN01. The sequence goes on along the minus strand of DASWQH010000040.1, from coordinate 137,552 downwards.
AAGACAAAGACGAGCGCTATCAATCGCCCGCAGAGTTCAGCAGTGAGCTTCGCCGCGCCTATGACGAGAGTTTCGGCAAGACCGTAACCACCACGCGCAACCAGCTTCTCTCCAAACAAATGACGGAAACGATTGACCCGTCGCAACCGCCTGCGCCTTCGTCTACGCCCCCGTCTACACCGCCCAGAGACAGGCAATCCACTATGGAGGTATTGCCCTTCGCGCAGCCTCCGCAGGTCTACAGCGAGCAGGCTCTGACGCAGGATGACGATCAGGAGCCTATGCCGATTCGTCTGGCAAAGGCCGTCGAAGAAGCCCGCCGCCGTATAGATGAGGAGCAGCGACGGATTGAAGAAGAGACCAAGCGCGCTCAGGAAGAAGCCCTGCGAGCTGAAGAAGAGGCGCGTCGTCTGGCAGAAGAGGAAGCGCGTCTAAAGGCGGAAGAAGAAGAAGCACGTCGAGCGGAAGAAGAAGCTGCACGCCGCGCCGAAGAAGAACGCTTGCGCGCCGAAGAGGAAGCTCGCCGCAGGCTTGAAGAAGAGGAAGAAAAACGAAAAGCGGAAGAAGAAGCCCGGCGGCGCGAGGAAGAGGAACGACGCTTAGCCGCCGAAGCAGAAGCCCGGCGACTTGAAGAAGAAGAGCGAAAGCGCGCTGAAGAGGCCAGACGCGCGGCAGAAGAAGAGGCCGCACGTCTTCAAGCAGAAGAGGAAGAGCGAAAACTGGCAGAGGAAGAGGCACAGCGTCTAGCCGCAGAAGAAGAAGCCAGACGCAGGGCAGAAGAGGAAGCGGCCCGCAAGCGTGCTGAAGAAGAGGCCAGACTAAAATCGGAAGAAGAGCGAAGACTAGCAGCCGAAGCAGAAGCCCGGCGACTCGCAGAGGAAGAGGCCAGGCGTAAGGCCGTAGAAGAAGCCGAGCGCTTACGTGCTGAACAGGAAGCTCAAAGACGCGCAGAAGTAGAACGCCAGCGCAGGGAAGCCGAAGAAGCGGAAGCGCAGCGGAAGGCTGCTGAGCAGGCTCGTCTTCGCGGGGCGGAAGAGGCTGCGCGTCGTCGCGCGGAAGAAGAAGAGCGCAGGCGCGCTGAAGTTCAGCGTCGAGCCGAGGTAGAGCAGCGTCGCCGTGCCGAAGAGGAGAGACAGAGGCAGGAGCAAGAGCAAAGAGAAAGAGAAGAGCAAGAGAGAATCGAGCGTGAGCGGCGCGAGATAGAGGAACAACGCGCCCAGGCTTTGGTCGGCGAACAACAGTCGGCGAAAGCCTCTAAGCCATCCGACACGATGGTCGATGAAGAGGGCGCGCCCGTTGCCGCTCAGGCGGAAGTGTTGCCGATTATCGTTGACAGCCCGTCAACCATAGAGGATTTCGGGGCTGCGCCTTCTCTTCAGCAGGCCGCAGCATCCGAGGCTGACACACAGGAGAAAGTTTTACCTGTCGAAGCGCCTTTGCCACCCCCTTCGACGAGTGATGACGCTCATCATGCGAGCATCATGGGCTATACCTCCGGCGGCCCCGGCTTCGCCGTAGACACGCAGCCGGACGAAGTGCCGTTCGATCCCGAAGTAACATTAGTTCCCGGCATCAACATCAAGACGGAGCAGAAGCCGCCGGAGCAGGAGGAACCCGCACCTGCGCCTCAATCAGCATCAGAGTTGCAACCCGGTGTGCAACCCTCACAGGAATTCAGCCCGACGCCGGAATACAAGCCTGTGCCGGATTATGCAAGCTGGACGGCTGACGCAGGAGGCCAGGCGCAGGCAGTTGCCGCAAGCCCTAAGGGCAAACGACAAATCTGGTTCATGGCCGCGCTCGCGCTCGCTCTTCTGGTTGTAGTCGGCGTCGCCTCTGTCGTGGGCATCTATCTTTATCGCCGCTTCGTAGGCGTAGATACGTCTACTGCGCAGCAGACTGCCATAGATGAAGATGTCGCTCCCGTGCTGGCATCCATGCCGAAGGGAACGATTACCGTCAGCGCTCCGCAGGGCAGCGAGGTCTTCATTGACGATGAAAGAGTCGGGGCAACGGGCGGGAACAGCCAGTTGACTACGGAAACGATTGCGGGCACGCGCAACGTGCGCGTCACAAAGAGCGGCTCGCGCCCGTGGACTAAAGACGCAGCAGTAAGCGCAGGCTCAACCCTGAAGCTTTCGGCGCGGCTCCAGCGCGAGCTTAAATCCGGTGGCGACGCAGACCACGAGCGCCGAAGCCTCATAGAGAAGTACACGCGCTCCGGGAACTACTACGGCGCTGAAGTCGAGTACCGCGAGGTGCTGAGGGAGAGTCCGGATGATGTCGGCGCACACGTAGGTCTGGCCGAAGCGCTCAACGCGCAGCAACGTTATGCTGAAGCTTTAGTAGAATATGAAGCAGCCCAGCGCCTTCAGCCGAATAATGTCCAGACGATTCTCTCGCTCGGACAGGTCTACGAAATCAAAAGGCGCGATGCCGATGCCGAGACTACATTTACACGCGCCGTCCAGCTTCAGCCCAAAAACGCCAGCGCGCAGGCCCTTCTCGCGTGGGTCTTATTAAGACGGGGCAAGCTTGAGCAGGCTTCGAGCGCGATTGAGCAGGCTATTCAAATCAAAGCAGACCCGGAATACCTGGACACAAAGGCTTACATTCTGCTTGCGCGCGGGCAAACCGACGAAGCCTTGAAACTGGCGCAGAGCAACGTAGAGAAGAGCAAAGACCCCGCATTCAAAGCCGCGCTCGCGGTGATTCAATATCGCGCCGGACAAAAGGACGCAGCCCTCAACACTTATCGCCAGCTTCGCCAGCCAAGCCGCGACAAAGGCGATGACGAATGGGGCGACCTCAAACGCCTGATGATGTTTCGCGGCTACAGTAAATCCGTACTGGAAACTCTCGCCAAATTAATCAATGATACAAATTAAGAGCGGACAGCTATCAGCCATCAGCAGTCAGCTAAAACGGATTGTTCATCTGAATAATGTGAGGCACGAGATAAGCAAACTATCTTCTTAGCCCCTATAAGGGGCAGAAGAATGTAGCCCATGACGTAAGTCATGGGAATACAGGCATAGCGAGCATTTCAAAGCCCCTGACAGGGGCGAAAGAAATCCAGCATTGAGAATCTGCGCGCCCCTACCGGGGCTTTTAAGTTTTATCGCTGCACAATTCCCACGGCTTGCGCCGTGGGCTACAATCTTTCGCCCCCTGACGGGGGCTATCATTCTTCCTTCTTATGTTGAACTCACCTTGAATAATGTAAGAACAAGCTGTCTTTGCTCACCGCAGTTGGTTTATTCTTGCTGATAGCTGATTGCTGATGGCTGACAGCTAATCTCATGACAGACAAAACGGAGTTCGCAGACATTTCGATTTTGCCGCGCACGCTGGGGCTGGCCGAGGCGGAGGATGCGCGTGAGCGGCGGGAGCTGCTGGTGGCGCGTTGCGGCGAGCGCCTGATAGGCGTCTTTGCAGACGAGGCCGAACAGGTGACCGACTGGAAGCAGCCGTCGCCGCTGCCGGGCGCACCCGAGGGCGTGCTCGGAGTAGTGAGCGTGCGCGGGCGCATCTCTACGGTGCTGGACCCTCTGGCGCTTCTGGGCGAGCGCCGTGTAGAGGCTGCGACCGGCTTCGCCTTTATCATCACCCTGCGCGGCGACGAACAACTGGCGCTGGCGGTCGAGCGCGCCGAGCGAATCATAGAAATTTTTACAGACGACGTGGAGCCGTTAGGCTCTTCATCGGGCTCATCGGTTGTGCGCGGCCTTCTGCAAGCGGACGGGAAACTCGTCGCCGTGCTCAACGTCCGCGAGCTTTTCACAGCCGCCCTGCTCGGTACAGAGCGGCGTAGGAAACGAAACTGAGGCGATTTTAGATTTTGGATTTTGGATTTTGGATTGGAGTGGCGATGTAGTTTGAATAGCTTCAATCCAGTTCCGCTAATCCAAAATCTAAAATCCAAAATCCAAAATCGCAAATGCTTTCACTTGAGGCCACACTTGATAGAGTGGAGCGCTTGAGCCAGTCGGGCGCGGCGGCAGATGTGCGTGCGCTGGTTCGCCTGCTCGGCAACGAGGATTGGCAGACGCGGCGTGCCGCAGCCGAAGCCATCTCTTCGCTGGTCTCTACGCGCGCCGAAGAGTTGGATACGGACGAGCTTTTCCGTGAGCTTGTACAGGCCGTCGCAGACAAAACGGATGCCGGTCGGCGCGCTGCCGCCATCGCCGCGTTGGAGGGCATAGGCGCAAGGGCGCTGCCTTCGCTGGCCGATGCTTTACGCGGTGGTGAAGCATCGGCTGCGATTGCTGTTGCGGGTCTCATAGGACAGGTCGGAGGCGCGGAAGCGGTCGCGCTGCTTGAGCCGCTGGTTCGCAGCAATGATACGAACATCTCTGCGGCGGCTATCTCGGCTCTGGGGCACACCAGGCATCCGTCTGCGACCGGGATTCTTCTGCGAGCGCTTGAGCGTGAAGACGAATGGCTTCAGTTCGCTGCGGTCGGCGCGCTCGGAGAGCTGGGCGATGCGCGTGCAGTACACGCTCTGGAAAAGCTTCTTAGTGAGCCTTTAATGGAGGAAGCGGCGGCCACCGCGCTCGAAGAGATTGCGAGTGTGGAATCGGTCGCAGCGCTTGCGGGAAATTTACGTGATATGGACGGAAGATTTCGCCCGCGCGTGCTGGCCGCGCTTGTTTCTTTGAGCGAAGACGAGCGTTCGCTTCCCTCGGCCATTCAGGAGCATCTGCGCGAGCTTGCACGACATTCGTTTCGCCGGTTGGCTGATGATGTGACCTTCGGCGATTTGCTGCGCATGACGACGACCGTTGATCCAACGCTCAGACGCGCAAGCATTACGGCGCTCGGCTGGCTGGGCGACGACCGCGCCATTCCCATCATCGCCGAAGCGCTCGTTGACCCGGCGTTCATGAAAGCTGCGCGCCGCGCGCTTCGTCATCTGGCAAGCTATCCGCACGCGCTCAATCGCCTGCTCGAAGCTGAAGCAGACCTCATACAGCCCTTTGAGGTGGCTTCGGCCATGAGCGGCGCGAAGAGTTACCAGGCAATCGAAGCGGCGGCGCGCTTGAGCGTTGAAGCATCGGACGCCGAGACGATGGAAGCGGCGCTCTCCGTGCTGGCTGTTGGCCGAGACCGGCTGCGACAGGAACATGCTGACTTGCTGGACAGAGAGCGCGCATCGAAGCTGGCGGAGAGGCTGATCGGCCTTTTAAGCATGGCAGAGGGACGCGCCCTTGTTGAGATTGCTGAAACCCTTGGCTTGCTGGCTTCCGCTTTACCGCCCGCGCTCGTCGAGCGCGTCGCAAACGATCTGGCGCAGGCGAGCACGGACGATCACCTGCTCGCGCATCTTGCTTTTCTGGATAACGCAGACCCTTCGCGTGCGGTTGAAGAAGCGTCCCACTCCCAGCGTCACAAAAGCCCACGCGTGCGCCTCTCTGCAATTGAAATCTTAAGCTGGCGGTCATCCATGCGCGATAACGCTTCGCTCGCGTTTCATTTAACTGACGAAGCCGCAGGCGTGCGGCGCGGGGCGATGCGAGCCATGCGGCGCGGCGCACCGACACCTGAAGCGCAACGTGCAATTCTTGCAGCGCTCGCAGACGAAGACATCTGGGTCAGGGCGGAGGCCATCATCACGCTCGGTGCTCTCTTCGGCACGGAAGCGGAAGCGCACGCCGCTCTTCGTGAAGCGCTTGCAGAGCCTCATCCACTGGTGCGCGTGGCCGCCGCAGAAGCCCTGGCCGAGCACGCAGACCGCAAGGACTGGAGCGCACTGGCGCAAACAGCGCGGCGCGACCAGCAGCCCGAAGCACGCCGCGCCGCCGTCCTGGCCTTCACACGCTGCCCGCAGCCGCGCACGACTCTACCTGTTGCTCGCGCCGCTCTTAAGGACGAGGCTTGGGCTGTGCGGCGAGCGGGCGTGCGCGTGCTCGCCGTCTGCAATGAGTCCTCTGCGCACAAGCTGCTGCTGGAGGTAGCAAGCAATGAAAAAGAGCAGGAAGCCGTACGCGGCGCAGCCCTTCGCGCTCTTGCTTCTCTGGACGCCCAGCGTACCATCACGCTCTCTTGCCGCCTGATCTCCAACGGAGACGCAGCGCTCACCGAAGACGCTTACGCCGCTCTTCACTCTTTACAGCGCACGCACAGAAACTTGATGGAGGAAACCGCGCTGACCTGCGCCCCGCGAGCCGCCAGCGTCATCAACTTTTTAACTACCGTAACAGGTGACAAGTGAGAAGAACAGTTTTCAGTTTTGAGTTTTCAGTTTTTAGAAGAAGAGCCAGTTGGTTTTTCTGAAAACTGAAAACTCAGAACTGAAAACTTGCTTTTAATATGAATTTCGATTCATCCAATCAGGAGCCTTTAGCGCTGGCGCGTGACGGGGCGCGTCCGCGCATGGATGAATCCACTTTCCTGCGGCTGCGCGATTTGATTTATCAATCTTCCGGGCTGCATTTTGACGCGCGGGCGCAGTCCACGCTTGAGCGTCGTCTACGCTCGCGCGTGCAGGCGCTTCATCTTGGAGGCTTCGAGCAGTATTACCTCTATCTTCAATTCGACCGCGAGCGCCGCGAAGAGTTGCAGCGCGCGCTCGATTCGGTCGCCGTGCATGAGACCTACTTCTTCCGCGAAGGTCGTGCCCTTCTTGCTTTCAGCCAGGAGATGCTGCCTGAAATATTTGAGCGCAACCGTGCGACCCGCGTATTACGAATCTGGAGCGCGGGCTGCTCTACGGGCGAGGAGGCGTACACGCTCGCTATACTGATTCTGGAATCCGGCCTCTTCGACGATTGGAAGATAGAGCTTTCGGCCTCTGATCTTTCGCAGCGCGTGATTACAACGGCGCGCACAGGCCGCTATCGCCAGAACTCTTTCCGCACGATGGACGAGGAGCGCCGCGCGCGTTACTTCACACGGCAGGCGGACGGCTCATGGCTGATAGATGAGCAACTGCGTGTGATGGTCAACTTCGGCTGCTTCAATCTGGCTGACAGCCGCCGATACAACATCTACTCCGAGCTGGATGTCATCTTCTGTCGCAACGTCATGCTCTACTTCGACACGGCTGCGCGTCGCCGCACCGTGACCGGCCTACATCAACAACTACGCGAAGGCGGCTATCTAATACTGGGCGCTTCAGAATCCCTCGTCACGCTCAACGTCCCCTTCCGCCTCGCGCATTTACAGAACGACCTCGTTTACCAAAAATAGGTATCGGGTGTCAGGTGCCGGGTGCTGGTTCAGAAGAAGAAAGGCTACATGTCCATTAATAGCTTTCGCGATTTAAGAGTTTGGCAGGCATCAATGGATTTGGTGGTAGAGGTATACCATCTTACATAATCGTTTCCACGATATGAGATATACGGGTTATCAAGCCAGATACAACGAGCGGCGGTATCTGTTCCCTCGAATATTGCTGAAGGTCAAACACGGGAACACATCAAAGAAGACTTGCACCACCTGTCAATGGCTCAAGCATCTCTAGCAGAGTTAGAGACTCAATTAGAGATTGCCATGCGCCTGAAATATCTATCGTGGGAGCAATTCGAGGAGGTTCTTAAACGAATTGCATCTATAGGCAAACAACTCTACGCCCTGCGCAATGCTCTGATGAAAGGATTAAAACCGGCACCCGGCACCTGATACCCGACACCCATGCTTTATCGCTTACTAATCGCCGATGACTCGCCCCTGTACCGGCTGCGGCTGTCACAGATTTTTGCGGCGTCGGATAGATTGCAGATTGTGGGGCTGGCGGCGAACGGGCGCGAGGCTATCGCTTTGATTAAGGAGCGGCGGCCTGACGTGCTGGTGCTTGATCTGGAGATGCCGGAGCTTGACGGCTTCAGCGTTCTGCGCTGGGCTATGAAGAATACAGAGCTTCCGGTCGTCGTGTGCAGTGGACTGAGCGAACGCGAGAGCGTGTTTCGCGCACTGGAAGCGGGCGCGGTTGATTTCATCACTAAACCTGAGCTGCGTCACGCGATTCGCTCCGAAGATTTTGCAGTGTACTTACGCCAGCGCGTAGAGGCTGCGGCTGAAGCCCACGCACGCGCCGTTCTTCCACGTGATGAGGAGAAGGAGTCACATCTGGTAGCGGCGCGCTTTGCGCAGGCCAGGGCGAGGCGAGAGCGCGCCTGCATTGTAGGCATCGTCGGCTCTGCCGGAAGCCCCGCTGCCGTAAGCCTGATTCTTTCTAAATTACGAAGAGACTTTTGTGTGCCTGTGGTCATAGCCCTTCACATGCCGCAGGGCTTCACACGCTCTTTTGCCGAAAGACTCTCGCGCACGACTCCCTTCACCGCCCGCGAGGCGCGCGACACTGAACCAGTTAACAACTCGCACATTTACATTGCGCCGGGAGGTCATCACACGACGATTGAAGCGGATTCCAGCGGCGACCTTTTCTTTCACATTGTTTCTTCATCGGAGAATGATTTCTACACCCCTTCGGCGGATAAGATGCTTGGCAGTCTAGCCCGCTCGTGTGGCGAAAAATCTCTGGGCATCGTCCTCACGGGCATGGGCGACGACGGCCTTCAGGGCGCACGCGCCATACACGAGCGCGGCGGCTCCGTCATAGTCGAATCCCGCGACTCCGCCCTCATCTGGGGCATGCCCCGCGCCGTCTCAGAAGCCGGACTCGCCAGCGCAGAGCTAACACCCGCCGCCATCTCCGCCGCGCTCCCATTGCTATGCGAGAACGAAAAGTTAGGCAAATAGAATCTGTCAAAGGTTTTTGTAGTACAGAAATATTTTTAGGAGGAGTTATTTATGGGTGCAATCAACACATCAAGGTCAAACATCAAGGTCGCTTCGATTAACATTGGCGGAGTTAAAATAGGCGGCTTAGAGGTAGGCGTGGAGTTCAAGGAGGACGAAGCCCACACTGCAACGCAAGTAACTGTCACTATTCAGATCGGAGGCGACCGAGAAGTATTCACGTTCAACAGGGATGAGACACGCACGTAGCCGCTTATCGAAAGTAACGGGCAAGCCGGTGCAGCAGCCACCTATGCTTGCACAGCTCTCCCGTGTGCTTATAATTTCCCTAATCTGACATTAGGACACTACCCTCTTTTTCATTCGTTTGCCTCCCCTCATCATCAAGCGTATGATCTGCGTTTTCCGTTTCGGCCTCGAATGTTAAGATAGCTGACAGTAATCAACCGTTTTCGATTTAAGGCCAGGGGATGAACGAACAGGCTTTTACGACGCTGGAATATGGCGGGTTGCGTGCGCTTGTGAGGCGCGGGGCGCAGACCGAGATGGGGCGTGCGCGTGCGGATGCGCTTGTGCCTTTCGATGATTTGGAAGAGTTGCGGCGTGCGCTTACTGCGCTCTCGGAGTGCATAGAGATGCGGCGGCGGGGGGCTTCCTGGTCGTTCGCGGAATTGTCAGACCCGCGCGAGGCGCTGTCGATTTTGAGAATCGAGGGCGCGACGCTTGAGCCGCTGACTATCCTTGAGCTTGGCCGTCTTTGCGAGCAAGCTCAAGCATCGCGCGCCGCCATCTTACAGGAGCGCGAATCCGCACCTGTGCTCTGGGAGATGGTCGAAGCTTTGCCGCGCGAGCTTAATAGTCTGGCCGCTCGCATCTCCAACAAAATTCTGCCGAGCGGAGAGTTGGACGACCGCGCCAGCCCTGAGCTTGGACGCATACGCGCGGAGATTAATCGTCTGCGCTCGCAGATTACACACCAGCTTGAATCCCTGATGCGTCGTTCTGAAGCAGCCATTCAGGACGAGCTGGTAACGTTAAGGAACGACCGCTTTGTGATTCCGGTCAAAGCGGATCATCGCGGGCGCGTGAAAGGTGTGGCGCACGGATTTTCATCTTCGGGCGCGACCGCTTTCATAGAGCCGCTTGAGACCATTGAATCGAACAACGAGCTTCAGTCTTTACGTGAAACCGAAGAGCGCGAGATTGCACGCATCCTCTTCACATTAACGGAAGAGCTTCGGCAATCGCTTCCCGCCCTGGAGCGCGCGGCGCACGCCGTCACCGAGCTTGATTTCGTCAACGCCAAAGCTGCTTTTCATCGCCGCTTCGATTGCGTCGTGCCGTTGATAAACGAGAGCAACCTGCTTGAGTTAACAGAAGCGCGTCACCCTCTGCTGGAAGAGAACCTGCGCGGGCAGGGACGCAACGTTGTGCCCGTCTCGCTCTCGCTCGATAGAGCGCATCCGGTGATGGTCATCTCAGGCGCGAACGCTGGCGGGAAAACCGTTGTGCTTAAAACGGCTGGCCTATCTGCGTTGACGGCGCTATCGGGTCTTCCCCTGCCTGCGCGGCGCGCGAGCGTTCCCTTTTACGCTTCGGTGCTCGCGGACATAGGCGATCATCAATCGCTCGCCGCAAATCTTTCGACCTTCACTTCGCACGTCGCCAACATCGCGCGCATGCTGGAGATTTGTGAGCGTCCCGCGCTCGTTCTTCTAGACGAAGTCGGCACGGGCACAGACCCGGAGGAAGGCTCCGCGCTGGGCGTGGCCGTGGTGGACAACTTCCGTCGCGCGTGCGGCGCACACGTGCTGGCGACGACGCACTACAGCGGCCTGAAGATGTACGCAGCGAATGAAGATGCGGTGCAGAACGCTAGTGTGGAGTTTGATGAGAAGACCTTGCAGCCGACCTACAGGCTACTCGTAGGCGTGGCCGGTTCTTCTTCGGGGCTTGAGATAGCGCGCCGCTTCGGTTTTCCTGAAGTAATAATCGAGCAGGCGCGCAAAGGGGTCTCTGCGTCTGCGCTAGACGCTGCCGAGTATCTGCAACGCATCAAGCGCGAATCGGAAGAGGCCGCAGCTTTGCGCCGTGCCTTAGAGGAAGAGCGCGAGGCCGTAGCCGAAAAGTATGCTTCGCTCGATGTGGAAGCCGCGCGTAGAGAGCGAGAGAGACAAGCTGCATTCGAGCGCGAGCTGCTGGAAGCAGTCGAAGATTTCGAGCGTCGCTCGCGCGAGATGGCCTCTAAGATAGAAGACCGCGTGGAGCGTACACGTGCGGAGCGCGATGCACAGCGCCGTGCCGCAGAGCTTAAACGCGAAGCCGCACGAACGGCTGCCGCTGCGACCCATTCCGCACAACCCAGAGGCGTTCGCGTCGTGCGCGACGGCCATGTCGTAGACACTAAGTCGAACGCGGGTGAAGAGCCGCAGACTGCTATGCCGCCGTCGCGTCCTATCAAAAAGGGCGATCAGGTGCGCTTGAAATCCTTCGGCTCAATCGGAATCGTGGACAAGCTGAGCGGCGATGAAGCGGAAGTGCGCGTCAAATCTCTACGCTTCCGCGAGAAGCTCAGCAACCTTGAGCTGGTCGAGACCGCGCCTGCGCAGCCGCCTGCGGCGCGCGGCTCGCGCCTCAAAGTATCAAAGGGAACGGAAATACACTTGCGAGCGCCCACGGATGACCCTGACACGGAGATTAATCTCATAGGTCACACGACGGACGAAGCAGTCGATGCTACGGATAAATTTTTAGACGAAGCTTACATGCACAGCATGAGCCGCGTGCGTATCATACACGGCCACGGCACGGGCGCGCTGCGCCGCGCAATCTCAGACTTCCTGCGCAACCACCCGCACGTAGAGCGCTTTGCACAGGCTCCACCCGACCAGGGCGGCGCGGGCGCAACCGTCGTCGAACTGAAGCAATGAAACCGAAGCGATGAAAAATTCGCTGAATTGAAACTCTTATTCTCTTCAAACGACCGCTATGCGTTTTCCGCAAACATTCATTGACGACCTACGGCGACAGGCGGACATCGTTCGCGTCATTCAGGATTACGTCTCTCTGAAGAAGAAGGGGGCAAACTGGATGGCGTGCTGCCCCTTTCATCAGGAGAAGACGCCCTCGTTCTCTGTCAATCCGGCGAAAGATATTTTCTACTGCTTCGGGTGTTCAAAGGGAGGCTCGGTCTTCAATTTCGTGATGGAGATAGAGCGCGTCTCTTTCCCTGAAGCTGTGCGAATCGTGGCGGAGAAGTCAAACGTTGCCTTGCCGCAGATGGTGGATGACAAGAGGTTCGAGGCAAAGCGGCAGGAGGCGGATGAAGTCATAGAGTTGAACTCCTGGGCGCTTGAGTGGTGGGAAGCGCAGTTGGAGGAAGGAAATCAGGAGGCGCGGCGTGCGCGCGAGTACATAGAGAGGCGCGAGATAACCGAGGAGACGCGCAAGACTTTTCGTCTGGGCTATGCGCCTGATAGCTGGGACGGGCTGCTTTCGTACCTGAAGAAGCGCGGCGCAACCGAGTCGCAGCTTGAGCGCAGCGGTCTCGTAGTCAAAAAAGATTCGGGCGGGTTTTATGACCGCTTTCGCGGGCGCGTGATTTTCCCTGTGATGGATGCGCAGGGGCGTGCGGTCGCCTTCGGCGGGAGAATTATGGCTCAGGGCGAGCCTAAGTACCTGAATTCGCCGGAAACGGCTGCTTATACGAAGGGTCGGCACCTGTACGGCTTGAGTTGGACGCGCGACGAGATTCGCCGCAAAAAGTTCGCTATTCTGGTCGAAGGCTATCTGGATTTGATAATTCCCTTTCAGGCGGGCGTCAGGAACGCGGTCGCCAGCCTCGGCACGGCTTTAACCCCTGAACAGGCGAAACTTCTGGGAAGGTTTGCGCGTAAAGTCGTAGTCAATTATGATGGGGATAAAGCGGGCGTGCAGGCGGCGAAACGGGCAATAGAAACGCTTCTGGCAGAAGACTTTGAGGTCAAAGTGCTGGTTCTGCCGGACAACGCCGACCCTGACGATTTCATCAAAAAGAGTGGCGTTGAGGCATATCAGGAGCGGCGCGGGAAAGCACTCCCCCATATACAATTTGTGCTCGATCAGGCAGTACGGGATCGCAATCTTCGGCGTCCCGCTGAGAAGGCGGCGGCGGTCGAGGAAGTGCTCCCGTATGTTCGTGCTGTTCGCAACACGATTCAGAAGCGCGAGTATTTTGACATGATAATGAATGCGCTTCGCGTGGAGGAACAGTCGTTGCGTCAGGAATTGTGGAAGGCCGTCAGGGCGACGGGCGCAAATTCTGAAAGTTCTAACGTTCGGCAGAAAGTAGTTCAGGCAGCGGGCGCACAGCCAACCATCGCAGAACAAAAGCTCCTGGAGCTTCTCGTCCACGATGGGGACTTACGGCGAGCCATTTTGCCGAAGATGGAAGCGGCGGATTACGAGGATTTGCCTACATCCGCAATCTTTCGCGCCCTCGTAGAGATTGAAAGTAGTGGCGGCGAAGTTGACTTCGCTGCTTTAAGCGCGAAAACGGAAAGCGACCCTGTTGCATCTGACCTTGTGCCGCTCCTTTTGATGGGCGAGCCGGAGCGCGCAGAGGGTGAAGCGGTTGACGACACGCTGGCAGTGGCCGAAAGCTGTTTTTTGACTTTACGAGAGATGATGATTGACCGCCGGCTCAACGACTTGCGCATGGAAGCGGCTGAAGCCGAAAGCGCAGGCGATGCGGAGCGGCATACACGACTCACTTTAGAGTATCTCGAATTGTCTAAAAAACATCGGTTGCTGCTTCAGGGAACCGCGAACGCCCGGGCGGGGTCTTAAAAGTTAGTGGACGCAGAGTGGAACGAGTAGAGCGGGGACTCGAAATGACACGCGCGCCTGAGCACTCTCCTTTTGAACAGGCTCGCGCGCGGAAGGTGGAAGAAAAATTGAGTATCGAAGAGAAAGACCGTGATGATGTCATGCAGCGCCTGTTGGAGCTGGGTGGCGACAAGAAGTATTTGACGTTTGACGACCTGAACCGCGAGCTGCCGGACAACGTCGTCTCGCCGGATGATATAGAGGATGTCCTTCAAAAATTGGAAGGCTCAAACATACCTGTTGCAGATTCGGACGAGCGATTGATTGAGCAGGCGGCGGCGCTGGCTACGGACGACGAAGACGACTCGATTGACGAAGACATAGAGCTTGACCTGTCGGCAGGAGCACTGGAGAAGACCAATGACCCTGTGCGTCTTTACCTGCGCGAGATGGGTGTGGTTCCGCTTCTCACGCGCGAGGGCGAAGTCGCAATCGCCAAGCGCATAGAGCGCGGGCAGCTCAAGACTCAGAAAGCCATATCGCGTTCGCCAATCGCCGTCTCGGAGCTACTGAAAATCGGCGAACAGCTTGAGAATGACAAGCTGCACATACGCGACATTGTGAACTTCTCCGAGCAGGCCGAGTTGACCGGAGACGAAGACAAGGCGGATGAGTATCAGCGTTGGACTATCGAGGGTATCGAAAACATTCGCAAGCTTTTCAAGCAGGGCTTGAAGGAGTGGGATAAGCTCAGAGCCGAGCAGAAAGTCTCGCGCGGCAAGAAATCAAAGAAGCTTCTCAGGTTGCAGCGTAAAGTTGCGCGCATTCGTCTGGAGATAGCGCAGGAGATTGGCCGTCTTAATCTGACGGAGCGTGCGCGCCAGCGCCTGATTAACTCGATTCGCTCCGTGCAGAAAGAGGTACGCACGGCTGAGCGCGAGATTGACAACTATACGGAGAAGCTCAACCGCAAACGCATCAAGCCGGAAGACGAGCGCGAGTACAAGCGCCACATTTCGGGTGCCAAGAAGCGCTTGCAGCAGATTGAAGTTGACCACAACATCTCGCCCGTAGAGATTAAGCGTTCCCTTCAGGCGATTGTCATAGGCGAGCAGGAAACGGGTCAGGCCAAGCGCGAGTTAATCGAGGCTAACCTGCGACTAGTGGTTTCCATCGCCAAGAAGTATACGAACCGTGGCTTGCAGTTCCTTGACCTGATTCAAGAGGGCAATATCGGCTTGATGAAGGCCGTGGACAAGTTCGAGTGGCGGCGCGGCTACAAGTTCTCGACCTACGCGACATGGTGGATTCGACAGGCTATCACGCGTGCGATTGCAGACCAGGCGCGCACGATTCGTATCCCTGTTCACATGATCGAGACCATCAACAAGCTGATTCGCACCTCGCGTGCGCTTGTTCAGGAACTGGGGCGCGAGCCGACCTCGGAAGAGATAGCGCGCAAGATGGATATTCCTGTTTCCAAAGTCCGCAAGGTCTTGAAGATTGCGCAGGAGCCTATCTCCCTGGAGACGCCGATTGGCGAAGAGGAAGATTCGCACCTGGGCGATTTTATAGAAGACAAGTCTATACTGAATCCAGCGGATGCTGTGGTCGCTTCAAACCTCAGAGAGATTACGGACGAGGTTCTGGCGACTCTGACGCCGCGCGAAGAGAAGGTCATCAAGATGCGCTTCGGGCTTGGCACTTCAGGCTCGGAGCACACTTTGGAAGAGGTCGGGCAGCACTTCGCGGTCACACGCGAACGCATACGGCAGATTGAAGCCAAAGCCTTGCGCAAGCTTCGTCACCCATCGCGCTCGCGCAAGCTGAAAGCCTTCCTCGAAAGCGCCCAGCGATAAATAAAGTCCCAGGTTCCAAGTCCAAAGTCCCAAGTCAAAAGAAAGAATCTTTGACTTGGGACTTTGGACTTGGAACCTGGGACTTCTTTATCTAAGGGTTGCGGGGTCGAAGCTCTTGACCGTGTTATCGAAGACGTACTGGTAGGTGTAGAAGGGAAACGGGATTTCGCGTGTGTAGTAGACGCGTGCCTGCCATCGTCCTTCGGCTTGCGTTACTGTGACTTGCGTGGCGGGCGGGGGCGGCGCGCCGTACTCCTCCGCGCGGGCTGTCAGGAGTTTCTTCAGTGAGTCGCTGGTCGTCTGGGACTGAACGGCAGCGGTGTTTACAGTCTGCTGCATTACGTCCTTAAACTGGAAGGCTCGAACTGCCACAGGCACGTACTGGTAAGCGCAATAGCCTATCAAGGCAAGAACCGCCACGACCAGCAGAAATTTTAGCCGTCCTTCCCCACGCTCTGCGTGACGAAGCGGAACGTGGCCGGTGCCGCACGAAACACTCATCTTCTATATTCTTCCTTACCTTTAAGAATCTTGTTGTAAAACCGAGAGGAGCGAGTCGCGTAAAAGTTGCGGGGCAATCTCTCTTTCATCAACCAGCCGGGCGCGGCCTAAACGTTCCAGTAGAACCCACTGGACATGGCCGCCTACGCTCTTTTTGTCGCGCGTAAGGAGTCGCGCTAGTTTGGTCTGGTCAAGGTCGCTGGCGCGTGGCAGATTTCCGCATAACCCTACGGCTGCCCGCAATGATTCTAACTCGGAACGGCTCAGCATGCCTAGCCCTTTCGAAATTTCACCCGCTACGAGCATGCCGTAGCCCACTGCCTCTCCATGACGAAAGCGCCTGTAATCCGTGATGGCTTCAAGAGCATGCGCCGTCGTATGTCCGAAATTCAGTATGCGACGGGAGCGTTGATCGTTGCGTCCAACATCCTCACGCTCGTCCCCCATGACGATTGCCGCTTTGAAAGCAACTTGCGCGGCTATCAGCTCCTCCAACTGCGCCGAAGGCTGAAGCGCACCTTTGCCCGTCCATTCTTTTTCGAGAAATCTGTAAGTACGTTTGAATAGTTTCAGGTCACCCGCCGCCCCTTGCTTGACGCATTCACAAAAGCCCGCGGTCAGCTCACGGCGCGGCAGAGTCAGGAGCGTTTCCGTGTCAATCACAACCACGCTCGGCTGGTGAAAAGCCCCCACAGTGTTCTTTCCACGCAGGGTGTTGACAGCCGTCTTGCCGCCGACGCTTGAGTCTATCTGCGCAAGGAGAGTGGTCGGAACCTGTATGAAAGGAATCCCGCGCAGGTATATGGCCGCGGCGAAGCCTGCAAGGTCGCCTACAACACCGCCGCCCAAGGCTACGACCGCATCCGTTCTCTCCAGACCTTTCTCGGAGAGACACGAGAGCGCGCGTTCGAGTGTGCGGAATGATTTATGGCGCTCGCCTTCAGGCATGAGCCAGTGCGCGACGTTGAAGCCTTCGGCACGCAGGCTCTTGACTGCCAGTTGCCCGTAGACCTTGAAGACTTTCGGATTGGAGATGATGACGACGCGACGAGCGTGCGATGAGAGAGCGTGACGCACGACTGCGCCCAGAGTGGCGAGCGTTCCCTGCCCTGCTGTGATTTCGTAGTCCTGCCGTTGCGCTTTCAAGCGCACGCGCACGCGCTGCACTCTATTCTCTACTCCTCGCTTACTGCACTGATAAGGCTATCGGCTAAAAGCTCAAAGCTCAGCTCTCCAAAGCCTACGAGCTTCGCCAGCTCTTCGACAGTATAGCGCGATGAGGTGTTCCAGAGGTCTATCAATTCGTCGCCCGCGCGGCGCGAGTTCCACCAGCGTCTACCATGCCGCGTCCTCAGATGCTCACGCAGGCCGACTTCAAAAGCCCACGCGCGAAGATATGCGGCGACATAAAAACCGTCGTCAACATCCCACAGGTAGAGCACAGGGCTGCGCTTGAATCCGGTCGCTTCCGTTTGAAGCTCGGCATAGCTGTGCGCCAGATGCTCGCTACGCACGCTCGCGCTGTCATGCAGCATCAACTCGTAACGCAGGCGCGCGCAATAACGCCGCGCATTATGCAGCGTCAGGAGCGCAATACTTGAGAGAATATCGCGCACGCGCTCCACGCTCACACCGGGGAGATATTCACGCAGCCACAATGGGTCAAGGAAAAGATAGTTGAGCAGAAAGGCGTAGCCTTCCGTAGTGGCATTCTCCGGCGGATATAAAAACTCAGGATAGCGCTTGACCAGCTCGCGCGAAGACCAGCCGAAGTGTTGCGCGTGCCCCACCTCGTGAAAGAGCACAGTGTAATCGTAAACGCCGCCAGCGGGAGCTACCAGCAGGCGCACATCATCGGGCGCGTTGATGCGAAAGCAGGCGGCGCGCGGGTTCTTGGTCGGGCGCAGCTCCGCGTCTATGTATATGTTCTTCTGCTGCTCTACGCGAATCCCAAGCCCCGCCATCGTCCGGCGGTAGGTCGGCAGCACCTCACCTACAGGGAAAAAGCGGTCGAGCCGCGACATGCGATGGAAGAAGGAATAGTCGCTGTATTCAAGCTCGTCGAAGGCGACTCCGGGGAGGTCGCGCGCCGCCGCGCGTCGCAGCGCCGCACGATAGGCATCATCCGTGCGCACCAGAAAAGCATTCGTCTGTGCGCTCAAGGCATCATAGTCCGTGCCTGTAATCTCCGTGTAGAGCGCGCGGTAGGAATCAAACCCAAGCGAGCGCGCCGATTCATGCAGAGACTCGAAACGTGCCGCGCGTATGTCATTGCACGAATCAAGCGCAGCCACCCAACGCGCCATCAATTCTCGCCGCCGCTGAGCAAGAGGCTCGTTGGCAATTATCTTCGGCACGCTGTAGAGCGGCACACGCTCGCCCTCCCAATTCACCAGCGCGCTCGTCTGGCAATGTGCGTATTCGTCCGTCAACTCTTTGGCGTGCGCTTCCAGAAACCCTATGCGCGCCATGCCCAGTAGAGCCTTGAGTCCGGCGCGTTCCGTTTCCTGTCCGGCGGGCGTCACGGCTAACGCGCTCTTTAAGCCTTCAATTGCCTCGCGCGTGAAAAGATCGCTGTAGCGCTCGTAGATAGGCTCGGTGTGAAGCTGAGGCTCAAAACCGGCGCGATGCTGGTAGTGGGCTAGCTCGATAGCTGAGCTAAAGGCGGCGAATTCACGGCGATAATCGCTGACATTCATAAGCTGGTGAGGCGCAAAAACACACTTTCATAGGATCGTAGAGCTTAGGTGATTGAGAGAGAACGCGTGGCGGACGGGATTGTAATACGGGTTGCGGAAAAAACTCAAAAAGAATTTGCGGCAGGAGACCTTTTTCGGGAAAAGCGAATGGGCGCGACAACGTGGGAGTGTGTCGCGCCCATTCATATTCGTGGTCACTGTCCTCACCCCAGCAACCACTGAGACGGAGGATCCACCAACCGTCTCTCTTGCCCCACAATATACACCGCAATGCTTATGCCATGCAATAGGGTTAATAAAAAATCTTGCACACTTCCGCTTTTTCCTAAGCTTTTAGCTCTTTATGGACTGGGCCAGCCCGCGCCGCCCAAATGCAGCACAGGTGCTAGAGTGTAAGAGTTACATTCCGGGCTGCGTAAAAGTTTCCCACCGGGCTAATATTTTCAGGCCGCGCCAAGCTCCTCGCGTATACTTGCAGCCAACTGTTCGGCCAGTTTTTCGATCTCCTCCTGCCGCTCTCCCTCTATCATCACGCGCGCCAGAGCTTCGGTTCCGGAATAGCGCAGGAGCAGCCGCCCACGGCTTCCAAGCTGAGCCTCCACTTGGCTCGCGGTTTCTACAATGCGTGCAACCTCATCGAAGGGACGCTTTTCACGCACGCGCACGTTGACCAACACCTGCGGGTAATGCTCGAAGCCGCGTGTCAGCTCATCCAGAGCCATTTTGCGTTCCCTCATGGCGCGCAGGAGGTTGAGCGTCGTCATCATCCCGTCGCCCACAAGACTCTGGCGCGGGAAGATTATATGGCCGGACTGTTCGCCCCCAAGACACGCGTCCGTGCGCAACAGTTCTTCCAGCACGTACTTGTCGCCGACATCCGTGCGCGCCAGGTTCAAGCCTTTCGAGTGCAGAGCAATCTCAAGCCCTATGTTGCTCATGACGGTTGCTACGACAAGGCCGTCCTTCAATTCTCCGCGCTCGTGCATAACCTGCGCCAGAGCATACATCACTGCATCGCCGTCCACGGCTTCACCGCGCGAATTAACAAAGAGCGCGCGGTCTGCGTCGCCGTCATAGGCCACGCCCAGATCAGCGCCTTCTTCTATGACTTTCCGCCGCAATCCCTCCATGTGCTGCGAGCCGCAGTTCAGATTGATGTTGCGACCGTCTGGCTGTGCATTGATGACGGCGACCCGCGCGCCAAGTCTTTTGAAGAGAGCGGGCGCAAGCTCAAAGGCAGCACCGTTGGCGCAATCCACAGCGATGCTCAAGCCTTCGAGCGAAAGGCTAGCGCCAATCTCTTCCAACAGATAATTCAGGTAGCGCTCTCTCAACCGAGTTGATTCATGAGAATCAAGCTCTTCGGCAGTCTCGTTTGCAGAGATGGTGTTTTTGGTGCTGCTCTTCGCAGCTTCCCTTTCGATGTCGGCTTCGATGCGCCGCTCCATAGCATCGTCCAGCTTGCGACCCGTCGGCGCAAAGATTTTGATGCCGTTATCCTGAAAGGGATTATGAGAGGCGGAGATGACGACGCCCGCGTCTGCTTCCAATGTGCGTGCTAGAAAGGCCACGCCCGGCGTCGTGATGATACCGGCGTGGAGCGCAGTCGCTCCAGCTTCTCGTGCGCCGTGCGCCAGCGCACGTTCCAGCCATAGTCCTGATTCCCGCGTATCACGCCCCGTCACAATCTGCGGCGCACGTCCTCCCCTTTGTTCGCCAAGCAGGCGAGCCAGAGAGCGCCCGACGATATGGACGGTCGCAACATCAAGCGGAAACCGCCCGGCCTCGCCCCGCATTCCATCTGTTCCGAAAAGTTTAGCCATAAGAATTTAAGTCCCAAGTTCCAAGTCCCATGTCCCAAGTCAAAGACAGTTTTTACTTGGGTCTTGGGACTTGGAACTTGGGACTCATTTAACAATCGAGAAGCCTGTGGGTCTGGTGGAGCGTAGCTGGACGCTGCCCTCGGCGACGCCCTCTGGTAGTTGCAGACGCATGTTCCTCACTCCGCCGTCCTCATCCACTTCTAAAATTAGTTTGATGTCTTCGGGGCGCAACTGTTCGAGGACGGATTTCGCCCCGTAGAGAGTGAGCGAAGCCTGCGCGGGTCTTGCGGTCTCGCCATTATTCGTCAACGCGGCGACGCCTGCAAAACTCTTCTCCATGCGTTGCTCACCGATTTCAAGACGAACGCTGACGACCGGGTCAATGACTGTAATCTTCTGGTCTGGAACATCTATGGCAGCCTGCGGAATGCTGAAGCTTTCGCGCCGTCCTTCGACGGGAATGGTTTCGGTCATGGCCTTCTGAAGAGCGTTGACATGGCTGGCAGGCCCGCGCACGCGCACGCGCGGCGGAGCGATGGTTATGTTGTAAAGCTCGAAGCCTTCGGGCAGAGTGCCTTCACGCCGCGCTTCGACTTCCACTTCTCGCTCAACGCTCGGCTCAAGCCTGAGCGGCACGGTGTTCGGCTCAACCTTGACTACTTTGATTCCCGAAGGCAGGTCAATAATCTTGTCCGTCAGTTGAACAACGCGGTCGCCCGGTTTGTAGCCGCTGAGGTCAACCCGCGCGACCAACTCGCGACGGTTCAGGCTTTCAAGCGCGCTTGAGCTGCCTGAAACAGTAATATCAATATCGCGGCGTGGGTCATTGCTAATCTCCATATCATTCGGAAGCTGAAAATCCAACTGCACGTTGCGCAAGCGAATTGTCGTAGGGGTGCGCTGCCCGGTGACGGCGAACCACAGCCCCACAGAGATGAAGAGAGCTATGAGCTTCAGCGTCCAGTCCTCAAGAAAAATCTCGTGCAGCCACGCTCCAGCCTCGCGCGGCACTCGCGCCCGGCGACCTTCTCCTTCATCTGCATCTCTAAACGCCATAACGGGTGTCAGGTGTCAAGTGCCGGGTGACAGGGAGTTGTCTTTACCGACACCTGACACCCGACACCTGTTTATGTTGAGACGACTCCTTCGGTATCCGCTTCCTTGTCCGCGTTCTTTTTCTCGCGGTCGCGCCGGGGCGATGGGGCTTCGAGCGCCTGTAAGATGGAGGCGCGCAGCTTTGTGGCATCCAGTCCACGACGAATCTGCCCGGCCTGCACAAACGAGATGAGTCCGGTTTCTTCCGAGACGACGACCGCGACGGCGTCCGTGTCTTCCGTGATGCCTATGGCCGCGCGATGGCGCGTGCCAAGATCTTTAGAGAGACGCGGGTTCAGCGTCAGGGGTAGAAAGCAGGCGGCGGCGGCGATGCGATGCCGCCGGACTACGACCGCGCCGTCATGCAGGGGCGTTGCCGGATTAAAGATCGTTACCAGCAGGTCGTAGCTCAACTCGGCTTCGAGCTTGACGCCGCCGTCCACTACGTTTTTGAGTCCGACCCCGCGCTCAATGACGATGAGCGCGCCCGTCTTTGTAGAAGCCAATGTGGTCGCCGCCAGCACAATCTCGTCGTAAACACCTTCGCCGAACTGCCCTCGGTGGCGGCGGGTGAAAGGCATACGCACGCGATTGCCTATGGAGATGAGCGCCTGTCGTATTTCGGATTGGAAGAGGACTATGATGGCGACGCCTATGTATAGAAGAGCACCGCGCAGCACGAACTCCAGCGTCGCCAGCTCCTGATTGACGGCCAGCCAGTAAAGCAATGCGAAGGCCGCAATAGCCGCAGCCATAGGAGCAGCGCGCGTGCCCCTGACCAGCTTCAAGATCGCATACACGATGACGGCGACCAGCACTATGTCCACTAGATTTCGTGGCTCGCGCAGTCGCTCGAAATATTCCGTGTATGGCAGAATCAGTAGCATTTTCGATTTTAGATTTTGGATTTTGGATTAGCGATGCGGGATTGAAATTCTGCAAGACGTGTTGCCACTCCAATCCAGAATCGGCAATCTAAAATCCGAAATCGCTCTTACCCTATGTGCTGTGGATTCGGCTCGCGCTCTGTCGCCTCGCTTTCGCGCGCCGTCTCTAAAAATATCTTGTACACTTTAGGCTCGGCCTTCTTGATCCTCGCTTCTATCTCCTCGATAGTCTTTTCAATCTCGTCCGTCTTGAGACGGTCGCGCAGGTTGATGTGCGCGTTGATAAGAATCTGTTTCGGCGCAAGATGCATAGTCAAAAGCTCTACGACCTCGCACACATGCGGATGATCGAGTATGGCGCGGCGTATGTGCTCGACTGTCTTGGGGGTAGCGGCTTCGCCCAGCAGTAGCCCGCGCGACGAGCGCGCCAGAACGAAAGCGACAATCGCCAGCACCACGCCGATAGCCATCGAAGCCAACCCATCCCAGTAAGCTCCGTGTAAAGCATTGTACCCGAAGGCAGGGCCGACCTTGTGGTCTGTCAGAAAGATGCCGATGGCAGCAATCACGATGCCGAGCAGAGCCGCAGAATCTTCAAAGAGCACCGTCTTGGCGGTCGGGTCTTTCGACTCGCGCAAATATTCCCTGAACGTCATTCCCTCGTGGCGCGCTTCACGGACTTCCTGGTAGATGGCAAGTCCGATTGAGCCTGATTCCAGCACGAACGAGATGCCCAGCACCCAGTAAGCCCACTTAAGATTTTCCGGCGGGTGCGGGTGCGTCAGCTTCTGGAAGCCTTCATAGAGCGCGTAGGTCGCGCCGACGCCGAAGATAAAAATGGCGGCGATGAACGACCAGAAGAACCGCTCTTTCCCGTAACCGAACGGATGCTTGGCCGACGGCTCGCGCTTGTAGAAGCGAAGCCCCAGAAGCAGAAAAATCTGGTTGGTCGTGTCCGCAAGCGAATGTAGAGCTTCGGCCATCATCCCGCTTGATCCGGTCACGACAGCCGCCATGAACTTCAAAACCGTAATTACACCATTGGCAAAGAGCGCTCCGAGCACTGCCAGCATTAACAGTCTTCCCCCCGGTTACGAAATGGTAGCTCCGCATGGATTATGAAACAAAAAACAGAATAACGGAAGAGCAGAGCAAAAGCAGAGGTTAGAGGTCAGAGGTTGAGTCGAAAGCAAAGAGAACTATTCTCCTCTAACCTACGACCTCTGGCCTCTTTCTCTTCACTTTTTCTTTGTCTTTTTGATTCCGCGCTGGAGGAAGCCTACGAGTTGACCCGCAGGGTCTATGACGGCGAGCGAGCCTGTGCCGTTGCGCTGCATGATTTCATTGGCACGCGCCATCGTCATAGTTGATTCGACGAAGAGCGAAGGCGCAACGGGTCGCATCACGTCGCGCGCGCGCGTCCGAGGCCAGCGTTCGCGCGGCACAGCCTTCAAATCTTCGAGCGCAAGGATGCCGTGCAGGCTTCCATTCTCGGCAACAGGGAAACTCGTCTGGCGATAGATGGGGAGAATGGTGTCAACGAAATGGCTGATTAAGAGGTCGGGCGCGATTATCACAGGCGTAATCATCGCGTCTGCGACTGTCTTCTGCCCTGAGGTGCCGTCGTGTTTGACCACGCTCGATGCTGCATCCAGAAGGAAAAGACCTATCAACACAGTCCAGAGACCCGTGAAGAGATCGCGCCGCTGGAGGGCGATGATGACGCCAATGCTGATAAGCGCCCATGCGATTACCTGCCCGCAACGGCCTGCGATGCGCGTGGCCTCGGCTATATTGCCTCCCCTGTGCCAGAGAAATGCACGCAGCACGCGACCACCGTCGAGCGGGTAGCCTGGGAAAAGATTGAAGACCGCCAGCAGCAGATTGCCAAAGCCCAAGAAGAAGAAGACGGCGGCGGTCGTGCGATAGTTACCCATATTCGCAATCGCCATCGCGCCGAATCCCAGCAGCGCAAACAGGAAGCTTGCGGCTGGCCCGGCGACCGCGATGCGAAACTCCGCGCCCGGATTCTCCGGCTCGCCGCGCAGGCGTGCCAGTCCTCCGAACGGATGCAGCACTATCTCTTCTATCTCTATGCCTTCGGCGCGTCCCATCAAAGCGTGCGACAACTCGTGCCCGAAGACTGAGAAGAAGAGCGCAAGCGTTGTAACGATGCCCAGAAACCAGGCCATTACCGGATGATTGGCCGGAATGGTGCTCGTCCCGTGCTGCAAGTTCACGGAGACTAACCAGACGCTCAAAGCGAAGACAAGGAACCAGCGATAATCTATGCGCACGGGTATGCCGTAGACGCGCGCCACTGTAATCTGTCTTCTGAAAAAATTGATAAAGCTCAACGCTCTTATTCCCCGCGCCCGCTTCCTTTAGAGGCGGAATAAATAGTAAATGGCAAATAATGAATAGACCAACTGCTCTTATCTACTCACCATTTACCATTCAAGAAATCCTTGCTCTACGGGTTTAGCTAGAAGGTTAAGGCAAGCCCTTTGCCTTAGCCTGATTCAAACCGAACAAATTAACGTCAGCTCCCTCAATCAAATAAAGCTCCGTAGGAGCTGGATGTTTATAGTTCCATCGAATCAACCAAGTACTAAGCTCCGTTAAGAGCTTCATGTCATGAGTTGCAGAACATGAAGCTCCTACGGAGCTTGGCTTTTATTCTAGGCCAGAAGCTATAAACATCCAGCTCCTACGGAGCTAAGGAAATGCGACCTTCTTAGCTCGCGCCTCCAGGTATTAAGTGAGCGGGCCGCTGCCGCTTGAGTGTCGCCAGTCCACTTCAAAGAGCGGGACGGGCTGGACGCGATTCTTGACATAGATAGGCTCGCGCGGCTCAAGCTTGTAGCGGCTGCGTGCAGACTGCTGCGTTCCTTCCGAGACCAGAATCTGTCCACCCTTGGAGTTCGATTCCAGCCTCGCAGCCGTGTTCACAGTATCGCCTATGGCCGTGTACTCGCTTCTACGCTCCGACCCAATGTAGCCTACGACCGCTTCGCCCGTATGCAGCCCTATGCCGACGCCGATTTCCGGTAACCCTTCCCCGCGCAGCTCCTCGTTGATATTGATGATGCGGCGCTGCATGGCGACGGCTGCGTTGACGGCATTCGTAGCATCCTCCGGCGTGACGGTCGGAGCGCCGAACAGCGCCATCAATCCGTCGCCTATATACTTATCGAGCGTCCCGCCATGAGCGAAGATGATGTCCGTCATGGCGGAGAAATATTTATTGAGAAGCTGCACGACGCGCTCCGGTGCCGCATGCTCCGAAAGCCTTGTGAAGCCGCGTATGTCTGCGAAGAGCACGGTTATCTTCTGATTGACTCCGCCGAGCTTGAACGATTCGGGATTTTCAAGCATCTGCTTGACGACGTATTCCGGCAGGAACCGCCCGTAGTTGGCTCGCGCCACTTCTTCACGCGCAAGTCGCTCGTGCGCGCGCACGTTCTCGACGGCGATTGCGGTTTGTGCCGCGACGGCGCTGATTAACTCAAGGTCGTCTGGTGTGAAGGCTGCGAACGGGTCAAGACGGTCGGCGTAGATTGCTCCGTGCGCGCCGGATTCCGCTATGAGCGGCGCGCAGATGGTCGAGCGCACGCCCTGCGAGACGATTGATTCGACACCGGCGAACTGGGCATCGGCGGCTGCGTCCTGTGAAAGCAGAGCGACGCGGTCTTTCATCACCTTGCGCGTGATGGTACGGCCAATGGTCAGCTTTTTAGCGTGCGCTTCCATATTGGCATCGCGCGTTTTCGTCGCTATCGGGAAGAGATTGAAATCCTCCTCGCTGCCGTTGACTTTGCCTTCAGCCAGAAGCGCTACCACGCGATCAGCCGGAGTGACGCGGAAAATAATATCCGTCGCCTTGGCGAAAATCTCTTTGAGGTCGAAGACGGAGGCAAGCGTCTTGCTCATCTCGTAAAGCACAGAGAGAATCTCTGCCTTACGTCTTAAAGCCTCCATCTCCTTATTCTCCACGCCCGAAAGGCTCGGAGTAGTTTTCGGACGCAGCACCGTTGACATCACGTCGTTGGCGGAGATGAGTAGCTGTGTGTGACCGAGCGGCTTGTCGTCGTAGCGCACATCGGGCGCGCGTTCTTCCGCTCGCTGCTCAAAGCGAAGGGTGCTCGCGCCGATGGTGACGCGGTCGCCGTTCATCAACTGGTGCTCAAAGCGCGGCTCGCCGTTGATGTATACCTTGTTGGCGCTGCGACGTATCTGGCCTGCGACCACGTAGCCGTCAACGATAGTGAAGTTTCCCTCATCCGTGCGGATGTGCGCGTGGTGGCGCGAGGCGCGCGGGTCGTCCAAAACGACGCAGTTATCCGGCGCGCGACCAATCGTGCAAATTGTCTGCGGCGTCAAAGGGTATTCCCATTCACGACCGCTCGCATCAATAATCTTAAGTTGAGCCATGGCGAACTATAGTACGTTTGAAGGGCTGAAAAGAGACTGATCCCTCTATTTCTAGCCCCCTGGAAAAGAGCAACAAATCTGTGCGCGAGAGACCTTAAGATTCTACAAGCAACCGAGCCTCTGATGCTAGCAAGCGCAAGCCGGAAGAGCAAGGATGAGGGCGGAGGGAGTTCGACAAGGGATGAGGGTGGAGGGATGAGGGATGAAAGTTTTGAGTGACAAATTCAATTGAATGATTCGCTCGATTCTTATTCATCCCTCATCCCTCATCCTTCATCCCTTGATTTATCGCCTGCCGGAAATTTACATTTTATTAACATCTTCTTAACACGGCGCGGCTATGATGCTCGTTCTTCCGGGCGGATTCAGGCAGGCGGCACTCGATCTTCGGTTTCGAGGAGATACTTCTTTCATGTCTATCGCTAATGAGTTGAGTTCCGATGTCGCAAGGGCGGTTCTGGAGCAGGCTGCAACAAAGGCTGAAAGGGGAACAATAGTACTGACCGAGATTGTCATGGAAGTTCATTCGATACTGCGCCGTCTGACCCAGGATGCGCGGCGACGACGCCTCTCACAGCTTTCGCCCATGCCCCCGCCTGAAAGCAACGCCGCTTCGGGCGGCCACTAAGCTTCAACCTCTCGCGCGCACTTCAGATACTTCGCCACCACGTCGCCAGCTCGCGCTCAATCAAGCAGCTCTATCAATATTCGCTATCACACACTTCAAGGCTTCCTACGCTCTACGCATAAAATTAACCTTGATTTAACTTTCAATTCATATCATCTTCAGTCCGAAGCCAAATAGTGTCACGGTCGCTCCGGCGCGTGAGAAAGTTTTCGTTGCGAGATGAAGCCGGAGCCTCGTTCGCGCCGTGTAATATTCACCAACCCGATTTCTTGCCGTAAGGAGTCTCTACGATGAGCATTTTCGCTGCTGCAACTT
Source organism: Pyrinomonadaceae bacterium (assembly GCA_036403815.1). Taxonomy (GTDB): domain Bacteria; phylum Acidobacteriota; class Blastocatellia; order Pyrinomonadales; family Pyrinomonadaceae; genus JACVRN01. The sequence goes on along the minus strand of DASWQH010000040.1, from coordinate 109,802 downwards.
TGCGTACGTTCGCAATGTGCAGCCTCTGCTTCTGCCTGTCATCTATCGCATCGGCTCAGAATGCTGCGCCCGCTGCTTCTGCTTCGACCAACCCTGCGGCGCAAACTTCTGACTCGACCGCGCCGAAATCCGAGCTTGAAGAGGTGCGACTTCTTCTACTCAAGCAGCAGGAAGAGCTGGCGCGTATGCGAGCCACCATCAACGAGCAATCGCGCCAGATAGACGCTTTGCGCCAGCGCATGGATCAGGTAAACGCGCCCGGCGCTCAGCACGCACTGATTACCACAAGCCAGGTAATGACGAGCGATTCGATAGGGAACGGTCAACAAACGTCTACGCCTCCCGCGAGCAAGAATCAACCGCAAGACATTGAAGCGCGCGTCAGCAAGGTAGAGGCCGAGGTGAAAAAGAGCAGCGAGGCAATAGCGAAGCAGCTCGGCTCTATAACTTTCAGCGGAGATGTGCGCCTGCGCTACGAATCCATTTACGGGCAGCTCAACACGCTGCCGAACGCCGCGAACCCGCTCATAGTGGGCAACGAGCTGAGCGCACGTCAACGTTTTCGCCTGCGCGCACGGCTAAATATTCGAGGACAGATAAGCAAAGAGTTCGATTGGGGCATACGCTTCAACACGGGCAGCTTCGCCGACAACATCTCTGCGAATCAGACGCTCACGGACTTTTTCAATCGCAAGCCTATCGGGCTGGATAATGCTTTCATAGCCTACTCGCCGCAACGAGTGCCGGGTCTGCGTCTTCAGGCAGGCAAATTCGATGTGCCGTGGCTGCGCACGGAGCTGACGTTTGACAATGACCTCACCCCTGAAGGTTTTAACGAAACCTACTCTCTGGGCTTCAAAAAATCCAGACTCAAAAACCTGAACTTCGTCGCATGGCAGCTTCCCTTCCTTGAACGAAACTCCGCCTTCGTGCGCAATGCGGACGGAACGGTCAACGTCAGCGAGTCCAGACGCGGAGGCCGAGACCTTGCGCTCTACGGCGCGCAGGCAAGAGCGCGATTCGAGTTCACGCCCGAAACCGGGCTGACGCTTTCGGTCGCAGACTTTTACTTTTCAGGCACGCAGTTCATCACGCCCATTCAGGTCTTCGGCACCAACCTGCAACTGCCCGTCACCATCAACATCCCTGCGACGGCCAATACTCCTGCGCAAACTGTGACGGCGCAGGTCTCCATCCCGCGTGACGCCCTTGTCTCCGGCAACATTAATCTGGGTGTCTCAACCGCCAGCAACAATGCGACAAATCGTGACGGGCGGCTCAGCTCCGGCTTTAACCTCTTGAACATCATCACACGGCTAGACCTTTACCAGAAGAGCCGTTTCCCCGTCTCGCTCATTCTGGACTTCGTTACCAACACGCAGGTGCGCGATGTCGTCACGGCAGGGCCGGGGGGCGCGAATCTGCTGCTTCCGAATAACGAGAACAATGGCTACTGGGCTGAGCTTCAGGTCGGAAAACTTTTGAAGCGCGGCGACTGGTTGTTCGACTACACGTTCACTCGTATAGAAAAGGATGCAGTGCTGACGCCTTTCAACGCCTCCGACATCAATCAACAATCAGACGTGCGCGTCAATCGCTTCCAGATTAGCTACGCCGCCGACCCGCGCGTCGTACTAACTTTTACAGGCTTCATCACAGACAGACCGAACGGGCTGCTCGGCGTCTTCGGCTCTACACCTCCTGGGTCGCTCGACCGTTCGACCGTGCGCCTGCAATGGGACACGATATTTCGCTTCTGAGTCGTAGAAGCTGTCTGAAAAGTCCCGTAGGGACGACGCGATAATAGCCCAGCGATTTATCGCTGGGAATAAGCCACAGAGAAAACAGGTTGAGTCCCGTAGGGACGATTGAATATTAGCCTCAGCTTTTATTCAGTCGTCCCTACGGGACTCCATCCTTCTTGCGTATTTGTTCCCAGCACTGAAGTGCCGGGCTATTTTCATATAGTCCCTATGGGAGTCAAGCGGGCAATCATTCCGGGTTACATAATCAGATTGCCGCCGATAACCTCAATCTCTTCCTGCTCGGCTTTAGTATAGAAGGGCATGTCTGCCTGCTCGCGCTCTCTCTGGAGCAGAGCGCCTACCGCTTCGGCGTCAACCGCTTTTGAAAAGAGATGGCCCTGTCCGTACTGGCATCTCATCTCCTTGAGATGCAGTAAGTGTTTCTCCGTCTCAATGCCTTCCGCCACGACATCCATGCCCAGATTGTTAGCGAGCGTCATGATGGTGCGCACGATTTCAGTGTTCTCGTCTCCAGCGTCTAGGCGGCTGATGAAGGAGCGGTCGATCTTCAGCGTGTTGACGGGAAAGCGGTGCAGGTAGCTCAAAGAAGAGTAGCCCGTGCCGAAGTCGTCTATGCTCAGCTTCACGCCGAGCGCGCGCAGTTGCAGCAGCATGGAGCTGGCAATCTCCGCATTCTCCATGACCACTGATTCCGTTATCTCTAATTTCAAAGAGCGCGGGTCAAGCCCTGTCTCATCCAGTATCTGCTTAATCTGCTCAATCAGGTTCGACTGCGTGAACTGTTTGCCGGAAAGGTTGACGCTCATGGTGAGCGGGTTTTCCGACGGGTACTGTAGATGCCATGCGCGCATCTGCCTGCAAGATTCTTCTAAGACCCATCGGCCAAGCTCTATAATCAGGCCGGTCTCTTCTGCAATCGAGATGAAGTCGCCGGGCGAGACGAAACCTCTCTGCGGGTGCTGCCAGCGCACCAGGGCTTCAAAGCCGGAAATCTTGTTAGTTGCAAGCGAGATGATGGGCTGGAAATAGACCATCATCTCCTGTCGCTCTAAAGCTCTTCGGAGGTCGTTTTCCAGTTGCAAGCGGGCGACCGCGCGTGCGTGCATGACGGCGTCAAAAATTTCGTAGCGCGCTTTGCCCTTTTCTTTGGCGTGATACATGGCCGTGTCGGCGTCGCGCAGTATGTTCTCTGAATGTTCATAGCCGATGGTCGAGAGCGTGATGCCCATGCTGGCCGTCGTGTAAACCTCGTGGCCGCCAAGATTGAGCGGGCGCATCAATTCACGCTGCACGCGCTCGGCGACGCGAATCACGTCGTTGTACTCTTCCACTTCGTCTAGCAGGATGGCGAACTCGTCTCCACCCAGACGCGCAACCGTGTCGCTCGGTCGCATGCATTCTTCAAGACGGCGCGCCGTAGCAATCAACAACTGGTCGCCTGCGACATGACCCAGACTGTCGTTGATGTTCTTGAAGCGATCAAGGTCAAGGAAGAGAAGCGCGAAGAGATGGTCGGGTTCGGCCTGTGCGCGCTCGATTGCGGCTTGTAGCTGATTGTTCAGTAGAGCGCGGTTAGGTAAATCCGTCAGCGTGTCGTGGAATGCGACGTAGCGGAAGTGTTCGCGGCTCTCTTCCAGCTCGCGGCCTATGCGTTCCTGCTCGGCCAAGTGCTTATTTAATTCTTCGACGTGGCGCTCGGCCTGCTCGGCGCGTGCGTGTTCGGATTCGGCTCGCTCGCGCTCGGCCTGTTCGGCCTGCGCGGCGGTCGCCCGTATGTCCTCCAGATACTTGTAGTAGGTGAAATAGAGAATGGAGATCATAGGGACGGAGACCAGAATCGCATAGACGCCGATCATGCCGACGCTGCTGGCTATAAAACCTGCTGCGCCCGCGCCCGCAAAGTAGGTGATTGACGACCAGAGGTAGTTCTTGCTCCACATCTCCCAGAAGGACTGGTTGTGCTTGAAAGACATCCCCAATGCGACCAGCCCAGTATTCGTGAAGTAATGCGTGAGCGCCATCACGGAGATCGCTATGAGCGCTATGGGAAAGCTGTGCTGCATCAGCTCGCTCGTGCCGCCGAAGATTAGGCTAAGCACCTGAACGGTAGCAAAGGCGGAGCAGGCCATCACGGACGAGTTGAAAAGAATGGTGCGCGCCTTTTTGCCGACGCGTGCGCCGGAGCTTAAGCCTTCAGCCGCAGAGAGCAGAATGCCGAGCGCACCGCCGTAGAGCATGATTGCCAGGAAGATGAAAGTATCGGAAATGGTGACGTTGGTATTAAAGCGCGGGACTTTAACGGCGATGCGCGACGAGATGAAGAGCGTCAGCGATGCCAGCAGCAGGAAGCGCAGATCAATCAGCTCACGCGATACGCGCGAAGCGTAGTACACAGAGATGAGCAGACCTGCGGCGATAACCAGCCACTGAAAGGGGATGGTAAGCCGTTGTTTGAAGGCTTGAGGTGTCGAGGGTTGCACGGTTCTACTCTCTTTCCTCTAGAAATAGACCGTGAGGTAGGGGCTGCGTAGCCTGTAATTCACTTTGTTGTAGAGAGCCAGCGCGCGCCGGTTCTCCTGGTTAACGACGAGCGTGATGGCAGCGGCTTGTTTTAAGAGGAGACGACCAAGCTCGGTCATGCAGCGCGCGCCAATCCCGCGCCCTCTCTCTTCCGGGTGGACGTAAACGCCTTCTATAAAGATGGCCTCCGGCGTGTGGGAAATCACGTCGGCTTTGAAGATGATCTTTCCCTCTTCCGCTAGCGCCCAGACGCGTTTCTGTTCTATGCGGCGTGTGGTGCGCGCTGAGACTCCACGCAAATCTCGCTTCAAAGGGTTAGTACCGCTCTCTTCAAAAACCATGGAGGAGTTGATTGCCATGACCTGTTCCAGATCATCCAGGGTCGCGTGCCGCAAGCCTTCGACAGGCTCTATGCCTTCAAGCGTAGAGGTTTGTTCAAGAAGCAGCTCACGAGAGACCACGCGCGGCGTGCGCCCCGTCCGCTCAAGGTACTCCAGTAGATACTGCATGCGTTTCTCTTCGCCGCGTATCAGTTGAAGCTCCGGGTGTTCCATTGCAAGGCCCATCAACAACGCAAAAGAGGCTTCGCTCTGAGCCTCTATGACGTTCTTCTGGCCGATGAGCGCGACGCCTTCAAGCTCTCCCTTTGGATTCCTGTAGCCGTAGAACTCCCCTCGATTCAGAGGGCTGACCAGATTGTTATCGAGTATTAAACCGGCCATGAAAACGGTGTGGGCTGGCCGGAGCGAAAGAAAACTTAAAACTTCCCCCTTGTCTTTATCGGCGAGGGCTTCGACATTCAGTGCGTTCACCGAATTCCGGTTGATAGTCAACAACCGCTCGTTGATGGCCTCTACTTCAGGAGTGACATATATGGAAGACATAATGTGTGTGCTCAAGGTCTCGGCGAGGGAGGAAGGTAAAAGGAGACAGGAGAGAGCGGGGGAGTACCGCCCTCTCCTGCTTTTCAGGTGCAATTTACTTCGCGGGAGGCGTGTCGTCGTCGCCGTTAATCATGGCTTTCGATGACATGGCCTGAACGGCAGAGTCGCCCATGACAACACCGTCGCCCATGACCACGCCGTCGCCCATCACGACTCCATCACCCATCACCACACCATCACCGACCATGACGCCGCTTCCGAATAGTTGGTTGATGGAAAGGAAGACCATACCGTCGCCCATTACGACGCCGCTGCTGGTCATGATGTTGTCACCCATGACGACGCCGTCCGACATCACAGTGGTATCGCCCATGACAACGCCGTCGCCCATCACCACCCCGTCACCCATCACTACGCCCAGACCGTAAATCTTCTGGTACTTCATGATGAGGTTGGTGCCGGTCGCGTAGTTGTAGTTCATGACTATCCCTTGCGACCAGGTGAAGGTATAACCACTGATAGTCGTCTGCGGATTGGGAGCCGTCGAAGTGGTCAGGAAGGGCGAGCCGACTGCCGTGCTTGCATTAATGTCAGTGCGGACGAGTTTCGCCACCCGTACTGCGCCCTCAGCGTTAAGCTCGCCTGCGCCCTGCTCGAACATGTTGTAGTTTGCCAGAGGCTGCGCCGTGTACATGAGAAGTGCTTTAACCATGTTCGGCGTCAACTTCGGGTTGGCTTGCAGCAGGAGCGCCGCCGTGCCTGCTACGACCGGAGTCGCCATTGATGTGCCGCTGAGGTACATCAGCTTCTTGTTGTCATCATCTGTGATTCCTGAATCAAGCTGCGGGTTCTGCCTGACGAGCAGGTTAGGTCTATCCTTGCCGTCGTCCGATTCGGCGTAGATGAGCTTGTTGCCGGGCGCAATGAGATCGGGTTTGACCAGGTTGTCGTAAACCTTCACACCGTTCGCATCCGTGTAAGAACTGCGGGTCGGGCCGTGAGAGCTGAAGGTTGCGACGCCGTCATCATCACGCCTATCGGTTCCGAACGTGTTGGCTGCGCCAACGGTGATGACCGACGGATCGTTGCCGGGAGAGTGAATCATGCCGTAAATCTTATTTCCGTTGGCATCCTTGCCGTTGTTTCCGGCGGCAGCCACGACAACGATTCCGGCATCAACCAGGGCGCGAGACGCGCGGCAGAGCGGGTCGTTCTTGTAGGTCTCAACAGCCGGAGCGCCGAGGCTCATGTTGACGACCCTGATGTTGTACTTGTCTTTGTTGAGCGGATTGGCAGAACTGACCGGCTTGGTCGGGTCAGCCGGGCTGAGAATCCAGTTCAAGGCGTTGAGCACATAGGAGACGCTGCCAGTACCCTGAGAATCCAGGACGCGCAGGTTGATGATGGTTGTGCCGGGCGCAACACCTTGATACTTATCACCATCTTTAGTGCTGACACCAGCCGCCGATGCGGTAACGTGCGAGCCATGACCGTACGGGTCTTTGTCCGTTATATTCTCGCCCGTAAAATCTTTCTTGAATGTGACACGGCCTGCGACATTGGTGAAAGCTCTGTGCCCTACGTCGATGCCGGAATCGAGAATGGCAATGCCTACGCCCTTGCCGTCAAGAGTGCTATAGGTTGGTATCAGTCCGAGGATTGAGCCGCCTGACTGATTGCGAACGAGGTCTATGCCGGTCGTCGCCGTGATGTGGCCGAAGGACTGCATCTGCCTGTCAGGCGACATGTAGTTGGTCAGGTTGTTCGCCGCCAGCGCTTCAATCGCTTTGGGAGTAGCTTCGACCTTGACCGAGTTGAGTGCGTACAGTTTTTCGCTGATCGTCACACCGTAGCGGTTGAAGAGCGCAGCCAGTTGAGGGCTATCAACGTCGCCCACTTGCAGGATGACGCTCACGCGCCCATTGCTGGAAGCGGCGCTCGCCATTAACTCGCGCAGGTCTGTGGAGATTTTATCGCCGACGAAGCCCTGTTCTTCACGCGTCTCTTCTTTGTTCGACGCGGTTTCTGTGGCATCGTCTATGCGAACCGTCTGAAAGAGTTTCGTCAAAGATTCGTCGCCCGCTATGTATTCGGCGTAAGCCGAGAGCGTGGCCGAACCGACGATGCGCACCTGACCGTGCTCAAGCGCGTCACGAAGGAGAGCGGCTATCTGCTGGTTAGCATAAGTGCCGACGAACTGGTGCAGCTCGTTGACGAAAAGTATGACGTTGCCACGGGAGTCAGCCGTCTCATTCAGGATTGACTTGAGGCGGGCAGCAAACAGGTTCGCGTCCTTCGTGCCATTAAACAGGGCGTCCAGGTTCAGGCTGAAGACGCGCTTGTCCTGAAGATTCTCCGGCACATTGCCTGCGGCGATTCTCTGCGCCAGTCCTTCTGCGATTTGTGTACTCGTGCTGTTTTCCGACCTGTTAACCAGCACAGGGTTGCGGCCTGTCTCGCTCGCAAGAATTTTTACTAGCTGGCGAATCTCGGCGCTGTTACCGGCGCTAAGCTCAAGCCTGCCCTGCCGTGCGAGCTTCGTCAGGTCTACAGCATAGCGCGAGAGCGCCGGATAGCTATCGACTGTCCGGCTCGCGTCTGCCGAGCGCTTCGCATCTTTAATGCTCTGCACGAGAGTTCTGCCCGCCGTGCCAGTCACACCGATTGAGACCATTAACGAGAGAGCCGCCGCCATCGCTAACACGGGGGACTGTTTGGTCTTTTTCATGTCTTTACCCTTCGAGGTCAGCCCAACCTTCCAAACGGAGCGAGGCGGGCTGCGGAATATGCTCTAATCTAACGTCTCTTCGTAACTCCTGCCTCAAATCACTCAGGCGTTAAAGCCAGCGGGGCTAACTGCTCCAACCAAAATCAGGAGCGTGCCTTTTCTAGAGACGCAATCTTCAAAATCAAAAGAACCGTGCCCGGAGAACACACCAGGCGTCTGCTCTTTAGGCGAGACCCGTGCCATGCCTGAACGGAAAGCCTAAGCCACTGAAAGTAACGGGTTTAACCTTTCACGGGAAAGGTTGATTGGAGCCTCGCTTATTCACTTTGAACGAGGTCGGTCGGTCAGTCTGAAAGGTGAGCCTCAGTAAGACCGTACGTTAGAGTGCCGTGTTATCGGTTCCAGAAAAGTTTTCAAGGCACAGCAGGCGCACTCTTACGCTCTAGCTGATTCTCTACAGCAGGTAACAAACATTTAAGGCAGCCTTCACCCCAACGTAACCTCTGCCGTTTAGATTCCGGCTTTGGACTACCGCACTTCCTACACCCTGATTAACAAAAGATGCAGCCATTGGCAGATGGCGCGGACTTGTGATTTTCAATTAACAGAACCGAAGTGCATAAACTCCATGCAAAGCATTCCACTTTCTCTCAAGCTACACAGGAGAACTTCATGAACATGCTACTAACGGGGCGGCTCCGCCTGCTCTCTCTGTTGTGCGCGACTTTATTGCTTACGTTCTTGTCTCAAGCGGCGCTCGCACAGACAGACGCGGGTCGCATCGTCGGCGCTGTGACGGATCAGAACGGCGCAATCGTTCGCGGTGCCGGTGTCGTCATCAGAAACAATGCCACCGGCGAGGAACGCACGGCGGTCACTACGGACGAGGGAATCTTTACGGTCTCCGCGCTCAAGGCATCCGTCTATACAGTGTCGGTTCAGGGAAACGGTCTGACGGCCAGAGTCGAGAACGCAAAGGTAGCCGCGGGACAGGAATTGAATCTGCCCGTCACGCTTCAACCCGGTGGCGTTTCGGCAACCGTGGATGTGAGCGCCGGAACCAGCGAGGCTGCGATTGATACAAGCTCTGCGCGCATGGGCGCAAACGTGAACCAACGAGAGGTAGAGGGGCTGCCGATTAATGGTCGCCAGCTTTCACAGCTTTACCTGCAAGCGCCTGGGTCTGTGAATACAGGCGCGGGCACCTTCGGCGACATACGCTTTTCAGGTCGCGCCGTCGAACAGAACATAGTTCGCTACGATGGCGTCGAAGGCTCTGCCATCATTGACGCTTCGCCCGGAAACCTGAACGGCGAAGTTGCATCTCCATTTCGTCTTCAATCGAGCCTTGAGAATGTGCAGGAATTTCGTGTTGACTCCAGCAACTACCCTGCGGAATACGGGACAGGCACGGGCGGCCAGATTAACGTTGTGACCAAGTCAGGGTCGAACCAGTTTCGCGGCTCCGTCTTCGAGTACTTACGCAACGACGCGCTTGATGCGGCCAACTTCTTCGACAACATCATCGGCCAGAAATCACCTCTCAGGCTGAACCAGTTCGGCGGCTCTATCGGCGGCCCCATCATAAAGAACAGAGCCTTCTTTTTCTTCTCTTATGAAGGCTATCGCCTGCGCGCAGGGATAAACAGCATAGAGCAGGTGCCCGGCTCTGCAAGTAGAATCTGCTCGCCTCCGGTCGGAACGGGAACGACTCCGTGTAATGCAGCCATCGTCCCCCTGATTCCTGCTTTCCGCGCTGCCGATGTGGTCACGCTTCGCACCGGCACTGGCGCAGACCTCTTCGATGTCGTGCAGCTCCAGTCGAAATCAATCGTTGACGAGAATTCCTTTGCGGCACGTTTCGATTTCCGGTTCAACGATAAGAACTCCATGTACGTGCGCTACTTCCGCGATCAGGGCACGAACGAGCAGCCCGAAGGCGTGACGGGTCGCAGAGTCTTTTACGTAGCTAACCCGCAGAACGGCGTCGTCGCTCTGCAATCAGTCCTGAAGCCCACGCTGCTTAACGAATTCAAATTCGGCTTCAACGGAGCCTACACACGCATCAACGGTTTTGCTCCCGTAGTTAACGGCATTGACCTGTCGCGCATCATCCTGAACATTTCAGGCAGTGTCGCCGGCTTCAATCTTCCAGGCCAGGGAACAGGAGCGGGCACGGCGGTCGCGGGCGGTCTGGTGCGCGCCAACAGCTCCACGAACGGGCGCGGCCAACCCTACACGCCCTATTCGCTCTCCTTCATTGATAATCTGAACTGGACGCAGGGCAATCACAATTTCAAGCTCGGCGGCGAGATTCGCGCCATACGCCTCTACACGGATCGTCTTGGCGGAACGACCTATACCTATTCCAACATCGCAGGCTTTTTGTCCAACTCGCCGCAGTCCATCAACTACGTAGGCGATTTGAGCGACCCAAGCCCGTTCACTGGAGTCTTAGGCCAGCGCAAGGCAGAGCAGGAGTACTACATCGTTTACGGGCAGGACGAGTGGAAGCTGCGTCCGAATCTGACCATTAGCTACGGCCTGCGCTACGAGTACTACACGCCACTGCGTGAAGCGTCGAACGGGCAGGTGCTCTTCGACATTACGACCGGCACGCTTCGTCCTGCTTCAGAAGCGGCATTCAAAACATCGAAGTCTAATTTCGGGCCTCGCATCGCCGTCACATGGTCGCCGAATCTTCAGGGCAAAGGCTTCTTCGGCGGAGGCCGCACGGTCTTGCGCGGAGGCTTCGGCATCTACTATGGGCCGGGGCAGACGGAAGACCAGATTCAGCCTATTGAATCAGACCGCATCAGCGCCACCTTCACCAGCAATCCCATTTTTACGGGCGGCCCCGGTTTAGCATTCCCGCTTGATACGACCGCCGCCACCACCTTCTTCAACAACAATCCGAACACGCGCTCGTATCAGCCGCGCGCCTATTCGTCAGACTACACAGTGCCGGAGAAGGTCTATCAGTACAGCGTCTCCGTGCAACAGGAACTCTTCTATAACATGGTCGGCACTGTCGCCTACGTTGGCAGCCAGGGACGCAACCTGTTCCTGAGAAGCGTCGCCAACCGTATCCTGCCGGGACAGACGACAATCGCCAACGGCACAACCTTGCCGACCAGCTTCGGCATCATCAATCGCACGAACGCCGCCGGACAGGTCGTCGCCGTCAACACCGTGCGCGAGTTCTCCATTGTCTCCGGGACAAGCACTGTGCAGAATCCGTTTGCAGAAGTTGACTACAAGACGAGCGGCGGCTCAGATAGCTACAACGCGCTGCAACTGCAACTCTCGCGCCGCTTCACCACGGGGCTGACTATGAATGCGCAATACACTTTCGCGCGCAGCTTCGGCACGACCGCAGGATCAAACGAAGCGCGCACAGCCGGAAACAACGCAAGGGCAATTGAAGAGTTCGACTATGATCAAGGCTACAACAACTTCGACATTCGCCACACCTTCAACCTGAGCGCGCTTTACCTGCTGCCTGTAGGCCACGGCAGGAAGTGGGACTTCGGCCAGATAGGCAACGCCATCTTCGTAGACCTTGAGATAGGCACAATCATTAACGGGCGCAGCGGGCTGCCGGTTGAAATCGGCATCATTCGCCCGGACGTTGTAGTTCAGTGTGTGAACGCAGGCGGCTGTGTTATCCAGACCAACGCCACAGGAGGGACGACCACTGTTCCCAATGGTTTTGTCGCGCAGCTTCCGACGGTCGGTAACGGTGCTCAGAGTGGCACAGGCTTTAACGCGCCTCCGCTGCCGCCCGGCTTCATAGCGGTCGTCAACACTCCCGGCGGCGGAGCATCGCGCAATGTTCGGCGTCCCAATGTAGTTCCGGGCGCGCCGCTCTATCTGGACGCAGACCGTCAACTGCTGAACCCTGCGGCATTCTCCACACCAGCGCCCGGCGCATTCGGCGACCTTCCGCGCAATGCGCTTCGCGGGCCGAATTTCAGACAGGTTGACTTGATCCTGAACAAGCGCTTCCGCCTGACGGAAACTACCAGCCTGGAGTTCCGCACGGAGGTCTTCAACATCTTCAACTTCACGAATTTTGCCGTCCCGTCGTCAACCTTGAACAACGCGCTGCCCAGCCTCACGGTCGTCAATCCGACCGCCGCCAACGGGCTGGCTGCGCCCATCTTCACTCTAGGCTCGACTGGAACTCAACCGGGTCAGGCTTTCACACAGACTGCTGCGGGCGGCACGTTCGGCCTGCTGCGCCAGACCGTTGAACGCACGGTCGGTCTCGGAACCAATAGACAGATTCAGTTCGCACTGCGACTCAATTTCTAAAACAGTTTTCAGTTTTCGGTTTCCAGTTTTCAGAAGAAGAGCGGCAAGCTTTTACTGAAAACTGAAAACCGGAAACTGAAAACTCTTTGAGGTCTTATGGAACTAACATTGCCCGCGAAATCGGATGAAGGCTTCCAAGGGTTGGAAGAGGATGTTTACGATGACGGCAACTTGCGCGTGGAGCATGACAACTACTACGTGTCATGCGGGGAAAGTGTCTTACAGCTTCCGCGCAAAGAATTCCTGATTCTCTCCAGGCTGGCGCGCAACCCTGATCGCATCGTCTCTTCCGAAGAGATTTGGCTACGCGCATGGGGCTTGAGCGCCCCTTTTAACGCCGAGAGCCTGCACGTACATATCTATCGCCTGCGCCGTCGTCTGGCTCCCTTTGGAGTCAATATCGAAACGATGGTCAACGTCGGCTACAGGCTCTCTAAAGGATAGAGACAGGAGGACATAGAGGTGGCGCGAGTCCTCATCTCTACACCCTTACAGCACCGCCGGTTTACATAATATTCAGCCTTAGTTCAGATGAATGTAACATCGACCCTCTAGCATGAAACGTTTTCAGTGAGTTCAAATCACTGCCCCGTATCTTGAGGAGAATCCTTCATGCCAAAGTCTCTCTTAGCCCGACACGTGCGATTGTTCATGACAATCATGCTCATCACAGCCCTTCTCTCGCTCTATGGCTGTAGCGGCGGCGTCAAGCTACAGGGCGCGGGCGCGACGTTTCCCAATCCGCTCTATCAAAAATGGCTGAGCGAATACGGCAAGATTAACCCGAACGTACGCATTGATTATCAATCCATAGGCTCCGGCGGCGGCATCAAGCAGATTAAGGAGCAGACGGTTGACTTCGGAGCATCGGACTCTCCCATGTCCGACGAGGATTTGAAGAGCGCGCCCGGAGCTATACTGCATATTCCAACTGTCCTCGGCGCAGTGGTGCTCACCTATAACTTGCAGGGTATACAGCAGCCCCTGCGCTTTTCGCCCGACGTGGTAGCAGACATTTTCCTTGGCAAGATTAAAAAATGGGACGACGCGCGTATTAAAGCCGATAACGCGAGCGTCAATCTTCCGGCGGCAGACATCAGCGTCGTGCATCGCTCGGACGGCAGCGGAACGAGCGCAGTCTTCACGGACTATCTTTCAAAGGTGAGTCCCGATTGGAAAGCGCAGGTTGGCGCGGGTACGTCGCCCAGGTGGCCTGTGGGCTTAGGCGGCAAAGGCAACGAGGGCGTGACCGGACAGGTTAAGCAGACGCCGAATACAATTGGCTACGTAGAGCTGGCCTATGCAGTACAGAACAAGCTGCCCGTCGCGCTCATTAAAAACAGCTCCGGCAATTTCGTAGAGCCGAGTCTTGATGCCGTGACGGCTGCCGCTTCTGAATCAATCGCGGCCACACCGGAAGATTTGCGAGTCTCCATCACCAACGCGGGCGGCGCAAACGCCTATCCGATTGCGAGCTACACATACATTCTGGCCTATCAGGCTCAAAGCGACGCGGCCAAAGGCAAAGCGCTCGTGGATTTTCTCTGGTGGGGGATTCATGACGGAGAAAAATTCGCTAAAGATTTACAGTACGCGCCGCTGCCCGCAGAAATAGTCAAACGCGCCGAAGCCAAGATCAACTCGATAACTTCCGGCGGAAAACCGCTGCGCTAGAGCGTAGTGAAATTAAAAAGGTAAAATTAAAAATGCAAAAGGGATGCGGAAACCACTTTTACAGATAAAGAGCAGAAATAAATCCGTAGCTGTCTTTAGTCCTTATCACTTTTGCATTTTTAATTTTTAATTTTTCCTTCTTATGGTTGCTCCTCAATTAGAAAGCCCTAGTCCGGCGTCCGGGTATGGCGCGCGTGCTCGCCGTGCGCCGTGGCGGCGCATTCTGTTTTCTGCGACGGGCAGCCGTGGCGACACCATCTTTCGCGCGCTTCTTTTCAGCGTCGCGTTTCTTGTGCTTTTGATTGTCGCCTCGATGGTGGTGGCGATGGCGTCGAACTCCATGCTCTCCATACGCGAGTTCGGCTTCTCGTTTCTGTGGGGACGCGAATGGAACCCGATTAAAAACGATTTCGGCGCGCTTCCCTTCATTTATGGCACGGTCGTTTCATCCCTGATAGCGCTCCTTATAGCCGTCCCGCTCTCGCTTGGCATAGCCATCTTTTTAGTCGAACAAGCGCCAGCCCGAATCTCGCGCCCCATCGCTTTTTTAGTCGAGATGTTGGCCGCGATTCCGTCCGTGGTCTACGGCCTCTGGGGAATCTTCGTGCTCGCTCCCTTCATGCGCGAGTACGTAGAGCCTCCCCTGGCGCGAACGTTCGGGTGGACGCCGTTCTTTCAAGGCACGATTACAGGCATAGGGCTTTTCACGGGCGGCGTGATTCTAGCCATCATGATTACGCCTATCATCTCCGCAGTGGTGCGTGATGTGCTGACCGCTGTTCCCGTCTCGCAGAGAGAGGCCGCATTAGCCTTAGGCGCAACGCGCTGGGAGACGACGCGCGTCGTGCTGGCGAATGCCGCTTCGGGTATCGCGGGCGCAATCATCCTCGGCTTGGGTCGCGCCATCGGAGAGACGATGGCCGTCACGATGGTTATAGGCAATCGCCCGCAGATTAGCGCATCGCTCTTTGAGCCTTCGTACACCATCGCTTCCGTCATCGCCAACGAATTCACCGAAGCGACAGGCGATCTTTATCTGAGCGCACTGGTTGAAATCGGCCTGATACTCTTTCTGGTGACCTTCATCGTCAACGCCATCGCCAAGCTTTTAGTGTGGAGCGTGACGCGCGGCACAAGCGGGACAGCGAGGGCTGCATAATGGATGCAATAAGAAGAGCGCGCCACGGCACGAGGCTCCTGACGAACGCCGTCATGACGACGGCGACAGCCGCTTGTGCCTTTTTCGCCGTCACTATCTTAGTCATCATCCTTAGCTACATAGCATGGCAGGGCATCTCTTCCATCAACTTGCAGTTTCTGATAGACACGCCTAAACCGGTCGGCGAAGGCGGCGGCATAGGCAATGCCATCCTGGGGACATTGATATTGCTCGGACTGGCTTCCGTCCTAGGTCTCCCTCTGGGAATCGCGGGCGGCATTTACCTTGCAGAGTTTGGCGACAACTGGTTCGGGCGAACCGTGCGCTTTGTGACAGACACTTTGACGGGCGTGCCTTCAATCGTCATAGGCGTCTTCGTCTACACGCTGATTGTAATTCCGATGAAGCAGTTTTCAACCATCGCCGGAGGCGTTGCGCTCGCGCTCATCATGATTCCGATTGTCATGCGTACGACCGAAGAGATGATTCGTCTTGTGCCTACATCCCTGCGCGAAGGGGCGCTCGCTCTGGGCGCTCCGCAATGGCGCGTGACGCTCGGAGTGGTGCTTCCGGCTGCCAGCTCCGGCATAGCTACGGGATGTATGCTGGCGATTGCGCGCGTATCCGGCGAGACCGCGCCGCTTCTGTTCACGGCCTTCGGCAGCCGCTTCTTCAACTGGAATCTTGGTCAACCAATGGCTTCGTTAACAGTACAGATTTACAACTATGCCATCTCGCCCTACGATGAATGGCACGCGCAAGCGTGGGCGGCCACGCTCGTTTTGATGACACTAATTCTGGCAATCAACATAACCGTGCGCTTCCTGACGCGCAAAAGATTTTAGAAAGTGAGCAGTGAGCGGTAAGCGGTAAGAAGCAATTGACTGCTTACGGCTTACCGCTCACTGCTCACTGCTTACTTTTTAAGATGGCGTCTACTACTGAACAGACTTCCCGTGCGCGGGAGATGCGTATAGCCACCGAGCGGCAACCGGGAACCGAGCCTGTGGCCGCCGCTTCCGAGGGCAAGATTAAGATACGCAATCTAAACTTTTTCTATGGCCGTACGCAGGCGCTCTACAACATCTCTATGGATGTGCCGGAGCGCATCGTGATGGCTTACATAGGCCCGTCGGGCTGCGGCAAGTCAACTCTTTTACGCACGCTGAATCGCATGAACGACACGATTCCCGGAACGCGCGTGGAGGGTCATGTAGAGATTGACGGGCAAGACATCTACGCGCCGGATACGGATGTGGTCGAGCTGCGGGGCAAGGTCGGGATGGTTTTTCAGAAATCGAACCCGTTCCCGAAATCAATCTTCGACAATGTGGCTTATGGCCTTCGCATCAACCGCCTGACGAAGAGCAAGTCCGAGCTTCAGGATCGTGTGGAGGAAGCTTTAACGGACGCGGCGCTCTGGCCTGAAGTCAAAGACCGGCTCAAGAGTTCGGCGCTGGGGCTATCCGGCGGGCAGCAGCAGCGCCTTTGCATCGCGCGCGCACTGGCCGTCAAGCCCGAAGTGCTCTTGATGGACGAGCCTGCTTCGGCGCTTGACCCAATTGCCACACAGAAGATTGAAGAGCTGGTCGTCGAGCTAAAGAAGCAGTACACCATCGTCATCGTCACACACAACATGCAGCAGGCCGCGCGCGTCTCAGACCAGACGGCCTTCTTCTGGCTTGGCAAGCTCATCGAAGTCAACACGACCGAAAGGGTGTTCACTAAACCGGACGAGAAGCTGACGGAGGATTACATCACGGGGAGGTTCGGGTGATTTTGGATTTTGGATTTTGGATTGGAGTGGTAACAGAGCTTGCGCATCTTCAATCCCGTATCGCTAATCTAAAATCCAAAATCCAAAATTGTTATGGAACCGCATAGATTACTTGACCGTGACTTGGATAATTTGCGCGACCGTGTATTGCTACTGGGCGGCGCAACGGAGACGGCTTTGCAGCGTTCCATCTACGCGCTCGTTGATCGCAACAGCACTACGGCGCGCGAAGTCCTTGATGGAGACCGCGAGATAGATCAGCTCGAAGTCGAGATAGACCGCCTCTGTATAGACATGCTGGCGCTGAGGCAACCCGCGGCGCGCGACCTGCGATTCGTCATCTCGGTGGCGAAGATTACGCCTATACTGGAGCGCATAGCCGATCACGCCTGCAACATCGCACGCGCTACACTTGCTTTGAACGACGAGCCGGAGCTGAAGACTTACGTTGATCTTCCCCGAATGGCCGAGCACGCATCCAGCATGCTTCATGCGGCTCTGAACGCTTTCACTTCGAGTGATGCAGCGCGGGCGCGCGAAGTCATAGCCCGCGACGACGAGATAGACGAATTCTATAACCGTCTCTTTCACGACCTGATTGAGATGATGGTCACAGACCCGAC
The DNA here is from genome assembly GCA_036403815.1 of Pyrinomonadaceae bacterium. Taxonomy (GTDB): domain Bacteria; phylum Acidobacteriota; class Blastocatellia; order Pyrinomonadales; family Pyrinomonadaceae; genus JACVRN01. Next base: position 92,354 of record DASWQH010000040.1, on the reverse strand, counting down.
GACTGTCGCACGCGCCGCGCGCTTACTGTTCGTCGCCAAACACATAGAGCGCATAGCGGATTACGTCACAGACATCTGCGAGCTGACCGTCTACATGGCCGAAGCCGCATTCATCAAACACAGCAATTGAAGCCCCAAGTTCCAAGTCCAAAGTTCCAAGTCGAAAGCATGACTTCGGGAATTGAACTTGGGACATGGGACTTGGAACTTGAGACTTCTCTTATGGGACATGTTCTAATTATCGAAGATGATCCGGATATAGCCGAGAGCCTGCGTTACAATCTGGAGCGTGACGGCTTGAAGACGCGCGTTGCCGAAACGGGCGAGCTGGGGTTGTCGGCGGCGCTCAACAAGCAAGATTCTCCGTCGCTCATCATTCTGGATTTAATGCTGCCGGGGATGAGCGGCACTGAGCTGTGTCGCCGCTTGCGGCGCGAGCCGCAAACGCGCCGGACGCCGATTATCATGCTCACGGCGCGCACCAGCGAAGCAGACCGCGTGGCCGGGCTTGACCTGGGCGCGGACGATTACATCACGAAGCCGTTTTCCGTGCGCGAGCTGATGGCACGCGTGCGCGCAGTGCTCCGCCGCGTTGACGAAAACACGGTCGCGCGCTACGAGGACGCACGTCTTCAGATTGACTTTGCGGAGATGCGCGTCACCTGCGACGGGCAGAACATACGGCTAACCAGAAAGGAGTTCGCGCTGCTCTCAATGTTAGCCAAAGCTGCTGGACGTGTGGCGACGCGCCAGCAATTACTGGACAACGTCTGGGGCTATCAATACTTCGGCGACTCGCGCACGCTGGATGTCCATATACGCCGCTTGAGGCAGAAGCTAGGCGAATGCAGTGATTGCATAGAGACGGTGGTTGGCGTAGGCTACCGTTTCTCAGGCTGTACTGAGAAACTAGATCAATCCAGTTCCGCCACGTCTTAACAGTAGCAATCGCCATGTCTCGTCGCAGCATGTTTCTGGCCTCGGCGTTCATCGCAGCGGCGCTCGCGGGCTTCATCACACTCTCCCTATGGTATCCTGCGGCAGCTATCTTCGGCGCGTGCTGCGCTCTTGTGGGCGCAATCATCACCTGGCTCCTGCTACCTCAGACAGACTACTCCGAGCCTCAACAGCAGAGCGTTTCACTCTTAAGCAAGGAAACAAAATCCAAAGCGGCTGTCATGGAAGCACGCGAAGCGCTCAGCCCCGGCGCTCTTCTAGACGCGACCATGAACAGCATGCGCGAAGGCATGCTCATGGTTGACGACTCTATGATGGTCGTCTCTTCAAACCGCGCGGCGCGTGACATCTTCAAAGAAGTAGAAGGTCGCATGGAGTCGCGCCGTTTAAGCGAAGTAACCAGAAATCCATTTGTGTACAATGCATTCAGCGCAGCGCTCAAGCGCGGAGAGCGCGCCGAAGTGAAAGTCGAAGTCAACGGCGGCGGCAATGAGCGGCGCACTTTTGACCTGCGAGTTGCGCCGCTCGTTTCAAGAGGCGAGGGCGAACAAAGCCTTGCGCTCGGCATCTTCTTCGACATCACGCGGCTGGAACGCCTTGAGCACGTCCGACAGGAATTTCTCTCCAACGTCTCGCACGAGCTGCGCACGCCTTTGACGGCCATCATCGCTTTCATAGAGACGCTAGAAGACGGCGCGATTGACGACCCCGCGAACAATCGCCGCTTTCTCAACGTCATACGCAAGAATGCCACGCGCATGCACAACCTCATCGACGACATCCTTGAGCTTTCGGCCATAGAAGCCGGGACGGTTCTGGTCGAGCCTCAGCCCGTGCGCCTCTTCTCGCTCGTAGAAGATGTCATACAAGCGCTCGCTTCACACGCGCAGGCTCAGCACATCAGCCTGCACAACGAGGTGTCGAAGGATGCAATCGTTCATGCAGAGGCTCGTCGTCTTGAGCAGATGCTGACCAATCTTATTGACAACGCCATCAAGTTCAATCGGGAAGGCGGCACGGTCAGGATTGGTTATGAACGGGACGCCGGAGCGCGCGACCGCATCCATGTCACAGATACCGGCGAAGGCATCCCTTCAGAGCACCTGCCACGCATCTTCGAGCGTTTTTATAGAGTAGACCGCGCACGCTCGCGCGCGATGGGTGGAACAGGTCTGGGTCTTGCAATCGTCAAACACCTTGCACGCGCACACGGCGGCGAAGCAACCGTCCACTCAGAACTCGGCACCGGCACAACCTTCACCATCGAACTTCCAAGACAATGATGAAGTCAGAATGCAGAATGATGAACTAAAGAATCTTTCGTTTCATTCATCATTCTGCATTCTGACTTCATCATTGTCTTATATTCCTTGACGCTGCTTGAGGCCGCTTGTTACACTTTCGTAAGATTTTAGCGAACCCGACGCTTGACTCTGCGTCGCATGTGCCCCAAAGAGAAAAAGAGGGTTGGCAGACCCATAACATGTGGCGTTCGAGTCTGATTTCTTTTGAAAATCGATGGAGGTGTTACGGTGGGCTTTAAGGTCGGCCAGAAAGTAGTTTACCCGAACCACGGGATCGGAACCATCGAGCAGATTGAACAGAAGCAAATAGGCGCAGCCTCACTTCCCTTCTATACGCTTCGTCTTGCTGCTACTAATTCAGTTGTCCTGGTTCCGGTCGCCAACGCCACGGAAGTTGGCCTTCGTTCCCCGATCTCTTCAGGCGAATGCGAGTTGCTACTTAAACATTTAGCAGATGATTTCTCGTCCCCCGCTAATGACTGGAAAGATCGCTTCAAAGACTTCTCGGAAAAGATGCGCACCGGCGACATCTTCGAGGTCGCAGAGGTGCTTAAGAACCTGACGTTTTTGAGCCATCTCAAGCCCCTCTCTTTCCGCGAGCAGCGTATGCTTGAGCGCGCACGCTACCTTGTCATCTCGGAACTGGCAGCCGTCTGCCGCCAGCCCGAATGCAATGTAGAGGCGCGCGTCGAACAGGCCCTGACGCGGGCTTGCACAAAACACGAACGCCGTCCCGCGCGCGCTCGCACCGCAGGCGCAGCCGCAGGCCATTAATCTTAAGTTTTCATCAAATCATTACAATCACCGGATGCGCCCGCTTTCGCAGGCGTGTGCCCGCCGCTCATTGCCTTGAAGGAGGCCAGGGGCAGCGCACGCGAAAGCCTACGGCGCTTCTCAGGCCAAGTGATGTACGCTGCTGACTGTTTAGACATACGGCGTGGTATAATCCTGCCCCGTTAGAAGTTCTGCATGAAAGAGACAAGCCCTAAGGGGCTTCCCCCGCGCGTACAAGAGGATGGACGAACCCGCTAGTATTTTTCCGGCTCTACTTTTTCAGGATGGTGGCATACACGAGTCTGTGAGCCTTGGAGAAGGTGTGCTCAAGCTCCTAGCTGTTCTCTTTCTAGTCCTGGCTAACGGCTTTTTCGTAGGCTCAGAGTTTGCGCTCGTCTCCGTCAGGCGCGCCCGGCTGGAAGCGCGAGCCGAAAGTGGAAGCAAAGCGGCGCGTGCGGCCTTGCGCCTGCTTGATGAGCCGACCATCTTTATCTCTGCCACACAACTGGGTATTACGCTCGCATCCTTAGCGCTCGGCTGGATAGGCGAGCCTACGGTCGCAGCCCTGCTCATGCCCCTTGCCTCGCGCATCGCAACAGTAGGCACAGCCGGAATAATCGCGCACTTCGCGGCCATCGCCGTCGCCTTCACCGCTATTACTTACCTGCACATAGTAATAGGCGAATTGATGCCGAAGATGATCGCGCTTGAGCGTGCAGAAACCCTTGCGCTTCTGGCGGCGCGTCCCCTTGCGCTCTTTGCCAGAGTCTTCCGCGCGCCCATCTGGGTTTTCAACAAGACGGGCACTACCCTGGGTCGCTTGCTCGGCCTGAAATCTTCGCTCGAACACACGTCCGTCTACACCGAGACGGAATTAAAACATCTGGTTGACATCTCGCTTGAGAGCGGGCACCTGCGCGCCGCCGAGCAGCGATTGATTCATAAGGTCTTCCAGTTCTCAGACACTCTGGTGCGCGAGGCTATGGTGCCGCGCACGCAGATGGTCGCCGTCTCAAGCAATTGCTCGCTGGAAGAGATTGCCAGGACATTTCGTAAGAACGAATATTCGCGCCTGCCTGTTTATAGCGAGTCGCTGGATAACGTCGTCGGCTTTATACACAGTAAAGACCTGATGCCATATCTATTGAAGCCTGAAGAATTCAGTCTTGAGCAGGTGCTGCAAGCCCCGCTCTATGTGGTGGACACGGCGCGACTCGAAGACGTGCTTCGTCAGATGCAGAAGGCGAAATCCCACTTCGGCTTCGTCGTGGACGAGCATGGCGGCATCGAAGGCATCATCACTCTGGAAGACCTGCTGGAAGAGATAGTCGGCGACATTTCCGATGAGCACGACGAAGAGGTCAACGAACAGATTAGACAGGTGAAGGATGGAACGTATGTGCTGGACGGCGGCCTTGTAGTGCGCGACCTCAATCGTCGTCTGAACCTACAGCTTCCGGAATCCGAAGCGTACACGACAATCGCAGGGTTCCTGATGACCGAAGCGGGACACGTCCTTGAACCGGGCGAAGCCGTCAAACACGACGGGCTTCTCTTTCACGTCGAGCGCGTCGAAGGCCGCCGCATCGCCAGCGTGCGCCTTGAGAAACTGGAAGAGCCGGAAGAGATTGACGAGACCGGCACCAATGGAGACGGCGAGGTTAATTCTTAGAAGCAGTTTGAAAAAGCGGCTTCATCCATTGTCCCGTAGGGACATTTGATAATAGCCCAGCGATTTATCGCTGGGCTATTATCAAATGTCCCTACGGGACTTTTCAAACGGTTTCTTACCGTCTGTCACACCTCCCGCTTCGCCTCTGAGCCTGACTAATGGTAAAGTTTGCCCAGAACAAATCTTCATTCCAGCGACAGGAGTTTCTCTTTCATGAGCTTGATTGAGTTGATAGCGGCGCGCGAGATTCTGGATTCGCGCGGCAATCCGACGGTCGAGGCCGAGGTGATGTTAATCGGCGGCGAAGTGGGGCGGGCGGCTGTGCCTTCGGGAGCTTCGACGGGCGAGCATGAGGCCGTGGAGCTGCGCGACAACGATAAGAAGCGTTATGGCGGCAAGGGAGTTTTGAAGGCCGTCCAGAACGTCAACGACATTATCGCGCAAGAGCTTGAAGGCATGGATGCGCTGGATCAGGCGGAGATAGATCAGGTGCTCATAGAGCTGGACGGCACGAAGACGAAAGCGAAGCTCGGTGCAAACGCGCTCCTCGCGGTCTCGCTTGCTACGGCGCGTGCCGCTGCCGCTTATCTGGAGATTCCTCTCTACAGATATTTGGGTGGCCCGAACGCGCGCACTCTTCCTGTCCCCTTGATGAACATACTGAACGGCGGCGCTCATGCTGACAACAACGTGGACTTTCAGGAGTTCATGATTGTGCCCGTTGGCGCAACTGATTTCCGCGAAGCTCTGAGGATGGGCGCTGAAGTCTTCCACGCTCTCAAAAATGTGTTGAAGAAGCGAGGGCTTACCACGAGCGTGGGCGATGAAGGCGGCTTTGCTCCGAACCTGCGCTCGAATGAAGAGGCGATTGAGACGATTCTTGAAGCGATTACGCAGGCGGGCTACGCGGCTGGGAAGGATTGCCTGCTGGCGCTCGACCCTGCGGCCAGCGAGTTTTACGATGGCCGCGCTTATGTCTTCAAAAAGTCCGATGGTCGAAAGTTATCATCTGATGAGATGGTAGCATTCTGGAAAGGATGGGCAGACGAGTATCCGATTATCTCGATTGAAGACGGGATGGCGGAGAACGACTGGGACGGTTGGAAGACTATGACGAATGAGATGGGCGGGCGCGTGCAGCTAGTGGGCGATGACCTCTTCGTCACCAACACTGCCTTCCTTCAAAAAGGCATAGAACTGGGCGTCGCCAATTCGATTCTAATCAAAGTCAACCAGATAGGAACATTGACCGAAACGCTCGATTGCATTGAGCTGGCGCGCACCAACGGGCGCACGGCTGTCATCTCGCATCGTTCGGGCGAGACGGAAGACTCCTTCATAGCTGACCTGGCGGTCGCCACCAACGCCGGGCAGATTAAGACCGGCAGCCTTTCGCGCACAGACCGCATAGTCAAATACAACCAACTGCTACGCATCGAAGAAGACCTTAGAGAAGCAGCACGCTATCCGGGACGCCGCGCCTTTCATCAACTGGAACAGACGCAGGCAAAGAGCAATACGAGCGGACGTAAGACGCGCGCCCGCGCAGCGAAACAGAAATAGGGGATGGGGGTTAGGGGTTAGGGGATGGGAAAAGAAAATCAAGCTGTCTTTCTTTCCCTATCCCCTGACCCCCATCCTCTATCCCCTGATTTACGGAGTAAATCAATGGCGCATGAATGGCAGCGGGACGATTATTCGATTAGCACGGACAGGGGGCGGCTCGATTGGGATGTCATTCACGGTTATCTTTCGGGCGAGTCTTACTGGGCTAAAGGGAGAAGCGTGGAGACTATCAAGCGCTCTGTCGAAAACTCCTTGCCGTTCGGTATCTACAAAGATGACAGGCAGGTGGGCTTTGCACGCGTGGTGACGGACTATGCGACCTTCGCTTGGATTGCGGACGTGTTCGTGCTGGAAGAGTTTCGAGGGCTTGGTTTGAGCAAGTGGCTGATGGATGTGATGCTCGCACACCCGGAGTTGCAGGGCTTTCGTCGCTGGGTGCTGGCGACCAAAGATGCTCACGGGCTTTACAAACAGTACGGCTTCACGGCGCTGCTCTGGCCTGATCGCTGGATGGAACGCCACGACCCGCAGACCGAAGAGAAGCCGGATTACTGGCATCAAAGCGAGAACACATGAAGCATCAGGTCAGTACCGCCTGCGTGAGCGGGCGGGTCTCTGTATCGCAATCACCCGCCCGCTCACGCAGGCGGTACTAACTGGCTTCTTACTCGCACGCTGGATGCACATCGCTATCAAATCTTATTTGACGAATCTAGGAGAGCAGGATTTTTGGTGAACAAACGTGGGCCGCTCGCACTGATTATCATTGACGGCTGGGGCTATAGCCCCATGCGCGAAGGCAACGCTATCGCTCTGGCCGACAAGCCTTTTTACGATGAGTTGTTGGAGAAGTACCCGCACACGCTGCTGGAAGCTTCCGGCTCACGCGTGGGACTTCCGGCAGGCATCATGGGCAACTCTGAAGTCGGCCACCTGAACATGGGATCGGGGCGCGTTGTGCGCATGGACGTTTCGAGCATTGACTACGCCATTGAGACGGGCGAGTTCTTTCAAAACGAAGCGCTGATAAGCGCTATGGACGCGGCGAAAGCTAATGGCAGGCAGCTTCACCTGATGGGGCTGCTTTCCGACGGGCAGGTTCATTCCTCTCAGGAGCATCTATATGCTCTGCTCCGCATGGCTAAGACGCGCGGCCTCTCGCGCGTGTACGTTCACTGCTTTCTTGACGGGCGCGATGTGCCGCCCATGTCTGCTTACGGTTACGTCGAAGCTCTTCAGGTGCAGATGAGCAGGATAGGTTGTGGCCGCATAGCATCAGCCATCGGGCGCTACTATGCTATGGACAGGGACAAGCGCTGGGAGAGAACCGAGCGCGCTTACAATCTTTTAGTCAATGCCGTGGGCGAGCGCATCATTGATCCGGTTGAAGCTATCAAGCGCTCCTACGAGCGAGGGCTAACGGACGAGTTCGTAGAGCCTATCGTGGTGGAGCGCGAAACGGGCGAGCCTGTGGCGACGATTTCTGATGGCGATTCCGTCATCTTCTTCAACTTCCGTCCAGACCGTGCGCGGCAGATTACAAGAGCCTTGACCGAACCCGGCTTCGGCGGCTTTCCGACACCGCATCGCCCCGTGGTTAATTTCGTCTGCTTCACGCGCTACGATGAGACATTCAATCTGCCCGTGGCCTTTCCGCCGCAGTCGCATAAAAATGTTCTGGCCGAAGTCTTCGGTCGCGCAGGCGTCAGGAATTACCGGCTGGCCGAAACTGAAAAGTACGCGCACGTCACATACTTTTTCAACGGCGGAGTCGAGAAGGAATACCCCTGCGAGCGCCGACTGCTCGTGCCTTCGCCGAAGATTGCCACCTACGACCTAGAGCCTGAGATGTCCGCCTTCAAGGTCACGGACAAAGTCCTGCGCGCGATTGAAGAGGGCGAATCCGATGTCTTCATCGTCAACTTCGCCAACCCTGACATGGTCGGGCATACGGGTAAACTGGACAAAACCATAGAAGCCTGCCAGTACATAGACACCTGCCTCGGCTGGATTACCAAAGGCATCAGGATGGCGCGCGGGACAACCTTGATTACTGCCGACCACGGCAACGCCGAACAGATGCTTGACCCCACGACGGGTCAGCCACACACTGCGCACACTACCAATCTGGTTCCCTTTCACCTGATTGACGAAGCCTCGCGCGGCACAAGTTTACGCGAAGGCGCGGCGCTGGAAGATGTCGCGCCGACTATCCTCGGCCTGCTCGGGGTCGAAAAGCCCTCGGAGATGACCGGGCGCGACCTGCGTGAGATATGAAACCGCGACCGGCTTAAACAAAGGAGAGCATCAACCCTGTAACATCTCGCACGCACCCTCACAGGCGCATCACGGTGTTACTCACAAAGGGAGACTGTGGCTGCCCCTCTTCATATTCCTCTCTCTAGAACTTAATGTTCCCTTCGGTCTGAAGATTTTGAAGCTCTCGCGGGCATGAAGCGATTCCCGGCGCTTGAATATCAGCGTCAGGGAACCTTCATGCTTTTGCGGGTGTCTAACTGAATCACTGAAATAGAGCAGTTCTCAGATGAGTGCGACTCCTGTCAGTACCGCCTGCGTGAGCGGGCGGGTCGTGGCGACACTTGAGACCCGCCCGCTTACGCAGGCGGTACTGACCTGAATCTTTGTCGCAACAGTCGCATTCAAGTGAGAACCGCTATAGAAAGGGAAGCGGGAGCGTTTGAACTTTTAAGATGAAGTTTACGGGCAGGTCGCAGTTATCCAAAAATTTGTTTGTCGCGCGTGCAACCATTCAATAGCTTTCTATCTTCTATAGGCTAAACGGCACCGAGCTTGCGCCGAGCCGGAATGGTATCTGAGCGTTATCAATACCTTCGCGGTCGGCGGCCCTCCCCGGCATCCTCGTGTCTCGGAAATCTGCGCAGGCCGGAACAATCTTCGGAGCACGGATTCAAAGACCCGGCACAACCAGCGCGCTCCTTCTCTTCAAAAGTTGCTTTGCAAGCCAACAGGAGGTCGTTTTATTATGTCCATCCGCCCACTCCTTTCACTCAAGACAAAACGCACAGGTTTGTTTCTAGGTCTGGTGATGCTTGCCGTCGGCTCTCTCTTTTTTGTACAGACGCGCAAGACGCTGGCCTGTCCTGTAACGCCCGTGCCCCTGCGACAGCTCTACATGGGAAGCCAGCGTGTGGTCGTCGCTCGCGTCGGTCAGTCTGCGCTTCTTCAAACCGAGAAGATGGACGAGTACGGCGATGATTACGAGAGAACTCTTCTGCGAACTTCCTTCTATGTCTCCAAAACTCTCAAGGGTGAAGGCAGCGAGGAACAGGTCGTACATGTTTACCAGTGGCTGTGGGGGAAAGACCACAGCCTGCCGGAGAATTACGCTGAAGGGAAAACGTTGCTGCTCTTTCTAGTCAAGCGCGAAGAGGGCGAAGGCCATGAAATCGCTGATCCGACCTATGGCGTGAAGGCGCTTTCGGATGACTACCTTAAAGTTTACGTCGAGCGCATTGAAGAGCTTGCCAAAATTTTGCGCGCTAAGAAGCCGGACAAGGCGGAGATAGTTGACTGGCTAGTGCGCTGCGCCGAAGAGCCTGCAACCAGATGGGAGGGAGCCTACGAACTCTCCGCCAGCCAGGAGTATCTGGATAGAGAAAAAGCTGGAGCATCCGACGAAGCAGAAGAGGGCGAAAAGACGAACGTCGCAGCGGATTCATCGGACGCGACGGCTGATGATTCTCAAACTCAAGCCGAAGAGAGCGCGAGCACTTCAACGGTCAAGCCCGATTCCGAAAGCGCGGAGCTTTCTCCTTACAGCGGCGAGATGGCGCGCCTTCTCACAGATGGACAAAAGAAGCGTCTGGCGAACGCCTTCTACAGCCTGCAAGCTCTAACAGACGAAGACATGATGCTCCTTAGCCTTGTGCGTAACTGGGACGATGAGCGCCTCGTCCCCTTCCTCCTCGCGCAACTTGAAAAGTTCAGAGAAGAGCCGCCATATTACGTCGAACAAATTGTCACGGCACTAGCCGACAAACTTCAGAACGAAAAGCTGACGGCAATAGCAGAGAGATACTGCGAGAATGCCTGTTACTATGATAGAGCTGAAGCTGAAGCGAGCGGCGACAATGGTGAAGAAAAGAAGATGGATGAAGAAGAGAAATCCCTGACCGGCACTTCCGCACAAAAACGGAGCGTACGCCTGCAAAAACTTCTCGCCGAGGCGCAGAGCGTCCTTAACAATCAAGTCACTATGGGTCAGGGAGATTTGAAATAGCAAGCCTCATCTTCAGTCCCGTAGGGACGGCTGGTAATAGCCCAGCGATTTATGGCTGGGAACAAAAGCCCATGAAAGAGATGAGTCCCGTAGGGACGACTGAAAGCTTTTTCCGATTTATTCAGTCGTCCGTACGGGACTCTTTCACCTTTAACTAGCATCTATTCCCAGCGCTGAAGCACTGGGCTATTATCGCGTCGTCCCTTGCGGGACTTTGAACACAGCATCTCATACCAGATTGCACCGGCAAAAGAGGTAAGGCGGGAACCACGAAGCCACACGAAGCGTCACGAAACAGCTTGCCTCTTCGTGGTGTTTCGTGTGGTTTCGTGGTTTCTCTTGTTCCTCTCTTTTGTCCGCAACCCTGTATGAGATGGCAGTTTTCGGATTGCTGTTAACGCACCGCTTTGTTTATCATCGTGTCATCTACTTTAAGTTCATCGGGCGGTGACAGGAGTTGAGTTTCGACCCGCGCAATATTTTAGTCATAGACTTCGGCCAGTTGGGCGATGTGGTCTTGAGCCTTCCGGCTTTGCGTGCCCTCAGGGAAAAGTTTCCGCGTGCGCGCATCACCGTGGCCGTAGGCAAACCGGGTGCGCCCGTGGTGGAGTTATCCGGCTATGCGGATGCGACTATCCCGGTTGACCGCGTCGCTTTGCGCGATGGGTCTAAGCCCTGGGCAATCGTGCGCATAATAAAGCTGGTGCAGGAGGTCAGGCGCAAGGAGTTCGATTTCGTTATAGACCTGCATAGTCTTTCGGAGACGAACCTGCTGGGCTTTTTCTCAGGAGCGTCGCACCGTCTCTTTGCAAGGCGTCCCGGACGCTCACTGGACTTCCTTTCCAGATTCCACACGCGCCCTCCAGTCGAAGACACCAACCACGACAGGCACGCGGTTGATCGTTATCTGGACGTGCTCGTGCCGCTTGGGATTCGGAACGCTTCGCGCCAACCACGGCTGCGCGCCCGCGCGGAAGACGACCATGCGATTGAAAGGATGTTGAAGAAAGCGAAAGCCGCTTCGGGCGTTCCGCTCATAGGTCTTTTTCCGGGCGCTGGTCATCCGAGCCGCCGCTGGCCGCTCGCACGCTTTGCCGAACTGGCCGACATGTTGACGCGCAACGACGAAGTTAGAATCCTTGTCTTCGCCGGGCCGGAAGAGCGCGAGATGGTCGCAGAGGTGAAATCAACCTTCCCGCGCTCGACTATTATCCTAGACCGGCTAAGCATTCCGCAGCTTGCAGCGGCCATGTCGCGGCTCTCTGTTTTAATCAGCAACGACACAGGGCCTATGCATATTGCGGCGGCGGTCGGGACAAGCGTCGTTCTACTCTTAGACCGCCGCGCCCCACACAGCTATCTCCCCGTAGAAGGCAATCACCGCATGATTCAACGCGCGATTGACGACATCACCACCGAGGAGGTTTACGGGGCTGCGCGCGAGTTGCTTGTCACGGGTCGCACCGAAGCGCTGTTCGCTACCTGAAAGCTCAAGCATGAACAATCCGATGCCAGGCCGCAGGACTAGAGCGCTCGTCGCCTCAAGCGCGCTCATTCTTTTAATCCTTCTGGTCTTCGCAGCAGAACGTCTGCCTGCGCGTCTCTCCACACAAAGCACCGCCGCGCAACCGGAAGCTGCCAGCACCGGAACAAAGCCCGGCATTCAGGTTTCGACTTCGCGCTCTGCGGTTGAGCTTGGACGCAGGATTGACGAGACAATTGAGGGAAGCGCATTTTCGGCGGCGCGCTGGGGAGTGTATGTGATGAGCCTGCGCGACGGGCGTATCATCTACGCGCGAGATGCGCAGAGACCTTTCACGCCCGCATCGAACATGAAGGTCTATACGACTGCCGTCGCACTAGACACGCTCGGCGCGGACTATCGCTGGCGCACCTCAGTCTATGCGGATAAAGAGATGGACGCGCGCGGCACCATCAACGGCGACCTTGTGCTCTACGGTCGCGGCGCTCCTGATTTGTCGTCCGAGGCGAAAAAGGATACGCCCGATTATCTGGCACGTCTTGCAGATGATCTTTACAAACGCGGCGTGCGACATGTGCAGGGGAATGTCATCGGGGACGAGAGCTATTTTCGCGGCGAGGCGCTCGGCGACGGCTGGCTCTGGAACGACATTCAATGGTACTTCGGCGCGGAAGTCAGCGCGCTCACCATCAACGGCAACGAAACGACCGTGACCATCACGCCCGGCAAGCCGGATGAAGCGGCGGCTGTCAAAGTTGAGAACGACGACAGCTACTTCAAGCTGACGAACGACGCCAACACATCCGCACGCGGCTCATCGCTCACCATCGGCGTGACACGCGGGCTGTCCGACAATAACCTGCGCGTGTGGGGAGACTTCCCGGCCACAGGCCATAGCTACAGTGTACGCATCTCTGTTCACAACCCCGCGCTCTGGGCTGCAAAGCTTTTCCGCGAGGAGCTTCGCGCACGCGGTATAGCAGTTGACGGCGAGACTAAAACAATTGATGACCGTGTAGCGCCCGACCAACGCTTCGACCCGCAGCGCGCCGTCGAGCTGGCCTTCGTCAACAGCAAATCGCTCGGAGAGATAGCCAGAGCGACGAACAAGTTCAGCATCAATCTCAACGCAGAGCTAATCCTGCGCACCCTTGGAAGAGAGCGCCGGGACGCGGCTCCCGACCCAGACCCTGTCAGGATGCGCATTCGCGGCGATGACGAAGCGGGCACGAGCTTTATTCGCCTCTGGCTTGAGCGCAATGGTATACAGACCGCAGGATTATCGCTGCATGACGGCTCCGGCCTTTCCCGTCTGGACATCGTCACGCCCGAAGCGACAGCGCAGCTTCATGCCGCCATCGCTCAAACCCGGTCTGCCACGGTTTTCCGTGATTCGCTGCCCGTCGCTGGACGGGACGGCACGCTCGCAGGGCGATTGGCCGTCACGGGCGGTCGCGTTCAAGCCAAGACCGGAACACTCTCCTACAACAACTCCCTCTCAGGCTATGTCTTGGCCGCAGACGACGAGCCTTTCGCCTTCGCCATCATCTGCAACGACGAAACCGCCAAAGGCAGCAGCATTACGGTCATTGACGCCATCGCGCGACTCCTGGCCGATTACAGGGAATCCCGCCCCTGAATTGCTCATTTGTAGAAAATATTTAGGAACAACGCTTGTTGGCCTATGTTTGTCATAGACAAACTGGATTGACTTCGGTAATATGGGTTTGCTGCTCCTGCGGGTAGCAGTTCATTGTGGGACTTCCTTGATGCGGCGCACAACGAATAAGTGCCTTTTGCGCCCGCGTTTCCTTCACATAAAGGCTGGTCGTCGCCTGAAATTCCCTGCTTTCCAGCCGTATCAGAGCTAAGCGCCAAGGGGCTGCTTCTCTCTCTTTTTTGCTCACCCGCATTCGGCCTAGACCCTGGCCGGGCTATTTTATGCACAGACGATTTTCCACAGGAGTGACAGCGATGTCGAAACGAATCTTACTTTCCCTGCTAACCACTCTCTTCGTGCTCGCTTGCGGCCTTTCGGTCTTCGGGCAGACGAGCCGCAGTTCTTTGCGCACTACATCAAGACTTTCTCTCTCTTTACGATTTGTGAATGGCTCTAGCGAGAGAGAGCAGGATGGTTTGAACGGCCCTGTGCGCAGAGTTCGCACAGAGACGGCGAAGCTCTCGAACAAGAACGGCAAGCTGGCCGAAAGTCAGCGCGTGACGTTGGAAGTGGCCGCTTACGACATCAAGGGCGCGAAGATAGAGAACGCCTACTTTCCCGTCAACGGTGCAGCCATCACAGGCAAAGAGGTCTACAAGTACGACGACAAGGGCAACATCATGGAGATGACCTTGCAGGACGAGAAGGGGACGCTGCTGAGCAAGGAGACTTATACGTACGAGTTCGACCAGTTCGGCAACTGGACTAAGATGATGACCTCCGTGGCCGTCATAGAGAACGGCAAGATTACGTTTGAGCCTACGGAAGTAACTTACCGCACTATCAGCTACTATCTGGACGAAGCGACGCTCGCCAAGATGAATCAACCGGCTGCGCCTGCCGTAGCAAATTCAAACGCCACAGGCAATGCAGCCAACACGGGTGCTGCCGGTAACGTTGCAGCAAACAAGAATGCTTCGCTGCCCGCCGCGAGCGTGCAACCTTCGTCTTCCGCTCCTTCAAAACCTGTTGCACAGACAGGCGCTGCGTCTAACGATTCTTCGTCAGCGTCGAAGCAGCCTTCACAGTCTTTGGCTTCCAACAACAAGCCCGCAGCGACTTCGGATGCTTCGAAGCAATCAGCGCCTTCTTCAAACACATCTGCTCCTATAGTAAAGACGAGCGCGCCCTTGAGCGACAAGCCGGTAGAATCGAAATCGAGCGAGGAGCAGGGTGCTAAGCCTGTCATGAAGCCTTTACTGAAGCCTATCTCAGGCGGCGTATTGAACGGCAAGGCCATCAATCTTCCAAAGCCCAATTACCCGCCCGCAGCCAGGAGCGCTCGCATGATGGGCTTGGTCGTCGTCGAAGTGGTCATAGACGTTAACGGAAAAGTCATCTCGGCGCGAGCCGTAAGCGGCCCCAGCCTCTTGCAGCAGGCAGCCGTGCAGGCTGCTTATCAGGCGAAGTTCTCGCCAACGCTGCTTTCAGACCAGCCCGTTAAGGTCGTCGGCACAATCAACTACAACTTCGCCCTAGCCCAATAGCAACCGGCGCAGGATTTTAAGTTACGTGCGGTCAAGTAGATTTATCAACTGTTAAGAGTTTCGTCCCCGAATCCGGGAGGAGTAAGTACATGGCACTGAGCGGACAACTGAGCGACCTTTCGCTGGCCGAGCTGATAGAGTTCTTCTGCAACCAGCGCAAGACCGGACGACTGAAGATTGCATACCAGAAAGCGCCCGGCTATTTCTATTTCGAGCGCGGCGAGCTGGTGGATGCCAGGATAGGAATGCTGACGGGCGTTGACGCCGTTTACTATGCGCTGACACAGGAGAATGCTTCTTTCAAGTTCAGCACTGCCTTCGAGGCTACGCGTCGCACTATACATCAGCCGTGGGCGCATGTTGCGCTCGAAGGCTTGCGCCGTCTGGACGAAGGCGTGGCACCGAAAGAGGCTTTTCCGGAGGGCGTGCAGCTAGCACACGATGACGAGCCGGAGGACGTGGAGGAGAAAGCAGCCTCTTCAAAGATTGTTGAGACCGTGCAGGAGGCTTCGCCGCTCTCTCTCACGGTCGAAAGCTCATCAGAGCAGGGACGCAGCCGCGCGCTCGTTTACGCGGCAGTCATCGCCGCGCTCGTCCTGAGCGTCGCCGCGATAGGCTATCCGGCAGGCTGGTACAGCAAGCGTAAAGCTGTCGCCAGCGCTCCCGCAGTAGCGCCCGAAGCCAAAGCCGAGCCATTAGCGGCAGGCGCAAACGAGAGCAACCAGACCGACTCTTCAGCCGGGCAGCCGGAAGCTGCTGATTCCGACACTTCGGGCGGCGCTGCCAACAGCGCAGCAGCCGCGCGACAACAGCAGCAGGAACGTGAAGCACGCGCGGCGGCGCTTGCCGAAAGAGTCAACGCGCAGGCCGCAAAGCAGAACGCGAACACGCAGCCAGTAGCTAATGCCGCCGATGTGAAGAAGCCTGAAACGCCTGCTCCCGCGCAGAAGAAGAGCGTCACGGTTCAAGTCACCTATGATGAGAATGGTCGCGTCACGCAAGCCTCCGGCGGCGACGGCATGGCGCAGCGCATAGCCCGCCAGAAGCGCTTCCCCACAGGCAAAGGCGGCAGCACGACCGTCACGATTCCCGTCAACTAGAGAATTAAAAAGGCGAAATTAAAAATGCAAAAGTGAGGAAGGTATCCTCTTCACTTTTGCATTTTTAATTTCGCCTTTTTAATTCTTTCTTATTTCTGTCCGACGAGGCCGAGCATTACAAGGAGTGCGCGTTTGAGTCCGGTTTCGCGCCCGCGTGGGTCGAACCATTCGTCCAGGGTATGCGAGTTGCCGCTTGTGCCGCCGGTGCCGAGCGTGACCGCCGGGATGCCCAGAGAGATTGCTATGTTAGAGTCTGTGGAGGAGCGGTCAAGGCGCGGGCGAAAGCCGAAGGCGCGCGTCGCTTCTTCCGTGATCCGAACCAAGGTGGAATCAACCGGAGTCTCGCCTGAAGGGCGGTCGCCGATTAATTTCATATCCAGTTCAAGCGGCGGGTCGCCAGCGCGACGCTGTGCGTTCTCGTCGTCAGCCGCTTCACGCGTAGCGCGACGGAAGAAGGCATCCAGACGCCGCAGCTCTTCCGATGAAGCGCTTCTGAGGTCAACGTCCATCAACGCCTCGTGCGGGATGACGTTGACGCTTGAGCCGCCTTCTATGCGCCCGACGTTGAAGGTCGTGCGCGGGTCTGTAGGGGCAGGATAAGCGGCCAGGCGAGAGATGGCGCGACCCAGCGCATGCACAGGATTAGCCACGCCGAAGTCTCCCCACGAATGGCCGCCCGTGCCGCGCAAGCGCACGCGATAGCGACGCGAACCCAGGGCGGCGTGGGTGATGCGCTCCACCCCAGGGCCGTCGAAGCTGATGAAGGAATTCACCTTTCCAGCCCATTCGCCTTCAGTCAAAAGATAACGCGCGCCGCGCAAATTCCCTGCACCCTCTTCGCCCACAGTACCTACAAAGAGCAGCGAGCCTTCGGTCTCAATCGAACAGGTTTCGAGCGCCCGCAGGAGCGCAACCAGCGCCGCCAGCCCGCACCCATCGTCCGCAATCCCCGGCGCTAGTAACCGCCCGCGCTCACGCCTGACTGTAAAGTCCGTGCCCGCAGGAAAGACCGTATCAAGGTGCGCGCTGACGACCAGCAGAGGCTTGAGGCTTGCCCCTTCACGCAGCGCCACGCAATTGCCTTCCGCATCTAACTGCGCGTTACTCAAACCGTACTGGCGAAACTTTTCGGCCAGATACTGCGCACGCTCCCGCTCGCCAAAGGGCGGCGCAGGAATCGAGCAGATACGCGCGTGCTCGTCCGTTATCTCTGCGGTGCGTTGCTCGAAGAATTGG
This sequence comes from Pyrinomonadaceae bacterium, assembly GCA_036403815.1. Classification (GTDB taxonomy): domain Bacteria; phylum Acidobacteriota; class Blastocatellia; order Pyrinomonadales; family Pyrinomonadaceae; genus JACVRN01. The sequence goes on along the minus strand of DASWQH010000040.1, from coordinate 74,794 downwards.
AAAGCGCGCTTTACCTCAGCCGCACGAAGCAACTCCCCTATAATCTGTTCCGGCGCGAGCGTGATGGAAGGAAACATAAAAGTGAGCAGTGAGCAGTAAGCAGTGAGCGGTAAGAAGCTTTTAACTGCTTACTGCTCACTGCTCGCTGCTCACACTAGCTGCATTATCTCTTCTTCTTCGAGGACTCCGGTTGCTTGTTTGGCGTGCTCGTAGATGCGTGAGACGCGCTCTTCTTCAGGTTCGAGTCCGCGCGTTTCGAGCCAGAAGATGACGTTGGATTTTCCCGACATAGGGCCGATCTCTATCGTCTGCCTGAGACCGAAGAGATGCGCCGGGACGCCGGAATAAACCATGTCAGCCAGCTCCGAGTCGCCTTTGCGGTAGCTCTTGATGACCGCCGCCGCATGCACGCCCGTGGCCGTGCGAAACGCATCACGACCGAAGACAGGGTAGTTGTATGGAATCGTCCAGTTGCAGCCCTTCGCCGCCGATTTGCAGTATTCGCCGAGCCTGGATAGATCGTTATCAATCCAGCCCATCAATTTAAGATTAACCAGAAGCTGATCCATAGGCGTATTGCCTACACGCTCGCCCATGCCCAGGGCCGAGCCGTGAACCTGATCCGCGCCGCCTTCAATCGCCGCGATGGAGTTGATGACGCCGAGACCTCTATCCTGATGGCCGTGCCAGTCCAGCCGAACCGTTTCGCCCTGCTCTTCTATAATCTTTTTGACGAAGCTCACGACCGCACGCGCTCCGTCCGGTGTAGAGTGTCCTACGGTATCGCAGACACAGACGGCACGAGCGCCCGCGCGGATTGCCGTAGTGTAGAGTGCGCGAATCGTCTCCGGGTCGGCGCGTGTCGTATCCTCCGTCACGTACATCACGGGCAAGCCTTCGCGTACGGCAAAGGTGACTGCGTCTTCGGTGAGCTTCAAAAGCTTGTCGAGCGTCCAGTCTTCCGCGTAGAAGCGTATGGGCGAAGAGCCTATGAAGGTGCAGGCTTCGATGGCGATACCTGCGCGCTGAGAGATTTCGACAATCGGCCTGATGTCGTTTTCATGAGTGCGCGCAGCGCAGTTCGGGCGAATGCGAAGCTTCTTATCCACAATCTCGCGCGCCAGTCGCTCGACGCCTGCTGCGTGCGTGCCGCCTGCGCCGGGCAATCCTATGTCCGCAGTATCAACGCCGATGGCGTCCATCAAATGCAGCAGCTCTATCTTCTGCTCCACGGGCGGCTCGCACACAGACGGCGATTGCAGCCCGTCGCGCAGGGTCTCGTCATCGAAACTGATGCGGCGCTTCGGATTGAGCGTGCGCGGCTCTATCTTATTCCAATCATAAATCAGTTTATCGGCAGACACTTTTATAACACCTCTTCAAAAAAACGTCGGCTCTCATCAAATCCGTTTAATCAGTAATTCGAATTACAACAAGCGCGAAAGGGAAAGTCAAGGAAGGGCAAAAGCCGTAAATCGTAAATCGTAAATCGTGAATAGAGAGAAGGCAGTTTCTTCTATTTACGATTCACGATTTACGATTTACGTCTCTTCCCATTTCTCTCTTTGACGCGATGTGCCGCTCTGTTATAGCCTTCGGGGCGCACGAGGCCATCAAGCATCTGCTCGGCGGCGGCGAGTTTCATTGCGGAAGATCAGGTCATTATCAGCTTGGGTTCGAACATGGTAGTTGCTCTTGGCTCAGACCGCGCGGCGAAGGTAGAAGCGGTGTTGAGATGCCTGGCGCGCATCGCTAGCATTGACGAGCGTTGGCGCGGGGCGCAAATCATAGCGCGCAGTGTGGAGACGAGCACGCCTGCGATGCCTTTGACAGACACGGAATTAGCGCGCGGCGCGCGTGCAAGAGCGCAGGCCGTTCGCGAAAGGCTTTTGAAAGAGGGCGTGAGCGCGCAGCTTTTCGTGGGGCTTGAGGGCGGGTTTCATTCCTTCGAGCTTGAGGGGCGCTGGCACACACACCTTCGCGGCTGGGCTTATGTGACCGACGGCGAGCGCGAAGGGTTCGGTGTTTCGCCTTCCGTGAGCGTTCCGGGTTACATCGCGCGGCGTGTGACTGAAAGCGGCGTAGAGTTGAGTGTAGTGATTGACGAGGTGGCGGGCGAGCATGATGTGCGTAGTCGTCAGGGAGCATGGGGCGTGTTTTCACGCGACCTCTTGACGCGAGCAGAGAGTTTTGAAGCCGCCCTTATAGCGGCCTTCGCCCCGTTCTATAATGAGAAGCTCTATTTATAATAATGAAAGACGTGAATCGTAAATCGTAGAAATCCGTTTTATCTACTCACGATTCACGATTTACGATTCACGAGGAAAGACGTATGGACGAATTAACATCACAGGGCAACGACGAGCACATCTTTCATTTACGGCCTCAGACCGGCTGGATAGAAGTGATCGCAGGCTCTATGTTTTCCGGCAAGTCTGAAGAGTTGATACGAAGATTGAAGCGCGCCAAGATTGCGCGCCAGAAGGTACAGGTATTCAAGCCCAAGATTGACAATCGCTATTCTCAAGACCACATCGTCTCGCATTCGGAGATGCGGCACGAATCCTCCACGGTCGAGACCGCCGCAGAGTTGCTTGCCAAAGTCGAGCGCGGCACAGAGGTCGTAGGCATTGACGAAGGACAGTTCTTCGATAACGAGCTGGTTCAGGTGGTGAACGAGCTGGCGCATAGAGGGATTCGCGTAATCATAGCGGGGCTGGATCAGGACTATACTGGAAAACCTTTCGAGCCGATGCCGCATCTTCTGGCAATCGCAGAGTATATCACCAAGACGCACGCCATCTGTGTGCGATGCGGCCAGACGGCTAACTACTCTCAACGCACCGTGAACGTAGAAGGCCGCGTCGTCGTCGGCGCAGCGGACGCATACGAGGCACGCTGCCGCGCCTGCTTCGTCCCACACGCAGACGCCCCCACCTCGCACATCACGGAAGCAGCAGACTGAAGAAGGCAATGCAAAAGTCAGAATGCAGAATGATGAATGAAAAGAAAGATTCTTTAATTCATCATTCTGCATTCTGACTTTTGCATTCTTTATTGCACTATCTTGGTCGAGTAGAGGACGCCGTAGAGGGTGTCCTGCACTTTGGGGAAGGTCTTGCCGTTGGAAGAGAGAATGACGTTGACGAGCTGGCTTTGTCCGGCATACTTGCGATAGGTCATCCATTGCAGGCGGCGTATGTCGTCTGGCTTCTCCGGGTTGGCTTCCCTGAACTGAACTCCTTTGACTCCGTCCAATTCAAGCCACTTCACCTCGTCCACCTCGCCTTGCTTCATACGCGTCTGAGCCTGCTGATAGAAAGCGTTCAGGCTCGTGTCGGTCGGAAAATCGTCTGCCATCGGAGAGATGCTGACGATGATGAAGGTCGGAGGCGTTCCGTAGTTGAACATCTTCGTCTCGACCGACATCTCGCGCCAGTTTGCAGGCAGCGTCCATGTAATGCCCTGCTGATCCCACTTGACGGTTTGGCCTCCCTCCAGCGCAGCCTTTTGCGCGGCGGTCGGGTTAGCCTTTTCCACCGGCTCATTGCTCGTGCTGCCGGACTTCGTTGAATTGGAAGAGGTGTTGGAGTTCGCATTCTCTGTCTTCTTGCCCGTGAACCTTTCGGCCAGATTGCAGAGCGATAGCGAGAACGCAAGCAAGAGTAGAAGGGGGATTTGTTTCATAGTTAGGGTCTTCGGTTTCTGGATTGGAATCTGGTAGAGCCGTAAAGCTTCTTATGTCAAATTCCTTGAAGAGTCAATAGTGAAGGCAGGGATGACAATAAGGGATGAGGGCGGCAGCGATGAGGGATGAAGTTTCGACATGCCTTGCGGCGTGATTAAATAAAAAGACTCAAAGCCGCAAGGCTTTGTCACATTTTCATCCTTCATCCCTCATCCTTCATCCCTTCTCTCTCCCCCTTCCAAAGAGTTTTCCACATGGAAGTCGAAGCGTGCTATTCTTAAAGCCTACCCCCTGACAAAATAGGCTTTACCGGGACGAGGGCGGCGCGCCCTTCGCCGAAAAGTTTTCCGAGGAGATTAATCTGATGCACACTTTTGTCTCAAAAAGAGATTCTGTTCTGCTGCTTTTAGTCATCTTCTCCCTCGCCTTGAGTCAAGCATGTCAGAGTGCGACCAATACCAATACGACGACCAACACGACGACCAACACGAATGCGGGCGCAAACACAAACGCGAATACGACGACCAACACGACCACAGGCGCGGCTCCCGATACGCGCGAGCCGGAAAAGTATCGCGCGACCATCAATCTTAAACTGGAGGCAACGGGTAATCAGACCGCCAGCCTTCCGACTCTGACTTCAGAGTTTGCGCGCGACGGCGCGAATCGTCGTCTCTCTTTCACTTTGCCGGGCGGCGAAGAGGTAATCTATCTGGACACGCAGAACAAGCGCACCATCATTCTGCCGAAGCGTAAGCAGTATGCGGAGTTGACGCCCGATGTCACAGGCTTTGACGTGCCGAGCGTGATGACGCCCGCACAGATAGTCAACCAGCTTAAGACTTCTACCAATTATCAACTGGTCGGCGACGATAAATTAAATGAACGCCCCGTCACCAAGTATCGCTTCACCAGCACGCAGCAAACCGGCACGCAGGCGGGCGAAGTCAAAACGGAAGCTTTTCTATATGTGGACAAAGAGACTGGGCTGCCGCTTCGCTCTGAAACTATTTCGCAATCGACGAGCGGGAACGTACAGGGGTACAGCGGCCTGAAGCTGATTCAGGAGATAACGAACATACACGCGGACGTTGACCCCAAGCTCTTTGAAGTGCCGCAGGGGTTTGCCAAAGTAGAGCCGGAGCAGATCAAGCAACAGGTGAACCAAGTGGCTCAGGCTGCTCTATTCATAGTCCAGCAGGTGATGCAGAACGCGCAGTCGCAAGGCGCAGCTAACAAAAACACAGCGCCTCCTGCGGCAGGCGCTTCGCCCGCAACGACGCCCGCACGATAGCGGTCTGGAGACAAAAGGATGAAATACATTCTGACGCTTCTTGCAGGCGTCGTGGTCGGGGGACTTCTGGTCTTCTTTCTGCTGGTGGGAGCGCCGAGCGCGTCTCGTCTGCCCGGCTCTCCCGTCAAGCCGCCGGAAGCTGGCGGCGACCCGCCCGGCACGGCGCTCATCATCCTGGGCAAACCGTTCTTCGACACGGTGCTCGCCGCTATCTTTCGTGACATGAACGCGCCGTCGTTTCCGCTTCAATTGACGAAGAATGCTGAAAGCGGTGCGTACGGCGACGGTGGTAATCCGTTCGTCCTGACAGGTTTTCAGAACGGGTGCCCAAGCGCGGTCACGCTTCTGCCCGAAGGCAGCAACGTCAAGACGGAAGTGCGGATTGAGAACGGAAAGATCATGGCTCCGCTCGCTTTCAATGGAAGCTACAACGCGCCGTTCATTGGCTGCGTGCGCTTTACAGGCTGGGCGCAGGCCACTCTGGTACTCAGGTTCGACGAAGCGCAGCAGGCCGTCTTTGGAGAGCTAAAGGTGGAAGGCGTCAACGTAGACGGGACGCCGCCCGTGATCGGCTCTATCGTCACGGGGCTTGTGCAGGGAGCGATTAACCAGAGAGTCAATCCGATTCAAATCCTGCAATCGCATCAACTGAAATTGAGCGTGCCGGTCAAGGCAAGCGACGGCACACTCAACGCACAGGTCAAGGACGTGCGCGCTCAAATCAACAACGGCTCGCTTGAGCTACACATCACGTACCAGTTCAGCGGACAAAAGGGCGAGCCACCGAAAAGCTAAGTTTCCAAACTAACAGGGTGAATCGTTAAGCCCCTGAGAGGGGCGGAAGATTGTAGCCCACGGCGCAAGCCGTGGGGATAACATGCTAACAAATATGAGAAGCCCCGGTAGGGGCGAAAGATTCTCAAGTCGAGATTTCTTTCGCCCCTACCGGGGCTTTTAACTTTGGTGCTGCTTATTCCCATGACTTACGTCATGGGCTAAATTCTGTTGCCCCTTTCAGGGGCTAACTAATCCGTTCTTTCGCTTTTACCCCGCGCAAGCTTCTTCAGTGCAGAACAATCCCTGTCGAGAAGCGCAGGTTGTTTTCTGTCTTACCGTTAATCTGAATCGTCGTTCCGTTGCTGGTTGTAATGGTGCGGTCGCGGCGGAAGATAGGATTGTAATCCCCCTGTAGGATTCTGTAGCTGACGCGGTCGCTGATGCGGTAATCAATGCCGCCGCCTAGGCCCAGAGCGAAATCCGTAGAACTGTCATCGAAAGTCTGGCCTATAGACGGAGTGGCCGATTGAGCGCCATAACGGTTTCTGGAATAAGCCACGCCAGCCATTGCTCTAGCAAAGGGCGTCCAACGAGTGGTATTGATGAAGCGCACCTGTGGCCCTGCCAGGAAATTGTAGATGTCCAACTGCGCGCGATAGGGCGCGCCAAGGTAGGTCTGGTTCTCTCTGCGCCAGGTGCCCGAAACATCACCCGTCAGGCCGAAGCGCGGCGTGAAATAGAACGACATGGCGGAGTTCCAGCCGAGCGAATCCGCTCGCTTGCGGTTCGGCGTGACCACGGTTCCACCGGCAGTCAGGCCGCCGGTCACAGGAATTCCGTTGATGGAAACAACGTCCACGCCCTTGATGCGCGAGTCTGCGTTCTCATAGGCAAAGCCTATGTAATACTCAGCCTTTTTCGGCTCCGGTTGCGATTGCTGTTGTGCCAGGGCAAGAGGCGCGCTCAACGTCATCAGGAGCGCCAGAAGAATGATTTTACGCACGTACGCTTTCCTCCTTGCGAATTAAATCAAAAGAGATGAGGAGACTCTAATTTCAAAAATGGCTTGAACCGGCTTCCTTATGAAGAAACTTCGGTTCGCTACATTCTGTTGGGTTATATGCTTCGGGCGTACTATGGCTGAAATCCGCATCCTGTGTCAATTATTAAGTTACAGCGAATCTGCCGACAGGTCTGCAATCGCACACGGCGCGCCTGACTGCCGAAGCAATGAAGCATCATCATGATGAGCAGCACAGAGAAGAAACGCGCGCGGTTATTAATCCGGCTTACCTTCCTGAGTTTTCGTATCGGACTCGGAAAGCTTCTCGCGCCGTACACCATGCGGATTCGAGGAGCGCTCGCCTCGCTTGCGCGTTCGCTTGCGTCGCTCGCGCAACTCTCCACGCTGGTCAACCGAGCGAATCGGCTGAAGGTCTTCGGCCTCGCCTTCAGGGTCGTCAAGGCGCGTCTCAACATCAAGAGGCTCTACCGCTTCAGAGTTTCCGATTGCAGGTGCTTCGACAACCTCTTCTACAATGCCATCTAAAGGCGTCTCTGCATTCAGACCGTTCTCCTCCAGCGCTGGAGGCCGTGTATCAACGCCTTCCGCAGTTCCGCCTTCAGCCAGCGCCCTCTGGCGCGTGAAATGCTCTGCTATCTCTTCTGCTGTCTTTCGTCCGACGAAGGGCGAAAGCTCTGCCGCGCTCGCCTGCGAGACGCGCTGAATCGAGCCGAAGTTTCTAAGGAGTCTGGTCTTGCGCTTTTCGCCCACGCCCGGAATCGCCGTCAGCTCCGAAGTGAAATCCCTCAGCTCGCGCCGCTTGCGATGATAAGAGACAGCCGTGCGGTGCGTCTCGTCGCGTATCAATTGTATGAAGCGGAGCACGGGCGAATGCGAATCCAGAATGACAGGCTCGTGCTCGCGGCCTTTGACGAGCAGGTGTGAGATTTCGTTGTGCCTGCGCGGCGGCTTGACCACGCCAATCATAGGGACGGCTTCCAGCTCAAGCTCGCGCATAGCGGCTGCCGCAGCATTCAACTGTCCCTTGCCCCCGTCAATCATCACCAGATCAGGCAAAGGCTTTCCTTCTTCAAGCTGGCGACGATAACGACGAAACACTGCCTCGTGCATCGAAGCCGTGTCGTTTGCGCCCTCGACCGATTTAATTCTGAAGCGGCGATACTCCGCTCGATTCATCTTGCCGTTTTCACAGACGACCATCCCCGCAACATTCTCCGCGCCCTGTATATGCGAGATGTCGAAAGATTCTATGCGCACAGGGAAACGCGGCAATTCCAAAACCTCCTGCAACTCTTCCAGCACGCGCTCCATGTCCGGCTTCAGGACGCGGAAGCGCTGCTCGAAGGCCAGCTTCGCGTTCTTCTCTACAAGGTCAATCAGGTCGCGCTTCTCTCCGCGTTTGGGGTCGAGTATGCGCACACGCCGCCCGCGCCGCTCTGTCAGAGCTTTCTCCAGAACTTCACGGTCGCCGAAATCCACAGGCACATGAATTTCGCGCGGCACATAGTCGGTCGAATAATATTGAGCCAGAACTTCGCTCAGGAACGAGGACGCATCGAAATCATCCTCCGGCAAATCTTCCCAGAAGAACTCTCGGCGGCCTACTACTTTGCCTTCGCGCATGGTGAAAAGCTGAAGGGCAAGACGCGCGCCCTCTCTATAAAAACCAAAGATGTCTACGTCGCGCTCCGGGCTTGTAGCCATCTTCTGCTGCTCTGCGAGCGCGAGCACGGTCTTACGCAGGTCACGATATTTCGCAGCCACCTCGTAGCGCATCTCTTCCGAAGCATGCGTCATGCGCTCTTCCAGGGTGTCCGCCAGTTCCCTGTTCTTTCCTTCCAGCAGCAGCCGCACGTCGCGCACAGCCTCTCCATACTCTTCCGGCGTACACAAGCCCTTCACACACGGCCCCAGACAACGCTTGATATGATACTCAAGACAGGGGCGCGGGAGTTTCCCGTCAATCTCTATGTCGCAGGTGCGAAGCTGGAATGTGCGGTTGATGAGATCAATCGTGCGACGCGCCAGAGAGGCCGGAAGGAACGGGCCGAAGTAGAGCGCGCCGTCGCGCTGAATCTTTCTGGTTATCATCACGCGCGGGAACGGCTCGTTGATGGTCAGTTTCAGATGCGGGTACTGCTTGTCGTCCTTCAGGAGCACGTTGTATCTGGGCTTGTGCTGCTTGATGAGGTTGGATTCTAAAACTAACGCTTCGACCTCGTTGTCCGTGATGATGAACTCAAGGTCTCGTATGCGGCGCACAAGCTCTCTGGTCTTGCGGTCGTGCCCGCGCCCCGATTGAAAATAGGAGCGCACGCGGTTGCGCAGGTTCTTAGCCTTGCCGATATAGATAATCTTGCCGCCCTCGTCCTTGTGCAGGTAGACGCCGGGCTGCGTCGGCAGGTTTTGCAATTTCTCTTCTAAAGTCACAACAGGAACGCACTTTTCGATTGCCAAGTTTCGGGGGATTTGTTTCTATTCTAGCTGATTGATGATGTTGGAGGAAAACCGCCGGTGCAGTTTCCGTTCAAAATTTCGGGCGAAAAAGAGTTTGAGGCCGTGGGCTTCGGCCTTAATGCCGTTGACCATCTGGTCGTCGTCTCCGCATATCCGCCCTTCAACTCGAAGATTCCTCTGACGCAGCATGTGCAGGCCGCGGGCGGGCAGACGGCTACGGCGCTTGTTACTTTGCAGCGGCTGGGACTCAAGACAGCTTACGCCGGACGCTTCGGCTCTGACCCGGAAGGGCGCTTCGGCCTGGCGTCTTTGAAGGCGGAGGGCGTAGACACATCGTTCGCGGAGGTCATAGAAGGCGCACGCAACCAGATAGCCTTCATCATCATTGACGAGCGCAATGGCGAGCGCACGATTATCTGGGATAGAGACGCGCGGCTTGCATACAAACGCGAGGAAGCGCCCGTCGCACTGGCGGGGCGCGCATCAGTGCTTCATCTGGACGCACACGATCCGCCCGCATGTGCAGAGATGGCTCGCACAGCGCGCGCCTTGGGCACAATCGTCTCGGCAGATATTGACAACATCTACGAAGGGCTGCCGGAATTATTGCCACTCATTGACATCCTCATCTCGTCCAATGAATTCCCCTCTCAACTGACGGGCATCAGGGAAGAGCGCAAAGCCCTTTTAGAAATCAAGGCGCGCTATGGCAACGCGATGGTCGGCCTCACGTGCGGGACGGGCGGCGCACTTCTTCTCTGTGATGGGCAGTTCATAGAATCCAGAGCTTATTGTGTGCCGGATGGCTGCCGAGACACTACGGGCGCGGGCGATGCCTTTCACGGCGGATTTCTCTACGGCCTCCTGCGCGGCCTCGATGTGGAGACAGCGCTGAGCGTAGCCAACGCCACAGCAGCTCTGAAATGCAGAAGCCTCGGCGCGCGAACGAGCCTGCCGACACGCGCAGAGTTAGACGAGTTTTTAAGAGGAGCGATTGAGATAAGTTAAGACGTTCATGCTCCGCAAGCCCCTGAAAGGGGCGGAAGATTGTAGCCCACGGCGCAAGCCGTGGGCTGAGAGGCAGTATTGAAATTTGAAAGCCCCTGAAAGGGGCGAAAGATTATCAAGCCGAGAATTTCTTTCGCCCCTAACGGGGCTTCTAAATTTTTGTGGCACTTGTTCCCACGGCTGACGCCGTGGGCTACATTCTATCGCCCCTTTCAGGGGCTTAAAGCTAAATCTATCTCCGTAAGCGGCTGTCGAAAAACTCCAGCACGCGTCGCCATGCATCCTGCGCGGCATCTGCGTTATGGACTTCCGGGCGCGTGTCGTTGAAGAAAGCGTGATCCGCGTCGTAAGAGACGACCTCGACCGGAAGGTTATATTTGCGCGCGGCCTCTTTTAATCCTTCGACCTTCTCCGGGTTAATCCACTGGTCGCGCTCGCCCGCTATAAAAAGCGTCGGCACTTTCAGATGCGAGAGCGTCTCTTCGTCTGGAATGTCGCCGTAGAAGGTAGCCGAAGCATCCAGCTCAGGCATGTCGCAGGCGGCGCGCAGCGCGAACGTGCCGCCCATGCAATAGCCTGTGATGCCTATGCGGCTCACGTTATATTTCCTCTTCGTCTCTTCAAAGGCGCTTCTAATCGTGGCTATCCCGTCTTCAATCGCGAGCGCGTGCATCAGCTTCGAGGCTTCTTCCCCATCATGCGTCACCTTGCCGCGATAAAGATCGGGCGCAACGCATATATAGCCCTCGCCTGCATAACGGCTGGCAATGTCTCGTATGTGGTCGTCAACACCCCACCACTCCTGAATCAAAAGCACGGCGGCGGAATTGTTATCGCCTTCGGGAAGAGCCGCGTGCGCTGTGGTCGCACTCATCGGCGGATTCAAATCAAGCGTTTCTGTTTTCATTACAGCTTCTCCATGATGAAAAGTTTTCGATTATCAATCGAGTATGAGCGAGCCGGATTATATGGCAAAGCTGCCTGGCATCCCAAACATCATGTCAGTACCGCCTGCGTGAGCGGGCGGGTCTTACCAATGCTGAGCGCCCGCCCGCTCACGCAGGCGGTACTGACCTTCTCAACCAACCTGTTCGGTGATATAAGCATGCGTGTGACCTGCCGCTTTCGTAATCAAAGCTTATTCTGACTTGAGAAGAAAACATGCGAACCATCTTTGCAATCGTTTTAAGCTTCCTTGCGCTTGGTCTGGTGTCCAGCGAATCCAGACAGGCACCCGCCGATCTGGTCTTGAAGAACGGCAACATTTATACCGTCAGCGAACGCCAGCCGCGCGCTGAAGCCGTTGCCATACGCGGCGACAGGATTATCTTCGCAGGCTCGAACGCCGACGTGAAGAAGTATGAAGGAAAGGCCACGCGCATCATTGACCTGGGTGGCAAGACGGTCGTGCCGGGGATGACGGACGCGCACTATCATCTTCTGGGCGTAGGCCAGCGCGAGGTGACGCTCAACCTTGAAGGCACACGAAGCCTGGAAGATTTTCTGGCGCGTGTGCGCGAGCGCGTCTCACAGGCGCAGCCGGGCGCTTGGGTCACGGGTCGTGGCTGGATAGAGACTTTCTGGAAGCCGCCCACGTTTCCGACCAAACAGGATTTGGATCGCATAGCGCCCGCCAACCCTGTCTTTCTTCAGCGTGCAGACGGTCACGGCGCAGTCGCCAACAGCGCGGCATTGAAAATCGCAGGGATAACCAAGAGCACCCCGAATCCCTTCGGCGGCGAGATTCTTAAAGACAAGGCGACGGGCGAGCCTACGGGCATGCTGCTCGACGCCGCGAAAGAGCTTGTCACAAAACATATCCCCGCCCTGACGGAAGCCGACAACGAGCGCGCCACGGTGCTCGGCGTAGAGCGAAGCATACGGCTCGGCTGGACGCAGATTCAGGACGCGGGCGGCAGTTATGCGGATGTCGCGCGTCTTAAAAAGCTTTACGCTGAAGGCAAGATTAAGCTGCGCATCTACAAGGCCGTGTACGGGCCGGGCACCAATGCCGACAAGCTATTGAGCGAAGGCTCGACGGTCGGCGCGTTTAATGACCGCTTCACGCTTCGCACTATCAAGGTAGTCTTCGACGGCGCGCTCGGCTCGCGCGGCGCGGCGCTGCTCGCGCCCTACGCTGATGCGCCGGATACTTCAGGCTTTCTCACCACGAAAGAAGAAGACATACAGCCGATGCTCGAAGCGGCGCTGAGAAGCGGCATACAGGTCGAGACGCACGCCATAGGCGACCGCGCCAATCGTCGCATTCTAGACCTCTATGAAAAAGCTCTAGCGGCGGTGCCGCCTGCACAGAGAAAGATACGCGAGCCGCGATGGCGCGTAGAGCACGCGCAGATAGTTAACCCTGTGGACATTCCGCGCTTCGCACAACTCGGCATCATCCCCTCCATGCAGCCCTCGCACGCCATCAGCGATCTCTTCTTCGCGCCGAGCCGTCTGGGACTTAAACGTCTGGAAGGAGCTTACGCCTGGCAGAGCTTTATCAAGTCCGGCTCAATCATCCCCGGCGGCTCCGATGCTCCGGTAGAGCGCGGCGAGCCTATGATTGAATTCTACGCCGCGACCGCGCGCAAGAGCCTCAAAGGCGAGAGCGGCGAGGGCTGGCATCCCGAACAGGCGGTCTCGCGCGAGCAAGCCCTGAAGATGTTTACCCTGTGGCCTGCCTTCGCTGCCTTTGAAGAGAAATTGAGAGGCTCAATCGAGCCTGGCAAGCTCGCAGACCTGACCATTCTTTCAGCCGACATCATGAAAATCCCTGAGCCTGAGATTCTACAGACCCGCTGCATGATGACCATCATCGGCGGCGAGATTGTTTACGATGCTAGAGAGAATAAATAAGGCGAGTGCGGGCTAAGCAAACAGTATTCTTAGCCTCTGAAAGGGGCGACAGAATTTAGCCCATGGCGTGAGCCGTGGGGATAACATGCCAACAATATGAGAAGCCCCTGAAAGGGGCGAAAGAAACCCGGTCTTGAGAATCTTTCGTCCCTTTCAGGGGCTTTGAAATGTTCGCTATGCTTCTATTCCCACGGCTGACGCCGTGGGCTAAATTCTTTCGCCCCTGCCGGGGCTATCATTCTTCCTTCTTACGTCGAACGCACGTTATCTAAGCATTACGACTTCGCTGTCAACGACGCGCGCCAGGTATTCTCCGTCGCGCATGACCCAGGCGATGCGATGGCCTCCAAGGGCAAGCTCTGCCCACTTGCTATCCTTTTTCGGGTTCTGCTCTATGAGGACGGCATTGTCTGGAAGCGTAACGTAGCGTAGGCCGGAGCGTGCAAACTTGCGTACACCGCGCCCGCCGCCGAACAGCTTCTCGAAGGCCACAAGGATTACGCCCGCGCTAAGCTCCCCGCTCTCCGTCTCTTTCGACTCACTGGCTTTCTTCAAAGGCGCGCACTCCTTTCTTCCAGCAGGCGCGCGATTGTGTCGAGCAGCTCCTTACTCTTAAACGGTTTCGTAATGTAGGCGTCGAAGTCTTCGCCCGGCGTGCGCCGCGTACGGTCGGCATCGGAAAAGGCAGTGATGGCTATACTGGGAATAGCCTCTGTGCGTGCATCCGCGCGTAATTCCGCGAGCGCTCCCCAGCCGTCCAGGACAGGCATGGAAAGATCAATCAGAAAAAGGTCTGGCACGCTAATCTGCGCCATCGTCACGCACTCGCGCCCGTTACGCGCCTCGCGCACATGATAACCTGCGGCTTCAAGTATCAGACGAAGAAGCTCGCGGTTGTCTTCATAATCGTCTGCAATCAGAATACTGGAGGGCATTAAAATTTCGCGATGTTCTTTATTGGGTTTGCTATTACAGCTAGCCATCATAAGACTAAAATCTGAAATCACAAATCCTGAAGACGCGTAGGCCGCGAAGAGAGTTGGTCGGTACCGCCTGCTTAAGCTGGGCGGGTGATAGTAACCATGAGACCCGCCCGGCTTAAGCAGGCGGTACTGACATGCGCGCTCCCTCTCTGGTCTGCGGCGGCGCGCGTCAAACTTCATTACGCTCTACGCTCAAACTAAACCACTATTCCTTAAATGAGTTGCTTGACACACTCTTCTGTGCCCGTCCATAATCCAATTCGAGGTCAAGAGGGCGTTTTCTATCCCGCTTCCCTCTTCCCGCTTGGAAAGACATATCCATAAGATAAAGCGTAGGCCGCGAATCTGTATTATGCGGAGCATGACCGCAATCAAGCTATATGGCGCGCGCTCGGCATCAACATGACTACTGAAGAGAGCTGCAAACGGAGGATGACAAAACGGTGATCAGCGAAGAACTTGAGAAGAGTTTACGTTCAGAGGTGGATTCTTATATCAACTCGCGCCTGCGCGGATTGCAGGAAGAGATAGAGCAGCTTCAGAGCCAGATGAACGAAGCCTTTACGCGACTTCAGGAGCGCTCGTCAAACGCCGCACAGCCGGACAACTCCGTTGCCTTCTCCATCTCCGAATACATACGCGCCGCACATGAGAGCGGTTTGGAAGAGGCAGCCACACAGACTTCGCGCGTCAAATCTTCTAGCGACATGGCGATTCTCAAGGCCGCTATAGAAGATTTGGACGACCAGCGCTCGCAGTCCGAGATACTCAATACGCTCGTCAACCGCGCAGCCTCTTTCGCGCCGCGCGTGGCCTTCTTCGTCATCAAGAATGAGAAGGCTACAGGCTGGCGCGCACGCGGGCTGGAAGGCACAATCGGCGATGAAGCCGTGCGGAACATCTCTTTGCCGCTCACGACCGACACGCCCATCAGCGATGTAGTTAAGACGCGCTCCGTCTGGTCAGGCTCGCCCGGCGCAAACGCCGAAGACCACCTGCTCTTGCAGAAGCTCGGCGGCGAGCCTCCGCAGCGTATGGTCGCCATCCCGCTGACAGTTCGTAACAAAGCGGTCGCGGTTCTCTATGCCGATTCCGCCGGTCTTGATTCGGATGCCATCAACCTGGAAGCCCTGGAATCGCTCGTGCGCGTGAGCGGCATGGCCGTAGAGCTTCTGTCAACGCCGCGCCCAGCGCCCACAGCACGCCCTGAAAGAGCGGAAGCGGCAGCAGTAGAAGA
Source organism: Pyrinomonadaceae bacterium (assembly GCA_036403815.1). Taxonomy (GTDB): domain Bacteria; phylum Acidobacteriota; class Blastocatellia; order Pyrinomonadales; family Pyrinomonadaceae; genus JACVRN01. The sequence goes on along the minus strand of DASWQH010000040.1, from coordinate 59,467 downwards.
ACCCGCGCAGGCTCCCGAAGTGACTGAGCCGGAGAGCGCAACTGAAACGGAGAGTGCAACTGAAGCGGCTGCGCCCGAAGAAGCTCAAACGGAAGCGCCCGCACAGGTTGAAGAAGAAGCGCCTAAGACTGCAACCTCAGCATGGGATTTGGGAGAGCAACCGAAGAGCACGCTCGTAGAAGAAGAATCGGCAACGCCGCAGCCGCAGGCTCCGTTTGAGCAGACGCCTGCGCCGACAGAGCCTGCGATGACGCCGACAGCGGCTCCGGCGATGAGCGGGCAAGCCCCTTCAGCTCAGCCTCAGGCACAAACGGCTTCGACCGGCCAGTTTGCAGCGCCCCTCGGCGCGCGTCGCTACGGCGCAGCCGATACGGACTTGCCCATCGAAGTGGCCGAAGACGAGCGCCGTCTTCATAACGACGCGCGCCGCTTTGCACGCCTGCTCGTCTCCGAAATCAAGCTCTACAATGAGCAGAAGGTTAAGGAAGGCCGCTCGCAGGGTAATCTATACGAACGCCTTCGTGAAGATATTGATCGCTCGCGCCAGATGTACGACAAGCGCGTCGCGCCGCCCGTGGCCGCGCGCTACGACTACTTCCATCAGGAACTCGTCAACACTCTGGCCGAAGGCGACCAGAACAAGCTGGGCGAAGGCTATCCCGGCTCAAGCGTCTCCGCCTGAAATCAGGAATCATCATTCTCCAGAGAAACGCGGAATAAGCAAATGGCTTGTTCCGCGTTTCTGCTTTAGGAAAAGCAGGGATGAGGGCGTCAGCGATGAGGGATGAAATTGGGACACGCCTGCGGCGTGATTCAAATAAAAGTATCAAAGCGTAGCTTTGTCTTGGGCTTCATCCCTCATCGCTGCCGCCCTCATCCCTTGTTATGTGGGTAGCCACATTGAACTTCCCTTGTCTCTCCCTTCATACTCACTTTTCATACAGTGTATGATGAAAGGACGCGAATCCATTTGAGCTGCGCGGCTAAAAATTATCTTGTGAGGAAGCGCTTTGAATATTAATTTACGCAAACATCGCCTGACCCTCGTTATCGTCGGACTGGTCATCGTCATAGGTCTCTCCATCACGCCTTTCCTGAGCGCCAGTTGCAGCACGCATCAAGAATCACAGGGCGAGCAGAAAGCTCTTGAGACTTTGCGCACGATGACCAGAGGCGGAGTGCTGCCTGCGGAAGACGCGGTCGAGCGCATAGAATCCACCTACCCGGACACGAAGGCCGCGGGACTAGCTCGGATGGTACGCGCACGCATCAAGATGAAGGCTGGGGATTATGCAGGCGCAGCGTCTCTGCTCGACGCGAAAGTCATACGCGAGCGCACGAGCCTTGCCGACTATGCGCTGCTACTGCGCGGTCGTGCTTTCGAACAGATGGGGCGACGAACTGAGGCTCGCGCCGCTTACGAACAACTCGCGCGTGATTTCCCAACGTCAACGCGCGCGCGCGAAGCAAGCCTTCGTAACGCGCAGATGGTCACACAGGACGGGCAGGCCGCAGCCGTCCCCGCTCTTCTCAAAGCCTTGATTGAAAAGAATGATCCGGCGGCGCTTCTGCTGGCGGCGAAAGCTTACGAGCAGACGAACGATCCGACGCGCGCGCTCGGCGCATATCGCCGCATATACTTCTTCGCGCCCGCTTCGGCAGAGAGCGCGGAAGCCTCCGGCGCAATCACCAGACTGGGTTCGACTCCGTCACCTGCTTCCGCTGAAGAGGGGCTTGCCCGCGCAGACCGTTTCTTTGAAGCGAAGCGCAACGCGGATGCCTCCGCCGCATACAATGATGCGTTCTCTCGCTTCCCTGCATCCGCCACCACGCAGGCGCAACTTCGCAGAGGCATCGCCGCCGCGAACGCCAAGCGCACGACCGATGCCGTCTCGGCTTTGAACAGCATCCCCACAGGCGCAGGCGAGCAGCGCGCCGAAGCGCTCTACTATCTCTCGCAAGCTTATGCAACAGCGCGACAGTGGGACGCTGCACGCGGCGCTCTTGATGAGCTGCGTCGCTCCTTCGCGCAAAGCTCTTTCACGCCGCGCGCTATCACGGGCGTCGGTGTCATTGCACGCGATGCGAAGAACATGGCCGAAGCTCTTAATCTCTTCCGGCAGGCGGTCTCGGCTTATCCTGAAAGAGCTGAAGTCGCGCAGGCACAGTTCGAGGTTGCGTGGGCTGCGCATGATTCAAAGAACTATCAGGAATCTTCGCGCCTGCTGACGGAGCATCTGGCGCTTTACGCGGACAAGAATACGGACAACCGAGGGAAGGCTGGCTACTGGGCTGCGCGTGATTCGGAACGCGCGGGAAAGCTTGCGGAGGCTCGCGCCATCTACGAAGCGATGCAGGCCAGATACGGCGGGAACTGGTACGGCTATCTCTCCAAACAGCGTTTAGAGACGATGAGTCGTAACAACGCGCCGCGCGGAAATTTCGCGCCTGACTCAGTTGTAGGGCGCGCAGTCAGTAATCTTCAGACCGTGACGGTCGCGGACGAGACCGCAGGCCAGTCCGAGATGCAGCGCGTCGCAAAGGCTGATGAGCTTTCCATCATAGGCACGGACGACTTCGCGCTTGAAGAGCTTGATGTTGCTCAGAAGGCTACGCCCGCAAGCCCGCGAGTTAACTTGGCGGTGGCACGCCTCTATCGTGCGCGTGAAGACAACCTGCGCGCCTTCATGGAGCTGCGGAAGAGTTATCCTGACTACGCGCAGATGAAGCCGGAAGAGTTGACGCGCGAGGAGTGGGACATCTTTTATCCGCTCTCCTACTGGGACATCATCGTCGCAGAGGCACGCGCCAAACGTTTAGACCCGCATCAGGTCGCAGGTCTCATACGCCAGGAGTCCGTCTTTAACCCGCGCGCTCGTTCTGCTGCGAAGGCTTACGGGCTGATGCAGCTTCTTGTGCCGACGGGCGCGGCGATGGCGCGCAAGAGCGGAGTCTCGCAGGAGATTTCCGAGCAGACCCTTTACGAGCCGCGCCTCAACATACAACTCGGCACACAGTACATGCGCGACCAGTTCGACAAGTTCGGGCGCATAGAATATGTCGCCGTCGCCTACAACGCGGGGCCTGGGCGTGTGCCGCAATGGCGCGCAACTCTTCCGCTTGAGATTGACGAATTCGCCGAAGCGATTCCCTTCAAAGAGACGCGCGGCTACGTGCAGGGTGTCGTCCGCAACACGCTTCAATACGAGCGGCTTTATGATGACAACGGCCAGTTCCGCCCGGAAGTCGGAGCCACCGCAATCAACGCGCTCAGCACGCCCGCAGCCCAGTCTGCAAACCCGACCGTGCGCAAGCGTCGCGTCACGGGTGATGAAAAGGAAGAGTAGAGTTGCAAGTAATTTTGTCCCGTAGGGACTTCATGAAAATAGCCCGGCACTTCAGTGCTGGGAACAAAGGAAAATAAAGATAGAGTCCCGTAGGGACGACTGAACATCTCTTTCAGCCGTCCCTACGGGACTCAATAAATTCTTTCGGCATTCTGTTCCCAGCCATAAATGGCTGGGCTATTATCAGTCGCTCCTAACGGAGCTTTAAATTCGTGAATGGTGTTAGCTATGAACCGCCATTTCAATCTACGTCGCCTTCTCTCGCTCTTTGCGCTCGCCGCGTTTCTACTCCAGATGTCGCAGGGAGCTGACGCGCAGAGGAGCAGGAAGGCTTCTGCTACAGGGCAAGCATCCGCAAAGTCAATAACAGTGAAGACTGAGCCGAAGGCGGTTGTCTGGCTGGACGAAGTTCGTCGCGGCGTGACGGACGATGCGGGGCGGCTTACGCTCTTGAAAGTCTCTGCGGGTCGCCATAGCCTGCGTGTGCGTGCGCGTGGGTTCAGGGAAGCGAGCATGCCGGTTGCACCCGCGCGACGTGGAGCAATCGAGGTCAAGCTGGTGCGCACCACGGACGAAGCGGAGCTTCTTTTTCAGCAAGCGGAAGAAGCGCGCGAGACCGCACGAGATGAAGAAGCCAGAAAGCTGTCCGCCGAAACTTATCGACGCGCCCTGCGTCTTCGCCAGCGCTTTGCAGCCGCGCATCTGGGGCTGGCGCGCGTGCTTTTGGAGTTGAACGACTACAACACCGCGCTTGAAGAGATTAATGCGGCGCGAGCGGCGCGTCCCGTTTACCCGGAAGCTTCTGCGGTTGAAGGGCGCATCCTTCGTATGGCTGCGGACACGAATGCTGCTATGGAATCTTTTCGCCGCGCCATACGCGAAGCGCGCGGCTTTCAGCCTGAAGCCCATACGGGGCTGGCGCTCCTTCTGGAAGATAAAGGCCGCTATGAAGAGGCCACTGAAGAATTTCGCGCGGCAATCCTACAGCTTTCCGATACGGAGCCTGTGCTTTATCAACTGCTGGGTGCGGCTTACGAGAAGTTGCAGAAGTACAAAGAGGCCGTCCAGGCTTATGAGAAATACTTAGAGCTTGCGCCCGAAGGGACGCTCGCGCCCGCCGTGCGCTCCATCCTAGACCAGCTTCGCCGTCAGGCAGCGGAGCAGGAGGGCGCACCTAATCCTTGAGCCATAACTTATCGCATCAAATATAACTCAGCCACGCGTCTTTCCTTCGCCGCTTAACATTTGCGAACCAGCGGCAGAGCGGGTAGAGCGCAAGCACTACGCCTATCCAGACCAGATAAACTACGCCAAGGTTATAGCCGTAGTCTGCGGGCGGCCTTCCGTTCTGGAAAGCCTGTGGGAGTGCCGAGCCGTATTTGATAAAGGCGAATAGTACCGCCAGGCCGTGAATGACGAACAGGTGTATGACGTAGTAGAAGAGCGGGACGCGCCCGAAGATGATGAAGGGTTGCGCCAGCCTACTCGGTTTCAGATTCACTCTTTCGAGGAATGCCAGAGAAGCTATAGCAGGCCCCAGCGTCATCAGCAGGTAGAGGAGCGAAGGCGGATACTTCTGGCAGTTGATGAAAGAGAAGAAAGTCCACAGCGCATTTCCCTGCACAGACCACGGGCGCGGGTCTCCGTAAAGATTCGTCGCGCGAATGATGACGAACAGAAGCGTCAAACCGAGTCCTAGATAGAGCAGGACTTTCTTTCTCTTCTCCCGCTCAAGCGTGAAGATGTGGCCGAAGCTGTAGCCTGCGGCCATCACGCCAATCCACGGAATGAGCGGGTACATCGGAAAGAAGCGTACGCCATCGTAAGTCTGCGTCAACTCGCCCGTGTGAAAGGTTGCCCAGACCCCGCTCAAGGCTCCAGCGCTCTGTGCTTTGAACGGGTCGAACGCATTGTGCGCGGTAATCATCGTGACGCCGAAAGCGGCTATCGCCCAGAGCGGCAGGTAAATGAGCACGGAGAGCGCGACCATAGACCAGCCTATAGCCCAGATGACCTGCCCCACGTTAAAGGTATAATCCAGATCAAACGTCCAGCCCACGCGTACAATCGTCAACTCAAGCAGGACGAGCCACAGCCCACGTGTCAGTAGAAAGCGCGAAAGCTCTTCTCTGGTCTTCCCGCGTCGCGTGGAGAGGAACGCGCCAGTGCCCGCCAGAAAAACAAAGACGGGCGCGCAGAAATGCGTCACCCAGCGTGTCAGGAAGAGTGCCGTATTGGTCTTGGACAAATCGGTCGGGTCAAACAGCAGCGCATCGTGATGAAAGAAGTCGCGCACGTGATCGAGCGCCATCACGACCATCACAATGCCGCGCAGCAGATCAACCGAATCAAGACGCTGCCGTGCAGTTGCCACAGGTGTCCCCTTGACGGACTCCGCTCTGGCGCTCACAAGGACAGCCGTGTCTTCGGCGGTGGCGACCCCGGCGGATAAAACGGGAGTGATGGGCTGCGGCGGCATCAGATTTTCTCCTTTAGAGCGCGTGGTAGCAGGTGCTGTTAACTGGAACGAATCAAGCGAGGCTCAGGATTTCTGTTTCGTGTACGAGATGAGCAGGCTAAATGTTCGGCGAATCAAGGGAGAAAAAAATGCAGCTTCATGTATGAATGCAGTTAGCATTCATACATGAAGCTGCGTCCTTTACCGTTTTTCATTCAACGTCAAAGCCCGTGCGTTGCGAGGCGGAAGTATTACCGATGCGGTCTGCGATGGTTATCTGCAAGATATAACGACCCGCAGGCAAGCCCGAAAGCGCAAAGTCTCCGCCGTAGGGGATGCGCGCGAGGTCTGCCATGCCTGCTGTAGAAAGCTTGCGCGCAGGCGTGTTGACGATTGATTGGCTGTCGCGGAAAATCTGTACCTGTGCCGTGACATCGGGCGCGCCCTGCGCATCCTTTTGAGCGTTGTAGATGAAAATCCAGAATCCCAGATGTGACGAGCGCAAGAAGCGATGATCCACGCTGAACTGAACCTGTGCAGCATCCGTCTTCTTATCCGCAGAGCCTATAAGCTGACCGCCTATAAGAAGGCTGCTCAAGGTCAGACGCTTTTGTGTCAGGTCTGGAATCTCTATCCACTGCATACTGCTTCCGACTTTTCCGTTTCGGTCGTCGCGCGCCGCCACTCTCACCTGATACAGCCCCGGCTTCAATGGCGCTTTGTAGTTATAGATGACGCTCGCGCTATCAAGCGCGGACGGATCTGCCGAGCGTGGGTTGACGTTGAGGCGCGTCCTAAAGGTCGCGGCCTGTTTGCCCTGATCGTTAAGCACGACACCCGCTATGTCCACGGCAGCGGGCTGCTTGCCGTCCGCCCCGTAACCGAGCGCAGCCGATGCGACCTGTACGGAAGCCGTCAGCACAGTGCCGTTGTTAGGAGTATCCAGATAACTTGTCGAAAGAATGGTCGGTATCCCGCGCTTCGGCGCGAAAGAAGTCAGGGCATCACGAAAATCAGCCTCGACGGGTGTGGAAGCTGCGCTACCGGGTGAAGTGGCGGAGGTCTTCTCGTTACGCGCGACGCTCGTCGTCGTAGCCGTTGCCTTTGTGTCAGGCTCCAGATAACCGCGCGGCAGTCGCACCGTCAGCTCCGGGCGTCCCTTAATGCTGACTTCGACCTTCTTGAACTTACCGCCCTTCTGCTCTTCTCCGGCAGGCTTCCATGCCAGCAGGTAATAGTTTGAAGTCTCGCGCATGGCGCTCGTCATGGCGTTGTTGAGGTTATCGGAGTTGAAGAGAGCGCGCCCCCCGGTATCATCGGCCAGAGCATTCAAGGCATCCTGCGAAGCGGAAACTTCTCCGACGTTACCGCGAGCCAGCCGCCCCATGGGATCGGAGCGATTGTTTGTGGCGTCAACGCCTGTGTTCGTCAACCCGCGCGCGTCTATAGAGTAGATGACTACGCCTGCGCGCACGGCTGCGTCCGCAATTCGTCGCACCCAGTCATTCGTGCCGGAGCTTCTATCAATAAGATAAAAGCCGTCGGAGATGAGGAAGACCAGTTTTCTTCCAGGCAGTTGCGCGGAAGAACGCATCAGGCTCTCAAGTGTTGAGAGCGTGCCCTGAGTGACGTTGGTAGACTGCTTGAGCATCATCCCGGCGCGCCCCTTGACGAGTCCTTCGGCTTGCTGGCGAGAGAGGCCGGAAGTCGCTCTACCTCCGGCCTGAGTGCCGGGCATATTGCCGCCGGGCGCAGTGACCGGCGCGCCTGCGCCGGACGCAAGACCGTAATTAGTGGACTTCAGCAGCTCCGTAGCGTAGTAATCCAGCGTGTCCTTGTCGCCCTGACTGACGCGTAGCGCGTTGTACTCCGTCATCTTAATGGCTTCTACATCCTGTATGACGTAAGACCTGTGATTGAGGCGCGCAATGGCCTCGCGCAAGACGGCTTTGTTATCCGAGAACTGTTGCAGGAATCCTATCTGGCCTGAGGCCGAAGCAATCGCCACCTGATCCAGAGTCCCCATATCATTTTCGATGAATTGCAGGACGGCCTTGCGCGTCTTCTCCACGCTCGGAGCCGATAGATGCATGTCGTCTATGAAGAAGATGACGGAACGCCCGCGCATCGCTCCACGAAAAGCAGGCGGAGTCTTGTTTGCCGCGCCGCGCGCCGCCTGAACCTGCGACTCTTCTACGGCGCTTCCCGCGACGACGCGGTCGAAGAGATTGACCTCGACCGCCTGCCCGTCCGCCCGTACCTCGAAATCTTCCTTCTTCAATCCATTAGCGAAGCGTCCTTGCTTATCGAAGACCATCACGTCCGTCTGCACAAGCTCTGTCGTGATGCGTAAGACCTCGTCCGTCTGAGGCTGTCGCTGCTGCGCGCGAGCGATTGACGAAAAGGTGATGAGACAGATTAATAGAATGCTAAGAGGAATTTTCATGATGCGTCACCGAAAGGAAGGGGCATAAGCTCTTTATGCCGGTTAAAGAAATCGGAGAGACGCGCCGGATATTAGCACAAAGACGCGCACTTTCATCCTGTTTTTCGGAATGTGCAAGGCGGATTCAAACAGGAAGAAGAAGCGCGAAGGTTGAGGGCAAAGAGATGAAAGATGAATCAGAATTGACCGGGCTGTTCACTTGACGCTTTCACTCATCACTCATCCCTTAGACAGAGGCGCGGCAGAGGCCAGCGCCCCATGTAAAGCCTGCGCCGAAGGCTGGAAGAAGAAGGTAGTCTTCCGATTGGATGCGCTCCTTGCGGCGCAGAGTGTCGAGCGCAATCCCCATCGAAGCCGAAGAGGTGTTGCCGGTGTCTTCCAACACAGTGACCACACCATCTTTGTCCGTAGGAAAGCGAAGGCCGCGCGCCACCTGCGCCAGCAGATTCGTGTTCGCCTGATGCGGAACCATCCAGCGCACATCTGCGGGCGTAAGACTGTTACGCTCCAAAACCGTCTGACAGGCCGAGACAATCTTGCGCGAAGCTTGAAGAATCACGGACTGGCCGTTCATGCGCGCCCTGTAATCGCTCGCGTTCTCAATCGCGTTATGCGCGGCGGTCGTACCGAACTCTGTGCCGGGGCATCGTATGCCCAGATCGTCAACGTACGTGCCGTCCGTAGCCAGATGCACATCTAGGATTTCAAGCGCATTGCTCCCCTCCGGCGCTTCATTCGAGACGATGAAGGCCGATGCGCCGTCGCCGAAGAGCATGGAGATGGTGCCAGCCTGCGGCGAGAGGTCTAGCCAGGCTGATTGTATCTCCGCAAGACAGACGGCGACGCATCTGGCAAGCCCGCTTGTGACCAGAGCCTTTGCGACCTGCAAGCCGTAAAGCGCGTTGCAGCATGCGGCGCGAATATCGAGACAGGGAATCTCTCTCAGACCCAAAGCTTTCTGAACGGAAGGAGAGCTGCCCGGTATGAAGCGGTCGGGCGTCATCGTACCGAAGAGAAGATAGTCAACGTCTTCGGCGGCAAGCCGCGCATCTTCGAGCGCTGCGCGAAGAGCTTCAGCCGCCAGAGAGCTTGTAGTGGTTCCCAAGGCAGCCCAGCGGCGGCGGCGTATCCCGGACGATTTGAAAATCTGCTCCGGCTGAAGACCCAACTGCTCCGCTATCTCTTCATTGGTGACGACGCGCTCCGGCAGAAACTTGCCCGTGCCTGTGATGAAGGCTTTCAAGGAAACTTCAACCTCAACGCTTTGATTCGACGTAGCGCTCTATCTGCTCGATTGTTTGAAAGTTTGCGGGATTGACATCGCCGTCCGGGACAGAGATGCCTGTCTCCTGCTCAAGCACCGTGACGAAATCAACCAGCGCGAAGCTGTCTAACACGCCCATCTGAAAAAGATCGTCGCCCACGCCCGGCTGCTCAGCACCGTTATTACGTGCGCTCTCATTAAGAAAATCAATCACACCCTGCGACAAAGCCATAACCTATTCAATGCTCCTTATAAGAAAGTCTAGAGAGTCTTGAGAGTCCAGGGAGTCTGGAGAGTCTAGAGAGCCGGAAGCGACTTTCTTTTGACTCCCCAGACTCCCTGGACTCTCAAGACTTTCGTCTTGCTTTGTATTTCGAGTAGCCATCGCCGAGCGCTTCGTAGATGAGACGCCCGACAATCTCAGCGCCTTCGGCGGTCGGATGCGTCAGGTCGCCGCCGACATAGTGGTTCTTGCCTGCTCCTGCGTACCACTTCGCCATAGTGCCTTCGCCGCCCATCGCTTTGAAAGTATCAAAGAAGGCGCAGCCGCTATCGAGCGCAACTCTGCGCTGCATGTCAACGATCATAGGAATCGAAGGCTTCGTCACAATCTTGCCTCCGGCTGCGCGCTGGCCTCTATCCATCGGCGACAATATGAGAATCGAAGCGCTGGGCAATGCCGCTCGCACGCGACGAATCACTTCGCGTAAATCTTTCTCGTAACGCTCCATTTGATCCGCACTGGCGTACTGGCTCTCGTTAGTGCCGTAGTTGATGACGACCAGATCGGGCTTGCGATGCTGTAGCTGCTCGCGCCAGTGGTCTTCATTCATCACGGTCGCAAGCAGACCGGCGTAAGCGCCGTTGACGCCGAGGCTGTCGTAAACAACGCCGGGGCCGTCGTTCTCTAAAACCGCGCCGAAGAGCCGTACGTCGCCGCCAGCGGTTCTGACCTCAAAATTGTTCGCGCCCGCCTGCGGAGCTTTTATCTCGAAGAAGCCTGAGCGCCCGCTGGTGCCCGTGGTCGAGACAGTCTGAGCGTTAGCGCCGTTGACCGAGACGGAGAATTGACCGCCGCTCGATTGCTGCAAGTAATAAACGTCCATGCGCGAAAAGCTCTTGCCCGTCTCGCCTTCCGTTGCAGGAGCGAAGCGCGCGTACTTGCCCGCGCCCGATGCGTTGAACCAGACGCCGCCAAGTCCGAACATCCCGTCGCCCGTCTTCCCTCCCATCATAGGATTATTATCCCAGCCGCCCCCTGAAGTGTACGTGATGGCCTGATGCCCGTACCAAGCCCAGGGGCGATCCATCAGTATGAAGCCGTGTCCAGCGTCGCCGAAGCGCGTTTGCAGCAGGCGGCGCACAGTGGCCGTGATGCCGTCGTTGGTGATGGGCGAATCGCCGTAGTGCGTGACGCGTGTCACCGCTCCCGGTTGCTTTGCGTCCGTGCGCGCCAGGGATGCGTAGAAGTTGTCCATCGCGTGCTGCGGGTCAACAATCGGATTGTCGGAGTTGACTACGACGGGCGATGCTTCCGTTGATGAATAGGTCGTGTCGGAACTGGCAGGCGCTCCGCCGGGAATGCCGGAATCGGCTGCACCCGAAGAGCCGTTGTTGAACGAGACCATCTCGCCGAAATCGGGCAGCATCTCCCGGAAGCGATCCAGGCCGGGAACGAAGAGCGGCAGCGCGGCTAAGATAAGGACACAAAGAATCGTTTGCGCGGGCTTCGTCAAAAGAACATTACGCGGGCGCTTCTCTTTTTTTGGAGCGGCTTCGGTCGAAGCTGCGCTATCTTTGCCGACAACCGGTGCGCTCGCAGCATCAAGCGGCTTTGCGTCAGCTTTCAAGGCTTGCTTGAGTTCTTCTTTCCCGTTAGATGGGGCATGCTCTTTTATCTGCTTATCCCGTCTGGAAGGAATGAAGTGGAAGCGTCGCTTCTTCTCTACCTCCTGCGGAAACAGAAAAGAGGGAGTTAAGGGGGCGGGCAAAGCGACCTCTTCTTTCTTGGCGCTCAAATCAATGATGATACGGGAGTGAGAAGTGTGCAGGGCTACACCGCAGGCGTCGCAGAAGCGCGCCGTCTCTCTTACCTTTTTCCCGCAAGACTGGCAGTTCATCTAAAAACCTCTTACCTCTTTAAGAAAGCCGCTGGTTGAGCGGGGCTTTCTTCAACTTCAGAAATTACCGTAAATAAATTGCACTTCGGCGCTCGACAGGTAATACAGGCCGACGCCGACCGAAAGAATAAGGACGGCCTGCACGGGCGCGGGCAGCCAAGTCCATCCGGCTCTGACGCGCTCCAGGGCGTTCTGCGGAAACCAGTGCGACAGGTAGCCCAAGACCAGCATCGTTATCACAGGCCACTGTAAATTGCCCGCATCAAAATTCAGCGCGCCGAAACGCTTCAGGACTTCCCACGCCTGCTCCAGACTGGAGGCGCGGAAAAAGACCCACGTCAAACAGACGAAATGGAAGGTAGCAAAGACACAGATGGCTTTAATCCACCACTGCTGTCTGGGCTTTCTCTTCAAACTGCGGCGACGATTCTCCCACCAGCGATTAACCGCAAGCCCAAGCCCGTGCATCCCGCCCCAGATAACGAACGTCCACGCCGCGCCGTGCCACAATCCGCCGATGAGCATTGTCAGCACGACGTTTCGATACATGTTGAATTGCCGTTTGCGCAATCCACCTATGGAGAAGTAGACGTAATCGGTCAGCCAGTTAGACAGAGTGATGTGCCAGCGCTTCCAGAAATCCGGCAAGTTCACAGCGCGATAGGGAGCGTTAAAGTTTACGGGAAGCTTGTAACCCAAGAGAAGCGCCGAGCCGATGGCTATGTCCGAATAGCCTGAGAAGTCGCAGTAAATCTGAAGCGCGTAACCGTAGACGGCTGCCAGGGTTTCGACCGAAGAGTAAAGCTGCGGCTGATCGAAGACGCGACCCACCAGATTGTTCGCTAAATAATCCGCAATCGCTATCTTCTTAATCAGCCCGAGCATGATAAGGAAGATGGCCTGCGTTCCCTCTTCGCTGGTGAGCTTCGACGGTGCGTTCAGTTGCGGCAGGAGTTCTTTGGCGCGCACGACCGGCCCCGCTATCACGGTCGGGAAGAAGGCCACGAACGTCTGGTAATCAAGAAAGCTTGTGGTCGGCTTCATCTGCTTCCGGTAAACGTCTATCACGTAGGAGAGCGACCGGAAGGTAATGAAGGACAACCCCAGAGGCAGCGCAACATGTAGCACGAACGGCTCTGTCTCCGTGCTCAGATAATCAAGGATTGCTGCCGGGGGCTGAACATGAAGCAGGTTGCTGATGGATGTGATGGCGCTCGTCAGCCAGGGCTGTATGACGTTGACGATCCCAGAGGTCGAGCTGCTGAAGAAGTTGAAATACTTGAAGGTGAAGAGCGCGCCGATGTCCGTCAGGACGCTAGTCCAGAGCAGCAGCTTTCGCTTCGCGTGGCTTTCGCTTCCCGCGATGAAGCGAGCCGTCAGGAAATCCACGGTCGAAATCAGAATGATGAGAGCAAGAAATTTCCAGTTCCAGAGCGCGTAGAAATAGTAGCTCGCAACCAGTAGCAGAATGGTGCGCGTGCGGCGATGACCGGCCACCGTCCAGTAAAGGAAGAAGACCACGGCCAGAAAGAGCATGTATTTGCCGCTTGTAAAAAACATTCCGAGACCTACTTCGTCAAATCAGCAACCGGACATACAGCCGGTTTCACCAGGCGCTATGAAGAAGCAAAAAGCCTTCTACGCCTCTTGTGTTCTAAGCGCATCTTCCCTAATGCTCAACCGTAAGAGTCACGCCAGTGGAATGTGGTAACCCTCAGTGGGCACGCGCCTGTAGTTAATAACAGTTGTACTAGACGATGAATGGCGGCTAGTTTCTATCTTCGAGTGGCTGCTTGAAGAGAGATCGAAGGGTTCGATCTTTTGGGGCAACACTTTATTTTCGAGGCCGCCTGTCAGAAGCACGCTTCTCTCTGGAGCGCCGGAGCAAGCCGAAAGAGAGCGCACATAAGGTTTCATTTCAAAGAAGCGCTTCATTCATCCTCCAACGGAGGAGAGCCGGGAAAGCGCCCTTTCCATGCAAGCGTCAAGGCTCCAGAGCAGACTTCCCTGCTGCTTGCAGCACAACCCAAACACCCGGATGCCGCCCGAAACCACGAAGGAGACCGGAGAGAACCCGCTCTCCCCAAAGACAATGCGGCATCTCCGGCGAACTATACAGAAGGCTCTCGTGCGCCGTCAACCGCAAGGACAGCAAGGCTGAGGGCGAATCAAGGGATGGAGGATGAGGGATGAGGGATGAAAAGAGAAACGGTTCAACTTGAGCAGTCAAACTTTCATCCCTCATCCCTCCGCCCTCATCCCTTGATTTGCCCTCACCCCTGCTTTTCGTCCCACTTGATGGAAGAATCTCTAATGTCTGCCTCAGCATTGGGGCTTTGCGTTGAGTCGTGTAGGTCTGCCTGCTGGTGGAAGAGGTAGTAAGCCTCGCTGCTAGTGACCGGCACGCGTTCTACTTTCCGCGCGGCGATGATACCCGCCCAGACAGCCGCGAAGCCCAGGACGACGCTCAGGACGATGTTCAGTAGAGCGCGCATGAAGTCTCCGTCTTCTACGAGCCGCGCGGTCTCGTATTCAAATGTCGAAAAGGTCGTGTAAGCGCCGACGAAGCCGACCGCCACGGCCAAGCGCCAGTGCGGGCTGATGTGCAGGCGTTCGGTCGCAAGCGTGAGGAAAAATCCCACGATAAACGAGCCGGTGATGTTGATGACAAAGGTGGCGGTGGGAAATGGCGCTCCAGTGCGCGCCAGCATCGTGCCTCCCACATAGTAACGCAGCATCGCCCCCAAAGCCCCGCCCGCACCCACCGCCAGATACTTCGTCAACGTCTCCAATTCACGCTCCTTTGCCAATCTAACCTGATTCTAAAAAACAAAAACTCCTAATCAAACGATGCGAGCAGAAAAGTCTCTCTCTGCTCATCATTCAATTAGGAGTCATCAGCACTGCCGGGCTACCTGTCAAAGTGGCCGTCGCGTGCGGTTACAGGGCGAACTCCATCGCCCGTCTTGTTTGCAAATATCTTAAGAGCGACGGCGCGGCTGCGTAGTGTTGCGCGGCGCACGCACTTTGAATTCGTTGTACGCAGCAATCAGGTCGGTGTAGAACATGCTGCCCATACGTATGTATCCGTCTCTGGTCAGATGTACGCGGTCGCCCTGTCCCAATCCAAGCTGAACCCAGTTGCTCATGGAACCTGCGCCGCCCATCGCATCATAAGAACTCCAGAAGCTAGCGCCGACTTCAAAGGCCGCTCGTTTCTGGGCTTGTATCATGGCGGGCATCTTCGTTCCGGCAAGGTCAACATCGCCTCGGTCGGGCGGGCCGTAGACCAGAATCGAAGCCTGCGGCGCGGCGCGGCGGAAGCGTCGGAGTATGCTGGCGAACATGCGCGAGTAGGATTCAACGCTCCAGTCGCTGTCCGTCACTTCGTTCGTCCCGTAAGCGATGATGATAAGGTCAGGCTTGCGCTGCACCAGGTTGTCAACGAAGGCCGTGTCGTTCCAGCTTAAAAGGCGATTGGCACGCGCGCCGTTGATGCCGAGCACGTCATAAGAGACGCCCGGCGCGATGTGCTCTGTGACGATGCCGAAGACGCGCGTCTTGCCCGGCTGGGTGGTGCGAATCTCTATACGGTGACTGCGATCCGACGGAGCATCGTAGGTGAAATAGTCCGGCGAGGGCGCAGCCGCATCGAGCGAGAGCGGCTTATCAAGCACGCTCTGGCCGTCAACCAGAATATCAATCGTGCCGCCGCCGGGCTGGCGCAGGTAATAGACCTCGAAATGATTGCAGATGGTTTCAAGCCACGCGCTTTCGCCCGCGCGTGTAGTGCTGATGCTGAAGCCCGAAAGACCGTACAGGCCGTCGTTGGTTCCGGTGTTGCCGACGCCGTCAATAACCCAGCCGGAAGAAGTGCCGGTCTCTACGCCGCGACGACGAGTGCTGAAGGGATTGCGCGCGGAGATGTAGCCCGCTCCTCCGTCGCCGAAATCGCGCTGGAAGCTGCGTCGAATCTCTGCTGTCAGAATATCTGCGGCGGTGTGAGAGTCGCCATAGTGCATAACGCGCACAGGCTCTATGCGGCGGCCAGTCTTGGTCTGGTTGAGCGCGCGAAAGAAGTTTTCAAGCCCCGCAGGGTTCTCGATTCGATTCTTCAACTGCTGCTGCTGCTGCGCGCTTGGCGAATACGCAGGCATGAAAAGGATGCTCGCCATCAAAGCGAAGCCCAACGCAAATATTCCAGACTTTTTCAGAACGCCAGCCTTCATCAACACTTCCCTTGCTGAGCCTCCTCAGTAAATCATAATCTTTAATCAAAAAGAGTCGCGGTAGCATTCATGGACTTCATAGAGCCTTCGAGCTTGCCGCACCTTGCGAGGGTAACGAATTAAGAGGAGGCACGCGTATGCGCGGCATATAATAAGGCCGCAGGTGAGAGATGCTCTACCGGGCGGAGCGGTTGCCACAAGCACGCGGGCTGTGAGAGCATCGCTCGTCGGTTATTATAAGCCTTTGTTGACAATTTTTCACCAGAGATTAGAGAAATGACCACACACGCTCCTGCAAAACACCGCCATGTCTCGCAAAAGGCCAGCCTTTTCACGGAATCCGTCATACGCGAAATGACGCGCGAAGCCCTGAAACACGGGGCTGTGAACCTCTCGCAGGGCTTTCCTGACTTTGCCGCGCCGGATGAAATCAAGCGCGTAGCCATGCAGGCAATCCATGATGACATCAATCAATACGCCATCACCTGGGGCGCGCGAGATTTTCGTGAAGCAATTGCGCGCAAAACAAAATGGAATCTGGGATTAGAGATTAATCCCGAAACTGAGATTACAGTCACCTGCGGCTCGACCGAAGGCATGATTGCGTCGATGATGGCGACGGTTGACCCTGGCGAAGAAGTCATAGTCTTCGAGCCATTTTATGAGAACTACGCGCCGGATGCTATTTTGTCGGATGCACGCCCACGCTATATTCCGCTTCGTGCGCCCGATTGGACTTTCGATAGAGATGAACTGAGCGCGGCCTTCAACGAAAAGACGAAAGCCATCATCATCTGCAATCCCAATAATCCGACAGGGAAGGTCTTCACAAGCGATGAGCTGGAGTTCATCGCTTCGCTCTGCATAGAGCACGACGCGCTCTGCTTCACGGATGAAATCTACGAGCACATTCTTTACCCGCGTGAAGAGGCAGAGATACAGCACATCTCTATGGCGCAGCTAGAGGGGATGCGCGAGCGCACGGTCATCGTCAACTCCATGTCTAAGACCTATTCGGTCACGGGCTGGCGTGTAGGCTACTGCATCGCGCCGCCGGAAATCACAAACGCCATACGCAAGGTACACGACTTCCTGACGGTCGGCGCAGCAGCACCCTTGCAGGCCGCAGGCGCTTTCGCGCTCTCTCTCCCGCAGAGCTACTACGATAAGCTTCAGGCAGACTACACGGCGCGGCGCGACCTTCTGCTTCCGGTGCTTGAGCAGGCAGGCTTTCAAACTTTCCGTCCCGACGGCGCTTACTACATCATGACCGACATCCGTCACTTCGGATTTTCTTCGGACGTAGAATTCACGCGCCACCTGATACGCGAAGTCGGCGTCGCCTGCGTTCCCGGCTCAAGCTTCTACAGCCGACCCGAACTAGGCGCGCAACAGGTTCGCTTCTGCTTCTGTAAACGTGACGAGACGTTACTGGCAGCCGCGGAACGATTGGCTAAGCTTCAATCCAGAATCTAAGCGACCCGACTGCAATTAAAGGTCTGAAGCAAGGCTTCATGTGGGATAAGAAACGACAAACCATCTGGCTCGCAACCGCCGTCGTGGTCGCCACCTTCGTCGTCTATCGTGAAGCTTATGATGACGCGGGACGTTTCGATACGGGCTACTTCATACTGCTCGAAGCGGTCTTCCTCGCCATCATCTGCCTAATGTTCTATTTCTACTCAAGGCAGAAATCTTAGAAAGCTGCTTGAGAAATCAGATTCATCCACTGTCCCGTACGGGACATTTGATAATAGCCCAGCCATTTATGGCTGGGACAAAGGCATGAGATAAAAGTTGAGTCCCGTAGGGACGATTGAAGTTATGTTCAGTCGTCCCTACGGGACTCTCATTTCTTTTGATGCTGTGTATTCCCAGCACTGAAGTGCTGGGCTATTTTCAATCGTCCCTGCGGGACTTTGCCTTACTGTTTAATCGTCGGCGGTTGAATGGTTTTGGCGCGAACCTGTATGCCATTGTCTGAGACTACGAGGAGGCGGCGATTCTCGCCGTAAGGGATGCTGCTCGGAGAGTAAGAGAGCAGGTAGCGATTCTTGCGCAGCTCGTCGCAGATGGCTTTGGCTGCGACCTGCGGCTCGTTGATGGGAAAGACGCGCCCGCCCGTTTCTTCCGCCAGTTTCTTGACGACCTCTTTCGGCTTGGGCATGTCGCGGCGCAGTGCGCCGCCCGTGCGATCCGGTGCCTGTACGGCGAAGACGGCTATGTCCTGTAGTTGCAGGTCGCCAAGGATTTGATCAAAGTGCGTACGGCTTCCGCGATCCACACCGTCGCTGATGATGACGATGATGCGCTTCTGGTTGGTGGCCGCCATGGGTCTGAGCGCCTCTTCCAACACGGCCTTCAATGCATCGAAAAGGTGCGGCGTGCCCTTCTTGCGAAAGCTCTTCAAAGAGGCTTCTATCTTCTTGGAGTCGTCCGTCCAGTCTGCGACTATTTCTGCCTGCTCGTCGTAGCCTACAATCAGCAGCTTGTCGCCTTCATAAATCTCGTAAGCGAACTCGCGCGCGGCCTGCTCAAGCTTCTCCACGTCTGCGCGTATGGTAAGCGAATTATCAACCAGCAGGACTATGCGCGCCGGGCTTGGGTCTGGCGAGAAGCTTTTGATAGTCTGCTCTATGCCGTTGTCGTAAAGCGCAATCTGCTTAGAGGTGACTGGAGCCTCGGCGTTATCTTCACGTATGGCGTAGACGCTCAGGGTCGAGTTGGTTTCGCCCGCGTTGCGATTGCGACGCCCCGCCTGTCCGGCGACAATCAGAAAAGAGGCTAATAAAAGCAGAAGGGCGAAGGCCACACGAATGTTGCGTCTCGCCTTCACCCTGATAGATTGCTCTTCCGGATTGCGCATTATTATATAAAGCTTCTTTAGTCGCCGCTGGTGCTGGCTGAAGTCTTCTTAGTGGCTGCGTCCTTCTTGGCGCTTTTTTCCTTGGATGCAGATTTGTTTTCTGAGGTTGAAGCTTCGCTGGATTTCTTTTCCTCGCTGCTCTTCTTTTCTTCGCTCGTGTCCGTTTTCTTTGCTGCGTAGTCTGTCACGTACCAGCCTGAGCCTTTGAATTGAATAGCCGGAGCCGACAACAATTTCTCCAAACGGCCTCCGCACTTGCGGCACTTCACGAGAGGCTTATCCGCGAACTTCTGTAGCACTTCCGTGTGCGCTTTGCATTTTCTACATTCGTATTCATATATGGGCATATTCTTTTTTCTCTTTAACTCGCTTCTTCTTCTGTAATCAAAGTATACGACTTCGGTCAGCTTGCCCGCAACTAAGGGCAAAAGCTTTGATGCACAAGGTGCGATGCAGTTGGCGCATCTTTGTTGCCTCACGAAAAGATTTATTTATATTGCGAAGAATTTTGTAGCCTATCAATACGCAGCAAGATTTATGAAGGCTCAAAACATACTCTCATGATGAACGATAAAGACCCAAGTCCTATCATCCCAAGGCTTAAACGTGTCTGAACTAAATACATACAAATCAACGACTTAACTGAATCTTTTTCATGCTCTGCAAGCAACCCACAACACTTCTCACCCATCTTACTCTCGGCATTGATGAACTGCTCTTTGGCAAGTTCATTCGCCCATGCGCAGCCCCCGAAGTTTCCGTTCCTGATAGGACGGAAATTGTTCCCCGATGATCGAAAGTTGGAAGCGATCATCGCTCACATGGAGAATGAAACTGGATGAGTTTGACCCGATTCACGCTACACTTCTGGTCTGTAAAGTTCGCCCCTGTCGCGCTCTTCTCACTGTTCGTATTCACTAATATAACCGGATTTTTTTATAGCCCCGCGCTTGCGCCTTCTGCACAAGCGTTCCCTGTTGCAGCAACTCAGGCTGTTGCAGAGGATTATATTCCCGCAGACATTCCTTCGTCCGGCGACCGTAGTCTTGACCTGGTTATCTTACGCGCGGGCGAGAAGTACGGCGTTGACCCCAGATTCATACATGCCGTTATCTGGCAGGAATCAAAGTATAAAGTTCAGGCTCGCTCCGGCGTGGGCGCGCAGGGCTTGATGCAGTTGATGCCTGCGACGGCGCGCCGCTTCGGCTGCACCAATCCTTATGACACGGCCTCCAACATTGACGCCGGAACAAAGTATTTGCGCTTTCTGCTTCAGCGCTTCGACGGCAACGTCTCGCTGGCGCTCGCAGGCTACAACGCGGGCGAAGGCTCTGTAGATAAGTACAACGGCGTTCCGCCCTACAAAGAGACACAGAATTACGTGCGCATCATCACAGGCCGCTACGGCAAGTTGTCTCATCCGCTTCTCTCGCCCGAACAGGCACGCATAGAGTTTCGCCTCACCCCTGAAGTAGCAAAGTTAGAAATGCCCCAATAAGCCTCTCGGTTTTCATCCTCAATTCTCCAACCCTCGCACCGCGCGCTCAAAGTTTGCTTTGCAACTTGGCGCGCGGTTCGTTATTATTTCGCCTTCATTATAAAGCCGTAAACGCGCTTCCCCGCCGAAGGCTTCTGCCCTCGACACAAAACCTTCCGGCGGGGAGCGCGCATCTTAAAGAAAGCTCTCCCACACCGAGTCCAAAATGCCATCGCTCGATATGATTACAACCGCCGAACAGTCGCTCTCACTCGAACGCAAGATAAAAATGCACGAGGCGCGCGAAGCGATTATTGACCGCCTTGCTCTAGACCTTCCCGCCACGATTGATCTGGACAGATTCTTACACGCCATCGTTTCTGAGCTGGGTCGTATGATGGACGCAGACCGCTGCGATGTGATTCAGCTCAAATCCGAAAGCGAGCTGCGCATCAGCCACGAGTGGCGAGCCTCCGACGATGTCCCGTCGAGCCTCGGCACGACGATTCCCATGGACTTGAAGCAACTGGCCGAGCACATCGATTTGACGAAGCCGTTTCGTCTTGATGACACCAGCGCGCCCGGACTGGATCAGAAGGTTCGCTACCTTGCGGCAAGCCTGGGGACGCGTTCTCTGCTGGTTGTGCCCGTCCGTCTAGAAGGCGATGTGCTGGGGCTTGTCGGATTGCACACGACGCGCGCGCCGCGCAAGTGGCTCGATGACGAGGTCTCTTTTCTTCAGTCAATCGCGCGGCAGATTGCCGTAGGCTACCGCTACACGCGTCTTTACACGGATCAGCAACGTGAGTCGGAACGCACGCGCGCTCTGCTTGAGATAGCCAATGCGCTCAATGCCCGCTCGGACTTCAACGAGGTGACATCGCTTGTTCTGGAGCGTGCGCTTGAGTTAGTCGGCGCGGATTACGGTGCTCTGGGCGTGCTCGACCCGAATGTCTCGCGCATCAGTCTGGCGGCCTTCAAGGCTGCGCCGCACGCTGCGACCGACGCAGTGCGCGGCCTCATAGACGCACACGGGCAATCGCTCGACATCACGGAATTTCCACCGATGATAGAGTTGATAGCACAGGGAAAAACTCTGCGGCTTCTGGAGTCGCAGCTTCCGCTTCCCATTCGGCTCATCTTCAACGCCACGCTGGGGGGACGCGCGGCGCTCGTCGCTCCCGTACGCATTGGCGAGCAGATATTCGGCCTTCTAGGTCTGGTCTGGAGCGAAGAGCGCACGAGCTTTGACGATCACGAAGTTGCATTGGTCGAAGGCATAGCGGATCAGATTGGAACGGCGCTTGAGCGCGACCAGCTTTCGGCTGAAGTGATGCGCCTGAAAAGCGCCCTGCATGAGCGCCATGCGGAAGACCGCATCATAGGGCAGGCTCCGGCCATACGCCGCGCCATAGAGTTGGCCTTGACCGTCGCAGACACGCAGACCTCTGTGCTCATTCAGGGCGAGTCGGGCACAGGCAAAGAATTGCTGGCGAATCTGATTCACTTCAACAGCGGGCGCGAAGACCGTCCGTACATCAAGCTGAACTGCGGCGCGATTCCTGAGACGCTTCTTGAATCCGAGTTGTTCGGGCATGAAAAGGGAGCTTTTACTGATGCCCGCTCGCGTCGGCAAGGTCGTTTCGAGGAAGCAGACAACGGCACGCTCTTTCTGGACGAGATAGGCGAGATGAGTCTTTCGGCTCAGGTGCGCCTTCTGCGCGTGCTACAGGACGGCGAGTTCACGCGCGTCGGAGGCAATGAGGTCATCAAGGCGGACGTGCGCGTCGTCGCCGCCTCGAACGTAGACCTTGAGCGCGCGGTCGAGCACGGCACGTTTCGCCGCGACCTTTTCTATCGCCTCTCTGTCTTTCCGATTCGACTGCCCCCTTTGCGCGAGCGCGCGGAAGACATTCACCCGCTCGTCATACATTTTCTTGAGCACTACAAGCAGAAGACAGGCCGCTTCATCTCAGGCATCTCTAAGGACGCGCTTGCGGCTCTGATGAGCTACGAATGGCCTGGCAATGTGCGCGAGCTTGAGAATGCGATTGAGCGCGCGGTCATCATTGCTTCGGGACGCCAGATTGAATTGGACGACCTGCCCGAAGCCATCAGCAGCCGCCCCCTGGAAGAGCGCTCGCGCCTCAGAGGCGAGCGAGCACGCGCCGCCAACGAAGGACGCTCCATCACGCTCGAAATAGACGTGCCCTCTTCTATGGACGAGATAGAGCGCCGCGCCATAGAGGCCACGCTCGATTACACGGCAGGCGACAAAACGCGCGCCGCACGCTCCCTAGGCATCGGTCGCAAGACCCTCTACCGCAAGCTTCAGCAATACAACGACGTAGAAAAGCCTTGAATCGCTAAAAGCTGTAAATCGTGAATCGTAAATAGTAGAAACGGGAATAGAAGAAATCCGTCCTCTTCTATTTACGATTCACGATTTACGATTTACGCTCCTTTTGCTATATTCTTCGGTAAGTTAATTTCGATAAAAGATGAAGCGTGAGCAGGCTCTTCTGAGGAAGCCTGAGAAAGGTTCTCTTTTATGAGCAGACAAATGGGGCGCAGGCGGCCATCAGGCGGTGAGTCGGATATGGGAGCGCGTGTTGCGTACCTGCTGGTCGGAGCAGGCATAGGCGCTGTGGTCGCGCTTCTTTTCGCACCGAAATCCGGCCACGAGTTGCGCGGCGACATCGCAGACGCCACGCGCAAAGGCATTGATCGCACGCGCGAAGCCGCGAATCAATTTGGCGAGCGCGCCACAGATTATTACGAAGGCGCGCGTGACCGCGCAGGGGAGCTTTACTCTGCCGGGCGCGAAAAGGCTGGCGAGGTGGCCTCTGCCGCGCGCGATGCCGCGCAGCGTAAAGGCGGTAGTTTTTCCGCCGCCATCGAAGCGGGCAAACAGGCTTACCGCGAAGAGAAACGTAAGACTGAAGTAACGGGATTGCCGGACAACGCGCCGAATTATTACGAAGCGCCTAAAAGCTAGGACGATTTTGGATTTTAGAATTTGGATTTCGGATTGAAAGAAAGCGCTCAACTTTAGCTGTCTCTCAACCGCTAATCCAAAATCTAAAATCCAAAATCCAAAATCGTTATCATGAGCACGAACGATCCAATGTTCTGGGTGATGATTATGACGATCATCATCGCCCTCTCCTTTATCATCATCGCGGTGGCGATGATAATAATAGCCGTGTTCGTCAGCCGCGCTGTCAAGACCGTCAACCGTCTTGAAGAGCGTGTCGAGCCTCTGCTTCAAAAGGTTTCGGCTTTGAGCGATCAGGGCAAGGATATTGCTTCGCAGGGCAAAGAGATAGCCGAGCAGGTCAGCATCATGAGTGGCTATCTTTCGACCGCGTCGATGCATGTTTCCGAATCTGCCTCGCTCATACGCGACGAAGTGAGCGAATTGAAGCAACTGGTCGGTGAAACCAGTGTGGCGACGCGCGAGAAGGTTCAGCTAGTCAGCCGCACGGTTGATCAGGCGAGCACGCAGTTTTCTAACACCACCGAATTCATACGCGTGAAGATAATGGAGCCTGCGCGCGAGCTGGCGGCGATTATGGCGGGCTTCCGCCGTGGCCTTGAAGTCCTGCTTGCGCCCGCGCCGAAGCCCATTAATCAAACTTACACGGACGAGGAGATGTTCATAGGTTAAGCGCTGAGAAAGCGCACATCAAAAGCAACTTGAGCTTTTGCCCGAACCATCGCCTCCGAGAGAGAGCAAATGGTTCGGGCAAAACTTTTAAGAGCGGGTTTCGGGTGTCAGGTGCCGGGTGCCAGTCGAAAGAAAGACTTTTGGATTTTCTCTTACCGACACCCGGCACCTGACACCCGGCACCAATTCCGCTAATATTGTTGATTCAATTAGAAGGCGAAAAATTTATGTCCACTGAAACACCGCTTGATTTGAAAAGAACAGTCAACCTGCCCAAGACAGGTTTCAGCCAGAAAGCAAACCTTGGTCAGTCCGAACCCGCGCGCCTGAAAAAATGGTCGGAGATGGATTTGTACCAGATGATTCGGCGTGCGCGCGAAGGCCGTGAAAAGTTCATACTCCATGACGGCCCGCCTTATGCCAATTCCGACATTCATCTTGGCACGGCGCTGAATAAGATTCTGAAAGACTTCGTCGTCAAGTCGCGCACGCTGCTGGGTTTTGATTCGCCGTATGTTCCGGGCTATGACTGTCATGGTCTGCCGATTGAGCTTTTCGTGGACAAGAAACTCGGCGCGAAGAAAGCCAACATGCCGCCCGTCAGCATACGCCGCGCGTGCCGCGAGCATGCCTCGGAAGCCTTGAAGCGACAGACCAGAGATTTTCAACGTCTGGGCATCTTCGGCCTCTGGAATGATCCGTACATGACTATGTCGAATCACTACGAGGCTCAGACGGCGCGGCTCTTCGGGCGCTTCGTAGAGCGCGGCTATGTTTACAAGGGTGCGCGCCCCGTCTACTGGTGCATACACGACCAGACGGCTCTGGCCGAAGCGGAGGTCGAATACCGCGAGCACACGAGTCCGTCCGTCTACGTGAAGTTTCCGCTCGTGACCGACCCGAAGGCCATAGACCCTGCGCTCGAAGGACGACGTGTTTTCTTTCTGGCATGGACGACGACGCCCTGGACGCTGCCCTCTAACTTAGGCTTAGCGGTCAACCCGCTCTTTGAATACTCTGCGATTGAGAACGGCGATGAGGTTTACATAGTCGCCTCTGAATTGGCGAATGCTATCGTCGAAAAGTGCGGGCTGGGCACTGAGGCTCGCGTGCTCGCGCGTTTTCCGGGCGCGCGGCTTGATCGTCTTGAAGCGCGTCATGCGTGGCTTAATCGCCCGTCGCTCTTGATGCTGGGCGAGCACGTCACGCTGGGCGGCGAGGCCGACGCCGAAACCGAGCTTGATGTTAAAGAGGCGCGCGATAAGCGTGCGACCAGTAAAGCCGGAACGGGTGTTGTTCATACAGCGCCGGGGCATGGTCATGACGACTTCGTCATAGGCACGCGTTACGGGCTTGAGGTTTACTGTCCGGTTGATAACGCCGGACGGTTCACTTCAGACGTAGAGCACTTCGCGGGCGAGCGCGTCTTTGAAGCGAACGCGAAGATAGTAGATTTCATGCGCGAGCAAGGCTCGCTTCTCTTCAGCGAAGAGTACGGCCATCGCTACCCGCACTGCTGGCGGTGCAAGAATCCTGTCATCTTTCGCGCGACGCCTCAATGGTTCATCTCGCTGGACGCGCGCGGCAGCGAAACAAGGACGGAAAAAGATGAAGACGGGCGACCCGTAGCCAACTTCACAGAGAACGAAGCGGACGAACCTCTTAGCCTGCGTGAAGGCTCGCTACACGAAGTCGAGCGAGTCAAGTGGCTGCCCTCTTGGGGACGCGAGCGTATGAAGAACATGCTCAAGAATCGACCCGACTGGTGCGTCTCAAGGCAACGCGTGTGGGGTGTGCCCATCCCTGCGTTCTACTGCGCGGGCTGCAACGAAGCCGTGGCGGATGCGGGCGTCATCAATCACGTTGCAGACATCTTCGAGCAGGAATCCTCGGATGCTTGGTACGCGCGCGATGCTCGTGACCTGCTGCCCGAAGGCTTCACGTGTCCGAAGTGCAATGGTAACGAGTGGACGAAAGAGACAGACATTCTGGATGTGTGGTTCGACAGCGGCTCATCAAGCGTCGCCGTGCTTGAAAAGTATCCGGGGCTGCGATGGCCTGCGGATGTTTACTTGGAGGGCGGCGATCAGTATCGCGGCTGGTTCAACTCAAGCCTGATGGTCGGACTAGCGGCGCACGACCGCGCTCCCTACGACAGAGTTATCACGCACGGCTGGGTCATCAACGTGCAGGGCGAGAAGATGAGCAAGTCGCAGGGCACAGGCATCTCGCCGAACGAAGTGGTGAAAGATTCCGGCGCGGAAATCCTTAGATTGTGGGTGGCCTCTTCTAACTATCAGGAGGACGTGCGAGTCTCCGAAGAAATCCTGCATCGCATCTCGGACGCTTATCGCAAGATGCGCAACACTGCGCGCTACGCTCTGGGCAATCTGGACGGCTTCGTGCCAGAGCGCGACGCCGTTGCTAATGAAGAGATGATGGAGATTGACCGCTGGGCGCTGGAAGAATTGGACGTGGTGACGATGCGTGTACGCGCGGCCTACGAGGCTTACGAGTTTTTCACTGTCTACCACGCGCTCTACAACTTCTGCACCGTGACTCTATCTGCGCGCTACTTCGACATCATCAAGGATCGTCTATACACGGCTGCGCCTCGCTCCCGTGCTAGACGTTCGGCACAGACGGCGCTCTATCGCATAGTAGACTCTCTGGCTCGCCTGCTTTCGCCCATACTGGTTTTCACCGCGGACGAAATCTGGGAGAACCTTCCGCAGGCTGCGGATGGAGCCGAGCGCCCCACATCGGTTCACATCGCTGAGTTTCCGGCTGCGCGAGCGCTCGTGGATGCGGAACTTTTGATCAGATGGGCGCGAATCTTCGAGGTGCGGGATTCAGTGCTGCGTGCCCTTGAAGAGGCGCGTGGAGCGAAGACCATCGGCAGTTCGCTCGAAGCCGGAATCGTCATCAAGGCGAGCGGCGAGACTTATGAGCTACTCAAGCGCTACGCGGGTGAGTTGCGCTACATCTTCATCGTCTCGCAGGTCGAGTTAATAAAAGCGGAAAGTGTTGCGGCAGATTCCGTGCGTGTTGAAGTCGGGCGGGCGGCGGGCGAGAAATGCGAGCGCTGCTGGAACTACTCCGTGCGCGTCGGCGAATCGGAGCGTTACCCGAACGTGTGCGAGCGCTGTGTTGAAGCTTTAGCAGAGATAGAGGGAGACCAAAGGGCATGAGCGAGCGGCGTATGGGCTGGCGCGTCGCCTATCTTCTGGCGGCGTTCGGCATCTACATGATGGATCAGGCGTCGAAGGCATGGGTGGTGCGCGCACTTCGCTTCGGGCGCGAGATAAAGTTGATAGACGGACTGCTCTCGCTCGTCTATGCAGAGAACAATGGCGTCGCCTTCGGGCAGTTGCAGGAGAAGGGCGAGTTCGGGCGCTGGTTCTTCATCGTGCTCGCGTCTGTGGCGGGGGTCGCAGTGCTCTATTACTTATTCCGCACGGCGCGCAATGATGATCGCATTCTGGGGGCGTGCGCGCTTCTGCTCGCCGGAATCTCCGGCAATTTGACAGACCGCGTGCGTCTGGGTTTCGTGATTGATTTCATACTCGTCTACTATCGCTCCTATCACTGGCCTGTCTTCAATGTCGCGGACGCATGCATTTCGCTCGGCGCGCTGCTGCTTGTCTACGACATGTTTGCGATGGGCAAGCAGGAGCGACGCGAGAAGCGCGCGGCGGCGCAAGGCTTAAAAGCCGGAGGCGAGAGCGTAGAGTAAATGCAGAAGGCAGAGTGCCGCAATGATGAATGAAAAGATTATTCAAGTTGAATGCTCTTTCTTTAATTCCGCATTCTGCACTGCGGCCTTCTGACTTGTTTTTAACTCCTCCTGAGAATTGAATAGATGTTTCCAGAGCTTTTTCGTATAGGCAATTTCCCCATCAACACCTACGGCGTGCTGCTGGCGCTGGCTTTTCTGGTGGCGCTTATAGTGGCTGCAAGACTGGCCGCGCGTGACGGTCTGCCCAGAGAAAGAATTTATGACCTTGGACTGTGGATGCTCCTGGCGGCGCTCATAGGATCAAAGGTTCTGATGCTCTGGACGGAGCCTGCTTATAGAGAGAATCCTTTGCAGCTTTTCTCGCTCGATTTTCTTCGTTCGGGCGGGGTCTTCTACGGCGGACTCCTCGGCGCGATTCTCACAGGCTACATCTTGTCGCGGCGCTACAAGCTGCCGTGGTGGAAGACCGCCGACGCGTTTGCTCCCGGCATCGCGCTGGGTCAATCAATCGGACGCCTGGGCTGCTTCTCCGCCGGATGCTGCTGGGGCAAGCCTACGACGCTGCCGTGGGGAGTTCACTTTACGGAAGCGGGTAACAGAATAACAGGCGTTCCGATTTATGATGAGACGGGAAACCCTCTGCACCTTCATCCGACGCAGCTTTACGAAGCGGGCGCGACACTGGTGTTCTTCTTCTTTCTACTCTGGCTGCACAAACGCAAGCGCTTCAGCGGTCAGGTCATACTCTTCTACGCGGTGCTCTACAGCATTGCGCGCTTTTTGATTGAGTTTGTGCGCGACGACCCGCGCGGCGACATCGCCGGATTAACTTCGCTCACAGGGCTTTCGACCTCGCAGATGATTAGCCTCATCATAGGCATAGCCGGTCTGGTCATTCTTATTATTCGCTGGCGTCGAAGCAGCGTCGAGAGCGCGGCGGAAGTTTCACAAGCGACCAAGGCTGCGCGAGCCTGAAGCGCCTCGACTGAGATTCAATCAAATTGTAAGCATTGATTCATTTGCCCATCGGCTCATTGAATCAATGAAGAAATGAACCCATGAAATAATCTTTATGACGGAACAGGAAGCCCCAACGCTCACGTTCCGCGTCGCAGACGAGGACGCAGGCGCGCGTCTTGATGCATACTTAGCCGCGCGCATAGAAGGCTGGAGCCGCGCCCGTCTACAACGATTGATTGAAGACGGCGATGCATTGGTCGGCGGTCGTGTGGTCAAGTCTTCTTACAAGCTGCGCGCCGCAGATGAAATCGAAGTCGAACTGACGCCCCCGCCTTCCGCCACCTTCACGCCTGAAAATATTCCGGTCGAGATTGTCTATGAAGATGACGACCTCTTAGTCGTCAACAAACCCGCAGGACTGGTCGTCCATCCGGCGGCTGGTGTTCCTACGGGGACGCTCGCCAACGCGCTCGCCTTCCATTTCCAGCAACTCTCCAAGCGCTCCGGCACGGTGCGTCCCGGCATAGTCCATCGCCTTGACCGAGACACCTCTGGCCTGATGGTCGTCGCTAAAACCGAGAGCGCACACGAAAATCTTCAAGACCAGTTCCGCGCCCGCACAGTCTTCAAATCCTACGTCGCACTCGTCCACGGTCGCGTCAAAGAAGACAAAGGAACTATTGACCAACCCCTCGCACGCGACCCGCGCAACCGCACCCGCATGGCCGTCGTCCGCGCAGGCCGCAACGCCCTCTCCCTCTATCGCGTGCGTCAGCGCTATGACCGCTTCACGCTTCTGGACGTTCAGATTAAAACAGGCCGCACGCACCAGATAAGAGTCCACCTCGCATGGCTCAAGCATCCGGTCGTCTGCGACGAAATCTACGGCGGCGGTCGAGACAAAACAATCCCCGACCCACGCCTACGCGCACGCATCAACGCCTTCCACCGCCAATTCCTACACGCCGAAATCCTCGCCTTCCACCACCCCCGCACCCAAGAATGGCTCCGCTTCACCGCCCCGCTTCCAGATGCGCTCACAGATTTTCTTGATGACTTGGAGTTTAAGCAGAAGGCTCTCACTGACTAGCTCTACGGGGCGACGCCTAGACGACGAATCAAGTCTGTGAAGCGAGGGTCTGAGCGCAGAGTATCGAAGCGAGGGTCAATATTGACGAGTACCAATCCGGGATGGCGTTCTTCGTAGGCGCGTTCGAGCCACGCGAACGCCTGATCTTTGTCGCCGAGTCCTGTGTAGACGGCGGCGCGAAAATAAGGCAGGACATAGCGCTCTCTGGCTAGCTCGTCCAGATCGGCGAGCACCTTTTGGGCATCGCCCGTGCGCCCGGCGACGGCGTACGCATGTCCTAGAGAAGCGACCACTTCAGGCGCGTTGCCTGAAAGCTCTCGTGCCCGCTCCAATTCCGCTATGGCCTCTTTGTGCATTCCCTTCTGGATGTAGGTTCGTCCCAGATATTGATGCGCAACGAAGAAGCTTTCATCAAGGCTGATGGTTTTCTTCAACTGCTGTATGGACTCGTCAAACTTGCGCGCGTAGTAATAGTGAAGCCCAAGGTTGGCGTTGATGATGCGCGAGAGCGGGTCAAGCTCCTGCGCACGCTTGATCTCGCGTATTGAATCATCGAAGCGTCCCATCATGACAAGATAGGAAGCGTACCACTGGTGCGCGGTCGCGTAGTTCGGATTCAATTCTATAGCGCGCCGGAACTCTCTGTCCGCCGAAGCCCAGTCCCACGCGTAGGCCATTTTGACAAAGGCCAGAGAGGTATGGCCTTCAGCCAGATTGTCGTCAAGCTTGAGGGCGGTTGTGGCGGCGGCTTCGGCGCGCGGGAAAGTTTCGCTCGGCGCAAGCACTGAGTAGTCTCCGAGCATGGCGTAGGAATCGGCAAGACCGGCGTAGGCCAGAGCGTAAGAGGGGTCTGTGTCAATCGCCTGCTGAAACAGCTCCAATCCCTTTTTGAATCCGTCGGGCGTGCGCTTGTTCCAGTAGTATCGCCCTTTCAGATAAAGCTGGTAAGCCTCTACATTATCCGTGTAGCGTTTGACCAGCCGCTTCTCTTCTTCGCCCGACAACCTGAGACGCAAAGATTGAGACAGGTCTCGCGCCATCTCGTCCTGAAGAGCGAAAATCTCTGTCAGCTTGCGACTGTACGGCTTGCCCCAGATGTGCGTGTTGTCGCGCGCGTCCACCAGCTCGATGCTGATGGAAATAGTGTCTCCGCGCTGCATGACGCGTCCCACCAGCACGCCTTCAACGTCAAGCTCGCGCCCGACATCGCGCGGATCGACGCTCGTGCCCTTGTAGCGGAACGTGGAGCTGCGCGACATGACGCGCAATTCCGGCAATTGCGAGAGACTGTTGATGAGCGATTCCGTGATGCCGTCCGAGAGATATTCAGCTTCAGGGTCGCTTGCCATGTTGACAAAGGGAAGCACGGCGACCGAGCTAATCTTTCTCTGCGGCTTTCGATTGAAGTAAAGGATGCCCGCAATGCTTGCGGCAATGAGAAGCGCGGCGGCAGTCGAAATCAACACGACCGTGCGCTTGTTATTCCTGATGCCGGTGACAATGTATTCGGCGCTTGAGATGGTCTGCGCCGTTGGCATGGACGGTCTGGTGTTCCGTGCGGAAGCACTGCTCGTAGCCTTATCAGTTGACGAAGACCGCGCCGCTGCTCCTCCCATGCTTCTGCTATCTTCCGCTTCATCCTGAAAATCAGTCTGCATCGAACGGCTCAGCCGCTCTTCAAACTCCAGCTCCTGCCTGAGCCGTCTGAGGTCTATGAACAGGTCTTTGACGGTCTGGTATCGCTCGTCACGATGTTTAGTGAGCGCTTTGGTGACGATGCGCTGCAACTCCACCGGCACATGATCGCTGTAGCGCGCAAGCGGCGGCGGCTCGCGCTCCAGTATCGACGCGACCATGTCGCTTCTGGTCAGTCCAGAAAAGGGAGGCCGCCCGGCTATCATCTCGAACAGCACACAGCCCAGACTCCAGATGTCTGCACGCGCATCGACGGGAAGGCCGCGCGCCTGCTCCGGCGACATGTAAACATAAGTGCCTATGACAGCGCCGGGCTGGGTCACGCCCATAGGCTTCGTCTCGGCATCTACA
Organism: Pyrinomonadaceae bacterium; assembly: GCA_036403815.1. GTDB lineage: Bacteria > Acidobacteriota > Blastocatellia > Pyrinomonadales > Pyrinomonadaceae > JACVRN01. The sequence goes on along the minus strand of DASWQH010000040.1, from coordinate 27,755 downwards.
TCGGTCGAGTCCATCGCGCCCTCGACCCATTTGGCTAGGCCGAAATCGAGCACCTTCACATAGCCGTCTCGCCGGAGCATGATGTTCTCAGGCTTGATGTCGCGGTGGACTACGCCCGCCTGATGCGCAGCATCCAGCGCCGACGCAACTCCTATGGCAATCTCAAGGGCTTCGAGCGGCTTCATCTCGGCCTCGGCTAGAAGGTCGCGCAAAGTCTTGCCGTCTATAAATTCGGCGGCGATGTAGTGCAGTGAGTCTGCGTGTCCAATATCGTAGATGGTGACGATGTTCGGATGATTGAGGTTCGAGGCGGCGCGGGCTTCCTGCTCAAAGCGATGCATACGAACTTCGTCTTCGGCAAATGCCTGCGGCAGAATCTTCAGCGCCACACGGCGGCCAAGGCGTGTGTCTTCCGCCAGATAGACCTCGCCCATGCCGCCCTCGCCGAGCTTTTCAAGAATTCTGTAATGCGAATTTGTAAGGGAGATCACCTGGGCTTTATCTGCACTGAAAGAAGAGAGAAACCCTTAGTCTTTTCGGCATGCGCGAGCGTCGCCGCGAGGGGCTTGCCGGACAGCGAAACCGCGAACAAAAGTCTAAATCCGTCGCCATTGTAGCACAGTAGAAAAAGGGAAAAGAGGAAGCGGAAAAGGTCAAAAGGGGAAGAGGGAAAGGGAGAATGACGTAAGCTGCTTTTAGAAGCTGTTTGAAAAAGCAGCGTCCTCTTGAGTCCCGTAGGGACGATTGAAGAAAAGGGAATCACTTCTTTTCAATCGTCCCTACGGGACTCTACTTTCTTGTCGCGCTCTCTTACCCAGCCATAAATGGCTGGGCTATTATCAATCGTCCCTACGGGACTTTTCTAACAGCTTCTTAATCCCTTTTCCCCTTCCTTTTGCCTTCTTACAGTTATGAGCTTTCATAGCTGGTTGATATACTACGCGAGAGCGATTGATGCGGCTGGCTTTGAATTGGTTTCCGGGGGCAACTGCGATTTGCGCCTGAAGCATCAAAACCGGCTGGGAGTTGAACTTTCAGGCCACTCGCTCAAGTAAGGATTATCAAGCCCGCGCTTCTTCTATTAATCGAGCTATGAAGCCTCTTATACGTTATTTTCTGTTCGCCGCTGCCGTTGCCGCCTGCGGCCTGGCATGGTCTGGCATCTTAGCGCCCTCAACACAGGGACAACAGCAAGGACAGCCCAGACCGACGCCTACGCCCGAACCTGGCCGCGACATCATCCCTATCTTCATACGCGAAGTGCGCCTTCCGGTTACGGTGCTGGATAAAAAGGGAGAGCCTGTCTCCGGCCTCACTCAAAGCGACTTCATAATTATGGAAGACAAGGTGCAGCAGCAGATTATCTCCTTCCGAGACGAGAAAGAGAGACTGCCCGTCTGGGTCGGCGTGCTGATGGACACATCTTCCTCCACTACAGGTCAGCTCAAGTTCGAGCAGGACTCGGCCAAAGATTTTATTTACACGGTCGTCAGCACGCGCAAAGACCGCGTAGCCTTTGCCACCTTCGATGACGACATCAATCTACGACAGGATTTTACGGAAAAGCTAGACCTGCTGGACAAGGCCGTGGACAGCGTCAAAAAGCCAGGCAAGCAGACGGCGCTCTATGATGCTATCTGGCAATTCTGCGACGAGAAGATGCGCGGTGTGCCGGGTCGTCGCGTGATGGTACTTATCACGGACGGAGACGACACCTACAGCCGCGCCAATTTGAAAGACGCTATAGACATAGCACAGCGCACGGAGACGATTATCTTCGCCATCTCGACGAAGGCTGGACTGTCGGGAACAGTGCCGGGCGTTGAGATGGGACAGGTCAGAGACAGCGGCGACAAAGAGTTGGTGAAGCTTTGCGAAGAGACCGGCGGGAATGCCTTTTTCACCGGCGACCGGCTGGCGCTCGAACGCTCCTTCAAGAAGATTTCCAACCAACTGCGCTCGCAGTATTTGATTACTTACAAGCCGTCGAATGACCGATACGATGGCAGCACTCGTCGCATTGAGGTTAAGATGCCCAACAATCGCGGCGGTTACAAGATTAGTACACGGCGCAGCTATCCGGCAGTCTCAGACAGCGTTACTGCTGCACCACAGTAATGGGTGTCGGGTGCTGGGTGCCGGTAAGAAGAAAGACGACTGGATTTTCTTTTACCGGCACCCGGCACCAGAAACCTGACACCTGCTTTTGAGGTACGAATGTTTTTCAGGACAGAAATATCGCGCGCGCTTGTTTACGGCTTAGCCTTTATACTGGTCTTCGCCTGCATCGCGTCTATTGCAACTCGCGCGCAGAATCAAGGCTCCGGGCAGGACGGCTCTCGCCCACGCCGCACTGATGAGCCAACGAATGCCCGGCCACAGCCCACACCGACGCCGACGCCCGATAAGAATGATGAAGGCATCCCCGTTGACAGCGACGACGTGGTGAGAGTAGAGACAGACCTGACGAACATTCTGTTTACCGCCGTAGACAAGAACAAACGCTTCATCACGGAGATGCGCAAAGAAGATATACGCATCTCTGAAGACGGCACTCCGCAGGAGATTTTCACTTTCGAGCGACAGACAAACAGACCGCTTTCGCTTGCTCTACTGATTGACACGAGCATCTCCGAAGAGCGTACGCTCCCGGCTGAAAAGAGAGCCGCCGCCGCTTTCGTCGATTCGGTCATACGTCCTGATAAAGATGAAGTCGCGGTCATCTCTTTCACCGGAGAATCAACGCTTGAGCAGGGATTGACGGGCAACGTCTCGCGGGTGCGTCGTGCGCTTGAGCGCGTCGAATTCGTTCCGCCCGCAGGCTACATAGGCGGCGGCACCGTCAGCGGCACGCCGCCGATTTCCGGGACTAATCAATCTATAGCAGGCTCTACGGCCATCTGGGATTCCGTCTGGGTCACGTCCGAAGACGTGCTCTCTCAAACTTCCGACAAGACGCGCCGCGCTATCATTCTGCTCACGGACGGCGCGGACACCAGCAGCCAGAAGAAGATGAGCGATGCGATTGACCGCGCCGTCAAAAACGACGTGGTGGTCTATGTCATAGGCATAGGTGATCCGGAGTACGGCGGCATCAACGAAGGCTCTCTGAAGAAAGTGGCGGAGAGAACAGGCGGGCGCGCATTCTTTCCGGATGATGAAACGGAGCTGCGCGCCGCTTTCACGCAGATTCAGCTTGAATTGCGCTCGCAGTTTCTAGTCGCCTATTCGCCTACGAATAAGAACCGCGACGGCTCTTTCCGCAAAGTACAGATAGAAATTGTTAATCCAGATCTGCGCAAACAGAGCCTGCGCCTCAACTATCGCCAGGGCTACTTTGCACGCACCGTCACGGCTTCGACGAAAGACTAATAAGAGAGGTCAGTGATTAGAGGCTAGAGGTTAGTAAATGCAATTTTACTAACCTCTAGCCTCTAATCTCTGACCTCTAATCTCGTGACAACAAAGTTTCCGCTTTGTTATACTTCGCAACTGCCGGAAGTTTTTTGTGTCCGGCCCAATCCGGCTGGCGCGAAAACGTGGGTTCGAGCTGTCGGTGATTCCCCTCAAGCGATGAAGCGCGAAAAGATAGGCGCGCTTGTTCCAATGTTTCCGACCCTGATTCATACCTTGCGACTTGCATCGAGCCTGCCTGTTTTCAAGCGACTCAATTGGAAGGTTGAAAGCCGTAGGGGCGAGACCTTTCTTACCCTCTTCGTAGAGCCTGTCCGCTAGCGTGAGTTTTTGTAAATGATGCCACATAGTCCGACCATTCTTGTCGTCAACGACACCTTGGAAGTTCTGGAGCTTTTGACGCTTCTGCTGACGCATGAGGGCTACAGGGTTGTGTCTGCGACTGACGGGCGGAGCGCGCTTGAGATGGCGCGCCAGAGCGAGCCGGACATAGTCATCTCGGATGTCGTCATGCCGGAGATGGACGGGATTGAATTCTGCCGTCGTCTCAAAGAGGACGCGCGAACACGAGACGTGCCCGTGCTGCTCGTGAGCGCCGTGCGCACCGGAGAAGACGACAGCCTGACCGGCCTTGTGGCAGGCGCGGACGATTATCTTGAGATTCCTTTTCGCCGTCAGGAGCTTCTGGTCAAGGTGGCGCGCCTGGCCGAGCGGCATCGCGTCGAGCGCCACTACCGCGAGATAGTGGAGCAGGCCGCAGACATCATTTACACGCGCGACATGCAGGGGCACATCACCAGCATCAACGAAGCCGGAGCGCGCTTTTTCGGGCACACTGCTGCCGAACTGGTCGGCGTTCCCTTGAGCGATCTTCTGGGAGAAGAGGCCGACCACACTCTACAGGACGGATTAGAGCTTGGACTGGACGAGCCGCCGCGTGTCGTCTATCACACGAAAGATGCGCACGGGCTGGCGCGTTATCTTGAGTCTGTGGCGACGGTCGTGCGCGATGCGGCGGGGCAACCGACCGGCGTGCGCAGCGTCGTACGCGACATCACGGAGCGCAAACTGGCAGAAGATGCCCTGCGCGAATCGGAAGAACGCTACCGCGAGATGTTCGAGAAGAATCAGGCCATACAGCTTTTGATTGATCCTGAATCGAACAGGATTGTGGATGCCAATCCGGCGGCCTGCGAGTTTTACGGCTACCCGCTTGAAGAGTTCAAGGCGAAGAAGATTACCGAAATCAACCTGCTGTCAAACGATGAGGTAGAGGCCGAAATGGAGCGCGCCGTCACGGAGCATCGCAACTACTTCGTCTTCCCTCATCAATTGGCTTCAGGCGAAGTACGCGACGTGGAAGTACACGCCAGTCCCATTCAGGTAAAGGGGCGGCGTCTAGTTTACTCCATCATACATGACATCACAGAGCGCCATCGCGCCGAAGAGGCTCTGCGTGATTCCGAAGAGAAGTTTCGCGCGCAGTACAAGGGACTTCCCCTTCCCACCTACTCATGGCGAAAAGTTGACGACGACTTCGTGCTGGTTGATTACAACGACGCGGCTCTTGAGATTACGAAGAGTAAAGTCCAGCAGCTCGTCGGCCAGCGAGCCAGCAAGATGTATAGCGATATGCCCGACATAGTGGAAGATTTCCGGCGCTGCTTTGAGGAGCGTGGGGTCATCCGGCGCGAGATGATTTACAGGTTTCGCTTGACGGGCGAGAGCAAGTATCTGGATACGACATACGTGTTCGTCCCGCCCGACATGGTGATGGTTCACACCGAAGACATCACGGAAAGCAAGCGTAGCGAAGAGGCTCTGCGCGATTCCGAAGAGCGATTCCGTTCGATTGTCGAAGCCACAAATGAATGGATATGGTCGATTGATCTTGAAGGGCGATTGACCTACACGAACCCGTCTGTCGAAACCATTTTAGGCTACAGGCCGGAAGAGCTGCTTGGACGCAACAGCCTCGATTACATGCATGAAGAGGATCGCCCCGAGTTTGAAAAATCCTTCGCACGCTTCATCAAAGAAAGACGCGGCTGGTCTGGTCTAATTATACGTTGGCGACACAGAGACGGCTCTTACCGTTATCTGGAATCGGGCGGCGTCCCCTTCTTTGACGCAAGCGGCGCGGTCGTAGGCTATCGCGGCTCTGACCGGGACATTACAGAGCGCAAGCAGAACGAAAAGGCTTTGACAGAACTGGCCGACCGCGAGGCGCTGATTAATCGCATCTCGAAGGCCGTTCACCGCTCCCTTGGGCTGACGGAAATCTTTCAGACTGCCGTCAAAGAGATTGGCTCTCATCTGGGTGTTGACCGTTGCCTGCTCTTCATGCTCGACGGCCAGGCAGGACTTGCACGCACGGTCGCAGAGTATCGTGCCGAAGGAGTCCGCTCTGCTGCTCGCGATTACAGCCTCTCGCTTCTGGGAGACCTCATTGCCGGAATACGTGGGCAAGGAGTTCTGGCCTTCGACGATGTCGCAGGCGACGAGCGCGTACGCGATGTTTACAACAGCATCCTGCGCACCGTAGGCGTGCGCTCGATCATGTATGTTGGTATACGCGTCGGCGATGAGACGACCGGCTGCTTTGCGCTTGCGACTACGCGAAGTCTACATTCGTGGAGCGAGACGGATGTGGCGCTGGCGCGTGCGGTCGCAGATCAGACCGGCATAGCCATTCGCCAGGCGGAGCTTTATCAGAAGGCTGAAGCGACGAGTGCGCGCCAGTCGCTCATCAACCGCCTGAGCCTTGCCATTCGCGCTTCGCTTAGTTTGTCGGAAGTTCTCAACACGGCGACGCACGAGCTGGGACGCGCGCTTGCGGCCTCGCGCGTTCATCTACATCTTTACGATCCGTCCACTACCAGCTCGCCGCCCGAACATGAATACGTTGCGCCGCACGCGTCCAGCATCAGGCACATGGATGCTTCTTACGACGACCCCCTTGGTCAGCGTTTATTGCGCACGCAGGAGCCTCTGGTGGTTGACGACGCGCTCAATTACACGAATGGCACGCCTTCCTTCAGCACCTACGTTCGACAGCAGGCCGCGCTCGCAGGCTTGCGTTCGCAGATAGCCTATCCGCTTACGGTCAACGAGCGTTTTCGCGGCGCGCTCTGTATTCACCAGACGGATCGCGTGCGCCACTGGACGGATGAAGAGCTGGCACTGGTCGAAGCCGTTGCATCGCAGCTTGCGACCGGAATAGCGCAGGCGGAGCTTTTTGAGCTGACGAAGCGCGCCAAGAAGGAGTGGGAGACGACATTTGATGCCATGTCGGACGGCATCTTCATCTTCGATCAAACGGGGAAGCTGATTCGCGTCAATCGCGCCGGAGCGGCGATGGAAGATACATGGCCGCATCTGCTGCTAGGACGCCAGTGCTGCGACATCCTGCGCACAAGTGCAGGCGAGGAATGCATCGTCGAAAAATGTTTGGGCGACGGGCGCAGCGTCACGACCGAAGTGACGCCGGAACGTTTCAATCGCCCCCTGCTCGTCACGGTCGAGCCGATTACGGAAGCGGGGCGCGGGAATGTCGGCGCGGTCTGCACGGCGCGCGACCTGTCGGAGCTGAGAAAAGCCGAGGCGATGGCGCGCGAGCACCAGTCGCTGCTAACGAATATCCTTGAGAGCGTGCGCGAGCCTATCTGTGCCATAGACCCTGCGGGCTACTTCATGTGGCTCAACTCCGCGACGCATAACGCAGGGGGTTATCGTCCGGAAGACCTCATCGGCCATCACTTCCTTGAGCTGATTTACCCGGCAGACCGTGAAATCGCCCGCGCCTATTTTGAAAGCGCCCTGAAAGGCGAGACGCAATCCTACGAGGTTCGTTATCACACGCGCGAAGGCGAAGTCCGATTCGCGCTCTTCGACAACGCGCCGCTCGTAGTTGATGAGCGCATCACGGGCGTGCTGGGAATCATGCGCGACATAACGGAGCAGAAGCAGCAGCGTGCCAGAGCCGCGCAGGCAGACAAGCTGCGCGCTTTAGGGCAACTGGCATCGGGCGTGGCGCACGATTTCAACAACGCGCTCGCCGCCGTTCTTGGCCGCGCACAATTGATGCGCCGCCAGATTAAAGATGAAGCCATCACGCGCAATCTTGAAATTATACAGACAGCCGCAGAGGACGCCGCCGCCACCGTGCGCCGCATACAAACTTTCGCTCGACAATCACAGGGAACGGAGTTCGAGATGGTGGATGCAAGCAAGCTCTTGCATGACGCAGTGGAGATTACGCGCACGCGCTGGGAGAACGAGGCGCGTATGCGCGGCCTGCATTATGAGGTCGAGCTGGATGCCGAGCCTGAAAGCTTTGTGAACGGCAACGCGTCTGAGCTGCGCGAAGTTTTCGTCAACTTGATTGTCAACGCGGTGGACGCCATGCCCTACGGCGGGCGGCTGTCCATAGCCTGCGAGAGCGCGGAATCACACTGGCGCTTGCGCTTTACGGACACTGGAACCGGCATGACCGAAGACGTGCGCGAAAAGATTTTTGAACCCTTCTATACGACGAAGGGCGCGCAGGGCACGGGTCTTGGCCTCTCGGTCAGCTACGGCATCATAGAACGACACGGAGGCTTAATCAGCGTCGAATCGGAAGTCGGCCACGGTACGACGTTCTTGATAGACCTTTCAGCCGCACGCGCAAGCCGCCCAACCGCTGCTAATCTACAAGAGCAAACGGACACGCCTTCGCTCTCGATCCTCGTCGTTGATGACGAGCTGGCCGTACGCGAAACTCTTTCGGACATGCTCATAGTCATGGAACACAGGGTCGCTTCAGTTGGAAGCGGGCCGGAGGCTCTGGAGCTTCTGAGCGGCGAAGACCATTTCGATCTGGTCTTCACAGACCTCTCTATGCCGGAGATGGACGGCTGGGAAGTGGCGCGCGAGATTCGCCGTCGCTGGCCTGAAGTCGCCATCACCCTTGTCACAGGCTACGGCAAAGGAACAGAGCCGCCCTCAGGCGAAAAGAACCTGATAGACGGCGTCATCGGCAAGCCCTTCGATTTCACAGAAGTCCGCGAAGCAATCGCACAAGTCTCAAAAGCAGGGATAAGTGACAAAAAAGTACTGAGTACTGAGTGATGAGTACTGAGTGAGAAGGTGTTTGAACAAGAAGATTCACCTTCAGTCCCGTAGGGACGATTGATAATAGCCCAGTGCTTCAGCACTGGGGATAAGGTATGAAAAAAAGAGTAGAGTCCCGTAGGGACGACTGAAGAAACTTGGAAGAGATTTCAGTCGCCCCTACGGGACTCTACTCTTTTTGTGCCTGCTGTTCCCAGCCATAAATGGCTGGGCTATTACCAATCGTCCCTACGGGACTTTGAACACAGTTTCTCAGAAGAAAGTTCGTTAACTCAGTACTCAGTACTCAGTACTTTTATCTTTCCCCTCTCTCCTTTTCCACACTCGTTTCCAGTTCGACGACGAGCTTGCGTACGCCCGGCTGGTCTATGGGTTCTATCCAGCGCAGCGCTTCGTCAAGGAGTCGTCGCTGGTATTCAGGCCAGTTGGGTTTGCCAGCCACGCTGCCGAACTCTCCCTCGTAGTAGCCTGCACGTGGCGGGCGCACTTGCTCTGTCACTCTCTTATCAACCGAAAGCATCATGGTAGGAATGCCCGCTTGCTCTATGGCGCGTGCGGCGAGCGCGATTGCTTGATGGCAAAGACGCGAGGCTGGGATGAGCAGCGCGGCCTGCACTTCATAGCGGCGCACGCGCTCTACCAATAGGGGTAGCATCTCGTCGTTCTGTCGCGCCGCGTCGGGGATGAAGCCACAGAAGCTCCAGAAGACTGGATTCAGTTGGCCTATGATGCCGTTGGATTCAAACTCGAAGAGGCGCTCGATGGGAATCTGCGCGTTCATGTCTTCGTTGACGGCTTTGGGGTCGTAGCCGCGCGCGGCATAGCGCAGGTCTTCGGCTTCAATCTCGACGGGTATCTCGCGGAAACTCACGTCGCCGCCCGGCGCATTCACGTCGAAAGGGTCTGTCCCGTCAAGGTACGCGCCCGCAGAAGTAATGAGCGCCAGATTCAACATCGGCAGCGCACGCCGCGCAGGTATAAAGGGCGCTCGCTTGTTCTCTACAAACGGGTAATCATCGCCCACGTCCGTAAGCGTAGCCGTTGTGCTGCCACGCCCCTGCTGCCATCGTCCGTAGCGATCGCGCCACTCGTTAATTCGCTCAATCGTCTCCATCAACTCGTCTTCCTTTTAAGTGATTAGAGGTTAGAGGTCAGAGGTTAGTAGTTGAATCTTAACTAACCTCTGACCTCTAACCTCTGACCTCTGATTTTGTGCGCGCGGCGTGCGATGAGTATGAAGGCAACCAGAGAGGCTACCATCGCAACCGTGAGCGCGGCGACCGAGTAAACGTGCAGGCTATTGAAGGCTACGCGAAGGGGGTCGCCCGCAGCCGTCTCGTCAATCGGCCTGCCCATCTGCTGCCTGAGCGCAAGCATCTTCGCCGCTATCACCCACTGGCCTACGCTCGTCGTGATAGCAAGCACAGCAAGCGAAATGACTTCGGCCAGGAGCGCGCCACGTCTTGTTCTGCTTCTAAAGACAAACGCGCTTGCCAGCAGAAGCAGGCTGATGACGAAGCCGCTCGTGTTTATAAACGCAAGATTGCGCGTCACAATTGACCCGGCCAGATGGTTCGCGTAAAGCGCGGTCGAACCCCTGAGGACTGCGAAGACGCCCGGCGCAACTACGAAGCTGAAGAAAAGGCTTGCGCCCAGCCACAGGCCGACAAGCAGCAGGCGAAGGTCTTGAAGCAAGAAGGCGAGCGAGCCTTTTTGCTCAACAGCATCGGCCTCTCTTGCTGTGGCAATCGCGGCGCTGCGCTCTTCAACTTCGACGCTCATCTCTACTCGTACTCCATCACGCCCGGCACAAGGCGTATGACGGGCGGCTCTATCTCCGGCTGAACCAGTTCTCTAGGGTCAGGTACAGTTTCCAGCCATGAGAGCGCGCGGTCAAGCTGTGCCTGATAGTCTTCCAGATCAAGCGACATGAAACATTTCACGCCGAGCCGCGCGAACTTCTCTTTACACATCTGGTGCATGCGACGAGCCGCACCGGGTCGTCCTATCTCAAGATGATGAAAAGCGACCGCCGATTGAATCATCGCCTGTAGAAAGAGCTTTTCACGCGGCGCAGCTTCACCAATCCAGCGCTCCTCCCATGCATCGTGCGCCGCATGAAACTCGCGCGCGTTGTAGAGGTCTATCCCTACAAAATATTCCAAGGGATACGCAGCCAGATGCTCCTCCGTGTAGAAGGGGCGCTCCTTTTCATCAGTTTCCGTGCTCATAAATCCGTTGAAAGTGAGCAGCGAGCGGTAAGCGAGTCGAGCAGTCGAAAAGAATGATTGCTTTTACTGCTTACTGCTTACCGCTCACTGCTTACTCTTTAATATCGCGGCACACTCCGGTCAACTTCCCACGACCAGCCATCTATGCCGCCCGCCAGATTATAAAGTTTCCTGAAACCCTCGCGCGCCAGATAGGCGCAGACCTGTGCGCTTCTGATTCCGTGATGGCACATGAAGACGATCTCGGCTTCCGGGTCTAGCGTATCAGCCCATTTCGGAAAGCGGCTAAGGGGAAGAAGCCGCGCGCCTTCGATACGCGCAATTTCATATTCCTCCGGCTCGCGCACGTCAATGACTTCCAACTTGTCACCACGCTCCATGCGCTCCTTCAATTCTTCGGGCGAGATCGTCCCGTACTCGCTCTGTGAACCCATCCGGCTAAAAATCGTCGGCATAAATTTGTAAAGCAGTTTTCAGTTTTGAGTTTTCAGTTTTCAGTAAAAACAGATGGCTCTTCTTCTGAAAACTGGAAACTGAAAACTAAAAACCGTTCCTAATTCCTTTCTGAAGGCGCGAGGTTAATACCTTGGCGGCGGTTGCGCCTGCGCCGGTTGCTCCACTGATAGTCGGGGCTAAAGGGTTCGAGACATCGCCGACGGCGAAAACATTTTCGATGCTCGTCTCCTGTTCGCTCGTCACAAAGATGTAGCCGCGCTCGTCCAGACGCAACTGGTCGCGGAACAACTCCGTATTCGGCTCGACCCCTATGCGTATGAGCACGCCCTGCACGGCGACCTGGAAAGGCTTGAAAGCGCCTTTGCGAGTGATTTCAACCGCTTCGACCCAATTCGAGCCTATGATGCGCTCAAGCGTGGCTTCGGTAAAGACGGTGATGCGATGCTCGCTCTTCAAGCGTTCGGCGAACTCGCGCCGTGCGCGCAAATGTTGGCCTCTATGAACGAGCGTGACGGTCGGGCAAATGGCCGCGAGCATGAGCGCATTTTCCGCCGCAGCATCTCCTCCGCCCACCACACAGACATCCTTTCCGGCAAGCGATTCGCGGTCTTTAATTCCAGATTCGACGACGCCGCGCCCTTTCAACTCCTCTTCGCCCGCCACACCCAGCCTGCGACGACGCACGCCCGTAGCGATGATGATACCTATGGCACGCAAATCTTCGCCGCTTCGCAAACGCACGCGTCTGGCTCCCAGATTAACGCTCTCTATTTCAACCTGCGTCCAGATGTCGAACTCCGCGTCTTCAACCTGCTCTGCGAAGCGGTCGCGCAACTCGCTGCCGTTCGCCGCACGCGCGCCCAGGTAATTCTCTATAGCATTATGAACCCACAGAAGCTGGCCGCCGACTTCCCCGCTCTGTTCAAGCAGGAGCGTATCCAGCCCAAGCTCATCGCACCATAAAGCGGCAGACAACCCGGCTGCCCCCGCGCCGATGATAATAACGTCGTGCATCTCTTTCCATTTTGGATTTTAGATTTTGGATTTTGGATTGGAGCGCCAATCAATATTGAATAGCTTCAATCCGTCTCGCTAATCCAAAATCCAAAATCCCTTACGGTTTGCGCGCAACGATTTCTGCGGTGCGGCGATGATGGTCGCCTGCATCTGCGTCAGTCAGTTGAGTCTCGTGGTAATGCACTATCTCCCAGTCGCTAAACTCCGCGCGCAGCTCGCCGGGCTGCAAGAGAAAGGCCGGATTGCCCGTTTCATCTTCCGGGTCTTCATCCACTAGATGAATCGCCGCGATCAATGTTCCGCCTGCGCGCAGGCCGTCTCGAATCTCCGGCCAGAAGTCGCGCTGAAGATAATAGAAGACTGTGATTAAATCGTAAGCATCTCTTTCAATCTCGAACCCTTCACGCTCAAGGTCTGCCACGCGGGCGTCAAGCTCAACCTTTAATTCGCGCGCACGCTCCTTCGTTATCTCTACGCCGACGCTTGAAGCGTCCAGGGCTGTCACCCGCCAGCCGCGCTCTGCCAGAAAGAGCGCATGACGGCCAGCGCCGCAGGCAAGGTCTAGCGCCCGCCCCGCCGTAAGTTTTTCCGCAAAGTACACGAGCAGATGGTTAGGCTCTCTGGTCGCATGTTTGCCCAGACTGTAGCGCTCATTCCAATCAGCCATGACTTGCCGTCTCCGCAAGCTGAGCTTCTGTTTCAAGAAGCGCGCGGCGCAGACTCTGCGCCACCCTTTCGGGCGCTAATGTCGAGACTGCGAGCGCGCCGCTTTGGTCAAGAAACTTAATCGCCGAAGCTAATTCGTTCTTGTCCAGTCGCCATGCTCCTGCGCCCCCTTCAGTCTCCGACTCGTTAAGCTCTGCTACGACAGATGAAAGATTGCGGCGGTGTATGCGTGGACGCACGACCGTTTCTGCCCAGGAGTAGTAAGGATAATCAACGCGATAGAACCAGCCGCCACCACGCGCCGGAAGCGCAATCAGGAAGAGCTGGCCGTGCGCGTAGCGGGAGATAGCTGTCAACGGTATTGTGTGCTGCGAAGGATTGAAGCCGCCTTGGCCGTAAAGCTCCGTCGCAAGTGTGATGATGGAGAGCTTGACGCCTGTTTCTTCTTCTACTTTTGATAGCCCGCGCTCAAAGCTTTCGGCGGCCATTTCAATGCGCTCCCACGCTGCTCGCCACAGCGGCTCGTAATCAGAGGTGCGCGTCAAAATTCGTTCGACTTCCGGCAGCACAAGCTCGTAAGCCTTCGCCTCATCTGTCACCGAATGCCCTGCAAGTTGAGTCGCCAGCGGCGATAGTGTTGTTTCACTCGGCGAGGGCTGGTCAGCGCCTTGTAGGACGATGCTTGCACGCACGCCGTCATCTGAAGTCCATTCGGAAAAGTCTCCGGCCTCTGCCGCCGAAATCAATCGCTGGCCGTACGTAAGCGCTCTCTCGCCCTGAAGTACAGTCCAGACAGACAGCACGCCGTCCGTGTCGAAGTGGTTGTTGGTGACAAGCTCCAGCCCTCGCGTCAACGCATCCCTTTGCGTAGAGGCGACAAGGTTCAGCGCAATCTCCGTGGAAGTATCGGCTTTGAGCGCGGCGGGCGTTTCGTTTCCCTGCCAGTGCGAGAAGTGAATGCTGTTAGCAACTGTGCCGTCAACCGAAAGCTTTGGAACACCCTCAAGCTTGTCGGTATAAAACTCGAATCTCATCGAACCGGCTCCTCTGATTGGCGATTATTTTCAGGCGTTATGGCTTGGAAGAGAGTGTAGCGTACTTCAGTGCGGAAAAGAAAACTACAGGCGCTCCGGTAAAAAATGAGGAAAAGCTAATTTCACTCAATCGAAATGAAGAGAAAGCTTGAGAGAGAGACCATGCGACTCTTATCATAAAGTGAGGCGCGAGGTAAACAAATCGTCAATGTTCCTGGCTCCGTAGGAGCCGGATGTTTATAGCTCATTGGGGCAATCAAGTATCAAGCTCCGTAGGAGCTTTATGTAATAGAGGCGACACATGCCGCACCTCGCGGAGCTTAGCTCAATTTATCTCATCCCAGCCTATAAACATCCGGCTCCTACGGAGCTTTTCTTGTTTCATGTCGAACTCGCGTTATTATACTTGCAGCCGATACGGGCAGAGGACTTGCCCCTGCCCCTACAGTTTTGAGTATGGTTTGTCGGTCATTCGCGGCCTGAGTTAGAATTGCCAGACTTCCGATTGAGCGAAGAAAACAGTTTGAGAAGCTTTATTCAACCCATCCTTTAGTCCAAATGGAGAGACAGATGAGCCAGCCCAACCCGCAAGCGATGACGGAGATAACCGCTACTGAGCTTAAAGAGCGCCTGGATCGCGGCGATGACCTTCAAATCATAGACGTGCGCGAGCCGAACGAATACGAGGTCGCTCGCATTCCCGATTCAAAACTTATTCCACTCAAAGACGTGTTGAATCGCATGGGCGAGATTGACCCTGAGCGCGAAACGGTCGTCCACTGCAAAATGGGAGGCCGCAGCGCACGCGCCATAGACGCCCTGCGCCGCGCAGGTTTTCAAGGTAAGCTCCTCAACCTCAAGGGCGGCATCACCGCCTGGTCAAATGAAGTAGACCCGAGCGTGCCGAAATACTGAAGAAGTAGACAGAGGTCAGAGGTTAGTAGTTGTCTTTTACTAATCTCTAACCTCTAGCCTCTGACCTCTGTCCTCTTATTTGAAGTTGCTGATGAGCACTACGTCGGAGTTGACCATGCCGCGCGAGATAGCAAGTTGTTTGCCGTCGCGCGACCAATTGAAGTCGAAGATTTGATCGACTTTGTAGTCGGTCAACTGTTTGGGCGGGCTGCCGTCAACAGGTTGCGCCCAGATGTTCGTGACGGTGTTTCGCGTGTCCCTGTAAAGAACGGCTTTCCCATCGGCTGACCATCGCAGAGGGCCGCTGGCGGTCACAGGCAGGTCAAAGGTTTTCGTAAACTCGCCGCCCTCTATCGGAAGCAGCGCGAGGCGTGGTAGAGAGCCGGGCTGTTCGTCTTTGAAGCCGCAGGCAATGAATTTACCGTCGGGCGAGATGACAGGCCAGTATGTGAATCTGTTTGTTAGTTGTGCAGGCTCGCCGCCATTAACCGGCATCTTCCAGAGTGCCTCCTTACCGGAGCGCCAGGAGTCAAAGACTATCCACTGACCATCAGGGGAAACCTGCGGCGAGTAATCTTCCTGCCCGCTCGTCAGTTGTTTCTGATTGCCGCCGTCCAAGTCCATACGCCAGAGGCTGGGCATCCCCGCTCGATTGGAGACGAAGATGATGAAGCGCCCGTCGGGCGAGACAGCAGGCTCGTTATCCGTCTGCGGATCGGTCGTCAGTTGTTTCTGATTGCTGCCATCCGCATTCATGCTCCAGATGTCCACATTGCCGCTCGACGAGGAGGAGTAAATCACATGGCCGTCCGGCGTCCAGCCGATGCCGTTCAGTCCATACCAGCCGTTTCTGCCGGTCGTAATCTGTTTGGGGCGATTCAAATCTGTGTTCGGCGCAATCCAGATATTTGCAACCGTTTCGCTCTGCCTGGCAACCATAGTGTTGGAGTCCGCCGTCAGGCTCACGCCCGTATAGCTGTTGAGGTCGTTCGTTATCTTACGCGCACGGCCTTCGGGATAAGAGAGCATCCATATCTGGTTGTAGATTGCGCCCTTTTCCTGAGCGGTCATAATAAGACCGCTGCCGTCCGCAAGCCATGCGACCCGTCCAACGCCCTCCCACTTTTGAGTGGTGAACTCCCTTTGCTCTCCGCTTTCGGCATCAATCGCAATCACACTGAGATTGAACCCGCCCTTGTAGCTCCCGGCAGCGATGGCTATAGTCTTCCCGTCCGGCGACCATGCCGGGCTAGAGTAACCGAAAAAGGTGTCGTATTTTCTGGCCGTTAGTTTTCGCTCTCCAGTGCCGTCTGCATTCGCCACCATCAACTGATCTTCACCGCTGGCCGCAACATCGCTGCGCAGGAAAGCAAACCGCTTCCCGTCCGGAGAGAAGGTGATGGCCGAGCCTATGTTTGTCAGTATCTTGCGGGGCGTTCCGCCGAGCACGGGTATCTGGTAGAGCGCACCCTGCGGAGTGCTCTTGTCGGACAGCAGGTAATAAACATAATCGCCATCGCGCGAGAAGACTGTACTTGCATAAGTAGCATCTTCAACAGGCAGGACAATCTGCACGTTGCTTGAGGTGGAAATCTGCCTGACCCAGATGCTGGGCTTCCCTTCGCTCTCCATCACATAGACGGCATACTTCCCGTCGGGCGAGATGCTCACACTCCATGTCTTACCGTTTGAAGTCAGGCGGCTGACCTTCATGTCCGCACGCGTGCCGGATTGTTTCGAGGATTGCGCGCCTTGATTGGGAAGCGGCTCGCTCACTATCCTGTACAATCCGTAGCCTACGAGCGCGACGACGACTGCCACAACTATTACAGCAAGGCTGACCAGCCCGATGAGCAAGCCTGTCCTGTGCCGTTTTAGTTCGCCCGCGATATATTCGGCGCTCGACGCGTTCGTGCGTGCGGCGGAGACCTGAACGGTCTGCGACGCCGCATCGTTGGCAGTCCCGCCCGTAGAGGCGCTTACGGCGCTCCCGCTTCTTGTGCCGGACGAAAGATGCATGGACTCGGGCGCGACGGAGCGCTCGATTTCTGCATCAACTTCCAGCTTCTGTTTGACGCGGCGCAGGTCAACCAACATCTCCTTGGCCGTCTGGTAGCGCTCCTCCCTTTCCTTCGTTAGCGCTTTGGTGACAATCCATTCCAGCGCTTCAGGGACATCCCGCGCGTAGCGCGCAAGCGGCGGCGGCTCTTTGCTCAGGATGGCAGAGATTACGTCGCTCGCGCTTCCGCCTTCAAAGGGTGGCCGTCCCGCGACGCATTCGTAAAGCACAACGCCCAGGCTCCACAGGTCTGTGCGCGCATCTACCTCTTGGCCGCGCGCCTGCTCCGGCGACATGTAGCGCGCAGTCCCCATGACCATTCCCGGCCCGGTGTTGACCAGAGCTTTGGTAGGCGCTTCCGTGTCCATCACATTATGGCGCTCTGTCAGCTTAGCCAGCCCGAAGTCCAGCACCTTCACATAGCCGTCACGGCGAATCATTACGTTCTCTGGCTTGATGTCTCTATGAACGATGCCCGCTGCGTGCGCTGCGGAAAGTGCGGCGGTAATCTGCTGGGCTATGTCCAGAGCATCGTGCAGACGTAGCTGTGTGGCGGCCATGTGCTGGCGCAGCGTGCTGCCTTCTATGTACTCCATAGCGATGAAGTGATAGCTGCCATCTTCTTCTATCTCATAAATGTGCGTGACGTTCGGATGATTCAAAGCGGATGCTGCGCGCGCCTCCTGCTCAAAGCGTCGCATGCTCTGCTGGTCTGAAGAGACGGCTTCGGGCAGGATTTTGAGCGCGACGGTACGCTCAAGCCGCGTGTCATGCGCCGTGTAGACTTCGCCCATGCCGCCGGAGCCTAACGGCTTGCGAATCTCGTAACGCCCCAACCGTGTGCCTTCAGCAATAGTCACAAGAAATAGTACGAAGCAGAACGTGAGCGCGGATTGAAAATTTCAGGACGAAAACGCGCTGGCGTTGGCGCAGCATCTTATATAAGTTTCCCGGCTCGCGCCAGAGCGAGCAGAGTTTTTCAACTCTTCATGCTTCGCTAAAGCAGGGCAGGAAATTATCTCGTCCATTCGCGGTAGCGCGGCGTCTAACAAATCGGCAAAGGGGCATTGCCGGACAACAGCCGAGTCGAACCAGCAACCGAGTTGTGCGCTTTTCCATTGGTCGCACATTCAGGGCGTATTGTGTCTTCTCTCCTTCTACTCTGCTTTCAAAGCCCAACACACGCGTAGAGTCGTATGTGAATAACGGCGGCTCGCATTCCAGGTTGAAAATTTAGAGTTATGGAGGAATGAAGAAAGATGAGACTCAAACTTTTACATAGTGTGCTGCTCGCGGCATCGCTGCTTCTGGTATCAGGCATGACTGCGCTGGCGCAGGGCATAGAGACTCCCAACGGTTCGATTGATCCCGGAGAGCGCAAAGAGCTGCGCGCTGATCGCAAAGAGATAAGGAGCGACACGCGAGAGATTCGCGGCGACCGTCGTGAGAGACGTAGCGATGCACGCGACCTCAATGCAGATGTGCGCGATTATCGCAGAGACAAGCGCGACGGCGAATCCGCAGGAGAGCTTCGTGCAGACCGCCGCGAAATCTTCGGCGACCGTCGTGAAATCAGAGGCGACACGCGAGAGATTCGCACAGACCGTCGCGACCGCCGTCTGGATGTACGCGACTACAGGAGAGACCGCCGCAACGCCCGCAGAGACTGAAAAGAGCAAGGCAGAAGTCAGAATGCAGAATGATGAATGAAAAGATTGCTCAACTTGAGTCATCTCTTTAATTCATCATTCTGCATTCTGACTTCTGCCTTATTTATTGATTCCCTCAAGCTCTACGAACCGGCTGACCTTTGTAATGACCATTCCATCCTCTACGTTGGTGCGGCACGCGAGCGCGGGTTTATCTCTGTCTTCGGTCTCGCCCTGCTTGCGAAACCAGATTTGACAGTTGGTGCATTCGCCGTTCCAGCAGAAATCTCCGTACGAGATGGTCTTCATCGAAAGAAACTGGAAGCAGCGCAGCAGCCGGTTGTTCTCCGGCACACGCGCAGTCACGCCCAGGATTTCTATCTCAATAAGTTTCTCGTAAGGATCAAATAGATCGCTATCAATCATCAACTCACTTCCTTGGAACAGCTTTACAGCCCATAACAAGCGCGAATTATAACAGAAAAAGAAGAGGTTAGAAGTTAGAGGCCAGAGGTTAGCAGTTGAATTTCAACTAACCTCCAGCCTCTAGCCTCTGATCTCTTTTTAGCCTTTTGCCTTTTTACTTGTTCCGAGTGCTGCTAAAATATTCGGCATACGAAAAAGGAGGAGACTTGAGTGGCTTTAGTTATCTATACGAAGCCGGGCTGCCCGTATTGCCAGCAGGCGCGCGATTATTACAATTCCGAGGGCGTTCCCTTTATAGAGTATGACGCGCAGAACGACCGCGAGCGCCGTCTGGAGATGTTCGCCTATTCGGACAATGACCCGACCGTGCCGTGCATAGTGCAGGACGGCGAGTACATTGGTTCCGGGTGGGGCAGACCCCCGCGCGGTTGAACCGTAAGTGACTAGGCATGGCCGTGAGCCAGCTAAAGAAGGAAAAATTAAAAAGGTAGAATGCAAAAGTAAGAAAGAGAAGCGCGCTCCTCTTCACTTTTGCATTTTTCCTTTTTAATTTTTCCTTGTTAGAATGTAGCCCCCCTATGATTACACCCGGAACATCGCTGCTTAATTACCGCATCCTCGAAAAGATAGGAGCCGGAGGACAGGGCACGGTCTATAGAGCGCTCGATAAGAAGCTGGGGCGCACAGTGGTCATCAAAGTTCTGCCGCCGGAGTTGACGACCAGGGAAGCCAACCTCAAGCGCTTCGAGCGAGAAGCCAGACTTGCCTCGGCTCTGGATCATCCGAACATCTGCACCATCTTCGATCTAAACCAGGCCGAGGGTCTGCACTTCATAGTCATGCAGTCCGTCGAGGGCAAGAACGTGCGCCAGCTTGTGGCGGGTCGCGCCCTTGAATTAAAGAGCGCGCTCCTGATTGCCATACAGGTTACGGATGCGCTCGCCTCTGCGCACAAGCGCGGCATCATTCACCGCGACATCAAGGCCGGAAACGTCATGGTGACGAGCGCAGGACAGGTCAAGATTCTGGATTTCGGTCTCGCCAAGCTTTTGGACGAAACAGAAGCGCGTGACTCCGGAATCCATCACACGGAGCTGACGGAAATCGGCGTGCCTTACGGGACGGCAACCTATGCTGCGCCGGAGCAGGCGCGCGGCGACCGCGTTGACCATCGCGCGGACATCTTCTCCACGGGCGTTCTGCTTTATGAGCTGCTGACCGGCATCTGGCCTTTTCAAGGCAAGACGAGCGTTGATGTTCGCCACGCGGTTCTACATGCGACGCCGCGCCCTCTGGCAGAGATGCGAAATGATCCGCTCCCGCCGCGACTTCAACAGATTCTTGATCGCGCAATGGCTAAAGACCCGCGCGACCGTTATCAGAAGATTAGCGAAATGCGCGACGAGCTGAAGAGCGTGCTGCGCGAAGTAGCAGCCGGTACGGCCTCGGAGATTGACATCACGGAAGGCGGGATGGGTGCTGCGCCGCGTCATCTTTCCGCGCCGAACCCTATGGCGCGTGCCCTTCGCTGGCTGCGGAACATCACAGGCACGGAGCCTCCTACAACTGCGCCGACCTCCTTCAGCCACCAGACCTCCACGCCGCGCGACATGCATGAGACTCCTCTAACGAGCATGCCCGAACATGAGGAGAAGAAGTCCGTCGCTATTCTGCCCTTCAGAAATCTGAGCAACGACGCGGCGTCCAGCTTCTACGAATTTGCGCTGGCTGACGCGGTAACTACCGAGCTGGCGCAGTTGCGCTCGCTTGTAGTGCGCCCCTCGTCTTTAATCTCCAAGTATCAGGGGAGCACGGAAGACCCGCGCGAGATCGGGCGCGAGCTGGATGTGAGCGCCGTGCTGGCCGCAAGTTTCCTGCGCGCGGGCGACCGCCTGCGTGTGACGGCGCAGCTTCTGGATGTCGAATCGGGCAATATGCTTTGGAGCGACCGCTTCGATGTCTCGTCCGGCGACATCATCAACGTGCAGGACACCATCTCGCAGCACATCGTCGAGAAGATGCGCGTCGAATTAAGCCCGGACGAGCAGGGCGCGCTGGCGCGTCGTCCGACTCAGAATGCAGAGGCTTACGATGAGTACTTACGCGGGCGCGATTCCTTCGGGCGTTTCGTCTTTCGCACACTATCACGCGATGACTGCGACGAAGCCTGCTCTCGCTTTGAGCGCGCCATAGAGCTTGACCCGAATTTCGCGCTCGCCTACAGCGGCTTGGGCGCGTGTTATGCCAACCGCGTCTTCAAGGGCTTCGGCAGCGCAGAGGATTACGAGCGCGCCGAAGAGGCATTCGATAAAGCCACAGCGATTGACCCGGAAGTTGTGGAAGCGCGCATGTTGATGGTCTTCATCTATCTATCGCGCGGCGAAAAGAAGAAGGCGCGCGAGGCCGTTGCCCGCCTGCGTCAAAAAGCTCCGAACCACGCGGCGGTCTATTTCGTTAAGGCCGTCGTGCATCGTCTGGACGGCGAGTATGATCGCGCTCTGCGTAGCTGGGATAAGCTGGCGAGCCTAGACCCTGCGGCGCGCGTCGTCGCCGCTTACAATCGTGCGCGCATCTTCTGGTATCAGGACATGCAGGACGAGGCTATGGACGAGCTTGACCGCGCCAGCGCCATCGAGCCAGACCACCCGCTCGTGAAAACTTTCCGTGCGCGCATTCTATATTATCGTGGCGAATACCAGATTGCAGCGGAACTCCTGCGCGACGTGCTTAAAGATAATCCGAAGATGAACGGCATACGCCCCATCCTCGCCATGTGTTTGAGCGCGATGGGCGAGCACGAAGCGGCCAGGGCGGAATTAAACGAGCAGGTTCTGGAATCCGCCGCGGCAGATCATGATATTGCTTACTGGACGGCTTCCGTCTATGCTCTTGAGAAAGAGCCGGAAGAGGCTTTCAAATGGTTAGAGAGAGCAATCGAGCTGGGGAATGAAAACAGGAAGTGGTTTGAAACGGATTCCAACTGGGCTTCACTCCGTGACGATCCGCGTTTTAAGGAGTTGATGGAAAGGATCGGCACGAAGAAGAAGAAAGACTGAGGCCAGCCCAAATCTCGCGGGAGGCTGATTGGGATGAGAACCTTTGTGGTCGGCGATGTCCACGGTCGCCGCGCGCAGCTAAGCGCTCTGCTTTCTATGCTGCCGCGCGACGAAGCCGCCGATACGCTGGTCTTCCTTGGCGACTTTATTGATCGGGGCACTGATGCGCCCGGCGTCGTCACGGATGTCCTGGAGCTGCAACGCGCCAACCCGGCGCGCGTCATCACCCTGCGCGGCAATCACGAACAGATGCTGCTGGATTTCGTAGACGACAGCGCGCCTCTATGGCTTGCGCCGTGCTCCGGCGGCGAGCGCACCTACCAGCAGTACACGGGCATGACGCCCGCATGGAAGAAAGAAGATGAGCTTGAGAAAACGCGCGAGCAGTTTCTAAAGATTTTCCCGCCCGAGCATCTGGAATTCCTGCGCGGCCTGCAATTCTTTCACGAAGATGATTACGCGCTCTATGTTCACGCAGGTCTTGACCACGGCAAGCACCCCCAAGAGACGGACGAGTACTCGCTGCTGTGGTCGCGCGACATGGACTTTTATAAGAACTATCGCGGCAAGCCATGCCTGTTCGGACACACGCCCACGGCCTTTCTCCCTTTGCGCGGTCGCCTTGGCCGCCACGGCATATACATCTTTCACAGCGCCATAGGCATAGACACAGGCTACAACTACCATTCCCCTTTGAGCTGTCTGGAGCTGCCCGAATTCAATCTCTACCAGAGCTTCGCAGACGGCCACACGGCGCGGCATCACATCACGACCTTTATCCCGGAATCGCTGCGAGAAATGAAGAAGCGTGCGATAGCTCAACTCGCATCGGATGCGACCTCGGCCTGATTGTAAACGAAGGGACTTCCCGATGCGATTCAACAGTTTTCTTATCTTCATCATCGCAAGCCTGGCCTTTATACCGGCAGCGCCCGTGGCGGGCGAGCGTTCGCGCTCCGTTCAGCAAACGCAGCGGCGCGGACAGGAAGGACAGGGCGGGCGCATCAGGCCGCCCACGACGCTCTCATGCGACGTGAACAACACAACATCCTTCACAGGCCGACTGCTTTCATACGCCAGAAACCGTCAGCGAATCTTTTTACGCATCCGCACGGACGAAGCTACGACAGAGCAATTCATCATTCCGCTCGCGCGAAATGAAGATGCGGCGACGAAGTTTCTTTTCAAGGGCGAGACGTTCAAGCTGGACGATTGGAGAAAGATTGAGATCAGGCGCAGTCGTCTCAGGCAAGGGATGCGCGCCACCATCTGGGCCTGCTATGTGAACAACGAGCCGAAGGCTGAGCTTGTTGACTGGCAACCGCGAGAGACGCAAACAAACTCGGTCTATTAATCTGCTTCTCACGCACTGGCGATTTAGATAATTCAACTATAAAGCTTACTTCGGGAGTCGAAGGAATGCGCCAGATATCTCTTTTTGCGTGGCTTCTAGCTTGCCTCGTCGTTTTCTCGTCGGCCTGCAATAAGAGTGACGGGCAACGTTCGAGCGCTAACGTCCCGACGCAAGCAGCGCCCGCAGCCGCGCCGCCCGACGGCGTCAGGCGCATCAGCGTTGCGGAACTGAAGGCCGCGATGGAGAAGAACGAAGCTATAGTCGTGGACGTTCGCGGCGGGGTCGAATATAAGCTCGGCCACATTCGCGGCGCACGCTCAATTCCGCTGGGACTCATTGCGGCGCGCGTAAATGAACTGCCGCGCAATAAATTGATAGTCTCCTACTGTGCTTGAAAGGACGAGCACTTAAGCGCCCGTGCGGCGCAGGAGATGAAAAAGGCTGGAATCGAAAATGCAGCGGCGCTCACCGGCGGCTGGAATGCATGGCAAGAGGCGGGGCTGCCGACCGAAACATCGGAATGAAAGAGTCAGACAATACCTGACGCGAAAGAAAAGAGGATGCTTGTCCCACACAAGCATCCTCTTATAGTTTCAGCAGACCGAGCTAACTCGATTTACAGACCGCGATATTGCAGCGTAATCGAGTCGGCGCGCGCCGCCTGTCCGGCAGTGAATTCAAACATGCATGAATCGTAGGTGTAGTCCATGAAGTTGGTTATCGGATCAAGTCCCGCTTTGTTCTTGCAGGTGTCGCGGCCAACAGGACAACCGGCGGCGGAAGAGCGCTCAGCCGGGGTGTCGTTGACAAGATCGCCCTGACCTGTGCAGCCGCCCTGGAACGTATGATAAAGACCGACCCAGTGGCCGACCTCGTGCGTGCCTGTGTCGCCCTGATTGAAGTTGTTGGCGGAGCCGCCCGGCAGAGAGGCATTGAGACAAACCACGCCGTCCATCACCGGATCGCTCGCGTAGTTCCAGGGGAAGGTCGCCCAGCCCAGAAGACCGCCGCCCATTCCGTTAGTATAGAAGTTAAGATCACGCGCGCCGCCCCTGTGGAGCGCAGTCTTCATCTGGCGCTCTGCGGTCGTGCCGTTGGTGGTTGTATACCATGTGTTATTCGCCGTGCGGTCGGTGCTTACGAGTGTGAATCTGTAAAGGGTGTTAGCGCCGCCCGTATTCGTGCCATAGGAATCGTTGAGCACCTGAATCTGGTTGGCTATCTGAGCGTCGGTCACGTTGCCTGCGCCGGAGGTATTGGTAATGACATGGAAATAGACGTTGACCGTGACCATCCCGGTTCTTTCCTCCGGAACTCCTTGAGAAGCACGCGCCTCCTTGAAGCGTTGATTGGCATCTTCGATTAAGCGTGCAGTCTCGTCGTCAGGGTCTTTAGTACCGCATCTTAAAAAGGCGGCATTCGGATTAGCGTTCTCAAATGCTTTGTCTGATTGCGCCTCAGTGCGCGGTGTGAGAGTGGCGAAGACCAGCGTGAGGGCAAGCACGCCGATGGTCATTAATGCTACAAGCTTACGATTCATTCTTTCTCCTCCGAGACTGTTTCCCCATTCGATACGGGAAAGGGATTAACAATTTACGAGCGCGAATGCCCTCGTGTGAGTTCGCATCGTGCGAATTATGATGCCGCGCGTAGAATGCAATCAATCGCTACAGACCGTAAAGCCTGTGACGCGTAATAGTATGAATGTAGACTGTGTCTTTCCTCTCTAATAAATCTAATGAGGCGGGACGAGCTTGCTGCAAACGCTTCTTTCTTTGCTTAACAGCCGGTAAATATTACAAGATTCGGTTAGCTTGTCAAACGAAATCATGGAAAAAGGAGCGCCCTTTCGTAAAAGCGCTCCTTTTCTCTTCAAGCCTAAATCCCAATCATAATCCGCGATATTGTGCTGATAGGGCTTCGGCTCGCGATGATTGTCCAATGGTGAACATATACATGCAAGGATCGTCCGTGTAGTCCATGAAATTCTCAATCGGGTCAAGCCCCGGCTTCGGGCAGGTATCACGTCCCGCAGGGCAACGGAAAGCAGGAGAGCGCTCCGAAGGAGTGTCGGCCACAAAGTCATTATAGTTAGCCGCGCAGCCGCCCTGGAAGGTATGGAAGAGGCCGAGCCAGTGACCCACCTCATGCGTGCCCGTGTCGCCTTCGTTGTAGGGAACTTCCGAGCCGCCCGGCAAAGATGAATAGAGACAGACCACGCCGTCCATCAGGGGATCGCCCGCGTACCAGAAGGGGAACGTCGCCCAGCCTAGCAGGACGCCACCCGCGTTGTTGGTGTAGAAGTTGAGGACTTTCGCATCGCCAGTATGCAGTGCCGTCTTCATCTCGCGCTCAGCCGCCGTGTCCGGCCCGGCATTGAACCATGCGACATTAGTCGTGCGGTCAACGCCAGCCAGCACGAAGCGGAAGGGGGTGTTCGCGCCGCCCGTCGCGCCGCCATACGACTGGTTCAGAACTTTCACCTGCGCCTGTAGCATACTGATAGGCACATCGCCGTTCGCAACGCCTTCACCTTTATTGACGACATGGAAAACGACGGGGATGGTAACGGTGCCTGGGCCTCTGCCCTGCCCGCGACTCTTCATAAAAGCATTCAAAGAGTTCTGAATGGAAGTGGCCGATGATTCGTCCAGGTCGCGCGTTGCGCATCGCTCGCGCTCTTTGCCCGGAGCAGTAGCGAGAGCGCCCGGCGTGCCGGAGTTGAACACAACGTTTCCGCCTTGTGCATTTTCCGCGTGCGCGTTGTTAAAGGCTGTGCGAGCCAGAGCAAAGGTCAGGCCGAGCGCGGTGAACAAAGCAAGCGCCACAAGCTTTCGTCTCATAAAGTTTTCTCCTGCGGAAAGGATAGATTATTTACGTAAAGGTCAGGCTCTTTCCATGAAAGCCCTGTTCGCCTTCAGGAAGAGAGCATCCAAAATGATGCCTGTCATTATATTGAAACTAAGAAAACGCAAACTCTTCCCGTTAAGAAAAGCTTTCGGCTGAAAATATGAAGTTTGAAGGATGCTTATGATTGATGAGACAGCCTGCGCCGCCCTTTCATACTCTCAAGGCGAAAGATGGCTAATATAGAATCGCGCGCCGTTTGTCAATAGGGCAGCAATAATTCACATATTCCACAGCGTCTCGCCCCCTGCCCGAAGAGTGCTAGAATATATGCCCTGTTCAAACAAAATCCGATTTATATGGAGGCACCATTCTATGCTCAAAGAGGGCGACACCGCTCCTGATTTTGCGACGCGCGACGAGCGCGGGCAAGCGGTCAAACTTTCAGACCTACGCGGCCAGCGAGTGGTTCTATACTTTTACCCGAAGGACGACACGCCCGGCTGTACCAAAGAGGCATGTTCTTTCCGCGACCAGTTTCAGGATTTCAAGGACGCAGGCATTAAAGTGCTAGGCGTCTCGCTCGATTCTGAAGAATCGCATCAGGCGTTCATCTCTAAATACAACCTTCCCTTTACACTGCTGAGCGACACGGATCACGCAGTCTCCGACGCCTACGGCGTCTACGGCGAGCAATCCTGGGGCGACAAGACCTACATGGGCGTCGCACGCAAGACCTTCCTCATCGACGAACAAGGGAAGATCAAAAAGGTCTTCGACAAGGTCAACGTCGAACAGCACGCCGACGAAGTGATGAAAGGATTTGAATAAGGCAACCGCAAGGAAGACGCTACAGGTTAACGCGAAGCAGCGACTAACCTACGGCATCTGACCCTTCTGCGGCAACAGCCAGACCTCTACATGTTAGACCGAAGGATGCGGTAAAATGTCTACAATATAGATGTTTTACCGCATCCTTCGGCCTAATTATAGTTAGATGTTTCCTCTAATCAACCATATGAAAGCTAAAACTAGAAAACAAAGATTCCGCGAACTTCAGGCTGCTGTTAATCAAGGCTTGAATGCCTCCATTATTGAAATGGCTCAAGATTATCTACGCGATTTTCCAAAACATGGTGTTGTGTGGCTTGATTATGGAAATGCTTTGGCTGATTTCGCCAAGTATAAAGAAGCCAGGAGTGCTTTTCTAAAGGCAATAAAATACATGCCGTCACACCATCTTAGCTTTCCATACAGTTATATGGGGCATCTGTATGAAAGTCAGGGTAATTATCATAGAGCGGCAGAATGGTATCGGAAAGCCTCCGAAGCGAATCCCAAAACGTCAGACCATCTTATTTTTCTTGGAGCTACTTTATCAAAGATGGGAAAGCTCTCGGAAGCTGAGAGATGTTTTAGAAAAGCAATCAAATGTAAAGAGGGAGTGATTGATGAAGCTTACTATAATCTTGGTATAATCTTGGGAGGAAGAGGGAAATACAAGGAAGCATTGGCT
>DASWQH010000039.1:0-64738 GCA_036403815.1 Pyrinomonadaceae bacterium | reverse complement strand
TTCGTGTGCGATAATCCGCACTGTGGACAACTCAGGTTGTTCATCGGAGCGACTCCTTGTAAAGAAAGTTTAGGCACTTCCTATTACAGCGAGTCGCTCCTCTAAGTTCAAAGACCGAGCATTACTTTCTGAGCACTACCCCCTGTATGTGTCTGCGTAACGACGAGGGAGAATCCCCAGGGTGAGGGTTTCGAATTTGCGCTGATGGAAAAGGTGATTCGCGAGTCCTCCAATTATCCCCCGCGGAGATGCTCCAGAGACTGCACGCGAGTGTCATCAGCTTCTGCCAGGTCGCGAAACAGATGGATGACCTGACGGCAGTCGTTCTCAAGAGGAAAGTGGTGTCTTGATACGCGCCAGTGCTGTCGGGCTTATTTCAATGGCCGGAGCGGTGATGGTTTGACAACCTACTTTCCGCTCTGCTGAATCAACTTCGCCACAAGCCCCGTCCATCCCGTCTGGTGACTGGCACCGAGGCCAGCCCCATCATCGCCGTGAAAGTATTCGTAGAAGGGTATGTAATCTCGAAAGTGGGAGTCAGTCTGGAATTTTTCATTACCGCCGAAGACCGCACGGCGACCGTGCTCATCACGCGTGAAAATTTTGATGAGCCGTTGTGACAGCTCTGTCGCTACTTGCGCGAGCGTGAGCATCTGTCCTGAACCTACAGGACATTCCACCTTGAAGCTCTCTCCGTAGAAGTAATCGAATTTTTGCAGCGCTTCGATCAACAGGTAGTTGAGCGGGAACCAGATGGGGCCGCGCCAGTTGGAATTTCCGCCGAAGGTTCCTGTCAGAGATTCCGCCGGTTGGTAGCCGACCTCGTAGGTTTCACCGTCCAGCGTCAGACGAAATGGGTGTTCGAGGTGATAGCGAGAGACGGAACGTATGCCATAGGGCGAGAGAAACTCGTCCTCGTTCAGCATCCGCGACAGGAGTTTACGTAGGCGGTCTGTGTTAACCACAGCGAAGTGCCGCCTGTCATGCTCACCCTTACGGATCACCGAAGCAATCCCATTGCAAAGGTCCGGGCGGTTTTTCACAAACCATTCGAGCCGTTGGCGGAAATTCGGCAATTCATCGAACCACTCCGCCTCAACCGTCCCCACCGCTAACAATGGAATTAGCCCCACCAACGAGCGCACACGCAGAAACTGATGCTTCTCGTTCGGCAGGTGCAGGACATCATAATAGAAACCTTCATTTTCATCTTCATCCCAGAGATCAATGCCATCGTCGCCCCGTACAGCCGGGCGGTCGTTCATGGCGTGCGCGATGTAGAAAAAGTGTTCGAGGAATTTAGTGGCGACATCCTCGTAAGTGTCATCATGGTGCGCCAACTCAATCGCCATCCCCAGCATGTTAAGGCAGTACATCGCCATCCAACTCGTCCCATCGGATTGATCAAGATAGCCGCCTCCCGGCAGCTTGGCGCTTCTATCAAAAACACCGATATTGTCGAGACCTAGAAAGCCTCCCTCAAAAATATTCCTCCCGTGAACATCTTTGCGATTGATCCACCAGGTGAAGTTGATTAGAAGTTTGTGAAAGACGCGCGCCAGAAATTTCGTATCACCGATGCCCCGCAAGCGCCGTTCGATTTCATAAACTCTGAGCGCAGCCCATGCATGAACCGGCGGATTCACATCGCCGAATGCCCATTCATACGCAGGCAACTGTCCGTTCGGGTGCATGTACCATTCGCGCAGCAGCAAGATGAGTTGGTCTTTGGCGAAATCGGAATCAACCAGCGCCAGCGGGATGCAATGGAAGGCCAAATCCCATGCGGCGTACCAGGGATACTCCCATTTGTCCGGCATCGAGATGATGTCCAGGTTGTTGAGATGTCTCCACTCACAATTGCGTCCTTCCCAACGATCCTGAGGTGGTGCTGGTTGCGTCTGGTCTCCTTGAAGCCACTTCTCGACATTGTAGTGATAGAACTGTTTGCTCCAGAGCAGCCCGGCCAGTGACTGACGTTGCACAAGGCGCGCATCATCGGACAGACCTTCAGGCGCGATGGTCGCATAAAACTCGTCGGCTTCCTGCCTGCGCGTGAAGAACGTCTGTTCAAATGGAGCGCCGAGCGCTTGAGACTGCGTTTGCAGAGTGGAGAGCCGCAAACGCACTGATTGAGTTTCACCAGCCTCGATTGTCAAGCGATAACGCGCGGACGCTTTAGTTCCTACTCTTGACGGATTAACCCCATCGTCTCGACCCTGCGTCACGTAGTCGTTGATGCTGTCCTTCACGTAAGGCGTGGAGTTCACGCCGCCTGAGAACAGCCGCGCATTATTGGTCTCATTTTCCGTAAAGATTAGTTCCAGCTCACCATTGATGTTCTGGCAAGTCAGAAAGTAAGTGCCCAGCTTCGGATGCTCCGCACGGATTATTGCTTCCTGTGAGGTTTCAGCCGTAACCACAGGCCCCTCTTCCACAACGCTCAACCGGGGTCGCTGGTCATTGCGGCCTTCTTGCGCCCACGCCCACGTGTTGCGGAACCAAACGGTCGGCATGAGGTCTAAATGCGCCGCCTCCAGGCCACGATTGGTCGCCGAGAGCAGAATCAAAATATCTTCGGGTGCGGCTTTGGCATATTCAATCGTGATGTCGAAATAACGATCCTCGTCAAAAACGCCTGTATCTATCAACTCATATTCCGGTTCATTCCGGCTGCGCTTTCGATTCTCTTCAAGGAGCTGGCCGTAGGGGAATGCTCGCTGCGGATATTTATAGAGGAGCTTCATGTAGGAGTGGGACGGAGTATTGTCCAGGTAGTAGTAATACTCCTTCACATCCTCACCATGATTGCCTTCGCTGTTCGTCAGCCCGAAAAGGCGTTCTTTCAAAATCGGGTCTGCGCCATTCCAGAGGGCGAGGGCGAAGCACAGCCGCTGGCGCTCATCACAAATTCCGGCGATGCCATCCTCACTCCAGCGAAAGGCGCGAGAGCGCGCGTGATCGTGCGGGAGATAATCCCAGGCCGAGCCATGCGGTGAATAATCTTCACGCACGGTTCCCCAGGCGCGCTCCGCTACGTATGGCCCCCAGAGTTTCCATCTCTCGTGTCCCTCGCGAGCCTGCTCCAGTCTTTTCTCCTCTTCTGTCATTTGCCGATTCTACGGTGTAAGTTTGATTAGTAAAGAGTTACCTGCTGAGTTAGTCCACCATCAACATAATAAGTGCTGCCGGTGACATACTCGGCCTCATCGCTCGCGAGAAACACGGCCACTGCGGCAACCTCTTCCGGCCTGCCAAAACGTCCCCACGGAATCTCGCTGACAGCATTCTTACTGGCGGTTGGATCATCGAGCACAGCTTGATTAATAGGCGTGGCGATGGCACCGGGCGCAATATTGTTGACGTTAATCTTGTAAGGAGCTAACTCCATGGCTAGATTACGCATCATCATGCGCACGCCGCCTTTCGATGCGCAGTAGGAAGTATATTCTGGAAAAGGAATATCTTCATGCACCGATGAAATGAAAATCAATTTCCCGCCCTCCCCCTGCTTGACCATCTGCCGCGCTGCGACCTGGCTGACCAGATAAGAACCGAAAAGGTTAACCGCGATGACTTTGTTCCATTCCTCATCCTCAACCTCAAGGAAGGGCTTTTTGATTTCAATGCCCGCGTTATTAACCGCTATATCAATGCGACCGAATTCAGCTAATATTTGCTGCATCATACGCTCTACATCTTCGCGTCTACTTACGTCCGCTGCGACCGCGATTGAGGTTGTCCCAAAGGATGTCACCACAGACTGGGCTGCGTCTGTATCAGCCTGACCGCCAGGCCGATAATTGACAACCACATGAGCGCCCTCAGCCGCAAAGCGAGTGGCGATGGCTTTACCGATACCGCTACTGGCTCCTGTTACGAGTGCTACCTTGTCTTGCAAACGCATTAAATACCCTCCTGACAAACGAGCGGTTAAGACAGCTCCGATATGAAGTAGAACATGAGCACGATTATAGTGTAGATCGTGATAATCTGAACGCCTTTGTACCAGTTCGACTGGCCGTCGCCGCAGACTACCGTCCCGGTCAACACGCCCGCTTTCGTCCTGAACTATTGATGTTGGGGCAGAGTGAGGAGCTTCCGAACTCTAAGTGGCTCTAAACCCTCATAGCCTTATCTGATTCACGAACGGCGCAAGGCCATCTCAGGGAGCGTCCGTGCTCAAACTTTGTTGTAAACGGATCATGCTGTTCTGACCTACCTTTATCAATCCGCGACGCGGCCTGTCGAGGTCTATGATTACTGTGATGACCAGCACGATGAGGAGTGACATCATCGTCGTCGAGAAGAAATGTCGGTGCCCGCCCAGGCCGCATCCATAGCCGACGCCCAGAGCGGCCACCAGCGCGACGATGAAAAGGAGAATCAGGATGCTCTCAGGCACATGGCTCTCCATCGCCGCGAGCCGCTTTTCCTGGTTATCGATGACATTGTTCAGAGAATCTATGAACAGCCCGGTAGTGACCTCTCGATCATCCTTAGCCACAGCGCTGATGGCATTTGACCAGAGCTGATTCTGCAACTGAGTCGTCTTGTCCTGCGCTTCTTTCAACTGTTTCTCATCCACCTCGGCGCGGAAGAAATCCAGTCGTGCCTGAACATAACTGCGCAGCAGGTTTGCTGCTTCCGTCTTATTCGGTTCCGGCAGCAGGCGAGTTCGTAAGTCGTCCCGATGTCGTTTGCTTCTTCCATCACCAATCCCTGACGAAGCGCGAAGCGGTTCTGCGACATCGAGAAGGTGAACCCCAGCAAGAGCGCTAGAAGGCCAAGCACCGCGCCTGAGATGATGCCGACCTGCGACTTGGCGGTTTCCTCCAGTCGAGACCGAACCTTGCGCTCCGCTCGAAAACCGGCTTCGGTCGCCACGAGAAGCAAGATCATCATCACTAAGGGTATGAGCCAGAGGTTGATACTGTAGAGCAGTTCAGCGGCCAGAACGACAGGCCGCTCGCCGTGGGTGTGCTTCAGGGCGTGAGCCATCATCAGCGAGGAGGATGCGTGTATCAAATGGCACTCGAATGTCAGCACCCAAAGCTTAACGAAGCAATAATGCCTGGCTTCAGCATGGAACAGCGCGCGCGGAGTCCGATAACATTTGTTATGTATGAAAGGCTGTGCACAAAAAGTCGGCAGTCAGCCCAAGAGGTCAAGGTTTATCTCAGTCTCAAAATCAAGTAGCTATTTTGACTTTTGTGCACAGCCTGGGGGGTTGGTTTTTCGTTATCGGACTCCAGGGGCTTTGGCAGTAATGTTCTCTGGAAAATACGCAAGACACGGTTGTCTCCTTCTATGTATCTCTTAGCCAGCGGCTGAACGAGCTATAGCCGTGTACCTTCCAAAGCTACATAAGAATCCTGTTAATCCTTCCTGATTATCTTATAAGATGGAGGGACTCGCTGGCTCTATTGGTGAATCGCTTGCTTCTTTTATTCTCGTACATCGCATGGTCTGCCGCAGCTATCAGTTCTTACAAAGAATCAGTCTTCCCAGGCTCTAACTTCAAGACGCCTACACTAAGGGACAACTTATAAGGAAGCGCAATAGGACATAGATGGTAAGACTGCCGGGCTGAGTTTGGTGTCTAAGGAGCGAGCACTCACGCAAGGGACTTTACATTTCTCGCCGCGCCGGTGCCATACCTCCTACTCTCGAATTAATTTGACAACCATTGGTCCTGCTAATATCTTGCACTATCTATTTGGTAAGAAAGGCAGCTTCAGAAATGAGTAAGACTCTTGAAGAAGTATTAGCCGCTAATGCCTCCTATGCTGAGACCTTTGGCGATAAAGCAAGTTTGCAGATGCCCCCTGGCAGAGCATTCGCCATCCTGACCTGTATGGATGCGCGCTTAGACCCAGCCAAATTCGCTGGCCTCTCTGAAGGCGATGCACATGTGATTCGCAACGCAGGTGGGCGCGCCAGTGACGATGCCATTCGTTCTCTTGTGATCTCACACAAACTTCTAGGTACTCGCGAATGGTTTGTCATACACCATACCAATTGTGGGATGGAAACTTTTACCGACGAGATCATGCGCGGCTTACTCGCCAGTAGTCTAAAAACTTCAACCATTGACGAGAATGGATGGCACGATGCAGGCAATGGTGAAGGCTCAACCGAAGGCGAGTTTATTGACTGGCTGACTATCACCGATAAGGCTAAGAGCGTTGCTGCCGATGTCGGGCGCATACGACATCATCCGCTGGTTGCAGGTGACATACCGATTTATGGATACCTCTATGATGTCAAGACAGGTCGGCTGATTGAAGTGCCGGAAGCTACAGAAATTGGCAAAGTATAAACCTAGTCAGTACCGTATGACTGATTCAGAAGAAAGGTAAGAAGTGACTCAAGACAAAGAATTGAAATGCGTTGATTGCGGTGGCTCTTTCCTGTGGACTGCCGGTGAGCAGGAATATTTCAAAGAGCGTGGGTTCACGAATGAGCCGAAGCGCTGCAAGGCTTGCAGGCAAGCCAAGAAGGAGCAGCAGGGAAATCAGAGGGGCAATAGATGAGTGCGCGGGTAGCACTGAAGGCTTCACGCCTGAGCTATGTTGCAGATGTGATGGTAGTAAGAAAGAGATGCGCGGCGAAAGATGCAGGGGATGTGAGGGTAAAGGCTTTGTTAATGTAAGACAGCCTGCCGCTCCGTGCGCTTAATGCGTCGGTACGGGCAATGCGGCTGATAGGTCTCCCTGCAATATCTGCGGCGGCTCTGGTTGGGCTAACACCTGGGGCAATTAAGAAATGAGCAGCGAAGATCGCCAGCGCACCAGGAGGGAGTCACCGTGGGGGTTAGCACTCATACTCGATCCTGCTCTCTGATAGTCATAGTGACCATAGCTGCGATTCTCACCCTCCCGGCATCATCACCGGGACAAAGAACAGCAGTTAGTCAGGCATATCAGCTCAGCCATTCAGCCAACTACGATCCTTCGCTCTCTCCAGACGGTAAAAGAATGGTCTATATCACATTCATCGCCGGCAGAGAGCAGCTCTTCATCATGAACGTGGACGGCAGCGGTGCTGTCCAGTTGACCCGAGACGACGCCGACCATGAAGACCCGGCATGGTCACCGGATGGCAAGACCATCGCATTCGTCTACATCAAAGATGGCCTTGAGATAATTTCGTTGATGAACATAGATGGCTCAGGCGTGCAGCAGTTGACGCCTGGAACCGTGAAGGCTATTCATCCAAACTGGTCGCCCGACGGCTCAAAACTGGCCTATTGTACAGATGATGACCTGGCACCTCCTAGAAAGAATGATGCAGACATCCTCGTCATCGACATGACCACCCGACGCATACGGACGCTCATCACGGGCGGTGTCAACACATACCCGGCATGGTCACCGGATGGGAAGCATATCGCCTTTCGTCGCATGCTGGGCGAAATGAACTCCGAAGTGTTCGTTGCGAACGCCGATGGGTCTAATGCTCGAAACCTCACGAACCATCCAGCGTTCGACGGATGGCCTGCCTGGTCGCCAGACGGAACCCAAATCGCATTCGCTTCGAATCGGAATGCTAACTATCAAGTCTTCATCATGAACGCCGACGGCACAAACGTGCGCCTGCTTGCCAACACAGAAGGGCGTGCGACCGCACCGCACTGGGGACGCGATGGCACGAGGGTTTATTTCCCGATCTGCAAGAAGGTTGACTTTGGAAGTGATTGTGAAATCTTCGCTGTGAGAACGCAAGGCTTTGCCAGATGAGTGTAGCGAGTTCCCACGAATATTGATAAAGCTCAGAATCAGCGCGGCGAGCGTGACCTTTTAGACGTGATGCGCAAATTTAATTCAACGCGAACGTCTCGACAACTTATCTTTCATCATTGAATTGTTCCTTCTGCTGGAATGCTTCTCCTTCAGCGTGTGTTAATCCGAGTGTTAGGCGCTTGATGAAGTAGAGCCGAGTAATGTAGATAAGTCATAGTTCAGTAAATCGCCTATGCGCTGAATATGTATGTCCGCAGGCGGATATTTCGATATGATTTGTGGATCAAGCGCATAATGTCCCTGCTGCGGAAAAACGGTTGTCACGCGTTTCCCCCAAGCCTGCTTGATTGCCGTCAGAATCTTCAGTTTATCGTCCACCATTACATAATGTTCAGCAGGATAGCGTCGTTCTACGTCCGATAGTTCAAGCTCTTTATGAATGTAGATTAAAATGTTTCCCTCTACGGCTTCAAAGAGACCGGAACGCTCAATCTTTCGGGGTTGAAATACGACATCTCCATCTGTGAGGATGACCACCGGCCCCCATTGCTGGCAATGCTCTATCACGTCGAGTGAGTTGGGATAAAGCCTGTTGGCAAATGGATAATTGACCAGATAAGTTGAAACCATAAGAAGGTGCGAATCATAGGGATACTCAACCCTGTAGCGCTGCAAAGTACCAAGGTAATCTGCATAGCCTAGCTCACTACGCAAAGATTCGAAGATAGACCAGTAGCGCTCATTGCGCTCGCTGCCAACTTCCTTCTCTAAGTATTGCTTGAGGTTTAACGTAACCCGGTCGTTGTCGAGTAAGGTGTTATCAACATCGAAAAGAAAGACGACCGATTCTGGCGGCATAAAAGCACCTCCTCTTTGTTTGGCAAGCTATGTGGCATCATATATTGGTAAAACGCGCCTCACAAGTCATTCAACCGGAGCGAAAATAAAGAAGCGGCTGCAAAGTATGCAGCCGCTTCTCTGGGGCATCACAGATACTAATTCCCCTATCAAGGGCAGGTGCCGTTGACTGTATAGCTTGCTCCACTATCCACAGCAGGTTGAGCGCTCTTCGGCACTTTTACCAAGGCCGTCGCCGTCTTGATATTACCCGCTGCGTCTTTGACTTTCAGGGTGATGGTGTAAACCCGCCCGTCCTTGCTGCCGTCACGCTCAACTCTGAGGTTAACGGACTTACAATCGGGAGCAATCACGATGTCGTCTATAGTATTGCCATCGCCATTCCCATTTTCTGGCTCGTCGCTACTCACCTGTGCGATGGTAACTTTACTATTGTCTATACTCTCATCGCAGCTATCGTTCGCACCGGCCACCAGATCGGCAATAGTAAAAGTCTGGTACTTGTGGTTTGGCGGCAAGAGCACGGTTGTCTGACCATCAATCGTATACGTCTGGCCGTCGATTACGATTGTCGAGCCATTGAGCGTGATCGTATGACCAAGAACCCTGATCGTACTACTGTTGAGCGTAAATGATTGTCCGTTGATAGTAAGCGTCGTTCCGTTAAGGACGATCTTCATGTCGGGCAGTAGAATCACCAGATCATTAAGCTCGATGGCCGGAGCCGTCGTATCGCTAACGATCACGGTTCGCGTGGCCGTCGCCATATTGCCTGAGGCATCCGAGGCTGTGTAGTTGAGCGTGTATGTTCCGGGAACATTCACGCTCACGGCACCGGATGCGTTCACAGGAACGCTGCTCGCGCAGTTATCACTGGCCGATGCCCCTGGATCAGTAAAGTCTGTGTGGCATTCGACCGTCATCGAACTCGCCCCGTTAAGGGTGATAGCGGGCGGGGTCGAATCGGTGACGGTGACGGTCTGTGTAGCGCTTCGTGTGTGACCGTGCCCGTCATCGGCGGTGTAGGTGATGATGGTTTGCCCGACGGGGAAGTTGTTACCCGCAGGCACCCCGCTGCGCGTAGGGGTAATGGCACCGGCGCAACCATCGCTCGCCGTGGCAGTGCCCAGAGCGGCGTCGTCTATGAAGACACCGCAGGAGGATGCGCCCTGGTCGGTCGATGCGGAGACGTTCGCCGGAGCAGAGATCGTCGGGTCAGTGGTATCGACTACTTGTATGTTTACAGTGTCCTCCTTCGCGTCTCCACTCGGGTCTGTGACCTTGAGCGCGATAGTGTGCGAGCCGAACGCGAGCGAAGTATTGAGCGTTGCGCCCGTGCCCAGCACGTTAGTTCCCTCACGCCATTCGTATGAAAGGGTGTCGCTGTCCGGGTCGGATGAATCCGTGCCGTTAAGCGTCACCGCGCCGGGGCACTCCACGGTCTGGTCAGCGCCAGCGTTTGCCACAGGGGAATCGTTGACGGAATCGACCGTGACGTTCACGGTGCCGGTGGAGCATTTGGAATCAAGCGCCCCATTAGTCGTGCCGTTATCGCAGACCTGGTAGTCAAAGCTCGCAAGCCCGTTGAAATCAGCATCCGGAATATAAGTAATCTGACCCGCGCTGAGCGTCACAGACCCGTGAGTCTGAGAAGTCGAAATCACACTCGTCACAGTTAGAGTCTGGCCGCTTTCAGCGCCAGCCCCCGCACTGTCATTGCCGGTCAGGTCACTCGCCTGGAAGGTTAAGGTTGTATCTTCCGGCGTGCTCTTACTGTCGTTGTTGGCAGTGGGCGCGTCGTTGACCTCCGTGACATTGATGGTCACGAAGCCCACGTTCGAGTCCCTATCGCCATCATTGACCTTGAAAGTAAAGCTATCCGGGCCGAAGTAGTCCGGGTTAGGTGTGTAAGAAAGATTACTGCCTGAACCGCTCAACGTGCCGTTCGCCGTCCCGCTCACAATGCTATAAGTCAGCACATTGTTGACGTTGAAGTCGGAGGCCGTGAGCGTGATGGGTTTCCCTGTGTCTTCGGCGGTCGCCACAGACTGGCTAACGGCCACAGGCGCTGTGTCGTTAACGTCATCCAGACGCGCCTCTATGACATTCTGAATGTTGGCTGGCACTTTGGAGAAGAAATCGAAGCCTGTCAGAGCCTCGACCTGATCTACCGTCGCTAGATATTTTCGCCAGTCATCACCGCGAATGTTGTCGTTGTTGGGCATGATGACGGCGAAGGTTCTCGTAGAAGTGTCCACGCGCGCAACGTCATCACCATTCTGCCTGGGCATCACCATGACCACCTTCCAGGTAAATTGCGGGACGGTAACAACATTACCGGCGGTGTCAGTAATAGTATCCCAGTGGCCTGTGGTGCTGTTGCCGCCCGTGCCGAAACCGCCCGAGACGATATAGATTTCGTTCTGCGAGCCGCTTAGCTGCGTGCGTATGTAACCCTCCAAATCGTTCCAAGGCCCCTGATTATTCCCGGAAGCCTGCGGAACCATGTTGGTCATCAGGAATGTAGCCGAGTTGTCTTCGATGGAAGATGTGCGGTCGGCAGACGGGGTCATGTGGCCGCGGTCGAAACCGTAGGTGGCGAAGTTATAGCCATTGCTCACACGCGTGAAGCCGGACGGCAGCGTATCGTCAGGACGAAAATCGTCCTGGCGGTCTGCGACACCTGTCGTCCAGGTGCTGTCCAGATGCCAGCTAGTCCAGTTCGGTATAGCCCTGCTGTTGTTGTAGGAGAGCACGTACTGCGGCTTGAGCATCAGGTAATTATTCGGGACATTGACATCCGTCGTAGCGCCGGACGGATTACCCATCACCAGATGCTCTGCGGCATCACGGATGATCGCCGTCGTAAAGCTCCAGGTGTAGTCGGCAACCATAGCAACAGGCGGACTCGTTGTGCTCCGCACCTGTGTGGCGATGACCTTCACGGTGCATTGCTCATTACTCACAAAGTCTACATCGGGGTTGAGCGTGAAGGAGGTGGGGCCGCCCGTAACTGTGGCAGCATGTGTGCCGCTGGTCGAGCAGGAGATCTCGAACCAGGGGTCTGTGACGGTCACCGGCGGGTCAAACTCAACTGTGATATTGGAGGCCAGCGCCACATTCGTACCGCCGCTGGCTGGGGTCGTCTTAAAGACCTCAGGCGGCTCGACGCCAACCGGGCACACGTTGAAAGTGGTGGAAGAGTTACGCGGCGCTGGAGAGCCTGCGACGAAGTTTGCTTGATTGAAGTCCGTATCCTTGCAACCGTTGCGAGCACGCAGGTCTGCCGTCGAGTTGGTTAAGGTGGGAGCACTAGCAGCCCCCTCGAAACAGTCTGCGCTTCCGTAGCCTACGAAATCTATGACACTCGGATTGCCTACGGGACAACCATTAGGTAGCAATGAATCACTGCTGACAAGCGCCACTTTACCGTCAGAGCCACCCATTGCGATGGAGCCTAGGATATCAGGCGTGGGCAGATCAACCGTACCGCCAGCGCCTGCCGCTTCGCGTATGAGAAAGTACTGTCCAGGGCTGATGACGCCTGCCAGAGTCGTCTTCCGCGTCCATGTGGCAGCAGCGCCATCGCCTGCCGAGGCATACTGAACAGACCAGCCTGTTAAATCAACCGGGGTAGAGCTACGGTTGAAGATTTCTATAAAGTCGTTCTTAAGGGTCGCGCCGGTATTCCCGCCACCACCGTATACCTGGCTGATAACCACGCTGCCGGGAGTTGCCGGTATAGGCGTTGGTGATGGTGTCGGAGTAGGCGTCGGAGTCGGGGTTGGAGTAGGAGTCGGCGTTGGGGTCACGCCGCCGCAGCTAGCCGAATGAGAACCGAGTCCGGCAAATGTATCGGTTGCAAATCCATCCCATTCCGTAGCCGGATCAAAGGCATTGTTGGCAATGGGGTCGCCAGCGCAGATAGTTGATTTACGGCGAATGGTATTGTCGGCAGTCGAGGTCAAGCCTGTCCCCCATTCCGTCGAAGGGCGAAATCCCACCTGGCCTATGACATCAATAATGACGCCGTTTTTTTTCAGGACGACCGCGTCATCACCATTGAACCAGGCGTTGCCCGCAGTTTGATTGGCGGCTGCCAGAATGGTGGCATTGGCGTTTGTAGGGGCAACAACGTATGTCCCGTTAGCAGGAATCGTACCCGTTAGAGTTACAGAAAAAGTGGACGCGGCGCTACCGTTAAAGTACATCTCAATAACGTATACACCTGCGGCTAGATTTACAGGGGAACCAGTACCGTTATAAATTTCTAAAGCTTTGTTATTCGAGCTACCTTCAATATATTCAGAGAAGAAGAGATCGGTTGCAGCCGCTTGGCCTGAAGAAGGCAGGGCGTAAAGGGTAATAGCTACGAGCGCCGCCAGTAATAGCGAAACGGCGAGCACGCGGCGCATGATCGGACTAATCGGGTTAAGGCGCAGAGAATCAGACACAGCTTTTCCTTTCTAATATCTATCTTCGAGGGGATTGACTTTTATGGCGGTGGGACTTTCAGAGACTGAAAGATAGAACTTCCACCAAACCGGAAACTGCGCACTGTTATATGCAAGCTCCGACTTCTTGATGGGAGTCCGCAAAATCCCCCTGCCGCCAGGCGCATGCGGTGCTCAGGGGTTTCTTTATCTTGTTAGGGCAATAATATACTTGACGAATCATCTTCAACGGAGGATGATGATGCATTAGAGGATAAGTCTATCCCGTATGATGCGTTTCGTCATTTCGCCAACGTCTATTTTCTTGGCGACCCCGCACCAGAGGAGCGGCTAGTAGCTGTCTTTAGTATGGGCGACTTCACTTTTTACGGTGACGAAAGTTACGGCAAGGAAGATGCCTATGCGGTCGCTGGTTACGTCGCAAGCGTCGAACAGTGGAAAAAATTTGTTGAAGCGTGGAAAGAGTTCAAGCGCGACGAGGGTTTTACGATTCTCCACAAGACCGACCTTGAGCACAACGTAAAAGATACTGAGTTTGCATGGCCTGAACTTACCCCTAAAGAAAAGTACGAGAAGAAAACGCGCATTAACAAAAGGGCTTGCTCAATAATACTAAGTCACGTTTTGGGTGGCGTAGGCCAAGCAGTCCAAAAGAGTGAATGGCAACGGAGCATCACCGAGCACAAAGGCAATTGGCCGCGAGTGATAGGTCGGAGTTTTTACGCGGCGGGCGTTTTCGGCTGTCTTAACTTTGTCGCTGAACTGATGGACAGGAAGCGTCGCGTTGGCATGGTGCGTTATGTCTTTGAGGATAAGCAACGTGATGGCAGGGGAGAAGCTGAGGATTTGCTTAGAGAACTAAAAGCTGACCCGCGAATGCGGGATAAATATCGAATTGCAGGCTATTCGTTTGAGCGTAAGGACGACCCTGAATTTATACCACTCCAAGCAGCAGACTTTTTGGCATACGAATCTTACAGGCAAATTGACAATCAAATCTTAGGGGGCGGTTTCAAGGTGAATAGTCGCGGGGACTTAATCAAACCGCGTGGAGCTTTGCGATGTCTTTTGCGAGCCGATGACCCTCGATACAAAGATGTAGACGGGTGGGATTTGCCTGTCCCTCATAAAGGGTCGTGGATGTCCGCTCAAACGATTCGTGCTTTTGTCGCAGAGGTAGAGAGAGGTCTAGGCTCGGTTGATTTGGTAGATTGATAGCCATGAAACAAAAATCTGAGTTTGAAAACTTCGATGAAGTAATGGACGGTCTTTTATCCGTTCCTTACTCAGAACTTCAACGCAAGCTAGAAGAAGAGAAACAAGCGAAGGCTAAAAAGAAAAAGAAGCGGGCTACTTCTTCTTCGCCCGCTTCCGACCGCGCTTCTTCATCCCGAAAGAAGCGAGTTGCTTAGTGCGACGTACACCCTTCGCCTTCAGGAAGTTTTCCGGTTAGCTCTTTGTAGGTGAGACGCTTGCCCGCCACTTGTGATGTAATGATGCTAAAGCGAATACCATCGTGGTCGGCCTTGCGATTGTTGAAGCGGAATACTTGCTCATCAAGATAACGAAACAGATGATACGGCTCAACACTAACATACGTGCCTTTAATACCGCGCTTCAAGAGACTCCAAAAGTTCTCTATTCCGTTGGTATGAATCTGACCATCAACGTACTTTTCCGCGTGGTCAATCACCTGATGAATGTAATCAGCATGAAGACCGCTATAGCCTTTCCAGCCATCGGTAAAAAGTTCCGTGCCTTTTTCAACTTGGCGCTTCACTTCACCGTGAAGGGTGGCTTGCGTGGCATCCGTAATCACTTGCGCTCTGACTTCGCCTTTGCGCTCCAGAATGCCCATGACAGCAACCTTGTCTTTGCCACCCGTGCCAGAAATCCGCGCATGGCGTTTGTCCCTGTGCATGTTCTTAGCAAGACCGCCGATGTACGTCTCGTCGGCTTCAACTTGGCCGCCCATCTTCTTCTCGAAAGAACCCGTTTGCATGGCGACTCTAACTCTGTGCAGCATAAACCAAGCGGTCTTTTGAGTGACGCCGATAGCGCGATGAATCTCATAGGAACTAACGCCGTTTTTGCAATTCGTAATCATCCAAACAGCAGTCAGCCACTTATCAAGACCGAGCGGCGAGTCTTCAAAAATCGTTCCGACTTTAACGGTGAACTGGCGGCGAGTGTGCGCGCTCTTGCATTGCCACTTTCTTTGATTCGCCAGAAAGCTAACGTCTGTGCGCCCGCACGTTGGGCAGATAACGCCATTAGGCCAACGGCGCGCAACCAAGTAGCTAAGGCAGTTATCTTGGTCAGAGAAATATACAATCGCTTGCTGGAGTGTTTTCGGAGCGGCTTCGTTCTTCATAGTGAAGCCATATTAGCAAATCAGACTTGATTCGTCAAGTATATTATTGCCCTTGTTAGATATGAATGAATGCTTCTTTCGGGAAAATCACTGCCCCGAAGGAAAGAGGATTATCAATTAAACTTGCTTTCGTCAAGCCGCTAGCGTCGCGTTTATACTCCAACCCTGCTGCTAAATGTTTACAGCAGGCTTAAATGTGAGTTAAGAGAAATTTGTATTCTGTTGATACCAGAGAGCAAGCTGTCGCCCTCCGGCTTAGACGAACCTTAAGACCATAATCACTATTATCGGCTGCTGCTTCGCCATTATCTTGCTCAGAGATACGCAATATTACTCTTCAACAGGCCAGCGCGTGAGCTTTTGATCGAAGCCCTTAAGCTAGACGTTCATTTCAGGGAGCAGCCGAAGCCGGGGCGAATCGGAATCTGTATTCGTCCGCTTGTAGGAACCCTCCGACCATGAAGCGATAATCCCGCCTGTGCGGCGCATTCTGTCCTATTAACTGCCCCACCCAGAAGTTGAATCCTACTGTGTCCGGGTCACGCCGCAGGTATCCGAAGTACTGCATCGTGATGAATCCACGGTCATAGAATTTAGTTCCGACATTGCTCATCTCCGGCGTCAGAATAAAATCTTCTAAGGTTCGGGGTAGGGTACGCTGTCCGCTTGCTAGGTTATCAATCAAGCTCTGTTTGCTTGCGGGAGTAATCCCTGCTTTAGCGCACAGGGCGTTGATGAATCCCGCGGGGTCTGCGGCATAAAACCCTTCGGGGGTCAAATACTGTCCATAGAGACTTTTGAACTCGCTCCTGTTGGTGAAATCCTGTAGGTAATCGTCCTTACTCTGTCGCTGTTCGGAGAGGGTCTGGGGGCCGCTCAATCTTCCGACATCAGGCATGAACTCTTTGTAGAGAGGCAATCTCCCTAAGACAGCATCGTATAGACGATAGACATAGAAGCCTCGCTCCTGAAATTCATTTGATTGAAAGAAACGCTGTGAAGTGTCTATACGGTCACAGATGTCTCCCGTAGGACAGTTGTTCATTCTGCCCTGCCAGAACTGGAAGCCCGCAGGCTCAGGTATACGACCTAGGAAATCTATGTACTGCTGGCGTATGAAGAAGTCTTGCAGGTCTATGGGATTTACTGTGGCGGGCGCTGCATCATTATCAGAGATGATAATTGTCGCCGTCCTGATGTAGTTGAGATTTGCCCCCTGCGGGTTACGTAAAGAGATGATGAATCTCTCTGCTTGCTCCCTGTAGCCATCGTCAATTATTGG
The DNA here is from genome assembly GCA_036403815.1 of Pyrinomonadaceae bacterium. GTDB lineage: Bacteria > Acidobacteriota > Blastocatellia > Pyrinomonadales > Pyrinomonadaceae > JACVRN01. The sequence goes on along the minus strand of DASWQH010000039.1, from coordinate 48,025 downwards.
AATCTGTATGGTCTTGGTTACCTCTCCAGGTGCGAAGCGTAGAGTTCCGGCAGTGGTAGCGTAATCACACTGCTCAGACGCGTGGACTGAGAAGGGGCTGCTCAGTTGACAGGGAGTGCTCGCAGCCGCGGCAGCATTCGAGGTCGAATAATCTACGCTGAAGGCCGTCTGCGTGTCGCCAATGCGGTTGACTGTAACGGTGGCGCTTATTGATTCAGAGACCAGGTATTCGGCGGCGCTGAACCCCACTGTGGTTGATGTTGACGGTGCGTTGTTAAAAGTCTCCAGCTTAAAGTTATCGAAGACGGCTGTGCCGGGGTTGACGACGGGCACAAATGTTCCCGCGATCATTTCCACGCGCATCGCCTCAAGCGAGATGTCTCTGGGCATTGCCCGCATGGTAGACCAGTTAAGGCCGTCGCCGCTCGTTTCCAGCACCATCTGGTCTAAAACGTAGTCATGCCGGAAACGCCAGAACCTGTGCTCCGCAGAGTTGTAACGGACGTTGCCCTCATAGAACTTAAAGTCGTCCTTCTTACGCTGGAAGTATAGAAAGCCGTCTTCAACTATAAAGCGATACCAGTTACCTGAATCAATTCCTATGGTGAAGATGGTGTCCGCGCCAGAGGCCGTCTGCAACACTTCGACCATGGCACTCCCGCCCGTCAGATTCCAGAGCGCAGACGAAACATAGCCGCCGTAATTTTTGAACATCTTATTCGAGCGAGGGCTAATCTCAAGGCGCTGGTTTCTCTCTGCGATATCCGGCAACAGATCGAAGGATGTAACAGGCTCCTCGATTGCGCCCACGCTCCACTTGGCAGCGTCGCGCGCGTTGTCGTTGAAGTCGTCCGTAAAGGTGATGAGCTGCGGTGTCGTGGTAGAAAAATTGTAAGTGAGGCTCTGGAACTGGTATTCAGGAACACCGTTTGGTGAAAAACCTGTTAGCCTCAGACGAACAGTTGCCAAGCCCTGCCCTCTCAAAGCGTTGCTGAAGACAAAGTCGGGCTGATCCGGGCGGCAGCCGCTCCCGGTGGTGGAAGTCTCGGAGCGCGCGCACAACGAGCCGGTCATGGTGAAAGGCGTCGTAAGCACCACTTCCGGCAAAACAAGGTTCGGAATCTTAACCGTCCCGGCTGTAAACTCGAAAGACCCCTCGTAAAAGAGTTTCGGGTACTGTGTGCCGTTAATCGTCCCGGAGCCTATATGCACCTGATCTCCGCCCATGCCTTTGCTGAGACTAAAGGTAGCCGCCCCACTGTTCGGCGTACACGGGTTACAGGGCGTAGAGATGCCGCCTGAGCCAGCCCCGCTGAGGGAAAAGTTCTGACCTGAAAAAGAGAACGACGGATTTCCACCACTGCCTGTTATGGTCAGCGAGCCGCCGGTAATCACCATCGTGTCAGCCTTCACGTATGACGGAAGAAAGAGGAACAGTAGAGATAATAAGAGGAATATCCAGGTGAGTTTACGCATATATAACTATCCTTGTTGGGGCTATAGCGCAAGCTATTAGCTAGTGAGTTGTAAGCTGGTTAAGAGCGAGTTTGAATTGCAAACCGGATGCTACCATCATCTGTGATTTGAGGGAAGAGTTGGCCTGCGGTAATAACTATGCGGCCACCTGCACACTGAAGGAGCAGCGCGACCGATGCGGCTAGATAGCCTGTTCCGACGACTGCAATGCGTTACGTACCCCGGCCAGTAAATCAAAAGAGCGCAGGCGCGCCGGGTGGTCGAATATTTGCGCAGTGACCATTAGCTCGTCGGCCTTAGTCAAATCAATGAAAGCTGCCAGCCCCCGGCGCACGCTCTCCGGAGAGCCAACGAACGAGTAGCGGAGTGCGTGTTCGACCCCTGCCCTCTCGAATTCAGACCAATGGCCTTCCATTGAATCAATAGGCGGAGGCAGGAGTCCGGGTTGGTTACGGCGCAGGTTTATGAACGCCTGCTGGATGGACGTGAACAAACGACTAGCTTCCGTCTCTGTATCTGCCACGAACACGTTCACGCACGGCATGGCGTATGGCTCTCGGAGCGCTTCGGACGGGCGAAACTCACTGCGGTAGATTTTGAGCGCTTGCAGCAAGTAGTCAGGTGCAAAGTGGGAGGCAAAGGCGAAGGGGAGTCCCAAAAGGGCTGCGAGTTGCGCGCTGTAGAGACTCGAACCCAAGAGCCAGACCGGCACTCTTAAACCTTCGCCCGGCACGGCGCGCACCATTTGCCCTTTGCGCGAAGGTGCGAAGTAGGACAGCAACTCTACTACGTCTCGCGGGAAATCTTCCTCGACGTTTACAGGGTTACGACGGAGCGCACGCATCGTTAGCTGGTCAGTGCCGGGGGCGCGCCCTATCCCTAAGTCGATTCTGCCGGGGTAAAGGGATTCGAGAGTACCGAACTGCTCTGCGATGATGAGAGGCGCGTGATTGGGCAGCATTATTCCGCCGGAGCCTACGCGTATGGTCTTTGTGCCACAGGCTACATAGCCAATCAGGACAGAGGTCGCAGCGCTCGCGATGCTGGCTATGTTGTGGTGCTCTGCAAGCCAGTAGCGGCGGTAGCCAGACTGTTCGGCGTGGCGTGCCAAATCAAGCGTTTCGCGGAATGATTCACTGATCGTCCCGCCCTCCTTGATTGGAGCCAGGTCAAGAACTGAGAAAGGGATGCTGGTCATGCCTTTTATATCATAGTACTTAAAACGTCCGGGTTGAAAGTGATTGGACTACCTGTAAGTCCTCGTTGGAGTGGACTCAGAATGCAGGGAGCCGTGTGACGACGATGGAACGTGCTAGCTGGTCTGGCAAGAACAGGGCGAAATCACAAAGAAGCTTGTCTGTGTATGAATTTCGTAACGGCAAAATTCTTCGTGTTTATTACTTCCCTGCTGAAGTGTATACGCCGCCGTCAGAAAACAAATGAGAGCGGCTCGTTTCATAGAGTAGCCCTCCGCTACTGAGACAGGAAACAGTACCATCTGATTTGTCCATTAGAACTCAAATGAATTTAACACCCTTCTCCTTAACGATTCTCTTCTTCTTCTGCTTCTGCTTGCTACCCTATCCTTACCTCTGAGCATGAGCTTTGAAAATACCTATCACTTTTATTATTTGAAGTCACATCATAACGTTTTTTTAATGCTAACAAATCAAGGCCGTTGTACAATAGTCATTCCAAACAGGTTCAAAGTTGTGGGCGCTCAGCTCAACAATTCATTGACTTGCTAATTATAATTTAGTATCAAAATATCGCTCCATTGAATTTATAAGCCCGTGACGGATTAAGATGCAGCGAGCAGCCGCAGATAAAGATTCCGGCACTTATCCGACCGCAACCCGCCGCGAGGGCGAAAAGTTTCGTTCTGCCTCGCAGGTTTGCGTCTTCGGCGGTGGCTTTACCAGAGCGCGACCGAATGGCCTCAAGAAACTTCAGTAGCGCCAGAGAAGACAAAGGATGCTGCTCGACGGCGACTCTGGCGATTCAAACTATCTTGGGGGTCGCACACGCATTTCAAATTTCAAGAAATTGCTTTGTCAGATACTAACCAGTTGCTTGCAAGGACAAAGCCTACCCTTACCATAGCTGACGTTGGAGACGAACCATGAAAGAGAACACCAGGTATCAAGCAGTGACTCAACGCTTTATTTGTTGCATCACCTTTCTACTGTTAATCGCTTCCACTATTCTCGCGCAAACTGAGACCGCACGCTTGCAAGGAACTGTCACAGACCCACAGGGCGCGGCGGTGGCTGGCGCGACCATTACTGTAACTGATACAGCTACAAATCGTGTGGTGACCGTACAATCGGATGAAAACGGCTCATACACGGTTCCGGCCTTACCGCCAAGCCGTTATCGCATTGAAGTGGCCGGAGCGAGCTTCAAGACGACGCGTCAGGAGGTAACGCTTGAAGTCCAGCAGGTCGCCGTCATAGACTTTAAGCTTGAGATCGGAGCCGTCTCCGAAGTTGTGCAGGTCACGGACGAGCTTCCGCTGGTGGAGTCAGCCACTTCCTCCATCGGCGAAGTTATACAGGGTAGGCAGATAGTCGAGTTGCCGCTGAACGGGCGAAACCTGTTGGAGTTGGCAACGCTCACGCCGGGTGTGACGCGTGGGCAGGCCGACAGTGATGCCTCCGGTTCGCGCGGCAACGCCGAGACTTTTCGGGGCGGTAATACGGGTGGCGCGGTGCTGGTTGTCAACGGGCTGCGTCCGCAGGCAAATAATTACCTGCTCGACGGCCTCGATAACAATGAGACGCTCGTCAACACCATCAGCATCTTCCCGCAGGCCGAAGCCGTGCAGGAATTTCGGGTACAGACGAGCGTTTCGCCAGCCGAGTTTGGGCGCTCCGGCGGAGGCATTATCAATGCCGTCATCAGGTCTGGGAAAAATGATTTCTTCGGCAGCGGCTTTGTCTTTATTCGCAACGATAATCTGGACGCGCGTCCGACCTTTAACTCACAGAAAGAAGAGTTCCGTCGCGGGCAGTTCGGCGTAACCTTCGGCGGCCCCGTTATCCTGCCGCATTTTGGCGAAGGCGGCCCCGTCGTTTATAGCGGCAAAGACAGGGTTTTCTTCTTCTTTGATTACCAGGGCTTGCGACAGTTCCTACCGCTCGGGCGCGATCTAGCCACCGTGCCGACCGCCGCATTTCGTCAGGGAGACTTCTCCATCCTGCTCAATCCGGCGCTGAGCGGCCTTGCGGCTCCTATTCAACTTCGCGACCCGATAACGGGACTACCTGTACCGGGCAATCGCTTAGACCTTCTTGCGGGCAACCGCCTCAACCCCGTCGGGCTAAATTATCTGAGAGCCTTCCCGCTGCCGAACAGGGGTGGTACGGGCGTCTTGCAGAACTACGAAAACACGCGCGTGCAGACGCTCGACGAGAATACTGTCGATCTGCGTATAGATGCGAATTTGAATCAGAAGAATCAACTCTTCGGTCGTATCAGTTGGGGGCGCGACATATTGACGACGACCTCGCGGCTGACGACGCTTCCGGCGGGCTTCGGCTCCGGCGACAATTTCAATCGCAACAAGGGAATCGCCATCGGTTTGACGAGTGCGTTTACAGGTTCCCTCTTCAACGAGCTGCGTCTGGGCGCGCACAGGGTATTTTTCGGATACACGCCGCCCTTCCAGAACGAGCGTCTCTCAGCTTCGCTCGGCATACCGGGAGCCAATCCCGTACCGGAACTCGGCGGCGGCGCGCTCATCGGCGGCTTCAACAATCAACTGGAATATTCGGGCGACTTTGGCCCATACCTTATCCCGCAGAACACCTATCAGGTCAGCGATGTTGTGAGCTACACGACCGGCGGTCACACGCTGCGTTTCGGCGGCAACATCATACGCCGCGATGTCGGCCTCTATCGTCCGAACCGTGGTAAAGGCTACTTCTTCCTGTTCGGTAACGGCGACAATCCGAACTCGACGGGCTTTGAGCAGGCCGACTTACTCATTGGCTTCGTTGACAACTATCAGGTAGGGCCGCCCTTCGGTTTCGTAGGCACACGCACTTACGAGGACGCGCTCTTTTTTCAGGACGACTGGCGCGTCACTTCCCGCCTGACGCTTAATCTGGGTTTGCGTTACGACATTTACACCAACCCGGTAGAGCAGTATAACCGCCAGACCAACTTTGACATCACCACCGGGCGTCTGCTTCTGGCCGGAGCAAACGGCAACTCGCGCTCGCTCATTAATAGCGACCACAACAACTTCGGGCCGAGAGTGGGCTTCGCCTACAGCATTGGCGACGGACGCACTGTGCTGCGCGGCGGCTACGGGTTGTTCTACTTCTTAGACCGTGGCGGAATCGACAACCAGTTGGCGCAGAACGCGCCCTTCAGTGGTTTCTCTCAGTTCAACTACACGAACGGCTTCCGCGTCACGCTCTCCGGTCAGGGGCCGCTGGGTAACAACGACTCGCGCCTGGCAACCAATCCTCTGCCGACGGGCGACGTGTCCGGCATCAACTTGAACAACCCGCAGAACATCACTGTGTTCTCGGTCTTACCGGACATACAAACTTCTGAGGTGCATCAGTTCAACGTTCAGGTTCAGCGCCAGTTGACCGCAGACACTGTTATAGATGTCGGCTATGTAGGGACGCGCGGCAGAAATCTTGCGACCTACTACAACCTCAACCGCCAGCTTCTGGGTCGCCCTAACGGGACTAGACTCTTTCCGAATCTAGGCGACGTTAATGTCAGAGACGACAACGGGCATTCTCGTTACGACTCCTTGCAGGTGCAGTTGGAGCGTCGCTTCACGCGCGGCTTGCAGTTCATTGCCGCGTACACCTGGTCGAAGGCAAAGGACAATTCGCCGGGCGCATTCGACTCCGTAGGGTTCCGCCCGCAAGACCCGCAGAACATAGAGCTAGAGTATGGGAACTCTAACCTGGACATCCCGCAACGTTTTGTCTTCAGTTGGCTCTACGAGATTCCCTTCGGGCGCGGGCGCAGGTTCGGCTCTGACATGCCGCGAGCGCTGGACTTTCTGGTTGGCGGACTCCAGGTGAACGGCATCGTCAACCTGCAAAGCGGCCAGGTTTTTAATGTTATCGCGCGTGGAGCCAGTCCTGACGATGTGCGTGTAGACCTTATCAGCGATCCGTTTTCAAATGTTCCGGCGGGGCGTTACTTTAACCCTGGAGCCTTTGGCAATCCGCCATCTGTAGGCGGCGTGTTCACGCGAGTCGGAACTCTACAGCGAAACTCTTTGCGCGGCCCCTCGATCAAGACGCTGAATCTGGGTCTGGCAAAGAACTTCTTCTTCACCGAGCGCTTCCGCACGACCGTTCGCGCAGAGTTCTTTAACCTTACCAATACACCGCAATTCAGTACGCCGAACACAGATATTTCTAACGGGGCGAGTTTCGGAGTGTTTCAAAACACGCGGCTTGGAACAAACCGTCAAGTCCAGCTAGGGCTTCGCATGGAGTTCTAAACCGAAAAAACAAAAGGGCAGCCGGATTGACCGGCTGCCCTTTTGTCAATTGAGCATGTTTGCATACAGACCAATCTACGGGCTGTAGTCCAGGAATCCCCCGGCGTTCTCCCGCTTCTGCGAAAAGCTTTCAGGTGCGACCGGGTCAACGCGTAGTTTTCAGCCCTTCGTCTTCTTCGTCGAAAAACATCACAGTGAAAAGCATCTTTGATAATCATGAAGAGAATTACGTGCGAGACTTCCGCGAGCTTAATAAAAATCTGGCTGCTGCTGGCGCTGTTAGCTTTTGCCGTACCAATAGCGAGCGCGCAAAATTCTCCTGAGGTTATTAAAGTCGAGCCGCCCAACTGGTGGGCTAATCACTCCATCAACCCCGTGCGCGTTCTAATACGAGGGCGAAACCTCTTGGGCGCTCGCGTGGAAGCAGACGGAGCCGGAATCAAGGCTGGCAACCTCAAAGTAAATGATGCTGGAACATACCTCTTTGTAGATGTGACGATTGACGGAAGCGCCAGACCGGGGCGTCGTTCTTTGCGAATCACTACACCCACCGGAACGGTCAACGCTCCCTTTGAAATCACAGAGACCTTGAGCAGCGCGGGGCGTTTTCAGGGCTTCACGACCGACGATGTTATTTATCTAATCATGCCGGATCGCTTCAGCGACGGTGACCCTTCCAATAACGACCCGACGCAATCAAGCGGTCTCTATAACCGCGCCAAGACCCGCTATTATCATGGCGGCGACTTACAGGGAATCATCAATCGCCTTCCTTACCTGAAAGAGTTGGGCGTGACGGCCATCTGGGTTAACCCCTGGTATGATAATGTCAATCATTTAAACGAGCGTGAAGTTTACGACGATGGCGCGATTACGGACTATCATGGATATGGAGCTGTAGATTTCTACGGCGTCGAAGAACACTTCGGCACGATGAGCAAGCTGCGCGAGATGGTCGAAGCGGCTCACCGTCTGGGCATCAAGGTGATACAGGATCAGGTAGCCAACCACTCCGGCCCTTATCATCCGTGGACGACTGATTCGCCCACGCCTACCTGGTACAACGGTACTGTGGCGAATCACATTAATGAAACATGGCAGACGTGGACGCTCTCTGACCCGCAGGCCACCTACCAGACGCAGCGCGAGACGCTCGAAGGCTGGTTCATAGACATCCTCCCAGACCTCAATCAAAACGATCCGGAGACCGCCCGGTATATTATCCAAAACACGCTCTGGTGGGTCGGCATGACCGGCCTCGACGCTATCAGACAGGACACGTTGCCGTATGTTTCACGCGCCTTCTGGCGAGACTGGATGGCAGCGATCAAGCGTCAATATCCAAAGGTCAATGTGCTTGGCGAACTCTATGACGGCGACCCGGCGCTCGTCTCTTTCTTTCAGGGCGGGCGCGCAAGGTTTGACGGGGTTGACTCCGGCATTGACACTCTCTTTGATTTCCCGCTCTTCTATCCGGTTCGCCGCGCGTTTGCAGAGGGCAAAGAGGTGCGGGAGATTCCCAAAATGCTCGCCCACGATTATTTGTACGTGAACTCTAACAATCTAGTCGCCTTCCTCGGCCTGCACGACATGCTTCGTTTCATGAGCGAGCCGGGGGCGAGCATCCAGGGGCTGAAGCTGGCGCAAACCTTCATCATGACAACGCGCGGCACGCCGCTCATCTATTACGGCGACGAGATAGCTATGACGGGCGGCGGCGATCCCGACAATCGTCGTGATTTTCCCGGCGGATTTCCCGGAGACCCGCGCAACGCATTTACTGCGCGCGGTCGAAGCATTGAGGAGAACGCAGTCTTCAATCACCTTCAGCGTCTTGCACGCCTTCGCGCACAACTTGAGCCGCTTCGTCGCGGGCGACTCCTCAACCTCCTTACCGCTGAGCAGCAGTACGTCTACGCACGTGTGACGATGCGCTCGGCAGTCATCATGGTCTTCAATAATCAGAATAAACCTGTGGAGGTCGAGTTCAGCGTCGCTCCGGCCAATGTGGCGGACGGAACGATGCTCACAGACAGGCTCGGACTGGCGAAAGATTCGCGTGTTGAGAACGGAAGAATCAAAGTAACCATACCGGCGCGCGCTGCCAGCATTTTTAGCGCGCAGTAGGTGGTAGGGGCAGGGACAAGTCCTCTGCCCGTCGCGCGTATGCGCGGGTGACGTTCGATAATCTCAACTATCGTGCTGGCGCACGATACGGGCAGAGGACTTGTCCCTGCCCCTACAAATATTATTAGAGGTGTGAGGGATGAGGCAAAAACCGCGCTTGAGTTTCTGGCAAATCTGGAACATGAGTTTCGGATTTCTAGGAATACAATTTGGCTGGGGGTTGCAGCTCGGCAACATGAGCGCCATCTATGAGAAGCTCGGCGCTAATCCTGACACTATCCCGATTCTATGGCTCGCCGCTCCCCTCACAGGCTTGATCGTCCAACCCATCATTGGCTCTATGAGCGACAGGACGTGGGGGCCTTTGGGACGGCGGCGTCCGTACTTCCTCGTCGGCGCAATCCTGGCGAGCGTAGCGCTTTTTATCATGCCGACATCCTCGACGCTATGGATGGCTGCCGGGCTGCTCTGGGTTCTGGATGCGAGCATCAACATCAGTATGGAGCCGTTTCGCGCCTTCGTCGCCGATAAGCTCAATCCTGCGCAGCGCACGACGGGCTTCGTCATGCAAAGCTTCTTCATTGGCCTGGGCGCAACTCTGGCGGGCATTCTTCCATACTTCTTTCGCAGGACAGGTGTGACGGGGACGACGCCGAGCGGCATCCCCCTGACCGTCAAATATGCTTTTCAGGTCGGAGCAGTAGCTTTTCTCTTAGCCGTGTTGTGGACTGTTTTCACCTCGAAGGAATATCCGCCGGAGAACATAGAGGAGTTCAGGCGAAAGCGTTCAGAAAAGAGCGGTCTGGCCGCAGGGCTGAGCGAGATAATTTCGGCCATACGCGAGATGCCGAAGACCATGAAGCAGCTCGCGTTGGTTCAGATTTTTACGTGGCTCGGCCTCTTCAGCATGTGGCTATTCTATGTGCCCGCCGTAGCCAGACACGTCTTCGGCGCTACAGACCCCAAATCAGTTACTTATTCACAGGGCGCTGAATGGGGCAACCTGACGTTCTCAATCTATTCGATAGTCTGTTTCATCATCGCCTTTGCCCTGCCGAAACTGGCAGCCGCCACAAGCCGCAAGACCACGCACATGCTGGCGCTCGTTTGCGGCAGCCTGGGGTTGTTCTCTGTCTATTTCATCAGCAATCCGTGGCTGCTAATGCTCTCTATGATAGGTGTCGGCATTGCATGGGCATCAATTCTCTCTATGCCTTATGCGATTCTCTCAGGTGCGCTGCCTGCGGCGCGCATGGGCGTGTACATGGGCGTCTTCAATTTTTTCATAGTCATCCCGGAAATTATTCAGGCGCTCACGTTCGGCCCTGCAATCCGACTCTTCTTCGGAGAGAACAACCCGCAGACTCCTATTTACCTAGTCACATTCGGCGGGGCGTGTCTGTTGGTTGCAGCTCTCTTAGTCTTGATCGTGCAGGATGTGGCTGACCTTAATGTGCCGGAAGATGCGGTCATTCGCGCTGACGAGGAAGAAGCACTGCTGCCATCCGTGTCAGCTCAGCCGGTGCCGAGCACAGGGCTGATTGACGAACCGGAGGGAGCTTCCAGAGTTGAAGACAAATCAAATTAAGGAGACAGGTCAGTACCGCCTGCGGTAGCGGGCGGGTTGCTCCGGTGCTTGAGACCCGCCCGCTACCGCAGGCGGTACTGACCTGCTACCGCCGCCATTTTCAGTTAAGGACACTACCATCATGCGAAGATTATTCCGCATTGTTCTATGGCTGATTGTCTTTGCCGCTCTGATGAAACCTTTATGGCCTGTCAGCATCTATGGTCAGCAGCCACAGTCGTCCCGCGACTTCGCGCGCGAAAAGTCCAGAAGCAGTCCCGCGTGGGTGCGCGACGCCGTCCTGTACGAAATCTTCCCACGCGCATTCTCAACCCAGGGCAATTTCGACGGCATCACCGCGCGCCTCGATGAACTGAAGAACCTGGGCGTGACGATCCTTTGGCTGATGCCGATTCACGAAATCGGTAAGGAGAAGAGGAAAGGCAGCGTCGGCAGCCCCTACGCCGTGCGCGATTATTACAGCATCAATCCGGATTACGGGACGAAGGAAACCCTGCGTCGCCTTATTCAACAAGCGCACCGTCGCGGGATGAAAGTAATCATAGACATCGTAGCGAATCATACAGCCTGGGACAGCACTCTGATGCGCAACCCCGATTTCTACACGCGTGATGCGGCGGGAAAGATTTTGCCGCCCGTGGCCGATTGGGCGGACGTGGCCGATCTCAATTACGATAATCCGCGCCTGCGCGATTACATGATTGACATGCTGAAGTTCTGGTTGCGCGAATACGATCTGGATGGTTTTCGTTGCGACGTGGCCGGAATGATTCCGACGGATTTCTGGGAACGCGCCCGCGCCGAGCTGGAAAAGATAAAGCCCGACATGATGATGCTCGCCGAATGGGATTCGCCTGAGCTACTGGTCAAAGCATTCGATCTTGATTACTCGTGGGGGCTGCATTCCGCGCTCACGGATGTCTTGATGGGCAATAAGCCTGCCACGGCTTTACGCGCCGCCTGGGAAGCGGAACGCGCAAGGTATCCGCGCGGGGCGCTACACATGCGCTTCTCAGATAATCATGACGAGCGTCGCGCCATTGCTCGTTTTGGCGAAAGGGGCGCATTGGCCGCGTCCGCTTTGATGTTCACACTCGACGGCGTGCCGCTCGTCTATAACGGCATGGAAGTCGGCGACACGACGGAATCGGGCGCGCCCGCGCTCTTCGAGAGAATGCCCGTCTTCTGGCAGATAGCCGAGCGTCGCCCGGAATTCCCGCGATTCTATCAACAAATTATAGCGCTTCGTCGAGTACATCCGGCCTTGCGAAATGCTGACGTGGAATGGCTGCGTAACAGTGACGAAGCTCGCGTCATCACGTACCTGCGCCGCACGGCAGACGAAGAGATTCTGGTAGCAATCAACTTCTCTAACAGTCCGTTTACGGGAACTGTTGAAGTGGGAAACGGAGCGGGCTTCGCAGAGATAACGCCCGATGTTCAGCCTCCGCTTCCGCCTGATGTGTCCCGGCCAGAGACAACCGCAAAGCGTAGAGTAGTGGGACTGCCGACGCTTGCGCTTGAGGCATGGGGCTATCGCATCTTTCGCCGCGCCGTTCGTTGAATAAAGAGCGCGCGAAGTGTCAAGAAAAAATCCGGTGATATTCAATAAACTAAAGAGCGAGTTAATCAGGTGGAGCATCCTCGTTTGCCTGCTGCACCTGCCTCTAAGCATTTCGTCTGCGCAAACCGACAACGGGTTAGCGCCGGGTGTACCCGGCAATACCGCGCAATGGACTAACGCGGGCAAGAACGGAGTCGGCACGTCGAACACGCTGGAATCCAAAGTCTGGTTCACTTTGCGAGATGGCGTGATGACCGAAAGCTATTTCCCGACAGTTGATGTCGCAAACATGCGTATGCTTCAGCTCATCGTCGTGAGTGGTGACGGAAAACGAGTGGAGGTTGAGAGCGAAGATACAAACCATCGCCTTGAGGTGCTGGACACGCAGGCACTCTCGTTCCGTCAAATCAACACGGCGAAAAACGGCGCTTACACTATCAGGAAGACCTACACGGTTGACCCGCAAAGGGCTGTGGTCTTGATAGACGTTCAGTTTCAGTCTTCAAATAATAATCCTTACTTCCTGTACGTTTACTACGACCCTTCACTCAATAACAGTGGCATGCACGACTCTGCATGGACGCGAGGCGACGCCCTTCTGGCTTCTGATGCCGATAAAGCTTCGGCGCTCCTTTCCAGCACCGGCTTTGACGAGATGACGAACGGCTATTACGAGACAAGCGATGGTCTAAAGCAGTTGAAGCAGACAGGCAGCATCACGAAAAGTTACGCCCGCGCAGTTGACGGTAATGTCGTGCAGGTCGCGCGTGTCAAGGCTGACGCAGCCTTCACGCTCGCGCTCTCGTTCGGACGTGAAGCTGAAGAAGCCCTGTTGAATGCGCGCGCTTCTCTGGCTAAAGGGTTTGCCAAAGCGCGCGAAGAATACGAGTCGGGTTGGCACCAGTACATCGCGTCGCTCAGGCGAGTCAGCCAGAAATACCAGCGTCAGTTCGACATGGCCGCGATGATTCTGAAGGCGCACGAGGATAAGACCTACAGGGGCGCTATGATTGCTTCGCTTTCAATCCCCTGGGGAGGCGGGGCGAATGCCAACGAGCCGGACATAGGCGGCTATCATCTGGTCTGGTCGCGCGATCTTTATCAAGTGGCGACGGCCTTTTATGCGTTGGGAGACAAGGCTGCTGCTGACCGTGCGCTCAGTTACCTTTTCACAGTGCAGCAGAAACCGGACGGCAGTTTTCCGCAGAACTCCTGGCTTGACGGTCGCCCGTTCTGGGGTTCTTTACAGATGGACGAGGTCGCCTATCCGCTCATCCTTGCCTATCAACTCGGACGCACGGACGGCCAAACCTGGGTGCATCACGTCAAACCTGCCGCAGACTTCCTCTTGCGTTACGGCCCGCGAACTTCACAGGAGAGATGGGAGGAAGAAGCAGGGTATTCGCCTTCCACGATTGCGGCGGAGATTGCCGGTCTGGTTTGTGCGGCGGAGATAGCACGCCGCAACAGCGACGAGGCTTCCGCAGGGTTGTATCTTGCTGCGGCGGACGACTGGGCGCGTAACGTGGAGCGCTGGACGGCGACCATGACAGGAGTTTACGGAGATAAGAACTATTATTTACGCATCACGGAAAACATAGACCCGAACGACGGGGCGCGCCTCGAAATCAATAACGGAGCGGGCTTTTTCGACGAGCGCGAGATCGTTGACGCGGGCTTTCTGGAACTGGTGCGCCTAGGCATCAAGCCTCCCGGTGATCCGCTCATTGCAAAGTCCCTGATGGTCGTTGATAGCATCATCAAAGTTGAGACGCCGAACGGGTCTGCCTGGTATCGCTACAATCATGATGGTTACGGAGAGAGAGCGAACGGCAATCGATGGGACGAGACAGGAATAGGACGATTGTGGGCGCTCCTGACCGGAGAACGCGGTCAATACGAGCTGGCGAATAACGAGCGCGCTCAGGCGCTCAAACGGCTGGACACGATGATGGCTTTCGCTAATGACGGCCTGATGATTCCAGAGCAGATTTGGGATCGGATTGAAAGCCCTCGCCCCGACCTGCGTTTCGCCGAAGGGACTGGCTCGGCGACGCCGCTCGCATGGTCTATGGCGCAGTTCATACGTCTTGCTGCAAATATTGAAGAAGGCCGCAACCTTGACACGCCGGATGTGGTGGCCTCTCGATACGTTAAAAAGAGTCCTCCGCCGAAAGCCATCATTAGCTTTTCGGAAAACGGCTATCAAGAAGCCTTGCGGCAGGCGAAAACAGGAGCGCCAATGCGCCTCATGTTGCTCGCCGTGCCGCGCTCACGCGCATTTGTTTTTATAGACGGCAAAGCTCAAGAAGTAAAAGTAACCGAAGGCGGTTTGATCGAGATCGAATGGCGCGTGCCTGCGGGTGATTCCATTATTCTGGTCGGAGTTCATTCCCCCAATGGGGCGACTGCTTTTCGCAGCTACAATATGCGCGGGTAATTGAGCGTACAACGATAGCCGCTCTCGGAAATCATTTAAGGAATTGAATGCTCTGGGAAGAAGACAGTAGCTGGTCTTCTTCCCTTTTTCTGCTCGTTGACTTGCCGCCGGATAATATGTATCGTCTCGCGCATAATCAGTTTCAGCTACGCTCGCTGGTTCAACGAAACCAAACCCAGAAGAATAGATATGGCGCTCCCCACAATCAAATACAAGACGCTATTAACAGTGAGTATGATTATCTTACTGGCGTCTTCTATCACGGCAGGGCAAAGCAACACTCAGGGGCAAGCCCAAACCATCGCAACAAATTTCACTCAGAATATACCGCCAACGGCGCGTGCCATTTTTGAGCGGGCGATGAAAATGAGGAAGGCTGGAAAACTACAGTTGGCTATGTCCTTGATGGAAGAGGCTATCAAATTGTTCCCGGATTATTTCGATGCGCGCTATGCGCTCGCCAACGATCTGGCGCGCACCGGCAATGCAGATGGGGCGATTGCCCAGCTTGAGCAGGCGCGAAAGATTAATCCGTCTGATGACCGTTTATATCAATCCTTCGGGGCGATTTTGATAGAGCAGAAGAAATATCCGCTTGCGGCTGCGGCCTTTGCAGAGGCTTCTCGACTCAGTCCAACCAATCCGCGTTATCCCTTAATGCGTGGCGTAGCAATCTTGTATTATGTCTCTGAAATCGATTCTGCCAAAAAAGAGAGCCAGCAGGAGCGTACTTACTTGCTCAACAGGGCGGAGGAGACCCTCAATCGAGCATATCTGTTAAGTGATAAGAAACTCACCATCATCCACTTTTATATGGGTATGCTCTACGATAAAAAGGGCGAACCCGTACGCGCAGCCGACGAGTTGGAACAATATCTGAAAGACAATCCTCAAGCCAGCAATGCAGGTATTATCCGAGACACAATTGAAAAATTACGCCAGGCCAACATGTACTCGCAGCCCCCTCAATAATAACGTTGGCTTTCGCAACAGAGCCATAAAAAGTTTTCTTGACACTTTAAAGGCGAGGCGTATAATCCTGACAACTCGTTGTTAACTGAATCTCGCCGCTTATTCGGCTATTAGTTTACGCGCAGGAAATGCGCTCTGTTGTCCCCGACTCTGCGCCATTAAGAATTTAAGTTTCCCCCTCGACGCAGAATAACATCTGCTTTTTTGTACTTATATGCACTAACAAGAGGTTTCGCGCCAAGGGTTGAAGGGGACGAGCAATGCCGGAGCAAAAGAAGCTTCGCCGGTGCCGGGCAGAATCACAGGAGTATACGCTTGGCTACCCGAAGACAGATGTAACCCTCATTGGTTGGATACCCGCCCGCCAGCGCAGCATCGAAATCATCACCCCCCGACAATTGTTTGCGTTCAGGATTAACTTTCAAATAAAGCACAGTGGAGCGCCCCGCTATAAATATTGCTCCACCGCCTGCTTAGTCTGGAACGGCATCCTTATCGCCAAATACCTTGAGCATGGTAGCAGTCAATCTATAGATTTTGCCTCGCATAACTAATCATAGGCACCTACGATTCACAGGGCTGTGAGTCGAAGCTCCTATTTTTGGGGAGAAAATAACTGACGATTCTTAACTGGAAGGTAGTCTCTAAATACCGGAAAATGGTGCGGTGAAATGAGTGTCCCTCGATAAAACCGCAACCTGAAAACGTCATCAGGTATTTGTGAGATGAGTTCCGGTAATCCGAATTAGTTACCCTCGCTTGGAAGAAAAGGAAAGAGCTCCTGCTGCTGGTTTACAAGGCGCAACGGCAGGAGCCCTAGTGACCAAGAACATCAACTGCCGCACTGACGCGCGCGTAGCTGATGCCTCTACACCAAGAGGCATTATAGTGCGTCATGCGGTCATCACCAACTGCTTTTCTCTGAAGGAGATGACTGACATGAAGAAGACCCAGAAAAACACCCGTCTAAAATCAACTGATAAAAAGCAACGGCGTGCCGCCTCCGAGAGTGAGGCGCAACACGATCAAGCGGCGACTGCTCAGAATGAGGAAGAGCGGCCAGCAGTTTCTCATAGCCGCCGATCCTTCTTAGGCAAGGTCACTGCCGCCGCCCTTGCGGCCAGCGTCATCAGCATCCCGAAGCTCGTTAAGGCACAGGAGACGGAGATGGCGAATATAGGTGTTGTTAGCAGGGGCTGCGCTACTGCACCGGGCTGTGACATAGAGATTCTGACGCCGACGGGGCGCGCCAACGCCCAGTTAGCCAAGCGCGTCATCGCAGCCATCTTTGACCGCAGCATGGGCGTCCCGTCGCATCCTTGCAACGGTGACGAGGCGCTCTACAGTAACCGGAACTATATTGGCAGCTTCACCAAAGGATTGAGGAAAATCAACAACTTCGGCGAAGTTGACCCGGTTGCTTATTGCGCCCTGCTCAAGGCTGTACGGACTAACAGTCCATCGGACTTCGAGGCGATTCCGTTGGGCTGTGTTCCCTGTAACTCTGCCAACGGCACATACGCAATGGAAGGCTCGGAGATGGAAAGCTCGGAGATGAGCATGGCGTATGACGAATCAGCCTATCAGGATTCCTACGCTCAGCAAGAGAGCGTTCCTAACGCGCAGCCCTACTCCAACAGCTCGGACGCGACCACGCTCTCCTCTGCGGACGAGGCCAGAATCTATGGCGGCTCAGTCAATACTGACGCTCAGGATCAGGCGGGTCAACAACAGGCGCTCAATGATCAAGCGTCGAGTGTGCCGAACGAGGCGCAGGCCCGTCTCGGCATTACAGCGGCAACGCCCGTTGGCTCTCAGCGCCGTCTGGTTAACCCGCAGGGCGGCCTCGCTTATCAGCTTGAGGACGTTGCCATAACGCAGTTGGCAGCGCCGCCTGCTCCCGCCCTTGCCAGCGCGGACAATGCGGCGGAGATTGTAGAGTTGTACTGGCAGTCCCTGGTGCGCGACGTGCCTTTCATTAATTGGGGCACCGATCCGACCATTGCCGCCGCCATCTCTGATTTGAACGCGAGATTCAAATTCTACGCGGGACTGCCGCAGAACGAGATCGTGCCGCCGGGCAGGACGCCGCGCCCAGAGCCGCGCGGATTCCCGACCCAGCCGATGACCCCGCTCGGGCAGACTCCGGGGCCAGGCAACAACATCACTTTGAAAACGGTCTTCCGCGGCTTCACCAAAGGCGATCAGATAGGGCCGTACCTGTCGCAGTTCCTGATTCGGGACGCTCCATACGGGGCGCAGACCATCCCCGCACAGATACAGCCGGCGGTCGTTCAAGACTACATGATGGACCCGACGAGTTGGTTGAACGTGCAGAGGGGATGCATGCCGCCTCCGGTCGGACTCCAATCATTTCGCCGTTACCTCTCGAACGCACGCGACATAACTCGCTACATCGAATTCGACTTGATCACGGAGCCGTACATCAACGCCCTTGGGCTGCTGATCATGATGCCGGACACGCAGCGTATAGATGGCGGTGGGTTCGGCATACCCTTCGACCCTAACAACCCTTACAACCACAGTTGCACGCAGGAGGGTTTCGTCACCTTCGGCCCAACGCACATCATCTCGCTGCTCAACAAAGCTGCGTATGCTGCGCACTCACACACCTGGCACGAGAAGTGGTTCGTACACCGCCGCCTGCGGCCAGAGGAATACGCCGGATGGGTCAACTTCGACTTCAGGAACGAGCGAGACTACCCGATCCATTCCGTGCTTGGGACTTCTACGGTCATACCCAAGATCGCGACGAAGACGGGAGGCTACTATTTCCTGCCGCAGGCATATCCCGAAGGCTCGCCCGTCCACCCGGCGTATACCGCCGGGCACGCCACGCTGGCAGGCGCAGCAGTGACTATCCTCAAGGCGTTCTTCAACGATCTAGCGCCTATCACGAACCCGAAGCAGCCGAACGCCACCGGCACTACTCTAGTGAACTACACAGAGTCGGACGCTAGCCTGATGAACGTCGGGGGCGAGCTGAATAAGCTCGGAGCCAACATAGGGTTCGGGCGCGGCTTCTCAGGGGTACACTGGCGCTCCGACTTCACCGCCTCATTCCTGCGCGGTGAAGACGTTGCCATCTCGCTGCTTGAAGACTGGGGGTTCACGTACAACGAGAACTTCGCGGGCTTCGAGTTCACAGACTTCAGAGGCGTACGCCGCACGGGCATCGGTCGGAGCAGGTAGCTGAAGCGCCGGACATAGGGGGAAGCGCTCCGTGCATTTCACTGGCGCTTCCCTAGACTTATACTACCAGTAGCGCCACGGAGCGGCGCACGTTAGACATCTGCGACACGCGCCGCTCTCAAGGCTCTCTGCCCGCCCCCAGATTGGAAACGAAGCAGCGGCTTCCGGCGCTCCAGCTCAGCCTGCTGACATAGGTCGCCGCATTGAACCAGGGGAGATACGGAACGTGGTCTTGCGATATGCTCTACGCAATAAGGGATTAATATTCTTCCTGGTCTGCTCGGCGCTCCTTTTATTAAGCGCTTCGATCTTTATAAGAACCTCCGACGGGGCAGCGGCTTCGCGCTCTCCGCTTCAGCCAGGCAGTAGCGCGCTGGCTGTAGCGGAGTACGAGGTGATTGTGCTGCCCGCTCCCGCGCAGCTTAGCGATACAAGGGGACAAGGCATTGCGTTGGGACAGGCAGTCGGCGCTGGACGCATTGCAGGCGCGCCTGATCCAGACCAGACACATGCCGTGCTGTGGTCGCAAGACAGCGGTGTGAGCGTTGATTTGCATCCGCCTGACTTCCGCTACTCGGCGGCGCTCGAAACGGACGGAGTGCGGCAGGTCGGACACGGGAACGGCCCCGCGACCGCGTTCCAGCGGCACGCTTTGTTATGGTATGGCAGCGCCTTTAACTACGTTGACCTACATCCGGGGGGTATTTGGACTGATTCTATTGCGCGAGCTATCGCGGGCGATCAGCAAGTCGGCAACATCAACTACTACTTTCAGGGAAACGAGTCGTCGCCCCAAAGCGCCGAGCATGCCGCATTGTGGCGCGGCACAGCGGCGAGCGTCGTTGATTTACACCCGAACGGAATCGGCTGCGATAGAAGCTATGCCAACGACACCGATGGCAACCGGCAAGTCGGATACGGTTACTTTCCCGCTTCTTCCAATACGTCACCTTACCGCGCTTTGCTTTGGTCGGGCACGGCTGCGAGCGCCGTGGTGCTTCATCCCCCCGGCTTCAGTCATTCCTTCGCTGAAGGCGTCAGCGGTAATGAGCAGGTCGGCTACGCATATAATGTGTTCGGAGACTATTATAGCCGCGCCCTGCTCTGGCACGGCACGGCTGCCAGCGTCGTCAGCCTGCATCCAGCCGGATACCTTTCAACCGCAGCGCTGGCGACCAACGGGACAACGCAAGTCGGATACGGCGGTAGCCAGGCCACTAACTACCAGTCGCACGCTTTGCGCTGGTCTGGCACGGCTGGAAGTGTGGTTGATCTGCACTCATTGCTGCCAGCGGAGTTTAGCCAGGGAGGTTCCATCGCTTATGACATAGACGCTCTCGGAAACATCGTCGGGCTGGCGCAGCGACCGGACGGCTCGACCAGTGCAGTGCTCTGGCGCCGAGTCTCCGGGACACCGACGCCAACACCAAAACCGACTCCAACACCGACTCCAACTCCGACTCCGACACCAACACCCCAGCCGGTAAACGTTGCGCCGCAGGTGCAGATTACCAGCCCGACCGCCGGGCAAATTCTCAGCGGCAAAAAGCCCATTCAACTGATCGCGCGAGCAACAGATAAGGATGGTACTGTGGCGCTGGTAAACTTCTACGCGAATGATACATTGATCGGCACAGTAAGGGTTGCCTCCACGGGCGGCACATATAAATATAGCTTGCGGGTCTCTTTGCGACGCACAACCAAGTACCGCATCCAGGCGCGAGCCACGGATAACCTTGGGGCTACTGCGCTATCACAGATAGTGACCGTTACGATTGTTCCATAGCGAAATTGGTCTTACCGCAGTTAGAAGACTTATCTCTCGCTGCGTAATTTCAATTATTCATTCTAGTAGTGGGTCAGTTTGAAATCTGAGAGCAGACTCTCAACGAGTAATTCACCGCAGAGACGCAGAGAGTTGAATCTTCTCTCTGCGCATCCTCTGCGCTCTCTGCGTCTGCGGCGGTGAGTCGGATTTGAAACTGATCCACTACCTTCATTCTCTTTATCTTGCGTCAGCTTCCAAACCATAAGTTGAGCTGTGCGCCAGACGCCCATCAGGTCGCAGGGAGAAGAGTTGTAGCAGTTCTCAGATGAGTGCGACTCCTGCCAGTACCGCCTGCTTAAGCTGGGCGGGTCTCAAGTTTTGCTAATACCCGCCCGCTCACGCAGGCGGTACTGACCTGCACCTATATCGCAACAGTCGCATTCATCTGAGAACCGCTATATTTTGTGGAATGCTATGGCTTGGCCGCAGGCGGTTTCCGATAACCGTATTGTTCGAGTATACGCTGCCCCTTCTCGCTCAGAACAAAGTCTGTGAAGCGCCGCGCCGCCTCCTGTTTACCCGATGCCTTTACCACTCCCAACGCCTGGTCTATGGGCTGGTGCAATTTTTCGTCTACCTCTACGTATCGCCCCTCGCCCGGCTTCATCAGCGCCAGCGGGAGAAAAGCCACTTCTGCATTACCCGTCGAAGCAAACTGCTTTGTCTGTGAGACGTTCTGTGCATACACGACCTTCGGCTCGACCTGTTGCCACAGATTCAAAGCGCGTAGAGCCTCAACAGCCGCTCGACCATAAGGCGCAACGTCAGGCTTGGCGATGGCGATTCTGTTCACCTCACCGCGCGTGATGTCTTCGATCCGGCTGATGCTGATGCTGCTTCCCGTTGGTGTCCAGAGTACGAGTCGCCCGCGTGCATACAGAGCGCGCGTGCCGGGTGTGAGCAGTCCTTTACTGTCCAGCCCGTCAACGTGCTCTACATCAGCCGCCGCGAATACATCGAAGGGCGCGCCGTTCTCAATTTGCTTCGCAAGGTCAGCCGTCGAGCCGAAGCTATAGACCACGCGCACGCCCGTCTCAGCGGTAAATTGTCTGGCTACTTCCGCGAACGCATCTGTCAGGTTAGCTGCCGCCGCGACGTTGATTTCCGTTGCGTTGCCCTGTCCGGTCGAAGACCGGCGAGCGCACCCGGGATTGAGGCACGCTGAGGCGAGTAACAACGACACACATAAGACTTTGATAGATGTAGGCATCTTCATTTCTCTATACCATACCTGTTGAGCGCGTCGGATTGTTAGGTGGAAGATATTAGTCTCATGTAATGAAAGTCAATGGTGACTCAAAGCTACGTGCATAGTAGACTGCGCAGAGGTCTGGGAAAACAAGCCAGCAGAGAGAAGCGCTCAACTCATGGACATTCTACATGCCATTGGAAACACGTCGATGGTTCGACTTCGCAAGGTCGTTCCACCCAATTGTGCCGACATCCTTGTGAAGCTTGAGTGGGAGAACCCCACCGGCAGCATGAAGGACAGGATGGCGCAGGCTGTGATTTCGAGTGCGGAGGCGGACGGACGCCTACAGCCTGGAGACACCGTCGTCGAGTACACGGGTGGCAGCACGGGAACGTCGCTCGCACTGGTCTGCGCGTCGAAGGGTTACCGTATACAGATCGTCACGTCCGACGCGTTCAGCAGGGAGAAGCTGGATCACATGGCGGCGCTGGGTGCGGAGCTTACCATCGTCCCAAGCGAAGGAGGTCTCACCACTAAAAAACTTATTCTGGACATGATAGAGGTCGCACGCGGGTTGTGCCAGGAGCCTCACACCTACTGTACAGACCAGCTCAACAACTATGACAGCATCGCGGGCTACTACCAGCTTGGCGAGGAGATATGGAGTCAAACGAAGGGGGAGATAGACGCCTTCGTTCACTGCGTGGGTACAGCGGCTTCTTCGCGTGGGGTCGCCACCGTGCTGAAGCGATACAAACCGGGTATCAGGATCGTCGTCGTCGAACCCGCTGAATCGTCTGTGTTGCTGGGAGGGCAGGCAGGGCCTCACAAGATCGAAGGAGTCGGGATTGGCTACACTCCTCCACTCTGGGATGCGACTCTGGTGGACGACATCGTGCCGGTCAAGACAGAGGATGCGAAGGAGATGGCTAGACGCCTCGCGCGCGAGGAAGCTCTCTTTGCAGGAACGTCTTCCGGTGCAAACGTCGTCGCCGCGATTCAAGTGGCAGAGCGGCTGGGGCCAGATGCAAAGGTGGTCACGTTGATGGCCGACTCCGGCCTGAAGTACTTGAGCACAGATGTGTACAAGAGCAGATGATAATCGCAGGCGAACTCAAGGCTTGGCCGCCCAGCCTTAAATCCTCAAAAGATTTTCACTTTTCTAGCGGGACAGAAAAAGGGCAAGCCTTTCACCCTACACTCTTTCTCTATCCAAAAACTCTAACCATTAAGTTCTATAACATAGAGTATGCCTGTCAAGTAGGAATAAGTCCGCCCATTCAAATATTCGGACGTGACGACCCTCTTTATACATATACTTGCTCGCCTAACGGCTGATTCCCTCTGTTCCCTGCAATTCTGCTGCAAGTCGCTGCAAACTTGAGCAACTGAAAAAGAAAATAGAATACAGTCAGATAGCTACAGGATTTCATAAATCCGCCCCATGTCTTCCAAGAGGTGTTCTATGGAGAATCAAGACCACAAAAGCGTGTTCAGTTTTATAGAGTCGCTGGGACAGGATATTCGCTATGGAGTAAGAGTCCTGCTCAGGAATCGCGGGTTTACGCTGATGGCGGTGATAACTCTGGCGCTGGGCATCGGAGCGAATACAGCCATTTTCAGCGTAATCTACGGCGTGCTGTTGCGCCCGCTGCCTTATCAAGACGGGCATCAGTTGGTAGTCGTGCATCAGAGGGCGAAGCTCGCCAACATTGACGACATGGGTTTTTCGGTCAAAGAGTTCCATGATTTCAGAGAACAGAACAAAACCCTGGAATCGGTGGTCGAGCATCACTCCATGAACTTCATTCTCTATGGCAGGACTGAGCCGGAGCGTGTGCAGACCGGCGTAGTCTCCTACAACTTCTTCGATGTGCTGGGGGTGAAGCCAATCCTGGGCAGAACCTTCGTGCCCGACGATGAAAAGCCCGGAGCCGATGCGGTGCTCGTGCTCAGCTATAAATACTGGCAACAAAGTCATGGCGGTGATCCCAATATCGTAGGCAAAGTTTTTCAGATGAACAACCGCTCGCATATTGTCATAGGCGTGCTGCCAGATATTCCGCAGTACCCGTCAGAGAGCGATGTCTACATGCCCACCACACAGTGCCCGTTCCGCTCTTCTCAAGCCATCATGGACAATCGGAATGCGCGGCTGCTGACTGTTGTTTTCGGGCGGCTCAAGGCGGGCGTGCAGCTCGAACAGGCGCAGGCCGACCTCAGCAACACTGCCGGTAATTTACAGGCAGCGTATCCTGAGACCTATCCTAAGAGTGAGGGCTACACTGCACAGGTTGTGCGACTGGAAGATGATCTCACGGAGCGAGCCAGGCCGACGCTCATGATCTTGCTGGCGACTGCCGGGCTTGTGCTGCTCATAGCCTGCGCCAATGTTGCCAATCTGAGTCTGGCGCGTGTCTTACAGCGGCAACGCGAAGTCGCCATGCGGACGGCGCTTGGAGCAAGCCGTGGCCGCCTTATACGGCAGTTGCTCACCGAAAACACTCTGCTGTCGCTGATGGGCGGCGTCTTAGGGCTGTTGATTGCCGCGTGGGGATTGCCTGCGCTCGCTGCATTTGCCGCACGATTCACGAACCGCACGGGCGAAATCAAAATTGACCTTTCTATCTTACTCTTTACTCTTATCGTCTCTGTCGGGACGGGGCTGACCTTCGGGCTGTTTCCGGCGCTCTCTTTTCGCCAGAACTCGAAGCAAAACTTAGCGGCGGCACTCAAGGAAGAAGGCGCTCGCTCTACTTCTGTGGGAAAGAATCGCATGCGCGGTCTTCTGGTGGTTGCACAAGTCGCCATCTCCTTTACGCTCTTAATCACGGCGGGCTTGATGCTGCGAAGCCTCATCAAATTGCAGCAGGTGAATGGCGGCTTCAATCCTGAAAAGGTGCTTGTGATGCGGCTTTCGCCGAATTGGTCTAAGTACACTTCGATTCAATCCCCGACCGCTACGACCGCGAATTACGTGGCATATTTCAGACAGGTGCTCGATAAAGTAAAGCAGCAACCCGGCCTTCAAGCTGTGGCGCTTGCCTCTACCTACCCACTGAATCCGCAAGGGATTACCAGCGGCCCCAACAACATCAACATTCAATTGGAGGGGCGTGCTCCGGCGGAAGGGCAACTCGCACCGAAGATAGACCCAAGGGCAGTGACCCCGGACTACTTTCGCACCATCGGCATGCCTCTTATTAAAGGCCGTATGTTTACCGATGCAGATGACGAGAAGGCACCGCAGGTCGCCATCATCAACGACACAGCGGCGCGCCATCGTTGGGGTGGCGAAGACCCCGTGGGCAAACGAGTATCTTTCGATAATGGAAAGACGTGGGTCACAATCGTCGGCGTCGTCGGCGACGTGAAGCAGTATGGTCTAGACCGCGAGCCGACGGACGAGATATATGTTCCTGTGGAGCAAGGCCCATTCGCCAGTTTCCTGATAGTCAAAACAATGTCAGACCCTATGAGCGTGTCTAAGCTCATGCGTGACGCAGTGCATCAGGTTGATCCCGACACAGCCATCGATCAGGTTAAGACTCTGGAGCAGGTTCGAGATGATTCGGTTGCATCCCCGCGCTTGACCGCCTGGCTGCTGGGCATCTTCGCAGGTCTAGCGTTGACTATAACAGCGGCGGGAATCTGCGGTGTCATGGCCTTGTCGGTTACGCAACGCACACGCGAAATCGGAATTCGCATGGCGCTTGGCGCGACGAGAGGCAGGGTTCTAGCTATGGTGATGCGGCAGGGAATGTCGCTGGTGCTGCTAGGGCTGATAAGTGGAATAACCGGCGCGCTTCTACTTAACCGTCTACTGGCAACCTTGCTGTTTGCCACACCCACAGCCGACCCTATGACCTTTGCGGCGGTCTCGTTCCTGCTGATTGTAGTTGCCGGAGCCGCTTGCTTGATACCGGCACTCAGGGCGACCAGCATCAATCCAATGCTGGCATTACGTAATGAGTGACTTGATAGAGAATGACGCTCTGTAAATTAGAATGAGACGTTTACTTCTTCTCGCGCTCTTTCTGTTGTGTGCTTCGGGCAGCACGCTCGACGCGGTTGAACCAAATTATTTCAACGGCTCTCTTTCGACCATTGCCCCGCAAACTGTTCCGACCACACCCTTGAGTCCACGCCTGACCGCTTTACAGCAGGAACTTGGGCGCGGCAATCGAAATGCCCTTGAGTATTTCTGGCAGGAGATTTCACGCCAGGGTACGCCTCTGGTCGAGCCTATAGTGGATGGCGGGGCATATGTTTACGTGACATTCCTCTGGCGCGGGAACTCCGAGACAAAGAACGTCGTCGTCTTAACACTCGATAACAGTCAATTAGCCAACGCGGAATATTTAGCTCAGGCTTAAATGTCCCGCCTGCCGGATACGTATGTCTGGTATAAAACTTATCGTTTGCGCAATGACGCCCGCTTCAGTTACCGCATCGCTGCTAATGATCCGCTCACGCTCCTTACAGAACAGACTACTGAGGAGCGCAACCGCCGCATTGCCGCTTTCAAGGCAGACCCGCTTAATCCCAAACATTATGCGAGTCGTAACGGCGATAGCTCGGTGGTAGAGCTGCGTGCGGCACCGCCACAAGCATTCATAGAGCGCAGGGCAGGCATCCCCGAAGAAAAGGTGGAAAAGCTAACCTTCAAGAGCCGGACTCTGAAAAACGAGCGCGAAATCTGGGTCTACACCCCGCCGGGCTACAGACCCGATAAGCAAGCATACAATCTTCTGGTCACGCTTGACGGTGAAACTTATGTGGACGGGGTTCCGGCTCACACCATACTGGATAACCTGATTGCCGAGGGTAAACTGCCTCCGACTGTAGCTGTCATGGTCGGCAATGCCGACGGGGCGCGTCTTCAGGAGCTTTGGCACTACGAACCGTTTGCAGAGTTCATAGCCGTCGAATTGATTCCGTGGATACGCGAGCGGTACAGGGTAACCAGCAGGGTTGATGAAACAGCTATTGCAGGCTCAAGTCTCAGCGGTGGTGCGGCTGTCCATATCGCTTTACGACACCCGGAAATCTTTGGCAATGTCCTTGCCCAGTCAGGCGGCTTCATGTACAGGCAGCGGCGTAGCGCTTCAGTCGGCACGCGCTATCCCGGCGAGCTGCTGGAAGAGAACTTCCCGGAGTCTGAATGGCTGGCGAGGCAGTTTGCCCTGAGTCCAAGATTACCGCTGCGCTTTTACCTCGAAGCCGGATTGCTGGAGGATGTCATCTACAGAGAATCGCCCCCGCGATATGCCGTGCCTTCTTTATTGCTGGCGACCAGACACCTGCGCGATGTCCTACAGGCAAAGGGCTATGCTGTTTGCTATCGAGAGTACAACGGCGCGCACGAGACGTTAAGCTGGCGCGGAACTTTCGGGGACGGTTTAACGGCACTCCTGGGGAAAGGTTGCGTCAATTGAGACGCAACATCTCAGATTGATTGTCATTAAAACCCTGGTGCTGTCGTAGAATGTCAGTTCGACGTAAGAGAAGAAAGCTCCGTAGGAGCAGGATGTTTATAGTCTCTGGATAATGGATAAACCTAGCTCCGTAGGAGCTACATGTTAATTAATAGAAAACATATAGCTCCTACGGAGCCAGGCTCTTTTTGGAAACTTTAAGCTATAAACATACAGCTCCTACGGAGCTAAAAACATTATGCTCATTCTTATATCGAACTAACGTGTCGTAGAGGTTTCCGAGAGGGCGAGTTCAATCATCTCGCGTAAGTGCCCACCACTGCGTCCACGCGAGTAGCCGCGCCAGTGACCGATGACGCGCCCATCCGTGGCGATGACTAAAGTCTGCGGAATCACGCTCCTGCCATTCATCAGCGTCTGCGCCGTCTCGCGGTCAGCCCAACCCAGGCGGAAGCCGAAATTAAAATCGCGTACGAACTGCCTCACTCGGTCGGACGCCATACGCGGGTCTTCAGTCGTTAGAGCGATGAATTCCACGCCGCGCCCGGCATACCGCTTGCGCACCTGCTCGTACTCCGGAACTTCCATACGGCAAGGGCCGCACCAGGTCGCCCAGAGGTTTACGACGATGACCTTGCCTGCAAAGTCCACAAGACGGAAACTGCCTTTGTCGAGCGACTTGAGCTGGCGATTGAGGAGGCTCTCCGGCAGGCTGCCCAACTCCGCCGTCGAAGACCGAGATGTCTCTGGCTCCGGCGCAGAGGGCGCTTGAATCGAAGGCTCCGGCGGCATCGGCGGCGGCTTGGTGACTCTTCTACCCGACTGCGCTACAGCGTTCGCGGCAAAGGCAGCAGCAAGTAAGAGCAGGAATATTTTTTTCATAGCGAACCTTTGTGAAGTAACAAAGCTGTAATTGTGTCTGTAATTCTACCGTAATCAGGTTACCATTAAAAGGAGCTGATGTTGGGCGGGTTCTGGTCGTCATGTACCAACACGATCTTTCTGTGAGCGTCTTTCATTCCATGACGCCATCCAACAACACATTCAACC
Organism: Pyrinomonadaceae bacterium; assembly: GCA_036403815.1. Lineage (GTDB taxonomy): Bacteria > Acidobacteriota > Blastocatellia > Pyrinomonadales > Pyrinomonadaceae > JACVRN01. Next base: position 19,655 of record DASWQH010000039.1, on the reverse strand, counting down.
CGACCCGCGGCGGTGTTGTCTAACACATTGGCATAAAGGTTACTTGGTTCAATTGCAGGAACTAAACGGCGGTCACGACTTCTTCAATTGGCAAGCGGCATTGGCAGACGGATTAATTTCCGTAGCAAATAATAATGAAAATCTTTATTATTTGTAGCCATTCAGTACAAAAGGGGGCTTGCTTTGAATAAAGGCGATTTTTATGCCAATAGGTTAGCAGGGAAAAGAAAAAAGCGGTGAGTTGCTTGCCACTGGCAGCTCACCGCTTCCTCCGGAGTAGGCCAGTGGCCCTTCATCTTGAAGGGCCACTGGCCTATACAATGCACACGCCCCAGTATACACATGGCTGAAAATTAAGGGAGAAAAAAGACATGGCCTTGCGACAGCACATCAGCGATAAATAAATTCGAGGGAACAAGGAACGCTCCAGCAACCAGGGAGAGAGCATGGAGCATTCACCAGAATGAAGAGGCGAATCGGCTTGGGGAGACGACTCGCCTCTTTCTATGCTCGGCTATGTCGAGATAAATAGACTCTCCTCCTTAGCGAAAACTTTCTACCCTATCATAGCTATATTCCGGCACTCCTTCTCAAGCATTATTCGACAAAGCAAAAGAGCGGAGAATCCTTTCAAAAAAGTTTCTCCGCTCTTCTGCTTTGAGACAAGGATGGCAGCGTTTATTTACTTATTGCCGCCTCGATTACTCTCTACATAGCTGACGCACTGACCTTGATTCTTGAACGAGTTGCCCTGTGCATCTTTCACGTTATTATATCCACCGTTCTTGCATTCATCCTTGGTGGTAACGACCCTGTAAGGATCGAAGTTATACGTGACGCAGGAGCCATCCGTCCCGCTGGTGCCGATAGAGAGAGCGTCAACATTGACCGTTAAATTGGGGTTGCCGCTGCCCTGGTTGAATCCGATGCCGCCGAGAATCGTGGCATCCTGGTTGGCAGCCAAAATCTGATTCCAGGTGACGTAGCATGAGGTGGCGCAAACGCCGGGGATCGCGCGCGTTGACCACCAGATGGCGTTGCCACCATTGTAAGCGTCCCACGTCTGCCAAGTGTTGTCCTGAACCGGCCCCTGGTCAGTATTATAGACTGGCTCAAAGACAAGAGTCGTGAAGCCGCCAGCGACGTCAGGGCCATTGTAATCAACCTGAATGTTGAGGCCCGTGACCTGCTGGTCATTGCCCGAGTTGCGGTAGGTTGAGTATCCCAACCTGTTAATGTCGGCGAGGCGTGTGCCGATGTAGTCAAAGTTGAAGAGGTAAACCTTCTCGCTTCCAGTATTCGTCTGGAGTTGAAGGCTGCCTACACCGAGCGGGGGCTGTGCGGGGCCGGTCACAAACTGTCCAGCCGTGTCAGGAGTACCTGCGCGGGTGTAGAGCACCCAGTTTCTGGTTGGTGTCGTGTCTTCTAACTGGCGCGCGACATCACTATTCGTCACGGTAACTATTTTGCAGACCTCCGCTAATCCAACCGCAGTGACGGCAAGAGCTACTATCGAGAGGACGAGCGTAATAACAAACAATCTAGCTTTCATTCGTACTTCATCTCCCATGTTCTAAGCGGCTACGGGTTCAACCCGCAGCGCGAGGTTTAGGATGCGGCCTATATTCAAGGCCACCATCACGATTTATCAAGAGCGAAACACAATTGTCTTGATGAAAATAGATTTACGAGGAAATAGCCCTTAAGAGCTATTCCACCGGACACACGACGCCCTTCAATAGGCGCGGTGATCCAAAGCGTGGCTAGTTGAAATCCAGATACAACTAGGAAGGAGCTATTTGAAATGTTTTATCTAACAAGAAGGGGTGAGGCTATCACTTTTTAGGCCGATTGTCTATGCGCTTCAGTGATAGACTCTTCATAGATTGAAGTCAATACGCAGAGTCAACAGGGAGAACATATCTTTGAGCAACTACGGTTGCTCTCTTGCTAAAGGATAGGTCTATCCTGTTGTAACTGCCATAAAGTGCTGGCCGTGTTCAAGAACACGACCAGCACTTTACTATGCGCGAATGTGACAGCGGGAGCAGTAGGAGACTCCGCTTCTGGATATCATCCACTTATGTCCCCAGTAGCGGCAGACGTACGTTCTCATGAGCTTGTGCCAGTAGTGAAGAATTTGCGAGGGCATGAGTTTATCGGGATACCACCTTTGAGGTTTTTCAGGAAAGAGATTTGAAATCCTTTTTCCTCTGGAACTGACGGCGGACCGCTTCTATGAGTTCAACTACGCCGGGCTTCGAGACGTAATCGGTCGCGCCGGCCATAAACGACTCCCTCTGATCGCTTTCAAAGGCGGTCGCCGCGTACATAATGATCGGTGTCTGAGGGAACTTCCTACGCAGTTCCCGGCAAAGATCTACGCCGCTGCCGTCAGGAAGCTGCTTGTCGAGGATGAAGAGGTCGTAAGCTTCGTCTTCCACCTGGCGTAAAGCTTCCGTGATGTTACTTACCAACTGAACATCACAATCCTCTTCCCTGAGGAGGCTCGAGAGCATAAAGCGAGTGTCTTCGTGGTCTTCGACGCAAAGAACACGATGGTTCGATGAAGGCACAGGGGAACGTCCTTACCGTCGGGGGTAAAATATTTAGAGCATGGGAGAGAAAGTAATTGTACAACGCCTGATGCTTATAATGAAGGAGTGAGCCTTTTGCTAGTGGTTCAGTCTGAACTTTCATGGCTAAACATATATCAACTCTCACCTTTCCACGTCGCCTCATCCAAGGTAAAAATGTACGCTGGCGATGGAGGCTGGAATCTCTAAGAAGATTGAAGATGTTATTCACCTGCTGAACTATGCACAGATAGCGTGCATAGGGACTAATAACAGTAAGCTGGCAAAGTCTACTATTCATCCTTCCTTTCAAAAGGTTGGGTTTTTAGCTTCAGGCTAGAAACTGCATCAGCGACAAGGGGTGCCTTGTCGCAATGTTAGAATAGACTAACATGCACGCTCTCCCGTGTGCCGTTTTAGAACAAGTCATCAAGCTTGAAGCTTTTATCGGGATAACAAAGAATTCCTCTAAATATTGCAACCAAAAGCATACTGCCTTCCCCTCTTCATATTCCCGTGCCCGGCATGATTCTTGCGACTTTCCGTAACAAAATCTCTGGATTTATTGGCATTAAGAGGGGGCAAAGTTCTATGAAAGGCTTTAAGCTTTGGCCGCATGTGGCGATACTGGCGCTTGTCTGCGCCGCGATAGGTGGAGTGGTTGGGTATCATCTTGTCAGCCGTAAGCAACCTGCTGAGGCGCAGGTCGCTCCGACCGCCGCACGCGTAGAACGGGTGGACGGGCAGGTGGCGCTCAGTCGCAGACTCGGTAGCCCTGAGGCCAATCAACAGTATGTAGAAATCACACAGAACACACCCATCTCAGTCGGTGATCGTATTTATACGCGCGGCAAATCCAGAGCAGGCATTGCCTTTACCGGACGCAACTTCGCGAGGCTCGACGACAACACTTCTCTGGACGTGCTATCCCTGGCGCACGGTAGAACTCAATTAGCGCTTCGAGACGGCTCGGCCATCTTCAATGTCGGAGAGCTTGCCGACAACGAGCTGTTTGAAGTGGCGACGCCCTACGGAGCAGTTGATCTAGAGCAGCCTGGCCTCTATCAGGTAGGCATTGATGATCGTGGTAACACCATCGTCTCAGTCCTCAGCGGGCTGGCGCAGGTCGTGGGGCTTGCAGGCAGCGGGCAGATAAATAAGGGCGAAATGCTCACGCTGTTGGGGCAGACCGCCGCAGACATCGCTCTGTCCCGTCTCGATCCAGGGTATGCCGGTAATATCGCAGATGATTATTACGGTTACCAGTATCCCAACTCTTACGACGGGCGTTATCGTGACTACAACGCTTATTTGAACGACCCATACTATTACGACCCTTATAACAGATATACCAGTTACCAGTATGTGACTGACACGATACCGGGAGTATATGACCTTGACGGTTACGGTGACTGGCAGGATGTGAGCGGCTACGGCTACGCTTGGCGGCCACGCGTTGACGCGGGCTGGGCACCGTACCAGCAGGGTCAATGGGTGCTAGATAATCTCTACGGCATGACCTGGGTCTCAAACGAGCCGTGGGGTTATGCCCCGTACCACTATGGGCGATGGGCATATATCAATAACCAGTGGTTCTGGATTCCAGATAGGGTGAATACTGAACCGACCTACGCGCCCGCTCTGGTGGCGTTTCTTCCAATGACTAACTCTGACTTAATCGGTTGGGCACCGCTTGGCCCCGGCGATCCTTATGCCGTAACGTATTATGACGAAAACCTACAACCAGTTTATCTGAATCAGCAGCCTGTCATACAGCAGCAGCTTGTTAATCTTTATGCGCCGGGCGCAGTGACTGTAATACCTGTGCAAGAGTTCAACAGTGTCATAGACGGGCGCAAAGTTAAGAAGGTTGATCGAGAGATGCTGGCCCAAGCTAAGCCAGTGCTTGACCCACTTTCAGTTGATGCTCTCAGGCAGGCGGCGCTTCAGAATGAAAAGTCGCGGCGTAAAGTAGATGTACCCCGGGACATTGCGCGGCGGTTGGATGAGCGGAGTGTGATTACAAGCAGCGCACCGACTGTACCGCCTTTCAGGAAAGATAAGGACTTAGCTCGCGCGCTTCGTGCTGAAACAGTTCCCGAAAAGCAGCGCAAAGAGAAGCTGGAGTTTAAGGACAACCGTCAGCAGTCGGTTGCCCAAAAGCCTGACGAGGTTCGCCAGCCTGCGCGCGCAGAGGCTGGAGCAACAAGTGGCGCCGAGCAAGAACGCAAACAGAAGATAGAAGCTCTTTCGGCAGATGCCGCACGCGGTAATAAAGAGGCCCGCCGACAGGTGCGGGAGCTTCAACGGCAAGAGCGGCAGCAAGAGAGAGTGAAATCTTCTGCTCCAGCGAAGCAGGCAGGGGCGCCGCAACGAGCGGCCCAGGCTGATAGTGGAAGGGGTGCGCAAGGAGCGCAAGGTGAAAGGGTCGCTCAGCCAATACGTGAACAGAGTGAGGCCGGGAGCGGGCGTGATAAGGGTCGCGCGCAACAGGCCCAGCGACAGCAGCCGGTGATACAACAACCCCCGCAGCAAGCGCAAAAGCAAGGCGGCGGTGGCGAAAAGCCACAGAAGCAAGGGGGCGGCCCGCCGCAGTCCCAGAAGGGCGGAGGAGGCGGTAAAGGCAAGGGGCGCCCTTAAGTCCTTTATCACACTTGACCCATTTCACCAGGATTGTTAAGGGGGGAAGTTGTATGGTCGCGATGTTTAGTAATTCTTCGGCGCAGACCGGCGAGCTTAAGAGCAGAGCGGTTTATCGCTCGGCCACTATCCTGGTCGTCGAGGACTCCAAAGACACGCGCAATGTTCTTAATTTCTCCCTAACGAAGAACGGCTACAAAGTAGTGACCGCTGTCAACGGTGAGGAGGCTGTAGAAGTAACACTGCGTGAGCGCCCCGACCTGATCCTGATGGATCTGAATATGCCGCTAATGGACGGCTTGGCCGCCACTGAGGAGATTAGAGAGCACGAGGAGTTGCGGAAAGTGCCAATTCTGGCCGTCACGGCCTATGACACTTACGGCATGAAAGAGGCCGCTTTGGAGGCCGGTTGCACCGGGTATATCAAAAAGCCGATTGATTTTAACAGGCTGGATATTATCTTGCGGCGGATACTTTTGTGCTGATAGGCATTATCAACAACTGGAGCATAAAAGACTCTAACAACATTGAGCTTTTCAATCTGCCGGAGTCGGGACTCGCTTTACGTTGAGTTAAGGAATAGCGAGAGGTATCAGTGTCTTGAGAAAATGGAAAAGCGACCGCGCACTGATTTATACGTGGTCGCTTTTCTGATGAAAGGAGAAGCTTTTATTAACGACTACTTCTGAGATGTGGTTGCTACGGCTGCGCCTGCTGCTCCATTTGACTGCATGTGCTGCCAGTAGTCTTGCACGAAAGTCTTGAAGTCACCGTGCCCCCAGGAGGTGTAGAAGTCAAACTTCTTCATCTCGGCATAAACTTGGTCATAGTTCCAGCCGTACTTCGTGTAGCGGTAGACGGCTCCCATCGCTCCCGTACGGTGACGACCGCCGGCGCAGTGAACGTAAAACTTGCCAGTCTCAGGGTCGTTAACCACTTTCAAAAACTCGTCCACCCACTCCTGCTTTGGATACTCCTTGTCAACCATAGGAATATTGACGTAGCGCATTCCCAGAGCTTCGACCGAAGACTTCTCATAGTCCTTGGGCTTCTCCTGCAAATCTATGACAGTCTTGATGCCAAGCGCCGCTAAAGCCTGATAGTCATCCTTCTTTGGCTGCGCTCCGCGATAGAAACGCTCGTCCATCTGGCCAAAGTTCTTTATCTTGATGTTAGAGAAATCAGCCTGCTGCTCGGCACTCTGTGCGAAAGCAGCAACGGAAAGTAGAATGATTGTTATAAAGGTTGAGAACAGGGTACGAAACGGGGAACGGGCCACACTCGTCATTTGTAAATTCTCCTCACTGGCGAAGAAGGGGGCATTTCGACCAGTTATACTAAAATCTTGTATCCGGGGGCGAGTGTCTGCTTTGCCAAACTCAAAGCATCAATAATTAAGATGCAACGGGTGGGCTTCGAGTTGGATGACTATAACCCTTTAATTCCAACAGGTTATGACACGTTCTAGTGTTCTTTTTTGGCTTCATTTGAGGCCCATTCAGAGGGACTATAAAGAAGGCTAGGCTCATATCATAAAAGATAAAGACTGACATAAGACTCTTCAAATCCTATGCAGGCTTTGTTCTCGCCAGCTTGTACCTGATGAAGAAAATAGCTGCCAGAATTGTTATTAAGATAAGCGACCCTATAGCATAACCAAGATTCAAAGCGTACGGCTTAGTGCGCCTAACAAAACCGCGGCGCAAGTAGACGAGAAAGCAGGATGGTTGCGAGACATGGGGATCAAGTCGAAGGAGCGCCTAGGGCACCACCGGTTTCTCCGAAGGCGGTGAACGCTTCAATTGAGTTCCTCTGCCAGCGCGACGATGATGCCCGCAGGGCCTCGCATGTAGCAGAGTCTGTACTTGTCCTCGTACTGGGCCACCTCGCCGACGAGTTCGGCACCAACGGCGCGCAAGGAATCGACAGTGTCGTCGACGCTTTCGACTGTAAACATGACGCTCCGCAGGCCCAGCGTGTTCGGCGGTGCGATCAATGGTTCGATCTCGACCAGTTTTGGATTGCGAAACTTCGTCAGCTCAAGCCGCCCGTGCCCATCTGGGGTCCGCATCATCACGATGTCGACTTGGACACTTTCGAGCCCGTTGACGCGGTCCACCCACGGGCCCTCGACCGGCATCTCGCCTTCTTTGGTCATGCCGAGCGCGGTGAAAAAAGCGATAGCGGCTGCAAGGTCGTCGACGACGACGCTGACGTGGTCTAATCTCTTGATCGTCATGTCCCTAGTATAGCAGAGGCCGTGCGCGGCGGAGTCCAGCGCCGCCCGGTCCAACACCCGGGGCCGTCCGCCCTTGGGCTTCGGCGGCTCCGGCGGGAGCAGCGGCGCGGGTGCGCGCCCACAACGCATCAGGCAACAGTTCCTTCGCCATGGCGCCCTCCTCGATGGCTCCTATTCTGCTTCCTTGGCTGCTTACGCGACGGTTTTGTTAGGCGTACTTAGTGAGAAAATCTCCCGTCGTGGTGCCGATCGTACTGGCTATCACCAGCGCCGCCCAGTACAGGGCGATCTCGGCAATGTTGGTAAGATAATCAACTACCAAAACTATCAGCAGTAAGATGAAATTTCTTATGAATCTGCGCGGGGTCCTGAGACCTCGTCGGCGCGTCGCTTAGGGTGGTGTTACCATCCTCTGCTCACTGTCGTATAGCTATGCAAAAAGCTCGTGCATAGACTATAAGAGAGTCGAAGAAAGCCATCGAGATCGGGGAGTTAAAAAGCAAAGTAAGAAACATTGCGCGGAGCGGGCCGATAGATGCACGCCCGTGGCCTATGATGTACACCTTGGACATTCTAATCAACTCCAAATGGAAGGGGACGAGCGTGGCGAAGAGCGTCGGCTACCGATACGTTGTCGTGGCGAGCCAATATGTCTCATGGCTCTTCGGTCAGCTCCTACGGGTACGCTACTCCATCAGCGCCCGTCGCCCCGCAGGACTCTTTGAGCGCGACTCCGAGCACTGTCTTATCCTCGCGCCGACACACAAAACATACCTCGATCTGTGGCTGCTGATGGTTGCGCTCGACTACCGTCGCTTTCGCGCATTGATTCCGGTTCGGACGCTTGCGACGCAGGACTTTCGCAGCCCTCTTCTACAGTGGTTTAAGCCCCTAATCAAAATTATCTACTGGTTGGAAGGTGTGATTGAGCTTCCGCCGGAAGATGACGAGCACTCACTCCCTGAAAAGCTTCGGGGGGTGCTCGTGGCGCTGAACGAGGGCGATGTGGTTGCGATCTTCCCCGAAGGAGAGGTCTGGAAGAAGCGAGAGCCTCCCGTCGGGGAATTTGCTCCCGGCGTCGTCTACCTACACAAGAGAGCAGGCGCACCCATTGTGCCGGTCGCGGTCTGGATGAGCGAGCGTAAGTGGCCGCGCCGCTGCTACGTTGTCCAGTTCGGCCAGCCGATTCAGATCCCGGAGCATTTGGATCAGGACGCTGGAGCCGCATGGCTCCGGGAGCGTGTGCTTGAGCTTTACGAACAGGCCAAACAGGGGGAGGAGCGATGAACGAGCGCCCCAACTACTACCGGGACGTGGAGACCTGCGTCGAGGAGACGCTCCGCAAGGTCGGCTGGCGCATCAGTCTTGGCACACCGCTCGGACTCGGCAAGGCAAACCATCTGGTCAACGAGTTCTTCCGGCGCGCGCGTGAGGACCCGAAGCTTGACCTACACATTTTCACCGCGCTCACGCTCGCCCGACCACACTGGAAGGGCGACCTCGAACGGCGCTTCTTGGAGCCGCTCGCGGAGCGGCTCTTCGGCGGCTATCCCGAACTGGAATACCTCGATCCTCTCAAGCGTGGGGAGCTGCCAGAGAACATACGGGTCACGGAGTTCTATTTCCAGCCAGGGAGGTTCCTCGACAGTCCCCTCGCGCAACAGAGTTATATGAGCAGCAACTACACACACGTGGTGCGCGATCTGCTGGATGTTCATATCAACGTGCTGGCCCAACTGGTCGGCAAGACGGAGGAGGATGGCGCGACCCGTTACAGCTTGAGCTGCAACCCTGACCTCACGCTGGACATAGTGCCGCGCCTGCGCGAGGCGGAGCGACAGGGAGCGAAGGTCGCCGTCCTGGCTCAGGTGAACCCCAATCTCCCGTTCATGTACGGGGATGCGGTCGTCACGCCCGCTTACTTCGACAGCGTCGTTGACGAACCGAAATACACCTTCCCTCTCTTCGGTACGCCGAATGAAACCGTGAGCACCGCCGAATATCTGATCGCACTCTACGTTAGCACCCTCATACGGGACGGCGGCACGCTTCAGATAGGGATCGGCGCACTTGAGGATGCGGTCACTTACCTGTTGAAGCTCAGGCATGGGCAGAACGATCTCTATCGTGAGATCCTCGCCGAGGCTGGCGTGCTCGAACGGTTCAGCAAAGTGATTGAGCGGCTGGGCGGGATTAGCCCGTTCGAGCAGGGTCTTTATGCTTCGTCGGAGATGCTGGTTGATGGTTTCCTAGAACTCTACCGCAGCGGAATTCTCCGGCGGAAGGTCTATCATCATCCCGGCCTCCAGCGGCTACTGAATGACGGTCAGATCGGTGAAGAGCTGACGCCCGCAACGCTCGAAGCGCTGGTAGAGGCTGGAGTCATTTCCGCTAGGCTGACCCAGCAGGACTTCGCTCTCCTCCAGGAGTTCGGAATTTTGAGGCCGGGGCTGGCCTATGAAGCCGGTGCCATTTGTTTGGACGAGGTCACACGCATCCCCGCCAATCTGGCGGATGAGGGCGCGAGTGATGAGATCGGTCGGCACTGTCTCGGCGCACGGCTAAAGGGCGGACACATCATTCATGCCTGCTTCTTCTTGGGGCCTCGAAAGTTCTACGAGACACTGCGCAAGCTAGACCGTTCTGAGCGCGAGCAGATCTGCATGACCAGTATCTCCTACGTGAACGAACTCTTCGGGGAGGAAGGTCTCAAGCGGCTTCAGCGCAAAGCGGCCAGGTTCGTGAACACCGGAATGATCGTCACACTCCTTGGGGCCGTCGCTTCTGACGGGCTGGAGGGCGGACGTGTCGTGAGTGGCGTCGGCGGGCAGTATAACTTCGTGGCAATGGCACACGCCCTGGAGGATGGCCGCTCCATCTTGATGATCCGAAGCACCAACGAGGAAGATGGCAAGCTCAGCTCCAACATTCGGTGGAGCTACGGCCACGTCACCATTCCACGCCACCTACGGGACATTGTAGTGACCGAGTACGGGATCGCAGACTTGCGTGGACGTAGCGATGCGGAGGTGATTGTCGCGCTCGTTGAGGTCGCCGATTCCCGTTTTCAGGATGGGCTTCTCAAGGAGGCGAAGCGGGCTGGTAAGATCAGCCGGGACTACCGCATCCCCGACCACGCCCGCAACAACCAGCCCGAGCGATTGGAGAAGATGCTAGGTCGGTATCGAGAGCGTGGATTGTTCCCGGCGTTCCCCTTCGGCACAGACCTCACCGAAGAGGAGGTGGTACTAAAGAAAGCATTGCTGGCCCTGAAGCAAACTGTTCAGGGTGAGAAGCTGCACCTGCCCCGACCCTCTGAGATTCGTAAAACCATCATTGTCCCAGACCAGACTCGTCCGTACCTTGAGCGGATGGCGCTCTCACGCCCGCAGACCCTCAAGGAAAGACTGTTGCGGCGGGCGCTGGTCTATGCGCTGGCCTCCGTGGATGCAATCTGACCTCGTCCAAAGGTGGTCTATGTTGAATAATATTCGGCTCGGGCGAATAGTACGTCACCTTCATCGAAGATGTAGCGGGTGAGTACTGTTGCGACTTATTGAGCTGGATGATGCATTAACATCAGTCCTACTGAAAGAACCTCTAAGCTGAAAACCAATTGACTTGCTATTAAATTTTGCATACTGTCTTCGCCTATCTTCCATTTGGGCAGTATCAAGTCCTTCAGCCAATCTGTTTTATGGTCTCTACTAGAGAGGCTCTGGCGGCGGCTGTCGAGCACCTGGCCTTGTAGCGTGGAGAAATTAACGATCAGACAAATTGCCGCAACGGTCTTGATCGCGCTGGCGGTCTTAGCAGATGGTTGTGTGCGCTCTAGGCCAAAACTGCAACCCGACCTGGCCCAAATCTTTCGCCCGGCCAGAGAGCTGACCGGCAAGACTCCGATCATCGTCATCCCCGGCATGCTGGGGTCTCGCTTGGTGAATAAGAGAACCGGGGAGAAAGTATGGCCGCGCGCTCACCCGAACGAGGAGGACCTGATATTACCGACTTCGCCGGACCTCAAGCAGAACCGAGACGATGTGGTCGCCACCGATGTCGTGGAAACAGCCAAGCTAGGGTTTCCCATTTCAGAGATTAAAGTCTACGAGGATTTAACTGATACTCTGACCAACTACGCCGGGTACAAACGCGGCAACATTGATGACCCGTCGCCGGACGGCTATCAAGACACCTTCTATCTCTTCGCTTACGACTGGCGGCGGGACAACGTCGAAACGGCTCAGTTGCTCTCCGAAAAGATCGCTCACCTCAAAGAGAAACTTCAGCGCCCCGACCTGCGATTCAATCTGCTCGCGCACAGCATGGGTGGTCTGGTGGCTCGCTACTACTTGATGTATGGCGGCGCTGACGTGCTGGACCAGGCAGATGCGAGATTGACTTGGGCCGGTGCCGCAAATATCAACAAGCTGATCCTGGTAGGCTCTCCTAACGAAGGCACGATGGATGCGCTACGTGCGCTGGTCGAAGGCTTCCCCATTGCTGACAGCGGCTTCTTGCCGCTTTTCGGCAGGGTCGAGCCCAGTACAGCCTTCACAATGCCAGCCGCCTTTCAACTCCTGCCGCATCGCGGGAGCCAGGAGTTCTATGACGGCAGCCTCCGGCCTGTAACGGTCAATCTGTATGAGGTCGAAACCTGGCGACGCTACCGCTGGTCAATCTTTGATCCATCCTTCCGTCAGTCTCTCACAAAGAAGATGAAGAAGACGTTCGGCCTCGACTGGCAGCGCCACTTTGACAATTCTTTGGCCGAGCGGGAGGCTTACCTGAAAGTAGTCCTCACGCGCGCCCAGAGGTTCAGTGAGGCGCTCGACCGAAAGGCTGATCTGGCGACCATATTAAAAGTATTTATTTTCGCAGGCGACTGCGAGCGCACCCTTCGTGCAGCTCTTATCATTGACGAAGGTGCTCGGGTAAGAACAATTTTCAGCCCCCGTAAGTTGAAACTCAAGGGCAACAGCCTGACGCCGTCTGAAGCGGAAGCCAAGATGTTCGAACCGGGCGACGGGCGCATTACTCGTCGCTCCGCTTTAGCAATCAGCCATGACGAGTCATTAGGCGACATAGCCGACAGGTCGAACCCCTCCGTCACAATCTTCGGGTGCGAAATCCACGGCGACCTGCCCAACAATCTAACCTTTCAAGACAATTTGCTGAGCATATTCCTCAAGTAAATGTGCTTGAAAGGGTTGTGTTGCAGGAATCGCTCCGCTGGCTTCAATCTCATTTTAGTTCGATCATCACTCTTCGGGAATCATTCTCTTGAAACAAAATAGGTCGTTGTTCAAATGGCGTCACTATGAGCCAGAAATCATCCTCCTGTGCGTGCGCTGGTACTGCCGCTATCAACTTTCTTATCGAGACCTAGAAGAGATGATGCAGGAGCGCGGGCTTGCTATAGATCACTCAACTATTTTCAGATGGGTCCAGAGATATGCGCCTGAGATCAACAAGCGCGTCCGTCAACATTTGAAGATGAGCGGAACGTCATATCGTGTCGATGAGACCTATATCAAAGTTGGGAAGACGTGTAAGTATTTGTATCGCGCTGTAGACAAAGAAGGACAAACTATTGAGTTCTTGCTCTCAGCTAAACGTAATGTTTCCGCAGCAAAGCGCTTCTTTAAGAAGATGATGAGAGCAGATCATAGAAGGCTTCCATTCACTATCAGTGTAGATAAGAACGCAGCTTACCCGGAAGCTTTCACTTCATCTCAAGATGAAAAGGTTCTCCCGCATGATTGTAAATTGCGGCGAGTGAAATATCTTAACAATGTGATTGAGCAAGACCACCGCTTCATCAAAAAGAAGGTGCGAGCTTCGCAATGCTTCAAGAGTTTCCAAACGGCGGAACGAACACTTGAAGGAATTGAAGCCTTGAACATGATGAGGAAAGGGCAGGTCAAAAGGTTGGTAGTGGCTCAGCCACGGGAGAGCAGGTAAACTCTCTCGCATGGTAACTCTTAAATGTTTACACTGCGGCAGCGACAAGCTTGCACGCAATGGTGTGACACAAAATGGCAAACAACGATATCTGTGTTCAGAGTGCGGACGACGCAGCCGTGACAACCCACAACCCAACGGCTACACAGCAGAAGAACGCGAGCGTATCTTGCGTGCCTATCATGAGCGCAGCAGTTTGCGTGGACTCTCGCGCACCTTTGGTGTCTCCAGACAAACCGTCACCGCATGGCTCAAAAAAAGAGGCCACACTTCCTGAGTTGCGAGAGACGCTGGTTGCGCCAGACCCTTCAGACCCAAGCCAGACCATTCTTGAATTGGATGAACTTTGGTCATTTGTCTTGAAACGCGCCAACAAACGGTGGATTTGGATCGCCTTGTGTCGTGCGACTCGTCAGATAGTCGCTTATGTGATCGGCGACAGAAGCCGAGCAACTTGTCAAAAGCTCTGGCAGAGCATCCCTCTCGCTTATCGCAGTGGACACTGTTTCAGCGACTTCTGGGAGGCATCCCGGTTAGTGATTCCCGCCGAGCAACACACGGCAGCGGGAAAAGAGACGGGCTTTACTGCTCATGTCGAAAGATGGAACAACACCTTGCGACAAAGGCTTGGACGCTTCGTCAGAAAGAGCCTATCGTTCTCCAAGTCCGATGCGATGCATGAACTATGTTTGCGCCTCTTTCTTCATGACTACAATCAATCAGTGGCTCTCTCCTGTGGTTGAGCCACTACCCTAAATAAAAAGGAGAGATGAGAATCGGCAGGTCGGCCTGAGGACGCAATGCGTTTGCGGTCAACGTCAAAAAGCCTCAGAATTAATTGCGCGGCTTCTACTGCCCGTTGGGCTATCTCCAAGTACTCTGGTTAAGAAAAACGCAACCAGCCTTCCCAATCCCCTTCCTCCCTAACGCTTTGTAATTGGGTCAAAAATCGCTCCAGTTTCCCTACCCTTGTTGAAGAATTAACCTTAATTCCTTTCTCAATATAGCATTTTTCTGTTGTTTGCCTTTATCAAGAATGCTATAAGATGTTAATTATGGAACCTATGCCCCGCAAAAGGGTCAAGACCCCCTTCTCCATTAGCCCATCACCGACAGGTCTCTACTTAACTCCGGCTCTTGAGGCTGTAATTTTCCGTGTAAGATTCACGGTAGATGAAAGGCAGGGGTTCAGTGTGATCTTAGGCGAGCCCGGCCTTGGCAAGACGAGTGTTGTTCGGTATCTACACTCGGATTATGACGCTAGCGAGGATACGCTTTCCATCCTGATTCCCTCCCCCAGCTTCAAGACCGAGTACGCTTTCCTGACCCACATCTGCACCGCCGCCGGTATTCCGATGAGACGGAGCGCCCAGGCACAACAGCGCGAGTTGGAGGGATGGCTGGGCGAGCAATACGCAGCGGATCGTAATGTAGTCCTCTTCATTGATGAGGCCCAAAACCTGACTCCCGGCATCTTGGAGCTAGTCCGGGCTTTACTGAATTACGAGACAGACGAATCGAAGCTCCTCCAAGTAGTGCTGGCTGGCCAGATTGAGCTACGAAATAAACTCCTTGCCCCGCAACAGAAGGCCCTTTACAGCCGATTGGTGGCCCCCAGCGTGCTTTCTCCCCTTGCTCCCGATGAACTGAGCGGGATGATTGAGCACCGGTGTAAGCTACGGAAGATTAAAAACCCATTCCCTGCTGAATCAGTCGAAAGGCTTTATGGGCTCACGGGTGGTATTCCCAGATCCACGCTCCGTTTATGCGCGATTGCTTTTGAGATGGCCAAGCTCGCGCGCATGGATACAGTGTCTCTTGATTTAATCGATACCGCCTACGCGGAAATGCAGCTCGAAACTGACAGTGAGGCTGAAGATGAGCAGTAAGATCAAGCCGAAAACTGGTGGCCTAGCTGCTATTTTAAGGCTGGAGAAGGAGCGCCGCGCCCAAGAAGAACAGGAGCAGAATTCCCCACTTGTAAGCGAAACAGCCCCTACGATTATCACACCCGGTGTGCAAACCGCACCCCCTGCAAATAGCGCAGCCGCTGTGAAAACACCAGCGGCTGCGCAATTCGCACCCCCTTCGGAATCCACAGCCCCTGCAAAACGCACCGGCCAGCCCCTGCAAAACGCACCGGCTGGGGAATCCGCAGCCCCTGCGGAAAGCAAAGGGGCTAGCCTCTTATCAACCGATGCTCCGCATCTACGGACGCCACATGAAATCACGGATAAAATCCTTCCGACGCTCAAGCCGGGCTGCCAAGTAGTGCTCATGCGGCTCTACCGTCTATCGGCTGGGTTTGGCTCAGATATATGTCATGTGTCTATCCCAAAGCTCGCAAGTGCTTGTAATATAAGCGAAACGCAGATCCGTATCTTCCTCCGAGACCTAGAGCAGCGAAAGTTGATAAAGCGTCTGAGTGTAGACTTAGCAAATAAGATTCAATCAGAGAGGGGAATTACTTTTCAGGTGCTCCTGCCTAGATTAGCGGCAACGAAATCCGCAGCCGGTGCGAAAAATACAGGGGGTGTGAATATCGTAGGGGGTGCGGTATCCGAACCCAATAAAGTAAATACACAAAAAGAAAACACACAAACACAGGACGTGGGTGTGCGTGTGGGTTCACGGTTCACGATAGAAGAGTGCCGAAGGTACGCCGAGCACCTCAAATCCACGGGACAAGGAATTACTAATCCGGGGGGCTACGCAACAACCATTCATCGCACGGGCGAAGCCGATGAGTTGATCGAGAGGTTTCTTAATCCGCTGACATCAATTCAGGTTGATGCTTCACAGTGTCCGGATTGCAAGGGGAGTGGGTTTTATTATCCGAGCGGCCAGACTGGCGGAGTCGCTAAGTGTAAGCATGAGAAACTCCAAGACATATCGAAGCCAGACAGCGTTGCCCAGCCGTGAAATCTTGTGAAACATGCACACCATAAGAAATATCGAGAAAAATGTTGACTGGAAATGAGCTTTAGTCTATATGTCAGTTCGAACATAAAATGATTCTGGAATCCCTCAAATAACCAGCTTCTTGGCCGCTCCTCGTTCCTTACGCCGCTGAATTCTCATTAAAATAGTCATAATTGGCTCACTAGCTTTCAGCAGCTCATCTATCTCTTCTTCAGTTACATCTCCTCGACGAATATCTCGTAAAGCAAAGCCAAGTTGCTTGATCTGGTCCCAGAATAGGTGTGTTGGGTCGTAAGGGTCGAAATCTTCCAAGTCCAAATCTGAATCCAGGTTGGCATCGCTTACACCACCTGCTTCATTCCCTGAATCACGGAACAGTTCCGCCACACGCTGCCTCAATCTTTCTCCTGATAACTTAGCCTGTAAGTGCGTTGAAAGCAGCTCTGTGCGCGTACGCCGGGCTTGTGAAGGGCTTACATTGAGTCTTTCAGGTGTGATTCGAGCGAGCTGCTCGGCTTCGAATAGATTTATATCGCCAGAAGAGAGCGCTTGCAGCACATCAGCAGGGAAATCGAGCAACCGTAAATAGTGATCAATGAAGCTTGAAAGGGATATATGAGAGGACGTTTCACGCTCTAAGATAGAAGAGAGCCGAGCACTCACTGCTAACAACTCTTCACGCTTCCAACGACTAGGCCGTCCTCTCTTTGTATCTGTCGCCTGGTAACGATTAATGTGTCGCACAGCTCTGAGTATTCGCACCAACTCTTTCTCTCTCTTCGGGATAATATCTGGAAGGGAAGAGCGCAACTGCTCTATGACAGAGCGAACGGCTTCCGCTGATGCAAGCGGATCAACTTTACGCTGACGACGGTAAGTAGCTCTCAAAGCTTATCGAGACCTCCAAGATCGGATAACGTTTCACGCCTGCTATTATCATATATAGGATAAGTGAAAATCTATCAACTTCAAATATTGGGTACACGAAGTACCTATTTCTGTAACCTAAGTGGTGAAGCTCATGTTATAGTCCGAAACCATGTCTGAGGTCACAGAAACTGCCCTTGTGCCCGTTGAGAAGGATAATCAAGCAGCCCTGCGCCACGCCCTGCGTCTCTGGGCCGAGGCTTCTACAGCGCCTTCTACCGAGCGACGCGAGGAGATTCAGGGCTACAAACAGAGGGTTGTCGCTTCCTTTTTCTCCTTCATCAACAAGCATCCGGGTGAGATTTCCGCTCTGGATGTTGAGGAGTGGCGCAAATGGATGGAACGTCATAAGCCTGATGGAATGGGTTTGAGGCCGAACACTGTCTACGCCAGAGTCTGCTTCCTTTCATCATTCTTCGAGTGGGCGATGCGTGATCCTTCCTTGCGTGAATATATCAGGAACAATCCGGCGCGGCTGGCGCTGCCTAAGGCTCCGAAGGCGTACCAGACCGAGAGCGTCAAGGCTTGGACGGATGAGGAACTCCAGGCAATTGTCCAAGTGATGAGTGAGAAGGCCGCGAAGGGAGACATTGTTGGAAAAAGAGATTACGCGTTGCTGCTTTTCTATCTGACTACAGGGATGCGCAGACAGGAGGTGATCGGGTTGAGAGGCGGCAACCTCAAGCTGGAGGATGACTCGATCACTCTGACAGGTAAAGTGAAGGGAGGTGATTATATTGGAAGGGAAGTCAGAGACCCACTCCTTAAAGAAGCGTTGCTGGACTACCTCTCATCATCAAACAGGTTAAGTGCTCTGAAGACTGACTCGCCCCTGTGGACGCGTCATGACAGGGCAGGCAAACCCGGCGCTGCACTCACCTCGCATGCATTTGTGAAGAACCTGAAGCGGTATGCAAAAGAAGCAGGAGTAGGCCATGTGCATCTACATCAGACGCGCCATAGCTTCGCAAGAATTGTCGCCGAGGAGACAGGTTCTCTGACTGATACGCAGGATGCATTGGGGCATAGAAACGCCAGTACGACTCGCGTTTATGTGCAGCGCATAGCCATCAAGCGTGATAAGCACAGCGAGAGAATTACGAGCCGTCTGAAAAAAAGATGATCGCTCGCCGCTCTTCTGCCGAGCAGCAGCGGAGCTTACCTGACGAGAGCCTGTTGCTATGATGCTCAACATCAATGCGGCTGTGAGCAGTAATAGAGTCGTGCGACTCATAGCTTATCTACACGTTATTTCACCACGATCCCGTGTAATGGTCTCTTCCCCGATTGGCTCTTCAGTTTGACACTATGTTCCGTAATGCCTGCTGTTACTGTAGAGGGCATTAACCTTCCGCCAGTGCTTTCACTGCTTCAACCAATGTCATGCCGCTCATGGGATAGAGCAGATCGTTGACGAAAAATGTAGGTGTGCCTGTAATCCCATGATTCATGCTGAAATAACGATCCTTCAATATCTGATCGGCATAAACACCGCTTGCCATATCATGTTCGAATCTCTCCATATTAAGCCCGACCTTCTTAGCGTATTTACGTAACCCGTTGTCTTCAAGCTCTCCAGGATTCAGATAAAGAAGGTCATTCATTTCCCAGAACTTACCTTGCGCAGCGGCGGCTTCGGCTGCCTCAGCGGCGCGCAAAGCATGAGGGTGGACGTTCACAAGCGGAAAATGGCGATAGACCAGACGCACCCTGTCCAACAGCTCGCCCGTCATTTTCTTGATGACTCGATGCGTGCGATAGCAGGCGGGGCATTCGTAGTCACCATATTTGACTACAGTCACCGTGGCGTCAGCAGGCCCGATGATGTGGTCGCGTTCATTAATCGGCACAGTCAGCCTGACGGTCTCCGCTTCGTTCATTTCATGCCTTCCTCTCAATGCGTTGCCTGCTTACGATTGTAACGACAGTGGCAGGCTCTTAATACTGTCAATTCTGACAGCCCTAGCTGAAAAAATGACGGTTTGAGCATCAGCGCCGAAGTGGATTCATCCCCCGTCGTACCTGTCTCTTTTTCTACGGCGAACCTGTCAATTGTGACAGTTCTAATTCTTTAAGACAGACATTAGGAGTGTTACTGGTCAGCAACAGGAGGAAAGGTGACCGGGGAAGTTGGGGGCAGCTTCCCCGGTTATTCAGAAGTCTATCAAGCGGGTCACAGGTGAAAGGGAAGCAAAGCTTACAAAAACGCGTTAGTAGAGCTTGAAAAAGGGTCGCCCCAATAAAGAAAGGGTAGTGCTAAAAAAGTAATGCTGCTTAGACAAGACGAATCACCTCTTGATTGTAGTGACAGATGAAATACTTAATCGCTCCAATGTGATTCTCCAGCTTCTTTGAAAATGAGAGCGTCTTACGCACCAACCGCGATACTC
>DASWQH010000038.1:0-54533 GCA_036403815.1 Pyrinomonadaceae bacterium | reverse complement strand
CGGTAAAAGAAAACCAGTTGTCTTTCTTTTACCGGCACCTGACACCCGACACCCGGCACCTGTCCTTACAGCTCTGTTTATTGTTGGGCAGTCGCGGTGCGCGGGGCGTCCGGGTTCTGGAAAAGGGAATCTTCCATCTTGACGCCGTAGGTGACGGTCATAACGCGCGTCTCCTGCGATTGTTTGCCGTCCTCGAAAAAGACCGTGCGGTAGGGGACGAGCGTGCCCTGTGCCGGGCGATAGTCGTAGAAACGGCGTATGTATTTGACGGGCGAGCGGCCTGCTGCCTGCGCGCCTTCCTCGTATTCCAGATATATCACGCGCAATGTCTTGGTGCTGATGTAATAACGCGTGTGCCGCTTATCTTTATCCGTCAGGTCAATAATATAAAGCTCAACGCCGTTCTGTTTATCTTTGCCGCCGAGCGCTACAGTCGAGCCATTCTCCTTGTAGCGCAAGAGGGCGTCTAAGCCGTGCCAGAGCTGTGCCTGAAATTCCGTGGTCGCGTCTTCGCGCGGCGTAAAGGCCGAGCCGTTGATAATGCCCCAGACATGACCGTCGCCATAAACGAGCGAGTATTCGATGGTCGGCAGCTTCTGATCCAGACGTACCTTGTCCTTGTCGGCGCTTGCTCCGCGAATAAAGCGGCGCTCATATGCAGCCTCTTCCGTGCGCCCGTCCGCGCCTATGCGTGTCAGGCGACCGCGCTCGATGCCGTTGCGCCTGATCTGCTCAAGGGCAGGGCGCGAGCCGTAAACAATCAGGACGCCTTCTGTAATCTGGTCTGCCGTAAACTCTGCTCCGGATTTGGGGGCAGCCACCTTCTTCGGCTGCTCTGTATCCTTCTTCTTGTCGTCCTTCTTCGTCTGCTGCTGAGTATTGCCTGTAGCCTGAGCGCCGAGCGCAACCGTAAATGATTGGGGCAGAAACAGGGCAAGCAGCACCAGAGCGGGTGCGAAATATTTGTAGCGTCGCAGCAAGTCTGAAAAATTCTCCTTCGAGATGATATATGAGTGAACGGCTAAAACGGGAGCAGCAGGCCATTCGATTCAAAAGATTGTAACACAGCGATATTAAAAGTGCCTGTACACGAAAAGCCAGGGCTTTGTTGAGGCCGATAATTATTGATGCGGCAGATGGATTACAGGGATGCCTGCCTCGATTGGCGCATTGACAAGTCTGCACGGGGGCGGTAGAGTTCAAGGTTTCTAAATGCCCTGGATTTCGTCGCTATCTGAGTGGTTGACCTAATTACAGGCGATATTTTCGCTTAAGCAGCAATTATCAAACGACGCGCTCTGTGCTTTCCCGGTGAGCGTGAGACCGAAGAAGAAAGGATATATAGAGTTATGAAGAGAGTAGGCATTCTGGTCGGGCGCGAGCAGACGTTTCCAGAGGCACTCATTCGCACAATCAACGAGCGCGGGCAGGGTAATGTCACAGCGGAGCTGGTCAAAGTGGGGGGCGTACGGCTGGACGAAGCCCGCAAGTACGACGTTATCATCGACCGCATCTCGCACGAAGTTCCCTTCTACCGCGCCTTCATGAAGCGCGCGGCGCTCGAAGGCACATACATCATCAACAATCCGTTCTGGTGGTCAGCCGACGACAAGTTCTTCAACTACGCGCTGGCAACCAAGCTGGGTGTCGCCATTCCGAAGACGGTGCTGCTCCCGCAAAAGGATTACATAGAAGGCATCGTCACCGAGTCGCTTCGCAATCTGGAATTCCCGCTCGACTGGCAGGCCATTGTTGACTACGTGGGACTCCCGGCCATCATGAAGCCCTTTGACGGCGGCGGGTGGAAGAACGTAGAGCGTGTGAATACTCTGGAAGAACTCTGGTTCAAGTACGATCAGACGGGAACGCTCTGCATGACCTTGCAGGAGTTCATAGACTTCGACCAGTTCGTGCGCTGCTACTGCGTCGGGCAGGAAGAAGTGATGATTATGCCTTATGATCCCCGCAAGGCTTATCTTTCCGGCGAGCAGTACATCAACGACCCGAACTATCTCTCGGATGAGCTACGAGAGCGCGTCACAAAGGATGTACGCACGCTCTGCACCGCTTTGGGCTACGACCTCAACACGGTGGAGTTCGCCATCAAGGACGGCATCCCTTACGCCATTGATTTCATGAATCCAGCGCCCGATGCAGAGCTTATCTCGGTCGGTGAGTTCTATCACAACTGGGTGACCGAGAAGGTCACAGACCTTGTCTTCAAGCGCCTGAGCCAAACGGCTGAGGAGCGCCCGCGTTATCGCTGGGATGCATTTCTCAACCCGCATCCGATTCAGACCAACGCGGTCGCATCGGCTGTCGAACAGGCCGCGCGCACCATCATCCCGCAGCCCGTGCGCGAGATTCCGGCTGACATAGCCGCAGGCGTGAGCGAGCTTGTGTCCGATGCTGCTTCGGCTGTCACAGTCATCGTCGAATCGGTCACAGAGCCGAAGGCTCAAACGACCAAGAACACAAAGCGCGCTTCCACTGCACCAAAGAGCAAGCCTGCCGCCAGGAAGGCCGCCGCACCAAAAGCCAGGAAGGCCACGCCCGGCGACATCACGGGCTAATCGCGCTCGTTTGGGCGAGAAGTTACCAGAGGAAAAATTTAAGGGCGAGAAGTGATAGATTCACCTCTCGCCCTTCTTTTTCTATAATTCGCTATCACAATAGCTGTGTGCTGATTCAGTCAAGCATGAGCTGAGCAAATCTTTCGGTCAGAAGATATTTGATTGTGCTCTAAATCATCGAATCGGCCAATAAACCTTCGTTTCGGCCAATTGAATTATTGTTGACAGCGATAATGAAGAGGCGTATATAGCAACTCGTTGATTGTTATTTCATGTCTTGAGAATACTCCCATTTCCGTTGGCCTTTGGTGCTCTCCAATGCCGTCCTCGCTTAATGGTCTTGACATTGATACGCTCTTCCACCAAAGGAGGCTTATATGCGAAAACAAGTTTTGCTCCTTCTCGCCTCAGCATTAGCTATAGCAGGGACAATCACTATCACCTCATTGCGTGGCTGGAGCCAGGGAGCTTCCGGCTCAAAGGCAGAAGCCGCAACGCCCGTGCAGCAGGGAGTTATGTCTGCTCAACAAAAAGAACATAGCAAGCTGTACAAGGATTATAAGGGCAATGGAAAGTTACTCGACCTGCTTAACAAAGAAGAGAACAATGCGAGTAATGAATTGATAATCACGGTAATGCCAGCCCTACCCGAGCTGTCTCCCGGAGGACGCCCCTCATCGTCAGAGGCTTTCCTTAAAAATCTCGCAAGCAGTGCAGATGCCGTTGTAATCGTCACTGTCACGAATAAGTCTTCTCAGCTTACTGAGAACGGCTCGTTTGTTTTTACAGACTACGATGTCGCGGTTGAAGAAGTATTGAAGGACAACGGCAGCAATAACATTCAGTCACAAAGCAGCATCGTGGTAACTAGGCCAGGCGGCAGAATCTTACTTGAAGGCCGGGTCGTGACCGCGAGAGACAGGGTTTTTAAGCCGCTCGCAATCGGCGGACGTTATCTGCTCTTTCTGAAATATATTCCAACAACTGGTGCTTACCATGCCGTGAACAATAAGGGCAGCTTCGAGCTAGTTGACAATAAAAGCGTAAAGCTGCTTACCGAAGCGCCTGATGCTCCACGGATTGATAAAGACGCAGCATCTTTCATCAGCGATGTGAGAATAGCTATCGTTGCCGACAGGTCTACCAAGTAGGGGAGTGACAAATGAATAAACTACCCCCTTAACCCTTTTCAAAAAACTTCTTCGGATGGCTGGCGCTTTTGATGGTAATGTTACTGACCTCCGATTCCTCAGTACTGAGGAGTCTTGATGCTCAGAGTTGTAATCCGCCGCTAGACTCAACGATTAAGGGTTGGACATCGTACGCGGTAGTCTATTACGACGTTAGCGCGTTATCCGGTTTAGCCAGGACGCAGGCAATCTCAGCTTTCAATAAGTGGAACGCCGCTAACCAATCCAATAGTTCGGGCGTCCAATTTCAACCAGCTAACGCGAGCCACCCAGCTAATTTTACGGTTCAAGTTGGGTCGGCGGGCGGCGGCCCTGCCAGTTCCGCTATTACTAGAACCAGCAACGGTATAGTAACCGGCAATACCACTACAATTGATCTCAATAACACCAACCTCTATGACCAAAGTCAATCCGGCTACGACACTGTTGTCGAGAAAGTAATGCTCCATGAAATCGGTCATACGATGGGACTGGATGACATGCCCGTACCGAATATGAATGCCATTTGCGGTGGGCAGTCGGCAAGGGTGAGTGTAATGAACGGAAAGTGCGGCCTTAACGATCAAGGCGATAACCTGCCCCTAAACATTACGAACTGCGACCAAGGTAGCGTGAGTTCTATAGATCAATACCAACCGCTGCCGCCTTGTCCGAACACAGAGTGCAATGAAGGAGGAAACGGGACGGCTATTGATTA
The DNA here is from genome assembly GCA_036403815.1 of Pyrinomonadaceae bacterium. Classification (GTDB taxonomy): domain Bacteria; phylum Acidobacteriota; class Blastocatellia; order Pyrinomonadales; family Pyrinomonadaceae; genus JACVRN01. Next base: position 50,073 of record DASWQH010000038.1, on the reverse strand, counting down.
TTGCAGCTATCCTCAGAGCGGCTGTCCGGGTGGCTATATCAATACGGGAAGCTGCTGCCAACCTTATCTTATAAGCCCCATCATCGTTGACGTGGACGGGTCTGGATTTCGGATGACGAATGCTGGTGACGGGGTGTGGTTCGATTTTTATAACCTGGGAACGAAAGTCAAGGTTTCCTGGACGGCACCAGGCTCGACCAATGCCTGGCTCGCGCTTGACCGTAACGGCAACGGCACGATTGATAACGGGCTGGAGTTGTTCGGGAACTTGACGCAGCAACCGCCGTCAAGTGAACCCAACGGTTTTCTGGCGCTGGCAGGGTTTGACAGGCCCGAAGGCGGCGGCAACGGTGACGGTGTAATCAATAAGAGAGATGCAGTGTTTTCTAGCTTGAGGTTGTGGCAGGACATGAACCACAACGGAATTTCAGAGCCGGATGAGTTGCACAAGCTAGGGGAATTCGGTATAGCGAAGTTGGATTTGGATTACAATGAGTCGAAGAGAGTTGACCAGTATGGGAATCAGTTTCGTTACCGAGCGAAGGTTAAAGATAAACAGGATGCACAGGTCGGGCGCTGGGCTTGGGATGTGTTTCTGACCTCGCGCTAAAGGGAATAGACATCCAAAATGAGAGCCACACTGAAGGTTATTTCAGTGTGGCTCTTGTCTATTGGCGTGTAGATAAATAGAGAAGCGCCGTGAATTGCCCGGCTAAGCTCTACCATCTAGAGACGCGTCTGTTGTCGTGTCACTCACCTGATTTTTTGCGCTTGCGAGTGAGACCGCTCTTGCGCTCGCGCTTGGGTGTATATCCGAAGGCTTCGTAGAGGGCGCTGTCGGGGCCTTCGGTCGGGTCGCCTACGACGCCTGCGACTACCAATTGCGCTTTCGCGTTTGCTTCAGCGTCGGCCCGGTCACGGTCGGCCTTCGCTTGTTTAAGTTGGTCTTCGAGATCGTCTATACGCTGGCGTGCGGCCAGTGACGGTGCGGTTATGGCCTCGAACTGTGCGCGCGTCATCCCGCCGAATGATTTACCGGACGCAAGCTCCTGCCATGCATTTAGTATTCTAGCAATCCTATCTTCGGTGCTTTTAGGGCCTGAAGGCATTGTAAGGATTCCTTTCTGTGCGCTTGTGATGGCGCACGGGTAGACGGTTAATTTATGTCGTGCTTGTGAGGCACGAGACTCTTTATTGACGCAATTTACGTGAGTACGAGCTTTGAGACTGCCCGGATGTCACGCCTCACCGCCCTGGATTCGACCGGAAACGCGATTTTGCCAAAGAAATTTGTAAATTAGCCGCTCGCAAGCGAGGTTTTCGCGTCTGGAATCGGCATTCTGGCACCCGATATAATAATTTTCAAGCGTAAAATCGCAATTCCAAAGCAAAGTCAAGCATAACTAAAGTAAAGTTATACGCAACCAGCCTCTAGTTAGTAATAACTGAATCAAAGTTGTGCATAACTTTCCATAGTTATGCACAACTAAGTGCCGGTTGCGTATAAACTGAAGCGCAGTTGTAGGTAACTGGAGTCAAGTTGTGTGTCACTAAAGCCCGGTTGTGTTCTACCAGGCTCCTGTAACGCATGACCGGGTTGATTGTCTATCTTCTATTCAACCGGATTCGGGCGGCGTCTTCGCAAGAGGAGCTTGCTGAGTAGATGTGTGGAGACCCAGGCGGCGAGCGACGAGGCGGCGAGCGACCAGCCTATAGCCGAGAGATCGTCGCCCAAGCCTCCGACGTATGCGCCGCCGAAGGCAAAAAGAATACTTGCGAGCATGATGCGTGCGCTCATTCGTCGCACGCTCTGAAGTGTTTGCAGCCAGTTGATGCGCTTCAACTCCAATGTCAGATACTCGTCGTCGTCGTTGAGTAGCGCGTAGTAATCCGCCTCGCGTCGAGCGTAGCGTGCCGTCGCTTCATCTGTAGCAATGCGCGTGGCGGATTGGTAGTGATGGATGACGTGTGCCAGCTTGCCGTTCCTCAAGGCAACCTCTGCCAGTCCGGTCTCTGCGCGATAGGAGCGTGGTTGCAAATCAAGCGCCAGCCGAAACAGGCGCGCGGCTCTGTTGATGTCTCCGAACTCGAAGCAGCTTTCGGCAATACGCGCCAGAAGCTGCGCATCCTCTCGCCCGTGGCGCGCGGCCAGTCTCAATGCGGCGCGCGAGCGGGAAAGAAGACGTGCGTCGGACAGCGCGCTCGCCTGTGAGCGCAGGAAGCGCGCAAACTCGTAGAGCAGCCAGCCGTCCTGCGGCGTGACTATCAACGCACGTCGAAAGGCTTCCGCCGCCTCGCGCAAACGCCCGGCGGCGCGCAGTTGATTGGCGGCAACGCGCAGCAATTGCCCGCGCTCTTTCTCCGAAGATGAGAGCTTGCCCGATTCATCTGCCAGCGCACCATCTTTGCTCTTCTTCTCCCGCAGACGAAAATTCGTCAGAGCGTCTTCGAGCACAGACGTTGGAGCGATGCGCAGCAGCTTGATAATTTCGCGCAGGCTCTTAGGGTCTGCCAAGTAATCTCTAAGCTCGCGCGAGCGCGCATCCAGCTTTTCGTCGCCGACGAGCGCGAAAAGGCATCGCACCATGTGGCGATAGTTCCCGCCGGAAGAAAAGGTGAAGCTCAAGCCACGCCCTACGACCTCGCTGCGATAGCGATAACGCACGGAGCCTCCGCGCCGCAGCATACGCACAGCATAAGTCTCTACCTGCTCGACTTCATCAATATCCAGCTTGAGCGCTCGTCCCTTGAGAAGTTTATGAAGAAAGGCTACAAGACCTGTGCGCGAGAGCACGCGTCCTTCAACGCGTATGCGGTCTGTGAAGGCTATGACGGGGATAAAGACCCAGGCGGAAACGAGAGCCGCAATCGCCGCTTCTTCCAGAGAGGCGCGCAGTAGAAGCAGAGCGACGAATGAGAATGCGAGCGTAGCTACAAAGTACCCGCCCGGAGACGAGCGCACAGTGATGACGGGCGCGTACGCAGCATTGGGCGCGATAGTCTTCGAGGACGCGCCCGCAACCGCCGGTTCTATTTGTGCAGTCTTCGTCACTTCTACTATTTCTCTACGCCTTCCTGCGGGCACTCGACCGGAAGCTCAAGTGAAAACGTACCGTTACTTCCCGGTTCAGTGTAACGCAAGTCTGCGAATTGGACGAACGTTTCCGTCAAACAATCCCCGCGCGTCTGCCCTACGGGGAAGCGAGCGAAACCAAGAAAGATGCGTGTACGCTCGTCGCGGCTGGCCGCTGCAACCGCCTGAGCCTCACGCCCTGACGGCTTCTCATACAGAATTACATCATGAAGAGGCTCAGGATTCCCGTTCAGGTCTAAATTAAAAAGAAAGGTAGCGCCATCGGTCTCTGCCACGCAGCGCCAGAGCGTAGGGTCTGCGAGCGACGGCATGGCAGCCAGCCTTTGTACTTTCTCCCGGCGAGTCGCCGCGAAATCGCTTGCCAACTGCGAAGCCTGATTGAATGCGAGTGCGTGCATGAGCCACATCCCGCCCAAGTAAACCAGTATGAACGAAAGAGCCGCAATTGCAATCTTGTTGCCCCAGCGCTTATCTAAGTGAAACTGCCGACCAACGACCAGCGCTACGATTCCAATCACCCATACGACGCGCACGGCCAGAGGAAGCGGCGACCCGCCCGTTCTCAGCGGAAGCAGAATAATCCCGGAGGTAGTCACCAGACCGAGCAGCGTCCAGAAACCTGTTCGCCACCAGCCCCGCGCCGTCAGAAGAAAACATGCACCTCCGAGTACGAGCCAGAACCACGGGTCAATTATGAAGACCAGATCGCCGTAGTACCAGCGCCCGCTCCAGGGTAGAAATGGGCGCACGCCGTAGTTGTTCGTCCAGTCCAGCAAAGGGTGCGTCGCCATCACCAGCAGCGAAGCTATCAAAAGCCCGCGCAGTCGAAAGCTGTGCGGCCTGCCTCGAACGTGCGCGATTATTCTGTCGCCGCCGTAAAACAGGAGCGGCAAAAGAAGCGCGAGCGCGAGCGCCCCTACGATGGAATGAGTTATCCCGCGATGGTAATGCAGATAGACCCATTTCCCCCAACGTGTTGTCACCACGTCGGCATCCGGCGCATTGGCGGCAATAACACAAAGCACAGTCGCCCCCGGCGACAATCGCTCCAACCCGGCTTTAGCCGCAGCCAGACCGACGAGCGAATGTGTCAGATTCTCCATAGGAAGAAGAAGTCTAGAGAGTCCAGAGAGTCTGGAGAGTCTAGAGAGCCGGAAGCGTTCTTCTCTCTAGACTCTCAGGACTCCCAAGACTCTCTAGACTTATGAGAGCGGTAGATCGGAAGGAGCTTCGGGTGGAAGTTGGGCGTAGCGCGCGGCATCCAGCTTTTCGAGCTTCTGCTCGGCTTCGCGCGCGGCTGAAGATTTAGGCAGCGGCTTGCCGTCAGGAGCTTTCGCCTTACGCGAGTTGTCTGCAATCTGGAAGAGCAGGTCAACGGCTTCTTTCGTCTTGCCCTGCTTCTCGTAGATGGAGGCGAGGCGTAGGTTGACCGTGTCGGCTGGAATTGCCGCGTTACTCTCCTGCGCCAGTTGTTTGTAGATTTCGACGGCGGCATCCATTTGACCGTCCGCTTCCCTTGCCTGCGCGAGCGCGAACTTTGCCTGCGCGGCGACATCCTTGTAGCTGCTCTTGGAGAGGGCATCAAGCTCGTTTAGGCCGCGATTGCGGTCTAGCGACAACTGGTTGACGGCTATAAAATAGCGCGCAATCTCGCGCGTCTGGCCGCTATACTTGTCCGCGACGGCTTGAAACACCTGGACGGCACGCTCTGCACGGGCTTTCTCCGTGGGGAAGCTAGGCTGCGTCGAGCCGGGAACGGGCTGCGCCTGTACGGGCGCAGAGGCGATTTCTATGGCGCGCCCCAAGGACTGCGAAGCCTCCTGGCTCTTCTTATTGCTCCACCATGAGAAGATGCCCGCGAGAATGGCGACCGCCACGACCCCTGCGATAACATAAAGGATGGTGCGTCCCCTTCCTTCAAGCCGGTCGCCGACGCGATCAAGAACCTGCAAAGTCTTATCGCGGAACTGATCTTTCTTTAACTCGCGCTGCCGCTTTTTACTGTATTTAGCCACGTCTTATCCTCTTGCAAGAACGCATTGTAAAGAGCGTTCATTTTATCGTTCGGAGAGTGAATCAGTCACTCTAACGGGCTGCGCGAGAGGTTGTCAAGCCGAGCGTCGGGCGTATGATTTGACGGCTCTTCAAGGCCGTGGTAGGCTCGCGCCCAAGCGCCACTTTTGCCCAGCCCTCGTCAACAGGAATCTTTTGCGAACGCCCCGGCGTAGTTTTATCATCGAATAGATGATGAGAATCGACGGATGGAGCGCAAACAGGATTTAGAGCGGTCGGGATTGGAAGCTCCCCTTCTAATCCATTGTAATTAAGCTTTGAAAAGCGTGAGAATTTTTCGGGAACAAACAGTCTTGAGGCGGTGTCTAATGGTTCGACTGTCCGGGAAGCCAGTGAAGTCGCATGTCCGGCTCCCCGCCGCTGGGGGATAGTAGTGAGCTTCGGAGAGCCCATCGCCCTTCGCGGGCACGCGGAACTGGACGAAGTCGCTGCGGCGACTCCGGTGGACGCTCGCGCAGGCTACGAAGCTCAGTTCATTGAAAGATTACGTGCGGGCGAAGCGGCGGCCTTTAACCGTCTGGTCGAAGACCGCTCCGGCGAAGTTTACGCCCTGCTCTACCGCTTGACCGAAGACCCGGAAGAAGCGCGCGACCTGACGCAGGAAACTTTCCTGCGCGCCTTCCAGGCAATCGCAAGGTTTCGCGGCGAAGCTGATTTAAGGACGTGGCTTTACCGGATTGCCATCAACCAGGCGCGCAATCGCTGGCGGTGGTGGCGCAGACGACGGCGCGAGCAAACGGTCTCGCTAGACGCTTCGGCGGACGGCGACACGCAGCCACTTGGCCTGCGTCTCTGTGACACGTCGCAGGCAGACCCGGAGCAGACGACCCTTGCACGCGAGCGCGAGTCGCGCCTGCGCACGGCACTCCGCTCGCTCGGCAGTTCTTATAGAGAGGCCGTCATCCTGCGCGATATTGAAGGATTAAGCTACGAGGAGATCGCCGCCACGCTGGAAATCAGCATCGGCACGGTCAAATCCAGACTGGCGCGCGGTCGCCTTGAGCTACGACGCAAGCTGGAAAGTTCTTTGTAAACAAGCATTCAGCAGACAGCTATCAGCCGTCAGCTTTTGAATCTGTTCAAGACTGATTTCAAGTTTCGAGATTTGAAATCAATCAAAAGCTGAATACTGAACGCTGAAAGCTGATGGCTCTTTGAAAGCGAATGGCTGACCCGCCCCGGCTTCACAACAAACTCGGTGCCAATTGGGTCGAAGTGACGAAGACGGTTTTTGGTTGGGAGGCCGGAAGTTTTTGGAAGATGCGAGCGAATTTGAAACGCGGCCAGCAACACCCGTTCTTGATTCCCGCTCTCATCTAACCGGAAACCTTTTGGTGGCTCATTCAGAGGCCGTAGAGTTGCTTCCTTACATCAAACGTAGGGAGCAGCCGGGGTCGGCCAGCCATTCGCTCAAACGATAGAGGTCAGAGGCTAGAGGTTAGAGGTCAGTAAAAGACTGAAACTAATTTCTAACCTCTAGCCTCTGACCACTGCTTTTATGAATTGTGAAGAGACAAAACAGGCGCTCTCGTCCTACATGGATGATGAATTGTCTCTGCCCGCGCGTGCGGCGTGTGACGAGCATCTGCGCCATTGTCCCGTGTGCCGCGAAGATTTGGCGGCGACGCGCGCGCTCGTGCGCGACATGTCGGCGCTCACACGCCCTTTGCCTCCGCCCGATTTAATTGCTTCCATCAACGACGCTCTTCTAATTGAAGCCGGAGCTGTGCTCAGACAACCCCGGCTTCCCTTCGGCATCAGCTTCATGCGCTGGCTGCAACCGCGCGTGATGCCCTACACGGTCGGCATGTTTGCGTCCTGCCTTCTCTTTATACTGATGTTCACGGCGCTGCGCTCGTCGCTGATGGCGTTTCGCACTTTCGACCTCGCGACGCGCCCATCGTTTGCCACCACCTACCGCATCACCTACATCCAGGGTGCGGATGAAGGCTATGACATCACCAAGCCGATTACGTCTGAGAGCCTTGCGGCCAGACGCTCTGCGGTCGGGGTCGAGTCTCCGAGCTTGAATCCGAACGGAGCACTTGCGGCTCTGGCATGGACGCCAACCCGTGATAAGCGCGACAAAGACGACGATATGGTGGTCGTCACAGATGTCTTCAGCAACGGACGCGCCTCGCTGGCAGACGTTGTGCAAGCCCCGCGCGACCGCCGCCTGCTGGATGAATTCCAGAACGCACTCAGGGAAGGCCCTGCCTTTGTCCCTGCCTCTTACGACAAGCGACCGCAGACCATGCGCGTCGTCTTTGTCCTCCAAAAGGTGAACGTCCGCGAAGGCGACTTTTAGTCGCTACACCTCCTACTTCTCATCCATCCTTCGCTCGCTTGACCATCTCGCGCGCAGCGTGCTAGTTTGCCATTTCATTCATTTAGTTTTCCAGTTCTGCATATCTTTTGCCCTATCAGTGTGTAGGAGACCGCAAGGTGGCTACGCCTCAGCAGCTTAAACAAACCCCGCTTAATCAGGCGCACCGCAGCGCTGGTGCTCGCATGGTGGATTTCGGCGGCTGGGATATGCCTGTACAGTATCCGCTCGGCACGGTCGAAGAACACCTGCGCACGCGCACACACGCCGGACTCTTCGACGTTTCGCATATGGGCGAGATTGGCGTGCGTGGGCCGGACGCTATCCCTTTCGTCAATCGCATCGTCTCCAATGATGCATCGAAGCTCGTTGACGGTCAGGCGCAGTATTCCGCGCTGACCACGCCGGAAGGCACGGTGGTTGACGACCTGCTCGTCTATCGCTTCGCGCCCGATCATCTACTGCTGGTCGTCAATGCTTCGACTACAGAGAAGGACTGGGAGTGGATTACGTCGCACAAAAAGGACGAGGACGTAGAGCTTAAAAATGTGAGCGCGGAATATTGCCAGATTGCTCTTCAAGGCCCGGACGCGCTTAGCATTCTACAGACTCTGACAGACCTTCAGCTTTCCGAAATCAAGTACTACCATTTTCAAGAAGGCTTGGTGAACGGCGTTCCCTCCATAGTCTCGCGCACGGGTTACACGGGCGAGGACGGTTTTGAAGTTTACGCAGCCGCCGACAAGGCGGAGCAGCTCTGGAACAAGATGCTTGAGGCCGGGCGTTACGGCGAAACGGACGGCGTTGCACCTTGCGGCCTGGCTGCGCGCAACACGCTCAGGCTCGAATCCGCGATGGCTCTTTACGGCAACGACATTGACGAGACGACCACGCTCCTGGAAGCCAACCTCGGCTGGATTTGCAAGCTCAACAAGGGCGACTTCACCGGGCGCGAAGCGTTAGCCCGGCAGAAGGAGGAGGGCGTCAAGCGCCGTCTGGTCGGCTTCGAGATGACCGAGCGCGGCATTGCTCGTGACCATCAGGATGTCTTAATTGGAGGCGAGCGCGTCGGGCAGGTCACATCGGGCAGCCCCGCGCCCTTCTTGAAGAAGAACATAGGTCTCGCCTACGTCCCCGTAGAATTCGCCAAAGAGGGACAGGAGATTCAGATAGACGTGCGCGGTCGCGCCGTCGGCGCGCGAGTTGTGCCGACGCCTTTTTATAAACGCAAAAAAGAGTAAGCAGTGAGCAGTAAGCAGTCAAAAGCTTTTCGTCTCTACTGCTCACTGCTTACCGCTCACTGCTCACTTAAGGGAGAGATTCATGGCGAACGTACCAGAGGATTTACATTACAGCAAAGATCACGAATGGGTCAGGGTCGAGGGCGACGTGGCCGTCATAGGCATCACGGATTTCGCACAGCATGCGCTGGGCGATGTCGTCTATGTCGAACTGCCGAAGCCGGGTGAAAAGTTCGAGGCTCACGAATCCTTCGGCTCTGTCGAATCGGTCAAGGCCGTTTCGGAGATTTTCACGCCCATCTCCGGCGAAGTCGTCGAGGTCAACGAGTCGCTTAACGACGAACCGGAAAAGGTCAACACAGACCCTTACGGCACGGGCTGGATGATTCGTATGCGCATGAGCAATCCCGGTGAAGTTGACAGCCTGCTATCAGCCGTCGAGTACGAAGAATTTACCAGCGTGGAGACAGAATAAAAGTTGCGTTATATTCCTAACTCGCCCGCCGAACGCGAAGAGATGCTGCGTGCCGTCGGTCTTGAGCGCGCCGAACAGCTCTTCGATTCTATCCCGGCAGACATACGCCTTAAGGAACTGCTTCGCGTTCCCGACGCGCTCTCCGAGATGGAGCTGCTTGAAAAGTTCCAGCAGATGGCCGCGCGCAACCCTGCGGCCTCCCGCCCCAGCTTTCTGGGTGCAGGAGCATACTCGCATTATGCTCCGACCATCGTTGACCATCTCATACAGCGTTCCGAATTCTTCACGGCCTATACTCCGTATCAACCGGAAATTTCTCAGGGCACACTGCAAGCCATCTTCGAGTTTCAAACCCTCGTCTGCCAGTTGACGGGTATGGAAGTGGCGAATGCTTCCATGTATGACGGCTCGACCGCTCTGGCCGAAGCCGTGCTGATGAGCGAGCGCATCACGCGCCGCAAGCGTGTCATAGTCTCTTCGGCTGTGCATCCTGAATACCTTGCGGTCGCAGACACTTACGTTCAGCACTACGGCGTGGAGCTTGAACGGCTGGACATAGATGAGCAAACGGGGCGCACATCTACCGAGGCATTGAATGCGCTTGACGATAAAACGGCGGCCATCGTCATTCAATCGCCAAACTTCTTCGGCTGCATAGAGGATGTTGCCGGGCTGGCCGAGCGCGCACACGCAGTCGGAGCGCTTCTCGTAGTGGCCGTGACGGAATCGGCCTCTTTCGGCCTGCTTCGCTCGCCCGGCTCCTCTGGCGCTGACATCGTCGTAGCCGAAGGACAATCTTTCGGCGTGCCGCTTTCTTTCGGTGGCCCCTACGTCGGATTGTTTGCCACACGCGACAAGTATGCGCGTCAGATACCGGGTCGTCTCGTCGGCGAAGCTTATGACAAGCAGGGACGGCGCGGCTTCGTGCTGACGCTTGCGACGCGCGAGCAGCACATACGGCGCGAGAAAGCCACGTCGAACATCTGCACGAACGAGGGCTTGATAGCTCTCGCCGCGACCATCTATATGGAGACGATGGGGCGACGCGGGATAGAGGAGACGGCAAAGCAGTGCGCGCAGAAGGCCGCTTACGCTGCGCGCCGCATCAGCGAGATAGAAGGGTACTCGCTTCCCTTCAACGCGCCGCGCTTTAACGAGTTCGTCGTGCGCGCTCCCGTCCCGGCAGAAGAGCTTCTCTCTCGCCTGGCTTCCGAGCGGAACATCACGGGCGGCCTTGCGCTTTCCCGTTACTACCCTGACCGCGCCACAGACTTTCTGGTTTGCGTCACCGAAACCAACTCGCGCGCAGAGATTGATGCGCTCGTCGAAGGTCTCAAAGCCGAAGCCCCAAATTCCAAGTTCCACGTCCCAGGTCAACAGCGGGACTCCGGGAATTAGGCATGGGATTTGGGACTTGGAACCTGGAACTTTTATGACAATTAACAAAGTCACGCCGCATATTTCGCATAACGAGCACCTGATATTCGAGCGCTCGCAGGAAGGGCGCGTCGGTTACATGTTGCCGCCGCTCGATGTAGAGGAAACACCGCTGGATGAAATCATCCCACAAGAGTTGCGACGCGATGACGATCTGGCGGGCGTGCCCGAAGTGAGCGAAGTAGATGTGGTGCGCCACTTCACGCGCATCTCTACGTGGAACTACTCGATTGATCTTGGCATGTACCCGCTCGGCTCCTGCACTATGAAGTACAACTCGCGGCTGAATGAAAAGGTCGCGCGCATTCCGGGCTTTGCCAATCTTCATCCACTGGTTGCGGAAAGCGATTCGCAGGGCGCGCTCGAAGTCGTCTACGAGCTTCAGGAGTATCTTTCGGAGATAACCGGACTTGCGGGCGTATCACTGCAACCCGCCGCAGGCGCTCACGGCGAGATGACCGGCGTGATGATGATTCGCGCCTTCATAGATGCGCGCGATGGTCGTGATGAATCCGCCAGGCGTCGCACGATGCTCATCCCGGACTCTGCGCACGGCACCAATCCTGCTTCAGCCATGCTCGCGGGCTTTACCGTCAAGGCGATTCGCTCCACCTCGGAAGGCTTAACAGACCTTGAGCACCTACGCGAGATGTGCGCGCATGGAGACGTTGCGGGCTTCATGCTGACGAACCCGAACACGCTGGGGCTTTTTGAAAAGAACATTCGAGAGATTTGCCGGATAGTGCATGAAGCAGGCGGACTCGTTTACATGGACGGCGCGAACATGAACGCGCTGGTCGGCGTTGCGCGTCCCGGCGACATGGGCGTGGATGTCATACATCTCAATCTGCATAAGACTTTTTCTACTCCGCACGGCGGAGGCGGCCCCGGGTGCGGCCCCTGCTGCTGCACCAAAGAACTGGAGCCGTTTCTGCCCGTGCCGCGCGTAGTGAAAGCCGTTGATGCTTTCCGTCTGGACTTTGATCGCCCGCAATCAATCGGGCGCGTCAAAGCCTTCTATGGAAACTTCGGCATGATGGTGCGCGCCCTTGCTTACATCCTGACGCACGGCGCAGAAGGGCTGCGCGAAGTGACGGAAGCTGCTGTGCTGAACGCGCGCTACATCGCGCAGGGACTAACGAGCGATTATGACAAGCCCTTTGAAGCGCCGCCCATGCACGAGGTCGTTTTCACGGACAAGCGACAATCGCGCAAAGGGGTTCACACGCTCGACATCGCCAAGCGCCTGATTGATTACGGCTTTCATCCGATGACCATCTACTTCCCTCTGATTGTGCAGGGGGCTATGCTGATTGAGCCTACGGAATCCGTAGGACGACAGGAGCTTGACCAGTTCATTGACGCCATGCGCTCGATTGCGCGCGAGGCTCTGGAAAATCCAGAGCTGGTCATCAATGCGCCCCACTCTACGCGCATAGGCCGCCTTGATGAAGCAGCAGCCGCGCGCAAGCCCATTCTTCGCTGGAAGCCCAAGGAAGCGGCCAGCGCGGCATAAGCACAAGGCAAAATTCAAAATTAAAAAGGCAAAAGTTAGGGAGCTTGTCTTCCTCGCTTTTGCCTTTTTAATTTTGAATTTTGCATTATTACTTCTACTTTTTCCTCGCTCTATTGTAATATTGCTTTTAGAGGTGACCGCCCCGCTCGTGACCGCAGGATGAGAGGTAGAAAGCGGTTACGCTTTGAGGCGGTCGCTCTTGATATACGCGGTTTCCGGTTTTAGAGTTTTGCCCCTTTATGGCTAATGGTTTAGTAATTCACGTTATAGCTGGCCTGGGAAAGCATACTGAAGTGCTCACCAGTGACCGCATCCGCATTGGCTCACATGCGGGGTGTGAGCTTCGTCTTCCCGCTTCCGAAGTCCCCATCGAAGGCACGATTCTTGAGCTTGTAAGAGCCAACAGCCATTATCGCCTCAAGAGCTATGATTCCACGCTCGGCATCACGCACAACGGCGAGCCTATCGTTTCCAATAGCCGTGTGAATGACGGCGACGAGATACGCGTCGGCTCTTACAACGTGATGCTGACCTTCTTTTCCGTCGGCGGACTCTCGGCTCTCGTTCCCGGAACGCGCAATGATACTCACGTCGCACCCTTCATAGAGCACGCGGCCTTGGAATCCGCCGCCACCGCGCGCCGCGACGACGCTAAAGTTTTCCTGCGCGAATTCACGCGCGAGCTTGTACGCGAGATCAGCATCACCACCAAGCTGGTCACACTGGCAATCGCTCTAGCCCTTGTCGGCGGCATGCTCTACATAGGCTTCGCCATGTACAGGGAGCTTCAGACGAGCCGTCGCATCATCGACGAGCAGAATCGCCAGCTCAAGGAGATGAGGGATAATGTCGCGCAGACGAGCGGGCAGATTAGGGGGCTGAGCGAGAAGAACGACGAGTTTGTGAAGAGCCTTTCGTTTGCTCCGACTATATGGACGAAATATCATCGCGGAGTGTGCCTGCTTACCGGCACCTATTATTTTGTCGAAAAAGGCACTGGCCGCCCGCTTCGTTATCCAGAGCAGTCGAGCGAAGATGCCGCCGGGACTCAAAGCACCAATGACCCTACGCAGTTGACACCTGAAGGCAAGGGCGCAATCTACGAGCGCGAATTTGTAGGCACAGGCTTTTATGTGGGCGGCGAGTTTATACTGACCAATCGCCACGTAGCCCAGCCGTGGCTCGCGGATGAAGGCATCCTGACCTTGAATACGACCGTACAGGCTGTGCCGCGCCTGAAGAAGATTATGGCCTTCTTCCCGGACGTGCCGCAGCCCATCACGCTCAAATACAAGATGTCTTCGCAGCAGGAAGATTTGGCCGTCTGCACCTTCGATTTGAAAGATTTGCCGGTGGGGGTTCCCCTGCTTCCGCTCGATAAGGGTTCTGATGATGGGGTGGGAGTCGGAAAGCAAGTGGTGCTCATGGGCTATCCGAATGGGCCGGATCGCATCCTTGCGCTTCTAAATGATGCTGAAAGGATGAGCGTCACAGCGCGTTACGGTTCTTCCGTTGAATCCCTGCTCAACTATCTTTCTCAGGCCAAGCGCATCCAGCCCCTGACGACACAGGGGCACATTACAGACCTTGATTCCAATTCACGTCTGATTGTCTACGATGCTACGACCGCCACGGGCGGCTCCGGCTCTCCACTTTTCGGCCAGTCGGGACGCGTCATTGGCGTCAATTTTGAAGTCTTCACGGAAAACACTGCCTCGAATCACGCCGTCCCCATACGCTATGCCTTAACGCTTTTGCAGCGCGCCGGATGGCAATCACCCGATGCGGCAGATGGTAATCAGAACGAGAACGGCAACGCCAATCAGACGGGCACGCGCTCAGGCGGCGCAGCGGCAAATTCTGCGCGATAAGAAGGCAAAAACGAGAGGTTAGAGGTCAGAGGCTAGAGGTTAGTAGCTCCGTTTACTAACCTCTAGCCTCTGACCTCTAACCTCTTCTTCACTTTTGACAGCGCGCTCCGAAAACGCTAACCTAGCCTCTTTGTTGCCTGCCCCTGCTCCGCTCGGTTTAGAGCTTTTGCTGGCAACAATTTTTATGTGACGTTGCTCTAATACCCGTTCAGGCACGAGGGAGCAGGAATTCAGTTTTGTCAGCATCAGCAGAAACCGTCATTACAGCCAGAATCAGACCGGAGCTTTTCGAGAAGCGCGGTTTGCAGATTAGAAGCCGCACGCTCATCTTGGCAGCGCTTGCCATAATCACACTACTCGGCTTCGGCTTTCGCGCAGCGCAACTGAGTGCCGAAGGCTTGAGCGAAGATGAGCTGAATAAGCTACAGGCTGTTGAAGAGTATCGTCGTCATGGATTGTCGTCCGTCAACGGCGAGCATCCCTTTTTGATGAAAGCGCTCATGACCATGAGTGTGGTCGCAGCCGAGCGCTGGAATGCATCATCTCTCGCCGCCGGACACCCTTCGGCTCAGGTCGCAACCGAGACCGCTTTGAGGTTGCCGAGCACAATCTTCGGCGCTGCCACAGCGCTTCTAATCTTCCTGCTCGTCTCGGAGCTTTTCGGCACGGAGATAGCGCTCATCAGTGCCGCGCTCTGGGCACTTGACCCGACGGCAATAAGCTTCAATCGCATCGCCAAAGAAGACACCTTCCTGCTCTTCTTCTTTCTGCTGGCAAATGTCTTCTGGTTGAAAAGCCAGCGCGTTGCGGAATCCAAGGGAAACCCTGAGCCGCTTTACTGGGCTACGGCTGCGAGCTACGGTGCGATGATGGCTTCAAAGTATATGCCGCACCTGATGGCCGTGGGCGTCAGCTACTACTACATCTTTCAGGGCATCCCTCAGACGCGCTGGCGCATGGGCAAAAAGAGGTTTCTAATCTTCTTCGCCGTTATGGGAGCGGTCTTTCTCGTCTGCAATCCGACAATCCTGCTTCCGGGCACGTGGCACGAGATGCGAATCTTTGCCGGTGAGAAACGCATAGGCCACGGCAGCTACGAGTTCATGGGCACGCTCTACCTGAACCAGATGTCGCTCTGGCTGAAGGGCATGCCGTGGTATTTCTACTATGTCTTCATGGGAATCAAGCTTCCTTTGACGACGCTGGCGGCGTTTCTCATAGGGCTTCCGCTTCTTTTCCGCAAGCGGCTCGGCGACGGTCGCTTCTTCATATTCTTCTGGATGCTGTACTGGTTCATGCCCTTCACGTTTATGGGCGGGAAGTACACGCGCTACTTCACAACGGCGCTGCCCGTAGTGTTGATTACTGCGGCCATAGGCTTACACTTCGTCGCCCAATCGCTGGCACGCTCTCTGAGCGCTGCGTTTAAGAATGAAAGAATTGGCGCGATGGCTCGTGCAGGTCTGATTGCGTTCGTTCTCACCGCCGTCGTCTGCGCTGCCGCGAGCGCCTTGCCGTACTATCGTCTTTACACCAACGCTCTAGGCGAAGGGCTTGCGCAGGTGGGCAGCTACTTTCCGCACGACGAGTTTTACGACGCGAGCGTGCGCAACACGGCGCAGGAGGTTGCACGCATGTCAAGACCGGGTGCGCGCGTGGCGAGCGAGACGCCGGGGCTTTTCGACTACTATGCACGCGTTGCCGGGCGCAGCGACCTCGTCTCCGTCTCGCTTTCCGACGAAGAAGCTATGAAGGCTATGGGTGCTGGCGACGTGGTTATAGTGGCGCGAGGCCGCCGTTATCTGACGAACGATGCATTCATCTCGGCTCTTGAGACGAGGCTAGCGCCTGCCGCTACAGTTTCGCTCGGCGAAGTTCAGTCCGTGAAAATCTTTGTGCTGGATAAAGCGCCGGTCGAAATCGTCGCACGAAATCCTGGCCGGTGAATTGTTAACGGCAACTTTTCCCGGCGCGTCTTCATCGCAAGGGGATTTGCGGCGAATATTTGTGACAATCTAAAATGTGTCACATATGTACGGTGCGATACAAAGTCTAGAGTCTAGAGTCTGTAGTCTGGAGTCAAAACAAGAACCTTTTCTTTTGACTCCAGACTACAGACTCTGAGACTCTAGACTTCTAAAGCAAACTGGCATAACTCTTGCCATGCTTTTTTTCGCCGCTATAATGAGCGTTAAATTTGCGGTGGCTGCGCTCGGTCAGGGCAGATCGCAGTGCAGTTGTTTTGCTCCAACAGGAGCTTTATAGTTGGAGGGGAAAAGGAAGCGGCTTGATTGATGAAGAGTTTCTCTAGACCGTTTCGCGTAACTCGCAGCGCGCTCATCTCGTTTGCTATCCTCCTTGCTCTATCTCCTGCCCTGCAACTCAGGCTCGCGGCTCAATCTATTGAGAGCGCCCCGTCCTCTTCTTCTACTAACGAGGTTGAGCAGCTTTTTCGTCTTGAGCGCACGCCGGTCGCAGGCGGGGCTGAGCTTTTGACCATCTTCGGCAGGCTCGACGGCTTACCGCGTGAAAAGACACAGGCGGGTGAAGTCCCCCTGGTCTCTGTCCTGCGCGATACGCTGGGCGACAACGACCCCGAAAATGACCGCCTGCGCTATGTCTGGATGCTGACCTACACACGGCCAACATTCCTGCAACGCATGGCCTCCGGAGTCCCCTTCCTTTACAGCCGCGCAGGCAACCGCACAAGCGCATCACGGAAAGATGCTCCGCCGCCGATTATCGATCTGGCAAAAACAGACCGCGAAGTCTGGAACAAGTTTTTCTGGTCAGCGCTACAGAATATTTTTCTGGACTCTTACGGCTTTCCTCTGAAGGCCGCGTCGCGCAGCTACCGCCGCAACCTTGACGATTATCGTAAGGCGCATGTGACACGCGCGCTGGCGATTCTCTCTCTTTACGAAGCCGCGAGCGGCGTCGAGCCTGTCTTCAGTTCCGACGAGATGCGTGACATACAGGCGCGCTTGATGCTCACGGAAAAAACCCTTGGCGGCCTCGTTGACGACATCTTCCTACAGCGCGTCTATGCCAAAGAGACTACGTTAACCAATGACATACGCGGCCATAACTGGGAGTTGCTGCGCCAGCGCGCAGAATCCGAGAAGCTCTACTTCGAGCCTCTTGAATTGCCTGACGGCAGCGCCACGCATGCGATTGTGTGGGTCGCTCGTCCAGACCTTGTGTCGTACAAAGACCGCCCCTTCAAATCTCGCTTTCTTAACATAGCCAACCCGTGGCGCGACGACCGCCTGCGCTACTGGAACGGCTATGTAGAGACGCGTTACTTCGATGCTGACAATCGAGCAGTTTCGCCTGAGACGCCCGGCGCTCGTCCCGTGCAGATGATACCGCTGGCGATTTACGGGCTTGACCATCCGAAGATTCCCATCCTGCTCGTAGACTTTCGTGACGGGATGAATCCGAAGTGGCGCGAAACCTCGCGCCGCGTGCTGGAAGATATAACCCGCACGGTTCTCTCGCTCTCGCGCTTTGGCGACATTCCATATTTTCTCTCGCGCACGGTTTATGATTTCGTGGTGGGTCGGCGCGGCATGGACATCAACCAGCCTTCGCGGCTCAGAACCTATTCGCAGTTAAAGCTCCTTCTCTCATTGGATGCTTCGCTCGACCCGGAATTTCGAGACGAGATTAGCCGCCGTCTTGAGCGCGTCTCTTCAAACCCGCGCGAAAACGGCATGGAGGCCGAAGCAGGAATTGCGCTCGATCAGTATCGCGCATTGATGAGTTACGTTCAGAGACCCGACGGGTTGCCTGCAAGGCTGGAGCGCGACCGGCGCGAAGAGCTGGCGAGTTATGAGAAGCGAGGCCAGGCTGCGAAGGTCGTAACGCGCCTCGGCAACATCCTGAGCTTTGGTCTTTACACGCGCCGCGCAAAGGTAACGCCGGATTTCGATGACCGTCTCGACAGAGTGCGCCGCATGGCCTACAACCGCCGCTTCCTGCGAGAAGTCGCGCGCCGTACACCGCAGGTCGAAGTCGTCTACAACATGGATGATGTGCGTCGCGCGCTTCAATTCGTCTCGGAAAACGGGGCGCTTGCAGACGGCCAGACGGCACAGGCGGCTGCCAGAATCTTCGCGCAGACGAAGGATGAGGAAGCACGCACCCTTGCGCTTCGCTGTCTCTATCTTATCAACAACGAGACGGCCAAGTCAGAGTTGCTGCGCATCTACAATGACCAGAAGACGGAAGCGCGCTGGCGCGAGCTGAGCGCAGAGTACCTGCGGCTCGCCGTGCGTGAAGCACAGCGTATTGCGCCATCGGATGTCAAAGCCATCACGAGTGTCATCAACCAATGATGGAAAAGAGCGATATGGGGAAGTCTGGATGCGCAGGCACCGAAAAATCATACTGCGACAAGACCAGAATACGGCACAGCGAAAGAATGACACGGCAAGCGGTAGAAGCTGAGAAGCATGAAAGCGTCTGTAGAAGCTGCTTTCATCTCGCTTCCATTCTGCGCAAGTGTGTATCGTTCTCTCTTCTGCTTGTCTCCATCATTTGCATCCTCTTTGCTCATTCCTCTTCGACGGCTCAGACAAAGCGCCTCGTCGTGATTAAGGTTGACGGCCTGCCTTTCACGGAGATGGACAGCTTTGTGCGCCAGCGCGACCCTCGCACGGGCAAGAGCCTGCTTCCGTGGACGGATTACGTCTTTTATCAAAGAGGCACGCGTGTGCCTAACTTTTACACGCGCGGTATGAGTCTTTCCGGCCCGTCATGGTCATTGCTAGACACAGGGCAGCACTTGCAGATTAAAGGCAACGTGGAATACGACCGCCTTACTCTTCATAGTTATGACTATCTGAACTTCCTTCCGTTTTATCTTCAATATTACGCGGAGCGGCGCTCCGACATGCCGGGCGTGGAGGTCTTGGATGAGCTTGGCATCCCGCTTATGGTAGACGCTTATCCGTTCCAGGAGCGCTACCCCAGCTTTCAGCTTTACCAACGCGGCGCGCGCTGGTCAACAATGGGGCGCGGCTTAAAGAACTACTTTACAGAGCCGGATAAGCGCGAGCTTATGGACGAATGGACTATGGGAATCGAAACGCGCCGGTTCCTTCAGGATCAATTCGAGCGCGAGCTAATCGCCAAGCTCAGCGACCCGCGCTATCGTTATCTGGATTACTACACGACCGACTTTGACCATCAGGCGCATCATAACCGCGACCGCCAATCGCACCTCTACGCCTTGCAGGAGTTGGACGGCATCATAGGCCGCATCTGGACGGGGATTGAAAAATCATCACTCGCACGCGAGACGGCTCTGGTCATTGTTTCAGACCACGGCTTCAACTCAGACCCGGACGTTTACAGCCAGGGCTACAATCTGGTCAAGCTGCTCGGCTCGCCTGAAGGTGGCGGCCATCACGTCATCACCAAGCGCCGCCTGATGCTGGATTATGCTATCAAGGGCATCAATCCGCTTGTGCCGCTGATTACGACGACGACGAACGATTCCTATTATCTGAAGGGGCAGAGCACGGATTATCCGACTGCGCTGCTGGATTTCGACGGCAACGAGCGCTCCTCGATTCACCTGCGCGATAGCGACCTCAACGTGCTTCACATCATCTTGCAGCAGTTGAAGCTGAGAGACTTGAAGCCAGAGATGCGGCGCGCTCTGATGGGTGCGTTTTTCAATACGATTGAGAAGCGCCGCGCCGGTTGGGAACTGGACATCAGGGAGATGACGGAAGAGCTTGGCGCGCTAGGGCGAGCCATAGAAGCTGAGCGCAAGCTCTTTGAAGCTCAGCCGAAGAAGTGGACGCAGGAAGACTGGGACACTGGACGCAACCTGGAAGCCCGGCGCTATTTCGCGCGCATGGATTCATGGATGAGCGACCAGCGTGATTACATCGCTTATCTAAACACATTGAAGAATCTTCTGGCGTTGCGGCGCGAAAGCTTTGATCCGGCTAAGCTGAAGATAGAAGATGTAATCGCCAGACGCTCTATGGGCGACCACAATACGATTTACGAGTTGCAGAATTACGTCGTCGCGCCGTCGCCCACGGGCTTCTCTCTTCAGGCGGACGGCTCGCTCGACATGGAGCGCAGCTTCAAGCGCATTGATTACTTCTCGCTGCTGCAAGCGGTCGCGGTGCGTAACAACGTGCAGCAAGGGATAGCCAATCGCCCGGTCGATTTCGTCGCCGTGCGTATCCCGCGCGAAGCTATCAGCCCGCTGCTTCCGTCAGAGCAGTTCTCCGGCGACTGCTTATGGATTTACGGCGGGGCGGACAGGCAGGCGCTTATCATGGGACGCGAAGACGAGCGTGGACGAACCAGCCTGCGTTATCTGCCCATCGCGCATCTACGCATGGACGCAAGCGGCAAGATAAATTTTGAGCGCGCAGAGTGGCGCGACCGATTGCCTTTCAAATTCTGGGAAGATAAAAATCTACAGATTCCTGCGAATATCACGCGCGAAGCTTTCCTCAACACGTGGCACACGGACGTTGAGTGGTTGCACGCGCTGCATAAAACGGAATACTCTAACGGGTTGATTGGAATCTACGAACAGCTTGCAAGACACCAGTCCGACTCTTTGGACGTAAATGCGGAAGGGTTGTCGGAAGACGCGCGACTGTTGCGCCGCTTTCGTGTGCGACAACGCAGAATGGCCGAGACGGACTTGTTAATTCTGGCGAACAACCACTGGAACTTCGACGTGCGCGGATTTAATCCGGGCGGCAATCATGGGTCGTTCTTCCGCATCTCGACCAACTCGACCCTGATGTTCTGGGGCGGCGACCGCACAGGCATTCCGCAGGGCTACGTTGTCGAAGAGCCATACGACAGTCTGAGCTTTGCGCCGACCCTGTTTGCTTTGACAGGTCAACTGCGCGATGGCACGCGCCCCGTTCCGGTTCTATGGGAACGTGGGTTCCGAGCTTTCCCCGGAAGATTGATTGAAGAGGTGCTTGGAAAGGGCGGTCAGCCAACTGCGCCTGTGGCTAAAGGAGACGGAGCCGCGCCTTGATAACGACGGATGAACAGTTATTGAATCGTCCGGCGGAAGACGTTGAAGAGCTGGAAGCCACGCTTGACGAGCAGGCGGACGAGCCGAAGGGCAAACGCGGTCGAACGATGTTCTGGCTGCATGCGGTGGCCTTCCTACTGGGTCTGGCGCTTCTGGTCTACGTCATCAACCGCGTGGGCGTCCAGTCTATCTTCGACGCGCTGGGTCGCATAGGCTTCGGCTTCTTCTTCCTGCTCGCCATCAGCGGCGCGCGTCACGCCCTGCGCACGCTTGCCATGAGCGCCGCTGTCCCCAAAGAGCATCGCCGTTTCAATTTCCAGCAGGCATTTGCCGCGCGTCTTGGCGGCGAGGCCATCAGCTTTCTTACTTTCACAGGCCCCGTGCTGGGCGAAGCGACGAAGGTCGCGCTGCTGAAGAAACGCGTGCCGCTCACCTATGGCGTCCCTGCGCTTGTCATCGATAACATCCTCTACAATCTTTCGGTCGTCATCTTCGTACTGAGCGGCGCGTGCGTCATGCTCTGGACGTACAACCTGCCGCCCCTTGTGCGCTATGTGCTGATAGCCATCGCCGCGTTAGCCTCTCTGGGCATCATCGTGACCGCCTATCTGGCGCATCGTCGCGTCAAGATACTGACAGGCTCGCTGGAAAAACTCGCGCGCATAGGCATCAAGCCCAAGGCCATCACTTCAAAGCTTGAGCACCTTTACGAGCTTGAAACCAAGGTCTATGATTTTTACAAGCACCGCACCGGCGCTTTCTTTATTATCGTCGCCCTTGATTTTCTCTCGCACGCGACGAGCGTTTACGAAGTCTACGCCACGCTCCGCATGCTGGATTTCACGCCGCCCATCGCGGCGGCCTACATCATCGAGTCTCTAACTAAAGTCATCAACTTCGTCTTCGGCTTCGTGCCTGCGACCATAGGCGTTTACGAAGGCGGCACGGAAATCATTCTTCAGGCACTGGGGTTTGCGGCGGCGACGGGCGTCACACTGGCGCTCGTGCGCAAGGCTGGAGCGGTCTTCTGGACTGGACTCGGACTGCTCATACTGCTCTGGCGCACCGTCCCCAAAGCAACCCGCAGGGTCATGGACAAAAGCCCTCGACTGAGGAAAGTTATGGACAGTCTGGTACTCTCAAACATCTCTCACAGACCTGCTCGCACCCTTGTCAGCATCATTGGCATAGCGGTCGGAGTGCTCCTGATAGTCTTCACCGTCGGCCTTGCGCACGGCGTCCTGCGCGAACGCGGGAAGCGCGAGTCTAACATCGGCGCGGAGATAATGGTGCGCGCCTCCGGCTCTATGGGTCTGACAAGCACGCAGCCCTTCGCCATGCCCGTCTCTCGCGCACAGGAGATAGCGCGCATCGAAGGCGTGCGTGCGGCTATTCCCTTAGGGCAGAATATTGTGAAGAGCGACAAGGGCTTCGGCAGCCGCATTGTGGACGGCATCAACTTCGACGAATATGCCGCAGTCGCAGGATTAACCATCAAGGAAGGCAGAAAGCTGGAAGGCGGCGACGAAGCGATTGTGGATACCGTCTGGCAGAAGGAGCGGCAGGCAACGGTCGGCTCAACCGTTGAGCTTTACGAGCGGCCATTCCGCATCGTAGGCATCTACGAGCCTCCGGGCGGCGGTCGCATCAAGATTCCGCTTGCAACCATGCAGGATCAACTGGGAAGCGAAGGGCACGCCAGCTCTATCCTTGTCGCCGTCAAAAATCCCGCGGAGATGGAGCAGGTGGCTGCGCGCATACGCCAGCGATTCCCCGATGATCAGATTCTCTTTACACGCGACCTGCCAGAGCTTTACGTCTCAAGCGTGCCCGCCCTGGATGTCTTCATCAAAGTCATCGTCGGCATCGCGGCCACCATCAGCCTCCTTGTCATCCTGCTTGCGATGTACACGACCGTCACCGAGCGCACGCGCCAGATAGGCATACTCAAATCCTTGGGCATGTCCAAGACTACGATTGCCTGGGTAATCGAGCAGGAAGCGATTATAGTCAGCCTGCTCGGCGTCATCGTTGGCTTGCTGCTGACATTCGGGGCGCGCTACGCCGTCATGCGCTCGACCTCTCTAATCATAGAGATTGAGCCAGTCTGGCTCGGCATAGCACTTCTAGTCGGACTCTTAGGCGGCACCATCGGCGCGCTCTATCCCGCCATCCGCGCCGCACGACAGGATGCTGTGGAAGCATTGAGTTATGAGTAGCCCAAATCAGCCAGCCCCTGAAAGGGGCGGAAGAATGTAGCCCACGGCGTCAGCCGTGGGAGATGAGTTACGAATAATGTATAAAGCCCCTGAAAGGGGCGAAAGAAATCCCAGGCTTGAGAATCTTTCGCCCCTTTCAGGGGCTTCCAGTTTTTATTTACTGCCACATTCCCACGGCTGACGCCGTGGGCTACATTCTGCCGCCCCTTTCAGGGGCTTATTTGTTTTCTATCCATTTGAATTAGTATCCAACAGGCTCGCCCCAATTGCGCGAGTCGGACGCGCCGAGGCGCACGCCTGTTCCCTCTTCTATCATTACTCCCTGCGCGTCGCCCATGAAGCGAAGCTGCGAGCCTGTCTTGCTCTCCTTCTCGGTCGTGAGCTTAAACTTATGTCCCATCCCTTCCAGCGTGTGTCTGGTGTCATACGATAACCCGAAAGGCTCGTAGACCACTTCGTCCGGCAACCATTGCTGGTGTATACGCGGTGCGTCAATGGCCTGTTGAATATTCATGCCGAAATCTATGACGTTGACGATGATTTGAAAGACGGCGTTGATGATGCGCGGGCCGCCGGGCGAGCCTATGGCGAACCAGAGCGTGCCGTCGCGCCTGAGCACGAAGGTCGGCGTCATGGCCGAGAGCGGTCGCTTTCCGGGCGCAACCGCATTGCGCTCTCCCTGAATCAAGCCATAGGTGTTCGGCACGCCGGGCTTCGCGGCGAAGTCGTCCATCTCGTTATTCAGGAGTATGCCAGTCCCCTTTGCCGTCGCCTTTGAGCCATAGCTTTCATTCAAGGTATAAGTATTTGCGACAGCGTTGCCTTCACGATCAACGACTGTGAAGTGCGTTGTCTCACTCGATTCATAACCGGCGGGTTGCCCTGCTCGCACCTCCATGCTCGGCGTCGCGCGATTCGGATCAATCGTGCCTCGAATCCTCCTCGCGTATGCTTTATCAATCAGACCCTGTACCGGCACGCGCACAAAATCCGTATCGCCCATGTACTCCGCGCGGTCTGCGAACGCGCGCCGCATCGTTTCTATCAAGACATGCGTCGTATGGCTTGAAGCCCAATCCATGCTCTTCAAGTCGTAGTCTTCGAGTATATTCAGCATCTCCAGCAGTATGACCCCTCCGGAAGATGGAGGCGGCATGGAGATGACTTCAAAACCTCTATAGCTCCCACGCACGGGCTGCCGCTCTTTAGCCACGTAGCCGCGTAAATCTTCCAGCGTCATCAACCCGTTGTGGCGCTTCATGTCTTCAACGACGAGGCGCGCCGTCTCGCCTTCGTAAAACTCCCGCGCCCCGCGCCGCTCAAGCCGCGCAAGCGTTGCCGCCAGCTCAGGCTGGCGAAGAGTATCGCCCTCACTGTAAAACTCTCCGTCGTTGAGAAAAATCCTGCGGCTGTCTTCATACTTTCCAAGCATATCGCTCGCTTCGCGCAGGGAGCGCGCAAGGTTGAAGCTCACAGGGAAACCATTTGCCGCCAGACGCCGCGCAGGCTCAATCAACTGCGCCCAGCTAAGCCTGCCGGAGCCATACTTCTTCAGCGCCAGCTCCATGCCTCTGACCGTCCCCGGTACACCAGCCGCGCGATAACCGAGCGTTGAAGAGCCTTCGCCTTTTATCAGCTCGCCCTTCTCATCCAGATAGACATTGCGTGTCGCGCGTGCCGGTGCCATCTCACGATAATCGAGCGCGACGTTGCGTCCATCCTTGAGGCGTATCATCATGAAGCCGCCGCCGCCTAAGTTTCCCGCCTGCGGATAAACGACCGCGAGCGCGAACGCGACCGCCACGGCAGCGTCAACCGCATTCCCTCCGCGCTTCAACACGTCCGCGCCTATACGAGATGCAATGCCGCTCGTAGAAGCCACCATGCCGTGCCGCCCTCTGACAGGCTCACGCGCGGCGGCACTCGCACGCGAAGCCGTCTTCATCAACGGTGCGACAGGCTGTGAAAGAAAAAGTAGAGCGAGAAGAAGAAAGAGAAAGAGTTTGACCGATTTCATCATGGGTGACTCGCTGGTTT
The DNA here is from genome assembly GCA_036403815.1 of Pyrinomonadaceae bacterium. GTDB lineage: Bacteria > Acidobacteriota > Blastocatellia > Pyrinomonadales > Pyrinomonadaceae > JACVRN01. The sequence continues at coordinate 24,754 of DASWQH010000038.1, read as the reverse complement.
AGTAAATCAACATTCACCGCCGAGAGAAACGCGGAGATAGCGTACAGGTCAGTACCGCCTGCGGTAGCGGGCGGGTCTTGGCAACGCGACCACCCGCCCGGCTTAAGCAGGCGGTACTGACAAGCTCTCTACGCATCTGCGGTGAGTTCTGCTTTCAATATACTCAATTTAGAAGCTGGTAACTCTCTTTCAAATTCCCCTGATTGTGCCTTCTCCGCTCGCCTGAATGCAAATTCTATTAGTGCGCTTATGCCTTTTCGGCGTATGCTATGCGGCATGAGCAGACCCATAAATCCGTTGCCATTGGACGATGAAGTAATTGATATAAGCCTGCCGACGCGCCGTCGCTGGCGACGCTGGGTGATTCTCGCCGCGATTATTCTGGCGTTCATGCTGCTGCGCTCAGTCTCCATCTACGTAGAGGCTCTGTGGTTCGACTCGCTCGGCTACGCCTCTGTTTACTGGTACACGCTCCGTCTCAAGCTGGCGCTCTTCTTCATCTTTCTTCTTTTAACTCTGGTCATCTTACGCGCTGCCTTCTGGCTGCTTGAGCGCATGTTTGCTGCGAGCGCGCTCGAACGCCGTGTGGTCATGATTAATAACCAGGCGGTCAGCTTCGCGCCCGCGCGCTTTGTGCGGCCAGCCGCATGGATAGTCTCAATCCTTATCAGTTTCATCACGGGTCTTTCGATGAGCGGCGAGTGGGAGCAGTTTGCGCTCTACATGAATCAACCGGCGACCGCTCTGACTGATCCCATCTTTCACAAGCCGCTCGGTTTTTATCTGTTCACGCTGCCGGTTTACCAGATGCTCTCTGCATGGCTTCTGTTTCTGGCGTTCGTTATCCTCTGCGCGGCGATTGTCTTCACGCTGCTTTCAATTCCACAAAAATTAAAGAGCATCAGCGGCGCAGCGACAGGGGCGAGTAGAATGGGCTATGCAGCCATCTCCGGCGCGCTCTCTATCTTTCTGCTAATCTTCGCATGGTACATCTATCTTTCGCGTTACCACTTTTTATGGGAAGACCACCAGTCGTTTTCCGGCATCAGCTATACGGAGGCAAACTATCTTGTGCCGGGGCTGACCATAGTGGTCATCACGCTGCTCGTCTCCTGCGCGCTGCTCCTGTTCAATGCTCTATCAGAGAGACGATTGCGTCTTATCATTGCCTCTATAGCCCTGCCGATTCTGGTCTTTCTCTTCGCCACGCTGCTTGTCCCGGCTTACGTCACAAGCTTCATCGTCAAGCCGAACGAGCTTGGACGCGAAGCCCCTTACATCGAGCACAACATAGTCTGGACGCGGCGCGCTTTCGGCCTTGACCGCATGGAGATACGCAATTACGAGGCGCAGACGACCGTCGCCGCTTTCGACCGCGAAGCCAATCGTGCGACCTTCGATAACATACGCCTCTGGGACGTAAACGCGCTTCAGGACACCCTGCGGCAGATTCAGGAGATTCGCACCTACTATGATTTCCGCGATGTTGATGTTGACCGCTACGTGATTAATGGCGAGATGCGGCAGATGATGATGGCCGCCCGCGAGATTGACGACAAAAAGCTGCCCGAACAATCACGCAACTGGGTCAACGAGCGGCTTATTTACACGCACGGCTACGGCCTGACTATGAACACGGCCAACGGCTTCACGACCGAAGGCATGCCCGTCTTCGTGCTCTCTAACATGCCCATCGAATCAAACGCCCCGGAAATCAAAGTCACACGCCCCGAAATCTACTTCGGCCAGAACACGGACTCGACCGTGTACGTGAAGACCAGGCAGAAGGAGTTCAACTACCCGCAGGGCGAAGATAACAACTACACGACCTATGATGGAACGGGCGGCATCGCTTTCGGCAACGGCTTTCGACGTATGCTCATGGCGTGGGCTTTGGATGATCTCTCAAAGCTTCCCTTCTCGGATGATGTTACGCCGGAGAGCCGCGCTCTCATACACCGGAACATACTGGAGCGCGTACAAAAGCTTGCGCCCTTTCTGGTCTACGATGAAGACCCTTACATCGTCGTCACAAATGATGGCCGCCTCGTCTGGATAATTGACGCTTTCACGGAATCCGATACCTATCCGTACTCGCGCCATTACGGTGCGGGCGGTCGCGTAGTCAACTACATCCGCAACAGCGTCAAAGTTGCGATTGATGCCTACGACGGCACCACCACCTTTTACGTCTTCGACACTGAAGACCCCATCATCAACGCTTATCGCGGCGCTTTCCCTGCGCTCTTCCGCAACGCTTCGGAGATGCCCGCAGACCTTCGCGCGCACGTGCGTTATCCAGACCTGCTCATCAAGGCGCAGGGCGAGGTCTTCGGCCTCTATCACACACAGAACACAAAGGTCTTCTTCCAGCGCGAAGATGTCTGGAGCGTGGCGCAACAGGTCACACCGAATCGAGACGGCCAGCAGGTGAAAGCGCCGATTGAGCCTTACTATGTGATTATGCAGTTGCCCGGAGAGCCTCCGAAGAATGAGTTCGTAGGCATACTGCCCTTCACGCCGTCGAATCGCAACAACATGATTGGCTGGATGGCCGCGCGCTCCGACGGCGAGAATTACGGCTCGCTACTCGTCTACGACTTTCCCAAATCGCGTCTGGTTGACGGCCCGCTTCAGATAGAAGCGCGCATAGACCAGAACGCGCAGCTTTCAGGCCAGTTCTCTCTATGGAATCAACAAGGCTCTAAAGTTCGTCGCGGCAACCTTTTGGTCATCCCCATCGGAAGCGGTCTGCTCTACGTAGAGCCTATTTACTTACAGGCTGAGCGCAGCCCCATGCCGGAGCTTCGACTGGTGGTGCTCGCCACACAGGAGCGACTGGCTTACGGCACGAACTTTGAAGAGGCTCTGAAAAATCTTTTCGTAGAAGCAACCGGCACACAGCCGCAGCAACAGGTCGCACAGAACAAGCAGGAGCCGGGTAAGCAACAGGGTACTGAAAACACGCAAGGCGCGCCGCAACAAACGCAGCCGCAAGCGCCCGCGAACGTCCAGCAGCTAATCAAAAAGGCCGCTGACGAGTTGTCCGAATATCAAAGGCTCACGGCTGAAGGCAAGCTCGGCGAGGCCGGGCAACGACTCGAATCCCTCAAGCGCACTCTTGAAGAACTGAAGAAGGCACAGGGCATTCCATGAGTGCTGAAGCGACCGCGCGCATCCTGATTGTCGAAGACGACGCAGAACGCTGCGCATGGTTCACAGAGCGCTTCAAGGGCCTTATACTCGATGTCACCTGCGATGTCTCGGAAGCCATACGCTGGTTGAGCGAGCGCGACTATTCCATGATTCTGCTCGACCACGACCTCGCCGAAGAGCATTACTTCTCGAACGAACACGACGACGAGCACACAGGCTACGCCGTCGCCGCATGGCTCGCAGGGCATACGGACTCTCAACGCGACGCCACCATTCTCATACACTCGCTAAATTATATCGGCGCAGGGCGTATGCTGGACGCCCTTCACAACGCCGGGCGCGACGCCGAACACGTTCCATTTTCCTACCTGAAACTGGGGCTAAGAATGTAGCGCTGGAAGATTGCCTTCAATTGTGAGCGTAGAGGCATGATTACCGGAACGAACTAAATCTGTGTTGACTTAAGCCTGTATAAATAGTACAGTTACGCTGCTTCGTAGAAGCCTTTAGACTATTTGTCGCTTTGCCTTATCAACGCATCTCGCCTGCTTAGTCTTTTGTTTCAGTCGATTTTCTGTGAGTAGGCTTTATGGACTGATTTTATTCACGCCACCGAATATATGAGTAGACCAGCATATTGTTCTCCTCCTGAACTCCGCACAGCCGCTTTACGGTTAAGCACAGGCAGCCAATCTTCCCGATGTAAGTTATCTGGCTATTGAGCTATTCCGGCAACATCTTGCAGCAAGCTGCGAGGTAAAATTTCTCAATCGGCAAGTTTCCGCAACGAATGCAGGAATGAGGCCGAGAGAGGCTGACCCAATTGAAAGGACACCCCATATCATGAAAAACGCACGTACCAAGAGCCTTCGCGGGTTGGCGATGCTTGTCGCCGTCTCCATGCTCTCAATGATCCTTGCACCCGCAGCTTTCGCCCAGGGCAAACAGGATTTTACCCTAACTAATAAGACCGGCCTCGTGATTTCCGAGCTGTATGTTGGCCCCAGCAGCTCAAATGACTGGGGAGAGGACATTCTCGGACAAGACACGCTGGACGATGGCGCAAGCACCGATATCGTCTTCAGTCCCAGAACCAGATCCGCCAAATGGGACTTGAGGATTGTTGACGAGAACGGCAAAGCTTACTCGTGGTACAACATCAACCTGCTTGAGATTTCCGAAATCACTTTGTACTACAAAGATGGCAAAACGTGGGCTAACTATAAATAAGAGCAGTCGAGCCTGTGAAACATACAGGCTCTCTACTCGCGGCGCTCCGCTGCCTCTAGTGTGACCGAGCAAAGCAAGAATCGCTGTGATTAATTAAATCGAAAAAGCGGATTTCAATATTCTTGAAATCCGCTTTTTCGATTTAAGCGTAAGGGAAATTATAGATGCTTGCAATTGCATGTGGGCGCTGCGCAATGCGTCTCAGGTCAGTACCGCCTGCGTGAGTGGGCGGGTGATAGCTACCATAGAACCCGCCCGCTCACGCAGGCGGTACTGACTTGGGTTACACTCAATCGCAAACCGCTGTAAATTTCCGCTCAGTCATGTTGTCGCACTAGCGAAGGTCTTGTGCCTTCGTGCTCTGGAGAGCGTTTCTCCCAGAAGCGCCCGCAGACGCGGCAGCGAAAGCGGTTCTTGTACGGTGCTCCGGGTTCGTCCAATTGTTCCAGGAAAGCTTTGATGTAGGCGGGCACGCTTGCGCCTTCGAGGCGTTCAAAGGATTCGCAGGAGCATCTGGGTTGGCTCATAGAATCTTAAAGCTGCTATCAAAGAAACCTTGGCTTAGACTTTCTTCATCAGCTCGCGCGCCTTTGCGACGGCGTCGTTGTGTTCGGGCACGTAGTTGGGGTCGGGCTGCATGTTGATGACGGTTTCGAGTTGTTTGCGGGCTTCGTCTTTGTGGTTCGTCTTGATGTAAGCCTGTGCCAGATAGTAACGCAAGAGTGGATTGGTCTCACCGAACTTTAATCCCTTCTCCAGAAGCTCTACGGCCTTTTTCGGGTCGCCGCCCATGACGGTGGGCGTCTCAAGGTCTATGCGCGCCAGCACCATGTAGGCGGAGCCTGCCATGTAGCCTTCGTCCAGTTTGATGACGGTCTCCATCTCGCGGCGTATGTCGGGTGCTGCGGAGAGTCCAGTCAGGGCGGAATGCTCTGCCTGACCGCCAAGGTTTGCGCCGAGCCAGAAATGGCCGTCGGGCTTATTCGCGGAAAGAGCGATAGCAGCTTTGGCCGCCGCTTCGCCGTCGCTGAATGCCTTGTCGCGCTCGGAGGAATCCGTGGTGTGCTCGCCTAGAAAATAGTTCATACGCGCCAGCCGCCACGCCGCTTCGTAGTTGCCGGGTTCTGCGGTTCGCGCCTGACGAAGCACGCTTGCGCCTTCGCGTACCTTCTGAAGGTCTGCGCGCTCGTTGTACAGTTGGTCGGCGCGTGTGATTAATTCCGCGACGGTTCCGGTCGCCGGAGGCGTATTCATTTCGGCTGTGGAGCGTGAAGAGCACGCGGTTGAAAGTGTGATTATGATGAAAAGAAGAAGGTGGGGGGTTATTTTTTTTGTCATTCGATTAACTTTCATCGCCGCTCAAATCTATGAAACCCTTATATTTCACGAAGATAAGCCAGGGAGTCGCGGGTCATTTTACACGACCGCTTACCTAAAAGCATCCGTTTAGGGTATATTTCACCGATTACATCAATGCGCCAATTGTGTCTTGAGACGGCGCAGCCCGTACCAAAATTTTTGTGCCCGTAGACTGGAGATAAGCGTTTGGCAGCGGCTGCTTTTTACGATCTGGAAGGAACTCTTGTAAGTACTAACCTGGTTCACACGCTGGGCTTCTACGCGCGCAACCAGCAGAGCTTATTGAAGAGCATTAAGAAGAGCGCCACGACGCTGATGAGCCTCCCGCTCTTTGCCGTGACCGACGCTTATAGCCGAAAGGTCTTCAACGACCTTTTTTTCAAACGCTACAAGGGCGAGTCGGAAGACCGCCTGAGATTCTTCGCAGAAGATTTGTATGAGAACGTCCTGAAGCCTGCGGTCTTTCCCGGCGCGTACGAGTTGATTGAAAAATCGAAGAGCCTTGGACTCAGGCAGGTGGTCGTCACGGGCGCGCTCGATTGGTCTGTAGAGCCTTTGATGAAGCACCTTGGAATCAAAGATTACGTGGCGAACCGGCTGGAGTTCGTCAACGGCATAGCGACTGGCCGCTTGCTTCCGCCCGTGCTGGCCGCAGCCACCAAAGCATCATGGATTAGAACGTTTGCCGAGCGCGAAGGCATCAGCCTCAGCGATTCTTACGCCTACTCGGACAGCATGTCGGACTTGCCCATGCTCTCCATAGTAGGCCACCCGGCAGCCGTCAACCCGGACATGCGCCTACGCCAGACGGCGCTTCATCACGATTGGCCGATACTTAATTTGAAATGAGTTCCAAATTCCAAGTCCAAAGTCTCAAGTTAAAAACTCTTTCTTTTGACTTGGAACTTGGGACTTGAGATTTGGGACTTCATAAAACTGATGAGCTTACAACTAAGACGAAAAACACACGAGTCGGTTATCTACATTGACCGCGACAGCGCGCCGCGCATCATGCCTTCGGGCGAGGATTTCATTCTGGAAGATTTGCCCATAGGGACGCGCGTGATTTATCCGAACCCGCCGGTCAAGGGCTTGCCCAATCGAGAGGCGGCTATACGCTATGCTTTGAACCGCCCGCTTGGCTGCGACCCGCTCTTCGCGCAGCTTTATCCGGGCATGAAGGTGACGATTGCTATAGACGACATAAGCCTTCCCCTACCGCCTATGGCGACGCCGGACATACGGCAGTCTGTGCTGGAAATCGTGCTCGACATGCTGGCAGGCCACGGCGTTGACGACGTTCATATCATCATCGCTAACTCGCTTCATCGAAAGATGACCGATTGGGAGATGAAGCGTATGGTCGGCTCTGAGATTTTCGACGAGTTCTATCCTGATCGCTACTACAACCACGATGCGGAAGACCCTGACGGCATGGTCGTTCTGGGAGAAACGCGTCACAAAGAGCCGCTGCGCATTAATCGCCGTTGCAGCGAAAGCGATCTGGTCATCTACGTCAATATCAATCTAGTCCCTATGGACGGCGGCCATAAATCTGTAGCCGTAGGGCTTTGTGACTACGAATCCCTTCGCGCACATCACGAGCCGCAGACCATACGCGATTCCGACAGCTACATGGATCCGAAGCGATCCGCACTGAATCATAAGGTCGAGCGTCTGGGCAAGCTCGTTGACGAGCACATGAACGTCTTTCACATAGAGACGGCGCTTAACAATCGCATGTACAAGGGCGACATGGATTTCCTGCTGAAGAACGAGGACGATTTTTCCGCCTTTGACCGCATGAAGTTCGAGGGGATGCGCTACGCTATGTCTAAATTGCCGCGCGCAGCCCGCCGCAAGCTTCTGCATTCCAAGCCTGCTCAATACGAGATGATCTCCTGTTATGCGGGTCGCACCGATGAGGTGCATGAAAAGACTCTGGAGAAGAATTTCCAGCAGTATGCTATTCCAGTGCGCGGCCAGTGCGACATTTTGATTACGGGGATTCCGGACATTTCGCCTTATAATGTCTACTCGATTTTGAACCCGCTGCTGGTGCAGGTGATGGCCTTGGGCTACCACTTCAACTTCTATCGCAACAAGCCGCTTCTGAAAAAAGGCGGCGTGCTGATACTTCATCACCCTTGCTACGACGAGTTCGACCATGATTTTCATCCGAGCTACATAGAGTTCTTCAATCGCCTGCTGCCGGAAACGCGTGATTCGGATGTCTTAAGGGAAAAGTACGAGCGCGAGTTTGCCAACAACCCCAGCTATGTAGAGATGTATCGTCGCGGCAACGCCTATCACGGCGCGCACCCCTTCTTTATGTGGTACTGGGGCGAGAATGGTCGCCAGCATGTAGGGCACGTCATCGCCGCCGGGGCTGAAAACGCGCACGTCCCCGCCATGCTCGGCTGGGAGCGCGCAGACACCCTGACGGAAGCAATAGCGATGGCACGCAGCTACATGGGACGCTCTGCTGAGATTACAATGCTGCACCAGCCGATTATCGGAATCTGTGATATGGAATAATGATAAGCCGAATGAAATTATCTCCGACGGAAATCTTTAAAGGCCGGAATATTTTTATCATCGGCTCGACGGGCTTTCTGGGCAAAGTCACGCTCTCGATGCTGCTGCACCGCTTCCCCGGCATAGGGCGCGTGTATGTCACCGTGCGTGCGCGTTCGCAGGAAGAAAGCGAGACGCGCTTTTGGAACAACGTTATTACCGCACCGCCTTTCGATCCTTTGCGCGAGCGCTATGGCGGGGCGTTCGAGGGCTTCATACGCGACAAGGTGGAGGTCGTCGGCGGTGACATAGGCGAAGACAATCTGGGTTACACGGAGGAAGAGGCGCAGAGGATTGCAGGCGACATTGATGTCGTGCTGAACTCCGCAGGCAACGTCACCTTTAACCCGACGCTTGAGAGCGCGCTTCGCACCAACGTCGTCGGCACGCAGAACGTCATAGAGTTCACGCGTCGTATGAAGCGCCCCGCGCTGATACACGTCTCGACCTGCTTCGTCGCAGGCAATCGCATAGGCCCGGTCTGGGAATCAGACCCCGTGATTGGCTACTTCCCGCGCCGCGAAGAGCCTGAGATGGTGGGCGTGGAGTTCAGCGCGGAGCATGAGATTCGCGACTGCGCCAAACTGGCGGAGCGCGTGCGCGAAGAAGCACGCGACGCGATGATGGTCGCACGCTTCCGGGAATTAGCGCGCAAGCGTCTGATTGAAGAGGGACGTGACCCGGACGATTTGGATGCTATGGGATTGGCCGTGGCGCGCGAGCGAAAGGTTTGGACGCGCACACGCCTGACGGATTTAGGCATAGAACGCGCGGCCTACTGGGGCTGGCCTAATATTTACACTTACACCAAGAGCCTGGGCGAACAACTCGTCGCCGCCGAGAGCGACATCGTGCGCTCGATTGTCCGCCCCTCGATTGTCGAATCGGCAATGTCTTATCCCTTCCCCGGCTGGAATGAAGGCTTCACGACGACCGCGCCGATTATCTTCATCACGCTCAAAGGGCAGGTGAAGATTCCTGCCAACGAGAAACTGGTGCTGGACATTACGCCTGTGGATCAGGTCGCGGCGGTGATGCTGGCGGTCGCGGCGGAAGCTTGTGTAGAAGAACCGCGTCTTGTACATCAGGCTGCAACGGGCGATACCAATCCGAACGAGATGCGCCGCATCATCAGCCTCGTTGGCCTCTTCAAGCGCAGGCACTTTCAGGAAAAAGATACCGGCATCAAGATAGTCAACGAGCTTGTGGCGCGCACAGAAGCGCGTCCCGTCACGCCTCAGTGGTACGAGAAAACATCTACGCCGATGATTAACTCGGCGTCGAAGAAGGTCTCGTCTCTGCTTGACCGCGTGCGCCCGCGCTGGGGCGGTGGACGCGTAGCGGATGTGATTGACCTAGCGAAAGAACGCATGGATCGCGTCGAAGAGATAACGCGCGAGACCGTCGATGCGTTCGACATGTTCTATCCCTTCACGGTGCAGAACGCTTACATCTTCCGAGCAGACAACGTGCGCTCGCTCTTCTCTCGCATACGCAAAGACGAGCAGTCGTTACTGTTGTGGAGTCCTGAAAAGTACGACTGGTACGACTACTGGATTAACACGCACCTGCCGGGCTTGAAGAAGTGGGTCTTCCCGACGCTCGAAGACGAGATGCGTGAGAAGCCCAAGCGCGTTTACACCTACAGAGACCTGCTGGAGCTTTTCGAGACGACGACCAAGCGTCATGCGACACGCGTCGCCATGCGCATCGAGCGCGAGGGACGCAAAGAGCAGTATACCTATGCAGACCTGCGCGAGCTTTCTTTGCGCGCCGCAGCTTTCCTTGCGAGCGAAGGTGTCGCACCGGGGATGCGCGTGATGCTCCTGAGCCACAACGCGCCCGAATGGGGCATGACCTATTTCGGCATACTGAAAGCCGGGGCGACCTGTATCCCGGTTGACCCGACAAGCTCTACGGACGAGGTCGTGCGCGTCGCGCAAGCTGGCGATGCGACCGGGATTGTTATCAGTGAAGAGATGAGCCGCGAGCATCCCGGACTTGAAGAGATGCTGAAAGAAGCGGGGCTTGATGCCATGAAGCTGTGGCAGTACGAAGAGGTCTTCGCTCTGACAGACCAGCAGACGGAAGACCAGCGTCTTGCCACCTTGCCGCAGAAAGCTCATGCGCAATCAATCGCGTCGCTCATCTTCACTTCCGGCACAACGGGTCAGCCCAAGGGCGTCATGCTCTCGCATCGCAACTTCACGAGCATGGTCTCCATGCTCTCGTCCATCTTCGACATGTCAACGAGCGACGGCGTGCTGTCTGTGCTGCCGCTTCATCACACGTTTGAATTCTCCACAGGCTTCTTAACCCCTTTGAGCCGCGGCGCGCAGATTACTTACATGGACGAGCTTTCGGGCGAAGCCCTGGCGCGTGCCATCAAGAACGGCCACGTCACGGGCATGGTCGGCGTGCCTGCCCTGTGGGAGTTGCTGCATCGCCGCATTAAGAACCGTCTGAACGAGAGAAACGCGTGGGTCGGCTCTATCGCAGACTTCCTGATTCGCGGCAACGCGTGGCTACGCGACAACACGCCTTTCAATCTTGGTCAGGTTATCTTCTATCCGATTCACGAAGGCTTGGGAGGCCGCATACGCTACTTGATTAGCGGCGGCTCCGCGCTCTCCGACAAAATCCAGCGCGATCTTCATGGTCTGGGCTTCACAGTGCTTGAGGGCTACGGGTTGACGGAGGCTTCGCCCGTCCTGACCGTGACACGACCGCAGAACCAGTTGCTGATAGGAAGCGTAGGCAAGCCTTTGCCCGGCGTTGAAGTCAGAATCAGCGAGCCTGACGCGACGGGCGTAGGCGAAGTCATAGCTCGTGGCCCGAACATCATGGCCGGTTACTTTGAGAACGAAACGGCCACGCGCTCCACCATCATCAATCGCTGGCTCTACACGGGCGACCTTGGGCGCATGGACGAAGACGGCAATCTATATCTGGTCGGGCGCTCGAAGGACATCATCGTTGACACCAACGGCAAGAATGTTTACCCGGACGAGATAGAAGAGCTTTACAACACTTCGCCGCTCATTAAAGAGTTGAGCGTGGTAGGGCTGCCCGACGGCATTGGCGAGAAAGTAGCCTGCATGGTTGTGCCGGATTACGACTTTGACATAGCGCTTTCGCGCGAAGAGGTGCGCCGCCAGATAGAAGAGCACTTCCGCGATGTCTCTTCGGCAATCCCCTTCTTCAAACGCGTCAAGGTGCTGCATTTCTGGGACGGCGAATTGCCGCGCACTGCGACGCGCAAAGTCAAACGCCGCGAAGTCGTAGAAGCCATGCAGGTGCTTGAAGAGAGCATGAGGTCTGCGTCGCGTCTAGGCCCACGTCCGGCAGAGGGCGGAGACGCGACATGGCTGTTGGATGTAGTGGCAACCGTCTCGAATCGACCGCGCACAGACATTACCTTCAACACGCGGCTTGCAGACCTGGGCTTTGACAGCCTCATGTACGTGGAGCTTGCGACGGCGATTGAGAATGCCGGCGGCGTTTTAAGCTCGCCCGATACTTTGACCGAAGTTCAAGACCTGCGCGAGTTGGCACAGGTCGTCACGCGCAAGACAAAAGCGCAGGCCGAGCGTCGCGCCGAAAAGCAGTCGGAGAAGCCCGCGAAGGAAGAAGAGATTTACGTCCCCTCTTTGCTTCGCACCGTAGGCAACAAGGGGCTTGATGCCTTGCAACGCGTCTTCTACGAGAAGCTCATGCACGCGCGGTATGAAGGGCGCGGGAACATTCCGCCGCACACCAACTACATCGTCGCATCGAATCACGTCTCGCATCTGGACATGGGATTGACGAAGATGGCGCTGGGAGAAGCAGGGCGCGACATGGTAGCGCTGGCTGCCGCAGATTATTTCTTCGACAACAAGTACAAGCGCGCCTACATGGACAACTTCACCAACAGCGTGCCGCTTGAGCGCAGCGGTTCGTTGCGTCAATCCCTGCGTCACGCAAAGTGGTATCTGGATCAGGGCTACAACGCGCTCGTCTTCCCGGAAGGTACGCGCTCGCTCACGGGCGAGATGGCGGACTTCAAGCCCGTCACGGGCTATCTGGCGCTAGCCTCGCGCGTAGGCATCCTGCCCATGTACCTCTGGGGAACGTACGAGGCTATGCCGAAGGGTTCGAACATTATTCGCAGCCGCGATATAGGCGCGCGCATAGGCCGCTACCTCTCGATTGAAGAGCTGGAAGAGATGACCAAAGGCATTGCGCGCTCGGAAGCCTACAGGCTGATTGCCGCGCTCGTGCGCCACGAGGTAGAGAACCTGCGCGACGGCACGCGCCACAAGTTTGACGCCACGGCTCTCAAGAAGCGCATGAGGGACGAGCGCCGCGCTCATGCTCAGGAGCGTGCAGAGGAAGAGCAACCGAGCACTGAACCGCTGGTCACAACCGGAGACTGATAAGTGCCGCAGCAGGAGACGATGAACATTCAACTACAGGGCGCAGAGGCCGGGCCGGTCTACGCTCAGATTCGCACGCAGATAGAAACGCTCATACACAACCAGCAGGTGCGCTCAGGCGACACATTGCCATCGCCCGCCGTGCTGGCACAGCAACTCTCGGTTGACCGGGGCGAGATTCAACGCGCCTACTACGAGCTAGAACAATCCGGCCTCGTCACCAAAAAGACCGGCAAAGATTTTCTGGGCAGCAGCAAAGTGAGCTACACGGTAAAGTAAGATTAGCATAGGCATTTCTAACTCGTATAAGCATTTCTTTAGCCCCTAAAGTGGCGACATGCTTTAGCCCCTGAAAGGGGCAGAATAATTTAGCCCACGGCGCAAGCCGTGGGGACGCCCGAGCGCCAGGCGTAACCAAGCCCCGTAGGGGCGAAAGAATATGGCGCATACATTCACAAATTTACTGATACATGTTGTATTCAGCACCAAAGACCGCCGACCCCGCATTGATATAAAGTTGAAGCCATCTTTATTAGCTTACATGGGTGGGATCATACGAGAGATGGATGGGAAAGCCCTGGCAGTTAACGGCACAAACGACCATGTTCACCTGCTTATTAAGTTGCCACCTGCGCTTTCCGTTGCCGAAGCGATGAGAGTGTTAAAAACAAACTCATCACGTTGGGTTCATGAGAAAGACGATGCAGGACGCGACTTCGGCTGGCAAAGCGGATATGGGGCGTTTAGCGTCAGCCATTCAAACGTTGAGAGTGTTATAAGATATATAGCAAATCAAGAAGAGCATCATCGAACATTAACATTCCAAGAAGAATACGTTGCTTTCTTGAAGAAGCACGAGATTGAATTTGACGAGCGTTATATTTGGGATTAAAAACTCTTACGCCCCTACGGGGCTTCGATTGTAACTACGAATCTGTTCCCACGGCTTACGCCGTGGGCTAAAATCTTTCGCCCCTTTCAGGGGCTAGAGAAATCATTCCTGTCTATTCATGGCAACCCCTAAAACAAAGAAGCGCGCCGTCCGCAAGTCTCCTGCAAAATCCACGACTAAAAAGAGCACGGCTATCAGCCGCCGCCCTCAGCCTGTAACACTCGTGACGGGCGGGACTGGATTTCTGGGCGCGCATCTGGTTCGGCAACTCCTGGCAGACGGCGTAAAGCCTTTGCGTGTTATGGCGACCACTGCTCCCGGCTGGCTCGCGGAGCTTGGCGTGGAAGCGGTCGAAGGCTCTATCACCAATGCTGTGGATGTAGCACGCGCGGTCGAAGGGGTGGCGGAGGTTTATCATCTGGCCGGACGAGTCTCGCGCGAGGATGAGGACGCGCGGCAGATGTACCATCTTCACGTTGACGGCACGCGGCTGCTTTGCGAAGCCGCACGGAGTAGCGGCGTGCGTTCTATAGTCATGGCCTCGACGAGCGGCACGATTGCCGTCACACCCGACGGCGAAGGGTTGCCTAACGAAGAATGGCCGACGCCCCTGGATATAATCTCTCGCTGGCCTTACTACGCCAGCAAAGTCTATCAGGAGCGGGTCGCGCTCGAACATTTTCAGGGGCGTGGCCTTCGTCTCGTTCTACTCAATCCGAGTCTCATCTTAGGCCCCGGCGACGAACGCTTAAGCTCTACGAAAGTCATACTCGATTTTCTGGCGCGCAAGATCAACGCTGTGCCAAGGGGCGGCCTGAGCTTCGTTGACGTGCGCGATGCAGCATCGGCCTTCCGCGCCGCGATGGCCGATGGAAAGAACGGCGAGCGCTATCTACTAGGCTCGGCCAACTGGACGTTCGAGAAATTCTTTGCCCGCCTGGAGCGCCTGACCAAGACGCCCGCCCCGCGCCTTTCCTTTCCCACACGGCTTGCCGTCACAGGCTCGCAGGCCATCAGCGCCCTCTATCGCCACTGGAACCTAGCGCCCCCGGTAGAAGCCGCCAGCGTCGAGATGGCCGAATACTTCTGGTACTTAGACGCCACCAAAGCCACGGAAGAACTCGGCTTCGCCCCACGCGACCCGCAGGAGACACTGCTCGACACCGTTACTTACGTACGCGAAAATTTTCTCGGCAGCGACGCTTTTGTCTGAAGGAATGGCAGTCGAATGCATCCTTGAGATTCACCGCAGAGGACGCAGAGGAAGCGCAGAGAAAAGATTCAACTCTCTGCGCTCTCTGCGTCTCTGCGGTGATGTCCTAACTAACTTACACTCAACTGCAAATAACTATACCCCTCACTGCGGCGCGGGGGGTGCGGGAGGTGGATTGAACTGCGCGTCGTTCTCAGGGATGTTGGCTTTCATTTCATCGAACTTGCGCGTGGTGTCGCTGCGTGAATCGACGGAAGATTGACGAAGGGTGAAAGGCAGCTTGACGCCGTCCACGTCGCGGTAGTCTTCAAAATCTGTTTGCGATGGAATCCGGCCAAGCACTGTGTTCGTGTAGGTGATGACGCGCAGGAGCAAGCCCGTCTGCGTGTCGAAGTAGAGCCGCTGAGTCCTGCGCTCGTCAACCGGATACACGACGACGTAAGCCTCGCGGTCTCCGACCTTTTCTCGTCCGGTGACTTTCATGCTCGGAGCGGCCTCTTTGACCTGCACGGCCTCGAAGGTCTGCGCTACGGAGCGGAAGCGCGAAATCTCGTTGGGTCTCAGCTCGCGCTGTTCTTTAGCGGTCTTCATCCAGCCAGTAGCGCCGTTGAGCGCCTGCGTGACGGCTCCCTGTTGGCTGGTGATGATGGTGAGCACCTTGCCTGGCGATTGCAGGTGGACTTCAAAGGGAATCCTCTCTCCGTCCGTGCCGATGATGGAGCCTTTCATGACGCGCGTCTTCAGGCGCTCGGCTGCCGCACGGCCTCCGATTGCCTGTAGATACTTGTCCACAACCTGAGCGGCTGTGGGGAGCACGTCTGCCGCAGGCTTGGCTCCTCCTCCAGCGCCCGCCGCACGGCCTTCTGCCGCAGGGGGTATGGGAAGCTTGGGGATATTTACTGGATCAGTCGAGCCTCTGTGACAGGTGAAGCAGGTAACGCTCGCGCCGCCGAAGACATCGCGGTTGCCTTTATTGATGTCGAAGACCATCTGAATCATACGACGCGCCGTCTGCTTCGCCTGCTTATCGTCCTTCTCAAATTCCCACTTGCCGTTGGTGTTGACATGGCAATGAGCGCAATTGACGCCGAGCGACGATGCTATGAATTGCATCGCGGGGATGAATTGAGATTCAGGCATCCCCTTCAACACCTGAATATTTTTGTACCTCTGCTCGGCGAGCTGTTCTCCCTGCTGCTGGGCTGAGGTCTTCCGGTTGACGGCAATGAACAGGAGCGACAAAGCGAGCGCAATCCCTACAAGTCCAAAAGCAGTGCGTCTCTGTTTTCTCATGCGGTAATCATCTCCGGGAATTATTGTTTAAGAGGAGTGCGCGCCTGCGATTTTGTAAAGCTGCTGGCGCTCCGGCGTATTGTACGACGAATTCAGAAAGTAAGAAATAGTTTTAGTAGGGGCAGAGGGCTTGTCCCTGCCCCTACTAACAACATTTGAGACTAAAAAGTTTTTAAAATCAGATGTGCCTGTTGTCCCGTAGGGACAGTTGATAATAGCCCAGCGATTTATCGCTGGGAAAAAGATGTATAGAAAAAGATGAGTCCCGTAGGGACGACTGAACATCTCTTTCAATCGTCCCTACGGGACTCATCTTTATTTTCCTACGCTTTGACCCAGCGCTAAAGCACTGGGCTATTATCAATCGTCCCTATCGGGACTTTTCAAACAACTCCGGCACTCTGGAAATCTATTCGGGGCAACGTACGCGCAAAGCGCCGGGTATGATTTCAAAGGAGGCTGGAAGATGGCCGGGCAGCTCGCCGTCAACTTCGAGCGCAACATGGTCATCATTCTTCGCAGGATGAACGCGGACGCGGCTGGCATGAGCTTGATAGACCCGCTCAAGGTTAAGGTGCGTGCCGGTGTAGAGCTTGTAGCCGTTCGAGAGGATGTCGAGCGCGCTTAAATCTCCGATGACAATGCAATCGAAGCGCCCGTCATTGATTTTCGCACTGGGCGCGATCTTCATGCCGCCGCCGAAATAACGTGCGTTTGCAACGCAGAAGTTCGCTACCGTCAAGCGTCGCTCCGGCCTATCGTCGAGTTGAATCCGCAACGCTGTGTTCTCGGACGAAAGAGTCGTCTGCAAGGTACTGATGGCGAAAGAAATTTTTCCACCGCCGAGTTTCCGGCGTGCTCCCTGAAAGGGCAGCCATCCCTTCTTCTCTCCCTTGACTCGCTCTATAACTTTTCCGCTCAGGCCGCACGACGACACTCCCAGAAAGAAACGGCTCTCAGTTTCGCCAGCGTGGTTAATGTAGGTCACGCGGCCTACATCAATCGTGCGCGTCTTTCCGGTACGGAGCACAGTCGCAGCGTCGCGCGTACGAGTCGGTATCAGCAGCGTGCGGCGAAAATCTCCGCCCGTCCCGCTCGGCAGGATGCCAAGCTCCGTCGTCTTCACACCGGCTTCCAGAATTCCGTTGGCGACTTCCGAGACTGTGCCGTCACCGCCGCAGGCTATTAGAAGTCTGCGACCTTCGCTGGCCTCGCGCAATGCTATTAAGCGGCCTTCACCCGCCTTTGTGGTGAAGGCGCATTTGAACGCACCAAAGTGAGTTGCGAGAGCGTGAGCAATCGCAGGCCACTCGCGGGCAGTTGCACCACCTGCGCTGGCAGGATTGACTATGACGAGCGGTAGAGTCTGCATCAGGATGTTCGCTCACGCGTGGCGCTGTTTTTAACGTAAGAGGGGGAAAGCGTCTTTGCCTCTCCTAATTCTCCCGGCGTGGCTTCGGCATATAGGGCGCGATCCTGCTCGCCAAGCTCCGCAATCTTCATCATCACAAAATCCGCTATCTCCTTAAAAGTACGCAACTGGTCTTTCTTAGACAGGAAAGGCTCCAGGTCTAGCAGCGGGCCGAAGTGTACGCGAACGGGTTCGCCTCCAGTCCAATTTGATTTGACCTGTCGCGCCAGATTGTTGCCAAGCCCCGCTATGAAAACAGGGACGACCTGTGGGCGCGCATCTTTAATGAGCTTCCCTACGCCGGGTTGAGCGCGCAGGTAGGTGTATGGGTCAGGATTGCGATTGCGTGTGCCTTCCGGATGAAAGCCTATGATGTTCCCGCCGCCTTCGCGCGCCAGTTCCGCCAGTCTTCGCATGGAGAATTTATCAAACTCCCTCTTCTCCACCAGCGGGTTCTCGCCGCCTGAGAAGAAGGGCGGATACATAGACCACCATCCCATTAAGAGATTAACCAGCACGCCCAGTAGTGAATCGTAGAAGAAGCGACCGCGCACAGGAAAGAAGAGGCGTATAGTCCCGCGCGTGCGGCGGAAGAGAACGGTCGAGACGACGTACATGTCGAAGAACGAGCGGTGATTAGCAACGATGAGCACGGGGCGCTCGTGCGAGACTGCCTCGAAATGTTCAAGGCCGTAAACGCGTAGTAGATTGTGGGTCGCAAACTGTATCCAGCTTGCGCCTATGTAGCGCTGGCACCACGTCCAGAAGGTCTTCCAGCGCCCACAATTCATCCTGTGGGTGAGGCGAAAGACGGCTCTCTCTCTGCCGGAGAGTACGGCAAGCTCTTCCGTCGTGGGGTTGGATGCGAGTCCCAAGTCTCAAGTCCCATGTCCCATGTCTCAAGTCTCAAGCCCCAAGCTCGCAGGTTTTGACTTGGGACATGGGACTTGGAATCTGGGACTATTCGATTGAAAAATACTTCGCCTCTTCGTGATGCACGATGATGGCAGAGGTTGATTGTTCAGGGTCAAGCTGAAACTCTTCCGTCAATTCCACATCAATCCTTGACGGGTCTAGCAATTCAAAGAGCTTCGTCTGGTCTTCAAGGTTCGGGCAAGCGGGATAACCGAAGCTGAAGCGCGAGCCTTGATAGCCCTGATGGAAGAGCTTCGTTATTTCCTTCGCGTCGCGCGCGGCTATTACCAGCTCTTCACGTATGCGCTTGTGCCAGAGTTCCGCCAGGGCTTCCGCCGATTCGACAGACAGGCCGTGAAAGAATAGATAGTCGCGGTAATTGTCGGCCTTGAAAAGCTCCTGCGAATAAATGCTTGCGCGCCGTCCCATCGTGACCAGATGAAACGCCACCACATCCATGCGCCCCGATTCTTTTGAGGCGAAGAAATCCGCGAGGCTTAGATGCTTGCCATGCGGCTGGCGCGGGAACGTGAAGCGCACACGCTCGGTCTTCAAGTCATCTTGATAAACTATGAGGTCGTTGCCGGAAGACTGGCAGGGGAAGTAACCGTAAACGACGCGCGGTGTAAGCAGTCCCTCGCGCTTCGAGCGTTCCTTCAGCTCATCATAAGCGGGGCGTACTTCTTCCCTCACGAGTTTCTGATATTCTTCCGCAGACCTCTTCCCCTGCTTGAACTGCCACTGTCCCTTAAAGAGCGCCGTCTCGTTGATGAAGGCGAAGACATCATCGAGCGGGATGTCTTCGACCACACGCGAGCCGTAAAAGGGTGCGCGCGGGATGGGAACATCTTCGCTAACCTTTGAGCGAACGGTGTGCGTCGTGTCGCCAGACTCGCGTGTAACCGCGCGAGGCCGCGCAGGCTTGCGCAAGCCCAGCTTGGCGTCTTCGCCTACAAGGTCTTCCTCATCCTCCTGAAGTGCGCCGTTTCCATCCGCTACGGCAGCTTTGCTCTTTGCTTTCGCGCCTGTTTCAACAATCCCCCCGGCCAGCACATCCATCGTATGAAGACCGTCGAAAGCGTCTTTAGCGTAGAAAAGTGTTCCGTTGTAGAGCGACTTCAAATCGTCTTCGACGTAGCGACGCGTCAGCGCAGCGCCGCCCAGCACCACCGGAACGTTTATGCCGCGCTCGTTCATCAGCTCCAGATTGTCGCGCATGATGAGCGTTGATTTGACCAGCAGGCCGCTCATGCCTATGGCGTCGGCCTTGTGCTCTTCCGAGGCGCTCAGAATTGCGTCAATCGGCTGCTTGATGCCAAGGTTTATGACCTTGTAGCCGTTGTTGGTCAGGATGATGTCCACAAGGTTCTTGCCTATGTCGTGAACGTCGCCCTTGACGGTTGCAAGCACCATAGTTCCCTTCGCGGTCGCCCCGCCCGTCTTCTCCATGAATGGCTCAAGGAAACGAACTGCCGTCTTCATGGCTTCTGCGGATTGAAGCACGAAGGGAAGCTGCATCTGCCCGCTGCCGAAAAGATCGCCGACCGTCTTCATCCCGTCGAGCAGAATAGTGTTGATGATGTCCAGCGCCGAATACTGTTCGAGCGCAACTTTCAGTTGAGCTTCAAGCCCTATCTTCTCGCCGTCAATGATGTGGCTCTTCAAGCGCTCTTCGACCGGCATGTCGCTGAAGTCCTTCTGCACCTTCCTGGTCGTTACACCTTCAAAGAGCGTCGTGAACTCCGTCAGAGGGTCATAGATGCAAACGTCGCCATCGAACTTCCTCTGGTCGTAAATAAGCTCGCGCGCTACTTCAATCTCGCGCTCGTTGAAGCGATTGAGCGGCAGGATTTTGCTCGCGTTGACGATGGCCGCGTCCAACCCGGCCTCACGCGCTTCGTGCAGGAAGACGGAGTTCAGGCAAACGCGCGAGGCAGGATTCAACCCGAAAGAGACGTTCGACACGCCGAGGATGGTAAAGCAACCGGGCAATTCCGCCTTGATGTGGCGAATGGCATCTATGGTCTGGCTCGCGTTGAGGCGGTCTTCTTCGATGCCTGTAGAGATGGGCAAGGCCAGCGGGTCGAAGAAAATATCGTGCGCGGCGATGGAGTACTTCTGCGTGGCCTGCTCGTATGCGCGTTTAGCAATCTGAAACTTCTTCAAGGCTTCGCGCGCCATTCCCTCTTCGTCAATCGTGCCGATGACGACGCCTGCGCCGAAACGACGCGCTAATTCCAGGACTTTAGCGAAGCGCGGCTCGCCGTCTTCGTAGTTAGTGGAATTAAGAATCGACTTGCCGCCTGCGTGCTCAAGTCCCGCTTCCATCTTCTGCCACTCGGTCGAATCGAACATGAGCGGAATCTTAACGCTGGTCGCAAGCCTTGAGGCCAGCTCGTGCATGTCTAGCTCGCCGTCGCGTCCTACGTAATCCACGTTCACATCCAGAACGTGCGCGCCCTCTCGCTCCTGATCACGCGCCAGCGAAGTCAGACCATCCCAGTCTTCCGCGTTCAGCAGGTCGCGCATCTTCTTTGAGCCGCTCGCGTTGACGCGCTCGCCTACAATCAGGAAAGAGTTATCCTGCACATAAGGCTGTTGAATATAGATGGACGAGCAGGAAGGCGTAAGCTTTGCATCGCGCTCTTTAGGCGTGATGTGGCTCATGGCTTCGACGACCGCCTTCAGGTGCGCGGGTCGCGTGCCGCAGCAGCCGCCGACCACGTTGACGCCGAAGTCTCTGGCAAAATGTACTATCTGTGCAGTGAAGGATTCGGGCGTTTCAGAGTAATGT
Source organism: Pyrinomonadaceae bacterium (assembly GCA_036403815.1). Taxonomy (GTDB): domain Bacteria; phylum Acidobacteriota; class Blastocatellia; order Pyrinomonadales; family Pyrinomonadaceae; genus JACVRN01. The sequence continues at coordinate 3,496 of DASWQH010000038.1, read as the reverse complement.
TGCTGACCGTCCTTGACCTCCGGCAGTCCGGCGTTCGGAAGCACAGAGACAGGCAGGGGCGCGTTCTCGCATAGATACTTGATGCTCTCGGTCATGTGCTGCGGGCCTGTGCCGCAGTTCATGCCTATGATGTCAATCGGAAAAGGCTCAAGCGAAGTGAGCGCGGCGTTAATCTCCGTGCCGTTGAGCATCGTGCCGAAGATTTCAATCGTCACCTGCGCGATGACTGGGATGCGACGCTTTCTCTCTTCAAACTGCTCGAAGATGGCCGAGAGCACAGCTTTAGTTTGCAGCAAGTCCTGGCACGTCTCCACTATGAGCATGTCCGCGCCGCCGTCCAGAAGCCCGCGCACCTGCTCCTGATACGCAGCCTTCAGTTCCCTGAAGGTGATGTGTCCGAGCGTAGGAAGCTTCGTGCCCGGCCCGATTGAGCCTGCGACCCAGCGCGGCTTCTCTTTCGTGGAGAAGTCCGAGGCGACACGTTTGGCTAGCTCTGCCGCCTTAAAGTTCAATTCATAGGCGAGGTGCGCGATATTGTACTCGCTCAACACCACCGAAGTTGAGCCGAAAGAGTTTGTCTCCACGACATCGCAGCCAACTTCCAGAAAGCCTGCGTGAACTTTTTCGACCGCTTCGGGCTTGCTGATTAGCAGGTATTCATTACAGCCTTCAAGCTGAAGGCCGCCAAAATCGTCCGCCGTTAAATTCTGAACCTGTAGATTGGTGCCCATCGCGCCGTCGAAAACGACTATGCGCTCTTTCAAGGCTTGCAGGAAATCGCTCATCTTTTATCTATCTTCCCTTTCCGGCTCCGGCTAATCTTGCGCGTGCGCGTCAAAGCTTCTTCTGACAAAACGGAAGCCCCGCGCTTAACAACGCGGGGCTTCCCAAATCAGAATCGATTCGATTGTCTTTACGGGAAAGACTCGCCGAGCTGTTTAGCGGATTATTTTTCGTGGCCGCAAGTCGCCTTAACTCACCACGTTTGTCCAAGCTCTGTATTGAAACACCGCGTGCATGGCTATGTCAAGAAAGGGGATGGGAGTTAGGGGTAGGGGGATGGTGAAAGACCGCTTTTCTATCCCCCATCCCCTAGCCCCCATCCCCTCATCTTCCTTTTACCTTTTACCTTTTTCCCTTATTATTCGGCCTATGCGACGCGCCATCTATCCCGGCTCATTCGACCCCGTGACGAACGGGCATCTGGACATCATCGAACGCGGCTGCAAGCTCTTCGACGAAATCATCATAGCCATTCTGGTCAACCCGGATAAGCGCGCGCTCTTTACCATAGAGGAGCGGCGCGAGATGCTGCTGGAAGTCATTCAGACTATAAGCACAGGCAACTGCCGCCTGCTGGTTGAAGACTTTCAGGGTCTGCTGGTGCATTATGCTATTCAGCGCGAGGCGGACGCGATTGTGCGCGGCATTCGCGCCATCTCGGATTACGAGTACGAGCTTCAGATGGCTTTGATGAACCGTCGGCTTGAGCCGCGAATCGAGACGGTCTTTATGATGCCTGCTGAAGTTTACTCCTACGTCAGCTCTCGTCTCGTCAAAGAAGTCTTTCAACTGGGCGCGGCAATTCAGGGGCTTGTCCCGGCTTCGGTCGAAGCGCGTATGTCCGAGAAACTTAAAAAGAGAGGTTAGAGGCTAGAGGTCAGAGGTTAGTCAGAAGAAAGTCAATTACTGACCTCTAACCTCTGACCTCTAGCCTCTCTTTTGTCTTCTCTAGCGTGCTATACTTTGCCTACGAGTTCCCACTACTTCCCTCGCCCGCCGCATTCTTCTTTGAAGGCGGCAAATGCTGATCATCTTAAAAGGAGACAAGGGGATGCCAAGAGGTGACAAGGGTAAATACACAGACAAACAGAAGCGACAGGCCGAGCACATAGAAGAAGGTTACGAGAAGCGCGGCCTCTCCGAAGAGACAGCAGAGAAACGCGCATGGGCTACGGTCAACAAGGAGACTGGCGGCGGCAAGAAGCCCGGCGGCTCAGGTCGCGGCAAGAAGGGTGGAAAGAAGGCCGGTAAAAAGGCCAGCAAGAAATCAGGAAGTAAAAAATCAAGCGGGTCGAAGAAAAGTTCTTCCAAAAAAGGCGGCTCGAAGAAAGGCTCTAAGTCGTCAAAGAAGGGCGGAAGGAAATAGAAATCTTTTATTGAGCGCGGCGCGCTTGTGTCACGGCTAAATATTTTGCTTCGCCTGTCGCGCCGCCCACATCTCCTTTTGAACTCATGACAACCAAACCGGCAAACGAAGCTTTTCCCGTCTCTGAAAACGTCTCGCGGATGCGACCATCTTCAACTCTTGCAGCGATGCAGGCGGCAGAGGCTATGCGCGCCGAGGGTGTTGACGTAGTTGACCTGGGTGCAGGCGAACCGGATGTAGACACGCCTGATAACATCAAGCTCGCCGCAGCGGAAGCCATGCGCGCGGGGCAGACAAAATATACGCCTACTGCCGGTACGCGCGAGCTACAGCGCGCCATCATCAATTTTTACGAGCGCGAGTTCGAAGTTTCGTTTAATCCAAATGAAGTGATGGCAACAGCGGGCGGCAAGCAGGCTCTCTTCAACGCCATCTGCTCGCTCGTCAATCCCGGCGACGAAGTTCTAATCGCAAAGCCTTACTGGGTCACATTCCCGGAGATAGTCAACTTCGCGCGCGGCACTCCCGTCTTCATCGAAACGGAAGAATCGGATTTCGTGCTGACGGCGGATGCAGTGCGTCGCAACATCACGCCCAGGTCAAAGCTCATCATTCTGAACTCCCCGTCCAATCCATCGGGGCGCGTGATTCCGCCCGCAGAATTCGAGCGCATCATGGAGCTGGTTTACGAGCGCGGAATGTATGCTATCTCCGACGAATGCTACCTGCGCTTCGTCTATCCTCCGGCGGAAGTTTACTCCGCAGCGCGCCTGCCCGCAGAGCTTCGCGCAAGGCTGTGCATCGCCGGATCGTTTTCTAAAACTTATGCTATGACGGGCTGGCGCATGGGCTACTCGATTGCCCGCCCCGAATGGACGCGCGCTATGCTCAACGTACAGGGGCATTCGACCAGCAATCCCAATTCGATTGCACAGCGCGCTGCCGTCGAAGCCCTCACGGGGCCGCAGGATTCCGTTCGCACCATGCTTGAAGAATACACGCGGCGTCGCAACTGGCTGCTTCATGCGATTGAAGAAATTCCGGGTTTCCGCTGCATACAGCCTGAAGGTGCGTTCTATGCTTTCCCGGAAGTGCGCGGCCTTCTAAACCGCGAGGTGAAATCTTCAGCAGAGTTTGCCGAGAGGCTTTTGAAAGAGGAACAGACGGTCGTGACAGATGGCGCGGGCTTCGGAGCCGATGGCTACATACGCATCTCCTACGCAACCTCGCTCGAATCCTTGAAAGAAGGAATCAAACGCATAAGCCGCCTAGCGGAAAAGCTCACGCGATAGATTTAAGTATCAGCATGTAAAAGCAGAAGCGGCGTTGAGTTTATAAACTCAACGC
>DASWQH010000037.1:0-81874 GCA_036403815.1 Pyrinomonadaceae bacterium | reverse complement strand
GAGTATCGCGGTTGGTGCGTAAGACGCTCTCATTTTCAAAGAAGCTGGAGAATCACATTGGAGCGATTAAGTATTTCATCTGTCACTACAATCAAGAGGTGATTCGTCTTGTCTAAGCAGCATTACTTTTTTAGCACTACCTCTTATTGAATAGAAGGCTTTCCAACTTGTCTGAAACCCCTTGCTGCATATGCTGCCAGTAAGAGCGTGGCGCATGTGTGGCGCAGATCATAGAGGCGCAGAGTCTGAGGCAACTTGGTGCGCTTTTACAAGGCTGTGGATTACATTGATAGCCCTGTAGATGCAATCCACAGCCTTGTAGAACCTTCCGACAACTATCGTCAACGCACGTTTTAGGTGCGGCCCTGAACGAGGCGGCGTGTGTTGGGCGCGCGCCTGATTTGCGGGATGGTCTTGGGGAGTCGGCCACCTATTTGTTCGACGACGTGTTGGGCGGACATCATGGCGCCCTCCTGCCAGCCGGGCAGCGGCGAGACCTGATCGCCGACGACGAAGAAGCGTCGGTCAGGGGCCAGCAGGCGCGAGTAGGCTTTGGCGTCAGCCGCGCTGTCGGGCTTCCAGTCTGCCCAGCCGCCGCCTTCGTTCTGAATATTCTGCCAGGCGATGGAGATAGCCTTGTCCGAGGGGACGAGCCGTGTGTCGGCAAACTCAGGGTGAAACTTGACAGCCCCTTTGCGAGCCATCCTGATGCGGTCGTCAAGGCTCATGTTGCCGAAGGCGATGGCGTCCTTGTCGTAGTTATAGACGCCGGTCAGCGTGCCGTTTTTGGTGAAGTAGTCGTAGGACGGATACCACATCTGCGTGATGGGGTCATCGGTATAGCTGATGCCGCCGTAAATCTGCCACTGGTTCGATTCCCAGAAACGCTGGTTGGCCTGCCAGCCGAGCTTGCAGGTCGGAGCGTACTCGCATTGCCTGACGGCGGCGTCAAAGTCAGGTGTGAAATTGTTTTTGATGTTCTTTAGCAATGGTAGGGGAATGTTGCTGATGCAGTAGTCGGCGTTGATGCTGCTGCGTGTGCCACGGCTCTCGACGACGACCGTCACGCCATCGTCTCTTATCTGTATGTCGAGCGTCTTCGTGTTGGGCTGGATGAGTGAGCCGACCTTGCGCACAAAGCCTTCAACTATCTTATCCATCCCGCCGACGGGTTGAAAGAGCGTCGGCTGCCACTCGTATTCAAACGACTGGTAGAAGCGGAAGCGCCAGAACTCGGAACTGAGCAGTTCCTGTAGCTTGAGCCTCGTTTCCGGTTCACATTGCTCGTAGACGGTCATAGGCTTTTCGCAGCCGGAGCGCGTCGAGCCGCTATATTGAAAACAGGAGACGCATTCTTTATCGCAACTCGCGCAGTCCGAACACGTCGAAGCATTGCACGTCTTACATTTGGTCTGGCCGCAAGTGCCGCACACGTTGTTTTCGCCGAGGTCGCCGTAGTTCTTCAAGAGGCACAGCAGCTTGTTGCGGTCTCCGGCGTCGAGTTCCGAGTTGAGGGCGCTCTGGCTGACGGCCTTCGACAGCATCTCGGAGATGTAGCCCTGCATATCGTTGGCGATGCGGCGCTTGATTTGCGCTTTGCCGCCGAAAGCCTTGTCGCTCTGGAACAGGTTTGCCATCGTCTCCATGACGTAGATTTCGAGCGCGACGCCTAGTTCCTGACAATAGTGGAGCACGCGGCGGTGATGATAGGGCAGCCGCCCCGGCCCTAAATTCAGATACAAGCCCTCGTCGAAAGCGCAGACCTGCTTGGTCGCCACTCCCTTGTTATTGATCTCGTTGACGACGGTGCCGCGCCGCGCCGTGTGATTGCGTCCTCCGGCCCTTTCCGTCAACTCTATAATCTTGCAGCTATAGCCCGCGCGCATCAGCTCGTAAGCGGCGGTCAGCCCGCCGATGCCAGCGCCGAGGATGACTACGCTCTTGCCTGCGCCTGAGCCGGGTGCCAACTGCGGCGGCCCGGCCCAAGCCTCCGGCAGGTTAATCAACCCAAGCGCGGTCATCGTCTCGTAGAGCGCCACCGAGCCGCCCGCCATGCCGACTCGCTCCAAAAAGCGACGGCGCGTCAAACCTTTCTTTGCCTCAGTCATCTTCATTCCTCCTCTGTCTGGATAATGCTGTTTGAGAATGCTGCTCGTGGCGCTTGCCTGACTGGCCTGAAACAGCCTCGCGCACGCGCTTCCTTCGGTACTACTTCCTGCTGGCAAATTTGGTCTGGGCTAACTGACCTTTAACTTTATGAGGACGTGCTTCTAGTAAAGAGCGACCCAACTGATGTGCTCCTTAATACTCTTTTTCATTTCCCTTATCAATAGTTTGTTTGATTAAAGTCTCCTGACGGGGCGCGCGCTCGCTAGCCAAGGAGTTGCCGGACAGGACGCGCTCGCTCGGTTATCCATCTGCGGCTCCCCGAAGAGCCGCTCTGCCCGCGCGCAGTCTTCCATCCGTATTGGAGGAAGCACGATAAGGTCTATACTTACTTCAGGAACTGGCGTGAAAAGTCTGGCCGTGAAGGACGCAAGCAATTAAAAAATGCGCGAGTCGAGCCAAAGTAGAAATAAAAAAAGCCTGTAGTATGGAATTGAAAGCGTTCCCAATTCCACAAGGGGTTTGTCATCTAATATAAATTTCCGTTCAACTTGTTCGCCCTTTACGCCGACTTGTACCATCACTACCGCTGATGGGAAAGACCGGAAGCCTCTAATCCAAAACTAACCCTTATAAAATTAGGCCGACCTTTCGCCCTACCCACTCCTTTCTAAGGATTAAGACACCATCCGCTTGAAAGCGAAGCGGTATAACCCCCGAATTACCCGGCGCGGCATGAAGCATTCAACTTTCACCGCTGCAAAGAATCATGAAAGCTATCCAATCTGGGCTCCAGTTGAATGTGTTGTTAGGTGGCGCTTCTGACTTCTGAAGACGATTGCACTGGTAAGCTCGATACCCTCAAGTCGTCGCGCTTAACCATAGCAGCGAGCGGTGGGATGCCTCGCCGCTCCTTGCGCGTTGTGCGCAAACCGATGAACTGCATAAAGCCAGCCAACGCCAATAAAAAACCAGTGACCCAATATCCCTTGGGTGCGGGGATAGCATGGGGGGGGCATTTCGAATACTTGTGGCATGCCGACCCAACCAAAGAAGACGGCAAGATAGTGAATGGCTACGATGCCCATATAAATGAGAAGAAGAGATGGGAAGAATGCCCACAGCCAGACAAAGAACTTTGTAATGCGTGAGCTTTCGGAATAAGGAGCGGAGGTTGTCGGAATAATTTGATGCTCAAGTCCAGGTGCTTGGACGTTGAAAGCAGCCACAAAGGCCGTGTCAAGATCCCTGACGAGAAGCTCCAAGTTGAAGCGGTCACCGGGGTTTAATATGGGAGCGCTGATGAGAAGTTCTGGCACCTTGGTTGTGAACTGAACTGATAGTCCGAGTTGAAGGCCAGCCGGTCCTGCCAAGGGAATAGATGCTTCTACTACCGTTGCGCCAGCGCACAGAGGAAGACGGATTGGCGCATGGGACAATATCGAAACGTGGCCGTAATTTGTCACCTCATAGCGAAGGCGTGTTAGTTCCCGGGCACGCTCGCCATCCACAAGAACTTCCAGTCTTGCGCGTGTCCGTTCTTCTATATTTGCGAGAAGATTCCACGGTTTGCTCCCGACGATAGCAAGGAATGTTCGAGTGCTCCGCTCATAGTAGGCACGCGAGATGAGCCACGACGCAATTGCGCCGACAGCCATGAAGATGAAGCCGACAACCGTGGACTGAAGAGTCGGGGACATTTAGGTGCTCCTATACTACAATGACCAGTAAACAATAAGCCGACGTATGCAAGGCTCGTGATTCATGCGAATTAACACGCTGGTTCAATTAATACTGTAGCCGCCGAACGGTTGAGTTCAGGTGGCCGCGCGAGTCGCGACAACCTGAGAGAATAAAGAGTTGATGAAGGAAACGCAATCGCGGCTCACCTGCAACGATTTGTTGGGTCGAGTTCGAGTGGCACCACGCGATGTCGATGTCCCGCCTCGCAAAACTCGCGCGTTCGAATCGGCCTATGAATTAGCGCCTATTTGCAGATAGTCGTGACACCCTTCTGAGTGCAACCGCCTGGCGTCTCTTCGTGGCTACATTTGTATTCATACTTGGTTCCATTCCATTGCATGACATTAAAACAAAAACCTGGACCGCTAATCTTTATGTCCGGGAAGCCTTTGTTCCGGGTTCCGACCACGCCAGCGGCGCCGAGGACATTGAGAACTTCAACAAACTGTCCAGAGCCGTTCTTAACGAAGACAGCACTATTACTTCCAGTATTGCCGGCCAAGCAAAGGTTGCCCCATTGGACGAAGACTTCCTCCACTCTATCCCCGTTGAGATCAACGATCTCGACGCTTGGAGATGCATCACCGCAGTCTTCAAGGTCTCTAACGACAATGAATTTCTTGTTCCTGGACAAACTAAACTCCAGTTTCTCGAATATCAACTGTTTGTCTTGATTTGATAGCTTTGATGTGGTGCCTTTGAAAAGCATTGCGGGGCCTTGGGCAAGCATGCCTGCGCTATCGCTCTTCTTGATCGGAAGTTCACCCGTCCCTTTGAAGGGCTGGTTGCCGCCCGACTCAACGGTCTCGATCTGCCTGATCTTCGCGCGGGCGACGCCAGCGTAGGCACCATTGGGATATGATTGGAGATAATCTTTGTAACCCTGCGCGTTGTTGCAGCAAGGAATCGCATGCCAATACTCGCGCTCGGCGACCGTAGCGTTGGAGTCCATACTGTACATTTCGAACAAAGACGTTTTTACGCCATGAAGGCACCAGTCAAACTGGCAATCGTACTTGATGTCGGTGATTCTCCATCCAGTTTCTCCGGCGGCCAGCAAAAAGATGATGGTCTCTTTATCTACAGACCTCTTCGGAACAGCCGGTGGCGCGTACACCACATCGTACGAAACATTGACCTGAGCCTTTCGACCTTGATAGCTAGGCTTGCTGATGACGAGCTTCGTGGTTGTCCCTTCGTCGTACCCGAAGTTGTAGAGCACGTAGTCAAAGTCTTCCTCGCTCCCACTGCTTTCCCAGTACAACAGTTCCTTCCAAGTCAAGTCAGCGAGACTCTTGTCAAAATATTTGTCGAGCAACACCCGACTTCGAGCTTGTTGAAAGACCTGTCTCTCCTGCCGGTAAAGATTGGCAACCAGAGTATCCGGGGCCATTTGCTTAGTAGATGTTGACTGTGCCCGGACTACAAAGCATAAGCTCGCTCCAAGAACCAATCCTGCCGCAATCGCGATCAGCCTCGCTATCTTCATGTGGCTCTGTACGACGGAACGCAATTGTTGATGAACTGATATTTTTGACTTCATTTTATTCTGACCTCCCAAACTAATCTTGAAGACCCAACGCCCGAATTGACGCGGCGGGAGGCATCTGCGCATTGATTCAAGTTCTCGATGAAAGCCTCGCTCATTCCGCTCGCGTCCAATGAGTTGTTAGACCGCCCCGTGATTGTACCATTTCACCGTTAGGCTTTCTTTTCGGGCTTGGTTGCTCAAGGCTTGGCTCTCTTGTTTTCGCGAAGCGTGTCTAACGCTCATTAGGCCGCTACTAGCGGTAATATACCCAAGTTGCTGCAAATTATCGCTAGCGGTCTAATCAGTCCCTGAGCCGCCTTTTACAGCTTGTGACGGTCTAATCACTAAGTTAGAGATAAATTACCGCACCTTGTGGTCTAACTACACATCAGGGTGAGTTTTACCGCTTCCCGACATTCTGTCTCCAAAAAGAAACATAAGGTTCACCAGATCGATGCATGCTCTCAGAGGTCAAGCTAGAGAGCGCAAACGATATGCCCGGCTGAGGTGAGATGTCAATGCTTCGGCTAATGGTCAAAGAGCAAAGCCGCCATGCCCGTCCCTTCGGAAAGCATAGCGGCCTGCTTTGTGCCACACAGCCCCAGCTTCAGTAGAGAATGGGCATCGCCGTTCGAGATGAAAGGTTCATACTCACGGCGAATCAGTTACGCAGGTACATTCGATTGGAAGATTCCAATAGAATCAAGCTTCTTGCGTTATACCTGTTAGGAGGTAACTTCTAATGGCAAGGGGCCGCGTGAGAAGCCGGAACGTTTGGCTGAAAAGCTCTTAACAATTCGGCAAGCACTCGGTTTGTCTCAAACTGAAATGCTCAAGCGTTTAGAGGCAGAAGATAGGACTGCTCATGGCTATTTCATTATGAGGCTGTCATTGAATTGGCTCGACCGCTGTAGTAGCCAGCTTCAATCTCCCCTTTTACTCATGCTCAAGAGTCCTTATGGCCTCAGGCCAGCATTTATAAAAGGCTGTTCTCTGAGTAAAGCGATGCGTGTGTACAGGGCGGCTCGCTCTTGCTGCACCTGTGGTGAGATGCGTGCCGTGAGGCTGTCTAATAATAGAGCCAATGCCTTCCCTTCATAACCTGCGCGCTCCAGCCAGCGCACGGCCATTTGATCCGCTTCCATTTCACAGCGCAGGCGAGCGTTATCCAGCGTAGAGGGGAAAGCGAACTGAAGTGCCTGACCTGTGATAATCGCTTGCCGCGACGGAAAAAGCTCCTGCTCTCCAACAGGCAGCGCGAGCGTGAGCGCAATCAGACGCGACAGATGATGATCTGCTACATGCGCCGCTTCGTGTGCAATCACAGCCGCCAGTTCATCATCGGTCGTCGTTAACTTCACAAGCGCCGAGGTAATGTAGATGCTCCCCGTCGGGAAGCTTACGGCTTCGGGCTGAGTGCCCCGTATAATCTTAATCTCAAGCGCTTGCGCAGGGATTACTGCGCGTAACCGTGCAGTGATTCGGTCAAGTCGCGCCTGCGTGTCTGCGTCCTTCAAAAGCTTGTGTCGCTGCTCGTATAGATAAGCAAGACGCTGCCCTACGACTCGCTCTTCATCCGGTGTCAGTAAATTTGCACGATAAGCTTCCACCCGCACGCGTTCCGCCTCGCTCGCTCCTGCCGCGAAGACCGCAACAGTAGAGAGGGCAAGATACACGACGAGGCTGAGCGTCGCATAGCACGCTGGGGGGCGAGAGAAATTCATCTTCGTTCTTCAATCTTAAAGTCATAATGCGCGGTGTTCTCCACTATCAGAGCGTGTCTTCTCTCAGGCACATTTGTAACCGTTGAGGAGCGCGCATCCGCCTGCGATTTTCAGCGCGCACATTCGTCTACTCATCGGTTGCCACACCTCTTTTTAGCTCGAATCATATAGGCATCTCTTGCGCGCTCTGCCCAGGCGTAACGCAGCCAGACAGGCGCGCGGCAGTGGGCGATACGCCCGAATTGATTAAGAGTGCTGGCAATTTGCCCAGGTGATTTGCCAAAGAAAGAGATTGACAAAAATGTCACAACAATGCTAAAACCATTGTTGTTGACACCTGCAAAAGGGTGCCGACTAGCTCCATTACCCCCGACATGTAGTCTTCCAGTACCTCGTTCATCTCGCCAAAGACCACAGCAAATCCAGATTTCTCAGCGGTTTACAGTCTAGAGCAAGCTGAGAATGGTAAATGTCACGAGGATGTTTTTCAGGCGCTCGCGTCGCTTGTCCAGTGCCGGATTAGTGCTCTGCCGCGGCTCGCAGCTTCCAAAAGCGGCGGCTCACAATAACCTCCCGAACCCACTTTTGAGCCGTCTGGTTATTTAATCTTTAAGGAGAAAAGCTCAACATGAAGAGATCGTCGAAGAACCGCGCCACAGCGTTTTTCATCACATGCGCCCTGTTAATCGTAGGAGGCGCGGCTGTGTTCGCTAAGACAGGTGCGGCAAGTATGTTCATCAGCCGACCCGAAATCAAAGTCGCTTTGTCCGCCTCGGTGCATCGCGGCCAGGCAGACTTGCCAATAGAGAAGGCTGAAGCCGTCGGTTCCGGCGAGGTTGTAAGCTGGAACATCGTTTCAAATAACGTGGGCAACGGCGTTGCGCACGACTACAGAACAGTCGGGCAGATTCCGAAGGGCACTTCGTTTGTCGAAGGCAGCGCCCAGGCGGATGGCCGCTCTCTTGTTACTTATAGCATTGACGGAGGCAAGACTTTTACGGCCAGCCCCATGATTGCTGAAAAGCAGGCAGACGGCTCCATGAAGCAAGTGGCTGCGCCGGTTTCTATGTACACGCAGGTTCGTTACGAATGGGCAGACCCGCTCGCAGTTGGCGGCAAGCTTACAGCCTCTTATCAAGTGCGCGTGAAATAAGATATTTCTTGCGCCACGCCTTCCTATAACCCAAACCTTCCTGCGGCTGACCCTCCGCAGTACCTTTTAAGGACGAAAGATGATGAGCAGATATAAGACCCGCCTCGGCGCAGGTGCGTTCCCGCGCCTGATTGCGCTTCTAGCAATCGCCTGCGCCTTCTTTACGCAAGCCCAGGCGCAGACACAAACGCCTGGCGGCACGCAGATTAATAACCAGGCAAGCGCCAGTTACTCTGACGGCAACGGCAACAACTTCAATACTGTCTCGAACACTGTGACCGTGACGGTCGCAAACGTTTCGGGACTGACGATTACGCCTGATGCCGGTACTAACTCGACCGTAGTCGCCGGACAGCAGAATGTTGACTATGTCTTCCGCGTCACGAATACGGGTAACTTCTCTGACCAGGTTCGCTTTTTAGCCAACGGCCAGAGCATTCGCGTTGTCGGCCCCGGCACAGTCCAGTCGGCTGTAATCCTCGGCCCGAACACGGACGTTTTCACGAATGGCGCGGATGTCCTTTCGGCAGCTATCGCACAGAACGGTTTTATAGATGTGCGCGTGCGCGTCAACATCAATGCAGGCGCGGCGGCTGCGAGCACCATACAGGTGCTGCTCGGCGACGCTCCGCAGAATGGCGCAGGCGATACCACCTTCGACAACGTTGCGACGAGCGGTGCGCCGTCTACAAACGAAGTGCGAACGGTCTCCGCCACTTCCGTTAATGGGCTGCGCGAAGCGCGCGGCGATATTACGGCAACGGTTGAAAACGATGCCCAGTTGCGTGTGACGCTGACAGCGCCCGCAGGCCCGGTTGCGCTCGGCTCGAACATCAACTATTCGATGCAGACCTGCAACGTAGGCCAGCGCGCAGCTTCATCAATGACGCTGGGCGGTACAACGGGCGTCTTCATCGTCGCCCCGATTCCGGTCGGCACGGCACTGGCTACCGGCCAGACTTTCCCCGCCGGAACGCTCTACACGATTTCGGCACTCTCGACCCCACCATCAGCAGCCACATGGACGAACACCGCGCCCGGCACGCTTTCGACCGTCACGCGCGTTGCCTTTAACATGGGCGGCTCGCTCGCCATTGCAGCGTGCAGCTCAAGCGTCTCTATGCAGGTGACGATTACGACGACGAACGCCACGACGCCGATTTACGAGATCGTGGACACATTCGCCAACAACAGCATCGCCTCGCTGATTACGGATCAATCGGGCGATGCCATCGCTAATCGCGGCGACTTAAACGCCAACTTCGACGAGCCGTTGCCTGCCGGAGCGCCTACGGTTACTCAGGGTATACAGCAGCAGACCCTGCTTCAGCAGCTTGGCAGTGTTCTGATTGGCCCGAACGGCCAGCCCGGCGCAGTCGGCCCGACGAACAATAATGATGACTACACCAATCGCAGCACTACCGTAGGCATCACAGGTGTCGCGCCCGGTGGAGTGACGACCGCCGCCGATAGTACGAACGGCGTAATCTTCACCAACACTGTGCAGAACACCGGCAACGCCAATGATACCTTTACGCTGACCTCGCCAACGGTGCCTGCCAACTTTACGGTTGAGATTTCGACCAACGGCGGTACGAGCTACACGACCGTTAGCGGTGGCGGCAGCGTCACGCTTGCAGTGGGCTTCGGCGCGTCGGCACAAATACTGGTGCGTATCAAGACCACAGTGGCGGGTAAAGCCGTGCTGACCGGATACGACACCATTATTCAAGCCGCTTCCAGCATCACCCCAGCGAACACGAACCGGACGATTGATCGCTACTACACTGGATTCATTCGTCTGGATAAGACGTACACCATCACCAATGCGACGGGCGTCGGCGCAGCAACAGATGCCGTTCCCGGCGCGGTGATTAACTACACGATCACCTACACCAACATCGCCTCGACCGGCGGTACTAACAACTCCACCCTGACGGCCAGCAACCTGGTTATCACAGAGGACGGTAATGCCTCACCGAACAACTGGGCGTCAAATAACGGCTTGCCTTCGGCCACAGATCATGTGATCGGGGCAACAGACTCTCGCGGCAGTACAATCAGTGGCGACGTAGCAGCGTCAAACCTGCTGACCGACACTGTCTCGACGCTTCCTGCGGGACAATCCGGCACCTTCACCTTCAAGCGCCAGATTAGATAGCAGCGTCATTTGAAAGTAAGCGACGCCTGGACGGCGAGGGTATTGCCCCCTCTCCAAACTTCAGCGTCGCTTACTTTCACTTGTTTTAGCAGTCCCACTCGGTTTGACCAAAGCGGCCTACGGAAACGATGCTGCCCCTCCGATTCATAAATCTTGCAGCTCTCCTTTTAATCACGCTCCTACTCGCGGGAGGCGCGAGCGCGAGTCGCGCACTCATGTCGGTGGATGGCGACGCGACGCCTGCGGCCACCGTTATCAGCAACCGCGCTTCCGCAACCTACGAGGACGATGAAGGCAAGCAGTTCGATGTAGTATCAGAGACCGTAAGCGTCACAGTCCTGGCCGTCTCGGCCATCGTCGTCACGCCCGACGAGACGGAAGCTTCCGCGTCCGTCACACCCAACGAGCGCGTTGTCAGAGTATTTCGCGTCTGTAATCCGGGCAACACACCGGACATCTATACAGTCACACGCGCCGCCGCGAGCGCGCCCGCCGAAATCGTTTCGCTACACTTCGACCTTGACGGCGACAACCTGCTTTCCGACGGCGACTCTACAATCACGGTCGGCAGCAACCTCAGCCCACGGCTTGCGCCACGCGCCTGCATCAACGTGCTGGCCGTAGTCGATACGCACAACATCACGACCGGCTCCGCGCTTCTGCTTAATCTTACAGCGCGCTCCAACCTGATGATGAGCGCGAACCAGGCTGCGACCGACGACGGCACAATCATCAACAACATAGGCACGGGCGCTCGTCTGACGCATCCGACCGACCCTACGCTGCGACCTCTGAAGCTCGTTGAAGACCACGAGCGCACGGTCGCGCACGCAGGCCAGCCGCTCAACTACACCATCAGCTTTCGCAATAACGGCGATGTGCCCGCGCGCAACGTCACGGTGGTTGACGAGCTGCCCGCAACGCTTCTGTATGTTTCCAACTCGCTGCGCATGGGCGAGCGGCAGTTGTCGGACGCTGACGACGCGGACGAAGCGCGCGTCGTGGGTAGCCGCATCGAATTCAAATTGAGCCAGACGCTTCAGCCGGGCGAAGCCGTCAAGCTTAGCTTTCAGGCAACGGTAGCCGGTGGAGTAATGGGCGGTGCGGGCATCATCAACACCGCGACGGTTTCTGCGGCGAACGCTCCCACAGTGACCACTTCGGAAACGGTCGTCGTCATAGACCCGTTCGGCACTGTATATGCCGCGCGCGGCGGAGCGGGTTCGCCCGTTGCCGGTGCGCGCGTCGCACTGCTCACGGATAACACTACGGGTACGCTGCTCGGCTTGGTGCCGGAGCGCGGCTTCATCCCGAACGAACCGAACGAGAACCCGTTTCTCTCAAACGGAGAAGGCCGCTTCAGCTTTGCCCTGACGCCTCAACAGCTCGGCACGTTACAGCAGCACTCGACCTACTTCATCAACGTCACGGCGAGCGGTTATCGCCCGCGCCTGATGGAAATCTCGCTGCGCCCGACGACGAGCGGGCTTTTCGCCATGACCGTGCGCTCGCTCGACGGGATGCCCTTGGCGGTCGCGGGCGGCTTTGAGCTTTCGACTACAGATGTAGAGATTAGCGACATCGCCAACATAGCTCTCAACATTCCTATGTTCGAGAACTCTACGATGGAAATCTCCAAGACGGTTGATCGCGCGCAAGCCGAGATAGGCGATACGGTGACCTATCGTGTAGAGGTGCATAACGCCACAGCCGCCGCGATTCAGGATGCAGTCATACGCGACCTGCTGCCCGCCTCGTTTCAATATGCGGTCGGCACCGCGACCTTGCAGAAAGGCACCAGCCAGAGTGAGCCTATCACGCCGACGATTGAAGGCGACGCGCTCACGTTTCGATTGGGACAGTTGCAGCCGGGCGAGCGAGCAACCGTCAGCTATCGCGTGCGCATCGGCGTCAATGCGCGCGATGGAGAACAGGTCAACACGGCAGTTGCTTCAGGTCGCTTCGCTTCGGGTGAAGCGGTGACGACAATGCCTGCCAAGGCGACCGTGCGGGTCGGGCGCGGGGTCTTCTCCACGCGGCAGATAATCATGGGTCGCGTCTTCGACGATGCCAACAACAACGGGCAGTTCGATCAGGGCGAAAAGCCTGTGGCGGGCGTTCGCCTCTACCTGGCAAACGGTCAATCGGTCGTCACGGATTCTCAGGGGATGTACAACTTCCCTGCGGTCTCGGAAGGCGCGCTCGTCATCTCTCTAGACCCCATCACGCTCCCGCGTGGTTATCGCCTGCAAGACGACGGCACGCGTGCGGGGCGAAGCTGGACGCGTCTACTGCGCACGCCTCTTGGTGGAGGAGCGCTTCTTCGCCAGAACTTTGCGCTGCGTGCGAGCAGTGGCAGCGAAGATGAATTAGCAAAGACGCCTTCGTCAAACGACAAAGCGAGCGTCTCCGATTCTCTTCCCTCGTCGGATGCAAACGCCGATGCGAGCGCTAAGATAAATGCAGCGAGTGAGACAAAGAGCAGAGAGCTGGCGGCGGGCGCAACTGCGTCGCCCGTTCCCAACACGCCCGGCACGTTCGAGGTCGAAGCCAGTGAAACCATCGCGCCCGTAGCGCCCGGCGAAGTCGTCATCCTTTCGCCCATCAAGGACGAGGTCATCGTCACGCCCGCTCTTTCGGTCGAAGCGCGTGTGATGGAGACATGGTCTGTGGCGCTTGAAGTCAACGGCGAGCGCATAAACGATTCCAGCATAGGCACGACGCGCGTTGACCACAAAAACGCGGTCGCCACTTATGGTTTCGTGGGCATCAATCTTCGTCCCGGCCCGAATCGCGTGAAAGTTACGGCCACAGGGCCGAACAAAGAACGCGGGTCTACGGTCGAGATGATTGTGTACGGTCGCGGCCCTGCGAAGCGCCTGGAGATAGTGCCGGAGAAGAGCGAGCTACAGGCATCTGGGCGAGATTCAATGCGAGTGCGCGTGCGTGCGCTGGACGAATGGGGTCATCCTGCGGCTGACTCGCAGGTCGCGGTCGAGACGAGCGCAGGACGACTCGTTCTTACGGAAGACGAGCGCACGCCCGCTCTTGCTTTGACGGGCGCAAACATCAACGCGCCGAATAACGCTGTGGCCGAACAGGTCAACGCGAACACACAGCAACAGGTCGTATCCTTGGTCGGCGGCGAAGCGGTCGTGGCTCTCATAGCGGACAACACGGCTGGCGAGACGAAGCTGAAAGCCACGCTCGGCAACGTCAACGCTGAAGGGCGTGTGCGCTTCACGCCGGAGATTCGTGATCCGATACTTGTCAGCCTCGCGGAAGTCTCAGTCGGAAAGGCTGCGCCTGAGATGTCTATGCGCGGCACGAACGAGCGTGTGCGCGCTCATATCAATCTCTTCTATCGCGGTCGCTTCTTCGGAGACAATCTGCTGACCTTCGCCTACGACAGCCAGCAGGCTTTGAACCGCACGGCTGGAACCGACCGTCTTTTCCAGCTAGACCCTACGGAGCGCGCCTACCCGCTCTTCGGCGATTCTTCTACACGGTTTGAAGACGCCGCTTCAAATTCCAAGCTTTACGTGCGCGTGGATCGCGGTCGCTCCTACATGATGTTCGGCGACATGGAAGCAGACATGGAAGAAGCGGGCTTCGCTTCTTACGGGCGCAAGCTGACGGGCGTGAAGTTTCATATAGAGAACATGACGGGCGACTTCGTGAGCCTGACGGGCGCACGCCCCGACACTTCTTTCGCGCGCGACATGTTTCCGGGCGGAACATTATCGCTCGTGCAGCTTTCGCACACGGATATCCTGCCCGGCTCTGAAACGGTCGTTATAGAAGTGCGTGACCGCCGCAATCCCGAAATCATCCTCTCGCGCGAAACCCTGGTGCGCTCGGTTGATTACAATCTGGATGCGAACCTTGGGTCGCTGCTTTTCCTGCGTCCCATCTCGGCCTTCGACTATCAACTCAATCTGGTTCAGATAGTCGTCACTTACGAGCATCGCGCGAATGGTCTAGAGTCCTCCGTTTACACAGGCCGCGCCGTCAAGAGCTTTCCCGGTCTGGGACTTCGCTTGGGTCTCTCGTTCATCAACCAGCGACAGGCTGGCTCGGCTCCGTTCCTGATTGGCGGGCTTGACGGCGAGTGGCAGATGCCGGGTCGCGGGCGCGTGCAGTTCGACTGGGCTATGAGTCGCGGGGCGATGGCCGTCAACAGCTCCTTCGGTCTGGATGGCGAAGACAGCGAGCACAACGGCAATGCGTTTCGCGCCACGCTCGAACAGCCGCTTCCCTTTTATGATGGCCGCTTGCGCGCCGAATTCCAGCGCACGAGCGCGGGCTTCTTCAACCCTTTTGGCGCGACCGCCACACCCGGCAACACGCGCGCATCATTGAAGGTGGAACTCAAGCCGCGCCGCAATGGCTTGCTGACTTTTGGCTTTTCCGAAGAGCGCAACCGCACGGAGAATGTTAATAACCGTCGCACGACCGCAAGCCTTGGCTGGACGCAGATTGTAAGCGACCGCCTTCGCTTCACCTTCAACTACGACTACCGCCGTTTCAGCGATGCGGAGGGCGAGCGCGATGTCAACTCGCAGTTAGTGTCGGTCGGCGCAGAGTGGCGTCCGACCGACAAGCTGGAAATCTCCGCCAAGCGCGAGCAGAACCTTGGCGAAGCTGACCCGTCCTATCCTACACAGACGACTCTTTCGGCCAGCTATCAGGTCAGGCCGTGGGCTAAGCTGTTTCTGACGCAGCGCATCGCGTCAGACCCGATTACGCCCATCAGCGATACGAGTCTGACGGGCTTTGCCGCTTCGACCGCGAAAACAGAGACGGCCATAGGCATTCAATCGAAGCTCGGACGCTTCACCACGCTCGGCGGGCGCTACCAGTTGGAGAACGGCATCAACGGCACGGATAGCTTCGCCGTCATAGGCTTGCAGAATCGCCTGCCGATTAACAAAGAGTTGTCGCTTGAGTTCGGATACGAGCGCGGCTTTCTCATAGCGGGCGCAGGCTCAAGCTTTAACAGCGTGACGCTCGGAGCGTCTTGGCTGCCGACACAGAACTTCCGCTCGAACGTGCGCTATGAATTGCGCGACCGCGCGGGACTTGGACAACTATTGTCCCTCGGCGCGGCGGGTCGTCTGGGCGACGGGTTCACGACGCTGGCGCGTCTACAGTTCTCGCGCTCCATGTTTTCCAATCGCCAGAACGAGATTATGGACGGCACGGCGGCAATCGCCTATCGTCCCACTGAATCAGACCGCTACGGGCTGCTCTTCAGCTATCGCCATCGCAGTCTCACGCAGGACGGCATCAATGGTCTTGCTCCGACACGCCAGCGCGCAGACGTTCTTTCCACCGACGGCTATTATCAACTGACAAGCAACCTTGAGCTTTACGGTCGCTTCGCGCTGAAGGTAAGCGCCGACGGCGATGCTCGTCTCATCTACGTCTCGACCATGACGTACATGGCGCAGGGACGCGCGCAGTATCGCCTGGGGCGGTACTTTGATCTGGCGGCGGAGACGCGCTACATGATGCAGCCCGCGAGCGGCAGCCGCTCTAACTCTACGGGCGCGGAGATTGGCTTCTGGGCAACGCCAGACCTGCGTCTGGGCGGCGGCTACAACTTCTCATCCTCGTTCGATTCAATGGGCAGCCCCAGCGTCTTCAACAACGCCCGTCGCGGCTTCTACTTCACTATCTCTTCCAAGCTCTTCAACCTCTTCGACCTGTTCGGCACGTCCAACGACGGGCTGCAAGCGCCCCCCGACGCAAAGCCGATTGACACGGCAGGAGGTGAGCGTCCATGAGCAGGCGGGCGCAACTCAGAGCCAGGCTTTCATCGTTGATAAGACCGGGGCGCAAAACTCTGTTGCTGCTCGCTCTGCTGCTCTGCTTCATCGCTTTTGCCGCGTCAGAGGCAAGCGCGCAAGTTTGCGGGACGCCGGGCAAAGACGGCGCGGGCGGCTCTCTCTCAGGCATCGTCAACACGTACTATCCCGGCAATGCGAGCGCCAGCGCGGGCGCAACCTCAATCACGCTCGGCACGCCTACGGGTTCGGCCACGACGATTACTACTGGCGACTTGCTGCTGGTCATACAGATGCAGGACGCGCAGATCAACACCACCAACGGTGATACCTACGGCGACGGCGCGAGCGGCGATCCGGGTTCCGGCTCGACTGCACTCAACCAGTCAGGGCTTTACGAATTTGTGGTGGCGACCAGCAACGCTGGCGGAACGGTTTCGATTCGCGGCGCGGGCGCGGGCAACGGCCTCATTAACACTTATTCGAATGCGGCAGCGACGGGTACGCGAGGGCAGCGCCGTTTTCAAGTCGTGCGAGTGCCGCAGTATTCGTCCGCGACGCTGTCTTCGGGTTTGACGGCGCTGGCCTGGAACGGTCGCACGGGCGGCATTCTCTCCATAGATGTTTCGGGAGCGCTCAGTCTGGGCGGCGCAGGCGTCACCGTCAGCGTTGACGGTCTTGGCTTTCGCGGTGGCGGCGCACAGCAATGGGCTGGCGATACGGGCGGCGCAAACACAGACTACGTCAATGTTGCGACCAACACGGTTCACGGCGTGAAGGGCGAAGGCATCGCTGGCACGCCGCGCTACGTTTATGATTCGACTGGCACGGTCGTAGATACAGGCGTTGAAGGTTATCCGGGCGGCTCGACTGCGCGCGGCGCGCCGGGCAACGCGGGCGGCGGCGGCACGGACGGCAAGACAAGCAACAACGAGCAGAACTCCGGCGGCGGTGGCGGCGGCAACGGCGGCACTGGCGGCAAGGGCGGTAATACCTGGAGTAGTAACCTCGCGCTCGGCGGCTTTGGCGGCGTGGCCTTCACTCCAACTGCCGGTCGCATTGTGATGGGCGGCGGCGGCGGCGCAGGCTCACGCAACAATTCAAGCGGCGTGATGAGCAGCGGCGGACAGGGCGGCGGCATAGTGATAGTGCGCGCCGGAACAATCGCAGGCTCTGCAACTATCACGGCCAACGGCTCGGACGGCGTTGCGGCTGACAATGACGGAGGCGGAGGCGGAGGCGCTGGCGGCAGCGTCGTGGTCCTCGCTGCGAGCGGCGGCCTCGGCTCGCTCACAGTGCGCGCTCAGGGTGGCGATGGTGGAGACGCCTGGATAACGCAGGCTACGAGTAGCACACCCGGCGAAAGGCACGGGCCGGGCGGCGGTGGTGCGGGCGGAGTTGTCGTCACCAATGGCTCTCCAGGCATCAACGTGGGCGGCGGAACACGCGGCTTGACCACTACAGCACTTGATGCTTACGGCGCAACCAACGGCGGCGCAGGCCAAACCATCGCTGCTACGGCCAGCCAGATTCCGGGCGCAAGCACTGGAGCAGCCTGTGTGCCTAATGTCTCGCTCAACAAAAGCGTGTCGCCGAATGGGACTCAACTGCCCGGCACGGATTTGACCTACACCATCAGCTTCACCAACTCCGGCGGCAACAGTGCGCGCAATCTAATTCTTACTGATCCCGATCCAGCCTCTACACTGCGCCTTAACACGAACACATATTTCAAGGTCGGTTCCGTCTTATTCGCGCCCGGCACTACGGGTATGACTCTTCCAGCCGCTTCGATTACTTACTCTAATAACAACGGCTCGACCTTCGTCTACACGCCCGTCAGCGGCGGAGGCAGCGCGCCCGCAGGCTACGACGCCAACGTCACGCACATACGCTTCAGCTTCACCGGCAACCTCAGCCAGACCGCGCCGAACAACACCGGCAGCGTCAGCTTCAAAGTGCGAATCAAGTAACAGTTCGATATAACCGGAAAACCTGTTTGCATCTTTAGCCCCTTTCAGGGGCTTTAATTCTTTTTGCCCTTCCGGCACTAAATCAATTACAGTGACGATACGTAAGCGCTAAAAAGTTTCCACACGGAAGCGCGACCGTTTGAGGTAGAAGTCCTGGTTAATTGCGTAGTTACCTTGTACGTTAGCTGATTCAATGAGACCTGCATTCGACATCCGCCCTGATAAGCTCCGTAGGAGCTTCATGTTTATAGCTTCTGGATTACAACACAGGCCAAGCTCCGTAGGAGCTTCATGTGATTCTGAATCACATGAAGCTCCTACGGAGCTTAATTCTTTTGGGACACGACTAACTATAAACATGAAGCTCCTACGGAGCTAAAGACATTTGTATGCTCTTGTATAGAACTTATCTTACGAATCCAGCAGCTCAGGCTGTTTTTATCTTCCTGCTCGTAACCTGCGCATCAGGTGTCAAGCCTGACCGTTCCTCTGGCATTGTGTCTCTCGAATCCGATCTGGACGGCGACGGCCAGACGGAGCGCATCCGCTTAGATAAAGATAGCGACCCATCCTTAAGCATTCGACACGGAAAGCGTTTGATGTGGAGAGGCGTGCCCGCAAAGTGGAAGCCCTGGAAGCTTGCGGTCGCGGATGTTGACGGCGATGGTCGTCTTGACATAATCGTCGGCGTCTATAAATCCACGCGTTACTTTCCCAAACCGCACAACTGTCTTTTCATCTACGCCTGGGATGGTCGGCGAGCGCACCCTAAATGGCTAGGCTCGTCACTCGGCAGGCCGTTCGTTGATTTCGCCTTCGTTGACTCAAACAAT
Organism: Pyrinomonadaceae bacterium; assembly: GCA_036403815.1. GTDB lineage: Bacteria > Acidobacteriota > Blastocatellia > Pyrinomonadales > Pyrinomonadaceae > JACVRN01. The sequence continues at coordinate 62,861 of DASWQH010000037.1, read as the reverse complement.
GATGGACAGGAAGAGCTTCTGGCAATCGAGATTAAGCGTGACGGCAAACGCTGCCTTGCCGCTTATTCATGGAACGGCTTCGGCTTCACGCTCGATTGGCAACGCGGCGACTGGCAAGAGGTAAGATTGATTGAAGCTACAGGCAACAGAATCATAGTCGAGGCGGATGGTTCGCGCATCACGCTGACAGGCGATGAAATGAGGAGCAGATCATGAAGCGACAACAGATTTTATGTGCTGTAAGCAGCCTGCTGGTCTTTACGTTGTTGACGACTTTTATTAACACTCAGGCGCTGGCTCAGACGCGAGAAGCGCGCGTCAAGCCTTACACTGTTTCGCCCATGCTCGGTGAAGTCGTCAATCTGCGCGCCTTTCAAAAGGTCGTGCCGCTCAGCGTGGCAGAGCGGAAGATGCTGGCGAAGAATCTTTTCCTCGGCCAGCCGACGGACGCAAAGCAGTTGTTCCACATCTACGAAGAGAACGATTATAAAGACATCCCTTCGTTCGTCACGACCGACGCGGTGCTGCACCTGTATCACATCTTCTATGACTTCACGCTGCGCTCCGTGGAAGAACAAGCCCTGACGCCCGTCCTCAAGCGATTGACCGAAGGGATGTTCGAAGAATCCATAAAGACATGGAAGGAGTTGAGCGACCCGCAGCTTAAAGAGGCAGCACTGAAGAACGTAGCCTATTTCGCCGTCGCGCTACGCCTGCTTGACCCGCAGGCCAAAATTCCGATGGCGTCGCAAGACATGGTGCAAACGGAGCTTGATTTAATCAAAGCTCACGAGGGCTTCAAGCTCGGCGCAATCTTTCCTTACGTGGTTGACTACTCGCAGTTCGTCCCGCGCGGCCACTACACCAGAAGCGAGACGCTTCAGCGCTACTTCGGAACGATGATGTGGTACGGGCTGACGCCGTTTGCGTTGCGCACCGAAGCCGGATTAGCTGAAGAGCCGATTCGACAAAGCCTGCTGCTCGTGCGCTCGCTCTATCGCGCAAAGCTCGCGGACGAATGGGCTATCATCTATGAGCCGACCTCATTTTATGTGGGCGCTTCGGACGACATCACGCCAGCCGAATGGAAGGCCGTGATGGATCAGGTCTTCGGCGCGGATGCGAATGCCGACAGCTTCACCAACCCGGAAAAATTCGCAAGCTTCGTAGAGGCCGCAGGCAAGCTCAGGCCAGCGCGCATCCAGACGCGCACCCAAATCCGACCGAATCAACCGAATGTCCCAGACCCTTCGATTCAACTGCGCTTCATGGGACAACGCTACATTCCCGACAGCGAAATCATGCAGAAGCTTTCCGTTCCGCTTGAGCGTGTCTTTCCGTCAGGGCTTGATGTCATGGCCGTGTTGGGAAGCAACAGGGCGCGCGAGATTCTGGATACCTACGCGAACATCTACAATCCTAAGAATTGGGGTGGTTACCAGCCGGAACGCTTGAAGCTCATCGAAGAGTTTTCAAAAATCAAAGAGAAGCAGTGGACATCGAATCTTTACTGGAACTGGCTCTATGTGCTCAAGGCGCTGCTTGAGCCTGCGCCCGAAGGCTACCCGTCTTTTATGCGCAACACCGCGTGGGCTGATAAATCCTTGCACACGGCTTTAGGCTCATGGGCGGAGCTTCGTCACGATACGATTCTTTACGGCAAGCAGAGCGGGGCAGAGCAGGGCGACGGCAGCGAGCCTGCGCCCTACAAAGGCTACGTCGAGCCGAACGTGCTCTTTTGGACGCGCCTGCTGAATCTGACGCGCCAGTCGCGCGAAGGACTCAGCGCGCGCAATCTTCTCTCCGACGCATTGAAGGACAAGTTCGAGCAGTTTGAAGAATTGCTCGTAACCCTGAGCCACATCTCGATGAAAGAGCTTAAGAACGAGAAGTTGACGGAAGACGAGTACGAGACGATTCGACACATCGGCGGCGCGCTTGAATACATGACGCTCTCCGTCATGACCGGAAACCCGGATACGTGGGAGATGGTCAACGAAACGGACAAGGACATGGCGGTCATCGCAGATGTTCACACAGGCGGCGCAGAAGTGCTCGAAGAAGGAGTCGGCCACGCTTACCAGATTCTAGTCGTCGTCCCCGTCGAAGGAAGGCTCGTGCTGACGCGCGGCGCGGCCTTGAGCTACTACGAGTTCACGCAGCCTATCGCAGACCGGCTGACGGATGAAAAGTGGCAGGCGGTCATCAAGGCAGGGCAAACGCCTAAACCACCCGTCTGGACAAAAACATTTCTCTTGCCCGGCAAGCCGCGTCGCATTAACTCGAATTAAGACGCTTCATAGTCAGGGCAGATGTTGCTTGAGTGAATGCAAGATTAGATTCAACGCAGAGACGCAGAGAGACGCGTAGGACGCGCAGAGAGCAGGTCAGTACCGCCTGCGTGAGCGGGCGGGTTCTTAGCGACGATACGACCCGCCCGCTACCGCAGGCAGTACTGACCTGTGTTATCCCTGCGCGTCTCTGCGGCTCTGCGTTGAATTGTCCTGTTCCACGTACTAAGCCATGTACTAAGCCCTCCTCTACCCGCTCTATTTTCAATCGCGCTTGCGGCTTGCTCATCATGCTCGCGTTGTTGAGCGTCTACTTAACAACGCCCGAAGCCAGACCTGCGGAGACTACTCTTGAATTCGTTGCGGTCGGCGACATTCTTCTTGATCGCGGGGTCGCGCGTCAGATAGAGCGCAATGGAGCGCGCATAGTGTTTGCGCGTGTGAGGGATATGCTCTCAAACGCCGATCTGGCCTTCGGCAATCTGGAATGCCCGCTCACGACCAAATGCTATAAAGCAGGGGGAAGAATCTCTTTTCAGGCCAATCCTCGCTACGTCGAATCATTAACTGATGCGGGTTTTGACATCGTGTCGCTTGCCAATAACCACAGCATGGATTGTGGGCGCACAGGGCTGCTTGAAACGATGCGGAATCTCAAGCGAAGCGGCCTGCGCTGGTGCGGTGCCGGAAAGACTTTGGCTGAGGCAGAAGCCCCCGTGATTCTGTACGTGAAAGGAATCCGGGTCGCCTTTGTAGGCTTTACAGCTATTGCACCGCCTGCGAGCGCGTCTCTGAAAGAAGATGAGCCGACAGTCGCCCTTGCCTCTCGCGCAGAGCTTCAACGCGCCGTCGCAGCGGCCAGGCTTAAAGCCGACGTGGTTGTAGCGTCGCTTCACTGGGGAGTGGAGTATGCATCCAGACCCAATGATGAGCAGAAGGATTTGGCGCGTGCGGCTGTCGAAGCGGGCGCTGATCTGGTCATAGGGCATCATACGCACACGCTCGAAGGCATGGAGTTAATAGCAAGGCGCACAGATGCGGAGACACGTTATGCGCTGGTGGCCTACTCGCTTGGAAATTTCGCGTTCGATTCAACGCGCGCTCCGGGGAAGAGGGTGACGGAGAGCGCCATCCTGCGGTGCAAGCTGAGCCGCAACGGTCTCGTCTCAGCCGAAGTCATTCCCATCGTTCTTGAAAACTATCTGCCCCGCCCTACTTCTCAAGACGAAGCGCAAAGCATCCTCGCGCGACTGAGCCTACTGTCAGCCGAATTGAATACGAGCATGACGAACGGGCGCATCTTCTGAAGGATGAGAGCGGTAGCGTGAAGGGTGAAAACCAGACACGCCTGAAGGCGTGATTAAATAACGTGAGGCGCGAGATAAGAAGGAAGAATGATAGCCCCTTTCAGGGGCTAAGAAGCTATCTCCCTTATGTCGCGCCTCACGTTAAATAAAAAGCTCGCAGTCGCAAGCAAAGCGACCACGAGCTTTTTTCTGTTAGAGGGTCGGGCTGATGAGATTAGCAGCAGGGTAAAAGCTTTTGCTCGTCACCTGTCGCTCATCACTTATCGATGCCTTATTTGTTGCCCCGGCCTTTCTTCTCATTGGCGTTCTTAACGTCCCCTTCGCTTCCCTCTTTGCCGCTGCCGGTGGAGAGTTCTTCGATGAGGTTGGAGCCAGGCCCGAAGGTGAACTTCCAGTCGTCGCCCTCTTTAATGAGATAGGTAATCAACCACTGGCCGTTGCCGTCCTTGAACTCCATCCTCAGAGTGCCGTCTTCCTGTTCCTGCACGTTTCGCGTTTCGGGGTTGGCGGGGACGGGATGCTTCGTCAAGCCCTCTGTGATGATGTCGTCAACTTTACGCTTCTCGCGGTCGGCCAGCCCCTTCAGCAGATCCATGTAATCTTTCGAGATAGTCTTTTTGAAAGCCTCAAGGTCACGAATCTTGGCAGCCTCGTAGGCTACTTTGAAAGTACCTTGCGGGGTCTTCATCGTAGGCTTCTCGGTAGACGCGCTGTTCGCATTGGCAGTATTAGCGTTGGCCGTCTTGTTGGCGTTGCCCGTATTCGCCGTATCGGTCTTGCTGCATGCAGCACCCAAGCCTGTGACGAAGAATGCCAGCACAAGCGCGGTCAGTTTGATTTTCATGTTTATTCGTAGCTCCTTCTATTGCACGGGAAAAATTTTGATTGTCGAATCAGCAGGGGCGCGTCCCCTCTTATTATGAAACAGCAAGCTCGGCTTCCGCCGGTTGCCTCAAACTCTGAGAAGGCGCGCAGTATAACTCAAGCCGCAGGGATTTCCAAAACCACGCATCCGGCCTTTGGTCTATACCGTACGGCGAAAGCTTCCGGCCATAAATAGATTTATCCAAGTCACCTTCCAGCACGACCCGTTTCATCAAGCGTGTACTATTCCAGCTTCAAGCTCTTTCCTGACGGACAGCCCTGGAATATTTTGCAGCCGCCGCCTGAACTGAGAAGCTGTTTGAGAAAGCGGTTTCCGCTTGAGTCCCGTAGGGACGATTGATAATAGCCCAGCCATTTATGGCTGGGAATAAGGTATGAAAAATAAAGTTGAGTCCCGTAGGGACGACTGAAATCTTTCCAGGTTTATTCAGTCGTCCCTACGGGACTCTATATTGTTTGTGCCTTCAGTTCCCAGCCATAAATGGCTGGGCTATTACCAGAAGTCCCTACGGGACTTTGAACTAGAGCTTCTGAACACTTTTCTCAACGCTTATTATCCGTCGTGCCTGCATTACTTTCGATTATCGCCCGCAAGGGTGGGTCTAAAACATACACGTCAACCGCCGGAACCTCTCCGAGAGGGACGCGAAAGGCTGGCTGGGCGGATTGTGCCAATTGCTTAAGGAGCGCTTCGTTGCTGAAATAGCGACGCCCGCGCGCAGCCATAATAAAATCGCCGTCCGACAATTTTTTGAGCGCCTCTGCATCGGAGAGAGAGACAAACTGTAGATCGGCACGACCCGCCTGCTCCGCGTAGTAGGACGCAAGCCCTACGGTTTCCGTAGCCACGCGCGCCTGCGGCCTTGCGCGCCGGGCAATCTCCACAATGGTGTCGCGTATGGCAGCATCGGAAAACTCGTCCTGCGGAAAATAGTTTCCAGCACCAGCAACGCCTCCGCCGAGCCAGTTCGTGTAGAGCCTGTAATGCGGCGCAGCCCAGACGGAAGCCCACACGGAAGCCAGAATCACTATGCTGTAAAGCCCTGCGCGCACGTAAGCTTTTCCGCGCAGGTTACCTGCGAAGGCTGATAAGTGTTGTGTGACGAATCGCCCAATGTTCTGCAAGCCTATGCTTGCGACTATCAACACAGCCGGGAGCAGGGGCGCGAAATAGCGTGTGAACTTGCCGCCAAATAATGCCAGCGGGATGAATCCAATCAGCATCCAGAAGAAGAGAAAGAATCGCCCATCGCCGATTCGACGGCGAAACACTACGGGCAGCCCTAAGAAAAAGGATGCGAGCGTGGCGACGGGGAGCTTTACCAACATGAAGACGAAATAGAAGTACCATGGCACACCGCTCAGCCAGTCTGTGAATTTGTGCGTATAAACCCTGCCCATGAACTCGTAGCCGTCGTGGCCTATCCGCCTGTAGCTGGCAAAATCAGCCATTCGTCGCCACGTGCCCGGCAAGAGAATTGTCGGATTAAGCAGCAGGAACGTTACGCCCATGACGGCGAAGAAGATTAGAAACCTCTTCTTGCCCATGCGCCAGCGCGTCTGAGGGATGCCCTGAAAGATGTAGTAGTAACAGACGCTGACGGCAAAAAAATTCGGCATATACTTTGAAGCCATCATCGCGCCGAAGGAGACGGCTGTAGCCCAGTAAAGCGGCTCAGGGTTTCTTTTGGATTCCGCAACGCGCTGGCTTTTCAACCAGAAGACATTCGCCAGCAGAAAGAAGAAGAGCAGGAAGGTGTCTTCTTTGGCGATGCGATTGAAGCTTATAGCCGCCGGGTCGAATGCCCAGAGCGCCGCGGTGATGAGCGCGATTTCCCCGCCGAATAACTCCGCCGTGACCAGATAAAGGACTATGACGGTGAGCGCGCCGAAGATAATGGAAGGCACTCTGAGTGCTGCCTCCGTAGAGATGCGAAGCTGTGCTGGACGCGCTGCGACGAGGTAGCTCCCGTTCCACTTCTCCGCCGCGACGATGCTCACGGTTTGCAGCGCCTTCATCAAAAAGGGATGCTCGCTGTTGGCCGCCGTCAATCCGTGTACACGATAATCCGCGACCGCCTCAAGCTTATTAATCTCGTCTTCGCTCAGGGCTTCCCTGCCCAAGCCCACGGCACGAAAACCTGAACCGGCGACGACAAGCAGCACGAGCGCGATGACGAGAGCGGTGCGGTTAAGCGAAAGCGCGCCCGGCTCCGTGAAGAGTTCCGGCCTGAGTCCTGCTGTCGTAATCGGCTCTGCCTGTGCAGCCAAGCGCAATTCGGTCGCTCCTTTACTTCGGCAGCTTACAGTCATATCGCGGCCTTCGGCAAACCCTCATGCCGTTGTGAAACTTTCAAAAGTGCCCCAGACCACTTGAAATTCCGTCCGAAATCAGCCAATATTCGCAACGCGTTCAATTCTTCGACGCGGCGGGCAGCGCCTGGACTCCTCTGCAAAGCATGTGGGTCGCCAGCAGAATTACTTTACAGGATGGACGCGCCGGAATCTTTATGGACTCGATCTTTGCGTATCGGTCGAGCCTCCTGCCTTAAACTTTAACGGGTCAGACTACATCGTAGAAGAGCCTCTCTGGTCGGATGTTCTTCTTGTAGTCAACCCACTCACCAGAGAATTGAGTGTAGTTGAAAGGAGACCGACCACATGGCAGAAATTCAGGAGCGAGTCGGGACTGGACAGCCGGAACCCGCAGCGCCGCCTCCCTTCCGCATTGACCCGAAGCTTCATCAGATACTTTACAAATCGCAATCGAAGACCACTTTAGAGGCGAAGCCTGAGCTGGAAGTGCTGCCCGAGCCGCCCTATCCGATTCACGCCGACCCGCAGCCGATGAGCAAGAAGGAATATCAGAAGCTCAACGCCATACGTACATGGAAGACGTGGGGCTCGCCCTACTTCAAATCGCTCTATCACAGGGGCGAGCTGCGTCCCATCATCCCGTACCTCTTTACAGAGTGGAAGTGCAATCTGGACTGCCATTACTGCTGGTCTTACAACAACAAGGTCAAGGGCATGACAGAGGACACGGCCAAGCGCTCGATTGACTGGCTGCATTCAATCGGCTCGCGCGTGCTGGCGTTGATGGGCGGCGAGCCTCTGCTTCGTCCCGGCTTCATTCACAAGATAGTATATTACTCTGCGAAGAAGGACATCTTCGTTTACCTGCCAACCAACGGGCGCTTGATGAAGCCGGAGGTGATCGACCGCCTCGGCGATGCAGGCATTGCGACGGTCAACCTCGCCGTCGATTCAGTCAAAGACCGCAAAGCGCTGCCGAAGGCACTGGAACCGATTCGTTCTTACTTCGATTATCTGGTCAAGCGACAGCATCACTATGGCTACACGGTGATGTTCAATATCAACATCACGCGCATCAACATGGACGACGTGAAAGAGTTGACGGAGATAGCGCACGACAACGGGATTGCGACCGACTATCACATCAACGAATCGCCCATGATGGAGCAGACGCACTTCAAGCATCTGGACGAGAACAGCACGTACCTGACGCCAGACGATTGGAGCAAGGTGGATGACTTGCTCGACTATCTTGATGCGAAGCGTCACAACGACGGCTACAAGATGGTCAACCAGTCTAAGCACATGCAGGACATGAAGCAGTTGATGCGAGGTGAAGTTCCGCCCTGGGACTGCCGCGCAGGCCAGAACTCGCTCATTATCCGCACAGACGGAACGCTCGCGCCCTGCTTCCCCATGTACTCGGCCACGCACGACTGGGGCACAATCGAGAACCCGAAGTTCGAGGTTGAGCAACTGAGCGAGATGAAGAAGGAGTGCTCGAAGCATTGTCTTTCGACCTGCAACTACATCCTGGCCTATTGCTACAACACCAAGCGCGTGCTGAAGTGGATTATGAATCAGGCACGGCATGGCTTCCGTGGCTCGACCGATACGATTCAGTAGAATCTTCTCAACCTGTAAAAGAAGAAAGGCCGGAATGTATTTCCGGCCTTTCTTCTTTTACAGCCCCGGCAGGAGCGAAATGTTTCAGGACTCACGTTAAATTAACGAGATGCATAACATAAGGGAATAGCCCCTTAGCCCCTGAAAGGGGCGACAGAATGTAGCCCACGGCGTGAGCCGTGGGGATGACAGGCTAATAAAAATTAGAAGCCCCGGTAGGGGCGAAAGAGATTCATGCTTGATAATCTTTCGCCCCTACCGGGGCTTCTAATTTTGAATGTCGCCCTGCTCCCACGGCTCACGCCGTGGGCTAAATTATTCCGCCCCTTTCAGGGGCTGAGGATGCAATTGCGCGCGTGGCTTATGTCGCGCCTCACGTTAATTTAGATTGCATGCTCAAGTTTGAATGATGAAAGCTCGGCTCGACGAGCGGCAGTTTCTTCGTCTGTCCGGCTCGGCGCGCGTGTTCCAGCATGTTAACGACCGTGAAACGCTCCGCCATCATCTTCAAAGCCTCGCTCACGATGTGCAGCTTCTTTTCACTGGGCATTCGCATCGCCGGGAAAAATGAGAGATCGCTTGTATCATCCGAGCCTAAAAAATCGAGCGGATGAAGAAGCAGCGAAGGCTGCGTGCCGGTTAGACGGCACATCTCCAGAAATGTGCGGAAATACAGGAGCGCAATCCCGGTCGAAAAGCAGCTTAGATAAAGCAGGTAGCTCACGTGCGCAGGAGTTTTGAAGACCGGAGTGGTCGTGACGGGAATTTCCAGAAGCCTCGCTCCATTTACATGCCAGTGGTAGGGCTTCAGAGATTGAAAGCCGTCGCGGAATTTTCCGAATAGCCCCTTGCGTTTCTCTCGCTCCTCCTCTGTAAGCTTCGCCGTCATGAAATAGTAAGCCCTCGCGAGCGGCCCCAGAAAAGTCGGAAAGGTCGAGGCATCGTACTCGTAGCCGCGCCGCGCGAGCACGCGCAGGGTTTGCTCGGACAAACTGAATCCGGGGCCGCGAAAGCCTACGGGACGCTTCCGGGTCGCACGCTCAATCGCAACCTCAGCCTGTTCCAGCTCGTTTTCAATCTCCGCTTCCGAATAAAGATGAAGCCACGGCTCATGATGAAAGGAATGATTGCCTATCTCGTGTCCGGCGGCACTGATTGACCTAAGAGCTTCCGTGTTCTTTTCAAGCGCAGCATCCTGTCCGACGATGAAGAAGGTGATGGTCAGATTACGCTCTTTGAAAAACTGAAGCGCACGCGGCACGACCACGTCCAGGTAAGACGGAAAAGTCTCCCAGCCAGCATCGCCGTGCGTCTTCATGTAAGACCACTTGTTGTCCAGGTCTAGCGAGAGGCTGGCGACAGGCTTCAACGGCTTGTTGTTCTGTTCCGTATTCTTCATCATTGCACGATAACAATTCCGCTCATGCTTTGTCTGCCGTGCGTGCGCCGGATGGAGCATGTTTCAACTTCGATTGAGCCAACAGCTTAGCCGCACTTTGTTCCGCCAACTGAACCGTCTCGTTGACGTTGAGAGTTCCGTTGACGATGTGCGCAGAGTTGATGATGTGAATATTCGGCACGGACGCATCAATCGCGGGCAGGCGCTCGGAATAATTAAGGGACGGAATCGGAAAGACGTAGCGCACGCGAGAGACGCGGAACGATAGAAGCTGCTCGCGTTTGAAATGCCCGTACATCTTTTCGAGCGCCGATAGAAATCTTTCCTTCAACTCTTCGTCGGAGAGGGCGAATGCCTCGTCCTGGCCGTCAACGTATTTCGGCAGATAGACCAGGCAGTTGCCTCCAAACTCCTTACGATCGACGAGCGCGGACATCTCTATGACAGCCGTGAAGGGAACATACGCGTCCGTGATATTGGTGACGTAAAACTGCGCGAGCGGCTCTTTCAAAAGGAGCGATGCGCAGATGATGCCCTGATATTGAACGCCGCGAAGCCGCTCGATTTCTTCCGCAGAAAGCCCCGCAGTGATGTTAGCCGCGACCGCTCCCGGCACGGTTATCACTACCTTATCGAAAGTTGCGAGCGCTTCCGAATCGCATTCGACGCGGATGTCGCCGCCTTCGCTTTGAGCTTCAATGTTTCGGACGTTCCGGCTCAATTTAATCTCGACGCCGTGCTGTTCGAGCGCGCTTTGAAAGCGGCTTATGATGCGGTTGTAGCCGCCGGGCAGGTAGCCAAACATCTCCTTTTTCAAGCCTGTACGCCGCGCGGCATACATGCGCGCAATCGTCGCCCAGATAAAAGCCGCGGAGGCTTTGCGATAGTTCTCGCCGAGCTTGGCGCGAAGCAGCGGCAGCCAGATGCGCTCGAACGTCTTGCGGCCAGACCAGCGTTTAAGCCAATTCTCCACAGACACTTTTTCCAGCTTCTTCCAGTCCTTAATCCTTGAAGCGTAGAAGATATTGAAGCCCAGACGGAACTTGTTCAGCAGATTGAGCGGAGGGAAGCGCAGGAATTCGAGCGTGTTCGACATGGAGTAGAGCTGGCCGTCCGTATAAAATCCCGTGCGCGTCTCCACCCATTGCATCTCTTTTTCAAGTCCAAGCTCGTCAAGCAGAGCACGAAGGCGCATGTCCGAAAGCAGCGTGACGTGATAGTGACGATCCCAGACGACATCGCCCAGTTGCCACGGGCTGGCGAGACCGCCCAGATGGTCTGCGCTCTCGAAAAGGGTAACGCTTTTTCCTGCCTGAGCCAGACGCAGCGCCAGCGTCATGCCGAGCAGACCGCCGCCTATGACAGCCCAGCGCTCAGGCTCTCCTGATGAACGTGTTCCGTCGCGCGGTAAGTCCGCGCTCTCTTCAATCTGGAGGGTTAAGCTCTGTGACATTATAGTCTTGAATCGCGTATTTCAGACCGCACGCGCTGCATTCTACATTTAAGACATCCTGTACTTTCTCATCATTAGAAAAACGCGCGAGCGGTTGGCCGCAACGACAAACGCAGCCGACAGAGCACGCAGGACTTCCCAGCGCCAGATGAAAATCGGGTACGGATTTCGTCACCAGCGAACCCATGCCAATCATACTGAAGCGCCCTATGGTCAGATCGTTTCCGATGACGGAGCCTGCGCCGATGGTCGCCCCGGCACGCACCAGCGTGGGCAGGGTGTGCTCGTCCGGTTCCGAAGGACGCAAGCTCTTCAAGTCAACGGTCGTCGCGCGCGGAAAGCGGTCGTTGGTAAAGATTGTGCCTGCGCTAATCATCACACCGTCTTCAATCGTCACGGCGTTGCAGATGTAGACGAAGGCGTTAATCTTGACGCAGTGGCCTATGTGAACGTCGTAGGCTATGTAAGTCTTTTCACCCACGATGCAGTCTTCGCCTATGTGCGCCCCGTGCCTTATGTGAACGTTGTCCCAGACGGAAGTACGCGCGCCTATCTCGACCCCCTCTTCGATGATGGCCGTAGGGTGAATACGTGTCGTCATGCGATTATGCCGGGCGCTTCGATTACCTCGTTCTCTTCCCGTTGGCCGTCTAAACGTACGGAGCGATTAATGGAAGTCCACTGGCTCTGCCGTAGCGCTGCATAGGCGGCCTCCACGACTTCGACCGATGCGAGAGCATCTTCCGCAGTGATGCGAAGCGCCTCTTCTCCTGTCAGCGAGCGGCAGAAATTGTTTATCTGGTTGCGAAACGCCTGAAGCTTGTCGTAGCCGTGGCCGAAGACTATCCACTCGTTGCTGCCCGCCTGGCGATACTTAGATTCCTTCCAACCTACCAGCACAGTGCCGTGCGAGCCGTAGATGCTCAGGTAACGGTCAAGCTCCTTGTTGATGTTCCATGACAGATCAATGTTGCCGATAACGCCCATCTGGCTGCGAACAAAGATGCGAATCGTCTCTTCCACATCAAGCCCCTGACATCTTTTCCCCTCGACGACCTGCACTTCAGCGAGCGGCCCCAAGAAGTAACGCATCAGGTCAACCGAGTGAGTGCCGTTGTCTATGAGCACGCCGCCGCCGGAAAGCGCAGGGTTAGAGTTCCAGCGCGAAGACATATCAACGTGCGACGTGAAGGCGTTCTCGAAGAGAATGATTTCCCCAAGGATGCCCGAAGTGACGATTGATTTGGCGCGCACCACGTCTTCGACGTAGCGGAACTTGGAGGCCATAGTCAGCGTTACATTTTGCCGCCTCGCCGCGTCAAGCATAGTATGTGCGCTTTTGACATCAATGCTCAAAGGCTTTTCGCAGAGCACATGGACTCTGCGCTCCAGAAAGTGCAGAGCGATTTCGGGATGTGTGGCGGGCGGCGTGCAGATGATGACCGCATCAAGGTCGCAAGCTTCGGCCAGCGCTTTATGCGAATAGAAGCTGTGACAATGAAGCTCTTCTGCAAGCGCTTCCGATGCTTCCTTTCTCACGTCCGCGACCGCGACGATGCGCGCCAGATCATAATCGGCAAAGACCTGCGCATAGGCTTGCGCGATGCCTCCCGCGCCGATCAAACCGAATTTGAGTTTCTCTTTCATCATCGTTCTTCAAATTCTCCGGTTACTTTCTCAAGCGGCTCGCCGCGTCACGCACTGCTCGTGCGATGTAGTCAACGTGCTCTTCCTTGTAATGCTCGTTCCAGGGCAGAACCAGCACGCCTTCGAGCGCCGCATACGCGCCCGGAAATTTTTCCGGTGAGTAATCAACCGCCTCCGGGCGGGCGAGCGTGAAGGGAAAGCGGCTAGTGCCGAAGGTCTTCTGCTTCTGAAAGACTTCGCACATGAAGGCAGGCTTTTGAATGTAGCGCGGGGCAGACGCGATGCCTCGTTCTTTCAGCTCGCGCGCCATGCCGTTAGCGCCGCCTTCAATCAGGTTTGAGTCAACGCGCAGGCAGTATTTCCAGTAAACGTGCGTGTCGCCCGGATGAACGAGCGGCGTCTCTATGCCGTCGGTTCCGGCCAGCATCTCTGTCAAAATATGGGCGGTCTGTATGCGCTGCTCCACGACCCAGTCGAGCTTTTCAAGCTGCGCACAGCCTACCGCTCCCTGCAATTCGCTCAAGCGATAATTGAGTGCCAGAAAGTAATGGTCGGGATTGGCATCGCCGTAGCCCCATGCCTTGTTGATGAAGAGGAACATGCGTCGAGCAAGATTCTCATCATCGGTTGTGACCATGCCGCCTTCGCCGGTCGTCATGTGCTTGCCCTGCTGTAGACTGAAGCAGCCGATTGCGCCCATCGTCCCGGTGCGCTTCCCCTTCTGTTCTGCTAAAAAGCTCTGCGCGCAATCTTCTATCACGGGAATGTCTCGCTCGCGCGCAAGCTCTACAATCTCTTCTGTCTCGCAGGGGTTGCCGAAGAGATGCGTGACGACGATGGCACGCGTTCTCTCGCTCAGGCATGCGGCGACCGTTTCCGCAGTGACGTTGTAAGTCAAAGGGTCTACATCGGCGAAGACCGGAATCGCGCTCTGGTATAGAATCGGCGAGAGAGCGCCCATGTCCGTGATGGGAGACGTGATGATTTCGTCGCCCGGCTCAGGGTCAATGGCGGCCACTGCACAGTGTACAGCCGCAGTGCCGGAGGCGCAGGCGAAGGCCGCGCGGACGCCCAGCTTTTCTGCGAACCGCTCTTCCAATGTTTTGACGAACTTGCCTTTGGTGCTCGTCAGCGTGCCGCTCTTGATGACTTCACTGAGAAGCTCAAGCTCCTCCTGGCCGAGCGTGCGCCCCGAAGCATCCTGATCCGAAGGCAGCGTTATGGTTTCATTACTATCCAACACAGATTGTTCCATTTGAAAAGTTCCTTACTTTATTTTTGAGGTGTAGCGGGAGGGGTCTGAACATGAGAGGCGAGCGCCTTTGCATCCTTCAATAAATTCATTTCGGCTGTGCGCTCGCGTTCGTCGTGCGCGCGGCGGCGCATCTTCATCATAGAGAGGCGGGCTAATAGTTTCAGATGGCCGCGTATGGTTCTCAAGACCTTCATCTTCGAGCGCCCGAAAAGCCTCACTTCGAGCGTGGCCGGATGCTCCACGACTTTAGACCCTTGCAGATCAAGCCGCCCCAGCATCTCCGTCACGCCCAGGAATCCATTTTCGTTAAGCCGAATCTTCATGAGCGCACTGCGGCGATAGACGCGGAAGCAGCTAGTGTAAGTATAGAGCTTCTGGTTGAGCACCTGCCTGTAAAGAAACGAAGCGCCGCGCGATAAAGAGAGACGCCAGCCCGGCACATTGCGCACCTGACCTTCCGGGTGATAGGGCGACGCCGTCACCATATCAACGCCTTCCGAGAGTTGCGGAATCATGCGGCTCAGCTCATGCGGGTCATACGTGCAATCGCAATCAATCGAGCAGACCACTTCCGATTCGGCAGAGGAGATGCCGGAGAGTATGGCTGCGGCCACGCCCTTGTTCTCCGTGTGGCGAACGAACGCGCTGTTAGCTCTCGCGCTGAACAATTCGTGAAGCGCGTCCCATGTCCTGTCCGTGCTGCTGTCGTCAACGAAGATGAACTGTAAGTCGTAATCTGATTCAAGCATCTGCTCGACGCTCTTCAAAGTATTGGAGAGATAGGGCAGGATAAGCTCTTCATTGAAACACGGCACGACCACGCTGACGGGCTTTCGTTTCTTCGTAGAGGAAACACTTGAAGCTGCGGTCGCTTTGCTTGCGTCGTCCGAAACGAGTAGCGGCAGGCGGCTTTTCTCCACCTGAGCGGCTTCGCTCGATGAAAGCGCATTCTCGTGGCGAAAGTCCAGATTGAGATAATCGCCTATGCCCACGAATGAATATCGCTTCAAGTAGTCTTCAATGATGCCCGCCATTTTATGCAGGTTTCGGTAATGACGGATTTTCATCAAGGGAGACGCGCCGCTGATGCGCGGCTGCTCAGGGTCAAGCTCCCAGACATGCATGTACATGACGAAGGGAGCGTCGTAAGTCGCGTGCCAGTGCTGTACGACGCGGCGCACAATCGCATGCGGGAACTGCCTGAAGTAATTTCCTCCAGCAACAGGCATGTGCCATCCCAAGAGGCTCACGGTCGAGACCGGAAATTCCCAGAGGCTTTTCTCATTGTGGTGGTGCTGGTGTGCAAATCTCTGCTGCGGCGCTGTGCGCAGGATTTTGCGATTCGGCACAAAGCTGGAATCATAGGCGTAGCCTTCTTCGGCCAGAACATCCAGCGCCCATAGGTCTTGCGGCGCGGAGAGCTTGCGTGCTGCGCGATAGCCTATGACGCTCATCCCGCTTGCGCGTTCCAGAGCTTCGCGCGAGCGCGAGAGGTCTTCACGAAACTCTTCGGGCGTCATCTGCTGTATGCTGCGATGATAGTAGCCGCGATTGGCTATCTCGTGGCCGCGCCTGGCTACCTCGCGCACAATTTCGGGCTGCTTATCGGCAATCCATCCGAGCACGAAGAAGGTGGCCTTGATTCCGTGACGATCAAGCAGGTCGAGCGCCTTCAGAGTGTTCTGCTCAAAGCGAGTCTCGAAGCGATACCACTGGCCGCGCTGTATCAGGTGATTGAAAGCGCCTACGTGAAAGTAGTCTTCCAGAAGCACGGTCAATAGATGTTGCTTTGTAGAAAGTTTTTCGCTCATCAAGTCTAGCGCGAGAAAAGAGCGGAAGCTGCAACCACAGAGGTCTCTTTCCCTGCTCCCAAGACTTCCAAAATGGTCTCACTGATGCGCCGACCGCTCTGGCCGTCGCCGAACGGATTCGAGACTTCACCGATACGATTAGCCCAGCTATCTTCCCTATACGCTTCTTCAAGAAGATTTGCCAGCCGTTCAGGGCTTCCGCCGACAAGCCGCGCCACGCCGGAGGCAACCGCTTCGGGACGCTCCGTGTTTTCGCGTAAGACCAGCAGCGGCCTTCCCAGAGTCGGCGCTTCTTCCTGTACGCCGCCGGAATCCGAGACGATTAACCACGCCTCAGAGAGCAACTGTATGAACTCCTCGTAGCCGAGCGGCTCTATGGTGTGTATGCGCGGGTGATCGTTGAGAACACTGGCCGCTTCGACCACCACGGGATTCGGATGCACCGGAAAGATGAGCGCCACATCCGCGTGAGCCTCTACGAAGTGGCGCAGCACAGAGAGGTTTTCCGACATCATCTGGCCGAAACTCTCTCGGCGGTGCGTGGTCAGAACGACGCGCTTCAGTCCTGAAGTCGCATTTAGAATCCGCTCCACCGTGGGCGCGTGTGTACCGCGCGCCAGAATACTTTTCAATGAATCAACGACCGTGTTGCCGGTGACGAACACAGCCTGCTCGTCCACGCCTTCAGCCAGAAGCGATGCGCGATTGAGCGTGGTGGCGGCGAAATGATAGGTAGCAAGCTGCGTAATCAACCTGCGATTGATCTCTTCAGGATAAGGACTCCATGTATTTCCAGACCTCAAGCCAGCCTCTACATGCCCTATAGGAATACCGTGTTGATAGGCCGCTAGAGCGCCGGAGAGCGCCGTCGTCGTATCGCCCTGCACGAGCACAAGGTCAGGGTCTTCTTTTATCAGCACGGGGTTGAGCAGCGATAGAAGACGCGAGCAGAGACGGTCGGGCGTCTGATTGCGACGCATCGCACGCAAGTCGTAATCAACTCGTATGTTGAACAGCTCTACAAAGGGACGAAGCAGTTCTTCATGCTGCGACGTGGCGACGTTGATGGTTTGAATCGTAAATGGGCGCTTCTCAAGTTCCTGTATGACGGGCGCAAGCTTAATCGCTTCTGGACGCGTGCCGAAGATGGTCATGACTTTCGGGCACGGAACTGTCATGCGTCTGGCAAGCAAAGACCTGCCCGGCCAAGACCTGGGGGGGACTGTGATTACGTTGGCGCTCATTAATTGGACTCGACTACAGGCGTTTGTCGGGCGCGCCTGCTGCTTGGGTAAGAGGCGCGAGAGAGCTTTGGAGAAAAATGTCTCTTAAAAGTAAGAGGAGCGGAAATTTCAGGTTGATTCGCCGACAGAACTGGTCGGCACTACTTACGAAACCGGGAAGCGCAACTGCTGTTAAACGCTCACTGAAAACATTTTACAGGAAATCTCCCTGCCCTGCAATAATTTTAACGTGAGGCGCGAGATAAGCAGACTATCCTCTTAGCCCCTGAAAGGGGCGGCAGATTGTAGCCCACGGCGTAAGCCGTGGGAAGAGAATCATAGAGAACACTTCAAAGCCCCTGAAAGGGGCGAAAGATTCTCAAGTCGAGATTTCTTTCGCCCCTTTCAGGGGCTTTTAACTTCGAAAAGCGGCTTTATTCCCACGGCTCGCGCCGTGGGCTACATTATGTCGCCCCTTTCAGGGGCTTGCTGATGAAACTTTATTGCGGCTTCCGAACTCACGTTAACTTTAACGCGGAATAATAGAGGAACGCGGCTCCGTTTTCTGAGAGCGATTCGCGGCGTAAATGCGATAGCCCAGAAGGAGCGCAAGCACGAAGGCGAAGGTGAGCGGAATCCGTGTGTCGCTCTTGACCAGCATCCAGTAGTGAAGCGCGCCGAGCGCGCCTGCAACATAGACGGTCTTGTGCAGGCGATTCCAACGCTTGCCGCCCAGACGCTTCACCATCTTGTTGGTAGAAGTTATGGCGAGCGGAACCATTATGAGAAAGCTGGCAAAGCCTATGGCGATGAAGGGACGCTGAACTACATCGCCGACGGCGCTCTTGAAGTTGAAGAAGCGGTCGAACCAGATGTAGGTCAGAAAGTGTAGCGCGCCGTAGAAGAAGGCATAGAGTCCTAGCACACGGCGATTCATGCCGAGCCAGTTCCAGCCCGTTATCTTTCTCAAAGGGGTGACGGCGAGCGACAGCATTAGAAAGATGAGCGTCAGCATCCCCGTAGTGCGCGTCACGTATTCGAGCGGGTTTGCGCCAAGGTTTTTATGCGCGGCATCCCAACCGAGCAGCGCTAGTGGCACCAGGCTGTTGATGAAAACGACTGCTTTTGTGAATCGAGCGTCCTGTGCCGTCATCTCAGAAATTCACCTTCAAATCCATCCCCGTATACAGACCGGCAACCTCTTCGGCGTAGCCATTGAAAACAAGCGTGTCGCGCAGGCCGTATTCGCCTATACGACGCTCGCGCGCCTGACTCCAGCGCGGGTGCGGAACATTCGGGTTGACGTTTGAATAAAAGCCGTACTCGTTCGTCGCGTACATGTTCCAGGTAGTCTTCGGCTGGTCGGCCACCAGACGAATATTGACTATAGACTTGATACTCTTAAAGCCGTACTTCCAGGGCACGACTAAACGTATGGGCGCTCCGTCCTGCGGCGGCAAAGCTTCGCCGTAAAGACCCGTTGCCAGAATCGTCAAAGGATGCAGAGCCTCGTCAAGGCGCAGTCCCTCTACATAAGGCCAGTCGAGCACGCGTGACGTTTGATTCGGCATGCGCTTCGGGTCAAACAAAGTTTCAAAGGCTACGTAACTCGCGTTAGATTGTGGCTCGACTAAATCAAGCAGCGCCTTCAAAGGAAAGCCGACCCAGGGGATGACCATTGACCAGCCCTCTACGCAGCGCAGGCGATAGATGCGCTCTTCGAGCGGAGCTATCTTCACAAGCTCGTCCAGGTCAAACACGCGTGGCTTGTTGACCAACCCTTCGACCCTGACCGTCCAGGGACTCGTGACGAAACCTTTTGCTTTTCCGGCAACGGCACCCTTGTCGGTCGAGAACTCGTAGAAGTTATTGTAGCTGGTGATGTCCTGAAAGGAGGTCAGCTTTTCATTCGTTGACCGCACCTGAGTCGGGGGCGGCGACTGAACATTAGCTAACTTTTCGCCGCGCGGCGTAGGCTGCGGCGGTTCGTTCAACTGGCGATAGAGCGCGCCCGTGGCGACCGCCGTCGCAGCCAGCGCCGCTCCGCGCATAAAGTTGCGACGGTTCAGGTAAACCTTTTTATCAGTTATCTCGCTCGACCGAATTTGCTCAGATTTCTTTATCAGCATGAGATGTACTCGCCGGAAGTATTAACGCCCGCTTATATAGTCGCCCGAATCATTAAATCCTTACAAGTTTTTGATGCGCTCCCGTGCAGCGAGTTGCAGAAGAGAAGCAGGCGAACAATAAACCGCTAAATCACACGAAGCTGCGCGAAAAGAACTCTTTTTCGTGTCGTTTAGTGTGGAGCGCGTGGTTCATAGCCCTCCTCTGCTTTGACCAGCGCATACGTTATTAGATACGAGAGCTAAACGGCTGGCGGTTTTTTTCCATCAAAAACGGGCGGTCAAAAGCCATTAATGTGAACATCCTGATTGCCGCCCGCGCGGTTTCAAAGGTATATTCGTTTTTGCGGCCTGAAGAATTTCTTCCGGCCATTCAGAGGCACGCGCCACTTTCATAAGGAATCTTTTCGGGAAATATGCACACACGCTCAGGCTGGCGGTTTGCCTTCGTCGTAGCCTTCGCCACAACTATCCTTGCACTCTATCCACAGTTTAACCTGTGGTATCTGACCGGCAAACAATGGAACGGGATATACGCTTACAACGACATAGACGAGGTCGCTTATGCAGCCTATCTGAAGGCGTTGATGGACGGGCGACCACGCCGCAACGATCCCTATACGGGGCGCGATGACAGGGAGGGCGCACCGCAACAGGAATCGCTCTTCTCCATACAATTCCTGCCACCCCTTGTTGTGGCGAAGATAGCGCGCACGCTTGGCCTCAACATCTCTTGGACGATGATAGCGCTCGGCGCGCTCATAGGCTTTCTCACCGCGCTCGTCCTCTTCTGGCTCATCGCCGCCGTGACGAATGACGACCGCGTGGCGGCGATAGGAGCGCTGGCAATCACCTGCCTTGGCACACTCGCCTGTGCTCAGGGAGCGATACCGGAGCTTTTAGGGCGCGACATAGCCTATCCGTATCTACCCTTTCTGCGGCGCTACGTACCTGCATTTCCCTTTCCTTTCTTTTTTCTAATGTGCGGGCTGGTGTGGAAGTCGCTCGTGAGCGAGACGGCGCGACGCAAGCTAACAACAGCCGTCGGTGCTGGCCTTGTGTTTGCAGTACTCGTCTACTCTTATTTTTACATCTGGACTACGGCAGCCGCCTGGCTCTTTTGTCTGGCGCTCGTCTTAACTTTTGTGAGACCCGAAGGGTGGCGACGCGACTTAAAGTATCTTGGTTTAGTAGGCTCGCTGGCCGTCATGTCGCTTGCGCCTTACGCATTGCTGCTCTCAAACCGCGCCGCGACGACAGACAGCGTGCAGTTGCTGGCCTTCTCACGCGCGCCTGATCTGGCACGCGTGCCGGAGCTAATCTGTCTGGCCGTTCTGGCCGCGCTCATGCTGGCCGTCAAGCGCGGTCGCATCAAATTAAGAGATCGCTCGACGCTGTTTACGATTTCGCTGGCGCTCACTCCCTACGCGGTCTTCAACCAGCAAATCATCACAGGGCGCTCGCTCCAGCCCATACACTATGAAGTGTTCATAGCCAACTACGTGAGCGTGCTGGCCGTAGTGCTCTGTGTAAGCATTATACGGCGCGGAGCAGGCTTGAAGGACAAAGCTCTGTTTCCCGGCTGGGCGATGGCCTGCGCCGCACTTTTGATCTTCGGGTGGGGGTTTGTAGAGGCCAAGGTGACGACGGAAGTGCTCGACCCGCATAACGAGTACAGGAATAGAGTGACGCCCGTTATTAAGAGATTGGCCGAGCTGGCTCGTGAGACGCAGGACGGAAGGCTGGCAACAGAGCAGTTGGTTTTAACTTCCGACATGGTTTTAGCCGATGAAGTGCCTACGCTCGCGCCCCAGCCTGTGCTCTGGTCGCGTCATCAACACATCTTCATAGGAGCCAGCGCAGAAGAGAGCCGGGAGCGTTTCTACCAGTGGATGTACTACGCGGGCTTCAACGATGAATGGCTGGAGGTGTCGCTCACGGAACCGAACTTCGCGGTCGTCTATGCGCTCTTTGGTTGGGGACGTTTGAGCGACCGGCTGGTGCTTAACCCGCAGCCGCTGACTCGTGAGGAAATTGATAAAGAGGTAAAAGCTTACGGGGATTATGTAGCTGCGTTTGATCGTGAGCGAGCCGCGCGCTTCCCGCTCTCCTATCTAATCGTGCCTGCAAACGAGACGGAAGTTTCCGAGCAGGTGAAGCGATGGTACGTGTACGACCAGGGCGAGCGCGTGGGCGACATGGTGCTCTACCGTCTGAAGCTGAAGCCGTAAGATTTAACGAGTCTCGTCCAGCTCTATCTTGAAGCGTTTAATCTTGTGGTTGAGCGTAGTGACGTTGATTCCCAAGAGTCGCGCCGCACGCGTCTGGTGGCCGCCCGTTCGCTCCAGAGCCGAGCGAATCAGGTTGACCTCGAAGCGCTCCACTTCTTCGTAGAAGTTTACGCCCTGCTCAACGTCCGGGAGCTGCGCGTGCCTGAGCCTGTCTATCTCGCGTATCAACGCTTTAGCCAGATCCTTCAGAACCTCTACGTGATTGCTCAAGGTCGCCTCGTCAACAGGCCCTTCCTGCTCTGGATGGTGAGAAAGATATTCGTAGTTGATAGCTGTGGCGTTGCTCAATTTATCACTCCCCCTATGAAATTGATGCAAGGCTTCCGGGAAAATGGTTGTTGCTTGGTTTCCTCTATCAAATTCCGGGCAGACCCTTGCTTCTTAATTACTTCCTGCCACCGATTTTGTTCCAATTAATTTTCACCGGCACACACAATTTCAAGTAGAAGAAGCTCTTACTGGCATTTCTTCCAGACCTGCGACGGGGCGCGCCCCAGTTGAACCGTCCCGCTGAAGGAGTCCAGAGTTATGCGCGCGTTGCCGTCGCCGTATCGCCCCATCATGCGGCGCACGGGCTGCCCCTGAGTCTGGGGCAAGTCGCTCGTCGCAGTGTTGGCGGAAAGCTCCGTTTTCATCTCAAAGTCCTGCTGAATCTGTCCCTTATAAGAAGAGAGACTGGCAACGAATCCCGGCGGCTCTTTTTGAATGAGCATACGCACCAGACCCGACATGGACTTCAGGCGATAACGCCCGCCCTCACGAATCGCCCCTGTGAAAGAGATAGTGCCGCCCGTCGTGGTTGCGTCCAGATCACCGCCTATGCCGGTGAGTGTGATAATGCCGTCGGTAGTAGTCGCTTCTGTGCGTCCCCTTGCGCATTCGATGCTGATAGTGCCGCTGATGGAGACGGCGCGCACGTCTCCGTTCGCATCCCTGGCTATGATTGCGCCCGTGACGGTCGTGATGCTGACCGGGCCTTCGATATCTTTAACCTGAACATTGCCTGCTCGTGTTTTAACTTCGACTGCTCCTACCTTTGCGGCCTGTACATCGCCGCTACTGATGATGGAAACAGGCGTGTCAATGTTCGTTACCGAAACATCGTTGCGTGTGTTTGTGAGATAGGACGGAGCGCCTGAAGCGGTTGTGCCACTGGCATAACGGCGCGAATCAATCAGGTCTATGTGAGCATTGCGCGGCAATTTGACTTCGAGCTTTATATCCGTGACACCGCGCAGAGCCTCCGCAGAGGGAGTCGCCATGACCGGCGGACGTGGAGGACGCGGCGGGCGCGGCGTGCGTCCTATACCTATGCCCGTGCCTGTTCCCTGTCCTGTGCCTGTGCCCGTTCCCTTCCCTACTGCCTGCGCCGGTCTGGGCGAAGGTGTGGGCTGCGCTGGCTTAGGCGCTGGCTGTTGCGCTGACTTAGGTGCCGCCGCTACTACGCTCGCACCGGAACCCCGCGCAGTAACCGTGGCCTTATCTTCCTTCTCGTTCTGAGCCTGGCCGGGGGTCGTGACCGCCGCCGCAATCATGATTTTTTCGCCGGAGCGGCTTGCGATTAGATGAACCTTGTAGCCGCCCGTTCCCTGCTTAAGCTCTGTGGCGGTGGCCTCCAAAGTATCGCCGCCAATACCCGTGACGACGATGGGGCCGAAGCGATTACGCAGGGTTATTCTGTCGCCCTCTTCGATTTTAAGAGAGGCTTGCCTGAGGCCGTCACTCACGGTCGTAGTTTGCGTGCTTACACTCGTTCTCTTTTTGCTCGTCTCCTGTCCTGATGAAGCGGTCGTTTGCGCTTGCAGTGTGCAGGGCGCGACCGCGATTAGAACAGAAAGCAGAATTGCGACTCTTTTCATAAACTTGGTCTTCTTCAACCTTCACTTACTGTATGTCTCTATCGTAGGCTTTGTACGTAGCCATCTCCCTGAGCACTTCGACCTTCTTGGCATAGGCGGCCAGCATGTACTGGATGGCGACGGGGTCGTCCGGCTGCTGTCGTGCGGCGCGGCGCGTCTCGTTGATGGTGCGGTCAACCGCGGCCAGGGTTTGATCGAAGCGCGCGAGCACGTCAGGCTCAAGCAAGGTGCGGCGTCGCTTCGCATCACGAGCAAGCAGTGCTATAGCCGCTCTGTATTTCTGCTCGGCTTCGCGCACCAGTTGATCCGGCGATTCTTCACCGGCAAATCCCGACGGCCTTGGGATTGAACGCTTAACCTCTGCTCTATCCGCCACCTGCACAACGGAGGGCGGTTTGATTTCGTTTATCTTATCCTGTCGAGCGACCTGCTCATTACCGCCTTCAACAGCGCCACTCTCTTTCGCGCCCGTATTGTTATTAGCCGGATTGTTGTTAACCGGCTTGTCGCTTACTTTCGGCGTCGCAGGCGTGGAACTCTCCGCCTGCTTTTGAGCAATCGGCTCAGTCGAAGCGGAGCGTGATTGCATGTACTTCATCAACCCTGCGGTCGCACCCACAGCCAGAATGAGGAGCGCAAACGCGAAGGCCGGACTCAGGCGCGGCGTGCCGAAGAGTTCCGCAAGCCACGTGCGCCAGCGGGCTGCGGGTTGCTCGCCCTGTAAGCTCTTTTCTTCCTGAATTCTCGCCGCAACGCCAGCCCACAGCGCCGGACTTACTTCCACATCGCGACGATAGAGCGCGTACAGGTTCTGCTCATCATGAAGGGCTTCCAGTTGGCGGGCGCAAGGCTCGCACCCCGTCACATGCTCGCGCACATTGGATGATGCGCGCTCGTCCAGCTCTCCGTCGAAATATTCTTCTATAACTTTCAGACAATCTTCACACTTCATAGCTATTCCCTAAATATGGTCGTATGCGTCGGCGCATCTCACGGCGTGCGCGATGCAGGTCTGTCTTCAGCTTCGGGATGGAAAAGCCCGTGATGTCGGCTATCTCTTCATAGCTTCGCTGCTGAAAGACCTTGAGCGTAAATACCGTGCGCTTGTCTTCGTCCAGCGCAGCAAGCGCCGTCTGGATGACCTGATTGAACTCTTTATTCAAGAGCTGCCCTTCGGGCAGAGGCTCCGAGTTGCTCAGATTCAGAACCGAGGGATCGTCCATCTCTACCTTGTTAACATCGCGTCGATGGGCGCGGAAGTGCTCAAGGGCACAGTTTCGCGCGATTCCGAAGAGCCACGTCGAGAGCTTTTCCGCGTCGTGCAGTCCCCCCAAACCCTTATAAGCGCGCACGAAGGTTTCCTGTGCCAGCTCTTCTGCCACATCACGCTTGCCCGTCATGTCGTAAATGAAGCTGAGGATGGGGCGGCTGTAACGGTCAAAGATGGACTGAAATGCGGCGTCCTCGCCGAGGCGAGCGCGTGCAATCAGTTCTTCAGAACCGTTCATCCCGAGAGTCCCAGCATATGCGCCCAGCCCAGCTCCCTCAATCGCCAGCCGCTTCATCATAAGTCTCAACCAGTTAGTGGCAGAACACTTAAGAAAGTTTCAACTTTCTCAACAGCTTACGGATAAGCCTGCGACAATCGAAGTGTACTCCACGAGGCGGGCAGTGTTAACCTCTATACATCCGCGATTCGTTTCAGCACATCTAAATGATACTCGCTCGCGCATTGTTTGAAAGGGGCGGGCGGGTTCCGCTTCGGCGGAAACAGAAAAGGGAAAGTTTAAGATGAATCCATTCCAATCTCAGAACCAGCGTCACCAGCAACCGGGTCAGTGGCAAGCGCCTGGACAGGGCTGGGGAAACCTTACGGAGCGCACGGCGGCAGAGGCTAGCCTCGCCGAACGGCTGGGTTTCATACGCAAAGTTTACGCGCTCTTTTTCATCGCCACGCTCTTTGCCGTCGGCGGCGTCGCGCTCGGCTTCATGTTCCCGCCTCTCATGATGGCGATGGCGCAGCATCCGTTCATCATGCTTATTTTGTTGTTCGGCGGAGTCATGGGCGCGCAGGCCGTGCGCCATGTGCCGGGTGTCAATCTACTGGCGCTCTTCGGGTTTACGACGCTGACGGGCGTCATAATCTCGCCGGTTCTCTACTACTTCAGCCTGATTAATCCCGCTTCGATTTGGCAGGCGGGCGTGCTGACGGTGGGAATCTTCGGCGGCCTGACGGCTTACGTCTTCATCTCGCGGCGTGACTTCAGTTTCTTGCGCGGGATGGTAGTGACGGGTCTCATAGTAGTCATCCTCGCGGGCATTTTGAACATCTTCATAGCCTCGTCCGCGCTCGGCTTTGCCGTCGCGGCGGCGACGCTGCTGCTGTTCTCAGGCTTCGTGCTCTACGACACCTCGAACATCATTCGTCGCTACCCGACCAATGAATATGTAGCGGGCGCGCTCTCGCTCTACTTGGACGCCTTCAACATCTTCCTGGCGCTGCTTCGCATACTGAACGCAGGCAGACGTTAAGCTCTAAAGCCCCTGAAAGGGGCGAAAGAATTTAGCCCACGGCGCGAGCCTTGGGTGAAAGAGTCAGGTTAAAAACAATAAGCCCCGGTAGGGGCGAAAGATTCTCGCTGAGATTTCTTTCGCCCCTACCGGGGCTTTTGACCTTGAATGCTACTTGCTCCCATGACTTACGTCATGGGCTACAATCTGCGCGCCCCTTTCAGGGGCTTGAGATAGGTTGTTCATCCACCCGGCAATCCTCAGAAATCAAACTTAATGGCTAACTGGAATTGCCTCTGCGTTAAGAATGTGCGCGGGGTTCCGAACACGGCAGTGGCAAAGGGCGCGGCCAGCGTCAGTGTATTGACGCCGCCGACGGAGGTCGCCGTAAAGGTGCGGAAGAAGTTGGTGTTAACGTACGCCTGACCGCCGCCGCCGGGCGCGGGGCCTATGTTTGCCCGGTTAAAGATATTGAAGCCTTCCGCAATCAGGCGCAGGCGCATGGTTTCGCCCAGCCGTATGTTGCGCGTGACGCGCATGTCGAACTGGTAAATCTTCGGCGTGCGGAAAGTGTTGCGCGCCAGTCCCGGCACACGGTCATTACGCGAATTGCCGTCGCGGTTCAGGTCTGCGCCGACCGTCGCCGTGTACGGGAACCCGGACTGAAGCTGCACGATGCCGGAGATGGTGTAATCCGAAAGCAGAATGCGCAGGATTTGATTGTCGCTACGCGTAAAGGTGCCCAGCTCATAGACAGGGCTGAAGACGAAGCGATGCGGGATGTCTACATCCGAGATGGCGTAGTCGTCGCGTATGTTCAAGGAGTTCTGAACTACCTTGGCATCGTCGCCTCCGCCGGGGACGACCGCCGTTTGGTCTGGACGATCATCTCTGGTGCGCGAGTAAGTATAGGAGGCAGTGAATTGAAGCCCGCGCGTAAAGCGGCGCACCAGTTGTATCGCCAGCCCGTTGTAAAGCGAGTTCGCAGTGCTCTCAAAGAGGCTGATGCGGTTGTAGTTGACAAAGGGTCTGAGCGGTGTGGTCGAAGTAAACTGAGCCGCGGCGGTTGCTCCAGTGCCGGGGAAGCGCAGCACCGTGTAGGTCTGGCCGTCGAAGCCTGTAGCGGTGGTCGGTACGGGCGGGAAAAGGTTTACGTCGCGCGTGCGCGAAAGATGCACGCCTTTGAAAAACATGTAGGTGATGGACAGGCTGGTATTCGGAAGGATTTCACGCTCAAAGCCTGCGCGTCCCTGTTGCACATAGGGCTGTGCGTAGTCATTCGTAAAGATGAAGAGGTCTGGGCGAGGCGGCGCAACGCCCGTCGGAATCGCAGTGAAGATTGCCGGGTAAATGAGACCGGCGGCGACGATTGCCGCATTGCTTGAGAGCGTTAGACCCGTAGTCTGTATGCCGTTGCCAGAATGCGCTGTGCCGAGCATGATGGCGGTCGTGCGCCCGTAGAAGATACCGTACCCGCCGCGAATTACCGTCTTGTCATTAAACGCATAGCTGAAGCCGAAGCGCGGCGCAATGTTATTGCTGTCTTTCGGCTGGATGCTGGTGTCGAAGCCTGCGGCCAGAAGAACGGGGTCTGGATTCTGCAACGGCGGGCGAGCCAGAGTTTGCATGTCGTAACGCACGCCTAAGTTAAGCGTGAGCTTCGGCGTCACTCGCCAGTCATCCTGTCCAAAGATGGCGAAGTCAGAGCTGTTCGGCCTGGTCGTAGCGCCGTCAGTGCCCGTTATGCCGAACCTTTGCGTGAAGGCCGAAGGAATGTTGTTCGCAAAATCGGCATAGGAGTTGAACGTATATTGACCGTTGAAGAAGCCTGGGAAGAAATTAAAGATATGGTCGAAGTTAAGGTCAACGCCGGTCTTGAAGTTGTGCTCGCCGCGCACGTAAGAGACGTTGTCTATAAACTGCGCCCTTTTGATGGTCGTCTCGCGCGGGCTGAAGTTATTGCGTCCCAGCAGTAGAAAACCGCCGCCCGTGTTGATCTGCGTTTCGGGCAGGGTGCTGTTGGCCTCGCCCGGCTCCTTGTCGCGCGCAAACTGGAAGCGAAATTCGTTGACTATCTGCGATGTGATGGTGGAAGCCAGATTGCCGGATAAGGTGAAAGTTTTTGCA
This sequence comes from Pyrinomonadaceae bacterium, assembly GCA_036403815.1. Lineage (GTDB taxonomy): Bacteria > Acidobacteriota > Blastocatellia > Pyrinomonadales > Pyrinomonadaceae > JACVRN01. The sequence continues at coordinate 34,734 of DASWQH010000037.1, read as the reverse complement.
AGGCTGTTGCCCGAATGCTCTTCGGCTGCAAGCTGTCCTGTAAACTCGTTATTCACGCCCGTGAAATTCTGCTGGTTGAAGCGGAGGCTCAACTGGTTGTTGCGCGTCAGGGTGATGTCGCTCTTAATCATGAAGACATCCTGATTACGGCTGATGGCATAGGTGCCCAGGCGCGGCAGCAGCAGCGCCTGTATGGCCGCAGACTGCGCGAAGAAGTTCGGAGCTTCGACGGGGTTCGGCAGGCTCTGACGCTGACCGTCATAGGTGAAGAAGAAGAAGGCGCGGTTCTTGACGATTGGCCCGCCGAAGCGACCGCCGAACTGGTTAATCTGTGACGGAGGACGCTTGTTGAGGCGTCCGCCTGCGGCCTGCGTCGCCTTCAGGTTCGCAGTGTTGGCGTTTAAGGATTCATCCCGGAAATACTCGAAGACGCCGCCGGAGAAGCGGTTCGTTCCACTGCGCGTGACGACGTTGATGACAGCGCCGCCTGCGCGCCCGAACTCCGCAGAGAAACCATTCTGGTTAACCTGAAACTCCTGCACAGACTCTTCCGAAAACTGGTAAGGCGGGCGAACGCCTGTGCGTCCGAAAGCCTGTCCGAAGAAGGTATTATTATTATCCGTCCCGTCAACCTGCAAATTGTTGAGCGTTCCCTTCTGGCCGCCGACCGAAAGGTCGCCTTCGCGCGTCACGTCGCGCACGACGCCCGGCGTGAGCGTAGCGAAGTCCAGATAGTTGCGGCCATTGACGGGAAGATTTTCAATGGCCTTCTGGTTAACGGTCGTGGCGACGGAGGTGCGCGTTGTCTCTACAATCGGCGCTTCGCCTGTGACCATCACCTGGTCAACGGCAACACCGCTCACAGTGACCTTTATCTCCAATGGTGTTTTGCTGCCGACGGTCACGACCACGCCATTCAAATCCGACGGGGCAAAGCCCTGCGCCGTAGCGCGCACATTATATGTTCCGGGCGGCAGAAGAATGAGATGGTAGTTGCCCTCTTCATCCGTATTGATGCTCTTAACCAGTCCCGTCTGCTGGTTTGTCGCCGTCACTACGGCGTTAGGAATGGCCGCGCCGTTGGGGTCCAGCACGCGGCCTTCTATGTTCCCGGTCGTCGCCTGCGATTGCGCAAACGTAGCAGCGGATAAAGACACCAGGATAACAGCCAGACCGAGCAGCTTAGTCAGGCAGGGGATGTATTTTACTAACATGGTTTTCCTCTCTCTGCTGGAGAATCGTAATTGTAGATATATCGCGCACGCAGATAACGCACACGAAAGATGTTTCGGGGAACTCACTTTAAGCTGAAGACGGCTTGAACCTGGGCTGAACGCCCCTTGAGAAGGCTGGATATTAGTTCACAACGATTAAGGAATCAAGAAAATTGTTTTAGAGGTTTCACGCAAAAGATAAAAGCGAAGGAATATACGGATTTTTATTTCCGTACATCCCTTCGCCTCTGGCTTCCGGTCTATCTAACGTGAGTTCAATATAAGCAACGACAGTGTTACATCTTCAGCCCCTGAAAGGGGCTTGGCTCAGATTCTCTTATGTCGCGTCTCACGTTATCTACGCGCCGCCATCAAGCGCTCTATCTCTTCGATGGTGGAGGGAATCTTCTCCGACATCTTGCGTATGGTCTGTTCAGGTGTGATGACGTAGTCGTCTTCGATGCGCACGCCTAGTTTCTCCGTCTGAATGTAGATGCCAGGCTCTATGGTAAAGACTTCGCCGGGTTGCAGCGGGCGCGTGTAGTCGCCCGTATCGTGAACATCCATCCCCAGGTAATGTCCCAGCCCGTGTATGAAGAAGTGATCCATAGAATATTCTTTACCGTCCACATCTTTCGCACGCAATGGACTCTTGCGCATGAATTCCACAGCGAAGCGGTGCAGGTCGCTCATCATCATGCCGGGTTTCCAGTAAGCTGCGGCTGCCGTCTGCGTATCGAGCACAAGCTGATAGATAGCGCGCTGTCGCTCTGTGAATTTTCCGTTTGCCGGATAGGTGCGCGTGATGTCCGCCGTGTAGAGAGAGTATTCAGCGCCTATGTCACAGACGACCGTGTCGCCCGCATCAATACGCTTGTGATTTTCGCTGTAGTGCAGAATCGTAGAGAAGAGACCGCTGCCGACGATGGACGGGAAACCGGGACGCTCCGCGCCGCCTCTGGTAAAAGCGGCTTCGAGTATGGCCTGCACTTCATATTCATACATGCCGGGTTTCAAAGTGCGCATGATGTCGCGCTGGGCATCGCCCGTGATGTCAATCGCCTTTTGCAACAGGGCAAGCTCCACAGGAGCCTTAGCCTTTCGCATCTCGCCGACCGTGCGCACTAAAGACTTTTCGCCCGCTACGACTTCAACACCCGGCAACTCTTTCTTTATCTCCTCTACGAACTGGTACTCGCGCACAGAGCCGTTGCGCACATTACGCGGAGCGATGGTGTAGACCTTCATGGCGCTCTGCCCTTGCGCGTTCTTGAAAGCTGGAAGCTGGGCGGCCTCTTTCAATTTGAGCAAGAGATTGTCGTCCGGTTTGCCGCCTTCGGTAGAGACGACCGGGGAGTTTCCGCGCGTGGGCAGCACGCGCTCCGTCCCGAAGCTGCGCGCCGTCTCCTCGCCCGGCGCAAGCTGAATGCCCGTCCAGCGCTCATCCTGAAGGTTGCGCGGCGGGATAAAGATAATCTCGCGTGCGCCGCCAACGGAGGCTAGCCCCTGCGGCACCAGCAAGAGGCTTGAGCCGGGAGTCCTCACGCCCGTCAGGTATGCCATCCAGTTGTTCTGGCGATAGCGCGCTTCTATGCCGTTGTCCTCTTCGACATTGCCCAGGACGACGACCACGCCGTCTTTAATCTCGTTCAGTAACCGTGCGCGCCGCGCCCTATATTCTGTGACAGGTTGATTGAGCAAGCGTACGCCCGGCTCGTCATAATAATCAGTCCCGGCAGCCGCACGCGCGACGAAACTAAAAGGGGCGAGCGCGAAAGTAAGTGCTAAAAGCAGGCAGAGCGCCTTTCGATACGATTTCATGAATATCATCCTTGAATTTCGGAAGAGAGGTAGAGAGCCAAAGCGCCCTCACACGCTTTTACGTCTGAGGGCGCGAATTAGTTTTGCCAGGCGAAGCGTCCGTACACGTCGCAGGCATTATGCGCGGCGTCCAGCGTCCGCCGGTCGCCAGAGATTAAGCAGCCGCCTGCCCGAAGTCGTTTGCAGGATGCTCATCACGCCCATGTAGCCGTAGCCGAACAGGAACAGGAAGAGAAACGGAATCGTCCCCCACATGTGCATGCGCACGGCATAAGCAATCGCCAGCAAGAAGTAGAAGGCCAGCCCCAGCTCAAACAGCGGCAGCAACCCGCCCTTGCGTTTATATTTCTTTCGCTTCCAGGTCTCGTCCGTAGCCTCTTCGACGCGATACTTGGGCGTGCGCACGAATTCCGACTTCAAGCCGACCATTGCCTCCAGCACGGCACGCGCATTCGAGAAGGCAAGACCGATGCCGAGCGCCATCACCAGCGGCAGATGGAAAAGACGCGGCGCGCGTCCATCGCGGTCTAGATACCAGACGCCCGTGCCGTAAAAGAGCACTACAGAGATGGTCGAAAAGAAGAGCAGCGGCACGTCGAAAATCATCAGGTGATAGAAGCCCTGATTGTAGCGCACGAGCAGCAGCGGAAATTGAAGCAGGCTGACGAAGATCATCAAAGGGTAGCTGATGTTTCCGGTCAGGCGAAAGAACATCTCCAGCTTGACGCGAAGGGGCAGCGGCGCAGACCAGATTCTGCGATAGAGCTTTAGCCCTACCTGCATCACGCCCTTTGCCCAGCGGCGTTGCTGTGCCTTGAAGGCGTTTATCTCAACGGGAATTTCCGACGGCGCATCCTCATCCAGCAGATAAACGAAGCGCCAGCCCATCAACTGCGCGCGGAAGCTCAAGTCCGTATCTTCCGTCAGCGTGTCGTGCTGCCAACCGCCGCTCAACTCTATGGCGCTCCTGCGCCAGATGCCAGCCGTGCCGTTGAAGTTGAAGAAGCCGCCCGTTCGATTCCTGACCGTCTGCTCGACTACGAAATGGCCGTCGAGCATGATTGTCTGCAAGCGTGTCAGCAGGTTGTATGTGCCGTTGATATGAGACCAGCGCATCTGAGCGCAGCCCACCTGCGGGTCTGTAAAGAAGTCCACGAGCTTGCGCAGGCAATCCGGCTTCGGCACAAAGTCTGCATCGAAGATGGCTATAAGCTCGCCCGTCGCTGTCTTCAGCCCACCCGCAAGCGCTCCGGCTTTGAAGCCCGTGCGGTCTGTGCGGTGTATGTAGTGAATGTCGAAGCCCGCGCGCGCGTAAGCTTCAACGGTCGCGCGCGCCAGTGCCACCGTCTCATCCGTCGAATCGTCCAGCACCTGAATCTCAAATCTATCGCGCGGGTAATCAATCTCCGTCACCGACTTCAACAAGCGCTCGACTACGTACAGCTCATTGAAGAGCGGAAGCTGAACGGTGATACGCGGCAGTTGCGTCTCGCTAAAGCGCGCCTTCGGCTCAGGCTTGAGTTTGCGATAACGCCAGAAGTCTATAACCTGCTTGACGCGGTAGCCGCCGTAGATGGAGAGGATAAAAAGGATGCCGAAGTAAAGTACAAGAATAGTCCAGTCAATCCCGTCCAGACTGTAGAGGGGGCTGATATTGCCGCTGGTCTTGTTGATGGCCTCGCAGAAGCTCGGAAACTTTTCGCACAAGTTATCCGAAACCAGCAGGACGGAAAGAGAAATGTTAAGAAGCATTACAACTCTATAATAAACAAAAGCTCTTCAAATAAAAGAACGACCATACGATCACTCATAGAACGCGCGCGCTCACAGAACTTTCACGCAAGCCTTCGCGCACAAAGATTCGAGCAGCGCAAGTGGCTCTAAGTTCCCGCATCCAAAGCGCTGCCCGGCCATTTAAGACGCAAATCTTACCTCAATAGATGCCAGAAAAGATAATACAGAAGTCAGAATGCAGGATGATGAATTAAAGACTGATTCTTATCATTCATCATTGCGGCATTCTGCCTTCTGCACTTTATCCTTCCGCCCTCATCCCTTGATTCGGCTTCATCCTTTTTTGTACCAACTGTCCTAAATCTAGAAAGCCTGGGACGACGAAAAGGGCGCAGGCTGCGCCGAAGATTGCGCCCGTGGCAAAACGAGAGAAGTGCGTGTTCTCCCAGATGCCGAAAAACCCCAGCGCGAAATCCAACGCAATCGGCACGCAGGCCGCCAGAAGCCAGAGGCGCGCAGGCGAATCGACTCTTTTCAGAGACCGCACGACCGGGTAAAAGAGAACGCTGGCAGCGAAGCCCGCATAAATCCCGGTGCATCGCGCGCAGACGCCCAGCGCGTGGCCTTCAATATGAAAAGAGCGCTCCGGTATCTGATGGCACATAAAACTGAATGCCCTGTAGACGAAGCTCGCCGGTTGAATATACCCGTGCGCCAGCAAGACGGGTGCGGCAAATACCAGAGCGAGAATCGCAAGCGACAGAGCCGAGAGAGCGCTCCACACAAAGAAAGCCCCGCGCGCCGCACCTCGCGGCACGCATTGCGGGACATAATCATTGGCTGGAGCGTACATAAAGAGTTTACGAATTTTAGATTGCCGATTTGCGATTGGAAGAAGACAAGTTATTTCTTTCAAATCGAAAATCGGCAATTGCAAATCTAAAATCTTATCACCGCATCGGGGCCGCCCTCTACGTGAACGGTATCGACAAAGCGTATGTGTCTGGATTCGCTCGTCATAACAAGCGAGTGCGTGCGCTTGCCGGAGCCGAAGAAGCGTACGCCGCGAAGCAACGCGCCGTCTGTGACGCCCGTGGCGGCGAAGATGATCTTCTTGCCCGGCGCAAGGTCGTCTGTGTCATAAACTTTGTTAGGATCGTTGATGCCCATCTCGTTCAATCGCGCGACGACTTCATCATGCGAAGGCACTTTGTCTTTGTCTACACCCAGACGCTCCGGGTCAAAAACCAGCCTGGCCTGAATCTCTCCATTCAGGCACTTCATAGCCGCCGCCGTGATAACACCTTCGGGCGCTCCGCCGATGCCCATCAAAGCGTGAATGTTTGTGCCTGCGACAGCGGCAGAGATTCCCGCCGAAAGGTCTCCGTCTGAGATGAGGCGTATGCGCGCCCCTGATTCACGCACTTCGTTGATTAACTTTTTGTGACGCGGGCGGTCTAGCACTATGACCGTCAAGTCTTCGATGTCGCGCCCCAAACGGCGCGCTATGTTCTTGAGGTTGTCTTTAACGGGCGCATCAATGTCTATCACGCCGCGCGAAGAGGGGCCGACGACTATCTTATCCATGTAGATGTCTGGCGCGTTCAGCAGGCCACCTCGCTCGGCTGCGGCCAGCACGGCGATGGCGTTGTTGGCTCCGAGCGCGCAGAGGTTCGTGCCTTCGAGCGGGTCAACGGCGATGTCAACTTCCGGGAACTCGGCGCGCAATTCTTCCGACGCGCCGCGTCCTCCAAGCTCTTCGTCTATGTAGAGCATGGGCGCTTCGTCGCGCTCGCCTTCGCCTATGACGATGCGGCCACGCATCGGAACAGTATCCATCACCTCGCGCATGGCTTCCACAGCCACCTGATCGGAATACTTGCGGTCGCCCTGTCCCATAGTGCGCGCCGCCGCAATCGCCGCCGCCTCGCACACGCGCAGGAAATCCAGAGATAGCTCACGCTCAGTCTTCAACTCGTGTCCCATACCGTTATTGTTCTCCTGAACTGTAAGATACAGAGACCAGCGCGCCGCTTCGCTCGACTAGAGGCGCAGGCCGATAACTGCTTGAAGGCTCAAAGAAATGCGCACGTATAGTAGCAGAACAGGCGCGGAATTTATAGCGCGATGAAGTTTGGGTAGTGGGGCAGTTTAAGATTCTGAGCCAGTATCTATCAGCGCTCCTTTTTGAAACCGACCTACTACTAAATTACCGGCTTGAAGCGGCCATGCAAACACGCCGCCGAACAACTCCAGCCGGGGAGTAGTCGCGAATCATTTCTTGAGTCCAATCTGCACAAGTAGAATCGCATTATTTCTCCAAACCCAGGTCTTCGTCCCCTCTTTTGCTTTAACTAACAGCACTACATCGCTATCGCGTTGTTGCAGTTCTACACTGTCAATAGCCCCGCCACCCCCAAGGCTACGGCTCCCCTGTGTGGTCGCATTCCGAATCACCACAGTAAAATCATTGCCTTCTCTGCGAGACGTGTAATCACTGGCGTTGAACGGTGTGTCGGATTCGATACCGATAATCCTATCGTAGGTATAAGTACCGGACAGGTCGCTCATGCCAGTTATTTTTCTTAGCGAAAGGCTGGCTGTAGATGCTTCAGTTGGAGAGGCTGTTGGCGTAGAGGTTGGCGTCGGCGTTGCGTAAGTTGAAACCGCACCTTTATTTGTAGAAGTTGTGGCGCTATTACCTGTAAAGGAATTAGCATTCATGCTTGAGGTACTATCCGAATTTTCCTTACGCCTGTCGCCTATGAAGAGCACTACGCCAGCTATAATCACAGTGCAGATGGCAAGATAAGCGATGATCCAGGGTGCCGAGCCGAATGACTTCGCTGGGGCAGTCGCCCGTTTATAATCTGGATTGGTTGCCGGAGTAGCACCGGGCATGACCTCTGTCGGGAGGTCAGACTGCCTGCGAGTAATAACTTCAGTAGGGGCGTCCGTAATTTTTACGGTAGGAGGCGCTTCCGGTTGTTGAAGTTCGCTGGGAGTCAGCAGGAACGAGCCGTCCGCCAGACAGTAATTCAGGTCTTCGTCCACGTACTTACGATTACATGTTGGACAGCGTTTCATCTTACTTCTTTCTACTCTTCTTACTCACCTTACCTGTCTCTTTAGCCTTCGGCGGTCTTCCTTCCAACTCAATGATGAGATGAATTGAATTGGCTATCGTGGCCGCACACGCCTCTACTCGCCTTGGGATGCTGGCGGCTTACACTTGGCTAAACACCGGCGGTTATAGTATTGACACCTTTGCTTGCCGCGCTCATCGTTTCCCACTTTGGTGAGACATATTCGAAGCTCGTCCGCGCATCTTGAGCGACATTGCTGGAGTAAGGTTTGCGGCGCTGTCGGTTGAGCCGTAAGGGAAGTTGCTGCTATGAAGATGAGGGCTGCAATCAGCGAAATGATTCCTCTTTTCATATTGTGATCCTTTTCCTGCGAAGTCGTTGGCGCGCTCATTTCCCTGCCGCCTTTCTTACTTGCCCACACGATGAAAGCCGTACCAGGGACGAGCCACAGCAACGGGAGAAGGTAGCTTCCCATGCTTTCCTACCGCACGTCATTTACAAAAGGTACGAAGGTGGCAAGAAACAGAAACGCTATTCCTGTGAGCCGCAGGATTAGTGGGAGCATTTCCTTCTTGCCCCCTTCTTTATGGCTCTACTCTGTAAGACCGGATTTAGCCATAATCGTCGTAACATATCCAGCTATAACCTGTGCGTCTCTAAACCCGCCAAGTGGATCAGCTCCCCATTTGCTGTTGTAGCTATCAAGATGTGCGGTCAGGTTAGCGTCATGTTGAGCGACCATCGCCTCGATTTTATCTGTCGGCGTGTTCTTTATGGTCGCAAGGACAGCCGCAAGATTTTTTCGCGTGCCCTCAAACTCGCCTTGCTGGATGCTGCCATCGGTTACCAAAGTTTGATAAAAGGGCATCCCCAGACCTGAAGAAATCTGGGTGAGAACAACAATCAGACCTGCTGCATTCATACTTTTTCTCCTTATATTTTCGACTTACTTATTACTATCTTTCCGGTAACGGGTAACAGCCTGCGAGAGAGTCTGTCGCCCTACTCGCTCTCAATCCGACTACTTCCGCATAGCCGTAGAGCAGCCTTATTTCTTACTCACCTTCTAAGTTTTAGACTTCGGTGGTCTGCCTGATTAAACCCTCTGTTGGGTTCATGCTACCACTCTTAAGCAGTAGAAGTTAATAAAAATTAGAAGCCCCTGAAAGGGGCGAAAGAATCTTTCGCCCCTTTCAGGGGCTTCTAACTATTATTGGTTTCTCAATTCCCACGGCTTGCGCCGTGGGCTACATTCTATCGCCCCTTTCAGGGGGCTTGTTGAGATTCTCTTATCTCGCGCTTCACGTTGTTTACAGCGATTTCCCGTTCGCCTTCGTACGACTGATTTCCAGCTTAATCTGCTGCCGTAGCCGTGCGGGATTCCGAAGGCCGCCAGGGCGGCAGAGTCTTACGCGCGGGCTTTTCGGATTTAAGCCCCAGCGCCCAGTCGGCCTGCATCAGCGTATGTATGTCGCGCGTTCCTTCGTAGATAATCGCTGCCTTGCAGTTGCGAAGATAACGCTCGACCGGGTAATCGTTCGAGTATCCGTTTGCACCGTGAACTTCAATCGCCATCGAAGCGGCCTTTTCAGAGCGAACGGTTGACTGCCACTTGGCGAGGCTCGTGGCGCGAGCATTCGCCAGCCCCTCGTTCTTCAAGTAGCCTGCGCGCAGGCATAGAAGATGGCACATCTGGTAGTCAGCTTCCATCTCCGCTATCTTCTGTTTGACGAGCTGGTGATTGGCTATCTTCGTGCCGAAGGTCTCGCGCTCAAGCGCGTAAGCAACGCTCGCATCGCGCGAAGCGCGTATGATGCCGGTCGCTCCGGCGGCCACTGTGTAGCGTCCCTGCTCAAGCGCGAACATGGCTATCTTAAATCCTTCGCCCTCTTCTCCGACCATGTTGGCAGCAGGTACGCGCACATCCTGCAATGAAAAGTATCCGGTGTTGCCCGCACGTATGCCGAGCTTGCCGTGAATCGTGCCTGAAGAAAATCCCTTCATAGAGCGCTCGACGATGAAGCAGGACATGCCCGTGTGATCTCGCTTTCGTCTCTTCTCTTCATCCGTCCAGCAGAAGAAGAGAAAGTTGTCGGCCAAATCCGCGAGGCTGATCCACATCTTCTCGCCGTTCAAGACCCACTCGTCGCCTTCGCGTCGAGCAGTGGAGCGAGTACCGACCACGTCCGAGCCAGCGCCCGGCTCCGTCAAACCGTAGGTCGCAAGCTTCTCGCCCTTAGCCTGCGGCACCAGATACTTCTGCTTCTGCTCTTCCGTGCCCCAGGTGTAGAGCGTCAGAGAGTTCAAGCCCGTGTGTACGCTCATGATGACGCGCAAGGAGGTGTCAACTGCTTCGAGTTCCTCACAGACAAGTCCTAGCGAGATGTAATCAAAGCCTGCGCCGCCGTATTCTTCAGGGATGCAAACGCCGAGTATGTTCAACTCCGCCATCTTGTCCAGAATGGAGCGGTCGAACTGCTGCTTTTCATCCAACTCTTTAATGCGAGGCGCAACTTCCTTCTGCGCGAACTCGCGCACGGTCTGTTGTAAAGCCTTGTGGTCTTCGGTCAATTCAAAATCAATCATTCTTTAGTCTTCCTTACACTGGGGAATCGTTTGAGCGAACACGCTCGACGAACCTTTACGTCACGCGTTCAGCATCATGAAAATGTTTCGTGTCGAGCAAGGGATTTTCGCAACCGCGTATCTTACCTTAGGCGCGTACCCGGTGGCAAAAGCCGAAAGCTTGAGGTAGTGTCCTAATTTGAAAGACTAGAATTTCGGGCGCTTTAGATACATATAAACATCATTCGCACCCCAAGCCCCGAAAGTCTCCTTATCGTGGGGCGCTTTTTCAGACCCGCCATCCACCACAGCCACTAACTCCCAACCCTCTTCACCTAGCAGGTTCAACTCATGCTCAGATGGGGTTCCGTGTATGACTTTGTATTCCCACTTCTGCATCATCTTTTCTCCTAATTTCAGATTAGAGACTAGAAGATAAGTTTTATCTCGCGGTCTAGAAGGTCTTGAAGCGTTAGCGTTCGCTCTATTTCTTCAGTCACAAGTTTTGTTGGTTCAAGAGTAAGTAGATAGGCACTCAATGCTTCTAAGGTATTGTGATAGTTTGCTGCTATGTCCCGATACCGTTGAAGCGAAGCGTCCAACTTGCCGCCCGCCTCTTGAGAGCGCGAGTTAGTCTCCCAATCCTCAATCGCCCTGTAATATTCCGAAGCAGCCTTGTGGCTCTTCAGTCTTAAATTAAACAAATGCTCGTCCGCCGCCATGATTACTCCATTTATTTTTCTGTACTTCAAAAAACCTTGACAGATTCTATTAAAAACCAAATTGGGACACTACCAAGCTTGAAGCATAGGGGGCTTTTCAGCCCGTACTAACGTCTTCAATTATCTTACGCGCCGCGTCTTCCGCCTCTTCCAGATTGCGCACGCGCCCGTCCAGTTGCATTTCGTAAACGGCGCGAGTGATTTCGCCTACGCGAGGGCCGGGCTTCAATCCCATCTTAAGTAAATGGCGACCCATCAGAAACGGCTCAGGCGGTTTCTGCTCGACGGCTAATTCTCTGGCGCGGCGTATAAACCAGTCCTGAGCTTCAGCCGTGTACCAACGTTCCGGCGGAACCCAGGGCGCGTTACGCCCCAGTGAATCCGCCTTAGCCACGCGGTACAGAAGGTCAAGCTCGCAGCGACGCGCAAGGCGGCGAAACGCGCCGTCGCTTATCTCGTCTCGCAGGAGATAAAACACGCCCGGCTTCAGATGGTCGCGCACGAGCGCTATAACCTGCGCTCGCACGTCATAACCCTCAAGCGTGTGTATGTTAAGGCGTTCAAGAAAGCTTTCGGTCGGCTCGACGCCTGCTTCTTCGTGCCCGCGCGAGCGCGTCCGTCCTTCTATGAACTCAGTCGTCGCAGGCTTTCCGAAATCATGACAGAGCGCGGCGAGCATCACCGTCACCTGTTTTGGATAAGGGAGATCGTCTATTAGCTCACGCGCTCTATCAACCGTGAGCAGGGTATGGACATCTACATCGCCCTCTGGATGCCAATCATATTCTTGCGGGACGCCGACGAGCGCTTTCATCTCAGGAAAGAGCTGGGCTACGACTCCCAGATCATAGAGCCATTTCAGTCCTATGGATGGCTGGCGCGCACGCAGGAGCAGCTTTTCCATCTCGCCCCAGATGCGCTCCTTTGGCAAATCCGTGAGATCAATGGCGCGACAAATCTCAACCGTCTCATGCTCAATCGTAAATTCAAAGCGCGCACTGAACTGTGCGGCGCGCAGAACTCGTAAAGAATCTTCGCCGAAAGTCTCGCGTGAGACTGCGCGCAAAAGTTTACGCTCGATGTCCGTGCGTCCGTCGAAGGGATCAATAATTTCGCCGTTGAGCGGGTCTTGAAGGATGGCGTTGATGGTGAAGTCGCGGCGGCTCGTCGCGTCTTCAATCGTCATGAAGGGATCGCCCTCGACTATGAAGGCGCGATGGCCGCGCCCGGCCTTGCGCTCGCGTCGCGGCAGAGAGACATCCAGATCATGGCCGAGCTTATAAACGGTGAAGGCTTCGCCGACGACGTTAACCGTCCCTAAGCTTTCTAAAAGCTGACGCAAATGCACAGGCTCTACGCCGTAGACTTCCACGTCCCAATCCTTCGGCTCGATATTCATCAACCAGTCGCGCACACAGCCGCCGACCAGCAGCGCCCGCCCGCCCGCCTCTTTGACCGCACGCGCCAGACGTAGAATTTTTTCGGGAACGTGGAGCATCACAGGTAAAGGCAAAAGTAAAAAGGCAAAAGGAAAGAGAACCTTCTTCGCTTTTGCCTTTTTGCCTTTTTACTTTCGCTTTGTTTAATCTTCCTCATCATCTTCATACAGTTTGTCGTCATCATTTTCGATGACAATCTGCACGCCGCGCGTAGAGGGTAAGCAACTGAGGACTTGTGCGCGCTCTATGCGCGTCATGTCGGTGCGGGCGGCGTGCCAGAGCTTGACCCAGAAGGTGCGCGTCTCTCCATGAATGGCGAAGGTCGAGCCGTCTATCATCACAGGCACAGGCTCGGCGCGAGTCCCGGCACGCAGCGCTTCCAGAAGCTCAGGTATGTACGGCTTGAATTTGTCGAACTGAACCAGCACCGCATTGTCTGCAATCTCTGCGGGCGGCAACTCGACCGGCTCGATTCCTTCAAGCAGGAGTCTCGATTCCGTCTGTTCGTTTCGCTTTTTGACTATCGGCATAAGAAAATCCGTGAAAGTGAGCAGTGAGCAACAAGCAGTTAAAAGCTTTTCGTTCGACTGCTTACTGCTAACCGCTTACTGCTTACTCTGCTGTGCTCGCCAACTGCTCTGCACGCGCTCCTGCCAGTTTGCGCAGCAGGTATTCCTGAAGGTCTGCGACTCTGATGCGCTCCTGTTCCCAAGTGTCCCGGTCGCGCACCGTGACGGCTTCGTCTTCGAGCGACTGGTGATCCACCGTCACACAATAGGGCGTCCCTATCTCGTCCTGTCGCGCGTAGAGCTTCCCTATTCCGCCCGTGTCGTCATAGACGGCGCGCAGGGTCGGCTGCAAGCTGCGCTTGATGGCCTTAGCCATGCCGACAATCTCCGGCTTATTGCGAGCCAGCGGCAGGATGGCCGCTTTAATCGGCGCGAGTTCAGGATGAAGCTTCAGGACGACGCGCTTTTCTCCCTTGTCGTTCGTCTTCTCGCTATAGGCGTCCATCAGGAATGCCAGCACGGAACGATTGACACCCGCCGCAGGCTCTATCACGTGCGGGTAGAAGCGCTTCTTTTCCGCTTCGTCAAAATAGGAGAGGTCTTCCGTGGTATCCTGATTGACGCGCTTGCCCTCTTCCGTTTCAGGATTCTTCGAGTGCGCTTTGAGATCGAAGTCCGTGCGATAAGCTATGCCCATCAGCTCTTCCCACTGGCGTTCCTCTTCAGTGCGCTCCGGGAAATAGCGATACATGATGTCCACCGTGCGTCTGGAGTAATGCGCCAGCTCTTCCTTCGGCACTTCATGCAAATGAAGATTGCTGCTATTGATTCCAAGCCCCGTGTACCAGTCTAGATATTGCTCGACCCAGTAATCAACCAGCTTGAAATGCTCGTCGTCGGGGCGCACGAAGTATTCCATCTCCATCTGCTCGAACTCGCGCGTGCGCAAGATGAAGTTGCCCGGCGTTATCTCGTTGCGGAAAGATTTCCCTATCTGCGCGATGCCGAAGGGAAGCTTTTTTCTCATAGTCTGCTGGACGTTGAGAAAGTTTATGAAGATGCCCTGCGCCGTTTCGGGACGCAGATAGGCTAGCGCCGTCGGATCGTCTTCCTCTGCGGCTGCTCCAAGGGTTGTACGCAGCATGGTGTTGAACTGACGGGGCGAGGTCAGATCGGTCGAGCCGCAGTTGGGACACTTCGCAAGCTTCTTCTCAATCGCTTCTGCTATCGATGAGACACCGGCTGGCAGCTCCATCTTGTCTGCGCGAATGCGCTCCTTACACTCGCGGCAATCTACCAGAAGGTCGTGAAAGGTCGCTTCGTGGCCGGAATATTTCCAGACCATGCGGTTCAGTATGATGGAGGAATCAATGCCTTCTATGTCTTCGCGGTTGTAGACGATCCAGCGCCACCAGGACTGCTTGACGTTGTTCACAAGCTCGACGCCGAGCGGCCCGTAGTCCCAAGCAGACCCAAGCCCGCCGTAAATCTCCGATGACGGAAAAACAAAGCCGCGCCTCTTGGCAAGGCTGACGATGGTTTCGATGTTCGGTGCTGCCACGCTTTTCTTATCCCTTTTATCAGCGCTTTCGGAAAACCTAATGGTAACAGCCACGCACCGAAAATCAAAAGAGGAGCGCCCATTTAGATGGTGCGCTCCTCTTTTTCTGAAAACAGTTTCGCCGGTCTTTCTTCGGAAACTCTTATTTGGCGGGTGCCGGTGCCGATGGCGTATCTACTTTGATCTCAGTCTTGTTGCCACCTCCCAGAAGTCGTCCACCAAACATATAGAGCAGGATTAGAATTACAATCACAAAGATAGCAACCACGGCGACCACGCCCGCGCTGCTGCCCCCGCCTCCATTATCTCCCATAAAGCAAAAGCCTCCTTTAACGTTTTAAGTGGAAATGCTTCGGGGGAATAAAAAGTGATGAGTACTGAGTGATGAGTACTGAGTAGAAGAATTTCTTAACTCAGTACTCATCACTCAGTACTCATCACTCATGACTGCTTTTATCTGCGGCGACCTCTACGACGTGCAGGCGCGCCACCACCGCTCGGTCTGGCCTCGCTCGGGCTGACGGTCGGGCTTGGCTGCGGCGCTTGTGCGCCCTGCGGCACGACCCACAGTTCGTAAGTGTCCGCGTCGCGGTAACCGCCGTTGACTATGACCAGACGATTCGAATCAACGCCGCGCATTTGCGTCAGATAGGAGCGTGCTCTATCCGACAGGCGCTCGGCCTGTCCCGCACGGCTCGTGCGTCCGCTATAAGCGATGACGTAGCCTTGCGCGTCCGGGTTGCTCTGCAACTCTATGGCGAAGTTATCAAAACGCGCCTTGTCGTCGTCGTAAGCGATGGACGGCCACTCGTCAACCTTGCGCGCCATGACCGGCGGAGGCGTAATGCCTATGATGTTCGTCACGGCTTGCGCCGTCTGGCGGCAGGTGGACTCGCCCGACCCGTCGTCAACCACAAGGATGGCCGTCACGTTCTGCTTACCTAATCCGGTCGTGTCAACCGTGATGGTCTGCGTGCCTGCGCCGCTGATGATGCGCGCCGAAGGCGGGCTGACCGTCCAGGTGTAGGTGAGCGCGGAGCTGCCAGAATAAGCAACGTCGGATGCAAACGTGATGGTGTCGCCCTCGTTGACTGAGGAAGGCGCAGATACGTTCACCGGATACGGGCACGGCAACGAAGGAGCAACTACGGCGCGCGCCCTGTAATTAAGAGAGATACAGTTCTGGCGTCCGGCGACTACGTTGAACTCACGCACCCAGCGATTACCGTTCGAGAATATTATCTCGACCGTGTGCGGCCCCGGCGGAAGATCAAGGAGCCTGGCCTGCACTGTGGTATCGCCCGCGGGCTTGCCGTCAATCAGAAGCGGGAAGCCGCCCGGCGTGGTCGAAACGTTGATACGACCATAAGCGGGCTTTTTATCTGCGCGCGCTACGCCTGCACCGAACGCGAAGCAGAAGGAAAGGGCTATGAGAATCGAGAAAGAAAGTTTTGCTACAGAAGCGCGTGTGCGAGAGGCTGTTATTTCACTGGGACGCATGATGTGTTAGCCCTCCGTTGTTACTGCAACATCTGTTTCCTTTTTCGAGCGCGAGAAGCGGCGTCGTGCGCCTGCTCCAAGTGCCGCGAGACCTGTGCCCAGCAGAAGGAGCGAGGCCGGTTCGGGAACGTTGCCGCAGGTGCCTGTGCATTCGCAGGTGGTGCAAATAGTCTCGCATGGCGGATTCTCGCACTCGGTATTCGTGCAGATGCCGGTCAGGCAGATGCCCGGCGGAATCAACGCCAGCAGCGGCCACTTCGGCCAGCCGCCCGGAATGCTGATCTCGCCGCAATCACAGACCGTGCCTTCTATGTCACCCTGCTCGATGACCTCTTGACCTCCCGCTCCCTCCTGCGGCGTAGCACCGCCGCCTAGAAGCGACGAGGAGGTCTGGCTGGTTGAAGTTTGATTGCCGCCATCCTGCTGCGTGGCGGTGCGCAGGCGAAGCTCCTGATTCTGTCCGGTTTGCAGGTTGTTCATAACCTGAACTGCATTCCCGAACGTGACTGGGCCTGCCTGCGCCGTCGGAACGACGGCCACAAACAGAAGACCGAGCATCAGGACTATGTAACGGAAGGCTCGATTCTGCATCGTAAGGCGCTCCTGACTTGAGTTATTCATAGCTGGAATCCAGAGCGAGCGTGGGCCGACAACTTCTCTTTGTAACTCGGATTCCAACCCTCAAGATACTTTAAAAAAGCTAGATTTTTATCAAAGACGCGTGCGGGAACCGAACGAAAACGAGATCGTTCTAATAGGACTGTTCCGGCTTTTGTTGGGGCACTATCGGGATGCGCCAGCCGACCCTTGCCTTGTCTCGTTCTAAGCGACCTGCCCGCCGTCTCTCTTTACTAAAAAGTGAAAACGCCACCGAGGGCTACCTTTTTCTGGTAGAGAAAGACGCCGAATACAGAGTGGATTCCAGTTTCGGATTGTGATTAAACTCGCCTTTGGCCGCTTCTGTCAAGAAAAAAAGGAGGGGTGGGAAAGGAAAGCGGCAAAAGAAGAAAGGTAAAAGGCAGAACGAGATACGTGTTGTACCCCGTTTTGCCTTTCACCCACTGCTTTTGCCCTGCTTTTAGTCGCCTTCGCCGCCACCGGCGGCTTCGGCCTTCTGTTTCTCGTCTCGCAGCACGGCCTTGCGGGAGAGCTTAATCTTGTTGCCCTCCTTGCCTATGCACTTGACCATTATCTGCTGACCCTCTTTCAACTCGTCGCGCACGTCCTTGACGCGCCGGTCGGCGATTTCAGAGATGTGCAGCAGTCCATCCGTGCCGGGGAAGATTTCTACAAATGCGCCGAAATCAACTATCCGCGAGACCGTGCCGAGGTAGGTCTGGCCGATTTCGGCCTCAGCCGTAAGCCCCCGTATGCGGTCAATAGCAGCTTGCGCCGCATCGCCGTTGGCGGAGGCAATCGAAACCGTGCCGTCGTCTTCGACATCAATCTTGGCTCCCGTTTCTTCAACGAGCGCGCGTATGATTTTACCGCCCGGCCCTATCACGTCGCGTATCTTGTCCGGGTTAATCTTAATCTGGATGATGCGCGGCGCGTAGGGCGCGATTTCAGGTCTAGGCTCAGGGATGGTCTTCTCCATGATGCCAAGGATGTGCATGCGCCCCTTTCGGGCTTGCTCCAGAGCTTCGGCCATAATCTGCGAGTTGATGCCCGCTATCTTGATGTCCATCTGAAGCGCCGTGATGCCGTCGCTTGTGCCCGTGACTTTGAAATCCATGTCGCCGTAGTGGTCTTCAGCGCCCGCTATGTCCGAGAGAATCGCGTACTTATTGCCCTCCATCACCAGTCCCATAGCGACACCGGCTACGGGTCGCTTGATGGGCACGCCCGCATCCATCAAGGAAAGCGTGCCGCCACAGACGGAAGCCATCGAAGATGAGCCGTTCGATTCCGTGATGTCGGAAACGATGCGTATGGTGTACGGGAAGTCGCCTTCGTCGGGCAGGATTGGTTCAAGAGCGCGGCGAGCCAGAGCGCCGTGGCCTATCTCGCGGCGGCTGCTTGAGCCGAAGCGCCCGACTTCGCCCACGGAGTACTGCGGGAAGTTATAGTGCAGCAGGAAGCGGCGCTTGACCTCGCCCTTTTCCAGATCGTCTATGAACTGCTCGTCATCTTTCGTACCCAGAGTTGAGGTGACGAGCGCCTGCGTTTCGCCGCGTGTGAAAAGAGCAGAGCCGTGAACGCGCGGCAGCCATCCGACCTCGCAAGTGATTGGACGAATCTCAGAGAAGCGGCGACCGTCGGGGCGACGACGCTTGTTCAGAATATCGTCGCGGAAGATTCTCTCCTTGAGATCGTCAAAGATGCGCTTTGCCATCTGTCGCAGTTCCGGCTTGTCTTCAGGATAAGATTCGACGACCTCCTTCTTGAGCGCATCGACGGCGGCATAGCTTGTACGCTTCTCCTGCTGAGTAGTATCCAGCGCCGTGCGCAGCCGCTCAGCGTAATTACGCTCTATCTCGCCAGCCATCTCTTCATTCAACACGGGCGGCTCTACGATGCGCTTCTCAATCTCAAGCGCCTTGTACAACTCCTTCTGCCAGCGGCACAGGCGGTTAATCTCCTTGTGCGCGAGCATCAGGGCTTCGACCATGATCTCTTCGGAAACTTCCTTTGCCCCGGCTTCGACCATGACGATGGCCTCTTCGGTTCCGGCCACAATCAGGTTCAGGCGCGACTCTCTACGCTCATCATAGGTCGGGTTGATGACGTATCGGCCTTCAATCAGGCCGATACGAACGCCTGCAATCGGGGTCTGGAACGGAATGTCTGAAAGATAGAGCGCGCATGAAGCGCCTGTGATGGCTATCACGTCCGGGTCATTGTCTTCATCTGCGGAGATGACGCTAGCTATGACCTGCGTTTCGTTGCGAAAGCCTTTGGTGAAGAGAGGGCGGCAGGGACGGTCAATCAGGCGAGAGGTCAAAACCTCTTTCTCATTGGGTCGGCCTTCGCGCCGGAAGTAGTTGCCGGGAATGCGCCCGGCGGCGAAATTGGCTTCACGATACTCGACCGTGAGCGGAAAAAAATCTATCCCCTCGCGTGGGGACGTGGCGGCTACGGCTGCGACCAGAACCATTGTGTCGCCGTAGCGCACGACGACAGAACCATCAGCCTGCTTGGCTATACGGCCTGTCTCGACAGTCAATTCCCGGTCGCCCAGCTTAATTGACTCTTTCAAAAATTTTTTGACTCCCATTTTTAATCTGTCTCCTTCGACACCTTGCGCCCGCTGGATAAAGCTTTGGGGCGCGCGCGCGAAGCGGCACGTTCGCCTCGCGCGTCAGGGTTCTCTATTTTAGATTCGGTTTCTGACCACAGATTTTCGCGCTACGTGAGGCGCGGCAATCTGTGGGGCGGAAAACCTGCTTGTTAATATCACAAAAGGCGGCGAGAGCCACTTTTGCCGTGAAGCTCTCGTCCGCCCATCAAGCGATGTAAGCTCTTTAGACTGTACGCGCCCACTTGTTTCTCAGTCATCGCCGTCACGTTCGGCACTGCGCTACAAGCTCTTCGAAGGGACGCGCGCTCTTTTAAATGGTTTGAGAGATTCGAAGATTCTCTCGTTTCGCTTTACTACAAAACGGAGGCCGCTAATCCCCGACATGCGCTCTTTAACGACGCAAGCCCAGACGGCTGACCACCTCATGATAACGCTCAATATCTATGCGCTTGAGGTAATCGAGCATACTCCTGCGTTGCGAGACCATCTTGAGCAGGCCGCGCCGCGAGTGATTATCCTTCTTATGAGTCTTGAAATGCTCGGTCAGCTCGTTGATTCGCTGGCTGAGCAAAGCGATTTGAACTTGCGGTGAACCCGTATCGCCTTCGCGCGTACGGTACTCCTGAACGATTCTTTCCTTGGTTTCTTTTGCTAACGACACTGTCTTGATGGCCCTCCCAGACCGCAGTATATCCGCCTTCCAGGTAAGTTTCAGACGGCAACCGCAAAAAGTTGAATTACGCGTTTTATCTTACACGGCTGAGCCTCAGACTGGCAAGCCGAGCCGAAGGCTTTAGTTCATAACTATCAAGGTTTTCATACGCTTGAGGCGGATTTACTGACTTTAAGCTTCTCTTCTGCTACCATCTGCGGCAAAACTTCTGTTGATAAAAGGAATGCTATGGCGACAAAACAGGCGCGCATCCTGATTGTGGGCGGCGGCTTCGGCGGGCTTTTTACGGCGCTTGACCTGGCGGGCGAGGGCGAAGTCACGCTCATTGCCCCGGAAGATCACTTTCTCTTCAAGCCTCTGCTTTACGAATACCTGTCAGGCGAAGTCGAAGCGTGGCACATCGCGCCCGATTACAATGAACTGCTGGACGAAAAGATTCGCTTTCTACAGGGCGCTGTGACAGAGATTGATTTCGAGCGGCGCGAAGTAGAGGTCGCAGGCCGTGTGCGCCGCCTTGATTATGATGTGTTGATTCTGGCACCCGGCAGTGTGACCAACTTCTGGAATATTGAGGGCGCTGAAAAATATACGCTCCCTTTTCGCAAGCTTGAGCACGCGGATACCCTGCGACGCCGCATGATTCAAGCCCTGGACCGCGTACCGCCTAACCGCGCTCCGCAGGATGTTCATCGCGCACTGACCTTTGCAGTGGTCGGCGGCGGCGCAAGCGGCGTAGAGCTTGCGACCAAGATGGCAGACCTTCTTAATGACGCTATACGACGCCGCGCTCTTTCCGGCGAAGCGCGCGTCATGATTATAGAGATGGGCGATCAGCTAGTGCCGGGCATGGGCGATGAGCTTCGCAGCTTTGTCGAAGACGCGCTCAAGAAATCGCGTGTTGAAGCTCATACCGGAACGCGCGTTGTGCGGGTGTGGGAGAACGGATTTACGTTTGAGCATGAAGGCGTTCAGACTGAGCTTGAGACTGCTGGAGTGGTCTGGGTCGCGGGGGTGCGCGTGAACCCGCTCGTTGAAAAACTCAATGTTGAAAAAGACCGGCGCGGCATGATTCTCGTTCGACCGACGATGCAGACCACAGGCTACGATGAAGTCTTCGCGCTCGGCGACATAGCATATACGGAAGAGGCAAGCCCAAGTCTGGCGGGCACGGCGCAGCTTGCTTTACAGGAGGCAAGGCTGGCGGCGCGTAACATCAAAGCGTTTTTAAAGGGAGAGAAGCTTCAGACGAAACATTTTGAAGAGATGGGCGAGGCGGTCAGCCTCGGAACGGAGAGAGCAGCCGCGCTCGTGGGCAACAAAGCCATCGGCGGAGCGGTTGCGCGACAGGCTCGCTTTGCACTATATACCTCAAGGCTTCCGACATGGCATCACCGCCTGAGAGTCGGCGCAAGCTGGTTCTTTGAAGGCAAAAGCCTGCGACCCCTGGGTCTTGAACACGACGACGACGCGTCACGAATCAGCTAAAAGCTATGGACTGTCCGAACTGCCACACACAGATTCCGCCGAACGAGCGTTACTGTAGAAACTGCGGCTACGACGTACACGCGCTCGACCAGACTATACGTGCGCCCGCACCTACACAGCCTTACGTGCCTGTGAATCTGACGGGTGATTCCGCGGTTGACCCGAACGCCAAAACGGAATACCTGAATGTATCAGCGCCTCCGACCGCGGAGATACTTAGACCTTCAAGTACGGCAAGCAACGGTCGTCGCAGTCCCTACATCATTCCGCTCACAGTAATCGGCGTGCTACTCGTCGTCGCCATCGCCGGAACGCTCGGCTACTTCTTCTGGCCTGGCCTTAATTCCGATACGGCATCGGGCGGCGCGCTCCCAGACCACTTCGGCATCTTCATACAGAGCGGCGACAAGTTGAACGAGCTGCGACGCAAAGATTTCAGCAACGCGCTGGAAGGCCGCGATGCTTCAGCTTCGGACTCGGCGCTGCCCGAAGCCGCCGCGCGCCCTGTCTTTATTCTCTATGCAGAAGCGCGGGACATACCCGTTACGGATTTGAAGCTGGTTCAGCTTGACTCCATCAATCAGAACGGGCAGGTGCGTTACTGGGGCTTTCAGGTTGCGCCCCTCGAAGGTCGCAGAGGGATGAGGCAGATACGCGTCGCGGGCGGGCTGCCGAGCGGCAAGTATGCGTTCGCGTTGATTAACGGTTATCTAAACGAGGGCAATCACAAGTTCTGGCCGTTCGAGGTCAAAGAAGGCGTGAGTGATCCGCAGGAGCAGCCGCAGGTTGCGACCATTCCAGTGAAAGCAAATCCAACCGCCACGCCGCAGCCGGGGCAGACGACGCCTACGCCTAAGCCTACACCGAATCTTGAACCGCCGCCGGGAGCAAAGCTTGGATACTGCAACGACACAAACGTCTTCGTACGCAGCTCGCCGGATTTGAATGCTAAACCCGTCACCAAAATTACAAAGGGACAGAAGCTCTGGGCGATAGGAAAGTCTACGAGCACCACCACCTGGAACGGCGTCACATCCGATTGGACGCAGGTGCAGCTTTACCAGAGCGCAACGCGCGGCTGGGTCTTCAGCCCATTCATCTCTTACTAACGACCCTGAGATTAAATTCAAGCAACCAGACGATGCAGGCTACATCACAATCAGAATCCAGGCGCTCGCTCGCGCTTCAACTTCTTCTTTTTATCTTCGCGTGTGCAACGCTTACACTGTGCAACGCTTGCTGGAAGAAAGACGCGGACAATTCAAACAAAGCTCAGGCTACGCCCGCGCAGAAGTCCGGGCGCGTGACGAATCAGAAATTCATAGCCGCTTTGCCGCAAGGCTTCCGTCTGCCGGATGATTCGGATGAGGTGGGGTATAGAGTATTAGCAGATTACGGCGCGGTGTTTGTGGCGCGTGGAAATGTAATCGCTCCGCCCGTCCTGGTCTTTGAGGATGAAGCGGCGGTCAAGCAGTGGCAATCGAGCACGAAAATCGCGCGTGAAAGTTTTGGCGGCATCAGTGTGGAATTGCAGGAAGCGGCGATGAAAGCCTTGAAAGAAGCGCGTGCCGAAGCGGAGAGCGCGAAGCTCACCATAAGCCCACGCGGGACGGACGCTGCGCGCCGCAGCTACGCGGATACGGTCAAGCTCTGGCAGAGCCGCGTCAATCCGGGCTTACAGCACTGGATTAAAGAAGGAAAATTGGACGCGGAAGAGGCGGCGCGCATTCGCGCTCTGAGTCCGCGCGAGCAGGCGACGGAAATCTTGCGGCTCGAAGGCAAGGGGCTTTATTTCAACACTGACTTTACGAAATCAATCCTCTACTCGGTGGCTGCGCCCGGCACGTCTCAACATCTTTCGTTGCTGGCCTTCGACGTGAAAGAGTTTGAGAACGCAGAGGTGCGCGCCATACTCGCGCGTCACGGCTGGTTTCAAACCATCACTTCAGACCTGCCGCACTTTACCTTCCTGGGCACGAGCGAAAGCGAGCTGCCATCGCTCGGCCTGAAGAAGACGACCAACTCCGGGCGCACGTTCTGGGTTCCGCAGCTAACGAGTTAAGAAGTCAGTACCGCCTGCGGTAGCGGGCGGGTTCTTGTGCTGGCTACTACCCGCCCGCTACCGCAGGCGGTACTGACTTTGCTTCTACTTACAGCCCGGATGCCCGCAGGTGCATTCGCTCGTCGGGTCTGAATCCGCAGAGTCTTCACAGTAGTGGCTGCAATAACGCTTATCGCCCGCAACCATGCAGCTACATTTCTGGTGCGCGCACTTTTTGTTGTTTGTATCGTCTGCCATCTTAACAATCCCTTCTTGCGCTTTAAGAATTCATTGTTGCCGCTTCACAGGAATCGAGCACGGGCGCTTCTTCTGTCTCAACGGGTTTGCCTTCGCCGTAGTAGGGGCGGCCTGCTTCCATCGCTTCAAAATATTCCGAGATGCGATCCAGGACTTCTTCAACCGAATGAGAATGATAGACAGCCGTGCGAAAGAGCGCGCCGCCGGGAAGCCCGCGCGTGAACTGTCCGGCCAACTGCTTCATCTTTCCTATAGCCGCCATCTCTGGCATGTCCTCGCGCAGCATGTCGAAGTACTCGTGAAGACAAGCGCGCTTGTCTTCCAGGCTGGGCTGAAAGATTTCGCGCCCGTGGATTGCATCTTCAACCTGTCGAAAAATCCAGGGGTTCGCCATCGCGCCGCGACCAATCAGGATGCCGTCGCAAAGAGTTTCGCGCCAGCGCGCGAAAGCTCCTTCGACGTTGACGACATCGCCGCTGCCGGAAACGGGCACGCTCACAGTCTCTTTAATCTGTCTGACCAAATCCCAGTTGGCAAGCCCCTTGTAGCCCTGCTCCTTCGTGCGACCATGAAGCGCTATGTGCTCTACGCCGCAAGCTTCTGCAAGCCGTGCGGTCTCGACCGCGTTGATAGCGTAATCGTAGTAGCCCGCGCGAATCTTAATCGTCAGCGGGATGCTTATCCTCTTCTTAATCTCTTTCAGAATAGTTTCAAGCCGCGCGTAGTCGCGCAAGAGTCCAGAGCCTCCGCCGTGCTTGACGACCTTCGGCGCGGGACAGCCGCAGTTAACGTCAAGGATGTCCGCGCCGACTTCTTCAGCCATCTCTGCGGCCATAGCCATGCGCTCATACTGGCCGCCGAAAATCTGCACGGCAAAGGGGCGCTCCTCTTCAAAGAAGCGCATCTGCCGTTTCGATTTAGGGTTTTGACGCGTCAGCCCTTCGACCGAGATGAACTCGGAAACGGTCAGACCGACGCCGCCTCTCCGTTTCAAGAGACGACGAAAAGAGATGTCCGTCACACCCGCCATAGGCGACAGTATGAGCGGTGGATTAATCTCCACATCACGAATCTTGAAGGACTTTATCTCTGGCTCCATAACAAAAACTCACAAGCTATCTTTCACGCTCTATAAAATTCGAGGGAAAAGTTAAACCGTCATCTTACCAGAAGTGAGCGCGGTCTGTTGCTCACGCGCTTCCACGTCATGCGGCTCCGACTGTTTCTCGCCCGTCTCCAACTGCATCACGACCCGCGCCCACTGCGCCGCCTGACGCGCAGCCGTGCGCGCCAGGCCAATGTCGCCGCGCATCATAGCATCGCGCGCAGCATCGCCCGCGAGCGCAGCCTGCTGTCTGTGCTGTGCTATCAAGCTCTGAAGTTCTTCATCCATCTTTCTATCTCTTAAGCGCTCTTACTCAATAAATTTATGAATGGCTGTAAGCATTTCAGCCTCGGCCTTTCCGCTTCAGGGCTTTGCCGCCGGATTGACACAAAGCCGTAGCATCCTCTAGCTTCTTGAGGTACATCAGATTATAGCAATGCAGCACAAACTCATCCAATCGGTCGGCGTGGCGTGGACGATTCTCTACGCGCTCTTCGTCATCTGGATTTACGCGACGGAGCCGCGCAACCTTAAAGAAGTGGCGACGGGCGCGCAGGTCGTGGCCGGGACATACGAGGTGGACAGGGAGAAGTTTGAAGAGGGCTTGCGCCTTTTTCGTGCGGAGCAGTTTCGCGCGGCGCGCGACGAGTGGGGGCGCGCAGACCCTGAGCAGCGAGACGCGCGCACGCAGTTCTACACGGCTTACGCTTTTTACAGGGAGGGCTGGGGGCGCGTCTATAACGACGACGCGTTGTTCCGGCAGGGACTGGAAGCGGCCAATCGCGCCATTAACCTTTCACAGAATGAGCGGCTTCGCGTAGACGATTCAAATCTGCAAATGCACACGCCTGCGGAATTGAAGGCAGAGCTTGAGCAAGGCTTGGAGCGAACGGTTGACGATCTCAACCCGCTGAAAGTCTTCCGTGAGCGCAAGTGATGAGTGACCGTTCAAGAAATCGTGCGCTCGTGCGCTTCATACTGCTGCCGCTTCTGCTTCTGACGGTGGCGCTGCTGGGCGGATTGCGCGTAAGCGCTGATGATCATGCTTTCATCTTCATCGCGCCGCCACTCATCACGCTCATCCTCTCAGCTCTACTGATGCTGCTCTTTGTGCGCGGGCATCTGGTCGAGCTTCGAGCATGGGTGAGCAGCGATTATCCTCTACTCGTCAACGTCTCGCATGTGCTGACGCTGCTCTCGCTCTTCTTCGCATCGGCGCAGGCGTTTAATTCCGTCCTGCCGGAGAGCGGGCTGCTCTTCTGGCTCTTCTCTTTCTTCTTCCTGTGGACGCTCTGGAACAACCAGTTCCAGACCTCGGACGCCCGCCACACTTTGCGCAGCCTGACGGCTCTCTTCGGCACGGCCTTCGTCCTCAAGCACATGTTGATGGCGAGCCTCTATGCGCCGGAAGGAAGCTGGCTCAAAAAATTCGCAGGGCTAGTGCTCGAAGGCATCTCGCTGGGGACGCTTGAGGCACAACGGTTCGCGCCCGCCACAGGCTACATCTCCTTCTTCACGCTCGCCCTCTACGTCACCAGTCTCATACTATTGACGCCGCAACCGGAAAGTGAGGCCGCAGAAGAAGCCAGACGAGTTGTGCGCGCGTATCAAAAGCTGGGGCAACACGAGCAAAGCCTTGCGCGTCAGATGATACTTTCAGCGCCAGTAGAGCAGGCACCGCTTGCAGAAGATGATAAGACTTCGGACGCATTAATCGAGAGCGTTGAGGAAGCGGCATCCGAACAAACCCTGGTCAGCAGGAAAAAACTCCCGGACAAATAATTTCTTGTCAAAGAGTATGTTCGAGAGTATAGTGCGCGCGCCGTCGAGCCGACTCTTTCTTTTGCTGAATGTCACAGTGAAGCACGCGCGTGCCTGATTCTAAAACAGCATCAATCTCAAGCACCTTAGTTCTCATTCCTTTTTCCCAGCAACAGGGAAAATCAAATATTTGATTAAGAATCAAGGGACTGCTGACGCTCCCCATGCATAGTGGACACATCGCTTCCCGTCAAGCCCGGCTACGACGACCATTTTCCGAGACAGGCACCCGCCATCGCTAAAGGTCAGGAAGTTTGGATGGAGGTGATTCTCGACTATGATGTCTCCGGCAGAAAATTCAAGGCGTGGGTGGATGTGTATGAAACCGTCACGGAATCCTTAGACAGCAATAATACAATATTCGGCATATTTTAAGAGGCGGCCAAAAGCGACGTGCGGCCAAGCTCTTCACAAAAGCCTGACCGCACGCGCGCACCCAAATTCGTTGGCGCAAGTCTTTACCAGTTAACTATCAACTCTTCCGAAGACTGCCAGACCGGAACGTCCTCGCGAATCGAGGCGCGGTGCAGTCTTTCAGGCTCTTCCAGAAGCCGTCCGGCACCGAAGGCAACAGCCGACAATGGATCGTCCGCGACCGCTACATGCAGTCCCAACTCCTTCTGTAATCTTTCGGCCATGCCATCGAGGAGCGCGCCGCCGCCCGTCAGGATTATTCCGGTGTGGTAAATGTCCGCCGTTACGTCCGGCTGTGAATCTTCAATCGCACGACGAACGCCAGTGATAATCTCACCGAGCACAGGCTCAAGCGCTTCCCGAATCTCTGCGGAGCCAAGCTCGACGGCCTTCGCAGAGCCGTCCGTCAACTCTTTGCCGACGACTTCCATATGGCGCTTTGCAGCGTCGTCGTCGCCCTCAGTTGCAACGAGCGCCGTGCCAAGCTCTGCCTTGACCTGTTCGGCTGTACGCTCGCCCACCTGCATGGTGTGCGTGGTGCGTATGTAGTCGCGTATGGCCTCGTCCATAGCGCTGCCTGCTGCGGGCAGGGTTACGGATGAGACGACCGCTGCGGAGGCTATGATGGCGATGTTGGTTGTGCCGCCGCCGATGTCCACGACCAGATGGGCGCGCTCGTCATCAAAGGAGAGTCCTGCGCCGAGCGCAGCCGCCAGACCTTCGTCTACAATGTCAACGCGCGCAGCCCTTGCATCACGCGCCGCATCACGCACGGAGCGCTGCTCAAGCGTCGTGGAAGAACCGGGCACGCCTATGACAAGATGACTTCTACGCTTGCGGTCTCCATGCACGCGGCGGATGAAGGCTGCGAGCATCTTTTCCGTGACATCGAAATTATTAATCGTGCCGCCGCGAATCGGGCGCTGCACTTCCACGTCCTGCGGCTCGCGTCCCAACATCTTGTAAGCCTCTATGCCTACCGCCAGCACCTCGCCCGTGTACTTGTGAAGCGCCACCGCCGACGGCTCGTTCAAAACTATTCCACGGTGCGGCGCGTAAACGAGAGTGTTAACCGTTCCGAGGTCAATTGCCAGATCGTCCGTAAAGAAACTGCTCAGGATGTTCATAATTTTTGCCCCTAAAATTTTCCTGCCGGTTGCGGCTATAACGAGAGAGTCCGATTCAGATGAGATGAAACGGCAACTCGCATGCCAAGCGGTGCGAGGAGGCGATTAGGGGCAAGACGTAGGGCAAGACGTAGGAAACCCGCGAAATTCTCAGTCCGCTTCTGGAACGCTCAGACGTTGAGTGTGCGCTCTAAAAGCGAACGCGGACTCGCGGCGAGGTTGGCTTTGATGTACGCAAAGATTAAAGATCGAATGGAGCGTTAATTCCATTCATCTTCTAACTCTTGCTCGCTCAATACTTCATAGAGGGAGGAGGCTTCATGACGCGCGACCTGTTTGGTCGTCGGAATGGAAAGGACGCGCACGGTGGTCACGCGATGACGGCGGCGCAGCGTAACCTCGTCACCTTCACGAACCTCGCGCGATGATTTAGCGGACGAGCCGTTAATCTCTACCGCGCCCGCTTCGCACAACTCCTGCGCCACAGTCCGGCGCGGGCACAGGCGACTGGCTTTGAGAAACAGATCAATTCTCATGAGAAAAGAGGTCAGAGGTTAGAGGTCAGAGGCTAGTAGTTGAATTTCTTTTTACTAACCTCTAGCCTCTGACCTCTAGCATCTTCTCTAGGGTTTGTTCTTCTTGTCCTTGCCGGAGTTCTTGTCTGTCGGCTTGGCGGCGCTGGCCGGGGGTTGTGTGTTGAGGCCAAGCATGGGTTCAAGCGCTGCGCGATAGTTGTCGGAAATCTTGATGTACGCCTCTTTGCGCAGGCGCTGTAGATACTCCGTGCGCTCTTTGTCGCGGCGCTCCATCGTAATCATCTCGCGCACCTTCATCTCGTTATACTGAGCCGCGCTGCTTCCGGGCGTGCGCTCGTCCACGCGCAGGATTTGATAGCCCTCGTTGCTGCGAATCGGATCGGTGACGCCACCGGCCTGAACACTCTTGATTACAGCCACAAGATCGGCACGAAGGTCAGGCACTTGAAATGTGCCGACCAGTCCTTTGGTCTGCGGGGCAACCCTCTGGCCGTTCTGCGCTCGCTCGGAGTTGGCCGCCGCCAGCTCGCCGAAGTTTGCACCGGCACGAGCCTGTGTGACCAACTGTGTGGCCTTGGCTTTCACGTCAGCCTCATTAATCCCCGGCCCCAAGGGGAGCCAGATTTCCGAGAGCGTGACGCTTTCGGCCTTTTTGAACTGATCCAGATGAGACTTGTAATAGGCTTCGGCCTGTGCGGGCGTGATGCTCAGATAGATTTTGCGGTCAACTTCGTCGTTGAAGACCATCTCTTTCATGATCTCTGCACGCAGGCGATTGCGAACGGTCACCGGATCAACTCCGCTCTGGCGCATGGCTTCTTCAAGTCCCTGCATGGTCGGGATATTCTGCTCCTTGGCAACCTGTAGCATGCGCTTGTTGACTTCCCCTTCCACCTCATCTGTAAAATTCAGCTCTTTGCCCTTCTGGACGATGAGCTGTTCGTTGATGAGGCCAGCGATAAGTTCATTACGCCGCTTGTTGACCTCTTCGGTGGCCTGCTGCTGGGTTGCGCCCTGAGACTTCATGCCCTCTATGGCCTCGCGCATCTCGCGCCTGACCTGCGAGAGCGTGATTATCTGATCGCCAACCTGCGCGATAACTTCGTCAACAACCACAGGCTCGCCTTCCTGCGCGCGCGTCGTGCCGACGCCAAAAGTAAATATGAGCAATGCGACGGCTGCCGCTCCGACGAATGCTTGAAAGATGGATTTCACAGCTTTTCTACTCCTTAAACTCTCAACCGTGGCGGAAACGCTTCGGAATCACGCGCGGTCGTCAAAAAAAAGTTCTGTCTCTATTATTTTCCCTGTCGTATGAACGACGCTTTTTGGTGCGCCTAAGTTTTCCAGAGCGCCGCCACAGTCGTCGGGGAGAATACCTTGCCTGGGAGCGTAACCTGCCAAAAGCCAAAGCCCTGGCGATTTCAGTTGATGGTCTTGGACTCAAGCCTCTTTCGTGCTCAGAAATCCAAAGCGCTGATTCTAATCCGTAGCACGTATTTCGAGCAACACGCCGCGAGCAGTTTCGAGCACCTCGTCCCGCTCTTTTTCCTGAAGCTCAAGCCTCAGCACCCCCGTCGGAGCAAAGCTTGCGCGTGCGCGTCTGCTCACCAGCTCCATCAGCTTTTCGGGCGCAACCCGCGCCTTTTCAGACAATTTGATGGCGATGCCGCCCGCAGCCCTGTCTACAGAAACGACGCCCACGGCTTCTGCCAGCAAGCGTAGCCGCGCGTAGTCAAAAAGTCTCAAGACCTCTACAGGCAGACGCCCGTAGCGGTCTTCTGTTTCGGCGGCGATGGCGCGCAGGGTCTCTTCGTCGCGCGCGCTCGATACTCGCTTGTAGGTTCTCAAGCGCTGTCCCATGTCCGAAATATAATCTTCGGGAATGGCTACGTTGACGCCTAAGTTAATCGAAACGCTCGTCTCGTCTTCGACCGCTTCGCCGCGAAGCTCTGCTACGGTACGCTCCAACATCTGCGTGTAAAGATCAAAGCCGAGCGCGTCCATGTGGCCTGACTGCTCGCCGCCCAAAAGATTGCCTGCGCCTCTCAATTCAAGGTCGAGCGCTGCGATGCGAAAGCCTGCGCCCAAATCCGAAAACTCGCGTATGGCTGCTAAGCGGCGGCGCGCAATCGGCGTCAAGACCTGTTCTGATGGAATGAGCAAGTAGGCGTAAGCTCGTCGGTTGGAGCGCCCGACGCGCCCGCGCAACTGGTAAAGCTGCGCCAAACCGTAATTATCGGCCCGGTTTATGATGATGGTATTGGCGCGCGGGATGTCTATGCCGTTCTCTATGATGGTGGTTGCAACCAGAACATCATATTTATAATCGACGAAATCGAGCATCACCTGCTCCATCTCTTTTTCATTCATCTGCCCGTGCGCGACCGTTAAGCGAGCATGCGGCACAAGCCGCTTGACCAGGGCGGCGATGGTCTCGATTGACTCGACGCGGTTGTGTATGAAGAAGACCTGCCCGGCGCGTGCTAGCTCCAATTCGATGGCAGACTTGATGACGGATTCCGAAAACTGCACGACCTGCGTCTGAATCGCAAGGCGGTCTCGCGGTGGGGTCTCTATCACGGACATGTCGCGCAAGCCCATGAGAGACATATTGAGTGTGCGCGGAATCGGCGTGGCCGACAATGTCAGCACGTCCACGCGTTTCTTCAACTGCTTCAATCTCTCTTTATGAGCGACGCCGAAACGCTGCTCTTCGTCCACGACGACAAGGCCAAGCTCGCGGAAGCGCACGTCTTTTGAGAGCAAGCGATGCGTGCCGATGATGATGTCAATCTCGCCCGCTTCAACGCGCTTCACTATCTCCTTCTGTTCTTTGGTCGAGCGAAAACGCGAGATTAATTCCACCTTGACGGGAAATGCAGCGAAGCGTGCGCGGAAGGTTTCATAGTGTTGATAAGCGAGCACGGTCGTCGGCGTCAGAACCGCCACCTGTTTTGATTCCATCACGGCCTTGAAAGCCGCGCGCATCCCCACTTCCGTTTTCCCGTAGCCGACATCGCCGCACAGCAGCCGATCCATAGGCGTAGGCTCTTCCATGTCATGCTTGACATCCTCTATGGCCGTCTCCTGATCCGGCGTCAGGACATATTCAAAGCCCTCTTCAAACTCGCGCTGCCAGGGGCTATCAGTTGCGTAAGCGTAACCGCTCACCAGCTTTCGCTCTGCGTAAAGCCTTAGCAGTTCGTCGGCCATGTCGCGCATAGCGCGCTTGGCTTTGGCCTTGGTCTTCAGCCAGCCCAAGCCCCCCAGACGATCAAGCTGCGGCTCACGCGCCTCTGCGCTCGAATATCTTTGAACTAAATCAAGGCGCTCGACCGGAACGTAGAGCTTCGCGTCATCTGCGTAATACAGGAGCATGAACTCGGACGTGCGACCGCCCAGATCGAGCTTCTGCAATCCGCCGAAGCGCGCGATGCCGTGGTCTATGTGAACCACGTAGTCGCCCGTCTTCAGGTCACGGAAGTCAGAGATAAATGCAGCCGTCTTAGACTTGCGCCGCTTGCCCGTAGTGGTCGTCGGCGCGAGCGCGCGACGCTCAAGCTGGGTATCATTCGCTTCATCGAACAGGTCGCTCTCGACGTGAATGATAAGACGCGAACCGGGAAGCTCGAAACCGCCCGATGAACGCCCTACGGTCACGACCGCACCGGCCTGCGACGCTTCACCCGCGCTTCCACGCTCATTACTTAAAGCGATACGCGGCTGAACATTGTAATCGCTCAGAATCTCGGCGACGCGTTCGGCTGTGCCTAAGGAAGGCATGACGAAGAGCGTGAGCGCGCTTCTCTCATCACGCGCGCGTCGAACGTCATCCGCAAGCTCGGCTATGCGCCCGTGATAACGACGCACGCTCTGCGCTCGCCATTCAACTTCACTCGCGGCTTCCACCGCCGGAAAAAGAAAGAGCGGCTGAGGGGATTTTCGTGTGCGGCCAATCTGGACTTCAGGCTGCTCCGCCTCAAGCGCAATCTCCTGATCCAGCACAGCCGCCGCTCGCCCCAGCGTGCGCAGCTCTACACGCTGAACAGGGTCAAGCTTTGCGCGCAGCTCTTCCGCAGTCATGTAATACTCTTCGGGCGGCAAGCCCAGCTCGTCCGCCGCGTCGGTCTCGGCGTAACGTGCGGAAAGCGTCTCATACACATTCGCCAGATGCGTTTCTATTCCGCTCGGCTCTTCTATGACGAGCACAGTGTCCTTCAGATAATCGAAGACGCTCCCCCTGCGCGGGTACACGAGCGGCATCAGCCATTCCCAGCCGGGAAAAGTTTCCCCTTCATCTGCAAAGACCGTGCGGTCGCGCAAGGCGCGCTCGAATCTTTCATCACGCCAGTGAGCGCGCGCGCGTTCCGCCCACAGGCGGAAATCTCCGCCCGCCACGGCCAGCTCGCGCATCGGCGCAATCTCAACCTCTTGCAGCGGCGCAATCGAAAGCTGTGTTTCCGGGTCGAACTCGCGTATGGAATCCACAGTATCGCCGAAAAATTCCACCCTCACGGGAGCGTCCCTTCCGGGCGACCAGACATCAAGGATTCCGCCACGCGTAGAAAATTCGCCGACCGCTCCGACGGGGTCTTCGCGCACATAACCCGCCGCCAGTAATTTCTCGACCAGCTCTTCCGGCGAATAATCTTCATCACGCCGCAGGAGCGCGCCCGCTTCGCTTAGTTCTTCCGGCGGGAGAGTCCTGCGCGCCAGCCCCCTCGCCGTCAAAAGCAGAAAATCTCGCCCTCCGCGCGCCAGCCGCCACAGTGTTAACGCCCTGCGCTCCAGAGTTTCCGGGTGCGGTGAAGCCCCCGCGTACGGGTCGCTCTCCGAAGCGGGCAGCACCAGCACAGAATCTTCGCAATCGCTCGCCCCGCGCAAAGCGCAGTACCAGAAGCGCAGGTCACGCTCCCATGCTTCAAGGTCGCGGTTGCCTCCGGTCACCACCGCAAAGGATTTGCCGGTAGCATGCTGCAAAGCGGCCAGCGCCAGCGCACGCGCAGGCCCCGACACCAGCCCGCTCACCGACACGACACGCGCGCCGCGCGCAATCTCTTCCGCCACGCGCGCATATGCCTCGCTCTCCGTCACACGACGCAGGACATCCTGCAAAGCGGGTGTTGATTGAACCGTACTACTCATATCATTAGTGCAGAAGTCAGAATGCAGAATGATGAATTAAAGACTGTTCCTTCTTTTCACTCATCATTCTGCATTCTGACTTCTGATTTTTTCTAGAATACTGCTTGTTGAAGCGCCCTCTATAAATGGAAGCGAAAGCACGCGGCCTCCTGCCGCTTCTACTTCCTCGCGCCCGTGAATCTCTTCCAGAGTGTAATCGCCGCCCTTGACAAGCACATCCGGCAAAAGAGTTGCGATGAGAGCGCGCGGGCTGGCAGCGTCAAAGACGGTCACATAATCAACCGCTTCGAGCGCTGCGAGCAATTCGGCGCGCTCCGCTTCATTCATGATTGGCCGTCCCTCGCCTTTCAACTCACGCACCGAAGCGTCTGAGTTGATAGCTACTATGAGCGCATCGCCCGTCGAGCGCGCCGCCTGTAAATAGCGTACGTGCCCTACGTGCAGTATGTCGAAGCAGCCGTTGGTAAAGACCAGCCGCTTCCCGGCGGAGCGCAGGCGCTCGCGCTCCTCTAGCAACTCGTCCGTCGAAAGAATTTTTCCGCTCATCTGGAAGCTAAAACTCTAACACGGAAGAGTCCAGAGTCTGAAGTCTGGTGTAAACCCCAAGTAGAGATGTCACCTATTTGTCCCAAGTAGAGATGTCACCCCGCTTCTTCATCGCCGCGATGGATTTCTTCGAGTAGTCGAAGCCTCTCCACGGGTGTGACTTCGGCACGGGGCCGTACGTGCGTTGC
>DASWQH010000036.1:0-460986 GCA_036403815.1 Pyrinomonadaceae bacterium | reverse complement strand
GCTCTAATAAGCGTGGAAACGAGATTGCCGCGACGTTTCGCGACAAGTATTGGAGGGCTTCAATGGAGCCACGCTCTAATAAGCGTGGAAACTCTCCGGACGGCAGCACGACAAGCCAGCACCAGAAAAGCTTCAATGGAGCCACGCTCTAATAAGCGTGGAAACATATGGAACAAACATGATGACATACGGTGGCGGGAAGCTTCAATGGAGCCACGCTCTAATAAGCGTGGAAACTATGGCTGCAATGTCTTCATGACATGCCGGTGCAGGGCTTCAATGGAGCCACGCTCTAATAAGCGTGGAAACAAACGCGGTCGTAAGTACATCGCAGGTTTGCTCATGTCGCTTCAATGGAGCCACGCTCTAATAAGCGTGGAAACCCTCTTCCGAACTGAAAAACTCATCCTCAAGAGGCGCGCTTCAATGGAGCCACGCTCTAATAAGCGTGGAAACGAAGGCTGCGCTCGCCGAACTCACGTCCGACATGGATGCTTCAATGGAGCCACGCTCTAATAAGCGTGGAAACGGTTTTCGAGACGCTGGCGACCACGCAGAAGGGCTATGCGTCAATGGAGCCACGCTCTAATAAGCGTGGAAACTCGGCGCAGTGCCGAAAGAGATGCCGTTACTCGACTCGCTTCAATGGAGCCACGCTCTAATAAGCGTGGAAACCTGTTGAGCGTCATCCTGAACAGCGGAGCAAGCCCTCGCTTCAATGGAGCCACGCTCTAATAAGCGTGGAAACGATGCTTACGGCGGCGATGATGCGCCGCTTGTCAAGTTGCTTCAATGGAGCCACGCTCTAATAAGCGTGGAAACCGCCCCATAGTTGCCGCAAGACACGTGCCCGCACCAAGCTTCAATGGAGCCACGCTCTAATAAGCGTGGAAACGTCACTGCCTGTCTCGCGTCCTCCTCCGCCCTCCCTGCTTCAATGGAGCCACGCTCTAATAAGCGTGGAAACGACGACGCAGGATGCAGTAGTTACTGCCATCAAAGCGCTTCAATGGAGCCACGCTCTAATAAGCGTGGAAACGCATCGGTGCCGGCTTCTATCTTGAAGTGGACGGGCTTCAATGGAGCCACGCTCTAATAAGCGTGGAAACGCCACCGAGGGGGCTGATTCTAAGATACCAATCTGGCTTCAATGGAGCCACGCTCTAATAAGCGTGGAAACCGGCAACGCAGATCTGAATCTTTGGCGAGAACTCTTTGCTTCAATGGAGCCACGCTCTAATAAGCGTGGAAACAGAGCGAGAAGTCATCACCCGAAAGATCAATGGCGGTCGCTTCAATGGAGCCACGCTCTAATAAGCGTGGAAACGGATATGGAATCGGCATGATCACATAAGGCAAAGGGGCTTCAATGGAGCCACGCTCTAATAAGCGTGGAAACTTACTCAGCCCGCACCTGCTGGTGGACGCACGATCCGCTTCAATGGAGCCACGCTCTAATAAGCGTGGAAACCCTGCAACTGCGGTCTTCGCGGTAGCTTCCAGAAGGTCGCTTCAATGGAGCCACGCTCTAATAAGCGTGGAAACGATGCTACTAGATATTGTGGTTTTGATGTTTCCCGCAAAGCTTCAATGGAGCCACGCTCTAATAAGCGTGGAAACGTCTTCCGTAGAATGACAGACGTGACCGGCACGAATGCTTCAATGGAGCCACGCTCTAATAAGCGTGGAAACTAGCGGCGCTGGGTCGTTGGTTATCTTAACCTCCCCGCTTCAATGGAGCCACGCTCTAATAAGCGTGGAAACCAGGGCGGCGCGGGCACAGGTGATGTAATGGAGGTGGGCTTCAATGGAGCCACGCTCTAATAAGCGTGGAAACTTGGCAACCGTAGCCTGCGCGGTCTGCGCCTGCTGGAGCTTCAATGGAGCCACGCTCTAATAAGCGTGGAAACACCGTGCCGCCCGGCACAACCGCGCCGCCCGCCGCCTGGCTTCAATGGAGCCACGCTCTAATAAGCGTGGAAACATGACTCCCGAATATATGATGGATGCCGCAAGGGTGGCTTCAATGGAGCCACGCTCTAATAAGCGTGGAAACCAGCAGCCCGACGAGCAGCCGAAGCCGACGCCAAGAAGCTTCAATGGAGCCACGCTCTAATAAGCGTGGAAACCCACTTTGTTAGCCGTCTCTTCGCTATCGCCGCAGAGCTTCAATGGAGCCACGCTCTAATAAGCGTGGAAACTCGTGCTGGAAGCGATGGGCACAACGCCGCTCAAGGGCTTCAATGGAGCCACGCTCTAATAAGCGTGGAAACAAAAGAGAAGCGGCGGTTACTGGAGCGGCCTGTTGAGCTTCAATGGAGCCACGCTCTAATAAGCGTGGAAACCCGGTGCGATACTCGTCGCATTCCCGCCCGCTATACTTGCTTCAATGGAGCCACGCTCTAATAAGCGTGGAAACCGCGGTAGTACTTGCCGAAGACCTGTTTCAATCGAGCTTCAATGGAGCCACGCTCTAATAAGCGTGGAAACTGGCGACGACGCTGCAATCTCAATGGACTTCTACATGCTTCAATGGAGCCACGCTCTAATAAGCGTGGAAACATTCGAAGAAGGAGAAAGTGATGGCTGATCAAAACGCTTCAATGGAGCCACGCTCTAATAAGCGTGGAAACTAGCTGCTGTAGCTGCGGCAGTAACCCGTTGAGCAGTGCTTCAATGGAGCCACGCTCTAATAAGCGTGGAAACCAACAGATCAGCGAAGAAAAGGCCGCTCCTGTTACGGCTTCAATGGAGCCACGCTCTAATAAGCGTGGAAACTCTCACAATTCTCTGTCCGTCGAGATGGCTTTGTTAGCTTCAATGGAGCCACGCTCTAATAAGCGTGGAAACGTTACCGACGTCATTTCTGATTTCAGAATTGGAGTTGGCTTCAATGGAGCCACGCTCTAATAAGCGTGGAAACAATGGTATGTCTGAAAAGACTAAAGAGGCCATGAAGGCTTCAATGGAGCCACGCTCTAATAAGCGTGGAAACAAGCTATATTGACACCATTTCACCTCAGTATGTAACTGCTTCAATGGAGCCACGCTCTAATAAGCGTGGAAACGTTTCTGCTTTTGCCGAAGACGAAGAGGCCCAGTTGGCTTCAATGGAGCCACGCTCTAATAAGCGTGGAAACAACGTGCGAGTTGTCCAATGCGAATTTGAACTTCACGCTTCAATGGAGCCACGCTCTAATAAGCGTGGAAACCCGGATTTACGCGCGCATATTCGCCAACATCATCCAGCTTCAATGGAGCCACGCTCTAATAAGCGTGGAAACATAGCGAACTTGGTTGCACAGGTTCAACAATACTTTGCCCAGAAGCTTCAATGGAGCCACGCTCTAATAAGCGTGGAAACACAACGTGAGAATTTAGACAAGGTGCTGGCCCTTGAGCTTCAATGGAGCCACGCTCTAATAAGCGTGGAAACCTGAAGTAGGCGACACAGTCAAGGCCCCGCCTCCAGCTTCAATGGAGCCACGCTCTAATAAGCGTGGAAACCAAAGAGGCATGCCCGAAAGCAAACGTGCGCTTTATCGCTTCAATGGAGCCACGCTCTAATAAGCGTGGAAACAGAGCGAGAAGTCATCACCCGAAAGATCAATGGCGGTCGCTTCAATGGAGCCACGCTCTAATAAGCGTGGAAACTAGGCCACTGTCTTCAGCACGCTACCGCCGATCATGGCTTCAATGGAGCCACGCTCTAATAAGCGTGGAAACGCGTGCCCGTCCCAACAAAAAGAATGAATGGAAATTCGCTTCAATGGAGCCACGCTCTAATAAGCGTGGAAACATGCTCATAGGCGACGTGTACGACACCTTGAGAGACAGCTTCAATGGAGCCACGCTCTAATAAGCGTGGAAACAGGCACTTCAGGCTGAATCCAAAGCGCCTCGATTTGCTTCAATGGAGCCACGCTCTAATAAGCGTGGAAACGTGGCGGAGCTACTTTCACCTCTGCGCCAGTTGCGTTGGCTTCAATGGAGCCACGCTCTAATAAGCGTGGAAACACTCGCCGGAGATGATTCGATGGGCGCGCAGGAGTTCGCTTCAATGGAGCCACGCTCTAATAAGCGTGGAAACAGCCGAGATATGTGAGAGGCGAGGGAAATCCTTCTCGGCTTCAATGGAGCCACGCTCTAATAAGCGTGGAAACGCGGCAATCGGCCTCGGCCTTTTTGATGCGGTGCAAGCTTCAATGGAGCCACGCTCTAATAAGCGTGGAAACAAAAGGCGGATGCGAATTCTACGGCAGCAAGCCGGAGCTTCAATGGAGCCACGCTCTAATAAGCGTGGAAACAATCTGCCGAGAGGAATATTGAATCCCTCACTCATGCTCGCTTCAATGGAGCCACGCTCTAATAAGCGTGGAAACCCGGCGAGGTTCTGCTCGGCAACGTGCGAGAAGAAAAGCTTCAATGGAGCCACGCTCTAATAAGCGTGGAAACCATGAGGATCGCCTCCGATCCTGATCTCTATTCGGTTGCTTCAATGGAGCCACGCTCTAATAAGCGTGGAAACTTGCCATCGCCGAGGCCGATTCCCCACGCCCACCCGTGCTTCAATGGAGCCACGCTCTAATAAGCGTGGAAACAGTCCAATCCGCAAGTTCAGTGAATAAAGAGGTTGCTGCGCTGAAAACGAGCGGCTGCGATGACGCGCCTGTAGACTAGTATATAAGACATCGGGTTTCAAGTTATCTTCCATGAATAATGGGTTTAATCGGCGCGAGTGG
Source organism: Pyrinomonadaceae bacterium (assembly GCA_036403815.1). Taxonomy (GTDB): domain Bacteria; phylum Acidobacteriota; class Blastocatellia; order Pyrinomonadales; family Pyrinomonadaceae; genus JACVRN01. The sequence goes on along the minus strand of DASWQH010000036.1, from coordinate 456,244 downwards.
TGGCCGTATCTACGGGTATCGGTATCGCGCTCGTGCGGCCTGGCAAAACGTTTTAGACGATTACGGCGACACGATCCGTATCATCACCGAGTGCTCTGCCAATTGTTTCGATGCTTTCGCACGCACGACCGTCTGCTGGGCCGAGATAAATCAGCATCACCTGATCCTCTCGATGATTGATTATTGGCGTGAGGGCTTCGATTAGTAATACCCGTTCGGATGGGGATAAGTCACAGCGGAAAACGGAATACTGAAGCGGGTCGCCGTAGCCGCGCATAGTCCGGTGGACGCGGCGCAGTCGCTTCGGGTCAGCGATATCATAACTGACTATGTAACGCGTACGCATGACAATCACCTCGTGCAGAATGGCGGATAGAAAGCTATCTCTCCGGCGAGATAACGTGCCAGCAATCGCGCCTGCACTTCGAAGATACGCCGATAGCTTATTGCGTATCCGAAGCGTGGATGCGTCACCAGCGTATCCAGCCGGCGTTCATAAGCCTCAATCACACGTCTTCTTCCGTGGGTCGTCAGCGCTACCGCGCCAGCTCGGCCAATAAAGTCAGATGGACGCACTTCGCCATTGTTGATTAAGCCTATGACGACAGAGTCGGCGACCAACGGGCGGAACTCCTCCACTAAATCGAGCGCCAGTGCCGGGCGACCATAATGCAGTTGATGATAGAAGCCTAGATAAGGATCAAAGCCGACGCCGATCAAAGTGTTAACCATCTCTTTCGTCAGCATTGCGTAAAGAAGCGAGAGAAGCGCGTTGACCGGATCACGCGGGGGACGCCGGTTGCGAGATTCAAAAGCAAACGACGGCGCCGCACTATCCGCGTTCGACTTGAACATCAAAGCGAAGTTGGAGAAATATTCACGCGCCGCTGTTCCCTCAATGCCAAGAAGCTGATCCAATGCGGCGGCGCGTTCAGCTCGACGGCGCGATTCGGCTAGACGATAAAGTGCGCCTTCGGGGAGATCATGCGCGTTGCGACGCAGCAGAGTCCTAGAGTTGCGTATCTTGCCGGAGACGAAGGCACGCGCGAGTGACAAACAGACGCCGCGGTCGGCTGCTGCTGTGAACTGGCGGCGGCGCAGTTCTATGTTCTTATGTGGTGGCGGCGTAGTGATAGCCGACAACCAGCCGCCGTATGAGAGGTGCAAAACAGAGATTTCGCGGGCAGCCAGCTCGCGCAATGCTTGCGCGCTGATTTGTACATTACCAAATAGGTTTAGCTGCGATACTTCCATCAACCTTACTTCATTGACGACTTGCCTTTTTTCGCGTATCTCCAACACCTCACCATTCAGACCGACGCTGTATCCCTGACCTTGAACATAAACTGCTAGACGATCGTCGCGCGCCGGGATGAGACGACGCGGCTCGCTCTTTGCGCGCGGCTGGATCTGCACCATTGGCAGCATCGGCTCCTCAACACCAGCGGTGGCACGCAAGAGATTTATTTCGTCAGGTAAACAGATTCCAACAAGTGAGCAACGCGGACACTTCGGCGAGGCGACGAGCGGCGGTGGAATCTCGCCCGACGTAGCAGTACGCCGCGCTTCAGCTAATAGCTCTAGCGTGCGTGCGATCAACTCGGCTGTGAAGGGAACGACAACACGTTCCTGTGTATCTGCAAAGTAGATCGCGCCTTCATCACACTCGTAGCCGTTGTCGCGCAGCAATAGTCCTTGCAGACAGACCTGCACACGCTCAGGCTCCCACACGCCTTCCATAATATCCGGCGGCTTCCCACGCTTATAATCAACCGGAATCACCTGCCCATCCTCAATCTCAATGAGATCAATTCGCGCCACCGCGCCTAATGCTTCAGAGCCGACCATCACCGACCGCGAATGCAGTTTCACTTGCTCGGTCAGATCATCCGCTGCCGGCACACGCCCCTCTTCCCTGTCCACGCGACGATGCACAAAACGTCCGTCAATCGTATCGGCGCTATGCGCCCACTCCCCCTGCACATGTTCCAAGTAGAACAGCCGCGGGCAGTAGGCGAACTCGTTGAGCATTCGTGCCGGAATCTGCTCCAGCCCATTCGGTTCTATGGCAGACATCACAACTCCTTCCATTCGTCCTTGACCGGCGCAAATAACCCCAGACCAAAATGGCAACCAAATCCGAGAGCAATCGGGCCGGCGACCGGTTCAAGGAACTCTATCTCAAAGCCTGCCAGCCCATGTCCTTCCGTCTCTTTGCGTAACCGGCGTGTGTGAAATTCCAGCCAACGAAATGGCGGTCGCTTGTCAGTTCTATAACTGTCAACACGAATTATTTTGACCGGCTCCGGTAATCCGCGATTTCTGAGTTCGCGCGTGAGTTGCGCTTCAGGCAGGTCGCGCGGACGCGGAGGCTTGCCACCGCCACGGTTAGCAAAACGCGGCAGCGAAAAAGGCGTCATCGAACGCCAACGCTTCGCCGACCTGAAGATGAGGGCATCCTTAAAATCCCCCTTCTCGCCCAGCCCCAGCAAAACTGTTCGCACCTTCGGCAAGTTCTTGTAGCGCTTTATAGGAGGGAGTTGTCCCAGCGCCCCCACGTCGTCACGATTAAAACCGCACGGCGCATACACGGTCAGATGATCGAGCCTTCCGTCCTCGTCCTCATCCGTGACGAAGAAGTGCGCGTGCTCATGCCCGGCGAGGGGCACGCCGTCCCCGCCCTTTCCCGTCAACGCCGGCGAATAAGAATTCCCCGCCCGGCAGCGGCTCAACGCAAACCGCGCCGTCTCCGCGAAAGGCATCGCGTCCGTCACGAGCGGCAACACGCTCGAACTCAAAGCAAAACGCGCCACCGTGTATCGCCTTTCCCTCTTTGCGTTGATGGGTTTGCTGCGGCGCGGCTGCAAGATGTTCTGCGGGCGCGTGTACGTCACCCAACATGAGCCTTCCGGTTCAAGATGCTTTTGCTGACGCATCGTCGCGGTTTCAATCTTCAACATTTCAAAAAGTTGGTCAGCATTAGCCTGAGCATCAGGCAAAAGCAGGCGCATCGTTTCGAGTCCCGCAAGGCTGTCATTTGCCGTAAATGGCTGACTATTGAGTCTGGTGGCGTCGCTTGGCGTTGCCGTCAGTGACCGCGCTTCTTCTTCGCTCAATAGTTCGGCTTCACACCAAGCCTCGGCACGCCCGAATGTGCCAAGCGCAGCAAGCAGTTTGGCTAAAGCCTCACGCTCTTTTTCGTTCAACACAGCATCGCGCCACAGCCATAAGAGTTCATCTGTCGGATTGACAGAAATGAAAGTGTCAAAGAACTTCACCCCATCATTCGCTTGATCGTAATGGCGCGTGTGCGCGATGGCTGCGTTTGGCAGATGATATTCGGGCGGAGTCGAGAGCTTGGCGAGAATGCTTTTTAGCTGCGCGACGGCTTCGTTATCACCACCGTTTTCATGAGCCGGTGCTGGAAAAGCGCGGTAAAACGTCGCTACCAAAGAGCGCAGCAGACGCCACAACGAAGGCGGGTATTCCACCACACCTTCGTTGACGTGATGCCCCCAAGGCGTCGCGTGAAAGCGCCCGGCTAAAAATCTCATGCGGATGGCGAGCATGGTTCGCACTCCTTTCTTCTGTCCGCACTTATTTGATTGAGCCTTGCAGCATGAGCGGTTGCACCCCGAACTCACAGGCTTGAATCATCCGCGGTAAGGCACTTTCAAGCTCGCTCAGTAAATCGACGTGATCCGACAAATCAACCGTCGTTGGGCGTGTGGCAGTCATGCTCTTCACTTCCAAATCGCAAGCCGTTCGCAGCCTCGTACCTTCGCTGAGGAAGCGCAGCATTTTGTACAAAGCCAGCGCGACAAGCAGCCTCTCCGCATTACCGCCAAGCCCGTAGCCGCGCATCGTAGCGAGGTCTAAATTAAAATAAGCGACAATTCGTTTCGCAGCGAATTCCGTTCGCGCGTATGGCACGTTGCCGTAGCCTTCCTTCGCGCCCCCTTCGACTGACGGATTGACGCGATCAAGTTTCACGCCACCTGAAGCAACAGTCTCTATGCCTTCGGCTTCGATGAAGCTTGAAAGGAGTCTTTGAAGTCGCAAGCGCCCGGCGACTTTCTCCAAGAAAACTCCGTGCAGTACTGCTCCCGCATCAACCTTGAAGACTGCGTTGGCTAGCTTGCGGATGTCGAGTGGTCCTGTATCCTTACTGCCCACTACATCTGTTACTCTCTTCTTCAATCCGTCGTTGGCAATGATGTAAGGGGAGTTGAGCCTGTGTGCCTCCTGAATTGAGCTAGTTTTCATCCCGTTGCCCAGATCAACGATGATATGAGACAAGCCATTGAGGGGAGCGATGATTTCGTCTTTGGCTTTGTCCCAGCAAACTTCTTCCAGACGGTTCGCCATTGATTGTGCCGATTCGACAAGGATCATTGGCGTGCTGTCTGGACGTTTGTAAGTGGCTGCGCCCAAATCCGGGAAGCCGGTCGGTTGAAAACGGTCGCCCTGCACGGGTTTGAGTTCCGCTTCGATTAGCAGACGTGGTTGGTTCTCCAATGCAGCAAAGATGCTCTCAAATTGTGACATAATGTTTCTCCTCAAATCCTGTTTGTCAGTCTTCCGTGTCTGCGTGCAACACGAGTTGCGCGAGTTCGCGGATTGAAGGTTCATCAATAGGAATCAACAGAGCTGCGGCAAGACGCGTCCCGTCTTCCGGCGGAAAGTAGAAATCTGCGGTCAAAGGCACCAAGCCGGACGCTTTCACACGCCGCACGGCCACGTCGAGCGCGTCCCCGACTCTGCCGGCGCGCAAGAGCGGAACGATGGTCGGTTCGTGCTTGATGAAGACGCTGTCGCCGCCCTGTTTTAGTTGAAGCCCGCCATCGGGCAAGAAGAGTAACTTCAACAGAGCGTAAGCGCGCGGCAAGGTTGGCGGGACATGGCGTGTTTCGTCAGTAGGCGCAAAGCGCCAATCAAGCAAAATAAGCGCGCGCAAGAATTCTTCAATTCTTTCATCGTCCGTTTCGCGGTTGAGGAAAGCGGCGACGGCTTCGAGCGAAGCGAAGTGGTTGCTCATAACCGGCGGGTGCGAAAGAGAGTGCATCCGCGCCTCAATTGAGCGACGGTGCAGGACTGCGGCCAGATTCTCGTCTAACGTGGCTGCCGACCAAACGACACTCTTGCTGTTCTTTGCCCAGTGGCGCGTCGTTTCGTCGAAGGGCTCAAGATTGCTTCTCAATGCGCCGACTTTATCCGCGCCGCTGATCGCCGCCAGAGCCGCAGCAATTCCGAACTCAGGGGTCTGATCGTCGCATTCGCGCGACCAACGCAAAGATAAACCTGTGAGTGGACGCACGTTCTTTTCTTCCCTGAACTTCTCGCCGTTAGCGAGTTCAGCTTCTGCGGCGCCCAAAGCGACAAATGTCTCACGCAAGGCTTCGACATCTCCGCGCGCACAGAACTTGAAAATTGCCTCTTCGATCTGTTTACGCGCGCGCGTGAAGCGGGGCGGCGTTTTCTTTTCGTCTGATGTGGCGCGAGTGAGGGCATCCAGCCATCCGTACCTATCGATCTCCTGAATCAGGGTTGCTAATGGCCTCTCTTTTTTAGGTACATAAAAAATGCCGAGTGGCGTGGCAAGATTGGCCTGACCATTGCGCTCTATGAAAGCGTAACGCTGAAAAGCTTCAATGCCTCTGTCAACGCCGAGTTCGGCGACGGCACGAGCAAAGTCAAAGCCCGTGCGAACCGGACGGCGATTGCCGAACTGCACGCGACCTTCTTTGAAGATATGAGCGATCTCTGCGTAACCGGCGAACCGCGACCAAAGCGGCAACCAAATTTCAGCGCGGACTTTTTCTCCATCAGTCGCCGTGCCATAACCGACGTTTGAGTTTTGCACTGTGAATGGAAAAGAAGCTCTGGTTCTTGCCCCGGCGACAAGTTGCCTCACGGTCGCGCTCGCCAACATTAAGGAGCCTTCTAGTGCCAGTACGAAGTCCCATGGATTGACATAAGATTCGCCTGCTATTCCCTGCGTGGCGTTCGCGCCGCCCGCGCCTGCTGGGTAGAACTGGCCGACGGCGGCTTTCTCTAAAGGTGCGATTTCATTGGAGTACAACGCTGCACGTAGCTGCGTAACACTTTGCTTAATTCTTTCTTGTGGCTTCTTCTCGCTTTGCAAAGTTTCCGGGAGCACGGATAAAAGACGTGCACAGAAGTTGACCGTAAAATCTAATCTTCCATCGTTGCCGCCTGAACCTAAAATCGGAGGGTAATCGGGTTTGTCTTGACCCAAAACGAAAGCAGCGTCCAGCCAGTCAACTGCCTTTTCAGGAAACTTTTGTCTGGCGAGTTGGAGCATCTCCATTTTCTCATCATCTTTGGGTTGTTCTGTTCGCTCTCCGACGACTAGCCGCGCCGCATTAAGTGTTTCGCTATATTCTGCGAAACGCGCCGGATTCGCTTTACACAAACTCTCGAACCATTCACGTTGTTTTTTATCTTTTGGATAAAAACCGCTTGAGCCATTCCAAGGCGCGACGATGGGCGTTGGACGATAATGATTAAGGAAGAAGTCAATGAGTTCGTCTTCAGACTTGGCTGTTTCAAGCACGAAGGTATCGCCGCGCCATGCGGCGCACGCTTGCAGGTCGAGCTGTTCAGCGACGAGGCGTAGGACGCCGAGCGCCTTGAGGTAGTAAATCAAAGGCTCGGGCGCGCAGCCGCGCAATGAAATTTGATTTCTCATTTCGCTTCATCCTCCGAGGGGAGAGTGTCTTGCGGGAACATGCTGGCGCGCACGTCTGCCGCGCGGATCAAAGCCTCAAGAAATGCCAGACGAAAAATGCCGAGCTCATCGCGCAAGGCAATCATGCGTTCGAGCCACGAACGAGAGCCAGCTTCGATTGTGCCCAGCAGCATTGGCTCAAGGTCGAGCGCGACTTTTTCTTCAAGCAAGCCATCGCCCAAGTCAGCGGCGGGCAATTCGTCGCCGTCCCAGATGCCGCGCGCAAACTTCGCGTTAATCGGTTTATTCTCGATGTCTTTAGGTCTGTCCTCGCCGGGCAGAGCGCGGATGCTCAATCGCACTTTGCCGTGATGACAAGCCGCCAGATAGATCGTCAGATCGCTCGCGCCCGTTTGTAGCAGAGCCAGTGCGCTGGCTAACTCGTGGCGAAACTTTTTGCGCTTGTGTTTGCGGTTGGACTTCGATTTTGCCAGGAGCGGTGAGAAATCTTGCTCAGCCGTTTCCGAGCCGTGCAAAGTTTGCTGAAAGATTTTATGAGCCTTGCCCCAATCGTGATGTTGCGCGGCGGCTAAGATTTCCGCTTTGAATCTTTCAATGTCCGGCAAATCGAGCGCGCCTAAAATATCTTCCAACATGCGGCGAGTTTCGAGCGAGTGCGCGGTAAGGGTTTGCGCGTAATCTGGAAAACTCCAGCCGTCGTCCGCGTATGCCTCTTCGGGTTTCGATTTGCGTTCTTCTTCCGCAATAGGTGGAACAGGCTTCTTTACATCTTTGCCGCACCAACCAAGCTGGCTATCGTAACCGCCTGATTTTGAGTCAAGCAAAATGGTCACGCCAGCACGCAGGTTTTCAGGTCTAACTTCAATCCATTCGCCTTCGAGCGCATCCCACGTCCATGCTTTGATTTTGGTATTTTTTAGAAAGTCTGTTAGTTGGTGAATTGGCACAGCACAAAGCTCATTGCGCGAAGGACGAGGTTCAACTTCGTTTGGCTTTTCTCCCTTTAATTCACGCCACGCAACTGAAACATCGCGCTCATCACTGTCGCGCACAAAGCGCGAAATATCCAAGTCGTAACCGGACAGATCGGGCGTCGTATCGAACAGATCAATCAAGTCGCGGCGGCGTAGAACGTGCGTCGGTCTGTACAGCTCTTTATAAGGAACTTTCTCTAAGTCTTCGGGCGAGGCGGAGCTTAGCTGCTTAATCAACTCTTGCGCGATTTCGAGTTCACGCCAATCGTAAGGTCTGGCTACATCTTGTTTATCGCTGTCCTCAAGCTCTGCCTTCTCAGCAATCTTGTCTTTTGTTGTCGGGCGATCAATCCAGAAGATTTCAGCTTGCTCGTGCTCACCGTTTCGATTGCACCGCCCGAAACGCTGCACCAAACTCGAAAACGGCGCGAGGTCTGTGATGAGAAGTCTCGATGAGATGTCAACGCCCGCTTCTACGACTTGCGTGGCAACGATAATGCGCCCCGCGCCTTGCGTGTAAGATGTATCTTCAAAGAGTTTCTGCCAGCTTTTGCGCTCGGCGGGGCGAAAGCGAGAGTGAATCAACTCAATCTGCGTCGCGTCTGTTTTGCCGTAAAATTTATTGAGTTCTTGATAAACTTCACGCGCCCGCTTGACCGTGTTGACGACGAACAGCGTTTGCGTGCCGAATTGATGCTTGCCTCTGACGAAATCCGCCAAGCCTTTCGGCAGGCGACATTGCTCGTCCGCTTTGCGCAAGATTTTGACCGCTTTTAATCTCGCAGACAAAACAGCGGATTCCCGGTCAGCTTCGGATAGCGAAACGACTTCGAGCCCAGCGGCCTTCTCTTTCCAATCAATCGTTTCAAGCCAGTCTTTCTTGAGTGTCGCGGACATCCATAGCGAATGCGCTTGTCCTGCGGTCTGGAACTCCTGCTTAAACGCCGCGAGCTGCGCGCTCGTCGCAAGCCCATTGCCCATCAACTGAACTTCGTCAAAGACCCATAAGCAATCGTTGTTGAGCAAACCGAAATGCACGGGCCATTTATAACGACTCATAGCGTAGCCACGATTCAAAGCGCGCGAAAGCAATATATCCTGAGTGCCAATGATAATGCACTCGCGTTCGGGTTCTGATTCCCATTTGCTATCCGTCTCACCACCCATCAACGTGTGGACCCTGAAGCGCGATTGCAACGACAGAGACTCAATAGCCTTCTTCGCAACGTTTCTCGTTTGCTCGACTAAAGTTCTCATTGGTAGACAATAGACCAGCCGCCTCCCGACACTAGCCGGGCGGTTTAGTCTGCGCCAAAGCCACGCGCCAATTATCGCGGCTGTTTTTCCTGCTCCTGTAGGAACATTAATGAGTGATGGTACGTCATCGAGACTGGCTAGTTGTCGCTGATAAGCAAACGGCTGATAGTCCCTGTCCTTACCGAAGGGGTCATCGGCAAAAGCCACGCGGAAAAACTCTACATAATCTTGCGATAGTTCACTCATCATTAATCTCGTCTGTTGTTTGATCGTAAAGAGCGGCGGCGCGCTTCAGGTGCTCGCTCATCATCTCGCGTAGTGCTGCTGGACGCATCGCCTGGGCGTGTTCGCCGTATTGGAGAAGCCAACGGGCAACCTGTTCGAGGGCGGCCTCGGTGGTCTCGAAGGTTACTCGCAGGCGGCCATCGCGCAGTTCTTTGCGGCGTTGCGTGGGGTGAAAAGTGCGTTCCTTGGCGTAGCGCGCCTGGTATTGGTCGAACTCCACCTCAACTACTACTTCTTTGCCGCCGCGGAACATCCCGAAGCCGCGGCGCAGATATTCTTCAGCATCCCAATCAGCAGGCGGGGTAAAAGAGCGACGGGTGTTCACGATACTGGTTATGCGCCCGGCGTGAAAGTCACGTATTTCGCCGGTTTCGTGGTCGTAAGAGACAGCGTACCACTCACCCAGATGGTTGTGCAGTAGGAGCACGTTCACGTCCCGCTCGGTGTGGGCTGCGCGGCGTTGTGAGTAGTAATGGATGTGCAGCGTCTGGCGATGTGTGGCGGCAGAGGCAAGTTGGCGCAAGGTGGCGGGTGAGGCGTCGAGAATTGGTTCAGGGGCGAAGGTGATGGCGTCTTCGAGGGCGTTGACATCTACTACGACTTCATCGGGTAAGAGAACAGCCAGCCGGCGAAGGGCTGTGCGCGCGAGTTGCACTTCAGAGGTCATGCCCAAACGTCGGAGAATGCGCTCGGCGGCGAAGAAGCTGATTAGCTCGCCTTCCGAGAGAGCGACACGCGGGAGCTGCCACGCGGGATCGGTAAAGTAGAAGCCGTTCTTCTCACGATCGAACTCAAGGGGCGCGTCAAAGCGATTGACTAGGGCTTCCAGGTCGCGTTGCACGGTACGCGGATGGCGTTCGATAACTCGTGCTAGGTCAGCTTTTGTGGGATAGCGGCCTCGTTGAATCTCAGCGCAAATCTGGCGCAGTCGCTCATAGGCGTGAAGATGAACACGTTGTGGTGATAGTTTGTGAGATTTCATCTTGAACATGGGGTAAGAATAAGCCTTCGGGGGAGACATGGTTTGTCTCCCAAGGTAGAAGAGCAAAAAATATCCATTTCTTGCTGATGATCTTGACGAGTCTCTTCTTCTCGGCGCGAAAGGCGTCCGTCCGTAGGCGCGTCTCGTCCTGTTCGCCAGCTATAGTACCGGCGCAGAGGCGCACGACGTCGTACATGTTTTCGAGCGTCATGTGCGGATAGTCGCGCTCCAGCTCATGCAGTTCGAGCGGCACCCTCCGCCCATCTTCATTCGAGGGGTAGGTTTCAACTCCATTATCACGCGCCGGGCGATGTCATAGGCTTTAAGGAAACGCTCCTGCTACGCGTCATTGAGGCTTAGAATCTTCACCACCGCGTAGGTTCGGGGTTTGAGTATTCGAGGCAGAGAGCTTGCTTATCCCTGTAGTCCGAATCGGTCGTTTCGCGCCCCACTAAGTGGTAGAGGCTGCGTGATGCCCTTCGGGGACTGCCTACGCTGGGTAAGCGCGGCGAGCATCTGCTGGCCAGCGGTCATCTCAGAGATCTGCGTGTACTCGTCCTCGGTGTCGAGGACGACCGCGACATCGCTAGCGCCCAGTTGCAGGCGAGCCAAAAGTCGTATTCCGGGGGCCATTTTAAGCCGACGCTGGCTCCCAAGTCATTATCCCAAATCTTCTCTGCGGGTCGAATAGGGCCACCCATTTAAGTAGACCAGCGTACTTCAAGTACCGTCGCCCAAAAGTTGGGTCGGTGTAGAGCCTACGAGCAAGCAATCGCCTCCGACGCATCAGGGTGCCAATAAAGCTGGAACGGATTCGCTCCTCATAATCCGTGAACAAGAAGTTCCCCTTTCGCATGGCGTCAAAAGCAGTTTGCGCCGCAATGGTACCTAAAGCAAGTGCTGCGGTGATGCCCTCACCGAGTAGAGGGTCGACTCCCGCCGCGTCTCCAACTAACAGAACCCGCGGCTTACTACAGCGCGCCCTCGGTTCATATCGCAGCGCGGGATGACCCTTTAAATTGAACTGATTCAAGTCTATTCCTCGCTCTCTAAGCCAACGGGCGAAAGCGGTTTTCAGAGGGATGGGATCAGTATTTCCAACGGGTGCTTCCATAATTCCCAGACTAAATATGGGAGGATCTTGAGGAACTGTGGGAAAAATCCAACAGTATCCAGGAAAGCCATCGCTTGTTAGGCTGAAATCAAAAACGGCCATGTTATCGACTAAATCGGATAACCTTACCTGTTTAACTGGAGCGAATATTTCTAAGGCCATCATAAGTCGCTCACTTCGGCGCAAGTCTAATAGCTTGCGCACTATGCTATTGGCGCCGTCTGCACCTATTAAAATCTTACCCTGATACTCATTCCGTGACGTTTGCACGATGACCTCATGTGGAGTACGAATGATGTTTTCGACCGCTTCTCCATCCTGAGTGACAACTCCGCGCGCACGAGCATTCTGAAAAAGATTGTAATCAAACTCTTCACGGCGGAATATCCTAATGTGATTCGGTCGCTGGACGGATAAGGAACCAGTAGGAAGTATGAACTTAGATGTGTGAATTGGTGCGGCAGGCAAGTCAAGGTCGACGCCGAGTTGTCTAAGGATCAGTTCTGCATCCGCGGTCACACCGCCGGCGCAAACTTTTGGCCGTGGGAAAACGGCCTTGTCGAGTAGCAAGATTCGGCTGGCAAGACCAGGGTCAAGATTGGTGAGTTGAAGCGCAGTAGCAGAACCCGATGGTCCGGCACCAGCTATAATAATTTCATAATTAAGCATTTTTCAGCAGTGGGTTCGAGTTAGATTGAGAATATGTAGTTACCGGCTCGGTTGAGGGACATAGCAGGTCGAGAGAGATTCTGAACCAATGCGTATAATTTTCGGGGTTCTGTTGCACATCTACTTTCAAGGTTGTTAAGTCTATCCACTTCCAAGCATCAACCTCGTCTCTGCTGGGATTAGGATTGCCGTGGAAGTTACCGACCAGAACGTGGTCATATTCGTGTTCGATAAGCTCGTTATCGACTTTAGCTCGGTAGATGAACGTGAAACTCTCTTTAGTCTCACAACGGAATCCCATCTCCTCCCACAGCCTCCTATGAGATGCTTCTTCTATAGACTCGCCAGGCCGTGGATGCCCACAACATGTATTTGACCAGAGACCTTTGGAATGATATTTCGTGCTGGCCCTCTTTTGCAGAAGTAACAGACCGTCTGCGTTAAAAACAAATATGGAGAATGCTCTGTGGAGTGCTCCTAGCCAATGGGCTTTGATCTTCTCTTCGACTCCTATGAGCTCATCCCTTTCGTTTACCAGTATGACTTGTTCGGTCACTTCTAAGATTCCTTTGTCGTTGGAAACGCTTCAACCAAGAGTTCATTGGAGGAGTTGACTGTAGCGGCCAGCCGCGGCATCAGTACCCTTTATGATTCTGTAGACCATCTCGCTGGCAGCGGCGATCTGGCTGGCAGACTCTTTCTTAGCTTGGACGACGGGTGTTTCAATCTGGTCATCGCGCTTGACCTCGACAATCATCCACGAGCCGTCTTCCCTTTGGCACATGAAATCCGGGTAGTAGCTGCGCACGGTATGTGACTCCGGGTCGATGTACTGGATGAAGAAGTCGGTCTGCCCGTGGGTCAACATGCCTGTGAAATATACCTTCTCGATCCGGCGCTCTCCCAGCAGATCCCAAAACAGCCTGTGCTCCGGTCTCGAGTCAAAGCAGTAAGTGTCTAAGTGAAAACTCTTATCAACTTTCTTCCGGGCCAGTTCGTCGTCACGTTGGACCACGTGCTTCGGGTCGGCCAGCTTTCGATAGACGCCCTCCGGCGGTGCCTTCACCAACTCAACTTCGATCTCCTCATGGTATTCGAAGGGCACAAGGTCATAGACCTCTTTGAAGAGGCGGGGAATCACCCAGTCGTAGAGCACCTCGTTGTACTCGTTTACGATCTTGAGGACGGCGTCTGTGCGCTCGGCCGTGTGGTCAAGAATCTCCTCGACACGCAGGCACGGAAGGTTCAGGTAGCGCGCGATCTCGGCCACCAGCGTCATCCGGCTGAAAGTGCGCCGCTCCTTCTCCGAGGTTAAATCCTCCTGCCGCGCGGCCCCGGTAAACGATAGCCCGTCACGCTCGGTGTGAATGAGCCTGTATTTCTCAGTATCAAGCGATTCTATGCCGAGGACATTGCCTTTCTTGATTGCCCTCTCCCGCAACTGGTGAAGCTTGCGGATACGCTTCAACGTAATCTTGACCGGGGGCGGTACTGGGCGGATTTCATAAATTTGCTTGTTCTCGTTCGACCGGTGGAGGCTCTCGATGTCGACGCGGAAGTTCTGCTGCAACTCCTCCTCAAGAATCTGCGTGTTCTCGGCTGACAGGTAGACGTGGCCTGTCTGCTGCACCTCGCTGATCGCGCGCAGGCACCGCATCGTGGCTTGGAGGACGAAGATGCGCGATTTAGGCTTACGGAAGAGGGCGACGCCGAAAAGCGACCGGCAGTTCCACCCTTCGCGCCCCTTGTTGACGAGTAGGACGAACTGCTTCTCCGAGTCGCACGTGTCCAGGCGGTTGAATTCCCGAATGTCGTCGTTAGAAGTGATTTTATTGTCGCCGACATTTACGAGAATCCGCGAAAGCGGAATACCATATTTGATTAGCGCCGCCTCGACCGCCGGCCTCAGTTCGTTCTGCAACTCCTCAATGGTCGAAGCGAAGAAGGCGAGCTTTGGGAGCATTCCCTCCGTGCGGCCCCGATCTTCTCCAACCACTTCCCAGAAATGTTTGACTGCTGCGTTAACGAACTCACGCGTGCGCGGGTTGGTGTAGCTGTGGAGCTTGACCTCTTTCAGGTACTCGTTATTGATGGCCTCTTTGAGGCCGTAGGCATAAACAACCTCAGGGAGGACTTGATTCTTCACATACGGCGTGCCTGTGAAATTGTAGCAGGCCACTACGCGAGAGCCAGCGCGCTGGAGACTCTCCGCCAACTTGTTGATTGTGATGCGCAGCGAGGTGGGCGACTTTTCAACGCCCATGTCTTTCGCAAGCTGAGAGCCGAAGGCGTGATGTGCCTCATCCACGAAAACACCAAGCTGCTCTAGCCGCGAGAGTTTAGAGAAGCGCTGGTTCAGGATGAGGTCGCCTTCGTCTTGCGGTGCGTCCAGTTCACCGTAGAGGTCAGAGAATTCCTCATAGACGCTCCCTGCCTGATAGAGAGGCTTGCCGCTTCCGAAGAGCCTACTGGCGGCACCCTGCTCCTTACGTTGCCTCTTTAGAATAATCTTCTGTGTATTCGAGATGATGATGTTGAAGCGCGACCTATCTATGGTCGAGAGTGAAGTGCCGGCCTCTTCTAGGAAGTGAAATTGCACGTTCATGCTCAGGAAATTGGCGTACTCCGGCGGGATGACCAGACGCATGTCGAATGTCTGAATCTCCTTGAGGGCCTGTAACACTGTGCGGTCGGGCGCGAACACGAGCGCGTTGTGACAGAAGCGGGGGTCTTTCGGGAATTTATTTGAGAGGATGAACTCGTAAAAGATGCAGGTCGCCATGAGGATAGTCTTGCCCGTCCCCATCGTTAGGGCGAAGATGTAGTTTGAGTAGAGACCGTCTGACTGTCGCATACGGTCGAAGACAGCTTTGTACTGCCCTTCGTCGAACTGGCCGAAGATGCCCATCTGCTCGCCCGCCAGCCCCACGTCTTTTCGTCCCGCAAAGCGCCCCGTCTTGTAATACCAGCCTTCGAATATCTCGTGGATGCGGGCATTGTCCATGAACTCTTTCAGGAAGACGTACATCTCCAGTGCCTCATACTGAGGCGTGCGCAGGAAGGCCGTGGCATTCTCCGGGTTATTGAAGTCGAGAAACCTCTTGCTGAGCTCCTTGTAGTGCCGGCGCACCTCACCACGCTGCGTCCGGTAAAACTGGTGCAAGTAAGTAAAGAAGGCGAAATCAAGGTCGAGGCCAGAGGCCGGGCGGCGTGTTCTACTAGCCATGCTGAATCTCTCCCTCCCAAGATTCCGAGAGCAGGTCGGTGATCTTGACCCTGATCGTCCCCGCTTCTTTCGGGATGAGGTAGGAGCCACTGACCATCTCATCGTCGCCCGGCACATCAATGACCGAGGGCGTTAATACAGCCCCGTCATAATTCCAGTCCACTAGCACCGACTCGACTAGCTGGCGCCAGTCCTTCATATCCTCCTTCATCAGGCTCAACTTCTGAAGGAGATTCATTGGGTAAAAGCGCTCGATTACAAGATTTCCTTTCTTCACCGTCAACAGCGCCTCCGATGAGCGCTTAAATTCGAGGCGAGACTCATCTCTGAGGACGTCTAGGACCTCGACATCTATCTTGAAGGGGTGCAACTCTGTCTTGAGGTGTGCGGCCAAGTCAGGCTCGTGTCCCATACATACGAGCAGGAGCTTCTCAACCGGCCTGTTCGGGGTCTCCGCCTGTCTGCGCTCGAAAGTCTTGTAATCAAACCCAGTGATCAGTTCATTAAGGTCGGCGCGGGTGGCGATCCGGTTGACGGGCATAATCCTTACCATGCGCCCGTCTTTCTCGCCGTCGTAGACGCCAGCCAAGGCAGACGCCAAGGGCTGGATGTCGAGCGCCTCGATTAGAAGCTCTTTCGCCTGCACAGGGTTGCGGAACACGTCGTAGTGGTTGACGTTGTAAAACTCGAAGCCCGTGTACCACCTATCAATTTTCACCTCGCCGCTCTCATCATCGCCCTCAAAGAGCGAGGTCATATTGTAGTCACCCAAACCGTTCTTTATATTCGGCACGTAGGATTTCCCGTCGCTAACCTCATCGGCGATGCTGATAAGGCGAGTCTTCGCAACCTGTATCGCACCCAAGTTTATATCGGCTCCGACAAAGCGCCTCCCCAGCTTCAGCGCCACAGCCTGCGTTGTGCCTGACCCCATGAAGCTGTCTAAAACCAGGTCGCCCGGGTTAGTCGAAGCACGGATGACTCGCTCGATGAGCGCCTCCGGCTTCTGCGTCGGATAGTCCACTAGCTCCGTCTGATCGGCTGGCTGAAGCATGGGTAGACGCCATACGTCATCTATTGTCTTGTGGGTGGCGGTGATGTAGACAATGTTCCCCTGTTCATCCCTCGCATTCACCAACGATTGGCTCTCTTTATCCCAGACCCGCTTGATCTGCTGAACGGGCTTATCCCTCCGCTCCCTTATTCTGTTAAAGGTGAAATCGGGCGACTTTGAGTAGAAGTAGAGAACGTCATGGTTCGAGGCAAATCGGTTGATGTTCCCCTGCATTTTGTTGAAGTAGTACCAGACTACCTCGTTACGGAACAACTGCGGGCCAAAGACCTCATCAAGGATGCAGCGCAGGTAATGCCCCTTATGCCAGTCGCAGTGCAGGTAAAGAGATCCATTATCGGCTAGAAGTTCCCGTAAGATTATCAAGCGCTCATACATGAATTGCAGATACCCGTCGTTAATCCAGATGTCTGTGTACTCCTTCTCCTCGAAGAAGCTTAGGTCGTTCGTGATTTTGCGACCGCGCAGTTGAATCTTCTTCTTATAATTAGCCCTCGAGTCGTACGGCGGGTCGATATAGACGAGGTTGACCTTGCCCCTGTAATATTTAAGCAGATGGCTCATGACCTGGAGGTTGTCGCCCCAGTAAATCTTGTTCCTCCAGCCATCGATTTCCGTGCCATAAACTTCCTTCAACTGTGCCGGGTAGTACTGTGTCGAGGTAAACGGATGTTTCCCCTGCCACTTAAGCATGGGGTAGCCTTGGATCGGCTCGAAATCGTATTTCTCGACAGTCTCCTTGTTGGCCGTTAGATTGAGCTTTCTGTTTCTCGACATTCTTTTCTTACCCAGTTATTTCGCGTCGCAGTAGTGCCGCATGTCGCAGGCTTCGCATAACTTGACGGGGCGCTGCGCAAGCTTGAAATCTTTGTTCTCGATGCGCGCGACAACGGCGTCAAAGGCTTGGATCGTCGCACTGATGGATTGGCGATTCTTAGGGAAAGTTACGTAAGGATTGCCAGCCTCTTCCCCCGTGTAATAAAGATGTGTCTTACTGACCTTATAGCCCGTCCGCTCCTCTACGATGTGGGCGTAGACCTCAAGCTGCCGGCGATAGCGGTCGATCTTAGCCTTGCCGTCGGCGCTAAACAGGTCGGGCTTCTTCTCAGACTTGAAGTCGATGATCTCAACCGTGTCGCCCTCGCCGCTGATGAGGTCAATGGTGCCTTTGAGGATGTACGTGTCTTTGACCAGAGAGACATCGACCTCGGCCTCTTGGAGTCGCGACCAGTCCTTCCCCTCACGCTCGACGTAGAGTCCAATCTGCCGGCGCGCTGCTTCCAAGACCGGCGGCGCTAAATAGACGCGTTGGCTCTTGGAGATGTTCGCGTAGTTCACGTTTAGCCAAGCGTCAATCTGCTCCGGTGTTATCTTGTGTTCCTCCCCGCGGAGCGCCGCCTTGTGGATGTCTTCGATGGTCTGGTGAATCAGTAGGCCGAAGACGATAGGGTTGGCGCGCACTGGCGAGAACTCTAGTTCCTTGAAGAAGCGGTACTGCTCCGAGCAATTCTCAAATAGGGTGATATGCGAGGTGAAGGAGTACTGCTTCTTCAAATCGGACTGCTTGATGTCGTCCAATTCGATCTGCCGGAGGTCGAAAGCTGGCGAGCGCCACGATGGCACCGACTTGTAACAGTCAGCGAAGTACTTGGACGGCGTCTGCCCCTTGCCGTCCTTCTCCTGGCAGGAGAGCACTAGCAGGTTCTGGGCGCGCGAAAAGGCCGTGTAGTAGAGTCGCCAGAAGTCGTAGAACTTGAGCCGGTCGAGCGGCTCGAAAGGCGGCTTCTCCAGATAATTCTCCTCTAGCACCTCGTCGAGCTCGGTGTGTGTCCGGCGCGGCACCGAATCCATCGAGCCGACAATCACGACCGGGAACTCTAGCCCCTTAGCCTGATGAACTGTCAGAAAAGAAACGCAGCCCGACGGCGCATACTCTTCTGTGTGCTCGTACTCGAAGATGCCGCCGTCCTTCAAAAAGCGCAGGAACTGATTGAACAGGTTTCTGATGTTCTTATCGAGATATTTGGGGTTGAGTACCGTTACCCGGTGTAGATACTCGAACTTGTTCAGCAGTCGCGAGAAGAGCGACAGATTCCGCGCTGAGCGGCTCTCCATCACATCGCCAAGAGAGTTGTCGCCGAGATAACGGCTGAAGAGAGGAAAGTGAAGCAACTGATAAAAGAGGCCGGAGAATGCATAGTCGGCGTTCTCAGCGAGCGTCAGGTGCGTCCGCGCACGGCGGCGCACCCACGCGAGTAGGTCAGCGTTCTCAGCCTTCCGGAGTTCCTTGGCGAAAGCCTCGAAGCACCGGTCGTAGTAGTCCCAGATGACTAAGTGCGCGTCTGGCTTCCACATGCGTGCCTGCGGGAACTGTGGGAAGAGGAAGATCAGCGCGCCTATCATCAGGTGGACCTCCTCGCGCTCGAAGAATAGGTTAGACCTCGGCGAGTAGACCGGGATGCCCTGGGACTCCAGATACCTAGCGAGCGCGACCACCTTCGGGTTCTTTACCGAGCGGAAGAGGAACGCCACCTGATTCCAGTCCTTCAGCGTGCCACAGTCCCTTAGCGCACGCAGGAATGTGAGTACCTCTTCGTGCCACTCCTCGGGCGTGCCCTTGACGGAGACTTTGAGCACCGCCGGCAGCTGCGGGAACGCGCCGGGCCGCGGCACGATCTCCTTCTCCAGGCGGAAAGTTCTGCCGTCCCATTGCCAGTCCTTCGAGTCCATCCACTCGTTGAAAAAGCTGATGATACCCGGGTGAGAACGATAATTGACCGTAAGGGGGATCTGCTTACACTGACCCTTCGGAAATTTGTCTTTGAACTCAAGGATGTTTCGGATGGTCGCCCCACGGAATCTGTACAGACCCTGGTCGTCATCACCCACGACGCAAATGTTGGGCTTTTCACCGGCAAGGGCGAAGAGAATCTTCTCCTGAATGGTATTGGTATCTTGGTACTCGTCGACCATCAGGTATTTGATCTTTTCCCGCAGCCCCGCGAGCACCGAAGGGTGGTTTTCAATGAGGCGCAGCGCCTCAACCTGGATGGTTGAAAAGTCGAGGGCGTTCGCCTCATCGAGCTGCCTGTGGTAGAGCTTGTAACAGAGGCCAAGCGCCACGACGCGCTCATCGTCAGAGGCGGTAAGGCGCTCGGGGTCAAGCGCCTCCTCGCTGACCTTGTTGATCCACTTCAACAGGTTTTCGGACTTCGTCCACGAGGAGGCTTTCTCTGAGGCCCCGAGGATATGCTCGTGCCCAGGGACCTCCTTGTAGGAGTCGAGGTGCTCGTACAGGAAATACTGCTGGTCGAACTCATCCATCATCGTGAAGCTGCGTCTGAGCCGCGTGAATTCCCTGTTCTCCTGCAGGAGGCGCAGGCAGATCGAATGGAAAGTGCCCAAGTACATTTCATTGAGGTTGAACCGGACGCCGAGTTGGTCAAGCTTGTTGGAGACGCGCGTGACGAGTTCTTGCGCCGCTTTGTCGGTGAAGGTCACCACCAGCAGGTTTTCGGGGGTCGCGCCCTCCCCGGCGATCAGTTCGGCGATCCGCTCGACGAGCGTGAAAGTTTTGCCGGAACCAGGGCCAGCGATGATCTGCACTGGGCCTGCGGTCGCCCGAATCGCCTCCATCTGAGCCATGTTTGGATCCGACTGGAGTGGGTAGAGATGGGTCATAACTTTTCTTCCGAATGAAAGCGAGACGACACGCGATAAAGTCACTTGGAGACGAGTCCTTCCCGGACGCCGTCTCTTTTTTTATTGGAGTCTCCAAGAGAGTTATGACCCAATGCGTTCCCTGTCTTTCGCTGGGTGCTTCTTGCTTGTCTAACAATCTCCAGCACGGTCGAACGGCTAAGTTTTGACTCACCGCGAGCCAAAGCATCTAGCGTTGCGTAAGCCAGAAAGAGTGGGAGGCGGCAGAAGTCGTTCGCAGGCCCAGGTGAAAGCGTTTCGACATACGCTTCTGCTAGGGTGAGATTACGCTCGGCATAGCACCGCAAGTCATCCTCATTCCAACCGTTTGGGAAGAAATTCACGCCACGAGCCAAGTCCTCGGCACGATTCCGCAGGATATTTACGGCCTGTAGCCCGCGACCGAATCCGATCGCACGCCCTCTATGAGTCGGCGTGCCGTCGTACCAAGCCCACAGATCAGAGAGCAGCAGACCGACGGTGCCGGCCACGCTAAAGGTGTAGCAGTCCAGATCGGCTTCAGTATGGATCTGCCAATCATTTCCGACCCAGTAGGTCATGCGTTGCGCCATCACGGAGCTCGCGTCCCAGATACGAGGAGCAATAGTCTCGGGAGCCAGGGCGAGCCACTCGCCGAGACGATTTGTCACCTCAGGGAGATACTCTCGGCATGGCCCCAGTGCTGAGAACAACCGATCAGCCCCGCCAGTGTCGAAGCACTGACAGTTAAAACTGATGTCATGCAATAGCCTTGTTTTCGTCAGCTTATTTAGTCGCGGATGATCCTCGATCTCATCAATCGCACGTAGCGATAAGTATGCGGATATGACTGCCTCACGGAGCCCCTGAGGCAGGTCAATGATCGAAAAGTAAAAAGTGCGGCTTGTTTCTTTCAATACGTCTATCGGATCAGCCCGAGGTGATAACCGGCTATGCTCTGCTGGCGTTTTGTAAAGGCGCATAGATCGTTATGAGGCCCAGGCCGCAGTGGAATCTCTGTCTCGAGTTAGAGGCTAGAACGCCCAAACTCGTTAGGGGTGTCGGCATCTGGGATTATATTGATAATTAGGAATTATCAATTGCCAATGTGCTCCGCTGCTTTGGTATCTAAGTGAAGGAAGAAGTAGAGATTCTAGTTGTCGGCGGTGGCCCAGCAGGTCTTTTAACTGCTGCATATCTTGCCGAGCGACATCGGGTAGCTCTCATAGAGCGCGGTGTCTTGGGAGAGACAACTAAGTATTGGGCAACCTCGGTGCGACGGCTGGAAAAGCATGGTCTTGGAGACTGTGTCCTGTATAGACCCTCATCTATGGTCGTCGGTACTTATCTCGGTGGGTACTTGGAGACTTCTGGAGACTTGGTGATTGTGGACGACCAACTGCTCATGAGTCACCTTGTTGATCGATGTCGGAATCGAGGCGTTCAACTCACCGAACAATGCTCGCTGTTGAATCTAAGTTGGACTAATACGCATTTACATGTTCGGACAACTTCAAACTCCTATGTAACCCGCCTGATCGTTGATGCATCCGGCGGACTATCGCCCATCGCAGCTACTTTCCGCCTGCACAAGTTATACGGCTTCTTTACAGTCTATGGTGCGCTGCTCCGCAATATCACGTTGAATACCAAGAGTATGATATTAGCCTACGTGGAACACTTAGGAAATCCTCCGCCGATCCTTGAAGTTTATCCCTGTAGCGATGACTCAGCATACTGCTGCGTGTTTTTATATTCAAAGCAGTTAATACCGCCTCACAGTATGGAAACTGCCTTTAAAACTCACTGCCTTCATAATAGCTTCTTCAGCACTTCGGATAAGACGGAGGTCGTAGTGCCGAAGATGGGGGCTATTCCGATTGGGAGCACTCGAAGACAGCACCTTGCCGGTATAATTCCAGTAGGTGAGGCCGGGTTGGTTCAGCCGCCACTGTTGGGCTCAGCGTTCAATGAGGTCTTAGAATACTGCCAGGAAGTATGCTCCCATGTGTCACGAGTCCTACGCGGTGGAAGCGGGATATTAAAGCGGCCAAGTTATCGATATCCTCTTTTGAAGCGTACGCAGGATCGTCTCCAACTGCCGTTGATACGGATCCTTCTGGACGGCAACGTGGAAGCCTTTGACAGGCTGGTTCGCCTTATGAGTAAACTTCCTTCAAAAACGGTCTATGACTTCTGCTCTAACGAACTCACCTGGATGCAGATGCTGAAGACAATTATCAAAATTCCTTTGTATATGGCCCGTCCAACGGACCTCAACTCAACTCTGACCCATAAAAGACTTCACGAATAATGTGACGAGATTGAATGCTAGTGGCAAGATTGTTCGCACTGCGATTCCGAAATCGATTACATAATCAGGTGTTGCGGTCACTCGATCGAAGAGCTGAGCCAGCGTGTTTGTTCGCTCGACCTCCTCGGTTTTTAAGTTGCCATACTTAGATAGCAGCTTGTCCATGTCCTGTTGACACGAGGAAAGTGTGCGTTCCTTTTCCCGCTGAATAAGCTTGTGGACTACGATATGTGGATAAATCAGAACCACGCAGCATGTCGGAACATAAATAAGCGGCCAGAACAGGCGCACAGCTTGGATGTAATCTTGGGATCCTGTCCAATGGCCTTTGAGAGTTCCCAAGAGTGCAAAAGCGTACCCGACCGTCATGAGCAGTGTGAATGAGCTGAAGTATGATACGAGGCTTCTAAGCTCAGGCGTGCGAGCGGGAGCGTAGCGAGATACTTTGATCTCTTGCTGCTGGAGATTATGTATGACTGCGAGGAGTTCGAGAGAGTGGAGAGTTACCAGCCCAGAGGCAAAGTCAATGCAAATGCAGGTGATCCACATAAAGACAAGCACAACTCCGTGCCCGTTGAATCCCATGCTAGCGACACTGATAAAGCCAAGAACAGTGACAAAGCCAACTATAAGAAATCGTACGATCCGGTTCTTGAATATGCCGGGATTAACGGACCCATCAGCAGTCAGTCTTGACACTCGTGCTGTAAAACTTCTTGATCGAATCATGAGAAGCAACCAAGTGCCGAGCGCAATTAGGAAAGGCCCTTGTAAATTCGTCCATTCCCGCAGAAATGATCTGACATCATCACCCTGTAAGAAGGCCAATCCACAGGCGACCAGCGTCCAACCCAAACCAACCGTTACACCTGCAAGAAACCAGCGGACGTGATGCGTGTCGGGGGTTATGGCTCTTGGCTTGCGAGCTTTTGTAACCTTACTTGGCATTGGATGATTTTAGCGGAGCAGAAAAGCTTTGAATAATTCCTAATTATCCAAAATAACCATCAGTGAAACACTCTGGTAAACCATAGGAGCACTATATGGCGACCTTAAGGATGGCATAAACATCAGAGTCTTTAGCTGAGATCGCAGAGTTTAGAGCAGATTGAGTGCGGAAGCTATCCCACAGTTGTTCGCTTCAGTACTGCCGCCTCACGCCTTCGGTGAACCCTATTTTTGACCAATGTGAGCTAATCGAGGAATTTAAAGATCTGACAACCGACCCAACCTCAAGGTTCAATTATTTACTCCCTCGTAGATTCCTGCCCGTAATAACTTGAAACCTCAACCACTTAGCCGTTAAACTCAGGTTTGGATTTTACTCCTCCCACAAGTTTCAGAAAAGCTTTTTCATTTTACAGACTGACCTCGCCTACAGTTCTGTCCAGAAGGGCATGGGGAGAGTCTGGTCTATGCGATTAAGTGAGGCAAACGTAGAATTTCACCGTGGCTATTTCTCAACACACAAGCGCGGGAAGAAGACCGAGGCGGCTTACCGTTCAGACCTGGTGCAGTTCCTGGCCTTCGCTGGCGAAGAGTTTGACCTCCCTTCGTTAAACGCCACGGTTATTGAGAGCTGGGCCGCTCATCTTCGCGAGGAAGAGTATTCTCCCGCCTCGATCCGGCGGAAGATAGTAGTACTTAAAGTGTTCTGCTCTTACTGGGTACGTAAAGGGATGCTGCCGGAGTCCCCCTTCTGGCGAGTGAAGCTGAGCTTCGGGCGTATAGAGCAAATCCCGCGGGCCTTAACAGAGCGGGAGATACGTTCACTTTTGAGGCGCGCTTGGCGCAACTATTTAACGATCTCGGCGGGTCAGGACGGGTCAGAAGAGATAGCACACACCGTAAATCGGAAGTGCTCATCGCGCAAATATCGCGCGCTCCGAGATCTCGCGCTAGTAGACCTCCTTTTTGCTACTGGGATGCGAGTGGGCGAGGCGTCGGCTCTCGATGTCCGGGATTATTTTGCAAAGGAGGGGGTCTTCAGGGTCCAGGGCAAAGGGGGTAGGGATCGATTGGCTTTCGTCGTTGACGAACAGACGGTGCAGATCCAGCGCGTACACATGGAGGCTCGGGCACGCATCCGGACGGACAACCCGGCCTTATTCGTAAACGCCTGGGGCGGGCGGCTTTCGACTCAGGGGATCACCAATGTCATCGCCAAGCTGCGGAGGGAGGCGCGGATCAAGCGCCATGTGACTCCGCACATGCTGAGGCACACCGTAGCAACGTTGCTGCTGAGGAACGGTGTTGATATCCGTATGGTGCAGGAGTTCCTGGGACACGCTTCTATAGCTACCACACAGCGCTACACCCATATCACCAAGGAGCACATGGTACGCGTGCTGCGTAAGCGGCACCCGTCTCTAAATCTACGATTTGGACCTATAGGGGTTGTAACGTAATGGACATTCTAGGTCTCGGAGTCGTGGATTGTGGGGTTGATTTGCATGATCTTATATTTGTCGAGATACATATCCCTGACGAGGAAATGTTCTTTTGAAGACCGCGTACCAGTCCCCTTTCGCTGACGGTCCATCCTGATTTATACAGAGGTGAAGCCACATCGACGTTCTGGAAGGGTGGCATTTATCGGCACAATGAGTTCGCCATGGAAGCCTTTCTTAACGAGCAACTAGGCTGGCCCAAGGATTCACAGGCCAATTAACCTCTGCCACCCTTTTTGCTTCTAAAGTTGTATCTACCTTTGATTGTCTTACCTGGATCGGCTGGGAGCACATCTGGAATATCCATATCATCGTCGATCAAAGCTTCCAGAAACTCCCCCCCACCTGTAGTCGATATTGCCCGCGCGTAAGCCAGCAGCACTCTTGGCGGCGGTACACGTCGCAGCTTTTCATTCTCCTGCTCGTATGCTGAAATGTGGGACTGGATCAACTCACGCTCTAAACCCAAGCACCGGATCATCTGATTCTGAGAAAGGCCAAGACTCATCCTGATCTGCAGGAGTTTCGCGGCTAATCGCGACGACGTCTGGCTAGCGCGGCGGCGGGCGTTACGTCCCATCTAGGATTGCCCTCCCGACGGGACGATGCTTTCCCCCTTGCAACTAAACACTGTTGTGTTTAGTATATCTCTGCACTTGTTGGGGGCCGAACGTCTCAGGTGGTGAGTCCGTCCGCTCCCGTTCACCTCATCTCCGTGGCCGAGCCGCTGTAGTCACGAGCCTATGCTCCCCAGTTTTTCAAAAAACTGTTAGCGCGCGTCCTACACCCGTAGGGACAGATTTTGATTCATTTACGACAAGCGCGCCAGTTTGTAAAGGACTACCTACTCGGCTACTCCCAGCTGCTCCGCCCCGAACAGTTACCACGGGCGTGCTAAAGGCAGGCCATCTTTACAGGAGGAAGGTAGATAGTTACAGAGAACTTTTAACATGAATAGTTCAAAGTCCGAAAGACATCCGACTTTAGTCCTGATCAACTTCTGCATCCTTATTGCTGCCATGCTGAATTGCAGCAATGGCTCGGCAGATCTCACCCGTGACAGCGCTCGGAGGCTGATAGAAGATTCCGAAAGGTTCAAATCGCCCATCGTCGTCACCTTAAAGGATCGGAAGGAGACGCCGATGCAGCCCGACTCGGCGGACGAGACAGAGCAGGAGGCGCTAGCGCGCGTGCTGGACATGGAGATGTCTTCTGACCTCACCCTTGCTGTCCTCCGCTACCTCGGCTACGCGGACGTGAAGATCACTATGGTCAAGCACGGCAAGGTCGAAGGCAAAGGGCCATTCGCGGACATCCAGCCATGGGTCTTCAACATAGAGGCGACGCTAACGGACAAAGGCAAGGAGGCGGCGAAGTCTCAAGGCCTAACGGGCGACAAGGCTGTACCGCTCGCCCATAGGGAGGTGGTTGAGGTCACCGGCATCAGGAAAGAGGGGATACCGGGTGAAGCAGATTTCACTTGGAAGGCGGTGCCCACGGAAGCTGGGAAAGCGTTCGACCCGGCGAGCAACACGTTCAAGAACTTGCCGTCGGAGCTTCGGGAGGCGCTGACGAAATCGCGGGGGATCGGGCCGTTCGCAAGCAGCGGTACGACCAACTGGGCCGATGTTTACAAGGCTGGCGCCGTCTTCCAGAAGTATGACGACGGCTGGCGCCTGACCGGTGTCCGTGTGTGAGACCGATGATGGGGACGCATTCCGATTTGAAGGGGAGCAATCATAATGAGCGGTAGAGACTACATTACCTGTACCAACTGTTCGCGCAACATCGTGCCCCGCCTCTGGCACGCTACCTATCTGGGCGTGACGCGGACACAGCACCTGTGTTCGTTCTGTGGGGCAGTCCTGTTTGTGACGGGGCCGCGGGGCGTCGGAGCTGCCATAATCGCGCTGCTCTATCTAGCTCTGCGACTCATCGACATTGGCACTGGCGGAGGCGGCAGACGCCGAAGGAGGGTTTAACCACAGTTCCTGCGTCTGAAGTGGAAATCAGGTAGGCGCTAACCCATCATGCTCCAAGCTACACCTGTACTTATTGAGTGTTGATCTGACCCTTCGAGCCGTAATTTCGTCGCGGGTCTGATGCCGATTCAATCAAATTGTTACCTATGCTCAAGCAGTTTAAATTCACCCTCGACTGCATAGTCTCGATCCATGACATCACGACGCAGGACGCCGAGCGCGCCTACCAAGATGATCCTAACATCGGCTGCTATCTAGAAGAACCAGCCGCGTTGGTGAAGGTGATTGAGCAGCAGAGACGGCTTCTGCACACAATCCTACAACACAACGAGGTACTCCATCACGTAATGCGGAGATATGTCTATGAGTATATACAGGAGCGCCTCTACGACGAGTTGCCGAAACCGCCCGAGATCAACGAGGAGATGTTTTTGGTGATGGCTGAGGCAATTGACGCGCTGGACTTTGTTGACCGTGCGCTCTACTTGGCTTACGCTGCGCCACGACCCGAATACGAGCTAGAAGAGGATGGAGATCCCTTTGAGCAGCACACGCGTCTCATTCGTGAAAGTTTTAAGATCGAGTCGTCTCGGATCGACCTTGTAGAAGTACCATTTGATAGAACTAAACCACTATGCACTGAAAGTGCATAGGTTGTGGCGATGACTGAAAGTCACGCCGCTTCTTGATTACCAGTTGACGCAATGCCACGACGCCCCTTAGATTTCTGCGGCGTGCTTCGCAACTGAAAGTCTTGCATTGAAAATGCATAGTTTAGACTATCGCGTTTAGGATAATTAATGCAAGGCGGTTAATTTGTCGGATATTTATTTGCTTTGCTAAAAGAAAAGACGCTCTAAACAAATGCCCCATGAATGTATTCAAACTAACACCTGAAGATTAACTTGAGCACTTCTAACCAGTTCTTCTCCTTATCGGCGCCGATTCTCCCGATAAAGACGCCGCTTCTGAATACGAGCAAGAATACCTGATAGCTTGTCGGTAACGACAAGAAATTCCGTTAGCGTCTTCTCATCAACATCTTCAGGCGTGATCTCTCGTAACGTAAAGGCAATACGACGAAGCTCTTCCCAAAACAAATGCCTCGTGTCATAAGGGTCGAGCTCCAGTAGCTCATCAACTAATTCAGTGCTCAGGCCTTTGCCGCTAATTGTCGATGGCGCTGATTCACCCTTTAACCCAAGTTGGTCGTTAACGCGCGCCTGAAGTCTTGTCTGAGATCCCTGTGACATCTGATGAGCCTGCAATAATTCACCGCGCAAGGTTCGCGCCTCGGCGGGCGAAATTCTCAAGCGATCCTCGTCTAACCTAGCAAGCTGCCCTGCTTCGAAGAGGGTTATTTCCCCCTCCACGAGCGCCTTAATCACGTCCTTCGGGAAATGAAGGGCCCGGACGTAGAGACCAATAAAGCTGTTAAGAGATACCCGTCCCTTTGACTCGCGATTTAGAATGGTTCGAAGCTGCCCCGCAACTTGAAGCAGATCCTTTCGCTTCCAGCGTGAAGGGCGGCCACGTCGGGTATCTGTAGCAGGCCGCCGTTGGATGTTCCGCACTGAATTGAGCATTTTGAGCAGATGCTTTTCGCTTGACGGAACAAGATCCGGGAGCCGCTCACGAAGTTGGCTGAGAATGCCGCGAATGGCATTGGGGTGAGCAAGCGGATCAATCTTACGTTCGCGACGGCGGCTGGCTCTCAACTGCCTAAACTTTCCTTTCTAATCTCTGGATACATACGGAATGGTGTATTATACCTAATGAATAGGCGAAAATTCCACCCCATCATGAGAGAGAATTCACAAATGAGCTAGAAGTGTACCCTCTCAACATTTTGACCCAAAGCTAATAATCTGATCTCCAAGTCACAATTTATTGTTGGTAAAATCAGTTTTTAGCGAATGAGCGCGCGTGGCTCAAGGGCCTATTTCTGATTGAATCAAATGCTTGTGGGCTCTGTTATAGCAGATACTTTGCGCTCGTCCGTTTATTACTGAAGACATTGACTTTCCTAGGGATTAAATGGTATTGAGGTTTGTTTTACTTTAAGCTTAGATGGGCTTTCGCTCTTCACTCACTCCAAAGCTGTTAGCAACCCGGTTCTGGGGCGTTGCTTAGATTATCAGCCATAATGACAAAAAGTGTATATTCTACGAAACAAGGCGCATACTATTTAGGTGACTCTGGAAATCTCCTTACCTTAGATCTAAAAAAGGAGCTTCTAGGGCGCGTTCAATTGATTTTCACTTCTCCGCCTTTCCCGCTCAACAACAAGAAGAGCTACGGCAATTTTGAAGGTGACAAATATCAGAAATGGTTCAGTGGGTTGGCAGTTACTTTCGCGGATTTACTTACAGATGATGGGTCTATCGTTATCGAAATGGGGAACGCCTGGGTACCCGAGCGCCCTGTCCAATCCCTGTTGCACCTAGAGTCACTGATTGGTTTTGTTAATCATCCTGAAGCGGGACTACGGCTTTGTCAGCAGTTCATCTGCTATAACCCCTCGCGCCTCCCCTCTCCAGCCGAGTGGGTTACTATCCAACGCATACGCGTCACTGATAGCTATACTCACATTTGGTGGATGTCAAAAACAGACTTTCCCAAAGCCGATAATTCCCGAGTACTTCGGCCTTATAGCAAAAGCATGAAGGCACTGCTCCAGCGCCAGAGCTATAATCCAGGTAAACGCCCGTCTGAGCACATCATAAGCGAAGAGGGGTTCCTGATTGATAATGGCGGCAGTATCACACCAAATATGTTCGAGCTTGAGCCGATGGATTCGGAACGAGAAGTGCGACTGCCCAACGCCTTCAGCCTTTCAAACACAAATTCCAGTGACTATTACATCCTGAAGTGTAATGAACTGGGCATTACACCACATCCAGCACGTATGCCGGCTGGTCTGGCTGCTTTCTTTATTCAATTCCTTACTGACCCCGGCGACTTAGTCTTGGATCCTTTCGCCGGCAGCAATACAACCGGATTTGTTGCAGAACTCTTGGGGCGTCGATGGGTATCTATCGAGATCAAGGAAGATTATGCGAAGCAAGCGGAAATTCGCCTACAAGATCCTATCCTCAAGCCAAAAGCTCCTCACACCACCAAAGGAAAGAAGTAATCATGAGCATAAGCTTTACCAGTGAAATAGCCAAAATTGCCTCTATCGACCTTTTCAAACGAGATAATCTTACGGGCCAACTGCAAACCGGCACATTCATAGGCCGCCCGTTCTTTCTCGACTATGATCATGCACATCTCCTCGTCGCCGATGCGTGGAAGCAAAAAGTTAAAGGTATTCCTCAGGGGTCTTTCTTACTAGCTTATTATGAAAATGAAGAGAAAGTTTCTGAAGCCTTGCTGCTCCGTGTGCTCAGACCAGCCAAGCTGCCGACAGATAGTGATGTGATCAGTTCGATGATTGAGTATTACAAGGACAACTTAAAAACTAGCGGAAAAGAAAGTCAGCTCGACAGTTTTACTCGCTACGAGTTCAGCTTTTCCGGCGTTGAGTGTCGTATATTAGGGACCTTCTACAAGAATGATAAAGGGCAGTTAAGTTTTGGCGCGGACGTAGAGAACTTCTATAGTGCGCATAATTACAGCGTCGTCAAACCCAACGTGGACGTGCTGGAATTGATCGTTAATTTTCGTGAGGGTGCGGTAACCGGAAAACCTACAGACATCAAGATTGGCAAAGTGCGTTACAGCTCCAGCCAGCGCTTCCAGTTACATGAGGATACGGTGCCAGTCTACGTTAGCCCACAGGATTTCCTCGGTAAACGGACAGCACTTTTTGGCATGACGCGCACCGGCAAGTCGAATACAGTGAAGAAGATTATAGAAGCATCCTCACTGATGAGCGATGCGGCGCCTCGCTCTCTGGATAAGAAGACAAGCGAGCCTCCAGAGGCTAACCTTCAGCCCTTCACCGACGACGGCGTGCCGAAGTACCCAGTTGGTCAAATTATTTTTGACATCAACGGCGAATATGCCAATCCCAATCTACAGGACGCTGGCACGGCCATTTCAGAAATTTACCAAGACAAAACTACCCGCTACAGCACTATCCCCAAAGAAGGATTTAAAGTCATGAAGGTAAACTTTTATAAGGATGTGCTGTCGGGTTTCGAATTGGTTCGGTCACACTTGGCTCAAAGCAGTGGTAATTATATTGACAGCTTTAGAGCGGTTGATCTGACTATGCCAGATGACTATGCTACAAATAGATCAGCCAAAACTCGTTATGATCGAAAAGTCGCTGCCTACCTATGCTGCCTCCACCGAGCGGGATTCACTGAACCGGAGAATCTCACCGTCAAATTCTCCGGTAATAAAGATCTCAATAAGTTGGTGAAAGATGATGGAAGTATCGATCCTAGTAAGGGCATAACGCCTGAGGAGGCAAGTGACTGGTTCATCACAATTTGGGACAATTACGAGAGCGACGATTACTTCAGTAAGTATAAGCAGAGTAATGGACACGAATGGGCGGACGAAGACCTGAAGGCGCTTCTCGTTTTCCTAACGAGAAAGAGGGCACCGGGTGGAAACGTCAACGTCGACGGCTTCATTAAACTGCGTGGTATCTCTAACCTGCATACAGAAACTGTCGGCAAGCCGTTTGAGGTCGAAGTCATAGAGGAACTACGTAACGGCCGAATAATTATTATTGATCTCTCTCAAGGCGACCCGGAGATTCAGAGTCTGTACTCTGAGCGGATTTGCCGTCAAATCTTTGCTGACTCGATGAATCGCTTCATCGGAAACCGCCAGAACAACTTCATACAGTTCTACTTCGAAGAAGCACATAACCTGTTTCCAAAGAAGGATGATAAAGATCTCAGTCAAATCTACAACCGAATAGCTAAAGAGGGAGCTAAGCTCAATCTCGGCATGATTTATGCTACCCAAGAGGTTAGCTCAATCAGCGGGAACATACTTAAGAATACCCAGAATTGGTTCATCACGCATTTGAATAACGAGGATGAAACTAAGGAGATCAAGAAATATTACGACTTCGGTGATTTCACTGACAGTCTAATACGGTTCAGCGCGAGTAGCGACAAAGGTTTTGTGCGAATGAAGACGTACTCGAATCCGTTCGTCGTGCCTGTGCAAGTTGATCGCTTCCCTAAGAATGAGGATTAAAGATGGCGTACGCAAGTAGACACGGGAAACGACCTGCCGAGTATGCTAGTAAGTCGGCGCACAGTCACGTGATCAATGACGTGTCGGTGCAAGAATTCTTATCGCAATGTGAGCTGCCGAAGCGCGCTGGAGATGTTACTTTTTCCGGCTCCATGAATGTACCTTACAGTCCGGTGCCTAATAATCCCATTAAGCACATCATCGCAATCGACGGTGGGTACAGTGAGATAGCTGTTCAGACTGAGTTTCCATCCGCAACAATATGCTTTTTCCAGATGGGGGCACTGATTTTCAGTGTGAATGATCTGGAAACAATTAATGAACAGGCGTTCATTGATCCAGATGATATGGCTAAGCTAAAGAACATTCAGCGCTTGAAGTTCACCCTGCCGGTTCGCAACGTGAGAAAGAAAGCAGAGAGTACGCTCACGGCGTCAGTACGCCGTTCACTCTATGACTTCTTCCGACAGAAAATGGACGATGACTCACTCATGGACACGCTGCGGTGGTTCCTCTTTCAAGAGTACGCCACGTCTCAGTTCCAATGGACACTCGCTAGTTGTCCGGTTTGCTCACAAACTAGAATTCCGCTGTACTTACAGCGCATGACGAACGATTATACTTTCGCCTGTACGCAGTGCGGTGGTGAGATATTGTTAACTGATGTGTTCAGATTACATGAGGCCATCGATGATAATCTGGGTGCTGGCGGCATTCTTGGCCACGTAACTACTACAGTAGAACAACTAGTACTAGTGCATCTCATTCGTGTTATCCTTAAAACAAAGCCGACACTACTTAATCAAGTTCTCTTCATAAAAGACGGCCCGCTAGCATTCTTCGGTCAAACGGCGAACATGCACAAGCCGATGCGAGACTTGGTTAAATATCTCTTCGAGCATTACAACCTTTACTTGGCCGGACTAGAGAAGAGCGGCCCCTTCGTCGAACATGCCGATGAGATAGCGAATAAACTGGACAACGGTAGCGTATTAATACTAGATAACGATTACATATACACGTATATCACGCCGGGCAAAGCGGATCCGAATAATCCTTATGGGCGCACCAGCTATTACAGCAACAAGCTGATTTTCAAAACCCTAAACGGTGCAATGCACGTAGCTTCCTTACCAACATTAGATGTACTGGCAAATCCCACTGAAAGCGACTTTCGCAATCTTGAGGTTATTCTTACAAATATCGAGAAGCTCAAGTGTGACATGTACGACAATGCTTTGATACCAGTAGCTTTGGCAAATAAGCTCGTTTCTCTGGCGAACCATCCGAGTTCCAGAATCCTGCAGAAGTTCGCTATTGGCGCCACAAAACAATAGCAATGAGCCTCTGCTATTCGCAGTAAGCTAGCATAATCTGAAAAAATCGTACTGGGGTACTTTGAGGCAAAGTTGACTGTGTTGAGTAGAAGTGAGTTGTGGCTCAAGAATAGATGTTATACAGAGGAAGGACCTTATCTCTTTCCTTTCTTCCCTAATTCCCACTGGAAAGAGGCTAATGTTTTCATCATAGGCCTCAACCCTATTGATTCCTTCCGGGAAGAATTTGATTCTTTTGAGCATTACTGGCAGGCCCTGACCCAATATCCGGAGGAGTTTGAAAAGGCTTATCGGAAGAAGCGTTTACAAAGGAAAGAAGAAAGGAGTAGAACTCGAAAAAGAATCTTAGAATTAATTCGTAGACTTGCCCCGCTCAATGTCTTGGTAACTAACATATTCGCTTATCCAGCAGTTTCTCCCAACTTAATTCCCAGACAGCTAAAGCAAGAGGCTGATGAAGAAAAGATCATCTCTCATTTAATCACAATCTGTAAACCTAGGGTTCTCCTCTTCCATGGCAGAGAGGCCAGGCTTTTTGCAAACAGATACTTTAATGTGGAGCTTAATGCCTACGCTAAGCCCAGACAGCAGCAGATTACAGCCATAATCCCTGGCGCTACGAGACCATCCTCTTTGTTTGCTTACCACCATTTTGTCGGAAGGGTTGAACCGCATTCTGTAATGGAAGAAGATCTTAAAGAGTTAGCGGAACAAATCCATTTACGAGCATCTCAACATTCCGTGTACCAAGAAATTTCATCCTTATAGTCACTCTAGCTACGCTATAATTGTAGAGATGAAACTTCAGAGACGAAAAACTGCTATCGACAAAGCAGAGGC
This sequence comes from Pyrinomonadaceae bacterium, assembly GCA_036403815.1. Lineage (GTDB taxonomy): Bacteria > Acidobacteriota > Blastocatellia > Pyrinomonadales > Pyrinomonadaceae > JACVRN01. The sequence goes on along the minus strand of DASWQH010000036.1, from coordinate 422,186 downwards.
GGATCGAAGGGCCGCTATTCGCAATGCGGTTGAGTTATGGGCCAGCGCGACCACTTCCAAAAGTATGCGTCAAGCTAATCTGTTGCGTGACAAGCAGCAAGTCGTCAACGCATTCTTTGATTTTGTTAGTAAGCACCCAGCCGAGATTACTCCTATGGACGTGCGAAGATGGCTCGCAACGCTTGAGAAAAAGGGACTCCGCTCAGCCACTGTTTACCAGCGAGCTTGCCTTCTCTCCTCTTTTTATGCTTGGGCTATGAAAGATACTGAGCTTGGGCTTCTCATTAGGGGTAATCCAGTACGCCTTGCCAGACCCAAAGCCCCGAAGGCTTATCAGTCAGAAAGTTCAAAATCTCTCACAGATGAGGAACTTGAAGCGCTAATCTCCGTTGTCAGGCAGAAGGCGGATGCTGGAGACGTAGTGGGCAAGCGTGACTACGCCATCCTGTTGCTGTTCATGGCAAGCGGGAAACGACGTGCAGAGATACTTTCTTTGCGGGGACGTGATATCAAAATTGACAAAACCTTGACCTTAACCAACCGAGTGAAAGGCGGAAATTACGTCGGATACGAGATAGCAGATCCTGCTGTGAAAGAGGCTATGCTCGACTATCTAACTATTACTGAGCGACAAAATGTTTTCCGCACCAATGCGCCCCTTTGGACGAGACACGACTATGCGGGGCGGCCTGGTGCCGCTCTCTCTTCCCATTGCTTCGCTAAAAACATGAAGCGGTATGCTCAGGCCGCAGGAATAGATGGCTTCCATCTGCATCGGACAAGACATACCTTCGCGCGGATTGTGTCTGAAGATACAGGCTCGATCACAGCTACACAGGAAGCCTTAGATCACAGTAACCCCTCAACTACCCGCGTTTACGTTCAAAGAATCGCCATTAAGCGTGATCGGCATAGTGAGCGAATTTCTCAGAGGTGGAGCAAAGCTAAAACGTAAATTTAGCTCCCAGCCCTGAAGTCTGGACACATTTATAAACCGGCCTCCAGATTGAACCGACCTTGATGATCGAGCAACTGCCACAAGTTTTCACCCTGCGCCAGCAACTCAACGACGCTAGGCACCATGCTCAACTCCGAACGAGCACTTCGGCGCAACCGCACCCTGCGCAACAACTGCTCACCATCATTGCTCTGAATCAGCGCCCAACCGATCTTGGTCAACACCGTGAGCGCCACGGCCACCAACAGGAACATCCGCGACCATGCCTCAATGCAGTTGATGCCCGCTTCAATAAAGCCAAGCAGTCGTTTGCCATCGCGGAAGCCTTCTTCGCACGTGAACCGAAGGGCGTACTCGGCAGCCATCGCATAAGCCGACAATGGACGATTCGACAGCAAGTGCCATACTCCCCATCTGCCTTTCTGGTCACGCGCTCTGGCTTGGGCAAGAAAGAGACGCCGCGGGTCAGTCTCCGAGTACCAGAGTCGTCCCCAGGCACGCCGTCTTTGATTGCCTCGCCACGGCAAAGAATCGAGCCTGCGCCACCCGTCACCGATCCGCACTTTGTAGTTCGACTTGGTGCGAATGACAAAGGAAACGCCCAAATCATTCAACAAATCGAACAAATCCACGTCAGCGAACCAACGGTCTGCCGTCAGGAGAAAGCGGCGTCGAGAGACTCCTCTGAGCACTTCCGAAAAGAGGAGGCGCAGGAACTCTCTCTCTCATACAGAGTCATCCGCTCTTTCAACTGCGAGTCGTGGTAAGCGGGCCAATAAAGCGGGACGCCGCGGTGCCCGACTCTCAAGCTGGCGATCAACAGATGTTGCGCCTCTTCAGAAGTCCAGTCCAGAGACAGTCGGACAATACCCACGAGCGGCAGTCGCGCGCACAGCGCGCGAGCGTGAGAGCGCGCCAACTCATCGGGCCGCAGACGCGCATTATGCAAGAGGCGCGAGAGTCGCTTGCTGGCAGCTTCAAAGTTATCAAAGAATCTGGCGAGAGCGGCCTGACAGCAACTCTGCACCGAAACAAGTGCCATGACAAAATCAGAGACGGCTTTCTGTTGATGTCCGTGTGCGTCTGGCAAGACGCGGCTGATATACTCGCTGAGGCGAGTGTCAAGAGCATCTTTGTTCATCGCAGAACCGATGCTCGCACGAGTTACTGACTCGTGACCACTCGCTTATTTTCAAATGTGTCCAGACTTCAGGCACGAAACATAAGTATCATCTTGGGATCTCTGCGGTACTTGCCTTCCCCGTATCGGGCGAACACCCAAGGGTTTCCAGAAATATAGGTGTAAAAAGTGCAGACGGTATGCTCCAGATTTCAAAGCGATTCGCTTTAGGCGAAACAGAATAAGGCAAATGCAAGCCACTGTCAGCAGAGCAAAGTGAGAGGCGAAAACACTGTCTGAGTTTTTGCAAATCTGGCACCTGAACTTTAGGAAGTGGGATTATTTGGCTATTATGTTCGTATGACAGAGGCAGCGCGACGACTATACATAACAAGGCGAAGGGTTCATCAAATAGATTCTCCATCGTCAAATGCATGTAATGAAGGTAAGGGACATTACGTGAGAATTACATAAGCAGCCTCAAACGAGGAAGCGTTAATTACCTAAGACATATCTAGGGTAAACCATGCGGGCATTTCTGCGATCACTCCCTTTATTAATAAAGATGGCTAAGACTCAATTTTGTAGTTTATAAGAGTTGCGCTGCTTATTCTCGGTATAGCTGCAAGCTTTTCCCGTTCCGTGATACTCATTAATAGAATCAGTGATATTCACCTCAACAGGAGCATCAGGAAAGCAAAATCTTACGCTCTCGCTCGTGATATGAGATGTTATAGCCGATGAAGACCTTACGGAAGGCGGGGGCTTACAGCCGTTTTAATATCCTAGTATAGGATTCTCCAGTCTCCAGATGATAATTCTCGACAACCCTCTTCGGCTGTAGTTCAAGCTCTAGATAGCCATGCGGCCAAAACTTCGAGCGATCCCGATAACAAGAGCAGTGTCCCTTTGCATACCATTCAGGTAAAGGTTTACGTTTCCTAGGTTTTCGTAATTCCAGAAAGGCTCCGTTACCTACACATGCCCCATAAAAACCGGCTGCTTTCTTACTGTAGATCGCACAACTATGCTCATGCCCCCAGTACCATGCGAATATTTTATTGAGGCGTGAGGTCAGCTGGCGTTTCAAACCAGCTGAGGGCTTCTCCCATCCTGAGATTATGTAATGGTGGCTCATGAGTAGCGTCTTTTTGCCATCACCTGCTTCGAGCTGCTTATCTAACCAATTGAGCTGCCCCTTATCGAGAAGGCCCGAATTGCGCCGAAGCGTCTCGGCAGGCAACGCAGTATCGAGACAAGCTATGCGCCAGTGCGGATTCTCAACGCAGAAGTATCTCCCGGGCTGTTGTAGGACTTCCAGCACACTCAGGAAAGCGTCTCCTCCAACATACAGGTCATGGTTTCCGGCCAGTGTAAGCACCCTCGGTCCGGCGCTCTTAAAGGGAGCAAGGAAATGACGAAGAACTTCATCGCCTTGACCGGCGAAGTAAATATCACCGAGGTGTATAAGCAGGTCGAAAGGGGCAGCGCGATGCCTGTCCCGTATGCTGTAGATGACATTTGTCTGGGCTTGCCCACGGAACCCAGCGTCTCCTGTAACGGCGATTCTCAACACTTCCTTATCAATTTTAATCGTCTCGCGCGGAGTCATGCCCATCAGCGTTTGATAAGATTTATCATTGCGCGAAAGCAACATGTGAATGGCCGTTTTGGCCCACTTCCAATACGACTCATTACGTAAATCCTCTCCTTCTGTACCCGCAAGTCCGAGGACTGATGACATCTGCACGTGAGCTTGATAGAGATAAGCGGTGATCGCTAGAACGCGGTCGTCATAGGTAAAAACGTCAGTTGGGTCACCTGAGAATAGTGAAGGGTCTTTTTTATATCTCGCCTTGGCACGCCGCAACTCCCTTAGAATGGCTTCCTCGCTGATGTCATCTTCAAGCTCAGCCAGATTGGCTTTGATGCGCCGCTTTGAGCTGCCGCCTGCTGTGCGCCGTCGAGGTTTCCCGCCAGCAAAACTCACGGGTGCGTCAGCGATAGATGACAACAGGGCTTCAAAATCTTCCTTTCTGTTCATCAGACTCCTTCCTGATCAGGAAACGTACCATTCCGGCTAAGTTCGGATGAAGCTAATGTCCTTTAACTGTTTGCGCAAATACGCTCTCATCATCAAACCCCATCTATACCTCCGGCCCGTGCGCGGATCGAAGTGGGCGAGTGCCTCTTGGTAGATTTCGCGGATGGGTTTTTCCAACTCCTGAATGTCGTTGGCGCTCAACATCGCGGAGGCCGAAGTGTGCAGAATTTTCCGCCACCAATCGGCATAGTCGCCGCCTTTTTTGACGAAGCCGATTTCATCGTCGAATCCAACAAAGGTACTTCCGGTAGTCAGACGGTAGTATGCGTCGCCCAGCTCAACCGCCGCACTACAACAAAAGGCAAGCATGAAGGTAGGCCCCAGGTGAAGAAACGAATCGTCGTAAAAAAAGGACCGCAGCTTCTTATAATCCGGCGTCCCGGGGGGTGCGCCGGGGCCTTGCAACGATGCCGTTTCGCCGTGGCCACAAAAGATGAGGCCGATCTCGGTCGTCTTCGGGTCAACGGCTAAGTTAGAGAGCAGTTGGTCATAGGTCAGCGGGCTTTCAATTTTGCAGAAGACTGTCGGCTCGCCGAGACTCTGAAAATTCTCAAGCAGCTTGGAGGTGTATTCTGTTAAATCGTCGTGAGATGGCGCGCAAAGTAGGATTAAGAGATTGCCGCTACCCGCCGGGTTATTCTGTGTCGTCGTCGTATCGTCGTGAGGCATCCTCATCTATCTCCAGGGAGTATTCAAATTCATCAAGCAGCATTCGAACGTGCTCAAGTCCAACCTCGGTTTCGGCATCGACTTGCTTAATCATATCATTCGCGCTGTAGATATTCTTGCCATAAGCAAGCACAGGTTCATCAAGCTCGCCTCTGGTTTTCAGCCATTTAATAAGCGTTTGCTTCAGACTATCGACGGCTAAATCATAGACCGGATGTTTAACGTGGGAGGGGGAGCTGACCACAACTTTTATATCTACTGGCCTTCCGGTTATCTTCTCGATACGGGGAGCTACTTCTTTTTTGACAACCCTTTCGAGATTGTTCGCCAGTTTTTCATTCTCCTCTTGAGTTATTTCCTTTAGCTTCGTTTTTAGAACCGGATTTTTTTCTAAGAAGATGGCGTCAGCCTCTCTTAGCTTTTTACGTATTTCATCTGTCATACCGGCTGCGCCGCTAATGATCACTGTTTTCGTCTTGCCAAGCAGATGCTGATTTTCCCGGATGAATTTATCACCCTTGGTTTTCGACAAGACACCGAAATCGTAATCAGTTACGATTAACTGATATTTATTTTCTCCTTCCCTTTGGAGAATCTTTTTTGCCTCCTCAGGGGTGCGGGCGGTATCCACATCACATCCACACGTGGAGAAATAGTCCCTAGAGCCTTCAAGGAATGTTTCATCATCGTCTACGATTAAAATATATGGACGCGCTAAGGATACGGCAATCTCATCCACTGGGGCCAGCTTTGCACTCATCTTGGTTCTCCTGAAACTTCTGAAGTCTCCGTTGTTTGGAAGTGGGCTACTTCTGCTTCGACATCTTTGTCTACTGGGATATCCAAGGCCGGCGAGCCATTAGTCTCCGTTATACGTTCGGCGGATTGATGAGTCTCCTCTGCCTTCTGAAGGGCGTTCCACTCCGGCAAGAGTAATGTGACCTTCGTCCCTTCACCGACCTTACTCTCGAATTTTATCTCACCGTTGTGGATGTCCAAAATCTTTTTGCCTATGAACAGTCCGATACCGCTATTCGGTTTCTTATCGTCACGGGTTGTAAATAAAGTGGTTAACTTGCCTATGTTCTTTTCAGGAATTCCGCATCCGTTATCACTAATCTCAATCTTAACCCAACGCGAATAGTTGCTTTCTGGAATTTCAGTCGAGCCAACACGTATCATAATTAGCCCGCGTTCTCGCCCAGCTTCAGAAATCGCCTCCAAACTATTTTTAATAATATTAACTACGACCTGTTCAAGCATCGGGCTATAAGCACGCCCCCATATTTCGCGCCCTTCGACCTTAATAGTATTCTTTGAATCCTTTAGTTTCAACTCGCTCTTCTCATTCTTCACAGATCTGACGGCACGATGTACAACTTCAAAGATGCTCGTCTTGCTCATGAATTGATCTCGATCAAAGAAAGCTTTATCACCCCGTAGAATATCGACAACTTTAACAATGGCATAAATACGCTCCATAGACTCTTCCAGCCTTTCCAGCTTTTTTATGATCTCCGTATCATGCTGGAATCTATTCTTCATTGCTCCAATGTCAAAGCTCATCGTAGCCAATGGAGTATTGACATCGTGCTTGATGCTGGAGGCGAGCATACCTAATTCTATGAACTGGCTCTTTTTCTCGATTTGCTCTGCTTCAGCTTTTAATTCTGCTTCCTTAATCCTGACATCTTTTATTTCCTCATCCCGTCTTAAATCCTTGTAAGCAATTGCGGATTGAAGCACCCCCAACATCGAAATAGCATTGCCCACTTTCGCTAGCTGGGCGATGAAGAACGGCACTAACATTTTCTCCCCCCCCAATGTTTCTAGAAAAGGAGAAACAGGATAGATAAATTGCAAAACAGCGTAGATATAAAAGGTGCCTGGCAGGAGTTGCCTTTTCCACCCACGGTCTTCATCGCTGAGGCGAGCTTTCGAAACTTCTCCGGCAGCCCAAATCAAGGCAAAGGACAGCACGGAACCGGGCAATAAAATCCAAGCTAATGTTGTATGAACAGGGCTCCAATTCGCTGTACCCTCCGGTAGGCCCCTTATTATAAGGTAGCAATCTACGGCCAATAAGGTCGTCCCTATCGCTACGCCAATTAAATATGTCCATCTAGTTGACTTCTTCTTTCCGGGGCTGAGAAGCGCAGGGACTAATAAAATGCTGGAGATAAGGGATAAGACGTAAACCCCTATTTTATAAGAGAAGTATCCTTTGGCATCGGGCTGTGTTGGCCCATTTAACTCAGGAATCAGGTAAAAAGCGTTAGCAAGCCAACTGAGAAAGACAAAGAAATAAAATGGATCTTTTAAAAACCTGTGTGTATAAAAGTACGTGCCAGCAAGAATTCCAGCAACAGCCGAAACACTTAGGCTGAACATGAGCTTACCGCTTAGAAAATTAATATTTCTCCAAAAAAATATGAAGAAGCTAAAATGCAGGATGAGCAGCCCAAAGCATGCGTACCTAACAGTCTTCCATCGGCGCGCTTCCTCGCTTTGGGCATCTAGGATATAGGAGTTCATAGGCGTACGGTTAACGCGCAAAAGATAAGGAGGAGCAGTTGACTGCGTATCACACTGACCGTACCGTTAAAGCCCTAAAATAATGGGGCGCATCTTATACTTCAGCGCTTAAATAGTCCACTAATTTTTCAACTTCCACCAAGAAGGAGATGTTTTGATACCCCTTACCTTAAGATGCCGGAGAGGCAACTTCCTTCTTGAGCAAATGTTTCCTATATGTAAAAATATCCTTTTAGGACTCAGAGTGAAGATTCGCGCGATAGCTTGCTCATGAGCCTGGGACACTCGGTTTTATCAAAAGCATTGTAGTCCAGCAATTCTTATACCGAGCGAGGAAGGTGGCAGTATTGATGTAAATAAAGACCTTACCGAGCTTTATTGATTAGCAAAGTGAACATACTTAACTTTAGTGTTCACAATTGTAGACACCAAGGCAGTGCCCGACGATGAAAATATCTTGGTACAACCGCTTTAGATACGCTATGTTTAAAGCGGTTTGCTCGCCTGCTTGAACGGCGGAAATTTATGAATGCCTCTCAGCCTCATAAAACCGGAAAACTACGATTTTCGCTCCCGGAAAAATACGATTGACTGTCAGGACTAAACCCCTCAAAGGGATTTGAAAATTCCACTTTCGGGGATTTGATTTTCCCCACCGAAAAAGCCCGTGAATACGGGCTTTTCTGTTTGTAAGTGCTCTCTCTATGTGTGGCAAGCCTCTTGCCCTGTAGTCTTAATTGTGAAATTAGCTCTACATGCAGTAATAACCATAGTTCCAATTCTTAAAATCGAGTGAGCTTTCAACTTTAGACCGTCCAAAGCTATTGGATTCTTATAAAGAAGCGGTTGCGCTGATTAACGTAAGTAAGAGAAGAAAGCTCCGCGAGGTGCGACATGTTAATTGATAGAGAACATATCGCACCTCGCGGAGCCGGGTTTATTTGGCATCCGGAGACTATAAACATCCTGCACCTCGCGGAGCTAAAAACATTATGCACATTCTTATATCGCGCCTCACGTTGATATTAGATTTTCTTCGTTGAGAAAGCCCGTGCTTGCGTGCTTTTCTCATTTATAGCCAGCTTACTTTTTTGTTGACAATATGTGCTTGACTGGACTAATGTTTGCTCGCTCTTAACGCACAGCTATTCGCTCATGCTTTCATGTATGAGCCTCGAATCATTTCTCAACTTCTTTGTAACAGCCTTACCGCTGCTCTCATATGAGCAGTAACTCATCAATCCGTTGCCAGGTGCGGATTTGTAGTACACATCAAGGCCATCTCGTCGAGCAAGGAGAAAGAGGCCGACAAGGATGACGATAAGTAAGAACCCTGCCGCTCTCTTTTACCTTCTGCGCACCTCCCGGAGTCAAGTATAAGATAGCGTGCGGCCAGATTAATCATTTGGCCGCACGCTATCCAGCTACACTCTCCAGGCTAATCTGTTGCTCGAAGTCACATCAGTTTGATTTCGAGAATCTATCTGTTGGCTGCTTCTTTAATTAACCACTGGAGTTGATAATGTCACGTCTACTTCTCTACCAAGTCCTCATAGATGAATACAACAGTCAGGGATTCCAGCCGGTCATTGATCGGAAATCCTATGATGATGAGTTCCAGACGCTCTATCACGGTGAGGATTATTCCTACATTACAGATTTGGACGAGCGTGAAAAGCGAATCAACTCAATCTTAGTGGCGAAGATTTATGAGTTCCTGCACGGGCAGGCCAGCCAGAACGGAGTGCAGCGCACGGCTCTTTGTTTCTCTGGCGGCGGCATACGCAGCGCCACGTTTGGACTCGGCGTCTTGCAGGGACTTGCGCGCCACGGATTGTTGAAGAGTTTCGATTTCCTTTCCACGGTTTCGGGCGGCGGCTATCTGGGAAGCTGGTTTTCGGCCTGGATTCATCACGAACAGCAGAGACTGGAATTTAGAAAGCTGCCTGCGACCGCCGATGATGCGCTGAACAAAGTTGTGAATTACCTGAGCGCTCCGCCGCAGTCTCCACTGCTGCCTGAGCCTGAGCCGATTCAACACCTGCGCAGCTATAGCAATTACATGAGTCCAAAACTCGGCTTCCTTTCCGCAGACACATGGACGCTGGTAGCCATCTTCTTCAGGAATATACTCTTGAACTGGCTCGTTCTAATCCCGCTGATTCTGGGGGTGCTGGCTATTCCCAGAATCTGTATGGCGATTGCCACATGGGAAGAGCCATCGCGTTGGGCAACGGATGCTTTGCCGCTAAAATTGCTGCTCGGCTTCTCTATATTTTTCGGCATCATCGCGGTCGCTTATATTATAGCCAATCGCCCTAGCCTGTTTGATCCGCCAACAATCAGGTTGAGCAGATTTCCGGAAAAGCTTAAGAGCGAAGGATGGTTCCTGATACTCTGCCTCTCTACTTTTTTGCTTTCCTCCATACTGATTACAACTTACTGGGCATGGCTTCGCATACCGATTGATAACCTTGGCTTTATTGTCTTCGGTTACACGGTTCCCTCTAATCTCTTAGCCTTCATAGTCTTTGGAATCATCTGCCATCTAGGTGGATTTATTGTTTCCCTGCTGATTGTCAGACCAAGTCTGGGCAGCCTTGGCGAGTTTGCGATCAGTATTTTAGTGGGAGCAATCGGTGGCTTGCTCGTCTGGGTGGTGGCGACTTATGTGTTTCCCAATCCGGTTGCCATCAGTCCACAGCCAGATGATCCAACTCGTGCCGCGCTCTACATCTGTTTTGCCCTTCCACTTTTTCTGCTGGTGTTTCTGCTGGCCGCTACTATGTTCGTAGGCATCGCCAGTTGGTTAACCAGCGATGCCGATAGAGAGTGGCTGGCGCGTGCGGGAGCATGGTTTTTGATCGCCATCTTAGGATGGAGCGTCGTCAGCTCAATCGTGATTTTCGGGCCTGTAGGGCTGCTGTATTTCAGCCCGAAGGTGCAGGCGCTGCTGGTAGCGCTCGGCAGCGGCTCAGGGTTAGTCACACTCCTGGGCGGGGGTAGCTCCGAATCACCTGCCAATAAGAAAGAGGAAAACCAGCAGGGGTCTAAGTCGCTCGTGATGAAAATCGCGCTGTCGCTGGCCGCTCCCGTTTTCACAGTCTTTCTGTTGATAGTGCTATCGCTTGGGATGAGCTGGCTGGTAAGTGCGTCGGCCACTGCCTTGTCTGGAAGTCACAACAGCATCGCCAGATGGCTCACACACCTTTTCTCTCTTGATAAAGCGCAGTGGGCGCAGATGCCTTTTGATTATCAAAATCTGCTGAGCATTATCTACTACTCTCCGGGCTGGTATCTACTGGCGCTCACAGTTTTGATTGTCGGCATAGGTCTTTTGATGGGCTTTACCGTCAACATCAACAAGTTCTCACTGCATGCATCCTACCGCGACCGATTAATCAGGGCTTATCTGGGAGCATCCAGAAGAAAAGATAGGCGGCGGCCAAATCTCTTCACAGGCTTTGACGAGCATGACAATCTGCCTATGCGGCACCTGCTGCAAAAGCCGCTGCACGTCATCAACATCACCTTGAATCTGGTCGCAGGCAAAAATCTTGCGTGGCAGGACAGGAAGGCTGAATCATTCACCGTCTCTCCTTTACACGCCGGAAGTTATTGCCTGGGCTATCGCAAGTCAGCGGAGTACGCCGTGAACGCCAGCACGAAGCGTTCTATTAGCCTTGGCACGGCGATGGCAATTTCCGGCGCAGCCGCCAGCCCGAACATGGGCTATTACTCTTCGCCCGCGGTCGGATTCCTGATGACGATCTTTAACGTAAGGCTGGGGTGGTGGCTGGGGAATCCAGGCAAGGCCGGTGAAGATACTTATTCCAACGCCGGGCCTACGTTTGCTCCCAAGCCGTTGGTGGCTGAAGCGCTCGGATGGACTAACGACGAGCATCCATACGTCTATCTTACAGACGGCGGCCACTTCGAGAACCTTGGGCTTTACGAGATGATCTTGCGCCGCTGCCATCTGATAGTCCTGAGCGACGGAAGCGGCGATCCAAATTTCACTTTCGATGACCTGGGCAACGCTATCAGCAAAATTCGCGTTGACCTTGGCGTGCCCATTGTCTTCGACGAGATTCCAATCAAATCCAGGCATGATACTGAAGCGCAAATTTACTCTAGGCAGAAGAATGCGGGTGACAAGTATTGCGCCATCGGCAGAATCTGTTACTCGTGTGTCGATGCAAACGGCGTGGACGGAGTGCTCATCTACATCAAGCCTGCTTTTTACGGAACCGAATCGGCAGACATTTTCAATTACGCCAAGGCGCATCCGACTTTCCCGCACGAGTCTACCGGAGATCAGATGTACAGCGAATCGCAGTTCGAGAGCTACAGGGAATTAGGCTCGTATGCGATCAATGAGATTTGCAAGGGGATGCCGGTTCCTCCACCGGACAGGCAAGTTTTTGTTAATCGGATTCTCTACTACCTCGGATTGGAACCCTCTCCCGGCGGGCTGCCAAAATGCAATAAGCGATAAAATAGTCGCCTCTTAGCTGGCGCGGCGTCCAGGCTCACACCCTGTGTTAAAAGGAGAAGAGATGGCAGCACGACAACGCAGTAAGAAGAGACAGGCGCAGAATCAAATCACCGGCACAGGAGGAGGGCTGGCTGATAGAAAGATTCAGCCCAAGCTGCGCATGATCGCCAACGGCAGCAAGCTCGTTAACACTCTACGTGCCGAGCATACTGCGGCTGTCTTTATCAAAGACAAAAAATATCTGGACAAGAATCTACCGAAGCGCGACAGCAAGGCCGTGCCAATTTTGAAAGACAAGCTTTCAGCCGCTGACGAGAGCGAAGCGGCAAAGCCGTCTGGGAGTCCTCAACGAGATGTATTCGTCAACGTGTTCATAGAGACGGCTGATGCAACAGACAAGGCGACCATAAAGGGAGTGAAGTTAAGTAAGGATCAGTTCAGGATTACCAGACAGAAGGCTAATATCGCTACGGCCACCGTTTCGCTGTCCGCCCTTGAGAAGCTCGCGAGCGACCCAAGGGTGACCTACATTGAAATGGGCGAGGCGTTAATAGACCCAAAGCCGCGCATAGAGTCGCAACGCAGCGGCGTGCCGAGCCAGCCGCGCTGCCCCGCCAACCCAGACCTTTTTCACGGCAACGGTCGCGGCATCCTGATAGGCATCATAGACGTGCAGGGATTCGACTTCGCGCACGAAGATTTCCTTTACAGGGAGAAAGGCAGTAAGCAAAAGAAGACTCGCTTCATACGCATCTGGGATCAGGGGGGCGACCGTGTCAACAGACCCAAATCCCGCAAGAAGACTCCCTTCGGCTACGGCGTAGAATATGAGGGGGACGATTTGAATCGTGCCTTGAAAGATTCTCTCAAGGTGAATGTGCCGCCTCATATGCTTGCGCCGCAGTCGCAAATGGTTGAGGGCGCGCACGGGACGCACGTAGCAAGCATCGCGGCGGGCAATTACGGCTTCTGCACGGAGGCAGACATTGCAGCCGTCCTGATTTCGCTCCCGCCCAGAAAGACAAAGCCTATAAAGAAAAAATCCGGCGGCGATTACGACACGGAGGATGCAGACTACCGCGACACCTTCTACGATTCGACGCGGGTCATTCACGCGTTGGAATATCTGTTAGACCTGGCGCACGAGCGCAAGCAGCCCATCGCCATCAACATCAGTCTGGGCACGAACGGACACGCACACGACGCCACCAGCGCCATCTCGCGTTGGGTTGACGCTGCCATGGCCGTGCCGGGGCGCTGCGTCTGTGTGGCAGCCGGAAACGCGGGTCAGGAAGCACCTGCTTTTGAAGGCGACCGGAACTATTTTATGGGGCGCATACACACCAGCGGCAGCATCCCCTCCAACGGCTTGGCTACGGATATTGACTGGCTTGTAGTGGGCAACACCATCACAGACATCTCTGAGAACGAGCTTGAGATATGGTATAGCCCGCAGGACAGATTTGAAATCTCCATCCGACCGCCGGATTCCAATAAATGGTACGGCCCCATCAAGCCGGGCAAATTTGTTGAGAACCTGCAACTGCCGGACGGCAGTTTCATAAGCATCTACAACGAGCTTTATCACCCTGCCAACGGTAGCAACTACATATCTGTTTACCTCAGCCCATGCTTCACCAGAAAGGGCATTATCGGTGTGCCCGCCGGGCAGTGGACTGTACGGCTCTATGGTGATCAGGTTCGGGACGGGAAATTTCACGGGTGGATTGAGCGCGACGACCCGCGCCCGATAGGGCGACGCGCCGGTGACAAGGAGGCATGGAGCTTCCCTTCTTTCTTCTCTGAGCGCTCCAACGTTGACGACTCTTCCATTGGCTCTCTGGCCTGCGGCCTGCGCGTTATTTCTGTAGGCAATCTGGACGCCGAAGCCGAGCGCATCAGCATTTCAAGCAGCCAGGGGCCTACACGCGATGGGCGTTACAAACCCGATGTTGCCGCACCAGGGACAAACATCATCGCCGCGAAGGGCTTTACAGGAGCAGATGCTTCTTCGCCCGACGCCTGGATCAAGATGAGCGGCACCAGCATGGCTAGCCCGTATGTCACAGGGGTCGTCGGCCTGATGCTCGCCGCGCAGAAGAACAAGAAGGGTAAGAACCTGACTGCCGCCCAGATAGAAGGCATCATTAAGCGCACGGCGACTCCCCTTCCCGGCGCGTCATACACCTGGGCTAATGATGCCGGTTTCGGTCGTATCAATCCGGTCGAATGCATTAAAGAGGCTGCTGCCATAAATGACCGCTCTGAAGAGAAGGAATTAGTCTGATGAAACTGACAGTCTTTCAATCCGATAAAGGCGACTGCCTGCTGCTGACCAGCAAAGACAGCAAGACCTTAATGAGTGACGGAGGGATGAGCAATGCTTACACAGATCACGTCGCTCCCATGTGGCAACAGCTCAAGCTGAAAAGCCTTGATGTCGTTTACGTCTCGCACATAGATTCGGATCACATTTCAGGCATCCTGCGAATGGTCAACGACCTTGCCGATTGGCGCGTCTTCGACTTTAAGGGAGGCAAGCAGCCGAAGTCGTTTCGCCCGCCGGAGATTAAGGAACTCTGGCACAATGCATTTCACCAGCAGGTTGGAGATAACGAGGGCAAGATTGAAGATATGCTTGCCGCTAACGCCGTAGTGCTTTCGGCTGATGATAAAAACTCGGCCAGCCAACTGATGATGCAAGGCTTCCAGAATCTCATCACGAGCAAGACGGAGGCGATCAATCTGTCGAACCGGGTCAGCCCCAAGCAGTTGAACATCCCTCTGAACCGTCCCGCTAAAGGAAAGCTCATGATGGTTCGTGATAACAAGAAAAAGACTATCAAACTCGGAAGCCTGTCCATCTCGCTCCTTGGGCCTTACGAGGAAGACTTGAACAACCTGCGCGATGAATGGAATAAGTGGCTGAAGGAGAATCAAAAAACTATCAAGGAAATTCAGCAGAAAGCTAAAGATGATGAAGGCCGCTTCGCCACCAATGAGATCGGCAACGTAGGGGCTTCGATGGTCTCCGAGTCCGAGATGTTGCGCGAGTTTCAGTTGGAACAGATGACGGATAAGCTCAAGGAGCTTGAAACGGAGACACGAAAGAGACTGAAAAAACTTCAGGACGATAAAGCTCCCAGTCCACTGAGCCGGTTCGAGGAAGATCGCCTGAGCCGAATCAGCGACCTTATGCAATCGGCAGAACCCGACTTTGCGCTGGCCGAAAAGGTGCTTGGCCTTCGCGATAAGGTGACGACTCCCAACCTGGCCTCGCTCATGCTGCTGGTAACAGAAGGCGCAGGCGCTAAGAAGAAGACCCTGGTGCTGACAGGTGACGGCCACGCCAGAGAAATACTTAAAGGACTCAAGCTCTACATGAAACCCGACAAGAAAACGGGGCGCATTCGCCTGGACGTTCTAAAGGTTCAGCATCACGGTGCGGAGAACAACATCGACACGGATTTCTGCCAGCAGGTAGTGGCAGACATATATATCTTCTGCGGCAACGGGGAGCATAAAAACCCTGACCTGGATGTGCTGAAGCTAATCTTTGATTCGCGCATGATTCCGGGCGACAGCGGCAATTTCAAGTTCTGGTTCAATAGCAGCTCGAAGGCCACGGAAGGCGATAAAACCCACATGAAAAAGGTGGAGACGCTGGTTAGTCAATTGCAGGCCAAAAGCAATGGCCGTTTGACACTGGAATTTCTAGATGACCATAGCTTTGAACTCAGCATTTAACCTGTGGACGATTCAAACTTAAAGCCAGCCCGTGATGTTGAGTATCACGGGCTGGCTTCTCTTCTGGCCGATTGAGCAGTGTTGAAGTTATTCAAGCATGGCCGCAAGCGAGCATGAAAGAGATGCTATCGCGGGGTCGGGTTGAATGTGTTGCTAGAGATCGCTTACTGGTTAAAATCAATCTGGAATATCCAAAGCAATTCTTAGCGCTTTGTTCAGTTCTTCAATCTTCTCAGCAGATAATGTTCCAACATAATCTGTGAGAACTGATTTTGGTAAACTCACAAGCTCATCGCAATGGATACTACTCTCATGTTTCATTCCTTCATCAATACCAATTATTACTTGTGTGGATAATCCATGATTTGATGAATAAACTGGAGCACAAATGACAGTTGAGAAACGCGAATCTATGAGGACTGGTCGACTTGCGACCACAAAGACCCTGAACCTCTTCGGGTCTCTAGCAGAAGGTTTGTAAACACGATAGAGATCGCCTCGCTTCACAAAGCTACCTGATAATCAAGAACATCTAATGCTTCTTCATTCAAATCATCAGCACGCTCATTGATGATTTCGAGATCATTAGCGTTCTGCGTATGACGAGCAATCTGAGCAATGTAAGCCTCAATTGCAGCCTCGATAAATTCTGAGCGATTCTTATCTTTGCCAGATAGCTTATCAACGGCCTCAAGCAAATCCTTATCTACGATGATGGAAGTTTCGACTTTCATATACTCAAGATAAGCTGTTCACCCTACCTCGTCAAATTGGATAGCATTACTCTCAAGTCACTTTAGAGACTTCGGCGGTCTAACCCTCGAATTAACGCGCCACCCGCGAACGGCATTCAACTTCCGGCGCAATGAAGCACCATGAAAGAGATGCTATCACGGGGTCGGGTTTGAATGTATTGTTAGACAGCGCCCTCGGCGGACTCTTCCCGTGAGCCACTACGCACTCCGAGCGCGAGCAACCCTGCGATGTCCAATAGGTCATGCGGGCGGCCATTGATACGCTTAGCCCGCAGCAGATGCTCCAGCGACACAACACGAGCGACGCTGTCGCCAACGCGCCTGCGCTCAGAATTAGCCCACAAATCATTGAACGGGATGTGGTAGCGAACGAAAACATCGACCTCTCGCTGTGCGTGGTCGAACATACGCAGCACCGTCAGCATACTCAGTGGAAGCGGAAGACTCGGCACGAAGCCGTTGCACTCCAAAGCACGCAGTGCGCGGCCTGCCTCGTCCGGTGCAGGGTCGATGACAACGTCAAGGTCAGCGATAGGTCGAACATGGCCGTGCAGCACGACTGCGACGCCGCTGATCACGACATACCTCACGTCATCATGTTCGAGCCGGTCAAAGACATCACAGTAAATGTCTGGAGTTGCCAGGCTCACTATCCTTGTACCTCCAAGCTGTGTAACGCCAGAATTAACTCGCCCGCAATCAATGTGGAGTTTGAGAGCCGCGCTATTGCGGGTCGAGTTGAATAAGTTGTTAGACAGCCTTGTTAGGTTCTGGCACTCAACGACAGCTCATTTTCAAGAATGCGTTTTACCATATCCCTATATGTCGGCTGAAGCCTATAGTTCTCTTTCTCCCAAGGATTTGGCTTGTCATACTGTATTACTTGTCGCAAATAATCTCTTTGCATTCTACCTATCTCCCCCGAAATAGTACTGAGTATACTCCCCGCTCCCCCTTCATTAGTAGCTTCCCCTCTTTCTATCAACTCTCTTTTAATCATTTCACGCGTAGCAACATTGTGATTCAGGCATAGAGGTAGCAAGATTTCCCTAATTCGACGAGGAGTGAGTCTGGTCTCTGACAGGTAACTTTTCAGTAAGGGCTCTAACTCTTCATCACTATAGTTACCGGGAATATCTGACATTGGTGTTTTGATCTGTTTCTTCCCGACTATCTCTTTAGCTATTTCCTCTGGGATAATCATTGTACGCGCAATCAATTCATCACCGTGCGTTGTCTTAATGTACCTCAAAATTATCGCGTTAATGCTGACGCCGTAATTGTTCGACAGCCATTCGATCATTCTCTGTAAAGATTCTTCAACAGAGAAACCCACAAGCAGAATTCGTTGCGTCTTATTAAGCACCAAGTCTGTCCAATCAACGTCTCCAAACTTCTCGTTAAGGTAATCCTCTAAATCCTGCCCTGAGAATTTCAGGCATACTTCACTAATCTTATCCTCACCCCAAGATGCAATATCAGAGGCATAATCCATAGCTTGAGCAAGAGCCTCTCTTGGTAATTTGTCTCGTTTAAGTTCAATTACAATAAGATTACCCGATTGGTCTAGTCCTAGAAAATCTATAAATCCGCCCCTAGTAGGCACTTGTTCGCCTATTATTAAAACATCCTCGCCCAAGATCACAGTATTACTTTTAATCCACTTTTCAAGGTCATCAACCTCTCGTCTTCCGGCCTGAGCCATAGATATATCAATTGATTCAAGATTTCCGTCGTTAATCTGCCAAACCCTTATTTCGGTTGCCATATCATTCTCCGCATAAGATTATTTTAGAATGTTGTTGTTATTCTACTCCAAGAACTTCGGCTGTCTAACGCATAATAGACGTACTCATAGCCGGTGGTAAAGACGCCCATTTGGGCGCATTCGGTTTTATTCCAGGCTGGCTGACCCGCTACTGACTAAAAACAGACCTGACTAAATGCAGAGTCCATGTGGTAGGCTTTAGCTGATGGCTGAGCTTGAGCAAAAGGTTGGGGGCGGCCTGTCTCTGCGGCAGAGAATCGGGTGGTTGATTGTAGGCAGGCTGCTGGCCGCGGTTCTGTTCCTGTTGGCCGCAGCCATGTGGACGCATGGCGGAATCAGCGCCGTGGCTCGTGTGGCGCTGAGGGGCACTCTGCCTATCTTCGTCACGGTCGCGGGGCTGTCGCTGGTTTACATCATCGCGCTACGGTTCTTCAATCGCTTGCAGTGGCAGGCGAGCACTCAGCTATTAATTGACGTACTGCTGGTGACGTGGCTCGTGTGGGCGACGGGCGACATCAGCTCGCCTTACGCCGCCGTCTATATTCTGGTTATCTCTGTTGCCAGTATCTTCTTAGGCCCGCGCGGTGCGCTCGTCACATCGGTCGGCTGCGTTGTGGCTTTCACTGTCATCACGCTCGCCACCGGCGCGGGTTGGATTCCGCCTTTCGCGCACGACCCGGAAAATGCGCTGACGGCGAAGGCGATTCAAGCCCTGGGCATTAACGACGTAGCCTTTCTGGTCGTAGGACTCTTATCGGCGCGGCTGGCCGGGCGGCAGGCACGCTCCGACGTGCAGTTGATAGAGGCCACGCAATCGCTCGCCACCCTGCGCGCTCTGCACGAGCGAATCGTCGAATCCATACGCTCCGGCGTCGTCACCACAGACCTTCTTGGCCGCATCTACACCTTCAACGCGGCGGCGGAAGAGATTACAGGCTACATGGCAACGGAGGTGCGCGGGCAGGAAGCCTCCATCTTATTCGGAGAGATGAAAGACCGCATAGAGCAATCTATGACCGCGGCACAGGCCGGTGAGCCAAGCCCTCGTTTTGAAGCCTATTGCCTGACAGCCGACGGCCTCAGATTGCGTCTGGGGTTCAGTATCTTCCCGCTCTTTTCCGAGACGGGAGAAACCACTGGCCTTGTTATCACCTTTCAGGATTTAACCGAAGTGCGCTCGCTGGAAGAGACCGCGCGCCGTCAGGACAGGCTTGCGGCAGTGGGACGCGTCGCCGCAGGCATCGCGCACGAGATCAGAAATCCTCTGGCCTCCATGCGCGGCTCTATTCAAGTCCTGCGCTCCGACCTGGATGGCGACTCTTCGCAGGCGCAGTTGATGGAGATTATCTTGCGAGAGTCAGACCGCCTTAACCAGATCATCGCAGACTTTCTCACCTACGCACGCCCGCGCAACACACAGCTTGCGCTCATAGACCTGTGCGAGCCACTGCATGAAACCTTCACGCTCCTGCGCCACAGTCCCGAAATACGAGACGGCCACGTGCTGGAAGAAGACTTGCCCGACGAGCCTGTGATGGTCAACGCCGACACCTCGCAATTAAAGCAGGTCTTCTGGAATCTCTCGCGCAACGCGCTTCAGGCGATGACTGAAGGCGGGACACTTCGCGCAGAGCTTCAACGCGCGGCGACCGGACGCATCCGCATCACCTTCAAAGACACAGGACGCGGCATGACGCCCGAACAGGTCGAGCATCTCTTTGAACCCTTCTCTTCCTCTACCACAGGCGGCACAGGCTTAGGGTTATCAATCGTCTATCAAATCATACGCGACCACGGCGGCACAATTAATGTACGCAGCCGCGAAGGGCAAGGGACGACGATTACAATCGGGCTGCCGGGAGTAAATTAGAGGCGACGATGAGAGTCAGGAAAATTGAGACTCGCCGCCAAAGTGCTCCTCACCCTCAAGTTTCTAACTAATGACTCATCATAAAGAATTGTACTGATGAATTGTTCTGCAAAACCGGCTTGCGCTTTGAGGGTGGGATACGGAGAATGTAAGCGGAGGTAGCGTATGAAATATCGCGTCTTGATTGAGCAGGATGAGGATGGTGTATTTGTAGCGGAAGTTCCGTCTCTCCCCGGCTGCATTTCTCAGGGACAAACCAGAGAACAGGCTATTGAGAATATTAAGGAAGCAATTGCTCTGTATCTTGAGAGCTTGGAATCTCACAATGAAGCTATCCCGCCACCTATAACCGAAGAACTGGTGGAAGTAGAGGCTTGAGCATACTGCCACGCACCTCCGGGCGTGAAGTAATTAAGGCATTCTTGATCAGACGACTCATCATTATATTTCCCGTAAAAAACTTTTCCCGAACCGCTAACCTTTCCCTCCCGTAATGTCTCAATAGTAGTAGAAGCGTTTTTCGCGCGGCGCGGGACATGAATGGCGAAAGAGAGGGATGATCCGCCGGATGGAGTGTTGGTGGTGGCGGCCATACTCGGCGACCTTGAGGCGTTTAATGAGTTGGCCGGGCGCTATCGTGCGGCGGCGGTGCGTACGGCGCAGGCCATAGTCGGGCGCGATGATGCCGAGGACGTAGCGCAGGAGGCTCTGCTTCTAGCCTTCAAGGCGCTGCCTTCGATTGAACAGCCTTCTAAGTTCGCCGCGTGGCTCGGCGCTGTGACGCGCAACCGCGCGCTGCGTTTCAATAAACGCGAGAGCACGCAAAAGCAGGGACGCGTGGAATTGGACGAAGTGTTGCTGGCGGAGATTGACGCGCTCTCGCGCCCCTTTCTGGCAGAACGGGAAGCGAACGAAGAGTTGCGGCTGGCGCTTGAGGGCGTGCCGGATGATTACGCGCTGGTGCTCAGAATGCATTTTCTGGACGAGATGCCCTTAAAACGCATAGCCGCTTATCTGGGCGTGCCGGTCTCGACCATCAAGTGGCGCGTGCATAAGGGCAAGCAGCTTTTACGCGAACAGGTAGAGCTTTTAGGGAAATCGGAGGTGCAAAGTGGAAAGAGAACAGGAAATAGCCAAGCTCGTTAACGTGCTTCATCGCATAGCTCGTGCAGCGGCCTTTTCATCATGGGTTAAACGAGAAGAGGATGCGGTCAAGTTCTGTGCGGCTCAATATAACCGTGTGCTACAGCGGCTCAAGGAGCTTGAACCGGCTATCGTTTCGCTCTTCGGAGAGCTGGGCGAAGATGCTTCGCCTCATGTCACGCGCATGGCCGCGCATGATCTGTCAGCCTATTTCGAGGACGAATTGCCCGAACGCAAAGAGAGACACGGGCGTACACATTGCCGCCCGCACACTGTTGCTTTCGCATGGTCGCCCATGCACGGGAGGCGCTGTTAGGAATTATGGAAAGAGAAAAGGAGATAGCAAAGCTCGTCAACGTCCTCCGGCGCACATCACGCATGGCGCTGCATTCGGAGTGGACTGGAGGCAAAGAGGACGCCGCGCGCTTCTGTGTAGAGCAATACAACCGCGTACACGCTCGCTTGAAGGAGATAGACCAGAGCGTAGGCACTGTCTTCCAGCCTTTGCCGCAGGATAGCTCGCTGATGGTGGCCGCGATGGCCTGTCGCCAGTTGGCGGCCTATTACGAAGACGAAGTCGGCGAAGCGCCGCGCTGGGGCAAAGCCTACGGCATGCGCTTCGACCACGAAACCTTCAAAGAGTTCTGGCAAAAGAGCGCACGCGAAATTGAAGACCTCGGCGAATATATACGCGAGAGCATCGAAGAATGGGTTCGCCAACGCAAGCGCAAGCCGGAGGCAAACAGCGGAGCAGAACAGCACGCGGGTGAAAAGAGTTAGCACCTGCATCTGACAGATTAGTCCCGTAGGGACGATTGGTAATAGCCCAGCACTTCAGTGCTGGGTCAAAGAGTGAAAAATAAAGTAGAGTCCCGTAGGGACGACTGAAATTCTTTCCAGATTTATTCAGTCGTCCCTACAGGACTCAATTTCTTTTCTTGCTCATCAGACCCTGAAGTGCTGGGCTATTACCAATCGTCCCTACGGGACTTTGAACATAGCTCTTTTAATCCAACTGGCGTTAAAATAGAAGCATGGCTAGGAAACGTGCGCTCTTGATTGTCGATGTGCAGAATGATTTTTGTCCGGGCGGGGCGCTTGGAGTAGAGGGAGGCGACGAAGTTATTGCACCGCTCAACAGGCTCGCTCATGAGTTTCTATCGCGCGGCGATATGGTCTTCAAAAGCCGTGACTGGCATACTGCAACCACCAGACACTTTGAAGATTATGGCGGCACATGGCCTGTTCACTGTGTGCAGAACACGCCTGGCGCTGAGTTTCACCGCGAGTTGATTGATGACCCGCGCGTGATTGTCATCTCAAAGGGCATGGGCGACGAAGACAGCTACTCTGCTTTTGACGGCACAGACCTGGCCGAACGCTTGCGCGAAGAGGGCGTCGAAGAAGTCTGGGTCGGCGGTCTCGCCACGGATTACTGTGTGAAGAACACCGTGCTCGACGCCTTGCGCGAAGGCTTCCGCGTTAAGGCCATTGCCGATGCCATGCGCGCCGTCAACCTACAGCCGGGCGACGACGAGCGTGCTATGGAGGAGATGCGCTCTGCCGGTGCGGAAATCACCCACGCCGGTAGCAGCATTGCAGCGTATCATTGAAGCTGTCGGCAATTAACTCCGAATTTTTCGGGACAATTTGCCGGGCACCTGCGGAATTACTATTGACTCGCTTTCGAACTTGTCTTATGTTCCGAACACCTCGTATTTCTATTCTGCCCTGAAGGTGTGATTAGATGGACTCGAAGAGCCATTCGGAAGAGACAGGCTATCCCGGCTGGGCTTTGGATACCAGACCGCCCGCTCTTTCGACACGCCTCGCGCACGCCTCTTCCAATGTTTATGAGCTTCAAATCACTGCGCCCAGCGCGTGCGAAGAAAGCCATCTCTTCGATCTTATAGGCAGGATAGACCACAAGGTCTTGCAGGGCTATTCCCTCTATATACAGATTCGCGGAATAGCTTACAAAGTCCTGTACGGTGTTTACTGGCGCAGCGTTTACTCGGACAAACAGTTCTGGGGACTACGCTGCGAGGAGATAGAGCGCGGCATGTGGGCCGACGGGAACTACGACACCACCTGTATTGACCTGCCCATACACTACACGGAAGAAGGCTGGTCTGTAGAGGAACAGTCGCTTCAATTCCTGCTCAACCTTGACCTGCCCTTATTCGAGAACACTCTGTCGTAAAGCAAGCATTAAAAGCCGTAAATCGTAAATCGTGAATCGTAAATAGAGAAAAGCCGTTCTCTATTTACGATTCACGATTTACGGCTTTTACTTCTCTGGCTCATGCTATCATTTGTTGACATGGGCACATTGAATATTGATCGCTATCATGCGGCGATGGGCGATGCCTCTTATAAGGAGGTAACGCGGCTACGCGACAAGTCTTTGAGCGAAGCGGAGTCCAGCTTCTATGTCACACAGCGCAAGCTTCCCTTCGCGCCTTGCCTGGGGCACGAGCGGCTGGTGCGCTTTCTCATAGACAGCCAGATTGATCGCCCTCGGCTGAGATTCCTGGAACAGGATCGTGGCGGCCTCACGCTCTTTGCGGATGCCATCGAAGACATGCTCTTCGTCGGCGCTGTGCGCGCTGTGCGTCCCGCCACAATCATCTTCGCTAACGAACCCTTTGCGGACATCACGGGCGCGTTCGGCCTGACGCAGGCGCAGGAGATAAAGTTCGAGCACGCCTTTGATCTGCCGATGACGACCGCCGCCATAGCCATGCAGTTGCGCATGGCCGCAGGGACACGCTGGCTTTCGGACTTCTCTCTCAGGCGCGATGGCGACGTGGAGCGAGCTGTGGAAGTTGCGACTTACGCTTTCATAGGCGGCTTCAACGATACGTCCAACATGGAGGCGGCGCATCGCCTGGACATTCCAGCGGTCGGCACGGAAGCTCACTACTGGCAACAGGCTTACATAGAGTACATGTATGAGCCTGAGATGGAAGAGCGCACGGGCAGGCCGAAGCATTTCGAGCAGGTGGCCTTCGAGCGATGGCTCGACGCCAATCCGAACGGCACGACGCTCCTGCTCGATACGATTGACGTTCATATGGGCGCTGTTCATGCGGCTATGGCCGCGACTTCTACGGAAGCGCGGCGGCGCGCCTTCAAGGGCTTTCGCGTTGATTCGGGCGATCTGGCAAAGTTGGGACGATGGTGCCTGAGCTTTTTCGAGGCCAACGGTCTGCACGGCTTGATGCCTATTCTGACGGGCGATCTGGATGTAGAGAAGCTCAGGCGAATCGTCGCAGAGTTTCCTGAAGCCGCAGGCTTCGGCGTCGGCACGAAATTGTCCAGCGAAGTGCGCTCCATTGCGGGCGTCATCTTCAAGCAATGCATGATTGACGGGCGACCCACGCTCAAGGCATCGAACACGCCGGAAAAATCCACTCTGCCCGGACGCCTGCAACTCTTTCGCGGCACGGATGCCGCAGGGAATTATGCAGGAGATTGTATCGCGCTGGACGACGAAGAGATTGAGATTACCGGAGCTGTAAAGGTCGAACGCCTGCTGCTTCCCTTCTGGGAGAACGGCTACTACGAGGCGATTCCCTCCATCAGCAAACAGAAAGCCTTCGTAGAAGAACAACGCGCGCGCTTCGCCGACATCAACAATTATCCGGTGCGTTTAAGCGAGCGGCTGCGTAGTCTCCGAGATGATTTGACGCGTCATATGCGCGCAGACGATTCCGGCTGGCAGGACGTGCTTGAAATTCCTGAAGCTCTGGGCGGCGAGCTTATGCTCGATGCCATGAAATAAAAGAATCAAAACTTAAAGCTTCGCCCTACACTTCCTCTCTGTTTCGGTAGGGTGTGAGATTCAACTTGAATGTCACGTGAATTGCTCTTCACCGCCGCAGACGCAGAGGATGCGGAGGAAGCGCACCTGTCAGTACCGCCTGCTTAAGCCGGGCGGGTCTTGGTAACGCAAACACCCGCCCGGCTTAAGAAGGCGGTACTGACCAACTCTCTGCGCCCACTCTGCGTCCCTCTCCGGTCTCTGCGGTGAAGTTTTTGGTCATATTCAAATGAGAATCGCTATAGTTTAAATTGACCTGCTACTCCTGTTTCTCTTGTGTCGCCAAGCATCCGCAGTTTGTGTATACTTATTTTCTGACACTCTTCTCTTAATAAAATTCTGGAGTCTACGAAAATGAAGCTCTTCATTCTCTTACTGCTTCTGCTGTGCATGCCGCTGTCAATCATGGCGCAGGCAAAGGAGCGGAAGATTTTTCCTTATAATTACACGATTGACGATCTGCCGAACGGCCTGCGGCTCGTCACCATCCCGACCGATTATCCTAATCTGGTAGCGCTCTACATCGTCGTGCAGACAGGCTCGCGCAACGAAGTCGAGGCGGGCAAGAGCGGCTATGCGCATCTCTTCGAGCACCTGATGTTTCGCGGGAGCGAGAATTTCACGCCCGCACAGCGCAATGAAATCCTGAAGCGTGCAGGGGCATCGGACAATGCTTCCACATGGGACGATAAGACCGTCTACTACGACATCTTTTCCAAAGAAGATTTGGACAAGGTGATGCAGCTTCAGGCAGACGCTTTTCAGCGTCTCAAGTATACAGAGGATGCTTACAAGACAGAGACGCGCGCCGTGCTGGGCGAGTACAACAAGAACAGCGCCAGCCCGACCAGCAAGCTCTACGAGGTGATGCGCGCGACCGCCTACAAGAAGCACACCTACAGCCATACGACTATGGGCTTCATACAGGACATAGAGGACATGCCCAACCAGTATCAATACAGTCTGGAATTCTACAAACGATACTATCGTCCCGAATACACGACCATCGTGGTGGTCGGCGATGTGACGCAAGCGGGTGCTCTGGCTTTAACTAAAAAATATTTCGGTGACTGGAAGCGCGGCAGCTATGTCCCGCAGATTCCAACGGAGCCTGAGCAGACGGAAGCACGCACGGCGCACATCGATTGGCCTTCCACTACGAATCCTTATCTTGCAGTAGCTTTTCGCGGCCCTGCGTATTCGGACGAGAGCAAGGACAAGGCGGCGCTGGACATTCTGGCTTCGATAGCATTCGGCGAAAACTCCGACCTCTACCAGCGCCTCGTGCTCAAAGAGCAGAAGGTGGATGAGTGGGATGTATCCTTCGACAATCAGATTGACCCGGAGTTGTTCGCCATCACGGCACGCGTCAAAGACGCAAAGGATATGGACTACGTGCGCGACCAAATCCTTGCGACCTTCAAGCGTTACACGACCGAGACTGTGCCGCAGGATAAGCTGGACGCGACGCGCTCGCGTGTGCGTTACGGGACGGCGCTTTCTATGAACTCGTCGCAGGCCATAGCGCGCGCGATCTCGCCTTACGTTGCCCTGAAACGCACGCCTGAGACAATCAACAAGCTCTTTAACCTTTACGATTCGATTACTCCGGCTGACATACGTGCCGCTGCCGCGCGCTACTTCGTAGAGCGCAATCGCACCACCGTCACGCTCACTCAGAAAAAGGGAGGGCAAAAATAATGTCAGCCTTCAGGCGTCATCTCTCGAACATGCTTGTAGGGGCGAGGGGCAAGTCCTCTGCCCGTGTTTTTCAATCCATGAGTTCAGCGAAGCGGGCAGAGGACTTGTCCCTCGCCCCTACAATTCTGAAGCGCGCACTTTCTCTGGCGCTCATCTTTTTAAGCTCTGTGACCGTCATGTCTCAAACCGGCAATCAAGCGATTGTAGCCAGTGCGGCGAAAGCTCCTCCGATTGCGACAGTGCTTCAGCCGAACAAGTCGCCGCTCGTCACCTTTCGCATCCTTTTCATGACCGGCTCTGCATCCGATCCGAAGGGCAAAGAGGGCGTTGCGGCTTTGACCGCAGCGATGCTCGCGCAGGGCGGAACGCGCGCCCTTCCTTACGAAAAAATCGTCGAAGCGGTCTACCCTATGGGCTTGAGCGCGCCGCTGGGCTGGCAGATTGATAAAGAGATGACGGTCTTCAACGTCACCACGCACGCAGACAATCTGGACAGGCATTACGCGCTCATACGTGAGATGCTGCTCGACCCAGGCTTTCGTCAGGAAGACTTCACGCGTCTCAAGACTGATGCGCTGAGCTTTCTGAAGCTCACCCTGCGCAACGGCAACGACGAAGAGCTTGGCAAGGAAGCTCTTTACAACATGATTTACGGTAATCATCCGTACGGCCATCACAACATGGGAGCGGTCGGCGCGCTTGAACGCCTGACGCTTGCGGACGTGCAGGATTTTTATAAGCAGCATTACACGCAGGCCAATCTGGTCGTAGGTCTGGCAGGGGGTTATCCAGAAAGCTTCCCGCAGAAAGTATCTGCGGACTTCGCCAAGCTTACCCTCGGCAAGTCGGATAGAGTGAAGCTAGACGCGCCGAAGCTTGACGACGGCATGAAGATAGAGATTATTCAGCGCGATACACGCTCGACCGCTATCTCGCTGGGGTTTCCCATTCCGGTCACGCGCGCCGATAAGGACTTTGCAGCGCTCGCGGTCGTCGCATCCTACTTCGGCCAGCATCGCTCTTCCAACAGCTATCTATATCAACGCCTGCGCGAGATACGCGGCCTCAACTACGGCGACTACGCTTACATTGAATACTTCCCGCGCGGTATGTTCCAGTTCGAGCCTGACCCGAACCTTGCGCGCCAACAACAGATTTTCCAAATCTGGATTCGCCCCGTTGAGCCTAAGAACGGCATGTTCGCACTGCGCGCGGCGCTCTACGAATATGACAGGCTCGTGCGTGACGGCATGTCCAGCGAAGCATTCGAGACCACGCGCGAGTTCCTCACCAAGTACGCGAACATTCTGACGCAGACGCAGAGCGCTCGGCTGGGCTACGCTCTGGACAGCCGCTATTACGGCATCCCGGATTTCAACCAGCACATGCGCGACCAGTTGGCAAAGCTGACGCTCGACGATGTCAATCGCGCTCTTCGTCAGTATTTGCGTTCGGACAGGATGCGCGTCGTCCTTATCACGAAGGATGCAGACGCCCTGCGCGACGCAATCACGAATAATAAGCCTTCGCCAGTCTCTTATGTCTCGCCCCCCGCAAAGGAGATTACGGATGAGGATAAGCTGATAGAGGCTTACAAGATCAATGTTAAGCCGGAAGCTGTGGTAGTCGTACCCGTTGATCGCATCTTTGAGTAATTTGTTCAAGAGCGCATAAACGATGAAGCTCGAAGGGAGACGTGATGCTTCAGCTCACGTCCCCCTTGCGCATCGCATGAACGACAACAGGGCAATTCTTATTCTTGCTTTAGCAGGCCAAATCAATTTATAAGCTGTAAGAGAACTCTTCTCCTTTTGAGGAAAGGTCTATGAAAAAGCTTACCCTTTCAGCCTTCTTAATCCTTTTCTTGCTCGGATTTTATGGATCAAGCGTCGGCCAGAAAACTTCTAATAAGAAAGAACGCATCTTCTACAACAGTTATGCAAACGCGCGATTCCTGTACTCGATTGAGTATCCTGCCGGGATTTTGATTCCGCAGCGCGAGGCAGACAACAGGGATGGCCGACAGTTTCTCTCCCGCGACGGGCATGCAAAGATGATGGTTTTTGGAAGATATGCGCTCGATACGGATACGCTACAGCATGAGTATGAAGATGCTCTCAAGGGCGAAGTCGACACGGGGCGCGTCGTCGCCTTGAAGAAGCTGAAGGACAACTGGTTCGTCCTCTCCGGTAGCGGGAACGAAAAAATCTTTTACCGTAAGACCATCTACACCGGCGGCGCTTTTAAGACTTTCATCATAGAGTACGACGAATCCGAGAAAAGTTTCTACGACCCCATAACAGCACACATCGCTAAATCTTTCACAGCCTGAGAGATGGAAAGCTATCCATGCAGAATAAATTCATAGGCAAGCCTGTGCCGCGCAAAGAGGGGCGCGAGAAAGTGACTGGACGGGCGCGTTATATTGACGACATCACTATGCCCGGCCTGCTCTACGGAGCGACCGTGCGCAGCCCCGTCCCGCGCGGGCGCATACGCGAAATCAAATTCGATCCTCAAATTCCCTGGGACGAGTTCACCATCGTGACCGCACGCGACATTCCCGGCTCTAACTACGTCGCGCTCATCCTCAACGACCAGCCGTATCTGGCCGACGAAGTAGTCAATCACGCGGAAGAGGCTGTAGTACTTATCGCGCACCCGGATAGGTATCTGCTGGAAGAAGCACGACGCAGCGTCCATCTCGATATAGAGCCGCTGGAGCCAGTGTTCACTCTGGACGAATCGCTGGCAAAGACCGAAATCATCTGGGGCGAAGACAACGTCTTCAAATCTTTCCTGGTAGAAAAGGGCAACATGGATGAAGCTTTGGAGCAGGCGGATTTCATAGTCGAGGGAGAATACCGCACGGGCGCGCAGGAGCAGCTTTACATAGAGACCAACGGCGTGATTGCCGTCGCTAACCCGGATGAGGGCGTGACCGTCTGGGGGTCTATGCAATGTCCCTACTATGTTCACAAGGCGCTCATCAAGCTCTTCAATCTGCCGGAGGATAAGATTCGCGTCGTGCAGACAGAGACCGGCGGAGGCTTCGGCGGCAAAGAAGAGTACCCTTCCATGATAGCGGGTCATGCGGCGCTGCTGTCATGGAAATCAGGCAAGCCCGTCAAGATTATCTACGACCGCGCCGAAGACATGGCGGCTACAACCAAGCGCCACCCGTCGCGCACGCTTCACCGCACAGCCGTCACGCGCGACGGAAAGCTGCTGGGCATGGAGATTGATTTCGTAGTTGACGGCGGAGCATACGCGACACTTTCTGCGGTCGTTCTCTCGCGCGGCACAATTCACGCCGCAGGGCCTTACCTTTGCCCGAACGTTCGTATACGAAGCAAGGCGGTTGCGACCAATGTGCCGCCGCACGGAGCTTTTCGCGGCTTCGGCGCGCCGCAAAGCATCTTCGCGCTTGAGCGACACCTGAACAAAGTCGCGCACACACTCGGTCTCTCGCCGGAAGAGTTTCGCCGCCGCAATTTTATACACGAAGGAGAAACTACTGCGACCAGCCAGGTGATACACGAGCATGTGGATATGAACCGGCTCATGGAGCGAGCCTTTGAGTTAAGCGATTACCGTCGCAAACAGGAGCGATTCGTACATGAGAATGAAGGTACACGCGTGAAGCGCGGGCTGGGCTTCGCTTCCTTCATGCACGGCGCGGGCTTCACCGGTTCCGGCGAGAAGTATCTTCAATCAATCGTCGGCGCAGAAGCGACCCCCGAAGGCCGCGTGCGAATACTCGCAGCCAATACGGAGATAGGCCAGGGCACAAACACCATCTTCGCGCAGATAGCAGCCGAAGCACTTGGGCTGGACTTCGAGCAGGTAGAAGTCGCGCAGCCCGACACTGCGAACGTTCCCAATAGCGGCCCGACGGTCGCTTCGCGCACGACTATGATCGTAGGCAAGCTGGTCGAAACGG
This sequence comes from Pyrinomonadaceae bacterium, assembly GCA_036403815.1. Taxonomy (GTDB): domain Bacteria; phylum Acidobacteriota; class Blastocatellia; order Pyrinomonadales; family Pyrinomonadaceae; genus JACVRN01. The sequence continues at coordinate 391,549 of DASWQH010000036.1, read as the reverse complement.
CTTCGCTCAGCCTCCGCCAGACGCTCTTCAATAGCAAGCTCCTCGAAGAGTCTTACACACCTGAAGACTTCTCGCGCGCGTGTAAGGAATATCTGGCGAAGTACGGCCAGCTTAAAACTTTCACACAGTACAAGCAGCCCGCGGAAATCAACTGGGACGACGAGACGTATCGCGGCGACGCGTACGGCACTTACGCCTGGGCGGTCTATGTGGCCGAAGTCTCGTTTGATACCCTGACCTATGAAGCGCGCGTAGAAGATTTCGTGGCGGTGCAGGAGGTAGGCCGAGTTATCAATCCCGTTATGGCCGCAGGCCAGATAGAAGGCGGCGTGGCGCAGGGCATAGGCTACACGCTCTTTGAAAACGTTGTGTGGAGCGGTGGCCGCATGATTAATAATCAGATGACCAACTACATCATCCCGACCACGGCAGACATCCCGCCCATTCGCGTACACTTTGAAGAGATGCCGTACCCGCATGGCCCCGGTGGAGCCAAAGGCATAGGCGAGCTGCCCATGGACGGCGCAGCGCCCGCTATCCTGAACGCCATAGAGAATGCTACGGGTTTAAGCATCAACCACATTCCGCTCATGCCCGAACAACTTATGGAAGCTTTCAGAGGTGAGCATGCCTGAAGCTATTAATAAAGAGCTGGGCGGAAAGATTACTGTACGCTGCACGGTGAATGGCCGAGAGGCTACGCTTCAGGGTTTTCCTATGGCGCGGCTTCTGGACGTGCTGCGCGAAGAGTTGAAGCTGACGGGTACGAAGGAGGGCTGCGGCGAAGGAGAGTGCGGCGCTTGCTCCGTCTTCATCAACGGGAAGATTGTCAACAGTTGCCTTGTGCCGGTCGCGCAGGCCGAGGGCGCAAAGCTAGTAACGATAGAAGGCATCGCAAGCGATGAGCAGTTAAACTCGGTTCAGGAAGCCTTCATTGAGTGCGGCGGCGCGCAGTGCGGCATCTGCACGCCCGGCATGGTCATGGCCGCCGTCAATTTGTTGGAAAGAAATTCAGAGCCGACCGAAGCAGATATACGCACAGGGCTGGCTGGCAACCTGTGCCGCTGTACCGGCTACATGAAGATTTTCGACGCGGTCGTGCGCGCCTGCCAGACATCCGGCGTCAAGAGATGAGAGCATATCTTCCAGCTTACGAGTTAAAAACGCCCGCGACGCTTGATGAAGCGCTTCAGCTTCTGGCGCAGGAGCCGGGCGTGTGGAAGCCGTTTGCAGGCGGGACTGACTTGATGGTGTTGATGGAAGCGGGCAAGCTCGCGCACCGTAAGTTTTTCAGCATCTGGTATCTGGAGGAGCTGCGCGGAATCGAAGAGACGCCGGAGCACATCACTTTGGGGGCGCTCACGACCTACACGGAGCTGCAAGCAAACGCGACCATGCAGCGAGAGTTTCCCATGCTCTGTCAGGCGGCGAGCGAGACAGGCGCGATTGCGATTCAGAATCGCGGCACGCTTGGCGGAAACATAGCCAACGCCTCGCCTGCCGCCGATTCCCCGCCCGCTCTAATTGCTTACGATGCCGAGCTTGAGCTTATATCCGCCAATGGCACAAGCTCTGTTGCCTACAAAGATTTTCATACAGGCTATAAACAGATGCAAATGCAACCCGTTGAGCTGATCAAAGCTGTTCGCCTGCCGCGCACAAAAGAGCCTCGCCACCATTACTATCGCAAAGTCGGCACGCGTCGTGCCCAGGCCATTTCGAAGGTATGCTTCGCTGGCGTTGCACAACTGAGCGAAGGATATATAGAGGACACACGGATTGTGCTCGGAAGCGTCGCGCCTACGGTCGTCAGATGTCACCGGACGGAAGCGGCTTTGAGAGGACAGAGAATCGAGGCCGGAACGATAGCAAAAGCCGGGACCGAACTCGCCGTAGAGATTAGCCCGATTGACGATTTGCGCTCGACGCGAGATTATCGCCTGCGCGTCGCCTTGAACCTACTGGAAGATTTTCTCTTGCAGACTTCAGCCCGCGCTGATTCCGATTGACAACCTCAACGCTGTAGTTATATAAGCCATCCCACTCTCCGGCTGCTTCAGCGTTTGATCTATGTAGAGCGCGCTCACATCCATCGCAAATTCGCCGCGCTTACTGAGAGCAACCGGATATATCATCTGTTTGATTCATTGAGGCTCCAACTTTTTGGCCGGGGTCTACTACATTCTCTTCTCTGCAACCCAAGCGAGAGCGCCTGCTGTTTCAAAGGATTAGGCAAAATGGAAGCGAACAATTACTGGTTCTATTTAAGCTACTCACGCTCCGAAGATAATTCCTTTATCAAAAGGTTTTATCTCGACCTGTGCCGTGATATAGCAAGGCTTGTCGGCTCAGATGTAGACCCCGAACAGCTTGGCTTTTTTAAGTCCTCTTCAATCGAGATGGGCGAAGAATGGGAGCGGTCAGTAGCAGAAGCGATCAGCACATGCAGAACTTTCGTGTGTCTTTACTCGCCCGGCTACTTTAAGAGCGAGTATTGTGGAAAAGAGTTTCAGATATTTCTTGACCGCGTAAGAACATACAAGTCTCCTGCTGATGGCTTGGGGTCTCCAAGATTTATATTTTCCATTCTCTGGGATGGCGGAGAACAATTGCAGAAGTCTCTGCCGGATGTAGCGGCAAAGCTCCAGTATGTGCCTGCTGGCATCAGCGGCTTAGTTTCCTCGGGGGGACTTTATCCGCTCATGAAAGCGGGCATGTTAGATGAGGGAGATTATTACCAGTTTTTGCAGAGGTTAAGTAAAAGCATTGTCAACGAAGCCAAGCAGCTTCCACTACCTCCAATCCATGACATACCGCCATTAAACTCTATTCAGAGCGCCTTTCACACAACTAAGCCGCCAGAGGAGATGCCTGACGGCGAGCCGGAAACCACGCCGAAAGATGCGCTGAAAGTTGAGGATAACTTAGATAATTTTCCGCTTTCGCCGACGACTCAAAAGATAGTTACCCGAGCTGCCGAGCTGGCGGAGGATGGCCCTATGGCGTTCACCACCAGTTGCCTGCTGTTTGCGTTTGAAGCGGAAGGTATCAAATCGGGGCATGAAGGCGCGCGTCGTTTTATCTCGCGCCAATTCGCAGAAGTGCCGAAACCTGTTTACGGCAAAGTCATTAGTTCCTATTTCAATCAAGCGAGCCACTTCCCGCCCGATAATCCGAACCGCTCAGCAGAGATGAGCGCGGCAGCAGGCACAGTGACTCAGAACGTTCTGGCAATCTTCGATGAAGCTAAAAAGTATTCCGAACGCACTCCGAACGATGGCTTGATACACGGGCGTCATATTCTGGCTGCGCTTTTGATGTACAGTCCTGAGAGCGGAGAGACAGGCGCACACGAGCGGCTCAGAGAGCTTAATATTGAAATTAAGAACCTGCGCGAGCAGTTCTATGAAAATCTCAAGCAGCAGAGTTATCTCGGAGAGGGAGCAGGCAAGGACGATCCCCTTGTATGGCAGCTCATTCTCTTTCCTGAAAGGTTCGACGAGAAATCACGTCTGCCCGCCTTCGACGCCGATGTTGATTCGGAAACTGACCTGCTCGGAATTGACGATGATGTGAATGGGTTTGCAGCCCTCATCGCGGCGCGCAGCGTCAAGCCTCCGCTCTCCATAGGTCTCTTCGGCGACTGGGGGTCTGGCAAGAGCTTCTTCATGCGGCGCTTGCGAAAGAGGATTTCAAACATCTCCAGAGAGGCACGCAGCTCTCCACTGCCGCAAAGCCAGCTCGCTTTTTACCGGCGGATTGCGCAGATAGAGTTTAACGCGTGGCATTACAGCGAGAGCAATCTCTGGGCTAGCCTCGTCGAATACATCTTCCAGAACCTCAGAATCTCTGACGACGAAAAAAAAGACATACTGAAGACGCGGGAAGAGTCTCTGTTGAAAGACCTTGAGCTAGAGGAAAAGGTCAAGGAGCAAATCCTTGTGCAAGAGAAAGAGGCCGAGGAAAAGCTCAAACAAAAACAGGAGGAGTTGAAGCAGGTCGAAAGAGATCACGAGCGGAAGACAAATGAACTGGCACGTCTTTCCGCACAAGATGTTATATCCAATGTGATTTTGAGCGTCAGCCTTGATACTCAAGTCACCGCGCAGGTTAATGCTGTGCTGGCGACAGCAGGCATTACCTCCGTCGGCACTTCGGCCAAAGAAGTACAGAGCGCCGTGGGAGAGGCGCGCAGGGTCTTTGAGCGCAGCAGTAACTTGCTGACTCCTCTGCTCAAAGCCAAAGACAAGCGAAAGCGTTTCATTCTGCTTCTGATTATATTGCTCGCCGCGCCCCTCATAGGCTTCATCGCCGCGCTCATCATGCGCCGCTTCTGGCCGGAGCTTGGCAGCATCTCCGCCTACGTGACCGGGGCTGCAACGCTTCTCAGCACGGGCGCATTATGGGTTCGCAAGCAGGCCGCATGGATGTCCGAATGGCTGAACCATGCCGAGAGCGCCAAACAAAAAGTTGATAGCCAGATAGATGCGCAGATGGCGCAACTGCACGCGCAGAACGCCATAGAGATAGCACAGCACAAGCAGGAACTCGAACTACTTAAAACGAAGTATGCCGCCCTGCGTGGCGAGAGCGAAGAAGCGCAGCAACGCCTGGATCAAATCAGAACTGAGCTGACGCAAAATACTGCGGCCAGTTTGCTGGCACGGTTCATACAGGATCGTGCCGCGAGCGATGATTATCGAAAGTATCTGGGACTACTGGCGCTCATCCGGCGCGATTTTGAAAGGCTCTCAGACCTCATAGTAAAACGCAATGATGAGCTTCTACAGATTACAGACAAAGATAAAGAGGAAGAGACCGCGCCGCTTAATCGCATCGTCCTTTACATCGACGACCTGGATCGTTGCACGCCCAGACAGGTGGTCACAGTCCTTCAGGCCGTTCATCTGTTACTGGCATTCCCGCTCTTCGTCGTAGTGGTCGGCGTTGACGTGCGCTGGGTGGCTCACGCGCTGCGCAAGCAATATCCCAGTCTGATGGGTCAGGCCGCGCAGAAACAGGCCGAAAATACTCCCATAGAAGATACAGATCCCAGAGCGACCCCGCACGACTATCTGGAAAAGATTTTCCAGATACCTTTCTGGCTCAATCCCCTTGAAGTTGATACCACAAAAAAAATGGTCACGGGATTGATGCCGGTCACAAAGGCTGTTGTGCAGCCGAAGCTTGAGTCCAAGGAGCAGGAAACGAAGAGTATAGAGAGCGGGGGTGGGGGGCAGGACAGTGCCGTAGACTCTGAGAGAAAGGAAGACTCGAAGGCGAGCGGCAGCGGCGCTGAGGTCGAGAAGGCGGGCGGAAAGGAGAGCACAGAAGGGCAGACCGGAACTCATATACAACAAACAACAGGTAGCAGCCAAACGACAGCGACCTCGCGACTTGATCTTAATCCAGATAATTTAGACATTCTCCCGGACGAGGTAACATTCGTACATGAACTGACGCCTTTGATGGGTCGGTCGCCCCGCGCAGTCAAGCGGTTCATCAATACCTACAGGCTGCTCAAGGCTGGATTGACTCCTAATGAAAGAGCGGCCTTTCTGGATGAGACAGTCGACCTCGGTCAATTCAGGATTGTCCTTTTCCTCCTGAGCATCATCACGGGGCTTCCCTCTATTTCCAGAGAAGTATTTCAACTCGTGATAGACGCGAGCGAAAAAAACGCTCAGCTCGGCAAACAGAACGGCAGATCCAAAAAGAAGCCAGCAACGAAGTTGAGCGCAGTGCTGGCCCGTAGTGACAACGCTTTGAAAGAGCCGAACTATGACGAATGGGTGTGTCTGTTGAACTGGATAGAAACATATCAGGACGGAAAGTGGGCAGAGATGGACATCGAAAAACTGGTCGTCTGGATACCCAAGCTCGCACGCTACTCATTCAATATTCGCGGCCTCTAAGGCTCTACGCCAGAGTCTGAAGGGAGATGTCTCGCGGCCTGCTAAACATTTCTACTTATCACTGCTCTTACTTCTTTTTACAGAGGCCGAAGGCTCCTGCTCGAACGGCGTCAAAAAGCTTTCTTCCACGCTCTCTTCAAAACATATATTGCTTCAGACCTCAATTTATGGTTTAAGTTGTGGCATGGTTAAGCCCGACCTGCTCATACGCGGCATGAGAGTCGTCACGCCTGACGGCATCGCCCCGGCATCCATACACATTAAGGATGGACGTATTGCAGCCGTCGCAGCGTATGATAATCTGCCCGGCGACTGCGAAGTGGTAGAAGCAGACGGGGCTTCAATCGTGATGCCCGGACTGGTTGATACGCACGTTCACATCAACGAGCCGGGTCGAACCGATTGGGAAGGGTTTAAGACGGCCACGCGAGCGGCGGCAGCCGGTGGGGTAACGACCCTGTTTGATATGCCGCTCAATAGCATTCCGCCGACGACGACGCTCGAAGGATTGAACAGAAAGCTTGAAGCGGCGGCAACGCAGTGCAGCGTCGATGTAGGCTTCTGGGGCGGAGTCGTCCCCGAAAATCTGGCGGAGCTGCCGAAGCTTCATGATGCGGGCGTGGTCGGCTTCAAATGTTTTCTTGTACCGTCGGGCGTCGAAGAGTTCCCGCACGTCACGGAAGCAGAGCTTCGCCCGGCCATGCGTACACTGGCGGAAATGGACGCGCTGCTAATCGTTCATGCAGAGCTTCCCGGCCCGATTGAAGACGCGCTTGAAAAGGCAACAAGCGGGAATGGCAGAGACCCGCGACGGTTCGACACTTTCCTGCGAACCAGACCGCGCGCGGCGGAAGATGAAGCGGTTGCTCTGATCATACGACTGAGCCGCGAGACTGGAGCACGCGCACACATCGTTCATCACTCGTCGTCGGACGCGCTTGAACTGTTACGCGATGCGCGCGAGAGTGGAGTGAGAATCACTGCCGAGACCTGCCCGCACTATCTCTTTTTCGCTGCCGAGGAGGTGCCCGAAGGCGCAACCGAATTCAAATGCTGCCCGCCGATTCGTGAAAGGGAGAATAGCGAAAAGCTCTGGGCGGCGCTCTCAGAGGGCTTAATTGACATGATTGTTTCGGATCACTCCCCTGCCCCGCCCGAAATGAAATGCCTTGAGACGGGAGATTTTCTGGCCGCATGGGGCGGCATCTCTTCGCTTCAACTCAGGCTGCCGGTCGTGTGGACGCTTCTTAGAGAGCGTAAGCTTTCAATCAATCAGCTTGCGGAGTGGGTCGCAGTTCAGCCCGCACGGCTTGCCGGAATGGAAGAGCGAAAGGGAGCTATCAAGGCTGGCTTTGATGCAGACCTAGTCATCTGGAACCCGGAGGCCGCGTTCACAGTCGAGGCTTCAATGATTCATCACAGGCACAAGCTCACGCCTTACATGGGGCAGACCCTTTACGGCGTGGTCGAAGCGACTTATCTGAGGGGCTTGAAGATTTACGAGCAGGGAGAATTTTCCGATAGCCCGCGTGGGCTTCTACTCAAACGAGGAGAAGATTGATGGCTTTCGTCGAGTTGATTGACCTGGCCTCGGAGCGTCTGGGCGGGACAGTGCTTTACGCCAACGACGAGTTCTTCGCTCCGAAAGAGAATTTACTGAAGCAGAGCGCGCCCGTCTTCATTGAAGGCAAGTATACGGACAACGGCAAGTGGATGGACGGCTGGGAGTCTGCGCGGCGTCGCTCTACGGGCTACGACTGGTGCGTGATTCGCCTGGGGCTTGCGGGCAACATTCGCGGCGTCCTGGTTGACACGAGCCATTTCAAGGGCAACTATCCGGAGCAATGCTCGATTGACGCCGCCTCGGTTAAAGGCCAACCCGGACTTGAACAGCTTTTGTCGGGCGAGGTTAGCTGGAGCGAGATACTGCCGGTCTCGCAGCTCAACGGCGATTCGCAGAATCTTTTCCCGGTCGAAGCGGAAGGGCGCTTCACACATCTGAGGTTCAAAATCCACCCTGACGGAGGCGTTGCACGTCTCAGAGTTTACGGAGAGGTCGTGCCCGACTGGGAGCGAATCCAAAGGCGCGGCGGCGAGATTGATCTGGCGGCGGTAGAGCACGGCGGCCTTGTCTTAAGTTGCAGCGACATGTTCTTCGGCCATCGTCACAATCTGATTATGCCCGGACGCGCGCAGGACATGAGCGACGGGTGGGAGACCAAAAGACGACGCGGCCCCGGCCACGACTGGTCAATCATACGACTCGGCAAGCAAGGCACAATCCGCCGCCTTGAGGTTGACACCTCGTGGTTCAAGGGCAACTATCCCGAAAGCTGTTCACTGGAAGCCTGCCGCTTCAAAGGCGTCGAGTTAACCGAGACGGAGCTTTCGTCGCTTGAATGGCAGGAGGTTCTGCCGCGCACACGTCTTCAGGCACACACGCGTCATCTTTTTGAAGACGAAATACTAGAGATGATTGAAGCGACGCATGTGCGTTTCAACATCTTTCCGGACGGAGGCGTCAGCCGCCTGCGCGTCATGTGTACAATCAGGGAGGCTTAAGATTCTCTTGAGCGCGGGGCTTCAGCAATTGAACGAGTGGTCGCGCGAAGAGGCCGTCAGCGAGCTGCTCAAATGCTGCGGCTCCGAAGGCTGGGCTAATCGTGTGACGGATGAGCGTCCTTTTGATGATCTTGATTCTCTGCTCAGAACGTCTGACCGAATCTGGCTGGCGCTGGATGCTAGCGACTGGCTCGAAGCTTTCGGACATCACCCCCGGATTGGCGAGAGAAAAGCCGCGCAAGCGGTGAGCGATCAATCACGTCGCTGGTCTGAAGAAGAACAATCGGGCGCAGGCACTTCTTCCGAAGTAGCTATGCGGGAACTGATAGCAGCCAACAGCGAGTATGAAAGAAGGTTCGGCTTTATCTTCATAGTCTGCGCTACCGGAAAGAGCACGGCGGAGATGCTCACTCTGCTTAAAGAGCGTCTGAAGAATGAGACGGACAAAGAGCTGCGCGTGGCGGCGGAAGAGCAACGCCGCATCACAAATTTACGCCTGAAGAAACTTTTAGAATCATGAGCGCAATTACCACACATGTTCTTGATACATCCAAAGGCAGCCCTGCGGGCGGCGTCCCCGTCTCGCTTGAGCTTGAATTGGATGATGGCGCTTGGCACACCCTGGGCAAAGGCACGACCGATGCGGACGGACGCCTGCGCGACCTGCTCCCGCCGGACAAGCCGCTTACCATAGGAACCTACAGGCTCATCTTCGACACGGAGACATACTGGCGCGCACACAACGTCGAAGGCTTCTATCCGTTTGTACACGTAGTCTTCTCCATACTGGACACGGACGCGCACTATCACGTTCCGCTGCTTCTAAGCCCTTACGGCTATTCAACCTATCGAGGGAGCTAATTGATGGAAATCAATCCAGAGTTGAACGCCTGGCTCAACCTGATACTGCGATGGACGCACATCTTCGCGGCCATCATGTGGGTGGGAACGACCTATTACTTCACGTGGCTGGACGCCCGCCTGCACGAAGAGGAAGCGGTTGGCGCTCATGACAAGGCGCAGGTCTGGATGGTTCACAGCGGCGGCTTCTACGTGGTGGAGAAAGAGAAGAGGCCGGGCACGCGTACTCTGCACTGGTTTCGCTGGGAAGCGGCCATGACGTGGCTGAGCGGTTTTCTACTGCTCACGCTGATGACATATCTGGGCGGTGGCTCTGGCTTGGTGGATACGGATGTGCTGGACATCTCAGGAACGACGGCCATCATCATCGGCGTCGGTACGCTCATCGTCGGCTGGCTCGTTTATGACTTGCTGGTACTGTCGCCGCTCGGCAGGAATGAGATGCTCTTTGCAGCAATCGCCTACGCCCTGGTGGTGGGTGGAGCCTTTGGCCTGACGCACGTGTTGAGCGGTCGCTGGGCTTACCTGCACATGGGCGCGATGTTCGGCACGATTATGTTCTTAAACGTCTGGATGCGCATTCTGCCCGCGCAGCGCAAGATGATTGCCGCCACCAAAGAAGGGCGCGAGCCTGACGCAAATCTGGGAGCACGCGCCAAGCTGCGCTCCAAGCACAACACCTTCATAGTCGTCCCCACAGTCTTCCTGATGATAAGCAACCACTACGCCAACACCTACGGCAGCAAATATAACTGGATAATTCTGTCGGTTTTGATTCTGGCCGGCTGGGGAGCGGCGAAGATAATCAGACGAGCGTAAGCGGGAGTTTATGCAGTAGGCCAGGATACGAAAATGTCCTTAGCTACGCAAGAGCAGGACGTTTATAGTCGGCCAAAAGTGCCTCGCGTTGACAGATAAACAAAACAACTAAGGAGGCAAATCATGCCGTTTTTTCGCAGGAAGGATAAGGATTTTAACCCTCCGGTTGCAAGGCCGAATACCTTTTCAGGTATTGATGAGAGGGATAAGAATTTTAACCCTCTGGATGCATTGGCGCTGAATGAGTTGGAGACGGACGTTACACGCCTTAAAGAGCTGATAGGTTCGAGTTGGCTGGTTGGTCGTGACGACAAAGAGCGTCCTCTTCTAGATAGTATTTTGCGCAGATTAAATGTCATAGAAGATCATCTTCGGGAAAGTAAGATGCGAAGTGATCCGCCTTCTGAAGAGTGGCTACAGCGCATTGAAGCGCTGCGGGCCAGAATGTCGGACTGGTGGAATATCCCCCGAGATAATCTAAGGCCTTAGCGTCGGTTTGGGGAGTAAAGAGGATTAGAGTATCCGACTGGAATAAGAGCCAAGCTACGCGAGGTGCGACATGTTCCCGGCTGATTACATGTCGCACCTCGCGTAGCTTTATCAGATGTTCCTACGCGCCTCTTCTATTGTTTAGAATCTTGACGAAAGAGCCTGAAAGAAGTTCCTCATGCGAGAGTGTCGTTAGATTCTGCGCCTCTTCTTCCGTGATTGCGCCGCAGTTGATGGCGCGCAGGAAGTAATTAAGAAGTCCCTGTCCGGTGGCGGCGTCGTCGAAGACATCGCCAACCAGTGTGGCCTGCGCGGCCTTCGCCACAAAATTTCTGAGCCGCTCGGAAGCCTGATCCAGACTCTCAAGAAAGAATGCATAGACAGCCGCGTAGCGTGTAGGCAGTTGCGCCGGATGCAAGTCCCAGCCCTGATAGAAGGCGTTGACGAGCGAGTGTTGTATGTGATCGTAGTGAAGCTTCCAGGCTCTATAAACCACGCGGGCGTTCTCTTCCGCTTGCTCAGCCGTTAAAGAGGAGCCTTGCGGGGCACGGTGCGGCCCGACCGGCATGATGTTGGTTGCGCCATCCGAGAGCCAGACGCCCGTGCCGCCCAAAGCAACCTGCATCATGTGGCGCGCGAAGTCGCAGGCCGGATGCGTCATATGCTGGTGCGCGGCGGTTATCTGGCAGCTTGCAGTGTAATCGTATGTGCCGAAATGCGCGGCCGTGCAGCGACCACGCGCCGCTTCGACCAGACGCGGCAGGTTCGACTGGCCGTGCTCGTTGATGATGGCCTGCGTAGTTTCTATCATTAGCTCCATCTTGAGCGCGCCCGCTTCTAACGAGAGCGCTTTTTCAAGCAGGTCGAAAAGGTCTGCGAGCGCTGTGACCTGTTCCGGCATGGTGACTTTCGGCAGCGTGACGACGAAATTTGAGGGAAGATGTCCGCCCGCATTCTCCACCAGAGTTGTGATAAAGATGTCCAGCGTGCGCATGCTTCTTTCGCGCAGCTCTTCCGTAAAAGGCTTGATGCGAATGCCTATGAAGGGCGGGATGGTCTCATCCTTCATCCCCTTGGCAACTTCACCGGCAGCGGCCTGTGCGTGCCCATCCTCTTCCGTATCGGGACGGTTGCCGTAGCCGTCCTCGAAATCAATACGAAAATCTTCCACCGGCTCGCGCCGCAGCTTCTCTTGAACGCGCGAGTAGACGGTCTCTGCCAGACTCTCCCCGCCGGGAAGCTCAAGCGCACGCGCGAAGGTGTTGGCATCGGGGGCGTACTCACCAAGAGCGCGCAAGCCCAGAGCGCCCAGCCTTTTGGTCGTATCGGACTTGAAAAGCTGTGCGCCGCCATAAACCGTATGCACGGGCTGCCGGTTTCCGGTTTCGCCCGGAAACCTACGGGCAAATTCAGCATTGGCCTTCTCTAATCGCTTGATAGTCTCTTTTTTCGATTCTTCGGAGAGAGATGTTTTCATGCTGCCGCCTCAAGAGAATGTTGAATTTCAGGTTTCAAGAGTTTAATGAATCTCCGGGCGCTGTCAACTTCAGAGTGAATCTATAATTTATTGAGAGTTCAAGCTACAATGCTACTGCTATTTTTTTAAGCCCCGGTACGAAGAGAGTAAAGATGGAAAGTCCCCAAGCCTCGCGAGGTATGGTTCTCATAATCGAAGCGTCGATTGACACGCGCCTGCTGGTCAGTCTCTCGCTGCAAGCCGCAGGATACTATGCGCTGACGGCGACCAGCGGCGAAGAAGCGATGCAGATTGCAAAGCACGCTGTACCCGATGTAATCCTGATGGATCTGGATATGCCGCAGCGCGACGGCTTCGGGGCGACGCGCCGCCTCAGACAGATGGTGGAGCTTCGCCGCGTGCCGGTGGTGGCCGTGACGGCTTACCCCGCAGACGGCATCAAACAGGCCGCGCGCGATGTGGGATGCAGCGGCTACATCAAAAAGCCTTTCGACTACGAGCGCCTCGGCTGGCTCTTAGACCGCGTCATGATGGGAACAGGACAGGAAGAGTTTATTGACGGCGTCACGGCGGATGTTTGAATAAGGGAATTTGTAAGGAGTAGAATGCTGCTATGGCTGACGAAGAGAAACAAGACGACGGAATCAATAAAGAAATCCAAGCCAAGATGGAATTTATTGTGAATCAGCAGGCGCAGTTTACCGCCAATATACAAGTGCATGATGAGAGGCTGAACCGGCTGGAAAATATAGTAACTCGTCTAGCCGAAGTTACAGTTAACAGCATTGAGACTATAAATTCTCAGTTCGCTATACTCACCGACGCGCATATAAGGCTCGAAGAGGCGCAAAGAAGAACGGAAGAGGCGCAAAGAAGAACGGAAGAAGCCTTCGCGCGTCTTGCGGAATCTCAAGCTCATACCGACAAAAGATTAGATGCCTTGATTGATATTGTCAGAGAAGGCCGCAACGGAAAGTCTTAAGCTTAGCCCACATGGCTACCGCAATCTTTTTATCCTCTAATTCTAGATACTATGCCTGAACAGATAAGACATCTTGACGAAGAAGACGCGGCCATTGCGTCTGAATCCAGGCTCGATCTGCCCTGTGAAGGGGTTCGAGCCGTTCCTGTTCATGTCGTCATTATATCCAATATAAAAAGCGGTGCCGGGATTCGGTGCCCAGCCCAGCAGAAACTGCCCACGAATGCTTGCCGCCAGCGTGTCGTAATCCACGCGCGCCCGTAAGAAGGTGAAGCGAGTGAACTGATACGTGGAGCGCAGCGCCAGTATGTTCGAGTCGTAAGCGACGCGGCCAGTATCGTTGCGCACCAGACGTTCTTTATTGTATTCGAGCCGTATGTTGAGCACATTCGTAGGCTTGTACTCAAAGTAAGATTCGATGCGAATGCTGCGTCCGGGGCCGGGGTCGAGCGGCGCGTCAGGGTCAATTAACGCCGCCGGACTGACGCGCGGATATTTTGAGCCTCCGCCGAAGTCATAATCAAAAACATTTCGGTTGTAGACGAAGAGCATGAAGGTCGAATATTTTTTGCTCGGCGTTGTCCCGCCGAAAAAGTATATGCTCCTGTACCGGGTCGAGCGCTCGGAATCTTCTCCGAAGAATGCGCCAGCCTGATTCTGATTGCGACGAGTGCCGAATTCCTCTTCAATCAGCCGCTCGTAACCCAAGTCCACGCCTGCGCCCAGATAGCTACTGCGCTGGAAGTTGAACATAATCTCCGCTTCGTCATTAACGAACTGGCTGCGCCCCTGCCAATCAAAGTTAGTTTCAATCACATTATAAATCCGGTACGAGATGATCTTGGCTTTAGGCTGCGGCTCTGAAGTGTATTGAGCGAAGAGTCCCTGACGATTTGTGTTGCGCCGACGAATGAAGCCAACGTCCGCGCGATAATCACGCGTGCGTCCCTGCGCGTCATAGTTCCAGCTAAAATGCCTGCCGTTCTGTTCATAACGGAAAGCGTAGGCGAAGCCGTTGCCCGTGCGATAGATGCTGTCATCTATGTTCGGATCATAGAAGAAGCTGCGCGAGTTAGAGCCTAAGACCTGAAATCTCAAGACCGTTTGCTGGTCAAGACGAAAACGCCCGTCGAAGCCCGCCACATTATTATGGTTCTCTATGAAGTTGTAGGTGGTGGCAAGGAAGCCAATGCTGTTCTCTCTTCCCACGTCGCGCTTCAGGCGAAGCACGCCTATGTAAGCGTTCTTATCTAAAAATCTCTGTATGTCAGGCAGAATCTCAGGGTCGTTGCGCTCGTCTTCGCTGAAGTTGCCGGGCGCGTTGTCGCTTGCCAGCATCAGGCCGAAGGTGTTGCGCCCGCGCTTGCCCGTGAGCTTGACTGCTACGTCAGGGTCAACGATGGTACGCGTGTTGACGGCGCTAATCTGCGTCTGAAAAATGTCTATGCCTTCAAGGAAGAAGGGGCGCTTTTCTGGAAAGAAGATGGGGAAGCGCTGGTTAGCGGTAACTACGGTTTGGTCTGCCTCGACCTGCGCGAAGTCAGGGTTGATTGCCAGATCGAGCGTGACCGTCGGCGTGATGCCGAATTTAGCCGTCACGCCCGGATCAAACTTCAAAGGCTCGTTGACCATTCGACCGGGATCATAAAGAAGCGCGTTTGCTGCAACCAACGGCTTCGGGATGGTGCGAACACGTCTTGCGGTCTCGGAAAGCGTGAGGCTCGGAATTATCTCTATCTGACGCTCGGTCGAAATATTGTCGAGTCCCGTCAGATGCCCGGCCTGACTAAGAAAGCTTGAGTTGTCGCGCGAGTTGGGCATCCACGAATCAATCTCGTCGTTGAAGCGATCAATGTTACGCCAGGCGTGAAATCCCCAGAGCTTACCCTTGCCCGCTTCGTAGCGAAGCGACTTGAAGGGCACAGCCGCCTCGACCGTCCAACCGTCTGTGGTGATGATGCCCTTCGACTCCATCACTATATCAACATTGAAATCCGTACCAGACCCTTCGGTCATAATTCCGTCCTGCTGCACTCCGTAAGGGTTGAAGGCCAGGACATAAGCACGGCGCTGGTCATTGAAGGTATCAAGAAAGATGCGCACGTTATCTTCAGTGAAAATGTTGTCGCGCTTGGCGACCGTCGCGCGTATCTTTTCGGGGTCGTCGTAACAATGAAAAGCCAGATAGAGAAATTTAGAGTCGTAGCCGATCATCATCTTAGTCGGCTTTGAAGGCTGTATGTTGTCGCCCGGGCTGGTCTGGTAGAAATCACCCAGGACGACCGCCTGCTTCCAGACTTCGTCGTCGAGTTTGCCATCAATGACCGGCGCTTTATCAAAACGCGCGATGCTAACGGGCTGCGCCTTTTCCGGTGGGAGCAATGTACCGGACTTTGCGCTCGACTTCCCGTCATTTTTCGCGTCCAGTTTCTTCACCGGATCGGGCGACGGTTGAGCCTGAGCAGTAATAAACGCGCCCGCTAGGATGAAGGCGAGCAGCATTAGAGCTTTTTTCATTTCCTTCGCTCCAAACAATCCGGCAGAGCACGAGGGATAGAGTTTCACTGTATTAACTCTCTCTTGTTCTATAAATTTGTAGTGAACGTGCCCGCGTGTGGCTTTGAACAACGGTCTGGCCGTGGCTGTGGATACAGGGCAAGCCCGCTCAAGCTGTATTAGACGAGACCCGTTGCGCGTTTGTTCCCTTAAAAAGTCAATACCGAAAAGCAGGGATGAGGGACGGAAGAGAATTGATTCATTGGTTCATTTCATCATTGATTCAATGAGCCGATGTATCAATGAAATCAATTCTCTTCGTTCCTTTTCATTCCTCATCCCTGCTTTTCATGCTCAGTAACCCGTCTTTACTGAGCACCTGAACGACGCAGGAGGATGCGGCCATCGCCTGTTTTAAGGGTGAGCAGATTTCCGCCAGACCCTACACGCCAGCGGCGTACGCGTTTCGACTCGTCATTGTCTTCGCCCATCGCAACTCCGTCGTTGTTGACCGACTCGGCGTTGGTCTCGACGGTGGCATTTGCATCCGCAGGCAATGCGAGCGAGATAGTGCCGTCGCCGGTCGAAGCAGAGAGGCGAGAAAAGCGACCGTCCAGTGTGATACCGCCGTCGCCGGTCTTAGCTTGCGCTGTGCCGTCGAAATTGGAGATGCGAATGCGACCGTCGCCCGTCTCAACAATCAGGCTCCCTTTTGAGTCGCGCACTTCGACCGCGCCGTCGCCGGTCTTCGCAATCACTTCGCCCGAAACGCTTTCAATGCTGAGGCGTCCATCTTTTGAAGAGATGTTTAGATTAGCCGAGCGCGGCACGAATACCTCTATAGGCACTTCCGCTCGAACATTACCCAGACGACTGGCTGTCGCTCCATCAAACTCTGCACGGATGACGACTTCGTCCCCTCGCTGCTCGGCGGTGATGCGAATTCCCTGCATGTTCTCCTGATTGTCCGCGCGCTTGATGGCCGTATACGAGACCTCCTGTTTGTCCCACGCGCGCACGTTGATAGCGCCATCGAAGGTCTCGACCGTAACGCGCGGCATCCCGCTCACGGCGAAGCTCTTTGAATCGCGGTCGATTAAGCGATAGCGGTTGTAGCTCTCGCTTGAATCGATAACAGGGTTTCCGGCTTCGCGGTTGGCGCGCTCAATATCTCTCTGCTTGTCGCGCATAGCGCGAGCCGAGTCTCGCTGTGCGCGTGATACCTCAAGCTGCGCCTCGCGCGCCTCTCGCATAGCCTCCTTCATGTCTGCCTTTTCTTCTTTGTCTGCCTTGTCCTTATCTGCCTTGCTCCTGCTGTCCTCTCTGATAGTCAGAAGATTTGTGGCCTGGCTAAGTTGACGACCGTCCTGCGCGCGGCGAATCGTTATCTCGCCGTTGACGTTCGCCAGCTTGATGCGCGTCGTGCCCTGACCCAGTTGCCCCGCCAGGTCGTAGCCGACATACTCGCCTTTTCTGACCGGAAGACCGAAGTCGTTCTGTATGCCTCCGTGAACATTGCTGGCTCTCAGGGAAGCGCTCGCGTCGGAAGGAATCGTAATCGTGACGTTTCCATTAACGGAGGTCAGAGCGATTGACTTCGCTGCGTCCAGTTGATTGAAGGTCGCTTCCAGATTGCCGTTGATGGTGGCGAGCTTGGCTTCGCCCATGAGTCCGCGCGCCAAAACGTTGCCGTTGATGCTTGAGGCGCGAACGTCGTTCGTCAAACCCTCTAGGCTCATGTTGCCGTTGATAAGCTCGACCGCATCAATTCGCGCGCTGCGTGGCACAAAGAGCGTGTACTCAACGGTCGCAGGATTATTGAGCTTTCCTTCGCGGTCATCCCTGAAGGTCTGGCTGCGCTGCGGGTACTTGGTGGAGATGCTTATATTGTCTGTGCTCGCGTCAACAACGATCTGGGCTTCGTTCAGGCGCTCGCGCGTGTAAGCCCACTTGACGGCATCCACCTTCACCTCGTTGCGATCCCAACCCGTGATGCGTACGTTGCCGTTGATGTTCTCCAACTGTATGCGCCCCTGCGGCGCGAGCTGGTAAGTCTGGTGAAACTCCTCCTGCACCCTGTCCTGCCCCAGCACGACCGTGCTCCCGGCAGCAACCAGTGCGACCAGCGCAAGCCACATACATACAATTCGTCTATTCATCGCTCTTCTATTCCTTTCAAGGTAACTCGATCAATTACATCGCTCGGTCTGAGCCGCGTCTGAGGCGTATGTCGCCGTTAATGGTCTTGAGCACAAGGTTGCGCCCGCCGCTGCCGATGGTGGCAGAGACGCGCTTGGGTCGCCCGCGCCCGCCCTCCTGCGCGCTTTGCGTAATCATTGGGAAATCAAACGAGAGATCGCCGTTCAAGGTCTCGGCACGCACATCGGTGCTCAGGGCAGATGGAAAATCGAGCGTGATGCTGCCGTTGACGGTGCCGAAGCTCAACTCGTTAGCCCAGCTTGCGCTTCCCATAGCGGCTTTGATTGAGCCGTTGACGGTCTTCGCCCGCGCGATGCCGGAAGCATCTATGGTGATGTCGCCGTTAACCGTGGTCGCTTCGACATCGCCTCCGATTCCCTGCGCTTCGACTCCGCCATTGACCGTGCGGCCAGAGAAGCCCACGCCTGTCGGGACTTTAACTACGAAATTTACTTCCACGTCGTTATCGCGCACGTTCATGTGCCCGGCGCGTCCCGGCTGGCAATCGTTCGGGCGCGAGGCATCGTCCGAAGGGTAAACGGCGCAGATGGTCACGCCTCCGGCATGCTCCACAACGCGTATCTCCACCCCTTTAGTATCGCTGCGGCGTCCACGCTTGTTGGCGACGACCTCTACCTGATTACCGCCGTAGCCTTCCGCGCTCACACTGCCGTTGACGCCCTTAATCTCTACGGTCTGTCCCGCCTGAACTCGCCCCTGCCAGCGAAACTCCTCCTGCGTGTCCCCTTTGGACGCGGCGCTCCCAACAGTCCTCGCCTCCGGCGCAAGAGAAGCAGCACTCTGGTCGGCGGTTGCGGGCAGGTCAAGCACATTGCTCCAGAAAAGAGCGGCCATCGCCCAGTGATTTGTTAAAGTCAGTGTTCGGGAAAAACGCTCGAAGCTTCGCGTCGGCACAGTAGCGAATGTGGTTACAACGAGCAGCGAAACGAGTAGTAATTTGTATTTCATCTCAGGACTGCCTTTCTATAAGGGATGAGGGCGGAGGGATGAGGGATGAGTTGGGACACGCATTCGGCGTGATTAAAAAGTAGAATCAAAGCCGTCAGGCTTTGTCTAACTTTCATCCCTCATCCCTCCGCCCTCATCCCTGCTTTTCAAGTGGCTCTATAAGGGAAAACACCGCCCGCTCCTGTTTTGTGACAGAATTTTTTCCCGCTTGCTCGTACTGTTTTCTTCGGGAAATTCTTGCGAGGAAAGCAAAGAGAGAAGGAGAGGCGGTGCGCCGCTTAACGCTTTTGCAGGCGCACCCCTCCAGAGAAGCTGTGTACAGTGAGGCTTGCCCAGTCGCCAGAGCCGTACGTGCCCGTCAGGATGCCGCTTTCGAGCAGGTTCTGTGAATCGGTGTCGTTCGCGGACTTGATGGCGAAATCCGTAGTGATACTGCCCTGCGGCGCTCTGGCGTTGATACGAAAAGCCGAGTCCTGCGAGATATTCAATTCTATGTCGCCGGAAAAAGTATTCAATTCATATTTGCCGCGACGAGCAAGCTGTCCTGTCAGGGTAATCATACCGCTCGTCGTACTGGCGCTCACGCTGGACAGAGACACAGCTACAATATCTATGTCGCCGCCCGTCGAGCTGGCATTGAAGTCGTCGCCCGGTTCTACGCTTTTAATATTGGTGGCATCAATATCACCGCCGACGGTGCGCAGGCGCACGCGCCCGCCGGAATCCGTCAAATCAAGATCGCCGCTGATGGTGACGGCTTCGACGCCGTTCGTCACCTTGCTGATAGAAATGTCGCCGCTGGTGTTTTCAATGCGCGCGACGGCCACTTGAGAGACTTCTATGTTGCCGTTGCGAAGCTTGACGACAACGGTTGCGCCGCGCGGCACATTAATTTCCAGATCGCTACTCGCATGGCAATCTGCGGCCAGAGGCTCTTCAATCGCTGTGCGTGAGCGGTTGGAGGCGAGCACTTCCACGCGCTGCGAAGGATTAAGCCCGCCGCCCTGTAGCTCAAGCTGGCGGACGTTCGTGGCAGTGACCTTCACCTCTGGTCTGTCCCAGCCGTGAACCTGTATCTCGCCCGATGCCATGCAGACGGAGAGGACAACGTTCTGGCTCGCGGGAATGGTTCGCTCCATCTGCTCGCCCTGCTCAAAGTCCCTGTCCTTGAGCTTGTCCTTATCCTTCTTCTGGGCGCTCGATGCAGTCGCCGAACAGATAAGCACGACCACTGCGATGATTAATAATAAGGCGTTTCGTTTCATCTCTAGTTACTTCCAGTTCCGACTCATCTAGCGTGACGCCATGCGCGTTTGATCCGCCACGACGCTCAAAAGCTCTATCTTGTTCTGGTAAGCCGTGTACATAAATTCCGCCGCGTTACGGTCATTGGGATTGCGTTTCGCCTGCTGGCGCGTGCTGGCAATGGCCTGGTCAACGAGCGCCAGATTGCGCTCATAGTCTGCGCGCACCGTAGGCTTCAACACATCGTCCTTATTAACTTCGATAGCAGTCGTCAAAGAAGCAATCGCTTCAAGATAGCCCTGCTCGCCCGGCAAAAGCTTAGTCGGCACTCTAGTCTCAGGCGGCGTTCTGTCAGGAGGCTGAACAGTATCAACCATGTTGCCAGACCGCTTTCTATTGACCCTGCGCTGATTTGGATTGTACCCCGCGTTAGCTTGCTCAATAGTTGGAGCCGGTGTCGGCGCTACAGGATTCTCATCTCCGCCCTTCACTACCGGCGCTGGTGACTGCTCGGCTTTTGGCTGCACGACTTTCTTATCGGCAACCGTCGTCTGCGTGTCCTTATTGGAACGCAACTGTATGACGGCGAAGATTGCGGCGAAGGCCACGATGACGGCAAGGCTCGCAAAGCCGAAAGCCTGCTGCGGCGTGAAAGAGAATGAACCGAAGAGAGAGCCAAACCAGTTGCGTGCGCGTGAGCCTGTGGTTTCACTCGAAGCATTACGGCGCGGCTCCAGTTCGGCAATCGCCGCGTCGAGTCGCTCGCGCAGGCGAACGGTCGGGACGGAAAGGCTCATCTCCGGCGCGAACGCTTCCATCATGAGCGCGTTACCCTGCTCGACCTCGTCCAGCAGGCTTGCACACTCGTCGCACCCTGCCAGATGCGCTGCCGCAGCTTCCGACTGTTCCTTGGAGAGTTCGCCGTCAACGAACTGCTGTATGACTTCTTCTGTCAGACAAAACTCTCGCATCAGTGTCCTCCGATCTTGCCGTACACCCTGACAAATTCCTTGCGCCCGCGCGCAATCAGGCTTCCGACGTTAGCTTCGTTAATCGAAAGCGTCTCCGCTATCTCGCGGTACGAAAGCCCCTGCTGCTTCAGTAGCAAGCAACTACGCATAGGCTCCTTAATCTTTTCAAGAGCGCGGCGCGTCTCTTCAATCTGTACGCGGCGCTCGAAATCCACTTCCGGCTCGGCTGTGAATGAGCCGTCATCTGCGGCCTGTTTGGCGTATTCCTCTTCGCGAGCCGTCGCGCGACCCTGACCTCTCAGGGTGTTACGCGCCACGTTCATCGTCACGCGCAGGAGCCAGGCTCTCAAAAGCTCATCCTTCGGCGTCGAGTCCATGTTCTTATAGAACCTTAGAAAGACCTCTTGCGTCACGTCTTCGGCCAGCCCTGTGTCGCGCACCAGGGCGCGGGCTGTGCGGAAGACAGCGCGGTGATGCAGCGTGAAGGCTTCATCGAAGCCCAGCCCGGCGGCGGCGGTCGTCTCGATTTCGTTTGGCACAGAGTCTAACAACGCTCTAGCTCGTTCGCTCATCCCGTTCTTCTCTCAACTGCTCGAAAAGCTGGCCTTTTGCTGCTTCCATAGCGTAAACACCGCAACCCGGCGGTTTGTGACACTTATTTTGCGGAAAACAGCTAATAGCGCTTTTGCCGCCGAAAATCCTGCGATGCGAACGCTTTCCTTACAGTAGTTGAAATCTCAAGCTCGCTCAGGCCGCATGCTCACTCGCGCTTAAGCCCCGTCCTATTGTAGTCTGAACAGGCAAGCCTGAAACTCCCCTTTATAACGCCAGGCGCAGGTGTTTGGGAAATCCAGCGGCCACCTGCCGAGCCGTAAAAGGGAGATTAGAAACGAGAGAAATCGAATTGAGTCAAAAAGAGCAACGGAGCGTGCATGCGCCAGACCCGCTTTATGATAGCCCGTTCATGCGCGCCTGCCGCCGCGAGCCTGTGCCGTACACGCCCGTCTGGCTGATGCGTCAGGCGGGGCGCTACATGCCGGAGTACAGAGAAGTGCGCGCGCGCCACACCTTTCTGGAGTTGTGCAAGAAGCCCGAAGTCGCAACGGAAGTGACGGTCTATGCCGCCGAGCGACTGAAGGTTGATGCCGCCATCATCTTCGCAGACATTCTTCTGATACTCGAACCGATGGGCATTGATCTGGAGTTCGCCAAAGGCGAAGGCCCGGTCATACACAACCCCGTCAGAAGCGGCACGGACGTAGAGCGCCTGCGCGAAGTAGAGGATGTGGATGCCCTCGCTTACGTCTTCGAGGCGATACGGCTAACGCGAAATGCCCTGCCCTCAAATCTTCCCCTCATTGGCTTCAGCGGCGCTCCCTTCACGCTTGCCTCTTACATGACGGAAGGCGGCGGCTCGAAGAACTACATACACACCAAGCGCATGATGTACATGGACACGGGCGCATGGCACGAGATGATGTCGCGTCTTGCACGCGCGCTCTCCAAGTACCTCAACGCGCAGATTGCAGCGGGCGCGCAAGCCGTACAACTCTTCGACTCCTGGGTCGGCTGTTTAAGTCCGGACGATTACTGCGAATACGTTCTGCCGCACACGCGCGAGGTTATACGGAACATCACTCCCGGCACGCCCGTCATACATTTCGGTACAGGCACGGCTACACTTCTGGAGTTGATGCGCGAAGCCGGAGGCGATGTCATTGGTCTGGACTGGCGCGTTCAGTTGGACGAAGAATGGCGAAGGCTTGGAGACGTTGCCGTCATGGGCAATCTTGATCCTATAGCCCTGTTCGCCGATGCTGATTTCATACGCGCACAGGCCAAGCGAATTTTGGATCAAGCACGGGGACGCCCCGGCCATATCTTCAATCTTGGTCACGGCATTCTGCCCGAAACGCCCGTCGATAACGTCATCGCGCTCGTCGAAGCCGTACACGAATTAAGTCTGGAGTCTAAAGTCTAGAGTCTGGAGTCAGAGGTTGGTTATTGTCAGGAGGTTCGAATACATACAAGTTCGTAATTCAAAACTATGAGACTCCAGACTCCAGACTCCAGACTCCAGGCTTTTGATGCAATCTTAATCCTCTCCTTCGGCGGGCCGGAGGGGATAGATGAAGTGATGCCGTTTCTGGAAAACGTGCTGCGCGGGCGCAATGTGCCGCGCGAGCGTATGCTGGAAGTTGCGCATCATTACGAGATGTTCGGCGGCGTAAGCCCCATCAACGCGCAGAACCGAGCCTTAATCACCGCGCTCGAAAAGGAACTGGCGGAGAACGGCCTGCGTCTCCCGGTCTACCGGGGCAATCGCAACTGGCATCCTATGCTCACCGATACTGTTCGACGTATGGCATCGGATGGAATCAGGAACGCGCTCTGTTTCGTCACTTCCGCTTACAGCTCTTATTCCAGTTGCCGCCAGTACATGGAAAATATAGAGCGAGCGCGTGCGGAAGTTGGCGAGCGTGCGCCGCGCATAGAGAAGCTGCGTGTCTTCTACAATCATCCGGGCTTCATAGAAGCGAATGTAGAGCATGTCCGCGCAGCCTTCGAGCAGATTCCGGCTGAGCGAAGACCAGATGCACAGCTTGTCTTTACCGCGCACAGTATCCCCAAGACTATGGCCGACAACTCCGATTATGAAGCGCAGCTTTTGGAAGCCTCGCGCCTTGTGGCCGAAGCCGCCGGTCATGAAAAGTGGCGGCTGGTCTTTCAGAGCCGCAGTGGCCTGCCCACACAACCCTGGCTTGAGCCGGACATCTGCGATTATCTCAGAGAGTTGAAGGACGCTAGCGCGAGCTATCTGGTCGTCTCGCCCATAGGCTTCATCTCCGATCACATGGAGGTGCTTTATGATCTGGACACGGAGGCGCGTCAGCTTGCCGAAGAGCTTGGCATTAACATGATAAGAGCAGCGACCGCAGGCACGCACCCATCTTTCATCAAGATGATTCGAGAGCTTATTCTTGAGCGCACGGATGAAAGAGCCACTCCGCGATTCTCAGGCACACGCGGAGTAAAAGCCTGTGCCTTCCCGTCTGATTGCTGTCTTCCGGGATTGATGCGACCTGCTATCTTGTAGGGGCAGGGCTAGTCCCTGCCCGTATCGCTCGTCAGAGCGATTATCAAGATGAGATAGATTCAATCTTGAAACGTCACGACACTTGATTATCAGCTTCGCTGATACGGGCAGGGACTAGCCCTGCCCCTACAATAACGCTGAGGAGCGCGCATCTTGAATATCTTGATTCTGGGCGGAACGGTTTTTTTGGGTCGTCAAATGGTCGAGACGGCCACGGAGCACGGGCATCGTGTCACGCTCTTTAATCGCGGTCGTCATCCTGAGCTATTCCCGCAAGTCGAAAGCCTGCGCGGTGACCGGCGTGGAGACTTGAGCGCGCTGCGTGGCCGCCGCTGGGATGCCGTGATTGACACTTGTGGTTATGTGCCGGGAGTTGTGCGCGCATCTGCTGAAGCTTTGAAAGACGCCGTTGATCGCTACGTCTTCATCTCAAGCATCTCCGTCTATTCCGATTCAGAAGCATCGCAGGTTGACGAGTCAACTCCCGTCAACCAGATTACAGCCGAACAGTTGAAGGACGCGGAAGAGATTGTTCCAACAGGCCCGATTATCGCGGTCAACTACGGCGAAGCTTACGGAGGACTGAAAGCGCTCTGCGAAGAAGAGGCTGAGCGCGTCATGCAGGGACGCGCCGTCAACGTTCGCGTAGGGCTAATCGTAGGCCCTCATGATTACAGCGACCGTTTCACCTACTGGCCGAGCCGTGTGGCGCGCGGGGGCGAAGTGCTGGCACCGGGCGAGCCTGACCGCCCGAAGCAGTTCGTCGATGTCAGGGACGTGGCGGAGTGGGTCATGCACATGCTTGAGAGTGTAGAGACGGGCACGTACAACGTCACGGGGCCGGATTACAGGTTGGCTATGAGTAAGCTATTGGAAGAGTGCCGCGCTGCCACTGGAAGCGATGCTTCGTTTACCTGGGTGAGCGACGAGTTTCTGCTTGAGTTAGAGGTGAAGCCCTGGACGGAGATGCCTTTGTGGATTCCAAAGAGATATGAGAGGGCGGGTTTTCAAGCAACCAACTGCGACAAAGCAATCCGGGCAGGCTTGAAATTTCGTCCATTGGCAGAGACCATTCTGGATACTCTCGCATGGGATTCCAAGCGTTCGAGTGATGCTGTACGCCACGCGGGTCTTGAGCCTGAAAAGGAGCGACGGCTGCTTAGAGCATGGAAGGAAGTTAAAACTAAAGAAGCGTGATTTAGAAGTTACATAGCGGACTCGCTTTCGTCTGAACAGATGATTAGCAGAAGAACTGATTAACCACGAACCCACACGAAGCAACACGGAAAGAGACATATTTTTCGTTCGTGTGGATTCGTGTGGATTCGTGGTTGATTCTCTTTATCTTATATCCGCATTAAAGAATTTTTGAAATGCATAGCGAAGGGAAAAAGTTTCGCAGGGTAGTCGTCATTGGCGGCGGAATCAGCGGCCTTGCCGCAGCGCATCGCTTCATAGAGCGTAGCCGGGAAACTTCAAACACCTCTCTTGAAGTGCTGCTGCTTGAGCGTTCATCCCGTGTCGGAGGCACTATCAGGACGCGCAGGCAGGATGAGTTCCTGCTTGAGACCGGGCCGGATTCTTTCATCTCAGAGAAGCCGGAAGCCCTTGAGCTTGCCCGTCGCATTGGCCTTGAGCCGCGTCTGATTCAAACCAATCCCACGCATCGCCGCAGTTTCATAGTGCGTAAAGGAAGACTGCTTCCCGTCCCCGAAGGCTTTCAGCTTTTAGCGCCGTCGCGTCTCTGGCCGTTCGCCACCTCAAAAATTTTCAGTTGGCGCGGGAAAGCGCGTATGGCTCTGGAGCTGATATTGCCGCGTCGCACGAGCGCGAATGGCTCTACGGACGAGAGTCTGGCGGAGTTCGTGCGTCGCCGCTTCGGGCGTGAAGCTCTTGAGCGCATGGCGCAGCCGATGGTCGGCGGCATCTACACGGCTGACCCAGAGAAGTTGAGTCTGAAGGCCACCATGCCGCGCTTCCTTGAAATGGAGCGCAGGCATCGCAGCCTTATCTGGGCTATGTGGACGGGGCGGCGCAAAGTGAGCCGCGAGGAGATGAAAAGCACTAGCGGCGCACGCTACAGCCTCTTTCTCTCTTTCGATGAAGGCATGCAGTTGCTCTCGGACACTCTTGCCGCGCGCTTGCCGGATGGTGCGCTGCGCCTCAACACGTGTGTCGAGCGAATCTCGTTCGACAAAGAGAAGAAAGAGTGGGCGATTCAAACTGACGTGGAAACGATTCGGGCCGGTGCGGTCTGCCTTGCGCTTCCAGGTTATGCTGCGGGCGCGCTCCTCGGCGATGTGGATACGCAACTGGCTTCCGAGCTTGAAGCGATTCCCTACGCTTCGACTGCAACGATTAACTTCGGCTGGCGACGCGAGGACATCCCGCACCCTCTGGACGGCTTCGGCTTCGTCGTGCCGTTCAATGAGCGACGCACCATCCTCGCCTGCACTTTCACGAGCGTGAAATTCAAAGGACGCGCGCCGGAAGGCCATGCTTTATTACGTGCCTTCGTCGGCGGCGCGCTGCAGCCGGAAATGTTCGCGCTTGACGAAGAAGAGATGACCCGGCGCGTGCTTCAGGATTTGCGCGAGCTACTGGGAATCGAAAGGCCGCCTCTTTTTTCCGTGGTCGAGAAATGGCCGCGCTCTATGGCGCAGTACATGATCGGGCACCTGGAGAGAGTCGCGCGCATCAAGCAGAGGGTCTACGCGCTCGGCACACTTCAACTGGCGGGCAACGCTTATCACGGCGCAGGGCTACCGGACTGCATTCGCGGCGGCGAACGCGCAGCCGACGAGATAATCAAAGCCCTGCGATAAAGCCTGGCCGGAAGAATTTGGGCATTAGCAAGTTCTTTAGCCCCTGAAAGGGGCGATAGAATGTAGCCCACGGCGCAAGCCGTGGGTAATCGGTAACGAAAAAGAAGAGAAAGCCCCTGAAAGGGGCGAAAGATTCTCAACGCGAAATTTCTTTCGCCCCTGCCGGGGCTTCTACTTTTTATTAGCATCATCCCCACGGCTTGCGCCGTGGGCTACAATCTTTCGCCCCTACAGGGGCTTGAAACGGCTGGCATTCTTCTCATTGCTGCTTGCTGCTAGCTTCCGCCGCGAGCTTCTCTATCCACGCGGAGTTGGCTTTCATCAAAGGCAGGAAGGCTTCGCGCGGGGCGCGATTTTCGATGCGCATGTTGTCGTCCGTGTTGATTGGCGCACCGGCTACAGCCGGGGCAAGCTCCGCTTCGTTGCAGACGTACCACGCTTCTACATCCCGCTTCTCACGAATGCCTATGCGTGCAAGCTCCGCTTGAATGCGTGCATCTCGCATACGCTCTTCGACCATGTTGAGCGAGAGAGGAGTGCGGCTGCCGACCAGAATCAAATCCTTACCCTCGGTCGCGCCGCCGACGCGAAACATCATGACGTGCGGGAAGATGCTCTGGTAAGTCGCCAGCACAGAGCGCAGGCTGTCCGTCGAAAGCTGGTAAATCTGCACCCACTGGACGAAGACTCCTTCTTCACGCAGCCTTGCACGACCCAACTCGAAAAACTCTTGCGTGAAGAGATTAGCTACGCCCGGCACCCACGGATGGCTCGGCTCGCTGACGATGATGTCGTACTGTGTGGGCACTACGCGAAGATAGGTTCGCGCATCGTCTATGATTAAGCGAAGTCTGGGGTCTTTAGTCGGGCGATTGTTGACGTGCTCGAAAAACAGCTCGGCGGCTTTGACCGTCACCGGCTCAAGCTCTACGCATTCGAGCGTGCGAAGCTCGGATTGCAGCATAGAGCCGACGCTGACGCCCGAAGCGTAGCCGACAATCAAAGCATTCTCCGTGCGCGGTGCAATCAGTAGCGGCAACTGTCCTACCATGACCTGTGTTGCCATGTCGCCGTCCGCAGCGAAATTATCCGAGGCATTCGTGCGACCGTTAATCGCCATAGACGTGATGCCCCAATCCTCTCGCACGGTCACGGTCGCCGTCGGCCCTTCCTCGTACATCAGTACACGATTCGTCTGCGGGCTGAAGACTTTGCCTTCGCCTCCGGCGGCGCTTCCCTGTGAATGAGCAAGCCCGCGCGCCAGTCGATCATAAACGCCTATGGAGAGGTCTGCGCTGTTGAGACGCGGCACGAAGCGGAACAGGAAGAGAGGAAGCACTGTGGCCGCAGTGATGGTTAAGATTCGCCGCAAGAGAAGCGTGTCCGCGCTCCCGCGCAAAGGCTTGTAAGCAAGTCCCGCGACGATTAGACAGAGCCAGCCTGCGAACAGGATTGTAAATCGCGTGCCGATTTTCGGGATAAACAGAAAGCCCGTCAGAAATGCGCCCGCAATTGCGCCCAGTGTGTTGACGGCGTAACTGCGCCCGACCATGCGAACGGATGCGACCCGCGCGTGCTCCGCCCAGACGAGCACCAGCGGCATCACCATACCCATCAACACAGCGGGCACCAGGACTATGAGCGCCGCGATTGCTCCTTGCAGCGCGAGCAAGCCCGTCCAGGAGTTAATGCCCAGCCGCGTGCCCTGATAAAAGAGAAGCCCCGGCGCTCTGTTAATGAACCAGATGCTCAATAGAATACTCGCGCCCGTCAGAAGCTCTACAACCACGAGCGCCGGGCGCAGCCTTGCCTGTAGACGCGTGCGCCCGACGATGTATGCGCCGAGCGCAAGTCCCAGCAGAAAGAGCGCGACGACGAGGCTGAAGGCGTACGTGCTTGAGCCTATAATCATCGTCAGCACGCGTGTCCATGCGACCTGCGTGCTGATGGTGACGAAGCCGGAAACGGCTGCACACAGGAGCCAGAATCTCTTGCGTCCTGCCTGCACGCGTTCGCTCGCACGCTCCGGCGCTTCTTCAAGCTCTTCCCTTTCAGCGCTCTCGCTTTCAGTTGCCTGCAACTCTCTCGCATCGCGCCGTATGGACGCAGCGGCTTTATCTTGGAGCGCAGCCGTCTTGGTTTCGCTACGGTCTGCGATGATGGCTACGATGCCGACGATGATGTTGATGAGGGCAGCCGTCCAGATGGTGGCTCTTAAGCCGACGAGCGGAAGCAGTATGAAACCGGCTGCGAGCGTGCCCAGGATTGCGCCGCCCAGATTGCAGGTGTAAAGGCGCGCGACAGCATTTGAAGAGGCGGAGCGCGAGCGTAAGAGGAGCGCAGCAGAGAGCACCGGCAAGGTCGCTCCCATCAAAGCGGTCGGGATGAGCAGCGCGGCGCACGACAGCACGAAGCGCCACAGGCTGAAGGCATAGAAGCCCGGACGGAACTCCGTCCAGATGAGCGCATAAAGATTGTCAATTAGGCCGAACAGGAACGGCACGGCGAGCGCATACAGGGCAATGGCTATCTCAATCAAGCCGTAAGCGCGAAGCGGGCGCTTTATCTTCGCCCCCATACGCCCCGCCGCCGCACTCCCCAGCGCAAGGCCGCCCATGAATGCCGCCAGCACAGTGCTGATGGCAAACGTCGTCGCGCCGAAGACCAGGCCAAGCATACGCGCCCACAGGACTTCGTAAATCAATCCGGTTGCGCCGGAGAAGATAAAGCAGAGGCTGATTACCCAGAGGCTCGCGTTTGAATACCGAAGGTCGCGCGGGCGCGCTTCGAGGGCGGAAGCAGTTAGCAAAAAGGTTGTTTCCTCTAATCTACAGAATCGTGCAAGCTCTGATTAGTATAGAACAACGTCATGCGGGACGTAAGATGACAATCAGGCTTTCGTTTATCCAGAAGGCTTGAAGAAAAAAAATAGATGAACCACGAATCCACACTAAAAATGACGCGAAGAAAAAAACAGCATGAAATAGCTTCGGCTCTATTTCGTGCTGTTTAGTGCGGATTCGCGGTTCATCGTATTATGTGTCGTGCCGCTTGTTAAAAATACTTGACGTACGATGAGCGCCAGACGTTGGCCGGAATCGAGCCGGGCGCGGCAGTCGTGAGCAGGATGGCAAAGTTGCCGTCCGCTATGTGCGACTCCAGCGCGTCCGTCTCCGCACGCTCGGCTTCAATCGCCTGCGGCTGTATAGCCGTCGCTTCGTCAAGGCTTGGCGCGACGAGCGCCAGCCGCCGCAGGCAACGATAGAGATGCTCCTGCCCTGTGCCGTACCGCCCCATCTCGTCTCCAAGCGCAAGGCGCACTTCGACTTGCTCGGTGATAAAGTGCGATATCAGCGATGCAGCATATTTGACGCTGCTTTCAAAACGCTTGCTCATCTCATCATTCGTGCCGCGCGGGATTCTGGTATCCAGAGCGATGGTGATGCGGCGCTCGTCTTCCGCTGTGAACTCGCGCACGGTGAGACGGCGCGAGCGCGCGGTGGCCTTCCAGTCAATGTGCCGCAGGTCGTCCTGCGGCTGGTAATCACGAAGCGAAAAGAGATCGAAGCCAGCGCCGCGCCGTAAAGAGAGATGCTGCCCCGCGTTCATCGGCAGCAGGTGCAGCTCGTCGCTGATAGGCTCAGGCTTGGGGTACACGATGAGGTCAACATTACGCGCGCGAAGCCTGCGGCGGCGGCGAAAGAAGCCGAAGGGAAAGCGTGTTGAGATTTCAAAGCCTGTGATGAGCACATGCCCGCGCTTTTCGAAAAGCTGTTCGACTCTCTGTTCGGCTGCCGCGCGATGCGGCACATACATGAAGTAGGCCAATGCTCGCTTGGCAAACCTGAGACGCTTTCGTCTTCTACGCCGCTTCGCAGCAGCTTGCGCTTCATCCGGCCCACGCGCTTCGACCAGTACGGAGAAGGACGGAAAAAATCGCTTGGCGTTCCTTAAGGTCACAATCACAGGCGCAGGCTCTCCGGCAAAGATGTGATCCGGAAAGCGCGCCTTCACTACCATGTCGCGCAAACTCGTGCGCGCCGCAGCCCACGCGACAAAGACGGTTGAAAGCAGAAGCGAGAAGACAAGGAACAGAAGATTGTTGCCCGTGTTCCACGCGGCGAATGCAACCACTCCGAGCACGCACAGGAAAACAAGCCCGCCTTTTGTTATCTCGAACGGAAGATCAACCCGCACGAACTCCGAGCGCGCCGAACGCGCCAGAGGCGGAACGACGAAAATCGTCAACAGCGCCGCGATGACAAGCGAAGCGATGGCCGCAGCAGACGCAAGCTCAGCATCCTCCGTGCGCCGCGCCAGCACAGTAATCGTCGCCGCCACCAATCCCATCAGCACCAGCGACGTGCCCAAAATGGCGTTACGCCACGCGCCAACTTTTTTAACTAAAGAACTCATTAACGAACGAGTCTAGAGAGTCCAGAGAGTCAAAGCGACTTTCTTTTCACTCTCTAGACTCTCCAGACTCTCCAGACTCTCTGGACTTCTTAAAGTGGAACGCTGACGGTCTTCATAATTTCGCGCAGAACGGCTTCGGCCTCTTCCGAGCGGCGCAGGGATGAGGAGAAGCGGGAGCTGACGACGAGGCGATGAGCGAAAATGGGAAGCACCAGGCGCTTGATGTCGTCCGGCACGCAATAGCTGCGCTCTTCTGTTAAGGCCAGAGCCTGTGCGGCGCGAAAGAGCGCCAGGGTTCCACGCGGGCTGACGCCTAAATCGAGCATCTCGGAATCGCGCGTCGCCGCCACAATCCGCATCAGGTAATCTATGAGCGCATCGTCCACCGTGACTTCCGCAACGGCCTGCTGTAATTCGTGTATGTCTTCGCCGGTCATCACAGGCCGCAAGACTTCCAGAGGCTCTGCGCGCTCGCGGTCGCGTATTATCTGCTTCTCGTCCAATGCATCCGGGTATCCTATACGCAGGCGCAGCATGAAGCGATCCAGTTGCGATTCCGGCAGCGGGTAAGTCCCGTGATGCTCGATTGGGTTCTGTGTGGCGACGACTATGAAAGGCTCCGGCAACTGGTGCGTGATGCCTTCGACCGTGACGTGGCTCTCGGCCATGGCTTCCAAGAGCGCCGATTGCGTCTTTGGAGTCGTGCGGTTGATCTCGTCTGCCAGCACGACGTTGGCGAACACTGGGCCGGGCTTCCACTCGAAAATCCCTGAGTGCTGGTTGTAGATAGAGAGACCTATGACATCGGAAGGAAGCAGGTCGGAGGTAAACTGTATGCGCTGGAAAGAGCAGTCGAGGGCGCGTGCAAGGGCTTGCGCCAGCGTGGTCTTGCCGACGCCGGGCACGTCCTCTATAAGCAGGTGGCCTCCGGCAATGAGCGTCACAATCGCCAGGCGCACCGCTTCGGGCTTGCCCTTGATGACGCTCTCTATGGCCTCCTGAAGGCGCTCGACGCGTCCCGCAGCCGCGTTCGTCAACGCCTGCGCCTCTCCTCTGTCTGCTGTCTGCAATCGTCTCATGGAAAATTCTTGCATCAAATGGCCGAAACTCTGCTTATTCTACATGTTTAAGTCGGAAGCCGCACGTTTCCGATGCACAGAGCGCGGCTGGGGATGGCCTGAAGCAAGGCAAAAGTAAAAATGCAAAATTAAAAAGTAATGTGTCGAACCACTTTGATAGATAAAGAGATGTATAGTTGCCTTTTATCCTCTCCACCTTTTAATTTTGCATTTTTACTTTTGCCTTTCGGATGTGACGGAGGGTGGGCGCGTGTAGTAATATTAGTGGTTGGAGCAACCACGGGCGCTCCGTTCTGTATCTGAAGAGAGTGAAATTAGCGGAACCTTTTTGAGGCCGACTCGTGTAGGTTTAATGAAATTATTCGAAGGAGTTTATATGCGAAATAATCGTCAAAGGACACGCCGCGGGGAGAGCGGGTTTACCCTGATGGAGCTGATGATAGTCATCGCCATCATAGGCATTCTCGTCGGCGTCGGTGTCTTCGGGTGGAAGCAAGGCATTCGTCGCGCCAACGAAAATGCGGCTGTCCAGCAGTTGGATGCGTTAAGAAAAATTCAGGCTGACTATGCGCTCGGTCATCGTGGCGATTACGGCACGTTCGAGCAGTTGAGCAAAGCAGGCTCGCTCGAAGATGAGCGATTTGCGGCTAATCCGCCAACGGTACAAGGCTACGTCTACACCCTGAATGTCACTCCCGCCGGAAACGGCCAGAGAGCCTTCTATACAATCAACGCCGACCCAATGGACGGCGGCTCCGGCACAAACCATTTTTATCTTGACCCGGATGTCAGCACCATCCGCGTCAACCCGGAGAAACCCGCAGCGGCAACAGACCCGCCGCCGACCAAGTAAGTTAACGTTCTGATGAATCCTGAGAACGCAAGGGGCTTCAAGCAGCCAGCCCCTTGCGTTCTTCTCTTTTGTGAGGCTACAGGGCTTGTATCATATGACCTGCAAGGTTAAAGGCTCTCTACCGAATCAGCAATTATATCTCTTGACAAAAATATCCGGCGGGGAATAGAGTCTCGGCAGTTCTTCACAGGGTTGATAATCTACGCCCGCGATTAACATACGGGTACACGGTTCGTGCGCGGCTCATGCCGCTTCTCTACTTACAGAGTTTCCGACCGTGTGTCCTTCCGGATACCAATCTTTCAGAGAGTTCCACGTTTTTGTCCGGGCTTCATTTCAAAGGCCAGACATCAGAGGAGAAAAGATAATGGATGACAAAGTCATTGTAACCAATCTCTCGGCTCTCAGGAGCAAGTACGGCAAAGGGCTGCCGAAGATAGAGGCCGCCATCAAGCGCCTCGTCGCCGCAGATAAAAAGCGTGGCATTGCGACGCGCTTCGTTGCGCTGGACGATGCGGCTACTATGAAGAAGCTGAATGCGCCGCCCGTCACCAACGCAGGCGACTTCAAACAGAACAAGCAGGCGATTGACGGCGTCTACCGCGCGCTCATGCCTGACTACCTGATGATTCTGGGCGCAAACGACATCGTGCCGCATCAGAACTTGAAGAACCCTGTCTTCAATCAGGGTGGCGACGAAGACCAGTTCGCGTTCGGCGACATCCCCTATGCCTGCGAAGCTCCATACAGCCAGAAGCCGCAGGACTTCACAGGCCCTACGCGCGTCGTCGGGCGCTTGCCGGATTTGAACGGCGTTGCAGATGTTCCCTACCTCATACGCCTCATAGAGGTGGCTATAGGATACAAGCAGCTTAAGCCAGCGGACTATGCGGGCTATCTGGGAATCACCGCGGAGGTCTGGCAGGGTTCTACAGAGATGAGCCTGACGAACCTCTTCGGCTCTGCAAGCGACATGCAGCTTGTTCCGGACAGAGGCCCCAAGTGGGACACGTCCCTTATCTCGCGTCGCGCTCATTTCATCAACTGCCACGGCGCGCAGGCAGACTTTCACTTCTACGGGCAGCGCGGTGGAAGCTACCCGGAGGCGCATGATGCATCTTTCTTTAACGGCAAGATTAAAGAAGGAACGGTTGTCGCGGCTGAGTGCTGCTACGGCGGAGAGCTTTACAACCCGAATCTTGCGGACGGGCAGGCCGGAATCTGCAACACCTATCTGGGCAACAAGGCTTACGGCTTCTTCGGCAGCACGACCATCGCCTACGGCCCGGCTGACGGCCAAGGCTCCGCAGACATCATCTGCCAGGCCTTTCTTCGCAGCGTCTTTAAGGGTGCGAGCACGGGTCGCGCTGCGCTCGAAGCACGCCAGCGCTTCATAGAATCCACGCCAGAGCTTGACCCGGTTGACCTGAAGACGCTCGCGCAGTTCAATCTCTATGGCGATCCTTCCATCACCCCGGTCGCCGTACCGAGCGCAGACGCGCGCACAACACGTGGCACAACACGCGGCGCAAAGGCGTTTGAAGCCGCCGCCGCAACACGTTCAGACGTTCGCCGTCAACTGCTCAGCAAAGGTCTCTTCCTCGCCAAGAATCATCCGGTCGCAGCCGAGCGCATTACGACCTCCACCACTCGCGGAGCAAAGACGCGAGGAGGAGGCGGAGGCGCAGGCGGTTCCGTTCAGGCAGAGCTGAAGCGCCTTGCATCAAGCATGAATATGCGACAAACAGAAGTCATGTCCTTCGGCATAGACCGCGCGCCCGAACCCAAATCCATGACGCGAAGCATGAAGGCCATGCGGCCTGCTTCAACTGCTTTCCACGTCATGGTAGGGCGCACGGATGATGGCGGTGCGGCTGCGTCTACGACTACCAGAGGAACGCGCGGAGCGAAAGCAAAAGTCCAGACGAGCGGCACTCCGCCACCCGTGGCTCCGATTGTCGCGCTGGTCGCCAAGGAAGTTGACGGCAAGATTGTTTCCGTTCGCGAGCTTCACGGAAAGTAATCGAAAGCGGCACGAGCAGCACGATTTGAAGTAAGATAGCTTTGCCGGGCAGGTTTCGGCTTAGAATTATGCAGCCTCTCCCTGCCCGGCCACTTTTCTATATGAAGGTCACAGGGCACGTCATCAAGAAGCTCTTCGCCGCAGGCTCAAAAAGCGAGCGCGAAGCCGTCATCCTCGTCACAGACAAGGGCGAGTATGTACTGCGCCGCAAAGGCGGAAATCCCTTCTTCGATGAGGAGCTGGAAAACCTTGTAGGCAAGACCATCAAGTGTGAAGGAGACCTCACAGGCTACACCTTTATCATGACCAAGTGGACGGAAGAATAAAGACCAGAGCAAGCTGTAGCTTAAAAGCCCTCCAGCCGATTTCCCTAATTTGACAGACCGGAATCCCCACAGTTATTCTTTTAGCATTGACTCATTAAAAGTGTCTGCCCGCTTGGCTCAGTGGTAGAGCACTCGCTTCACACGCGAGGGGCCAATGGTTCGAATCCATTAGCGGGCATCAATGGAATCAATAAGTTAAGGCCGCTCAAAAGAGCGGCCTTAACTTATTTCCAACTCACACTCCATCTCAAAAATCGCTGAATTTAAAAGTTCATTCGCAGGTCATTGCAGAATCGGATGGTAGCCACCCGTGAGAACGCAGATAAGCACTTGACAGAAATATTAAACGATTTTAACTTAATAGATGCGCCGCTCGTGCGCATCTCACCGCCTCAAAAGTCTGAGGCTTCACAAGTCAAACCTTTTCACTTCTGAAAGGAAACTCCCTTGAAAGTTATTGCTCGAATCTCATTTTTAATTCTCTCTGTCTGCCTACTGGCTGCGTCTAGCTTCGCGCAGAAACAAGAGCAACCCGCAGCCGTCTCAGGCAAGACAATCTGCAAGAGCGAGAAAGTTCCGGCTGGATACAAGATCGTAGGCGAGACCAGCGAAGCGCGGTGCCCTGATGGCGCATGGATTATTCGCACTCGTAATGCACAGGCATCCCTTAACCCGGAAATTAAAAGCCCAGCCCCGTCAGAGCCAGTTGTTAAGAAATCTGCGCGCGATAAAAAGCTTTCTGGCGAAGATTACCCTGACGCGGCGGACGCTTTGAAAGCATTAAGGAAAATGGCGGGTGCTACATACATTGGTATTACCTTAGATGAGTACAGCTCAAGATTGATTGACCTGAATAGTTCGACAAGAGAAGCGGTGGCAAGGCTTCCTAAAGGCAAGCTGAGGACGGAAATTGCGAGCGCGCTTGATGCTTATTTAGATGCGCAAAGAGTTCT
Organism: Pyrinomonadaceae bacterium; assembly: GCA_036403815.1. Lineage (GTDB taxonomy): Bacteria > Acidobacteriota > Blastocatellia > Pyrinomonadales > Pyrinomonadaceae > JACVRN01. The sequence continues at coordinate 354,992 of DASWQH010000036.1, read as the reverse complement.
TGAGGAAATGCGTCGTAATAGATTTACATTCATCTACGCCGAAGGGCTTGGCGCGGATTTAATGAATAAATATTCAATGGAACCAGTGCGCAATGGTAGGGGAAGGGCGATTCTGCCAAGACAGCTAATTTTGAATGCGATTTGGAATGCTGCTAATGACCATGTTCGAGCGGCGTCTGCTCTGCTAGAGGATTAAATTTGCCGTAACTCCCGGATGCGGCTCTAAAGAATTCTTATGGCCGTCTTCAAAAAGCTTTTCATCAAAAAATATGGCCGCAAAGTCTATGGCTACATCGGCTTCATAGACGGACGCAAGCGCCGCAAGTTCGGCTTCGCAACTTCAGGGAAAGCGCAAGATGCTTTCTACAATGCGCGCGTGCAGGCCAAAGAGCGCCGCGCAGGAATCCACCCCGACGCCCCGCCGGTCACGGTCGAGCAGCTCATAGACAAGCGCACCGCGAGTCTACCAGTGCCGAAGGGTATGCCCGGCCATGACTCGCGCCGATCCGCCGTCCTTCATCTGAAAGCATTTCTCGCCATGTTGCCGGATGGAATGCTCGTAACGCAGCTCACAACCGCCGACACGGCTGCTTATAGAGACGCCCGCCTAGAGGCTGGCATTGCCCCTCAGACCGTCTTTCGTGAACTGACTAATATTCAGTCATGCTTCAATAAAGCCAGAGAGCATTTCCCGCAGCTTGAGACGTGGCGCTCCCCCGCAAAGCCGCAGCTTAAAATTCCGCGAGGCACACGCAATCGCGTCATCACGCCAGATGAGATTGCCAGATTACTTACTTACCTCAGACGCCCGCGCGAAGAAACACACGAGAGCTATTCACGCGAACCCTCGCGCACCTATCTCTCTCGAATCGAAGCCGCAGACTTTCTTCAGCTCGCTCTTCAATCGGCGATGCGCCCCAGTGAGATTGTGTGCCGGGCGTGGGCCGATGTTATCTGGCACGCGAACAGGCTTTTGATTGATGCGACGAAAACGGATGAAGAGGGCACTATTGATTTACCGGAGAGCTGTATGGAGATGCTGAAGCGCAGACGTGAGCAGCATAAAGATTCCCCCTGGATATTCCCCAGCCTCTATAGCAATCGGCGGCACATGTATCGCGCGCCGACGCAACTCATAAGACGCGCAAGCCTTGAGCTTGGCATCCCGTGGGGCTATGCGGCGCGCAATGGCATCGTGCTCTATACCACGCGCCACACGGCTGCAACCGCGATGCTTGATGCAGGGAATGATCTGCCGACCGTTCAAGCTCAGACGCGCCATTCAACTAAGAACATGCTCATGCGCTACGCCCACGCGACCGCCCGCTCGCGCCGGGCTGCCGCCGCGGCCCTCGACAGTTTCAGCAACAATTCATGCGCCGGTTCATGCGCCAGTGTTACGCCGGAAACTCCGTCAAGTCCGCCTAATCCGCGTCCAAAGGTAAAAGCGAAAGCAGCTAAAAGCGGCGCGAAATCCTAAAGAATAATAAAACCCTTACTGAAGTATCGGGTGGTAGCCGCCCGTGCTGTGGTCTGCTGTTTTGTTGAAGAGCGCGCGGTCGTTGTAGTAGAGCACCAGATGCTCGCCTTCGTAGCGCACTACGTTTGAGACTCGCTGCCATTCGCGGTCGTGCTCGGCTATGAGAAAGGCGCTCGGATCAAAAGTCAGAACCATTCCACCGGCGTAGATGAACCCGCCCTGATCGTAGCCGCTTCCGGCATACTGCCCCGCCGGAACCGCTACGTCCGGCGAATAGTTACCCTGGCTGTCTTTCATGCGGTCGGCGCTGCCTATGAAGACCGTGTAATCCGTATAATTCAGGCGGCGTGTGTAGCCGTGACGACGCGCAATCTGGAAAAGCTCCGTGAAGCCGTCGTCAATGGCGCGCATGACCTCTGCGCGCGGTTGTGTGCGCGCGAAAACTCTTACGCCACGCGCTGTTCTGGTCATGATCGGAAAGGTGTCTCCCGAAATCTGCTCGGCGTAAGCGATGAGCTTACGGTCTTTGACGCTCTGCGCGCCGACGGGCTGTACAAAAGAGCCTGCCAACATGAGAACGCAAAGAATTGCGATTAGAAAGAACGTCTCCGAAGATTTCTTAAACAACTGCATCATAATCCCTGCCCCTCTGCCACATGTGCTCTTTCAGAAGCGATGAAACCCGCGTAAGAGCCAAGCGGGTTTCATCCGTGCATTCAGTTTTTTAATCGAGCCGCGATAGCGTACCTTGCTACGGCGTCTCAGGGTTTGTCCTTGTTCTTGTCTCCGCCACGGTTGTTGTTGTTCTGCTGACGGTTATCCGGCGGCGGGCCTTTCTTTTCCTCAACCCTGACACGCTGCTCTTCCTTCTGCTGTTTCTGGTCGCCACGGCCTTGTTGCGCAAATGCACCTGCGGCCAGGATGCAAAGCATCATGACCATCAATAACATTTGCTTTAACGCTTTCATGGTTGCCAATAGCCTCCTCATGCTTATTTCACTTTGCGCGCATGCGGAGGGAGAGAAGAGACGCGCCGTCCTCGTTATAGAGCAAGATTGATGCCACCCACGGGAGCCATTACAAGCCTCCCTGTTTACAGCGCTTAGTTTACCAGCTTATACGCGCAAGCGCACCCTTTCGCACGCAACCATACTATATAGGGCACGAAAAAAGGGGGCGCAAAACCCTCGCCCCCTTTGAGCCATTTACTGTAAGCACTCACCTACGCACCGTGACCCTCGCGCTGCCCACATTTCCGCTTGAGTCAAAAGCGCGCAGCGAGATGGTGTGCTCGCCTGCGCCCGTTATCTGCAAATCCAGCGTGTAGGATTCGCGCGGGCTGTCTGCGATGCCGTCGTCCGGGCTGACCGCGCGCCAGGGGCCGCCGTCTATGCTCACGTCTGCGCGCTTGAGCCTGCCCGTTGCGTCCTCTACATCGAAGCGAGCGCGCACCTGGTCGCCTGTGGCCTGTGCTTCGCCTGCGGCGCGCACCACGGGCGGCGTGTTATCTATGTCAACAGGCTCGCTGGTGCGCTCGCCTGTGAGAGCCTGCCCGCCCGGATTTTCCGGCGCATCGGTCACGACTACACGGAAGATGTAGCGGCCATCGGCCAGCGCCGCGCTGTCCAGCGTGTAGAAGTTATCGCGCAGCTTGTCCTTCAGAAGTCGGAAGGAAGTCTCGCCCAGAGAGCGATAGTAGATAGCGTATTCCAGAGTGTCGCCGTTGCGGTCTTCCGCCTGCCACTGGAGCGAGCGTGCGCCGCGCTGGTAAACGCGACGCGGCGGAACCGTTGCGACGGGGCCGAAGAGCGACGGGTCAAGCCCGGATGCCTCTATGTTCGGGTCAGTCTGAATCTGCACGGCCTGCTGTAATCCGACTCCCACCGGAAGAACAGCAATCGAGAGCACTTCAGGCGCGACGTTGCGCGGCAGGTAAGCTATGCTCACATCTTCCAGGCGAGCCTGAGCCGTGCCGCCCGTTCCGGTAGAACGTAAACGAGCGCGCCATTGAATGTAGCGAGCACGCGGGCTTGCCACTTGCGCGCCGCGCGGGTCTGCGTAGGGCGCGCTCCAATCGCTCCAGGTCATGTCTGGCCGCTCGCTGTTCCCCGTGCGGGTTTGCAATTCCACACTGCCCTGTCCCTGCCACCAGATGCGCCCCCACGCAGAGACCAGCTTTGCATCACGCACAGCCGATTCATACGTCCCTTCGCTCACAGGCTCTGTGCTGAAACGGAAAAGCTTTCCCTGATTGCTGCTGGCCGCGAAGACTTCGCGCCCGCGCACTATGAAGGACGAGACCTGTCCTTCGGTTGATTGCAGCAGCAGCGTATCGCGTCCGTTATCCGTGACGGAATAGATTCGACCTTTGTCGGAAGTGCCTATGAGAACGCCGCCGCCTTCGGGCGCGGGCGCGACTGCGAATGCCGTCACGCTCGAAGAACTCCAGAGCACATCCGTCCCGCCGTCAGGCAGAAGTCTGAAGACAGCGCTGCGTGCGCTTGAAAGATCGTTGCGGCTGCGCGAGCTTGAGCCGGTTTGCCCGGAAGCGCCGCTTGAATCCTCTACGCCTGTGATGGTCACGCTCGTCGTGACGGAGCCGGAGGAATCACCGCCTGAAGCGGAAGCTGCCGCGCTGGTTCCGGTAGGCCGCGCGCCGGATGCCGCATCGCTCAAGGCCAGCGCGTAGATTGAGCCGTCGGGCGCGGGCGCAAGCGCATGAATTTCGCGCAAGCTGGAATCAAAGAGCGCGAAGGCTTTACCTTCCGGCGAGATGCGCAGGACAAGCCCGCCCGGATCGGTTCCCGCAATCAAATCTCCGCGCGCATTCACGGCCATAGAGATAACATGCGTCTCGTTCGTATCAACAAAGAGCGCATCTTCGGGACGCGCGCCCGCAGCACGTATGCGATAAATCTTGCCGTTATCGCCCGTGCCGACCGCCAGACTCCCGTCTGCCATCACCGCCAACGACCAGATATACTTGTCCGGAGGATCGAAGTAGACATCGGCGCGACCGTCCGTAGAGATGCGGTAGACTTTTCCATCGGGCGACGTTCCGGCATAGAGCGCGCCGTCTCTGCCCACCACAAGCGCCGTCACATCCAGTTCAGCCGCATCGTAAAGAAGCGCGCCGCTACCGTCCGCCGAGACGCGAAAGATACGCCCGTCATGCCCGGTGCCCAGATAGACATTGCCCCCGCCGTCAACGGCGCTCGACCAGACGAAAGACTGCTGCGTGTCGAACATCTGCGCAAAGCGCGGCGCGAGCATAAATGCGCCCGTATCCGTGACGGAAATCCCGCGCGCATCGCCCCTTAAAATCTCCGCCCGGCTGCCGGTCTCCCAGATTATCGGCTCGCCCGCGTGAGCATACGATGAGAAGAGGATGAAAATTGAGAGGAGAAGAAGTGCGTTGATGTGTGTCTTAGTTTTTTTATTTGCCATCAAAGGAAACGTATTGAACAAAGAATTGATTTGCGGGATTCAAGGCCACTAGAGTTTACCGAAGAGACCCCTTCGAGTAATCATCAACCGAGAATCGCAAGCCTTCCGGCATCATAACCGAAATGCTCTGTGGTGAGAAATCAACGCGCCACGGTAGTGGGTAAGATTGAACTTGAATGTCTCGTGAATTGCTCTTCACCACAGAGACGCAGAGGACACGAGAGGTAGCACAGAGAGTTGAGTATAGCTCAAGCCTCCGTGCGTCCTCTGTGCTCTCTGTGTCTCTGTGGTGAAAATCAAGCTGCTGTTGACTCAAGTTTAAATTGACCCACTACTTATCAGTACCGCCTGCGGTAGTAACCTTAAACCCCTATGTACCTTGCATAGAGCGACCGAGCATGATTGACATCGTCGGTTCCGCGAATAATCGAGCGCGCGTCCCTGAAGACCGTCAGCTCGTAGTCGCCCACGCGGAAACGCAGGGTGTACGGATTGACATTGACTTCGCCGGAGGCGCGTAGTCTTTCGGCAAGGCGCTCGAAGTCAATCGCGGTCGTGCGTGGCGGCGAAATCTGTATGGCATCTCGACCGCAAAGAACGGCTGCGAAACCGCCGCCCAACGCATCCAGCGCCTCGTAACCCCCCAGCGCACACGTCGGACAATCGGCATTCGGTTTTCCGAGCGCAATCCGACGCCACTCGTTGCGCCATACGTCGAACTGCATCAGCGAATTGTGCAGGCTCTCTGTTTCACCGACGAGCAACTTCAAAGCCTCGCTCACCTGCACGGCGGAAACGAGGCTGATGATCGGCATGATGACGCCCGCGGTGTCGCAGGTCGGCGCGCTTCCAGCCTGCGGCGCTTCTTCAAAGACGCAGCGCAGGCATGGCGTCACATGCGGGCGCACGGTCATCGTCACGCCGTAAGACGAAACCGCCGCGCCGTAAATCCAACTCTTGTTGTGCTTGACGCAAGCATCGTTGATTAGATAGCGCGTGCTGAAATTGTCCGTCCCGTCCAAGACCAGCTCGCAGCCATCAATCAGCCTCTCCACATTAGTTTGATTGACATCAGCGACTTCCGCTTCAACTTCAATTTCAGAGTTGATTTCGCTGATATGACGGGCACACGCGACCGACTTGGGCAAACGCTCCTGTGCATCCCTCTCCGTGAACATCGTCTGACGTTGCAGGTTCGACGGCTCTATGAAATCACGATCAACCAGTCGCAAATGGCCTACACCTGCGCGCGCCAGAGCTTCCGCGTGCGCCGTGCCGAGCGCGCCGCAGCCTATGATGAGCACACTAGACGCCAGCAGACGTTCCTGCCCACGTCTTCCGATTCCTTCAAATAAAATCTGTCGGCTGTATCGTTCGTTCATGAAACTATTTGTAGGGGCAGGGACAAGTCCTCGGCCCGTATCAGCGAAGCTGATAATCAAGTGTCGTTACGTTTCAAGGTTGAATCTATCTATGACTAATAATCGCTCTGACGAGCGATACGGGCAGGGACTAGCCCTGCCCCTACTCTTAATACTATTTTCCCAAAGCTTTCCTTGCCGCATCCGTCATGACTTCAACCGGCGCAACGTTACCCGTCCACAAACGGAACTGCTCTACGGCCTGAGCAATCAGCATCTCTGTTCCCGCAAGAGTCCCGCACCCGGCTTCTACAGCTTCATGCAGAAAGCGTGTCTCTTGCGGATTGTAAACCAAGTCATAGACAAGACGCGCTCCGCGAAGTTGAGAGGCGGTGGCGGGCGTTTCCCTTTCGCTCAAGCCGCGTGTGCCCAAGGGCGTTGCGTTGACCACTATCTCGAAATCATGAAAGAGCGCGCCTTCCAGCTTTCCGTGGCGTGCGTCGAATTCCTCGCCAAGTCGCGCAGCTTTCTCTACGTCTCGTGCAAACACCGTGGCCTTAGCACCTGCTCGCGCCAGACTCCATAGACAGCTTCGCGCAGCGCCGCCCGCGCCTATGACGGCGACTTCTTTCCCGCTCAATTCACCGAATCTCTTTTCCAGCGGCGAAAGAAACCCTACGGCATCTGTGTTGTAGCCGTGTAGCTTTTCTCCTTCGACGGTGATTGTGTTGACCGCTCCTATCTCTCTTGCCGCAGGCTCTATCCAATCAAGATGCTCCATGACTGCACGTTTGTGCGGCGCAGTTACACTCAGGCCGCGCAGTTTCCAATGAATCTCGCGCGTGCGCGGGTGCGCCATACGCCTCATAAAGTTTCCGGCATCATGAACTTCAAAGGGAATGTAAACGGCATCCGTCCCCGTTTCTTCAAACGCCGCGTTGTGCATCTGCGGCGAGATGGAATGCTCTACGCGAGCGCCTATCAATCCCACTACCGCAGTTTCTTCCGTTATCTTGTGAACGCGATAAACTCTATGCAACTCTTCGGCGGTCGGTTGTCCGGGAGCGGTAGCGTGCGCTTCATCAAGCGCGGCGTAGGTGAGAAAAGAGCCACGCGAAGTTCCCAGAATGCGCGTCATGATTCCGGCTTCGCCCATCGCCAGCGCGATCAACTCTCGCCCTTCGGAACGTGCGCGCTCAAGCAGCTTGAAAACGTGTAGGCAATCGGTCGCATCCACAACCCGCACGGCTATCTTGATGATGCGCGCGGGCGTCTTCGTCATCTCCTGATAAAGATGTTCGAGGTTGGCTTCGTTGCCCGTGAAGTCGTGATGCGAGCAGATGATTCGCGTCCAGTCCAGCCCCTCCTTCTCCATCAAAACTCGCGCAACATCAAACTCTATATCTGCGAATCCCTGCGCCGCCTGCTCTGTACACAATTTATCCAGCCAGAAGGCTATGCGATTGAGACTATCTATCTCGCGCCGCCCGCCCTGCTCTGCGGGGCGAAGCGTGATGATGAAAGGACGTGACACTGAAGCCGTAAGAGAGTTCAAGTTGCCCAGAGCATCCTGAAGCTCTGCGCCCGCCAGGCAATCGAGCCGCAATTCTATGATGTCTGCAAGCTGTGCAGCGCGCTCGACCGCCTGCTGTAAATCGTGCGCCCTCTCTTCGCAAACCGAAACACAGACGCGCAGCTTTGCTTGAATCTCTTTCATAAAATCAGCGAGGCGATGCGTTATAAAGAAATCACCGCATCGCCCCGGTTTAATGAGTCAGCATTGACAGTCCCGGCAAATCTCAGGAAGTAAGCTGTTCGAACAACTCGTGCGAAAGATAGCGCTCGCCGAAATCGCAGATGATGGAGACGACGCGCTTGCCCTCGCCCATCTCGCGCGCAATGTCGCGCGCCACAACCGTTATCGCGCCCGAAGAGATGCCGCAGAAGATTCCCTCTTCGCGCGCCAGCCGCCGAGCCATCTCAAGGGCATCCGTGTACTCCACACGCCGCACATCGTCAACGACAGACGGATCATAATTGTGCGGGATGAAGCCTGCGCCGATTCCCTGAATCTTGTTGGGGCCGGGTTCGCCGCCCGACAGCACAGGCGACGAAGAAGGCTCAACGGCCACGACGCGCACATGCTTTCCGACGCGCTCTTTCAAAACCTGCCCGACGCCCGCGATGGTTCCGCCCGTGCCGACGCCCGCGACGAAAGCATCAATCTGTCCGTCAGTGTCTTCAAGAATCTCTTCGGCGGTCGTGCGGCGATGAACTTCAGGGTTGGACGGATTATCGAACTGCGAGGGCGTCCAACTATTCTGCGTCTCTTCCGAGATTTCCGCAGCGCGTTTGATAGCGCCCTTCATCCCTTCAGCGCCGGGCGTCAGAACTACTTCCGCGCCGAGAGCGGAAAGCACCCTGCGACGCTCGACCGTGACTGTATCGGGCATCGTCACTATCAGCTTGTAGCCAAGGACTGCCGCCGCGAAGGCGAGCGCAATGCCTGTGTTGCCGGAAGTCGGCTCGATGATGATGGTCTGGCCGGGTTTGATAATGCCGTCGCGCTCGGCGGCTTCGATCATGGCCGAGCCGATGCGGTCTTTCACGGAGTCCATAGGATTCTGCGACTCCAGTTTCGCAATCAGCTCCGCCGAGCCGGGAGCAGGAATGCTGTTCAAGCGCACGAGCGGCGTGTAGCCGATAAGTTCGAGCATGTTGTTGGCGATCTTCGGTCTTTGCGGCATAGGGGACTCCTTCCGATAAAAGCTGCACTGATTATTTGAAGAGACTATACAAAGGCAAAAGTAAAAAGGCAAAGGGAAGAAAAGCCGTGAATCGTAAATCGTAAATCGTGAATAGAAGAAAACGGCTTTTCTCTATTTACGATTTACGATTTACGATTCACGCGTTTTTATTCGGTGCTTCCGCGCCGAGGTGTCTGGTTGTGCCTTCTGTCACGCTGGGCGGCGGAGCCATTATCTCGGAAGTGCTTCGCGGCGGCAGGTCGCCTGCGGTGCGCGGCGACGAAAGCTCCGCAGGTGTAAGAAGTGTAGAGTCGGGCGGAAGCTCTCGCCTCAGACGTATGAGCTGCCCTATGCCTTCGCCCAGACAGGCGAAACCGGGTATCAGCATCCAGAACCACCAGAACCTGCCGGAAGGAACAAAAAGCGCGACGGCTACACTGATAATCAGAAAGGCAATGCCTACGCCCAGATTCTCGAAAGCCTTTTCGTAGGTCGCCGGTTTTTTGCGCCTGCGCCGCCTGGATTTAGTTTCCTCCGCCTCAACGTCATCTGCGACCACGGGAGCTTGATGTACAACGCGCGCCAGAGCGCCGGGCACAAGGCTGATGTCTAAGCCGCACGCGCGACAGAAGTGTGCATTGTCCATGTTCTGCGTTGCGCATTTCGGACAAAACATAATGTCCTCCTTAACGGGTGTCGGGTTTCAGTTGACGGGTGACGGTGAAAGAAGAACAGGTAATTGACTTTTTTCTTTTACCGGCACCTGTCACCCTGTACCCGGCACCTGTTTGTCAAGCTCTTTATACGCAGATGGATCCTTGATTGTTCTCTGCCTGAGCGCTTCATACAGCACTACGCCTGCTGCGACCGAAACGTTGAGCGACGTGATGTGGCCGCGCACGGGGATGCGAACCAGCGCATCGCAGCGCTCACGCACCAGCCTGTGAAGCCCAGCGCCTTCGCCGCCGAACAGTAGCGCCGAAGGGACAGTCCAATCCCACTCCGTGTAATCCATAGACGCATCCGCGCTCGTTCCTACAGTCCAGATGTTCCGTTCTTTCAACTCTTCCATCAGCCGCACTAGATTCTGCACGCGTGCTACTGCAACGCGCTCTAAAGCTCCTGCGGCGGCCTTCGCTACCGTCTCCGTCAGACCGACGGCGCGGCGCTTCGGTATGAAGACGCCGTGAGCGCCGACGCACTCGACCGTGCGCAGGATTGCTCCCAGATTACGCGGGTCTTCCACTCCGTCGAGGATGACCGCCAGCGGCGGCTCATCTGTTCCTATGCGCGCGGCGAGCGCTTCTATTAATTCATCCTTATCTGCATAACGCGCGGCTGCTATGATGGCAATGACGCCCTGATGATTCGCGTCCTCGCCCGCGATGCGTTGAAGCTCCACGCGCGGCGCGTGACGCACCGGGACATTTTGTTCTCTGGCTATACTTAACAGCTCGCGCAGGCGAAAGTGCTGCGCGCCCTCTGCGATTGTTATCTGCTCTATGGGGCGCTCGCGTGCGCGCAGGGCTTCGAGCACGGGCGCAACGCCGTAGATTTTCGCCCATGAGCGTTCTTCTTCATTAAACCCGCGCTGCGGCGCTCGTTCGCGCTTTCCCACAGGCTCGCGCCGTTTATCGAATGACGCGTGCCCGCCCTTATGTCTCATCTGCTCCGGCCTCTTCATTCCGAGTCTACGGCCAGCGCTTCTCGCAGCTTGAGGAAATGGCGCAGGCGAGAGTAGCGCGTAAACTGCATCTCGTTGTCGGTCGTCATGAGCGCCTCTACGTTGAAGCGTCCCGGTCGCTCGCGCCGAAGCCCGCGCGACTCCGTGCGCTCTTCCGAAGGCCAGACGGGCGCGAGCGCCTGTCGCAAGCGTCCGTAAGAATCATCTACAATCATCTGCGGCGCGCGCTCTCGCAAGACCTTTACCAGAGTCGCAAAGTTCTGCGCGGCTATAAGTCCCTTCCTGTTTCCAAGGCAGGAGAAATCGAAGCTGTCGGAAGTTACGCGCCAGCCGCCGTCCGCATGCCTCGTGTAGAGATCAAGCAGCAGCACGTCTGCCGCCGTCTCTCTGGCTTCAACCATCTCGCTTGCCTTGCCTTTGCGCCGCTCCTCCAACTCAACACGGCGCACCACGAGCCGTCCCGTGACCAATAACAAAATGTCAGACCACTCAGCGCGCCAGACTTCCCTGCTTCCCACCCCATACGCCGCAATCGCATCGTCCGTCAAATCGAAAGCACGCGCACGTTTCCGATTCTCATCCTTTATCATCAAATCGCTGTCGGAAGCGACCAGCACGCCCAGCCCTATGGCGCGCAGTCTATCCTGAACCAGACGCGCTTCCTCGGATGAATGAATATGCGCAAGCGGCAAAGGCTCTGCGGCTTCTAAGATTCGCCTGGCCTCTTCTCTTTCGAGCTGAAGAAGGCTTACCACCTCCTTCAACAGTTCTTCCGTCACGGTCGCCTGCTCATAAAGGACTACGTTGTAGCCCTCTTCCCATTTCTCCGGTTGTCGAAGACTTGGCCTGCGCAGCTTGGCCGCCGCTTCCGACAAAGGAAGTTTTGCGCCACAATAGAAGCAGTTGAGCCGCGTAGGCGGATTCGCACGCAGGCACTCTTCGCACGTCACCATCTCTTCAGGAGAGAAGGGACGCGCCTGCGGCTCCTCTGGCCGCCCGGCGTCGTCAATTTCAGGCAGAAATTTTTCGTAATCTTCCGTCAAGGGTCTCTCTTTCTTAATTCCCTGCCGGGAGATTATACGACGCTACATGCGTTGCAATCTAATAATCATTGAACATCGAGCGTCTTCCGGTATAATCACAGGCGCAAATTCAAAAAAATGACTAGCAACTTCATTCAAAAGGCTGCGCGCCTACGGCGACCGTTTGTAATAGCGCTCATCGCGGCTCTGGTCTCTTTCGCGTGCGCTTGCGCCGCCTCGACCCCGCCCAATCCGGGCGGGCCTAATCCGAATGCGCCTTCGTATCCGGTTCTGCTGACAGACGAACAGGGAGACAGGCGGCAGGTAGCGCTCGTTGCATGGACTAAGCTCATGCACGAGCAAGGCATCACAAATGCGCCGGAGCCTGAGCTTCATCCTGTGACGGCGACTATAGCGGGCATTCCGCAGCTTCCCTCGCCTCTCTATCTTCCAAAGGTGGGCGAAAGCGTGCCCATGACCGAAGAGGAGACGCGCGAGAGTCTACGCAGATTCATCAATAATAACTACGAGCTGCTCGGCATAGAACCGCAACAGCTTTCGCTTGTCCAGCGCATTGATGCGGCGGACGGCACAAAGCGCGCACGCTACGAACAGCGCCCCTTTCGTTACCCCTTCCGCAACGGCTTCGGCGTCGTTGAGATTTCTTTCGCTACAGACCGTCGCATACTGAATGTAACCAGCACGGCCATTCCTGAGATAGAGCGGCTGCGCGAGCGTCTGCGCGCGTCGGGCGCGGGAATTAATCCTCGGTCGGAGCTGGCGACGCCCGAGCTTGTCATCAAAAGCATGGTGGGGCGCACCCTTACTTACACGGATGCGAGCGGGCGTGCCAGCACTTATACAGTGACAGCTCAGAACCGCATCACTCCCAGGCAGTTTGTCGCCTACCCGCTGCTCAGAGAGACTTCACCGCCTGCGCTTGAGCTGCATCTGGCGTGGGAGATTACGATTGAGGGCGCACCTGTTCGCACTATTTATCTTGATGCCATTACAAACGAGATCATCGCCGCTACTACAGAGAACACAGCCGCAGAACGAGACTGAGTCGCCTCTTTTCACTTGACCTTGAGCGGCGCAAAGCCGCATTCTAGCCTGTAGATATTTAAAAACTTATGGAGCAACCTTAAGGCATGAATAATTTCGATCCGACGAATAATATTTCCTGGCAGTTCGGACATCGCGGTCGAGTCGCAGTTTTTATTGACGGAAACAATCTTTTTCACGCTGCACGCTTTCACAACATAGACATTGATTACAACAAGCTGCTGCGTGTGCTGCTCGGCGATGGTCGCCTGCTCAGGGCATTCTTTTACACGGGCGTTGACGTAGGCGCAGAACGCCAGCAAGGCTTTCTGCTCTGGATGCGCCGCAACGGCTTTCGCGTCATACAGAAAGAGCTGAAGACATTCTATGACGGCACGCGCAAGGCTAATCTTGACGTAGAGATAGCCGTGGACATGCTCTCTCTGGCGGGGCGCTATGACACGGCGGTGCTGGTTTCGGGCGACGAGGATTTCGTTTATGCCGTCAACGCCGTCGCCTACAAAGGCTGTCGCGTGGAGGTCGCGGGCTTTCGCTCGAACACCGCTCCGAAATTGATTGACGTGGCAGACTTCTTCATAGACCTCGGCGACATCGCAGACAAGGTGAGGAAAGAAGTCTCGCACGGCGTGCGCTATGACGAGCGCGACCTGCATGAAGTGACCAGCCACAATGTCTTCATGCAAAACGGCGTGGACTCTCCCGTTGAATCGGACGGCGGCGGTGAAAGCTATACTTCAGCCTCAGTTACCCGCGTCGTCATCGAATCCGACCTTGACGAAGAGGCCGAGGTCTTCGAGTCTGCCGCCGATTTAATTCGCATCACAGACGATCACTGAAAAGCAGGTGTCGGGTGTCAGGTGTCGGGTTTCAGTTCTTTCTTTTACCGGCACCCGACACCCGATACCAATCACCCGCTTTATGAAAATCTTCAGCGTGGAAGAGGCGAATGCTCTGCTCCCCAGCGTGCGGCGTATTGTTGAGTCTATACAGCGCCAGCATAACCGCCTGCTCTCCTTTCAAACGGCTGCAAGATACGCCGCAGAGGGCGCGGAACAGGGCGGGGGCGGTATGCCCGGCGGGCCAAACTATGTTGCTATCCTGGTCAAGCTGGCCGACCGAGCGGGCGAGCTGGAAGCCCTCGGCGTTCAAATGAAAGACTACGCGCGCGGCCTCATAGACTTTCCCTCTCTGCGCGACGGTCGGGTCGTGCTGCTCTGCTGGCAACTCGGCGAAGGCAACGAATTGCAATGGTGGCATGACGTAGACGCAGGCTTCGCCGGACGACAACCGCTCTAAAAAGGAAAAATTAAAAAGGCAAAAGGCAAAGATGAGAAAAGCTCCTCTTCACTTTTGCCTTTTTAATTTTTCCTTTTTCATTTCCTTTATCTTGTGTGCTGACGATGTTCAAATACAGTAGATAGTATATTTTCTGGTTGACGACTTAAAGTAGTGCATGATAGTATCCGCGCCGACCCCACAGAAGGGCAGGGGGTTTATAGTACACTCGAACCCATCGCCCAATTGACTTAACTCTTGTTGCAGCTTTTTCCGAAACGGAGGCCCCTTCGTTATGCAGTGTCCCGCGTGTCGCGCCGTATATTCAAACGGGCTTGACCTGTGCCCACGGTGCAAAACGCCAGCATCGCTTCCCGCAACCGACCTTAAGCCGGAACTATCTGCTTCCCCCGAAGGGGCAGCGCCAGCCACTACGGTTGAGGCAGCGCATACCGAAACGACGACGGCCAGCGTCTCTACGTTGATAGAGTTTCCGGGGTCGCGCTCCATGCCGCAGTGGCGCAAGCAGTTGAGCGAGCGCGTGCGCGAGATTCAGGAGCGGCGTGCGCGCGAAGCTGCGCGCGATGTCGAGGAAACTGTTACCGCACCGCTTGCGACGCCCGCAGTCATAGAGGCAAACGCTCCGCCGCTCGGTCTTGTCCCCCCACAGCCCGCGCCCGAGTTGAACCCGATTGTGGTGGCGGCTCTGCGTAGAATCGAGCGCGCTCGCCAATCGCAGATGCCGCCTGTGTCGCGCTCGCGCGGCGGAGCGGCAGTTGCGCGTGTGGCCGAAGAGCACTATCAGGAAGAGATTAGTCCGGGGCTGCTTGAGCCGCTTCCGCAGACGGGGCAGGCCACTGCAACTAAGCCAGCCGAAGCTGCGCGCGAGCGCACGCTGGTTGTCGTCCCCGCGCCGGTCAAAGAAGAACCAATCGTCAAACCGGAGCCGGAGCGAAGTGTAGAGGTGATGGTAGGCGATGCGACGATTGCACCGCTTGAGACGGAAGCTTCTACGGAGAGCACATATGAAGATGTGTATGACGACCGCGCGCCTGTAGTAGCGCGGCTGACAGCCTGCGCGATAGATTTCCTAGTCGTAGCCTTTGCCTCGTCGCCGTTTGCCGCCGTCATCGAATTAACCAACGGCAACTGGTCAGACCTGCGCGTGGCCGGTTCCATGGGCGCGATTGTACTGGTCGTGATGTTCCTTTACCTGACGGCTTCGACCGCGCTGGCCGGGCGCACTTGGGGCATGTCGCTGCTCTCTTTGCGAGCGGTCGATGCGGACACGGGCTTGCAGCCTACAACTAAACAGTCGATTGCGCGCGCGCTTCTTTATATGATCTCGCTCGCAGCCTTCGGGCTGGGAATACTCTACGCGCTCTTCGACGCCGAAGGGCGCACCGCACACGACCATGTCTCCGGGACGGCGGTGGTGCAGGAATAGCCTGAAAGGGTCTAGCGAAAAAAGTGTAGGCTCTGCTTCGACATGAAGCAGAGCCTTTTTGTTCAGCCATCGAAAGTCTGTTAGCTTTAATGTGTACTGAACATTTTCCGGCACTCTAAAGCTGACCGCTGATAGCTGACTGCTGACGGCTATTTTATGAACGACGAAACCATCAAGGCGATTGTCGAAGAGCTTGCGCCGCTGCTTAACGGGCGCTCTATGGGAAAGGTGTTTCAGCTCTCGCGCACATCGCTCGCCATTGATTTCCGTCTAAAGGATGGCCGCTATCTCTTCATCAGCGTTGATCCGGGCGTTGCCCCGCGTCTTTATCTCATAGAGCGACGCGTGCGCGAGCTTGAAAAGCAGTCTCTTCAATCTACATCTTTTGTGCTCGCCCTGAAAAAGCATCTGAGCGGCGCAGAGCTTGTTGCTGTTACAAAGGACGAAGGCGACCGCATCGTGCGTTTCTCTTTCAGGGGCAGGGACGCGATTGGAAATATTCTGGAACGCGTGCTCGTCGCGCAGTTGACGGGTCGCGCCGCCAATCTGCTTCTGCTTAACGAGCACGGTTACATAATTGATACCCTGCGTCACTTGCGTGGCGAAGGGCAGGAGGCTGTAGAGCTTTACATTCCGCCCGCGCAGGCGGGTGTACGCACATCAAAGACAGTCATGGAGCGCGGCTCGTTCCCATCTCTCTCGGAAGCCGCGGACAATTATTACCGTGAGCTTGAAGCGAAGCGCGCCTTTGAAGCACGCGTCGCGGCGGAGCGCTCGCGTCTCAATAAAGAGATAACGCAGCGCGTTAAGCTCAAGCGTCATTTAGAAGGAGACCTCGCGGCGCACGGCGATGCTGAAGAGCATAAGCGCATAGGCGATCTTCTGCTCGCTAATCTGGCGACCGCCCAGCGGCACGGGAGCAGGATTGTCGTCACCGATTACTATACGGAAGGCGCTCCGCAGGTCGAACTGGAGGTTGACGAAAACATCTCTTTACAGAAAGAGGCAGCGCGGCGCTTTGCACGCTACACGAAGGCGCGCCGCGCCGGTCTAGAGATAGCAGAGCGGCTTGCAGTGATAGAGAAAGAGTTGAAGAAGCTCGAAGCTCAAAGAGAAGAGCTTGAGAGCATCACACGGGCGCGCGACCACGAGGCGCTTGCGGCTCTCACTGCCGAGCCAAAACGGTATGAAGACCGCAGGAAGGATCAGAAGAAGAAGCAGGCGGAGCAAGTGACGGGTGCGCGTCGTTACACCTCATCCGACGGCTACGAGATTCTGGTCGGGCGAGCGGCGCGCGATAATGACAATCTAACTTTTCGTGTAGCGCGCCCACACGATCTATGGCTTCATGCGGCTGACTATCCAGGCTCGCACGTCATCGTGCGCAACCCTACGCGCGCAGAGATTCCGCATCGCACTCTCATCGAAGCCGCACAGCTCGCCGCACACTTCAGCCAGGCACGCAATGACACCAAAGTCTCTGTACATTACTCGCAGCGCAAATTCCTCTCCAAACCCAAAGGCTCAGCCCCCGGCCTTGTACGCATGTCCAGCTTTCGCACCATCACGGTCGCACCAAAAGCCGTAAATCGTGAATCGTAAATCGTAAATAGATAAAACCGTTCATCTATTTACGATTTACGATTTACGAGTTTGTCATACTTTCGTTAAAGCCGTTGTGTAGCTTTCTTTAACTTTGAGCTTCAGGAAGAGTTGATTTCGGATGAGCACTAATTTTATAGAGCCGCTTGAGCAGTTTGCGGCGACCGTTCTGGATCAGATTGCGGACGTGATGACGGGGCCTGCGTCTACTTTGCGCGACGGCACGGAGCACAGGGGCGTGGAGTTGCCCAGAGACCTTTACGCGCACGCGTTGGCGCAGACCGAATGGTGGTATTACACAGGCCACATGCAGACCGCGCGTGGTCGCCGCTTCGGCTTCGAGCTGGTCTTCTTCAAACGCCGCACAGACCTTGACCGCTTCGGCGTCGTGCCGCTCAGGTTGATAGCCAACCCGCTCTACCTTGCACACTTCGCCGTCACGGATGAATCGCGCGAACACTTTCGCTATGAGCACAGGAAGAGTACGGGCGGCAGATTCGATCTGCCTGCGCGAGCGAGCGAGGAGAAGTACTATCTGCGCCTCGGCAACTGGACTGTGCGCGAAAACGAGGGAGAGCATATTCTTCGCGCGACCCTGGGCGACGATCTTGTTTTTGAAGCGCGGCTCAAGAGCACAAAGCTCCCGGTGCTTAATGGTCATGAGCAGGTGGGGGTTAGCTTCAAAGACGCGGGCGAGGCGTCGCGCTACTTCTCTTTCACGCGCATGGAAGCAGAGGGGCGCATCACCTGGAACGGCGAGACAGAGGACTTCGAAGGCTACGCATGGATGGACAGGGAGTTCGGCACATGGCGCACGACCGAGAATCAGAAGGGCTGGGACTGGTTCAGCCTACAGCTTTCGACGGGCGCGGAAGTGATGGTCTACCATCTGCGTAACTCTCAGGACAAGCCCTCGCCCTTTTCAAGCGGCACGTATGTTGACGCTTCGGGCGCATGGACGCATCTCAACCGCGAAGACTTTGCGCTCGAAGCGACCGCCTGCTGGAAAAGCCCGCACACGGAAGCCATCTATCCGAGCGCCTGGCGTTTACGTGTGCCGCGCTTCGGCGTGGATGTCACGATTACCCCTGTGATGCCGGATCAGGAGCTTGATACACGCGGCACTACTATGATCGTTTACTGGGAGGGCGCGTGCAGCGTGAATGGCCGTCACGGGAACGAAGAGACGGAAGGGCGTGCTTACGTGGAGCTGGTCGGTTACGACCGCTCGCACGAGCAACCCAGCCTGAGTTCGTTCCTTTTCGGCAGCGCGCTTGAACGCCAGTGGCGCAGCATCTTCGGATAACCCTCGCGCTACAGCCGCAACTGTATCAAAGTGAAGCTCAATCGAACTGTTTACAAACATGTAGGGTTGACCTGGGACAGTTATTGCGACTGAATAGCTGCTGGTACAACTCTTGCCAATTCACCAACGGGACTCATCCCGCTATACGTCTGTCTTGAATAACGAGCAGGCCGAATTTCATCTTCTATAGGAGAAAAGAGTATGGGTTTATTCGACAAAATGTTCGGCAGCGGTGCGGCAGCCGCGCAGGCTGCGCCGGACGCTACCCAGCGCTTTGAAGACCTCAAATTGAAATACACGAGCGTTCTCAACATCATGGATCAAAAAGGCGTGCGCCTTCAGAACCTGCACGTAGAGAATGACAAGCTCTTCATACGCGGCGTCTCGCCGTCCGAAGAGATCAACAATCAGGTGTGGGATCAGATCAAGCTCGTTGACCCCAGCTACAGCGACCTGACGGCAGACCTATCGGTCGTCGAGAGCATCGAGCAAGACGAGAAGAACGAAGTTGAAACCTACACGGTCAAGGGCGGCGACTCGCTCTGGAAGATAGCTAAAAACCATTACGGCGACGGCAACGAATACATGAAAGTCTTCTACGCCAACCGCGACAAACTGGAAACGCCGGATTCCGTCATTAACCCCGGCGACGTACTGAACCTTCCCAAGACCTAATGGTAGAGGGATGGGGGATAGGGGTTGGGGGATAGAAAATCTTTCTTTTACCATCCCCCAACCCCTATCCCCTAACCCCTATCTACTAACGCCCATCCCCAACTTTCCCTTACAATGATTTTATGAGTTCAGCACAGAAGGACGAGCGAGCGGGTCGCTCTGAAGAATTGTTTGCGCGCGCAGTGGAGTTGATGCCGGGCGGAGTTAATTCGCCCGTTAGGGCTTTTCGCGGTGTCGGAGGCACGCCCCGTTTTATAGAGAGCGCTCGCGGCGCGTTGATGTGGGACGTTGACGGGCATACCTACATTGATTACGTAGGCTCCTGGGGGCCTATGATTCTGGGACACGCCGACGAAGAAGTTATAGGCGCTTTGAGCGACGCTTTGACGCGCGGCACAAGCTACGGCGCGCCGACCGAGTTGGAAGTCCTGATGGCCGAAGAGATTGTTGACGCCGTCCCGTCCGTTGAGATGGTGCGCATGGTCAACAGCGGCACCGAAGCGACCATGTCCGCCATACGCCTTGCGCGAGGGCTGACAGGCAGGACGAAGCTGATCAAGTTCGAGGGCTGCTATCACGGCCACGGCGACAGCCTACTGGTCAAAGCAGGCTCAGGCGTCGCAACCCTTGGCTTGCCAGACAGCCCCGGCGTTCCGGCGTCTCTTGCTCAAAACACCATCACAGTTCCCTTCAACGCTGCCGCGGCTTTAGAGCGAGCCTTTGATGAGCAAGAAGACATCGCGGCTGTCATCATCGAGCCGGTCGTAGGTAACATGGGCTGCGTCCCGCCGCGCGTTGGTTACCTGGCAAGCGTGCGCGAGATAACAAAGCAACACGGCGCGCTGCTCATCTTCGATGAGGTCATGACCGGATTTCGCCTGGCGCGCGGCGGTGCGCAGGAGCTTTACAACGTCATGCCCGACATCACCACACTTGGCAAGATTATCGGCGGCGGTCTCCCTGTCGGAGCCTACGGTGCAACCCGCGACATCATGAACCACATCGCGCCTGCCGGAAACATCTACCAGGCAGGCACACTCTCCGGCAACCCCCTTGCGATGACCGCCGGTCTCACCACGCTTCGCCGCCTGCGCGACAAATCCATTTATGAAAAGCTTGAGCGCGCGAGCCGGCGTCTCTGCGACGGCTTATCAGAAGCTGCACGCGAAGCCGGACTGGAAACCACCACCAACCGCGTCGGCTCCATGTGGACTTCATTCTTCAACAGAGAGCCTGTCACAGACTGGACAAGCGCCGCACGCAGCGACCGCGACCTCTACGGCAAATTCTTCCACGCTATGCTCGACGAAGGCGTCTACCTAGCGCCATCTCAATTTGAAGCGGCCTTCATCAGCACAGCTCATACTGATAAGTTGCTTGAGAAAACAATTGACGCAGCCCGCAACGCATTTCGCAAAGTGAGGGAGTAAGAGATATAAGAAGCCGACACAGCACTTCTCAAACTCGCTGTCCCGATTCTGCTACTCAACGTGAGGCGCGACATAAAAAGGAAGAATGCTAGCCCCTGAAGGGGGCGATAGAATGTAGCCCACGGCGCTGGGCCTTGGGAATTGAGCAACGATAAAAGTTAAAAGCCCCGGTAGGGGCGAAAGATTCTCAACGCGGAATTTCTTTCGCCCCTACCGGGGCTTTGAAATATTCGCTATGCTTGTATTCCCATGACTTACGTCATGGGCTACATTCCGTCGCCCGCTACAGGGGCTAAGAGGATAGTCTGATTATGTCGCGCCTCACGTTACTCACTTACCGTCAGGCGGATTCCTGCCATAGTCGTCGTACATCAAATTCTCGTTGGTACATAAGACCTGCGCGATGTTGAGATTGCCATTTGCGTCGTAGCACAACTGCAATAACCAGCCATAAATGTCGCCAGGCCATGACGTAGGCCAGTTGGATGTGGAAGGCAACTTGCTCGCGTCCACTCCGAGTGCCTGCGCCAGTTGCAGAATCTCGCCGTGATGCCAGCAAATCAGTATGTCGCTGTTATTGTATTTAGGTTTCTGTAGGATGTTGTCGGCAACCTTCTGGTAATCCTTGTCCAGATGTTTGTCGTTTATCTTAAGCCCTAGCGCCTTCGAGAGAGGTTCGATAGTAAGCAGCGGGCGGTGGCTCGCGGATGAATCTTCCGAAGCGAACAGGTACTTGAACTGGACGGCTTGTGAGCCTATAAAGTAATTCTGGAAGTAAACGACGTAAGCCTGCGCTCGCTCCTGTCCGGGCACAGCCAGACCGTCGCCCTGCGTAGGCTTCTCACCATGACGAATCATTAAAACGTTAGCATTCTGCGGCATGTCATGCTCCTTTCGGCAAGCAACCGAAAACTTTAGTTACGCGAGGATGATTAATCTCACTTCAGAGCGGAGGGGTCGTCTAAAACAGCATACTCGACAAGTCTCAGAAGGATGAGACGCCCCTACTGGCTGAGAGGCAAATCAATTGTAAAGCGTGTGCCTTCGCCCTGACGGCTTTCGACTGTGATGGTGCCGCCGTGTTGTTCGATGATTTGTTTGACGATGGCTAGGCCAAGTCCTGTGCCGCGTTTCTTGGTGGTGAAGAAGGGTTCAAAGATGCGTGCGCGGGTTTTCTCGTCCATGCCGTTGCCGCGATCTTCTATGCGTATGCGTGCGAGCGTGGAGTGCGCGGGTTGTTTTCGATTTCCGTTGCCCTGTTGGTTAGCGCCGTCTGCTTTGGCGCGCTCCGTGTTGATGGTAATAGGGGCGTTTTCAGGGCTGGCGTCAACGGCGTTCGCCAGGAGGTTGACGAAAACCTGCCGCAGTTGGTCTACATCCCAGCGGCCGTGAAGCCGCGCATCAGTGTAGCTCTTCTCGACGGGCGTGTTCTTCTCCTTGATTCTATCCGAAACCAGATTGAGGCTTTCGTCCAGTAGGTCTGAGAGTTTGACATCAGCACGCTTCAGCTCTTTGCGGCGCGAGAACTGTGTGACATCGACGGCGAGCTTGTTGAGATGGTCAATCCCGCGCTCGACTAAATCAATCGTGTTGATAGCTTCCTGCTCCTTGGTCATGTCGCGCAACATGGAGACGCCCAGGCGTATGCTGCCCAGCGGATTTTTGATTTCATGCGCGACCTGCGCGGCTGCCTGTCCGACGGCTGCGAGCGCTTCGGTTCTTCTCATGATGGCTTCGGCTTCAGCCGCTTCCGTTACGTCAACGAGCGTGATTATCTGGCCGCCGCCGCCGTCAATCGTCAAAGGCGAGGAGTAGACATCGAAGGTGCGGTCGGCGCATTCGGGCGTGTCCGCGCTACAGACCCAGCGCCCGCGATAGGTTGCAACTTTAATCTGCGAAGCGGTCGCGGCTTCCAGCATCTGAAGAGCATCAGCGGAAGCGAAATCGTCGTGAATCGAAGCGCCGACGCTCGCGCCCGGAAAAATCTTGTAGAAGGCCGTGTTGGCGCTGCGGATTCGGTCGTGCTCGTCAATGGCGGCGACGGCGCTGACCATTCCTTCCAGCATCTGCGTGCTGAAGAGTCGCTCCCGCCGAGCTAAATCAAGGCTCCCGCGCATCTCGCGGAAGCGTCGCTGCACTTCACGAACCGTGGCCGCAACGACCGTTATGCCTATCAGGAGCGCGATGATCGTGAGGATGAGAATCTTGCGTGATGCGGAGGCGCGCAGGGCTTCGCTCGTGAGCAGAATTTCATCCTGCTCCGCCCCTGCGTTATTCAGCAGCTCGTTCAGCTCAAGATCGACCTTCTGATATTTTTTGAAGCCGCTCGTCTCGTCACTGGCCTCGTAAGTTTCTATGCTTTCGGTTGATTTAATAAACGCGGCGAGGTCCTGGCGAAGCGTGCGCCACTTCTCCTGCTCGTTAAAGGGCGAGCGCTCAAGCTGCGGAAGTAGATTGTTCAAATCATTGCGTGCGGTGCGTAGATTCAACTCGAAGGGCGGCATAATCTCGCCGCGCGCACGCCCCTGCGCACGCACACGCGCCTCGTTGTTGAGGGTGGTGGCGGCGACGCGCAGCTTCAATAGATAGCTCAATCTGGCAGCATACTGGCGCTCCATGTCCAGCACCTGATAGCTGACCTCGTTGAGCTGGCGAGTGCTCCAGTAGCCCAGGACGATGACGAGCGCGAGCAGCAGCGTAAAGCCTATGAGCAGCGGCGTGAGCGCGGGCGCAGCCTGTCGCTCGGCAGGCGAAGGCTTCTTCTCACGCCTCCCGCGCTCAGGCCGCCCGCCGTCATCCACGCCCGGCTCAAGGCGCTGGTAAACTACCTCGCCATCCTCTTTAGTAGTCTGAGACATTTACGTTTCTTCAGTCCATGCCATCATAAAAGCCATCGAATATCAACTCAAGGCGGCGGTCGCTTGAAGAGTACTCATAGCAATGTTCAGTTGAATGTATGCAGTGTGGCGATTCACCACCGCAGATGCGTAAGCGTCCAGGTCAGTACCGCCTGCGGTAGCGGGCGGGTCTTACCAATGCTGAGCACCCGCCCGCTACCGCAGGCGGTACTGACCTCTTCTGCGCCCCCTCCGCTACTCAATTGATATTTGGTTTGGGACGCGTCGCGGTCTCTGCTCGAAGAAGCTTGCGGCAGAGCGCGACGATGGCGACGCCGCGCGCCTCGGGCGATTCGATTCTGGCGAGCACGTCCACCACGCTCTCGAACTGTTCCGGCGCGAAGGCTCCGGCGGCTGCGCGCCACCCGAACCCGCTTGTGCCAAAGGTTATGTCCGAGATTGTCTTCACGGAAAATTTTTTAACGAGCGGCGCTCTCTCGTCTGCATTGGCTTCGACCGGAAACCTCCCCATCAATTTCACGCCGTCATTCAAAGCATCCAGCGCCGCCCAACGGTCGAACTGGCCGTAGGTCGTGACTATCCCTAAAGCGATGCGCGTCCAGTTCTCGTCCATGTCTGCCTTTTTAAGCAGCGCCTGCGCCTCTTGCAGCCAATCGCGTGTACGCGTCAAATCTTTCACCTTGATGAGCCGCTGCGCGCCAACGACCAGAGACGCCGCGCGCTGTGCCGGTTCGGAATTTTTGGAGAGCAATTGATAGGCTCTGTCCAATTCATTCGCCTGCAAGAAATGGAGCGTAGCGCGATAGGTGAGCCAGTTCTTGAGGTCTGCGCGCAAGTTTTCGTCCTGAATATTTCCTGCCAGGCTCCAGCCGCGTTCATAACGCACGGCGTCTGTAGCGATGGCGGCCTCCGCAAAGAGTATGTCGCGCCTGAGCGCGCTTGGTTCTTTGCGAGCGTTCTCTTCCATCAAATCAATGCGGCGCTCTGCATAGTCTTCCAGCTTTTCACCGGGTCGAAACTCCGGCATGTCTGCTCGCCTCTCCGGCGGCGCGGGCGAAAACTTTGCGTCCGACTCCATCTGCATCGCTCTCTGTTTCAGCAACGCGGCCTGTTCCGGCAATTGTTTCGCTATCTCCGGGTAAAGCGTGCCGATGACGCTCAACTGCGCGCGAGCGGTCGCCTCTGCATCAACGGTCGTTGCGGGCAGCGGAGCGTTGATGAGCATCTCCGCAGCCACTTTAAGAAAATCGAGAGCGAGCGCAGGATTCTGTTGCGCGGCAGCCTTGACCTGCGGCTTGTTCTGGCTGACGGCCAGGCTGAAGCTTCCGCGATTCTCGCTCGTGTTGGCGGCCTGCACGCGCCCAGGCGTGTACAGATAAGAATAGAGAACCAGCAACTCGTTGGGGTCTATCAATCCTGCGGTCTTCAGTCTTTGAAGCGCGCGGCGAAAGACGGCCTGCGCCAGCTCGAAGTCCTGTTGCTGTATCGCCAGCAACACATTTTGCAGGCCGAAGGAGATGCCGTCCTGAAGAGTCTCTGTGGCTAAATCAGCCGCTGCTTTAGCATCCTGCGCGGCAACGGCCATAGCCATGTCGAGCAGAACGGTGCTGCGTGCGCTTCGGTCGTCAAAGGCACCGCGCGGCTGCTTGTTCTGCGACGCCTCTTCGGCCATCTGCTCCAACCAGCGCTTAGCCAGATCGGGTGCGCGCTTCCTCGCCACCATCATTATTTCGCGCCTTATCTGCGTTTGCGTCGACTCATTCCTGTATGCCGAGCGCTCCCTTTTCTCTTCACTTGCCGAAGCAGCTTTGTCCCACGCAGAGATGAGCAGCGTGCGAGCCGAAGCGGCGTCCAGCTCCCAGATGAGGTCTGCGACTTCCGCCTGAACGTGCGCCGCCGCCCGCTCATCCTTCCACTTCTTCGCGCCTTCAGCCGTCGAGCGCAGCACATCAGCAATTCTAGTCGTCAGCCTCGAAGCTTCTTCGCTGGAAGCGTCCGCTTCGGGTTTGCTCGCGGGAGTCTTACTCTTAGGCTTCGTCGCCTGCCCGCTCGCTTCCCTTTTACCTTCCTGTGCAGCGCAGAGACTCGCCACAGGCGCAAGGCAGAAGGACAGCAGCGAAACAATCAGCAGTGGAAGCATCGCACGAGCATAAGACGAGCGATGCTTACCAGCTTGTGTCCTCACCTTCTCGTGTCCATTGCGACTCATAAACATCTCCCGTCTTCGTCACGTAGAAGTTTGAATAAACGGTCGTGCGCGTGACATCACGCTCAGGCTGCGCGGCATCCTGCATCATTGGAGCCTGCGCATCCCATAGACGCGTTCTGAAGATAGTCTGCTTCAAGCGCGCGTCAAAGATTTTCACAGAGCAGCTTAACAACAACCGCGCCTCTTTTGTCCGCGCCGCTTCCGGCACCTTTGCGCGAAAAGCTATGCGGTCAAGCATGAAGGTGCGGTCTTTAAGAGAGGCCAGCCCGCTCTTCTTGAAACTTCCTTCGGCCAGCAATACCTTCGCAGGAAATTGAGCCAGGTCAAGATTAATCCCGACGGCTCCGCCCTTCGGCCCAGAGGCGAGCTTGACCGCTTCCTCAAGGGCACGGTTATGATCCGCCTCAGAAACAAAATATAGCTGGTAAGTGCCTTCCCAGTAGCTCTTGGGATCGGAAGCGCCCGGCAAATCCACCAGCGTCATCTTCAACTTCAAATGTTCCATGTACAGCTCGGGCGCAAGCACATTAGGCTCAGCTCGCCGCGTGCGCATCTGGTTTCTGGGTTTCCCCTCCTGCTGCGCCAACTCGCCTGCGGCATTAACGCTCACAGGAACATCTAAAATCTCTACTGCATTTGTCGTAGCTGAAACGCACAGGATAGTTGGCGTTAACATCAGCGCGAGCAGACACAAAGCAAGCGTGCCTGCGCGCAGCCTCATTCCGCCAGGTATATACATATTCATTGTCGGCTCACTTCTTTCGGTGCTCAGAACCGGCGCATGGTTAAATGAGGAAACCCGAACCGGCCTCAGCACTTAGCTGGAAAGGAATAATACAAAGGGAGCGTTAACCAACTAATACTTGGCATCCATCCAATTATCCGCGATACCGATTTCTACTACAAGGGGAACATCCAGCTCGACTGCATTCTCCATCTCGCGCTTGACCAGAACGGCAACGCGCTCGGCCTCTTCCGCAGGAGCTTCCATCAGCAGCTCGTCATGTACCTGCATAATCATACGCGCACGCAAGCCCTCACGCTTGATCGCCTCGTCCACATGCAGCATAGCGATTTTGACAATATCACTTGCTGTTCCTTGAATGGGCATATTAATGGCTTCGCGTTCGGCGCGGGCGCGTATGTTGCCGTTTCGGTCGTTGATGCCGGGCAGTGGGCGTATGCGCCCGTAGATGGAGCGCACATAGCCGTGCTCGCGCGCTTTTTCCGGAACTTCCTCCATGAAGCGATGCACGCCCTTGTAGGTTTCGTAGTAATCGTCAATCACCTTCCTGGCCTCTTTGCGCGAGATGCCGACGCGCTGCGAGAGACCGAAGGGTTCTATGGCATAAGCGATGGCGAAGTTGACTATCTTGGCGAAGCGGCGCGCTTCTTTCAGTTCTTCAGGAGTCTTTGCATTAAAGACCAGCCGGGCTGTGCGCGCGTGTATGTCGTCGCCCTTCTGAAAAGCATCCAGCATCTCAGGGTCGTGCGTGACGTGCGCCAGCAGGCGCAGCTCAAGCTGTGAATAATCTGACGAGATGAGCTTGAATCCTTCTTCGGGAATAAACGCGCGGCGTATGCGACGCCCCAGCTCTGTGCGAATCGGAACGTTCTGAAGATTGGGGTCTGAGGAAGACAATCTTCCTGTTGCCGTCACGGTTTGATTGAGCTGGCCGTGGATGCGGCCATCAGTGCCAATCTGTTCGGGCAAACTGTCCGTGTAAACGGTCTTCAGCTTATCAAGCTCACGATATTCTATGATGAGACGCGGCAGCTCGTACTTCTGCGCCAGCTCATCCAGGACGGCGCGACTCGTAGAGACGCGTCCAGTGGAGGTCTTGCGGCCAGAGCTGATGTTAAGCTCTTCCAGTATGTCGCCGACCTGCTTCGGCGAATTAATCTTAAACTCGCGCCCCGCGACCTCGTAGATTTTCTTCGTCAGCTTCTCAAGCTCTGTGCCCAGATAGTTAGAAAGGTCAGAGAGAACAGAGGTGTCAACGCGAAGCCCCGCGCGCTCCATGCGATAAAGAAGCGGCGCAAGCGGCAACTCTATTTCGTTGTAGATGGCTTCGAGTCCCTGTTCGAGGAGCCGCCCGTGAAGGACATTTGAGGTTTGCGCCGTCAAGTCTGCCGCTCGCGCAGCCTCCCACTGCTTCTCCGTCCAGCCTTCAGGCATCTCAACCTCTTCCGCGCCGATGGCCTCGCGGGCAAGGTCTGCCAACTCGTACTTGCTGCGAATCGGGTCAAGCAGATATGCGGCCAGAAGCGTATCGTCTTCCACACCTTCAGGCTCTATATCAACTGATGCAAGAAGCGCTACGGCGCGTTTCAAATCATGAACGGACTTTGAAAGAAGGCCGTTGGCTAAAACATCTCGCAAGAGGCCGAGCGCCGCTTCAGAGCCATCTTCAAAATTTTCCAGGTCAACGTAAGTCGCAACACCTGCGGCGGTCGAGATGGCTATGCCGGTCGGAAGTGCCGCATCGCGCAGGCTTCCCTGCTGGCCTCCGCCTGCTGGCGAAGAGTCGGCCACGGCAAAGCCCCAGTGCTCTGCTTCCCATAGACCGCGCACGAGTGTTTCCAATTCCGCGCGCTTACGTATGATTCGATAGCGAACCTCACGCGCGCCGCCTGCCGTTTCAACGCTCGCGCTCGCGGCATCCGAAAATTCTCGTGTGAGTGACTGAAACTCAAGCTCACGAAAGAGCTGATAAGCGGAGGCGCGGTCGGGCGGTCGGCTCTGTAGCTTTTCCAGATCAAGCTCTACGGGCACGTCCGTACGGATGGTCGCCAGCTCCTTCGATTGCAGTATGAGGTCTGCGTTATCGCGCAAGGATTCACGATAGGTCTTGTGCTTTACCTCTTCCCAGTGCGCGAGCGCGTTCTCGATTGAGCCGAACTGTTTGACTAGCTGGACTGCGCCCTTCGCGCCGATACCGGGCGCACCCGGAATGTTGTCAACCGAATCACCCATCAATCCGAGCAGGTCTACTATCTGCGTTGGCGGCACGCCGAACTTTGCTTCGACCCATGCTTCGTCGCACCATTCGATGGGCGGCACAGGCTCTTTGCGCTTGACGTTCTGCGAGTTCTGCCGCATGCAGATGACCAGAGGGTCGCGCACAAGCTGGCACATGTCCTTATCGTTCGAGACGATGACGGCCTGTAATCCACGCTCGGCAGTCTGCACTGCGAGCGTGCCTATCACGTCGTCGGCCTCAAAGCCGGGCGAGTTCAGGATGGGAATGTTGAAGACCTCGCAGACGCGTATGATGTAGGGAATCTGCGACACAAGGTCTTCGGGCATCTCCGCGCGATGCGCTTTGTACTCCGAGAAAGTCTCGTGTCGAAAAGTCTTCTCGCCTGACTCGAAGACGGCAGAGATGTAGTGCGGCTTCTCGTCCGCAAGAAGCTTGCGGAGCATGTTAACGAAGACGAAGACGGCCTGTGTGACCTGCCCTTTTGTGTTCGTCAAAGGCTCCATGCGTCCGCCCATCGGCGCGAAGTATGCGCGGAAGATGTGCGACATAGAGTCTATTAGAAAGACGCGCTCGGTCGGCGTCCCCTGTGTCTCTGATTTTGTGCGCGGCATTGTCATTCGATGATAGAGGCGCGACGATTAGAAATGCAAGGATGCGAGATGAGGGACGAGGGATGAAATAGATTGAGACTGTAGGGGCAGGGCTTGTCCCTGCCCGTATCGCTCGTCAGAGCGATAATAAGCCATCCATTTATTTAAGATTGGATGAGCGCGCAGTTCTTCGCACATTCGTGCGACGGGCAAAGGACTTGTCCCTGCCCCTACATTGCTCTGCTGTTGCGCATGTGCCGCACAGTCGGCAGCTTTGCGTTGCTTGATTGCAACAGATGTGCGGCACTTGAGTAAGATAAGCTTCAAAAAGCAGGGCGCTTCAGCAGAAGCTCTTGCGGTTATTCACCTGCATTTTACGAACTTTCTTCTTAAAATTCGTCTGTCGTGACCTTTGGCGGCATGAGTATTGCGAAACTATTTGTCGTTTCACCTAATCGTGCGAGCGCGGACTGCCGAACGCTCGTCGTTGATGAAAGGGTCAAAAAGGGTTCCTCTTGATCAAGCAAACTACTCTCGCTACCTCTGTCGAAACAAGCGGCATCGGACTTCATACGGCTGTGCCTGTGATGGTGCGGCTGCTTCCTGCGCCGCCGGATACGGGCTACATCTTCAGGCGCACAGACCTGGGCGGCTTTGAGATTCCCGCCAACGTAGAGTGGGTCGCGCACTGCTCCTATGCGACCACGCTCATGCGCACGGGCGTGATGCTCTCCACGGTCGAGCACCTGCTGGCGGGGCTGCGCGGAGCGGGCGTGGATAACGCTTTCATAGAAGTTGACAATCTGGAAGTTCCCATCATGGACGGCTCTGCCGAAGCTTTCACGGAGTTGGTCGAGCGCGCAGGAATCATTGAGCAACCTCCCGTGCGCCGCGCCCTGATGGTGCGCGAGCACATTGCGGTCGAACAGGGCAATCGCTCCATCAGCATCGAACCGGCGCGCGGGTTCGAGATAGATTGCATGATAGATTTCGCGCATCCTTTAATCGGCGTCCAGCACCTGCGCCTGGAATTAAGCAACGGCGCTTTCGGACGCGAGATAGCGGGCGCACGCACCTTCGGCTTCACAAAGGAGATAGAAGCCTTAAGGCAGGCCAATCTTATACGCGGCGGCTCGCTTGAGAATGCGATTGTATTGACGCCCGAAGGGATGCTCAACGAAAGCCCCTTGCGCTACCCTGACGAATTTGTGCGCCACAAGATTCTGGACATCGTAGGCGACCTGGCGCTGCTGGGTATGCCAATCATGGGACGCGTCCGCGCCGAGCGCAGCGGCCACATACTACACGCCGCGCTGATGACCAAGCTCCTGCGCACAAGAAGCGCGTGGGAGATTGTAGACATGCCGGAGCACATGATGACGGACAGGGATTATGAAGCAGCGCTTTCGAGAGGTTAATCCACAGAGTTAAAAGAGAGAGTCCCGCAAGGGATGATTGATAATAGCCCAGCCATTTATGGCTGGGAGAGAATAGTGATTAGAATGTGTAAGTCCCGTAGGGACGACTGAATATATCAAGCAGGATTTCAGTCGTCCCTACGGGACTCATTTTGTTTAGACGCTCTGTATTCCAAGCACTAAAGTGCTGGGCTACTATCAATCGTCCCTAACGGGACTTAAAATCTGGGTGCTTGTTTAATCAATACTTCCCTCTCAATCCGCGCGCACGAACTCGTAGATGATGTGTAGACGCACCGCGCCGGGGATTATTTCCGGGCGCAGGTCTTTGGCTCTGAGACGAAGCGCGCCGCCTGCGGCATCAATTGGAAGCCGCGTCGTCAGTTGCGCCGCTTGCAGGATTTCAATCGGATTGATGCGCTGGTCAATGGCGTTTTGAACCATCTGGACGACGATGCCGTTGGCGAGTTGCGGGATGCCGCTCAGATGTATGTCAACGACATCGACTTGAGCGTTCAAGGTCTGCCGCTCGCGGTTGAACTCTAAATTGATAACGGTGTCAGCCCAGCCCTGAAAGCGCAGGCAACCCAGAAGCCCCGTGTTGTAAGTGCCTGTGAAGGCGAGCGGCGCGGTGATGCGTCCATTCTCAAAGCGCACAGCCGTCCTCACGCCGCTCATCTCGCGCTCTAAAACAATCTGGCTGGAGCATTGATTGATACTCTTTGACGGCGCGAGAGCGTTTGACGCAGGCGGTTTTGCAGGAGCGCTCTCCGAATCTGTTTTGGATAGTTGAAAACTGGGCGCTCGAAGATTTGTAAAAACGGCGTCGAGCAACGCGTTGAGAAACTGCTCGTTGAGAGTGACGGTCGCTTCCGCCGGTGGTAGTTGAGGACGCGCGGCCTGCTGCTGGCCTACACCCGTTTGTCGCCGCTCCGTTTGCGCCAGAGTCGCAGATACGTTGAACAGACCGACGCTTAAAATCAAGCTGAAAGCTACCGAAAGCACACGCTTCATAATCACCCTCTCTTCTCCCGGCATATAGGATTAAAACGCCCACAGACCTCGCGCCCGTTTCGCAGGTCGTCTCCGAGACGTTAGATTATGGATTACTTGCGCAAAGAAAGGAACCGTAGACCTACATGCTCCTACAAAAGCTATGCATGCTATCCCGCGATTCAAGCTATTTCAGGCAGGGCCGTCCATATCGCTTTTCAAATTTTCGGGATGCTCAGTCTCCAGTTCCTTCCAGATGAGCACGCTCTTTGTTTCTTTGAGCAGGAGTGAGCCGACGACGAAGGTGAGAGCTGCCACCGTAATCGGATAATAAAGCCCCGCGTAGATGTTGCCCGTACGGGCAATCACATACAGTCCTATGAGCGGTAGCAGTCCGCCGAAGACGCCGTTGCCTATGTGGTATGGCAGCGAGAGCGACGTGTATCTGATCTTTGCCGGAAATGCTTCGACCAGATAGGCAGCAATCGGCCCGTAGACCATCGTCACGAAGATTACTTGAATGAAGACCAGAAGAATCAGTTTCCATGCAACGGGGTTGCTGATGAAGCTATTGAAATCCGTGTAAGGAAGAATCTCTTTAGCAGGCTGGAGCGCGCCGTTAATGACCGTTTGTGGTGTGAGGCTGATGGCACCCGTCACAGGATTCTTCTGCGAAGTTGCGGTGACGACCTCAGAGCCTGCCGATGCCTGCATAGCTTTGTAGATAGGCAGATACGAGAGAGCCGCAAGCAAGCACCCTACCATCATGATTCTCTTGCGCCCGATGCGATCCGACAGCGCGCCGAAGATGACGAAGAACGGCATGCCCATAAGAAGTGCGGTTGCGATAATGTAATTGGCCGATGTGCCGTTCACTTTCAAGATACTTTGAAGGTAAAAGAGCGCATAAAACTGTCCCGTGTACCATACCACTCCCTGCCCGGCGGTTGCGCCGAAGAGCGAAATCAGGATGCGCTTGATGTTCGGCCACTTTGTGAATGCTTCCTTGAGCGGCTTGGCGGAGGTCATCCCAGCCCCCTTAATGTGCTGGAAAATCGGCGACTCTTTCATGCGCAGGCGTATGTAGAGCGAGATGCCTACTAGAAAGATAGAGATGATGAACGGGATGCGCCAGCCCCAGCGGCTGAAATCATCCTTGCTCAAAGTATTCTGTACGATGAGTATAACGACGAGCGAAACGAACAGCCCGAGCGTCGCTGTAATCTGTATAAAACTGGTATAGAAGCCGCGGCGCGCGTCAGGTACATGCTCTGCGACATAGACGGCAGCGCCACCATACTCGCCGCCGAGCGCCAATCCTTGCAGAATGCGTATCAACAGAAGAATGATGGGTGCCGCATAGCCTATGGTCTCGTAAGTTGGCAGAAAGCCTATGAGGGCGGTCGCGCCACCCATGATTAGAAGCGTAACCAGAAAGGCATATTTACGCCCGACCAGATCGCCTATTCGCCCGAAGAAGATTGCCCCGAAGGGACGCACGACGAAGCCCACGGCGAAGGTCGCAAGGTAAGCAAGGTAGGCGAAGGTGTTGTCGCCCGGCGGATAAAAGAGCGGCGAGATGGTCAAGGCGAGGCTGCCGAAGATGTAGAAGTCGTACCACTCGATCATCGTGCCGACCGCCGAGGCGGCTATCACCTGCCAGATTTTGTAGTCGTGAAGTGCGCGGGCGTCACCGTACTTGTCCACGGCGACAGAGTCAGTACGAGCCATTCAGGAATTGCTCCTCGAATCAGGAATTATAAGAGATGAAGGGTCGCGCGTCTGAGCCTTGCTTCCGCTTACAGCTTCAAGCTCAAAACGCATCGCATCCTCACACACTCTCCAGCCAAAGGGCAAGAAGAAAGGTTAAAGAGTAGCGATTCAGCCATAGATTGAGTGTAAGAGAAAAGGAGCGTTCACCGCCGCAGACGCAGGGAGCGCAGAGATAACACAGGTCAGTACCGCCTGCGGTAGCGGGCGGGTCTCAGGCATCGCTACCACCCGCCCGCTACCGCAGGCGGTACTGACAAGGACGCTTTTGTGTCTCTATGTATCTTAGGCGGTGAAATGCAATTATCATTAAGCTCTAATCAAGAAAATCATGGCGCTCTTTTCATAAAGCATGAGATAAATTGATTTCATGAGTCAACAGAGCTATGACGCGATGGTGGTCGGCGCGGGGCCGAATGGATTGAGCGCTGCGATTGTGCTGGCGCAGGCAGGGTTGTCCGTCTGCGTGGTCGAAGCCAAAGAGACAATCGGCGGCGGAGCGCGCACGGCAGAGCTTACTCTGCCCGGATTCCTGCACGACACCTGTTCCGCTATTCATCCGGTCGGCGTGGTCTCGCCCTTCTTCCGAGAGCTTAATCTGGAGAAGTGGGGAGTGGAATGGGTCTATCCTCCGGTCGCTCTGGCGCATGTGCTGGAAGATGTAGAGGCTGCGCTGCTCTATCCTTCTCTGGAAGAGACGGCTCGCTCGCTGGGCGTTGATGGAAAATCTTACAGTGACATGGTGCGGCCTTTCGTAAAGCACGCGGATGAATTTTTCCCTGAGATTCTGCGGCCTGTACGTTTCCCCAAACACCCGTTTCTCATGCAGCGTTTTGGATTGATAGGGCTTCGCTCCTGCACGGGTCTGGCCGCGAGCCGCTTTCAAACTGAGAAGGCACGCGCGCTTTTCGCAGGCTGCTGCGCTCACTCCATACTTCCTCTGGAAGAGATGGGGACGGCCAGCTTCGGGCTTGTGCTTCTGCTTGCAGGTCACGCCATCAACTGGCCTTGCGCGCGCGGCGGCTCAGTGAAAATCATAGACGCTCTGGCCGATTGCTTGAAGAGCATGGGGGGCGAGATTCGCACAGACTCGCCTGTAAAAACCATGAATGACCTTCCCGCCTCGCGCTGCGTGCTCTTTGATCTAACCCCGCGACAGGTGATAGAGATTGCAGGCGACAACCTCCCGCCGGGCTTCCGCCGCAGGCTCTCAAAGTTTCGCTATGGGCCTGGGGTCTTCAAAGTTGACTGGGCTTTGGACGGGGCGATTCCCTGGAAGAACAGAGAGGCAGCAGGCGCGGCCACGGTGCATGTGGGAGGAACGCTTGAGGAAGTGGCGGAAGGCGAGCGCGCCGTGTCGCAGGGCAAGCACCCCGAACGCCCCTTCGTGCTGGTTGCACAACAGAGCCTCTTTGATTCCACACGCGCGCCTGAAGGTAAACATACAGGCTGGGCTTACTGCCACGTCCCAACAGGCTCTACCGTTGATATGACCGAAAAGATAGAGCAGCAGATAGAACGCTTCGCCCCAGGATTTCGCGACCTCATACTGGCGCGTCACACGTTTAATACACGCGAGATTGAAAGCCACAACGCGAACATGATCGGCGGCGACATAAGCGGCGGCGCGAATAATCTGTGGCAAGTCATAGCACGCCCCATAGCGCGCTATGATCCGTATTCGACTCCGAATGAAAAGATTTTTCTCTGCTCAAGCTCTACGCCGCCGGGCGGAGGAGTCCACGGCATGTGCGGCTACTGGGCTGCGCAATCCGCTCTCAAGAAGCTCTTTCGCATCAAGCGCTCGTGACGATGTGCGTCTTCATGTAGATAGAAATTCCTGCAACTGCCCGAAACTCTCCGCATAAAGGTCTGCGGGAAATCTGCTGCGCGCGTTCTCGTCCGCAGTGAAGCCTCTTCCTCCGAGCACCAACGCAATTCCGAGTTGCCCAGCCATCCGGTGAAAGCCCTTGTACTCGTGTACGCTGCGGTCTCTGTGGAAAAGGACTATTGATGAAATGCAGGCGATGCCGGGCTGGTGTTGATTGATCGCCTCTTCGAGCGCGAAGAAAGGCGTGTTCGCCCCAAGGTTGACGACTCTACATGCTTCACTCTCGAAAATAATCTGGGCTAGATACACCGGCAGCTCGTGAAAGTCATCCTCTACGGAACAGCAGATGGCAGTTAGCGCCGCTTCATACGGCGCGTCGAGGTCTCGACGCAAAGCTCTCAAGGCGCTCATCGCCGTGTGAGTCGCAAGATGCTCCTGAGCTATCGTCAGGTCTCCGCTATACCAAAGCTCGCCTATGAGATTCATAGTTTCATAGAAGAGCCGGTCAAAGATTTCCGCAAGCCCAAGCCCGCGCAGGTATGGCTGAATCAAAGATGCTGCGGCATCATCCTCACGTCCTTCCAGCAAAGCGTCTAAGAACAGGCAGGTCGGATGCCGCCCTGGACGCAGCCGACGAAGGAGGCTCAACGTCGTCCACCTCTGTCACCGTCGCGCCGAAAGGTTTTGCATCCGCGTTACTCCTGCGCAGGAAGCGTGCTACCTCCGTGAGACTGAAGCGGCGATGACCGCCCGCAGTCCTTTTCGAATGGAGCAACTCATCGTTCGCCCAGCGCTTCACCGTCGCCTCGCTCATACCCAGCATCTCTGCAACCGCTCTCGTAGTTAGCGTCTTCTAGGCCACCTATATCTTCCCGTCCACCACAGCCAAAGCCCCTAACACACAGATTTACTAAGCCAATCCATCTTATCTCATAATCGTCCAAATCGTTCATCTTGAAACAGCACCTGGATATTTTGTGGCAGTTTGTCTTTACAAAAGACAATTTGAGGCCGCGTGGTTATCGCTTAAACCGCTCAGAATTGTACATTATGGATATGACTGCCGGAGTAGCGCTCTAACTAACGTGAGGTCGAGATAAAAGAATGGCGTGCTTCGCAAGCCCATATCTGAGCCTGTAGAAATAACTTATCGGACGATAACGTACTCTGCACAGAACAATGTTCGTCAATCTAAAAAATCAGCCTTAGCGGATCACGTGTTAGACGATGAAACAGCAGCTGTGCTGCAAGGGGTGATAATTAAGCGCGTGGAACCTGCATATCCCCAATCAGCAAAATCGGCTGGTGTAAGTGGTAAAGTGAATGTTCACATACTTATTGACGAAGAGGGAGATGTGATTTCCGCCCGAGTTTTGTCATCAGTTCCTTTATTGAATGAAACTGCTGAATCAGCAGCTATTCGCTTGAAGATAGCCCCAACTTTAAAGG
This sequence comes from Pyrinomonadaceae bacterium, assembly GCA_036403815.1. GTDB lineage: Bacteria > Acidobacteriota > Blastocatellia > Pyrinomonadales > Pyrinomonadaceae > JACVRN01. The sequence continues at coordinate 318,349 of DASWQH010000036.1, read as the reverse complement.
CTGGCGAGCCAACTCAGAGTCAGGGCATAGCCGAATTCAATTTCATATTGCCTCCCCGACCCAGAATAAGTTGATAGGTAGCCTCCCTAAGAGCAGCATAACAACTCAGTCAACTTGGTATCCGTTTGCACTATTGATGCTCGGATGAAACGAATGTTCGGCGGCGGCAACTTCGACCAATTTGAAACGGAGAACACACTCATGACGAACAATCCGAATGAACTGACGATCCAGAACTCGGCGCTGGTGCTCATTGATCACCAGCCGTGGGTCGCCTTTGGCGTGCAGTCCATTGATCGCGCTCTTTTAATCAACAATGTCGCTGGTCTCGCGCAGGGGTTCTGTTGCGGAAATCATTTTTAGACGCGAACGTCCTCCGAGTACGTTTTGCTATGCAGCTATCTCGAACAGGCTATCAATAAACTTCGCCTGCCCTATTGCATCACTTCTGTCCAATCTTTTCACCTGTTCCTTGGGCATCATGTTCCTCAGCTTCGATTCCTTGAATAGCTCAATCTGCTGTTTCAAAGGAGCGATAATCTGAGCATGCTCGCACCCAAGTGTTTACATAAATTTGTGTTATCGGATGTCGTAATATCTCTACGAATAATTGCTGCGAGTGGCTCAACTTCCTAATCAGTCGGTCCTCTGACACGCAACGCCTCATCAAGCCGGAGCTGGCGATCCCTATTCTGGGAGCAGCTAATCCCAAAATCGCCATTGTAACGCGCCGATCACCAGGGCTGCATTCATCAACGCCATGTAAATCGTAAATGTTCGTAACGCACTACCATGTGGCACGGGATTTTCATGTTGCCAGTCGTTTGTCAGCTTCAATAGATACACTCTGAAGGAAAGCGCGGAGGTGACAGGTGAGAATATTGTGGCAGGACCTACGGTACGGCGCGCGAATGTTGGCACGGAGCAAAGGCTTTACCGCTGCCGCTCTCGTCTCAATCGCATTGGGAGTGGGCGTCAACACAACTATCTTCAGCTTCGTCAACGCCGCGCTCTTCCGCCCACTACCCGTGCCCCGGTCGGAGGAACTTGTGCGGCTGTGGGACGGGCACTCCTCATCCTATCCAGACTACGTCGCTTACCGCGATGAAACAGGGGTCTTTGCGGGGCTTGCAGCTTACGCGCAGCGTCCCATGAGTCTGACGAGCGGCGAGCAGACCGAGCGCGTTTGGGGCGAGATAGTCAGCGGCAACTACTTCGACGTGCTTGCCAAACCACCGGCGCAGGGGCGCGCGTTCCTCCCCGAAGAGGACCGGACACCGGGCACGCATCCGGTCGTCGTTATCAGCGGTCGCCTGTGGAAGCGGCACTTCAACTCCGACCCCGGCATCATCGGTAAGACGATCCTCCTCAGCAACCAATCCTTCACAGTGGTCGGCATTACCGCGGAGGATTTCGCTGGCGCAAGCGCCCTCACGCCGCCCGACCTCTGGGTCCCAATGATGAGCGAGCCGCTCGTCCAGCCCGGCTCTGTGTCGCTCACCTCGCCGGACGACGGCTGGCTCAACCTCCTGGGTCGAATCAGACCCGGCGTGACGCTCGCCCAGGCGCGCGCCGCGACCCTGTTGGTTGCGGCACGCCTACACCAGGCGCGTAAGGCGCGTGACACAGGTCCCGAAGACCCTGGGGGTCGGCAGGTGACGGTCGAACCGGCACGCGGATTAATGGTTCCTCCGCAGGGGCGCATGGCGACCGCCTTTGCCGCCGGACTGCTGCTGACGGTCGTGACGCTCGTGCTGCTCGTGGCCTGTGCCAACGTCGCCAATATGCTGCTCGCACGCGCCGCCGCCCGGCGCAAAGAGATCGCCGTCCGCCTCACACTCGGCGCGAGTCGTTGGCGCGTCGTACGGCAACTCTTAACAGAGAGCCTGCTGCTCGCACTTGCGGGCGGGGCCGCCGGTCTGCTGCTCGCGCTGTGGAGTTCGGAGCTTTTGCAGAGTCTGCTGCCGCAGTCGCCGGAGGGGATGCGCGCACCGCTCGATACAAGCCCAGACTTGCGCGTCTTCCTGTACACGCTGCTCCTGTCCGTTTTGACCGGAATTGTCTTCGGACTCGTGCCCGCCTTGCAGGCATCTAAACCGAACCTCGTGTCCGCGCTCAAGGATGAAGCCGTCGGATTCTCGTGGCGGCGGTTGAGTCTGCGTAACGCCCTTGTCGTAGGGCAGGTCGCCGTGTCATTGCTGCTGCTAGTAGCCGCTGGACTCTTCGTCAGGAATCTACGGAACACTCAGCACGCCGACCCCGGCTTTCAAATCGAGAATGGCTTCGTGATGACCTACGACCTAGGCATCGCCAACTACAGCCCGGCGCGCGGCAAGCTCTTACACGAAGAACTGTTGTCGCGTGTGCGCGCCATTCCTGGCGTGCGTGCAGCGTCGCTTGCGGAGTTCGTGCCGCTCGGCGGCGGCGGGAATAAATCGCCGCTCTACGTCGAAGGCGAAGCAGTCATGTCAGATCGACTGGACGAAGACTCGCTGCTTTCGCACGCGACCGTTACCACAGACTACTTCAAAACGATGGGCATCGCGCTCGTCAGCGGGCGCGACTTCGGGGAAGCTGATACGGCCTCAGCCCCGCGGGTCGTAGTGGTCAATGAAACGCTCGCCCGGCGGCTCGCGCCGGATGGGAATGCCGTGGGCAAACGCCTGCGTATGGACTCCAAGGGCGAGTACCTCGAAGTAGTCGGCGTGGCGAAAGACATTAAATACAGCCAACTCGCAGAGAAGACACCGTACTTCGCCTACCGCCCTCTCTCGCAGCAGTACCGCCCCCGAATGACAATCCACGTTCGCACCACTGGCGACTCGCAGGCAGTGATGGACAAGGTTCGCGCGCAGGTACGCGCTCTCGACCGTAGCCTGCCGTTGACCGGGGTCGAGACGCTGGCCGAGCACATGCGGGCACCGCTCGCCCCCGCGCGCCTGCTGGCATGGCTGTCGGGAGCATTCGGCGTCTTGGCGCTGCTGCTTGCGGCGACGGGTCTGTACGGCGTGATGGCATACTTGGTGAGCGGGCGCACGCGCGAGTTCGGCATACGCGTCGCGCTCGGAGCGAACGGTGTGGATGTGCTGCGTCTTGTACTCGTCGAAGGGCTGATGCTCGTAGGCGTCGGCGTGCTCCTGGGGCTGCTAGCCTCCGCCGCACTGACGCGCGTGCTTCAGAGCATGCTTTACGGCGTGTCCGCCACTGATCCGATGACGTTCACAGGCATGGCCTTGTTGCTAGCCGCCGTGACGCTGGTCGCCTGTTACATCCCGGCGCGCCGTGCTATGAAAACAGATCCCATGGTCGCGCTCAGATATGAATAAGCTGAAAGCCGCTTTTAATCAGGTTTGCTAGATTAAGGGACAAAGCGGCCAGTCTATGTGAGGAGTGGCCTACACTTCATTATAAAAGTAAGTGTGCGCTATGTTGGGTAGACCAGGCTTATCACTACGTGTATCAAGGTGAATGTCTTTAGATCGAAAATCATGATGCGCATCCTTTCAGAATCAGTTTAATGTTTGTATCGTAGCGTGGGGTTGTTGCCTGGCAGGCTGTTGCTGCTGGATGCTACACGTATGCTACGGATAGCCCCTGGTTTTACACATCAATCACTATTGGCGGAAAATCTAAAACCATAGAGCATTATTCTGGATGTATAGGATATGATGCCCGGCATGAGACAATTTATCCGCCAGAGCTTACGGCTTTAGAGAATAAAATTGATGAAATGATTAATTCTAAACAGTGGGTAAAATAGGTGATGCGAACGAAGCCTAACAACTCATTCAACCGGAGCGGAAATAGCTTGGCTTTCATTCACAAGCCTTGGATGCTTCGTTAGAGGGCGTAGATTCCTACACCCTGACTTTGTTAGGATACTCTCAATTATGAGGGCCATCAGTCGCTTCTGCCTGATCTTGAGAAACCTTTTTTAATCGGAGGATGAAGAGGAGAAAGAGATGTCCAATCAAGATTCAATCGTAAGCTACGTTATCTACCCCGGTGTTGGAATTGCCAGAGTCGGCAATTCTGATACGGATTACTTCATAGGCCCGGAAGCGCCCGGAGAAGTTCCACAGCCCGAAGGCGGGTTCAAAGATGAAACGGGTCGCATCAAGCGACAGGCCGCAAGATTTCGCATCTATGGCTTGAACGAGCAGGGAGTAGCTGTAAAAGAAATCACTGCCGATGATGCCGAAATCACCTGGCGTGTACATCTAGCCAACCGCAAGGCTGGCTGGTATCAATTCAACAACGCCATGGACTTGGGCCAGTATGCTTTGGAAGCCAGATATAGAAATCAGGATGTTTTAGGAGATGACCGCAAGAAATTGATTATCGATCCAGGCCCGCGCACCATTAGTGGGAAGGGGATATCTGGTCAGGCATACCAGTTCGATAGCGGAGAGTTTTTGGGAAAGAAAGTATATCTTGGTGAATTACGTACGGACGATGAGGGGCGACTATTGATTTTGGGCGGCTACGGTCACTCGGCGTCCGCGACAGGTGCGCAGGCTACGACTTTCGCTAACAATGATGGCTGGCACGACGACGTTTCCGACGGCCCTGTGCGCGCTACTCTTCGGATTGACGGTAAGGAGTATGAGGCCGAGCCTGCTATGGTGGCCGTGACGCCTCCCAATTTCGGGCAAGGGCTATATGGCGTCGTTACCCTGTACGATGTGATTTACAATCTCTTCTGTCAGGATCCTAAATGGAAGATGAAAGCGGCTGAAAGCCCGGCTTTCTGGCGCGATATTTATCCGATTTTTGAGCGTCTGGTTAACAGTCAATGGGTTAATAACGGCGTCAACTTCCTGTTCGGAGAGAACTCGCCGTCGAACCTGACCTCGCCTGACCTGCTGGCAAAGTTGTCCAATCCCTCGGATGAGTTCAAGCCTGTCAGGACATCTCTTTTCGCATGGTTACGCGACCCCGATGCAGACCCGGAAGAAGAAAGGCCAACCGAGCTGCCTCCATTTTACGGTGATGGGTTCGGGGATTATATTCAGCTTTTGAGAGATGAACTGACGCTCACTAAGACTCAGTACGCATGGATGAGACAGTGGGCAGAAGGAAATTTCGACCCCGAGGAAGCTTTAAGACGCAAGCCGCTCAAGCTTGAAGATTATCCGATTGAAGAGCAGCCGCAAGCGCTGGACGAAGCGAATCTGGAAAGCTGTCTCGGCGGCCCTTTCCACCCCGGCATCGAATTGACCTGGCCGATGCGCGTGGCGACGATGTGGAAAGAGCCATTCCGGCTTAACATTCTTCCCGAAGGTGAAGAGCCAAAGGATGACTACGGGCCGATCCTGCGCACTGAGGTAGCGTTAGGGCCGGGCGGAATTGTAGAGTCAAGCGGCCCCGGCACATTAACACGCTGGCTCGGAGTGCCATGGCAAACGGACGAGGCAAGCTGTCTCTCCGGCTACGACATCGGTACTTACCTGCCGCTTCCATCATTCTGGGCTGCGAGAGTTCCGAATCAGGTGTTGAGCCAACGAGCCTATGCGCGCATGATGGACGAAGGGTTGTTAGGCGGCCAAAGAATGAAGCACTTTTATTTCCGGCAAGATTGGCTGCGCTACTTTGGCCCGTCCTACCAGAAGCGCATCAATGACAACGTAGCCAGGTGGCATCTACTTGGTATTGCTACCGAGCAGGAAGGACCGAGCGATTCATCACAGGTTGGATTGCCTTCTCGTTTGTGGGTTGAGACAGGCTTAAGCAGCGATTTGGAGGATTACGATCCGACGTGGGAACAGGTGAAAATAGCCGAGCATGTTCTACAGGTTGCTGAATTAGAGAAGGTTGCTATTTTTACGACCGCCAAGGCGATTGAGAAAGTAATGACAGAGAGAGCAGCAACTCCTGTCAAGCGGCGTCGCCGCACGTTCCGCCAAGACGAACTGTAAGAGGAAGAAGCTTTGCCGAAGCCCGTCGTGGTTATTGTTGGAGGAGGACCGGCGGGCGCAACCGCAGCGCTGGTGCTGGCACGTCGCGGTCTGTCTCCTATTGTCCTGGAAGCCGAGCAAGGGCCAAGTTTCAAAGTAGGTGAATGCCTGCCTCCGAACGCAAACCCTCTGCTTGAGCATCTAGGGATCAAGGATAAACTATACGACCACCATCTAGCCTCACATGGTAATCGCGCCGTATGGGGTTCAGAGAAGCCCTTCGAACGAAATTTCCTTTTCGGCACTCACGGCGCAGGGTGGCACCTGGACCGACGTAAATTCGAGGAGACTCTGACCGCAAGCGCCGTTAAAGCGGGCACCGACTGGAGATATGGTTGGCGATTAATTAAGTGCTCCAAACAGAAAAGCGGTTGGCAATTAAACGTCAAGAATGCATCAGGCATCGCTGAGCTTGAAGCTGATTTTGTAGTGGATGCAACCGGGCGCGCTGCGCGCTTTGCGAAGGAGCTTGGCTCGCGGCGCGTCCGGTATGACAGGCTAATTGGAACAGGCGTTCTGTTTAAACCTGAAAAGACTTCTACGTGTAAAGATAGCTTTACTCTTGTCGAGGCAGTGGACTCTGGGTGGTGGTATTCGTCGCTTCTGCCCTCAAACGCCCTCATGGTCATTTATATGACCGATGGCAATCTGGTAGATCACAAAACTTTGCGACAGAGGGAAGGCTGGCTTTCTCTGCTCAAAAAAAACAGCCACACCTTTGGCCGCGTGCGGGATGGAGAATATTCTCCAGTTACCGAGCCTCATATCTATGCCGCAAATAGCGAGCGACTTAGCCGTATCGCGGGCGAGCGATGGCTGGCTGTAGGCGATGCTGCCGCTGCTTATGACCCGCTCTCTTCATACGGTATTACAGCAGCTATGGGCTCGGGCTTTCACGCCGCCTCGGCTATCGCTGATTTTCTTACAGGAAGCGTAGAGGCTTTACCGGCTTACACGAGAATGATAGATCGGGCTTTCGCTCAGTACCTGATTATGAACTATAGTTATTACGCCCTTGAGCGTAGATGGCCTGATAAACAGTTCTGGCAGCGGCGACATAAACCGAAATTTTAATAGCGTCGTAAGTTATGAAACCCAGGGTAATTGAATAATGAATAATATCATCGAAGAGACCCCGTTTAGCTTCTGTTGCAAAGATTAATTTGAGATGAAGAGGGCCACGAAGGAGGGTAGATTCATTCGTTCTGTGCAAGTGCTACTAACTTTATTATCGCATACCCCCACAGCCCAGCGACGTGGGCTAAATTCTATCGCCCCTTTCAGGGGCTTGCTGATGCAACTCTGCGCGCGTGGCTTATGTCGCGCTTCTCGTTAAACTAAAAGAATCAAAGCCGCGAGGGTTTGTCCAAACCTTCAGCCCTCATCGCTCTCTGCCCTCATCCCTGCTTTTCAGAGGCCGCTGCGAACGATGTCGTGAACACGAATCAAGCCTACACAGAGTCTTTCATCTGTGACGACCGGCAGGACGGAGATTTGGCGCGGGCGGTCTTCCATCAAACGCAGCGCGTCGTAAGCCAGAAGCTCAGGTCTTGCGACCACAGGATCGCGCGTCATCATCATGTTGCTTGTCAGCATTTCCAGCTCTGCGTGCTTGATCTTCTGGATGGTTCGCCGCAGGTCTCCGTCCGTGATGATGCCCAGCAGATGACCTGCCTCATCGACCACGTTGACAGCGCCGAGGCCACCGCGACTGATTGCAGCTATGACTTCAAGCCACGGCGCTTTCGTCCCAATCGTCGGATTATCATCACCGCTGTGCATGAGGTCTGCGACCTTCAGCGTCAGTCGTTTGCCAAGACGACCCGCCGGATGATTCTGCGCGAAGTCATCGGTGGTCAAACCTTTGACCTGCATCAGTACGACCGCCAGTGCATCGCCTATGGCAAGCGCAACGGTGGTGCTCGTAGTCGGAGCCATATTAAGCGGGCACGCTTCCTGATCCACGGAAGCGTCCAGAACAACATCGGCGCGGCGCGCAAGCGTCGAATGAAGATTCCCGACCATAGCTATGATCGGCACGCGGCGATTCACAAGATGCGGCAACATGGAGATGACCTCATCCGTCTCGCCGCTGTTGCTCAAGGCCAGTATACAATCGTCGCTTGAGACAATCCCCAGTCCGCCGTGCAGTGCGTCCGAAGGATGCAGGTAGATGGCTGCGGTTCCGGTGCTGGTCATGGTGGCGGCAATCTTCTGTGCGATGATGCCGGATTTGCCTACGCCCAGAAGCACGACCTTTCCGCGACACGCGGCCAGAATCTCTATCGCACGCTCGACCTCGGCTGGCGCTATGCGGCGCGCCGTCTGCGCGATTGCTTCAGACTCAAGGCGCAATAGGTTCGTCACAAGCGAGAAGTAGTTGTTGTCCGTCATAGAAGCATTAAGTCCCCGCGCTATGAAAAGTACACGGCCTGGCGGCGAGCGTCGTGGAGCATACGATAAAGAAGGCAAAAGGTAAAAGACGAGGTTAGAGGTCAGAGGCTAGAGGTTAGTAGATGACTTTCTTTTACTAACCTCTAGCCTCTGACCTCTAACCTCTATTCTTCCCTTTTGCCTTCAATTCAGTTTCCGTATAGACAACGCATGTCGGTTCGACTATATTGCCTTCTTCTCTAATCAATTATTCGCGGAGTTAAGCTCAATGGCTCTCTTTAATATTCTCCCGAAAGAAGAGCAGTATTTCGCACTCTTCTCGCAAATGACCTCGTATATCTATGACGCGTCGCGGGCGCTCGTAGAGATGATGGCCGACAAAAGCGGCAATTTCGAGGAGCACTCGCGCCGCATCAAGGCCATAGAGCACCAGTGCGACGAATTGACGCACACGGTTTCGACTCGGCTCAACAAATCCTTTATCACGCCCTTTGACCGCGAAGACATCTACCTGATGTCCTCTGCTCTGGATGACATCGTTGACCTGATTGACGATGCTGCGCGCGCCATGGTCATGTATGATGTGCATGAGAGCACAAGCCATGCACGCCATTTCGCAGACGTGATCCAGCGCATGGCTATAGAGCTGCATGAAGTCGTCTCGAAGCTCTCGCGGCCTGAAGGCATGAACTCAAGGCTCGTCACATTGCACAGCCTTGAAAACGAAGGTGACGAGGTATATCACCGCGCCATCGAAGAGCTTTTCCACAACGCGCAGGACGCGCTGCACGTCATCAAGTGGAAATCCATCTACGAAAAGCTTGAAGCCGCGGTTGACCGCTGCGAAAACGTCGCCAATATCATCGAAAGCGTCATTATCAAACACACGTGAAAAAAGTTTTCAGTTTTTAGTTTTCAGTTTTCAGGAGAAGAGCCAGGTGCTTTTTCTGAAAACTGAAAACTGAAAACTGAAAGCTGAAAACTTTTCTTATGACTGCCACTTTCGCCTTCATAATGCTGCTGGTTGGGCTTGCTCTCGTTTTCGATTACATCAACGGTTTTCATGACGCGGCTAATTCCATTGCAACGGTCGTCTCGACGCGCGTGCTGTCGCCGGGAGTGGCTGTCATCTGGGCAGCCTTCTTTAACTTCGTAGCCTTCGCGGTCTTCGGCACGCGTGTCGCTAAAGCCATCGGCGACGGCGTGCGCATGGACTTGATAGCGCCGGATATGAGGCTCTACGTGCTGCTGGCTGCGCTCATCGGCGCAATCGTCTGGAATCTGATTACCTGGTATCTGGGCTTGCCTACCTCCAGCTCGCACGCGCTCCTTGGCGGCTACGCGGGCGCGGGCATAGCGGCTTACGGCGGCGTGCGCGGGATTTTGAAACCGGATGTGTGGTTCAGGACGATTGAGTTCATCATTCTCTCGCCCTTAATCGGAATGTCGCTCGGTCTACTGCTGATGATCTCGGTCTACTGGATTTTCCGCAACTGGTCGCCGAGCCGTGTTGACAAGCTTTTTCGTCGCGGCCAGCTTGTCTCGGCGGCAGCCTTCTCGCTCGGCCACGGCGGCAATGATGCGCAGAAGACCATGGGCATCATTACGGCTGTGCTGGCCGCAGGCGGCCTTCTCTCCTACGAGCCGAACGGCACGCTGCCGCACATTCCGTTCTGGGTTGTGATGTCGGCGCACGCTGCCATAGCATTAGGCACTCTTTCGGGAGGATGGCGCATAGTACACACTATGGGGTCTAAGATTACTAAGCTGAAGCCTGTCGGCGGGTTCTGCGCGGAGACCGGCGCAGCCCTGACGCTTGCTTATGTAACGCTGACGGGCACGCCTGTTTCCACTACTCACACAATAACGGGTGCCATCGTCGGCGTCGGCGCAACACGCCGTCTCTCAGCCGTCAAGTGGGGCGTAGCGGGTCGCATCGTCTGGGCATGGATACTGACAATCCCTATGGCCGCCAGCATCTCGGCTCTCTCCTTTTATATCATCAAGTTCATCCTGTATCTGAACGCAGGTTAGGAAACGAGATGCGGCGCTTCTCTTAAGTTTTATGAACAGCAAGGCCGCACTTGCTTCTCTGCTCTCAATCTTCTTTCGGCTCGCCCGCAAGATGGTCTTCATAACTGTAGGCAGGACCGCAGACCAGTAGAACTCGCATCGGCTCATCGCCTGTATTTTCCAGCGTGTGCGTCCTCTTGAGCGGGATAAAGACGGCATCGCCCGCCGCAACTTCGCGCACTTCATCGCCCACACTCATACGCCCCCTGCCCTCAAGTATGTAGTAAACCTCTTCCGTCTCAAGATGATGATGCCGCCCGACCGCAGCCCCCACCGGCAAGACCTCTTCGGCCAGACTGCAACGCTCAATATCCGAAGTAGTGCGATCAATAAGGGGTCTAATCTCCGACCCATGCGGCGTATTAATGACGTGAGCGCGATCACGGTTGATGACAATCATACTCTCTGCAACCTCTCCTCTTTCCTAATGTAACGCGCAATCTATCATATCCGTCGCTCGTCATCTGCTATGTTGGCAAGCTCGACACGGAGTATGTTATCTTTTCAAATCAATTTAATGCGCCCGCGTAGCTCAGTGGATAGAGCGTTCGCCTCCGGAGCGAAAGGCCGCTGGTTCGACTCCAGCCGCGGGTAATCCTCAGAACAAACGGTCACTTAGAAGTGGCCGTTTCTTTTATAAGTTTCAATCACTCTCCATTCATCTTTTCCAAACATGGCATCTCAATTGCTATTTCTGCGGCCAAGCATGTTTATGCCCCGAAAGCGTATTATTCGGGTGCAGGGTTGTATCTGGGTGTTTCAAAACAAGAGGGGGAGGATGAGCGATTATGAATGCTTTTGAATTGCTGAAGAAGGATCACAAGAAGGTTTCCGAGCTTTTCAAACAGTTGGATGAGACGACCGAGCGCGCCGTCAAAACGCGTGAAGAGTTATTCGGTAAGCTGAAGCAAGAGTTGGATATTCACGCGCGCATAGAGGAGCAGATATTCTATCCGGCCATCAAGGACGCGGAGGAGACTCACGAGATTACTCTGGAAGCTTATGAGGAACACAATGTAGTCAAACGGCTTCTCGCAGAGCTTGCCTCCATGCCGGTTGACGACGAGCGCTGGACGGCGAAGCTGACGGTCTTGAAGGAGAACGTGGAGCATCACGTCGAAGAGGAAGAGGGCGAGATGTTCAAGGATGCGCAGAAGGTCTTGACCCCAGAGCAGGTCGAGGAGCTTGGCGCGCGCATGGAATCGGCCAAGCAGGAGCAGAAAACCGCCACATCTGGCAATTAAGAGCCAGGCAGCAATCTACAATCGAAGGGCGTCGCAAGGGGCTTTGTCTCGTGTAATTTGACGAGCACCCGTGCGACGCCTTATTCTTTTCTTTGAAAAGGATGTTGACGGTTCGGAAAGGCTCTGCTCCCGACGCCCTGTACAAAGACTCTTACGCCTGACGAGAGGGGTCGCGTCCCAAGCTTTTCCCCGGCCACGTCACGCCTATAGCGCCGCTTCCATCACGGCGCGACTCGGAAGCCCTGACGCAAGCGCAAACCCTGCTATGCGTTCCAATCATCCGAGGGGCGCGAGTTGCGATTCTTTGAGAGCGCTCTTCGGACGCTGATTGCCAGCTCGCTCTAAGAATCCGAGCCGCATCTTTCCAGAGGTTAAAGAGCAAGAAGGAAGAGTTTCTGTTTTATGCGCGAATGCCCCCGCTGCGAACGTTGTTACACAGACGAGACGCTGGTCTGCCCGGAAGAAGGCTCTAACACCAAGCACACGCTGCCCGGCGCGCCGCTGCTGGCGGGTCGCTACCTGTTAGAGAAACGCCTTGGGCGCGGCGCTATGGGACAGGTTTACCTGGCACGCGATCAAAATTTCGGCGTGCGCAAGGTAGCAGTCAAAACAGTTCGCCCGGATATTCTCTTAGATGAAGAGATGCAGGAGGGCGAGGCCATAGCGCGTTTCGAGCGCGAGGCGCGCACAGCCGCTTCCATTCAGCATCCAAATGTCGTGGGCGTCTCGGACTTCGGCAAGAGTGCCGAGGGCGTCTTCTTTCTGGTAATGGAGTATGTGCAGGGCGAAACGCTTCATCACCTGCTACGGCGCGAAGGAACCTTAAGCCCGCAACGCGCGCTCACGTTGCTACGTCAGGTGGCAGCCGGAGTCGAGGCCGCGCACGACGAAAACATACTGCACCGCGACCTGAAGCCCGCCAACATCTTCATCATGCAGAACCGCAAGAAGAGCGGTGCCAGCGCCAACGACGGCTTCGTCAAGGTCGGAGACTTTGGCCTTGCCAAGATAGTCAACCAGGCCGCTTCGGAGATTGACTCTGTGAGCGGCCCCGCATCGCGCGGCATCATAGGCACGCCTGAATTTATGGCTCCCGAACAGATGCAGCCCAACGCGCAACTCGACGCGCGTGCAGATGTCTATGCGCTCGGAACCATCGCGTACCAAATGCTGGTGGGTCGCCCTCCCTTCTCCGGCGAACTGATGCAGCTCATCATGCAGAAGCTGATGAACAAGCCGCAGCCTCCGAGTGCCGTGCGCTCAGACATCTCGCCTTCAGTCGAACGCGCCGTGATGCACGCCCTGGAGAAAGACCCGATTGCACGACCTGCAACGGTCGTCGAATGGATTGAAGAGTTCGAGAAGGCCGTAGAGGAAAGCTCAGACAGGAATGAGACGGAAGATTCGCGCGTCACCATCATCGCGCCGCAGGGAGCTGAAGTTTATGTTGACGATGAACGTCACGGGAGCATAGGGCGTTCAGGTCGCTTGATTCTCTCTTCCATCCCGCCGGGTCGTCACATACTGCGCGTAGCGCGCACAGGTGAACAGGATGATGAGCGCGTCATAGAGATTAATCCAGACCCCAGCGAACAGATTATACAGGTGCAGTTGAAGACCACGGCCACGCCTTCATCACAGGGCAGCCAGCCCGGAAGCTCCGGCATCTCTGGGCCGAGCAGTATCTTGCCGGGCATAGTCATGTGCGCGCAGTGCAGCGCTCGCTTTGCTGCGGGCGTTAAGTTCTGCGGTCGCTGCGGAGGCACAATCTTTCTTCCGGTCAGCGATCATGCAGGAAGCGTCGCGGGCAATCAGCCTGCGCCGGTTCAGCATCCCGCGCCGGTTCAGCCGCCCGCGCCGAGCCAGCCCGTAAGACCTGTCATCGCTCCTGCGAACGAAATTACTTGCCCGCGTTGCGGAGTCAAATATCCGCCGACTACAAGATTCTGTGGCCGCTGTGGTGTGACCATCCCAAGCGGGGCGCTCCCGGGCGGCGGCGGCTCGAACCTTTCCAGAAATGTCGCGCCGCCGCCGCCCCAGCCCTATACGGCAAAGCCCTCGCCACCACCACCGCTCCCTCAAGGCGCTTACTGCGTCCCGTGCGGCACGAGTTATCCTGCGGGCACAAGGTTCTGCGGTCGCTGCGGCAATACTATCGGAGCTTGAGATAGCGGCCACTTGCCGTATAATGTTCCTTCGAGTTTCGCACACGCTTCTCTTGCTCGCTTTAGCGCCTTGCATCAAAGAGGTAGAGCATTGAAGAGCGTGTCCGTGAATCAGTCATGCATCCGCAACATGCTTTCGAGCATCTAGCTTAACTTAACCGTACAGCAGTTTTCTTTCCCGAAGAGAAGAGATTGAACGAGGCCCCCGATGAAGAGATGTCCTACCTGCAACAAAACCTATTCGGATGATTCGATGAGCTTCTGCCTTGAGGACGGTGCGCCGCTTCTCACGGTCGGAGGAGACGCGCCCCCTGCGGGCAGCGGGAGCTTTGATCCGAATCTGACGATTCCCTTCACGCCACCGCGCGATACTTCCGAGCAGGGCGCAGGAGGCACGGGCGCGCCGGGCAGTCAGTGGGGCTCGCAGGGCGGAGGCCCCGCGAGCGGCCAGTTCGGACAACCCGGCGGATACGGGCAGCCCGGCAATCCATACGGCCAGCAATCCGGCAGTCAATATGGCGGACAGCAGAGCGGGCAGTTCCCGCCGCCGCAATCCAGCCAGCACACGCCTGCGCCGAGTTGGGGCGGGCCGCAGCCTCCGCCCCCTTACGCATCTGCGCCAAAGAAATCGAGCGCGCTGCCTTGGGTCTTGGGCGCTGTAGGCTTGCTGGTCGTGCTGGGCATTGGCGCGGCAGTCATCATAGGCGTTCTCGCCAGCATGGGTTCGAACACCAACAAGAATAATTCCAACAACTCGAATCAGGTTTCCAACCGCTCGAATCGCAACGGCAGCTCAAACAATTCAAACAACTCGAATTCGTCTAACTCCAACAACTCGAATTCGACCACGAGCAACGGAGCGGCTGTTGCCAGCGACGATTTTTCATCTCCGGCATGGTGGACTGGCACGGTCAATGTCGGTACTGCATGGTATGTAAGTAACGAATATCACCTACGCGCAACCAGCACGGGCTATATGGTCATTTATGGGCCGGATGCTTTTCGCACGGAAAATGCTACGACTCGCGTCACGGTGCGCAGCGTGAGCGGCGAATCATCCAATAGCGGCTTTGGCCTTGCCGTCTTCGGTGAGATGAGCAAGAAAAAGGAGCTTGAGGACTACTGCTTCCTTATACGCACGGGCGGAACGCCTGCTTACAAGATCGTTATGCATCGCGGCGGGAATGAAACAATCGTCGTTGACTGGACGGACGCATCGCAGCTTCGCAGCGGCTCTTCCCCGAATCAATTAGAGGTGCGCACCAGTGGTACGAACGCGGCCTTCTACATTAACGGCCAGTATGTCAGGGCTATCGAGGCCACAACCGGCTATGCGCTCGGGCTGGCAGGCTTCTATGCGAGCGGGACAGACGAAGTAGCCTTCGACGATCTACAGATAGTTAAGTAGAGCATGGATGGAACT
Source organism: Pyrinomonadaceae bacterium (assembly GCA_036403815.1). Lineage (GTDB taxonomy): Bacteria > Acidobacteriota > Blastocatellia > Pyrinomonadales > Pyrinomonadaceae > JACVRN01. Next base: position 303,093 of record DASWQH010000036.1, on the reverse strand, counting down.
TCGATTATACGCTCCCTTCACCGCTGTCATTCCTTGCGCAGCCGTGGGCTTTGATCAGCCGAATAGATGCGAGTCACTTTAAGAGTCCTATCAGGCCCGCACGTCGGGCGCACCTTCACCTTTGACCAGCACGACACTTTTCTCATAGGGCGTGCTGAGACGGCACATCTTTGTCTGCCCGAAGACCGCTTCTTCTCTCGTCATCATTGCCTGCTGGAGATTGCGCCGCCGCGCGTCTTCCTGCGCGACTTAGGCTCTACGAACGGCACTTTCGTCAACGGCCAGCGCGTACACGAAGCCTATCTTTCGAGTGGCGATAAGATTCAGGGCGGGCAGACTGTGCTCGCCGTCGAAGTCACTGTTGACCAGCCCGCGCCCGCCCCTTACAGCCAGGGCTACGGTCGTCAGGACATACAGCCGACGCAACCGGCCATTGTCATGGTCGAGTGCCTCAACTGCGGGCGACGCGAACAGGCCGAAGCCTCTTCGCCTGACGAGCGACTCTCTTTCCTGTGCGAAGACTGCCGCACAGAGTTACGACGACAGCCCCAGCCCATCCCCGGCTACGAGATGATAAAAATCCTGGGTCGTGGCGGAATGGGAAGCGTCATGCTCGCGCGCGACGAGAAGAATTCGCGCGCCGTCGCAATCAAGACCCTGCTGCCGGAAGTCGCCGTCAGCGATCAGGCCATCAAGCGGTTCATGCGCGAGATTGATGTGGCCTCCGTGCTTCAACACCCGCACATAGTCAGCTTCATAGGTCGCGGCACACACAATGGCACTATCTATCTGGTGACGGAATACGTAGTAGGGATGGATGCGGCCAAGCTGGCGGACGCGCGCGGCGGGCGTCTTCCCTATCAGGAAGTCTTACAGATAATCACGCAGGGACTTGATGCGCTCGCCTTCGCTCACAACAAGGGCTACATTCACCGCGACATCAAAGATCAGAACATACTGGTTCAGGGCGGGTGGCCGCAATACAGCGCCAAGCTGACGGACTTCGGTCTTGCCAAGAGCTTTACGCAAACAGGCATGAGCGGTGTGACGATGGCCGGAGATGTCGCGGGCACCTTCGCTTACATGCCGCCCGAACAGATACGCGACTTCGCCAACGTGCGCCCCGCTTCAGACATTTATGCTATGGGCATGACGGCCTACAGTCTACTGACGGGAGCAATCGCGCTCGACATCAGCCCGCAGGCCAACGTCGCCGAAACCGTCAAAGCCATCTTCGATAAACCCATCGTCCCCATACAAAGACGCGTGCCGGAAGTGCCGCTTCAGCTCGCACAGGCAGTCGAACGCGCGCTCGCCAAAGACCCCGCTCATCGCTGGGCAACAGCCGAAGAGATGCGACAGGCGCTTCTGCAATCAACCTAAACGGCTATCAATTTCAAGCAACTCTTCCCCTAGCCATCAAGGACATCAAGGCAAACATTACCGGCATTCGCCCTGTCGGCTTGACATCCCTTCGCGCGCCCGTATAATTCTCCCTTCCCGCACGGGCCGTTAGCTCAGTTGGTAGAGCAGCTGACTCTTAATCAGCGGGTCGCTGGTTCGAGCCCAGCACGGCCCATCAATTAAATCACTAATTTAGGGCGGCCTTTAAAGTCGCCCTTCTTTTTTTGTTTGCCTGTAGCATGTCAACCTGTTAACTCATTACGCGCCGCGCTGTTTTTGCTCCAAATAGCAATCACTTCATAGTTATCTTGTTCCCTCCGGCTTGAATGCTTTATGCTCGGCGCGGGATAATCTGGGCGCTCTTGCTGCGGCCTATCGCACAACGTAACAGGCAATTTCAAGCAAAGGAGAAAAACAATGCTCAAGAAAACCTTGACCCTCATGCTTGTCGCTCTCTTACTTCAGATGACAAGCTCCGTCATGAAGGTGTCTGCCGTACCCAACGATGAAATGGATGCAGCTCTTGCAAAGAAAGTAAGGGCAGAGGTGATGCGGATTGGTCAGCAGGCGCATGTCACAGTAAAGTTCAAAGATAACACTAAGCTTGAAGGGTATATTATAGAAATAGGCGCAGAGCATTTTGTCATAAAGGATGCTCGAACCGGAGTCTCGACTACTATTGCTTACCCGCAAGTAAAACAGGTCAAGCGGAATAATCTTTCCGCAGGAGCCAAGATAGGCATTGTTGTAGCCATCGCCGCGGCTGTGGGGATTATCATCGCTGTAGCCGGAGGACGCAACAGTGACAACAATACAGATGCGCCACCATGCACGCGTACCGCGCAAGTTGGCGTGCCGTGTCCACCCGGATGTATCTGTATACAATAAAGAAGAACAGGCGGTGGCAGTTCAAGTCCATGCCACCGCTAAACAACTCATTCAAGCGCGACCGCTCAATAGCATCTCTTTGATCATTTTTCCTTGCGGGTTTATTCGAGCGTCAGGCGGAACACGAAGGGTTTAGTTGTGGACAGCAGGCGTTCCATGAAGGCATAGTAGATTGATGAAAAAAGGGCGTCTCGAAGCGTTCAGCGATGGCGTAATTGCGATTCTGATTACCATCATGGTATTGGAGCTGAAGATTCCACATGGCACGGATTGGGAATCACTTCGCCCGCTTCTTCCAGTGTTCTTAACTTACGTGTTGAGCTTCGTCTATCTTGGAATCTACTGGAACAATCATCACCATATGCTTTATGCCGCTGACCAAATCAATGGCAAGATTCTCTGGGCAAATATGCACCTGTTGTTCTGGTTATCGCTGATACCCTTTGTCACAGGCTGGATGGGAGAAAACCACTTCGCCCCTTTACCCACGGCAATCTATGGAGCGGTGCTGCTTGCAGCGGCCATCGCCTACTACATGCTTCAACAACTAATCATTGCGCAGCAAGGCTCAAACTCTAAGCTCAAAGCCGCAGTCGGTAAGGACATCAAGGGCAAGCTTTCACCGCTGATTTACGTGGCAGCGATACCTCTGGCTTTCGTCAATCAGTGGATATCCGATGGGCTTTACGTCCTGGTGGCACTGATGTGGCTGATTCCGGATAGACGGATTGAGTCGAAGCTGAATGAGCCTGTGACTCGTTAATTTATGTAAGCTCATAGCTTTCCGGCGAGCGTGAGTTTGCAACGCGGTTCCCTCTAACAACGCATTCAACCCGACTGCTCGATGAATTCTTCAGGCTATGTAGAGACGCTCTTTTTATTTACCTGCGCTGAATGTTATTCTATTATTTATCGTGGGAAAGAAATCTAAGGCTATGTCATCAAAGAAGCGTGCGTCAAAGAAATCGAAGAAGGCCGGTGCGGCTCAGAGCCGTAGCAAAGGTCGAATTGCGCGCGCCTACGGTGATAATCGCAAATTTATGCTGACCGATAGAGATGATTCTAACGGCCATCGCCACAAACAGCCTCATCTCATCAATCCCGAAAGTGATAAAGAACGCGAGAAGCGACTGGCTGCGCGAAAAGCTCTCACGCTTAAAGCTGCGCGGATAGCATACGAGAATAATCATCGCCGCAAGGCTTCTTAGATGGCCTACTTCACCTGTGATACATCAACAATGATTTCAAGAAAGTTGTCGGATTTACCCGACAACTTTCTTTTTTCGGCAGTCGTGCTCATGGAGTTGATGGCAAGCGTGAAGGACGAGACTCAGCGAAAAGTTTATGAGAACCTGCATCGCGCATACGAGAAAGACGGCTCGCTTATTGTGCCTGAGGCTGAAGACTGGCTGACAAGTAGCAAAGTACTCTTTTCACTCTCACAATCCAGATGCAGAAGCGCAGGAGGCCGTGCGCCGCGTCAGAGGCCTGGAGCAACACAGCGCATGGCGCTCGATGTTCTTATAGCTGTCAGTGCGCGGCGCTACGACGCAACAGTCATAACCGAGAATTGGAATGATTTCAAAGCAATTCAGCGTTACTGCAAGTTTAAGCTGGTCAGGGCTTCAAACATATTTAAGTAACTTTGCTCTCTCATGGTCTTGTAGAAAGCTTGAGCGGAGTGTCAGTGCTCAGGCGGCAGGGGTCTGTGTTGCCTGCGCCCGCTCTTCGCCGCGCTTCGCGTGCGGCGGGCGTGAGGGTTCTTTCGTCCAGTTTAGTAAGCCCGCATTCTATCTCGGCCAGACGGCGCTGTAATGCATCTATCTCGCTGCGTAAAAGATTGATCTCCAGGGTGCGTTCGCTGGTTGACGGCGAGGCTGCGCCCTGTGAGAGTCTTGATTGTTGCTCAAGACGATTGATGCTCGACTCGACGCTGTAAAAGCGCTGTTCGAGCAGGCTGATTCTACGCTCCAGACTCGTCAGGTCTTGCGTGTCCCGGACGGCGCTAGCAGACGAAAGGCTCGTGCCTCTATAGGCGCTCAACGTCAACGCAGCAACGGCCAGCATGATAACGAGCGGCCAGCGCCAGCTTCTTAAACTATTCATTCCAGATGCCCCTTTGCACTTAAAATCAAGTGGCCGGAAAAGCGAGCGCGACCAGCGTTACTATAGTGGCCGTGATGAGAGCGCGGCGGTGAATCTTCCGAGCCGTCGCGCGCAACTGCCCGATTATCGTTTTATCCTCAATGCTCTCTTCGCCCGTGTCCATGTTGCGCGTCCCGCGCGCAGCCATAGCGATTCAAGTCTTTTCCCGCGCCTGAAAAAGTCCCAGACCCGCTATCCAGATGGGAAAGAAAACGATGACACGGAGCACGCGTGGCATTTGAAAGACAACCAACCCGAAGGCCAGAGCGACGCCTACAGTCAAAGCGACGATGCCCATTAAGCGGCGCTTGCGAATCTCGCGCGGCCCTAGGTTGATGGCCGAATGTTCCATAGGCTTCTTGTTAAGGTGTATCGGTTCTCAACGTAGCCAGGGGTTGACCGTTTGATACACGGTCTCCGACCCGAGCGCTGATGACGGCGACAGTCCCCGGAGATGTAGCACGCGCAATGATCACCTCTACGCGCGGGACGCTGGGTTGTGAGGTGTTCGACTGCGCTCCGGGCTGGCGTGCAGTTAAAAGCTCCGACTGCGCCTGGCGCGATGCGTCCTGAGCCTGTTGCAGGCGGCGCTGTGCCTGTTCATATAGAGAGCGCTCGGCATCCAACTGCGCTTGCGGCACCTGTCCCGAAGCGACGAGCGGCGTCAGACGCAGAACTTCAGCTTCGTGTTTGACGACTTCTGCGCGGGCTGTTTCGATTGCAGCCTCTGAAGTCTTTACGTTACGCGCTGCACGCGCGTCGGCGCTCTCGCCGGGACTCGGAGCAGCGACCGCCGACGGTTTCTCGATGGTGATTTCAATAATCGGTGTGCCTTCGCTCACCCGCGCGCCTTCGTTGACGAGCACGCGGCTCACCTGCCCCGCCGCCGGAGCGTTGATGACAATCACGCCATTCTGGCTATTTTCAGTTTGCGAGGAGCGACACGCCGCGCTCATCAAAAGACAAAAGGCAAAAGGTAAAAGGTAGGAAACGCTTCGCGTGCGCCGTATAAAGGAATCAAAGCTGAAAGCTTTCTTCGAGCTTTTTCCTTTTACCTTTTTACTTTTGCCTTTCTTTCTCATGGCTGGCTATTCAAGCTGGACGCGCCCGCAGATGAAATGGAGCCTGCGGGAGATTTGCTGCTATTGCTTGCGCCGCTTGTTTGTGTGCCCCCTGCGCTTTGTTCAAGCTCACGCATGGGCGTGTCGGTTCGTATAGAAATCTGGTTGGCTTCGAGTGTGCGGCCTGTGGCGCGTTGAAAGGCGGAGATGGCTTTGTTGAGATCAGTCTGCGCTTGCAGCTCGCCCGCGCGGGCGGCCAGCAGGTTTGTCTGTCGCTGCAAAACCAGAAAGACGGTCGTAGTGCCTGCGCGAAACTGCCTCTGCTCGCTCTCATACTGTTGCTCTGCGCTTGAGCGCGTTGCGGCTGCGGACGCCAGTCGCGCTTCTGCCGAGCGCACGGCCTGTAGAGAGTTGCGCACGTCCGCTTCTATCAACTGTTCGGCCTGCGCGAGCTGATCCTTGATGCGATTGCCCTGCGCGAGCGATGCGCCCAGATTGGCTTCCGCCGTGCGGTTCCTCAAAGGTAGAGAGAGGCGCACGCCCACGCGCGCCGTAGGGTAGTTCTGGTCTATTAGATTTCTGAGCGACTGCGTGTAGCCGCCGACCAGATTGGGCGCGACGGTTGCAGTCAACAAAGTAGTCGTAATCGGTTCCAGACCGGCGAGCGCCGAAAGCTCATTGACCCGGTTGGTGAGCACAGTCGTGCTCGTAGTCGTGCCTGGATTGGCCTGAACAAGAGTTCCGGCCAATCCGACGGTTGTGTACGTGCCGACCAAATCAACCTGCGGCTTCATCTGATCGCGGAAGTAACGCAGATTTACATTGTTGATGTCGGCGGTGGTTTTCAGTTGCGCTAATTCGGGGCGATTGTCGAGCGCTGCCCTGACGGCTTGCTCTAAGGGTACGCGCGGCGCTTCCAGATTAACGGGAGTGATGGGAGTGATGGCGCGTGTCCAGAGCGTGTCGGTTCTGTCAGGCAGAATCAGCGTCTTTAAAGTGTTCTCTGCCAGCGTCACGGCTTCCTGCGCCGTGTAGACGTTCTGCTCGAAGGTCGTCACCTGCGTCTGAGCGGCCACCACATCAATCGGCGCGAGCACGCCTTTTTCAACCTGCCGGTTACTGCTCTCCACCTGAATGCGCGCTTGCTTGACGGCATCAATCTGGACTTGCAGATTTCTGAGCGCGAACGCCAGATTCCAGTAAGCCTGCTCAACCTGCGAGATAACATCAATGGCGCGCTGGCGAAACTGCGCGTCTGTTAGAGAGAGATTCCGCTTGGCGATTTCTATCTGGCGACGATTGTTGTCGAAGCGACGCCCGCGCCAGAGGGGTTGCGTGTAAGTAAAGGTAAAAGCAGTCGGGAACTGCGGATTGAGACGCACGTTCAGGTTAGTGGTCGTGAGCCGCGTCGAAGAGAAATCAAGCTGGTAAGCGCCTCCGCCCCACGGCGAAAATCCGCCCAGGCGAGCCGAGCCTGTCATGTCCTGTTGCGTGACGCTGCCCGATGCGCCGCCACCGCCGATACTTGAGCTAGTCGGCGTCGTTGCTCGCTCAAAGTAGTTCTCAGATGAGAGCAGCGGGTCGTAAACGCCGCGCGCCGCCTGCAAGCTATACTCGGCTATCTGCACGTCTATGCGCGACTGGTCAATGTCGTTGCTATTGCGTAGCGCGAGGCGAATGGCGTCGTTCAAAGTGAGCGGCACCTGATCTGCCACGTTGACGCCGACGCGTTCCGCTGACGGCAGAGGGCGCAGTGGTGCCTGATAATCTGTCGCAATCGGCGGCGGCTCCTGCGGCAACTCCGCCGGAGCAATGCCGCCCGATGTGCCTACGGATTGTCCGGGCGTTTGCTGCACTCCTGTCTGTGTGCCGGTTGCGGGTGTTCCCTGATTGGTTTGCTGCGGGGCGGCAGTTCCGGCAGGGTTGGTCGTCGTAGGCAAGCCCGTGGACGGAGTGGTTTGTCCGGGCGCTTGCGGCGAGATGGGGCGCGTTCCCTGCGTGTTGGGCGTCGTCTGCTGTTGCTGTTGTTGCGGTACGGTCTGCGGCTGCGTGCTCTGCTGCGCCTCGTTGCCGGGGCGAACCACAGAGCCGGGAGCGTTCGGCGGAAGCTGTGTCGGCGAAGAAGGCTGCGCCGCGCCCGGTTGCTGCTGCTGCTGCTGTGTTTGTGTTGAAGTTCCAGCGGGCGGAGACTGCTGCGGCGACGAGGACGGAGTTGGAGTACGAGTCGTTTCCTGCGCTGCGACTGCTTTAGTCGATAGCAACAACGTGAAAAGAAGAAGTGCGCCTAAAGCCAGGTGCGATGAACGAACCACGAAGCCGCATGAAAACACGCGAAACGAAGCTGCACGAAGAAGGCTCAAGTTGTTTCGTGCCGCTTCGTGCGATTTCGTGGTCGCCGCTTTTTTCTCCTTCTTCAAAGTCATACCTTTAATCACCTGCTTGATCCACATATCTATCCTTTTGAGTCTTGGGAGCGCGACGAGTGCGCGAGCGAGAGAAGAGGTTCGCGAAGGCAGTCCAGCCGCCCGCAAAGCGACGACTCACGCTGCCTGTAAACGAGCCATAGCGTGTTCCGACGTAGCCCCACACCCTGGATTCGCTCAAGTCCTCAAAGAGAGAGTAGAAGACGGGCACGGCCAGGAGCGTGAGCAACAGGCACAGGCTTTGGCCGCCGACTACGAGCACGCCTATGGAGCGGTTCGTCGCCGCGCCTGCGCCCGTGCCTACTATGAGCGGAATCATGCCTGCGACGAGCGCGATTGTCGTCATCAGGATAGGACGCAGGCGGTCGCGGTTGGCTTGAATGATGGCGCTGTAACGACTCATGCCGTGCGAGCGTAGCTCGTTCGTGTGCGAAATCTGCAAGATGGCGTTCTTCTTCACGATGCCGAAGAGCACCAGCATGCCGAGCGCGGAAAAGACGTTCAGCTTCTGCCCGGCGATAAAAGTTGAGAGCAGCGCGAACGGAATCGAGAGCGGCAGGGTTAGCAGTATCGTCACAGGATGTATGAAGGATTCAAACTGTGCCGCCAGCACCAGGTACATGAAGATAAACGAGAGGATGAAGGCGAGCATGAAATAATAGTTCGCCTGTCCCAACTGTTTCGACTGCCCCGTCACGCCCGTGGTGTAACCAGGCTCCATGCCTACCTCTGCGGCGGCATTCTGCAAAGCCTGTAGCGCTTCGGTCTCCGAGCCGTTCGGTGAAACGCTGGCCGTGACGGTCACCTGTCTTTGACGATTGATGCGGTCAATCGAGGTCGGGCTGGTGCCCTCTTCCAATCGCACGACCTTTGACAACTCAACCGCTCCTCCGGTTGACGACGGAACCGTCAACTGGTTAAGCAGCTCTGTGTTCTGCCGGTACTGATTTGCAGCCATTAGCACTACGTCATACTGATCCGAGCCTTCGCTGTAGGTAGAGACGCGCGAGCCAGCGATCATAGTGCTTAAGGCTTGAGCTATGTCGCCAGCCTTGACGCCGAGGTCTGCTGCGCGCTGGCGGTCAATGATGACGCGCGCTTCCGGGTTGCCGAGCACCAGCGACCGATCCGCATCCTGTATATTCGGATTCTGCTTAATCTTATCTATGATTTTCTGTGAATACTCGTCCAGCTTCTGAAGGTCTGGGCCGCTCAGATAGAAAGCCAGCGAGCTTGAGCGACCGCCGCCGATAGCACTTGAGATACTAGAGATGGACGACGCGCCGATGACCAACTCCTTCGGATAGCGTCTTGCGAGTGCGCGCGTACGCTGAACGGCATCGGCCTGCGATATTTTGCGCTGATCGGGCGGCTTCAAACGCACGTTGATGGTGCCTGTATTCGGCGATGCCTGCCCGCCAAAGCCCGCAATCGCAAGCGTCGCTTCAACGCCCGGAATCTGTTCGCGTATGTCGCGCGCAAGACGATCCAGTATGGACTGTGTGGCGGCGAGGCTAGTCCCCTGCGGCGCTCGCAAAGATACCTGATATGAAGACTCGTCCTCGTCCGGCAGGAAGTTGATGCCCGCCAGCTTGTAGAGCGGAACAATCGAGATGATGACCACGGCGCACACGATGATAATCACCCAGCGATGCACCATAGACCATTCAAGCATCCACTTGTAAGTGCGATCTATAGGCTTGTAAAAGCGCGATTCTTTAGACGAATGCTCGCTAGCCTTCTCTATGTGCTCTTCCGGCACCTCGTCATCGGGGCTTGTGCCTCCGCCCGTGGCGGCGACCGCGACGGGGCCTGCGGGCAGCGGCTCTTTCTTCTTCACCTTAATCCAACGTGCCGCGAGCATGGGCGTCAGTGTGAAAGAGACGATTAAAGAGACGGCGATGGCGGCGGCAGAGGTCAGACCGAATGAAGACATGAAGCGTCCGACGATACCGCCCATGAAAGCTACCGGCAGAAAGACCGCGAGCAGGCTGAGCGTGGTGGCAAGCACAGCGAGGCCAATCTCTCTTGTTCCTTCGATGGCCGCCTGAAACGGGTGCATCCCCTTCTCTTCTACAAAGCGATAGATGTTCTCAAGCACGACAATCGCGTCGTCAATCACGATGCCGACCATCAAGGTCAATGCGAGCATCGTCATCTGATTCAACGAGTAGCCGAACGCAGCCAGAAAAGCGAAGGCGGCGATGATTGATGTCGGAATCGCTATGGCTGCGATGATGGTCGAGCGGAAATTCCAGAGGAAGATAAAGACGACGAGCGCCGCCAGCAGGCCGCCGATAATCAAGTGCTCTTCAATAGCGTGCAGAGAATTTTCTATGAACTCGGACTGGTCACGAATTATCTGGAACTTGAGGTCTTTCGGCAGCGTCGGGATGACCTCGTTCATGCGATCCTTGACGGCCTTAATGACGGCGACGGTGTTCGAGCCGGATTGCTTGCGAATCGCCAGTGTAACGGCAGGGCCGCCGCTCAGGTTTGAGATTGAAGACGGGTCAGCGCCGCCGTCTTCGACCGTGCCGACATCGCCAATCTTGACCGGATAGCCGTTCTTGGTAGCAATAACGATATTATTGAACTCTTCAACCTTCTCTACGCGGCTCATCGTGCGAAGGTTGATGGTCTTTGCGCCTTCGTTGACGCGCCCGCCCGGCAGCTCAAGATTCTGCGACCTCAAGGCATTTGCCACGTCAACGGTCGAAAGGTTGTAAGCGCGCAGACGTTCAGGGTCAATGTGAACGTTTATCTGTCGCTGGCGTGCGCCGTAGATGAAGACCTCTCCGACGCCGTAAGCCGACTGGATGCGCTTGCTAATCTGGTTCTGTGCAATGTCGGTTAGCTGTAGAACGGAATACGGCCCGGTCATGGAATAAAGGAGGATAGGCGCGGCATCCGGGTCTGACTTCTGCACAATCGGCGGGTCGGCTGTCTCCGGCAAGCGATTGAGCACGGTGCTGACTTTATCGCGCACTTCCTGCGTCGCTACATCCGGGTCTTTCGACAGGTCGAAGCTGATGGTGATGTTCGAGCGCCCGGTGCTTGAGCTGGAACGCAATTCGTCAATGCCGGTCGCTGTATTGACCGCGCCTTCGATGACATCCGTTATTTCCGTCTCGATTTCTGCGGGCGCTGCGCCGGGATTCGTAGTCGAAACGGAAACAGTCGGAATATCAATCTTCGGAAAGCGGTCAACGCCAAGCGTGAAGAAAGAGAAACCGCCAATCACCGTCAACGCCAGAATAATCACAGTGGCGAAGACCGGACGACGTACACAAATCTCAGCTAACTTCTGCATAACGATTAAGTCCCAAGTTCCAAGTCCCATGTCCCATGTCCAACGTCCAAAGCCATAGAACTGTTTTTGACTTGGGACATGGGACTTGGAACTTGGGACTATTTCTGTTGCTGCGTTGGCTGTACCTTAGCCCCTTCGTAGAGCTGTTGTAAATTGCTGGTCGCAACTTCTTCGCCAGCCTGCACGCCTGAGAGAATCTGCACCATGCCGTTCTCTTCATCGCCAATCGCCACGACTCTCAGGTGCGCCGTCGTGCCCTGAACGGTAAAGACACGAAACGAGTTTGTATTCTGATCGTTAACCACGGCTTCACGCGGCACAAAGATTATCTGGTTGCCGCCTGCCATAGTAATACGCGCCGTCACAAACATCCCGGAGCGCAGCGCATTGTCAGGATTCTGTATCGACGCTTCGACCATTATAGAACGCGACGCAGGGTCAATCGCAGGATTGATGGCGGTCACGGTTCCGCCGAACTGCCTGTCCCGGTATGCGTCAACGGTCAAAGAAACGGGCATTCCCGGACGCAGGTTCGGTGCCTGCATCTCCGGCACCTGTAGCTGAAGCTTGAGCGGGTTGGTCAGAAGAATCGTTGCTATCACGGAGGCGGGCGTCACATACTCGCCGACTGCTATGGGACGCGCGCTGACATAGCCGGAATAAGGCGCGCGTACCAGTGTATCGTCTACAGCCTTCTGCGAAATCGCCACCTGCGCCTGCGCGCTGGCGACTGCTGCCTGCGCCGTTTGAATCGCCTGATTATTCTGTCTAGCCTGATTGATTGCTATCTCAAGCTGCTGGCGCGCGTTGTTGGTCTGTGCGCGAGCAGTGTCGGCCACCGTGCGATACTGGTCATAGACACTGCGCGCCACGTCGCCCGTCTCGACCAGTTCGGCATAGCGTTTGGCATTGGCTTCGGCCAGACGCTGTTGCGCGAGCGTGGCATCGTAAGCGGCAGCCGCGCTTCTCACTTCTGGAATCGTGCTCGCATCGAAGCGACCATTTACCCCAAGCCCAAGACGCGCTTCAGCCTGACGCACGCCAGCGACGGCCTGCTGGACTGATGCCTGCGATTGTTTGAGACGCAGGCGCGCATCTCTATCATTCAAGCGCGCTATGACTGCGCCCTGACGCACGAACGCGCCTATGTTGATTGGTGTGGACACAACCTGCCCGGAGGTCTGCGGCGCAACATCTGAAGACTCGTTTGCCGTAAGGCTTCCGGTGGCCTGTATGAAAGATGGAACCTCGCGCACTTCTACGCGCACGGTTGTGACGGCGACGGCAGGAGCGTCGGCAGCCTCTGCCGCGCCCGCACTGCCACCAGCGTTTTTGTTGTCCTGTCTTGTGCCTGAGCCTGATTTCCCGCAAGCCGCTGCCGCGAGCATGATTGCCAGCAACAACGCTGTGAACAGTATCAGGCGAAGCCTGTAGGAGAGATGAGTGAAAGCCATAAGTGCCCTATTATGTTCCGATTCTTACTGAAAGACGAGTCCCTGTGACATCCGGTTACAACTTTCCCGCTTGCGCTAAATCGCTTTCGCAGCCGAATCCGAGAAGTCGTAAGCGGTCTCTTTCCTGTGGCCGGGTTGCTGCGTAAAGCGTATGCATTTTTGAACACGCGAGCCTCTTTATACACCCTGCTCCCTTGCAAATTTCTTGTAATCTCTTATCAAATGTGACAAGAAAGGATTCTAAAGAGATGGACAATTGGATGGAGGAAAGAGTATCAAGGTTGCGCGAGGTCTTCCGCCTCTCGCCCAATACGAAGCTGCTTGCGCCTGACGCAGTCGAGCCGGAGTTGTCACACGAAGCTGCCGAGCAGTTGGGATTCTTCAACATGGAATGGCACATCATTCCGTCTGCGGAAGCTGTGCCGATGGACGAAGAGTACATGCGGCGTTTCTACCCACATGCTCCGCGCGGGTTTGACGAGCCACGCGAGCATTCGCCCGGCTATCAGGATGTTCTTACTAACGGGCACAGCAAGCACCAGGGACAGGTTATAGGCGTGGAGACAACGCAGAAGCCGCGTTACCTGCCCGGCAATCGCCAGTTCTACGGCACGCCTTATGGCTTCGACGCGACCCGCGACCCGTTCAGCTTTTACTTAGGGCGAGCAAACATGACGAACGGCATGCGCTTCGATCACAACTATCTTTCGCTGAGAGAATTCCTGACCGTAGTGGATGAGGATTGGCGTGTACGCCGTCTCTTACCGAGGGGGTATCGTCTGACCATCTGCCCGCCCGCCGTCTTCAATCTAGTAGGGACTATCTTTCATCCCGAATGGAGCGAAACGGAAGCGCTTGAGCTGGGCTTCTACCGTGACGAGGCGGGCAACGCAACGTGCTACGGCGTAGGCTCGAACATGAACGGCGATTTCTCGTACATCAACGAAGTAGAGCTTGAGACCGACTGGACGCTGCTGGGCTTTCGCACCGCGCTCGTCCCGGAGTGAGAACTATATAAGCATTTCAAAACTGTAGGGGCAGGGACTAGCCCTGCCCCTACAATAATCACGTAACTGCTACTCTATCGCCATCGTTTTAAGTAACAGAGAATGAAATGAAAAAGCTCGAATGGCATCAGTGGTTATTGCTGGCGGTGTTTCTGGTGGCGGTTTTCGTCACGGGGATGTTCGCGGTGCGAAGTGTACGCCGCGCTATCTACTGGCAGACTCATAGAGACGAGCCGATTCGCCCGTGGATGAGCGTGCGTTATGTCGCGCGCTCCTTTCGCGTCCCGCCGCCGGTGCTTTACGAAGCAATTAAGCTTCAGCCGGAGCCGCACGACCGTAGACCTCTGAGAGAGATAGCACGCGAGCAGAAACGTCCCGTAGAAGCTCTCATCAACGAATTGCAAGAAGCCATCAAAGGCTTCCGCGCGCACGCTCCGCCTCCCCCTCAACTACCCGCACAGCCGGATGCAGGAGCGACGCCTTGAGCCTCAGCGACTATCTATTAAGCACGCTGGGAGTCTATGGCCTGCCCGTGTTGTTCGTGGCTCTCTTGATAGGCGCGATTGGCGTACCCTTGCCCGGAAGCCTGATGCTGCTGGCCGCAGGCTCATTCGTAGAGCAGGGCGATATGAATTTCCTGCCTGTGCTTGCGCTCTCTGCGACGGGCGTTATCCTTGGCGACAATGCAGGGTATGCGCTTGGTCGCTGGGGAGGCCGCCGTCTGACGCGAAGACTCAGCCGCTTCTTCGGCGGCGAGAAGCGATTCAAAGCGGCGGAAGACTGGCTGAACCGACGGCAGGGGATGGGAATCTTCCTGAGCCGTTGGCTCCTGACACCGCTCGCCCCCTTCGTCAACATCACCTGCGGCGTGACGGGCTATTCGTGGCCGCGCTTTCTACTGTACGACGTGCTGGGCGAAGCGCTGTGGGTCGCCCTCTATGTTCTATTAGGGCGATTCTTCAGCGACCGTGTGCAGGAGATGAGCGACCTTTTAGGCGATTTCGTGTGGATGATTGTAGGGTTGCTCTTTGTGTTGGTGCTCGGCTGGAAACTCTCTAAATATTTTCGTTCAACTTCGCCCGACGAAGCGGAAGAGAAAACATCACGGCCTCTGGCAGATGAAGTGTCTTAACTATATTTCGTAATAACGTGAGGTCAAATACGGGCTTACAGATGTCCTTTGCTCCGTAGGAGCAAGGATGTTTATAGCCGACAGACAGTTAATCGAGCCAAGCTCCGCGAGGAGCGATATGTCCAGCAAGTTGGAACATGTCGCTCCTACGGAGCTAATAATTTACCGGCTGGCAAGGCTATAAACATACGGCTCCTACGGAGCCTTGAGTTTCTTCCATCAGATCGAAAACTTGTAACCCGAATCGCCAGACGTTCGTCTTACATATTGACTGGCCGGATTAGAGGTGTCTATTCTCCCTAAACCTGATTGATGCGGCTCACCAATATTTCACAATTCCTGGAGAGAAAGACAAATGCAATTGACTGGTTCAAGGAAAATCATAGGCGGGTTGGCGCTCGCCGGAGCTTTGGCGCTCACGGGCGTCGTCGGCTTCGCGCAGCAGCAAACAACGCAAGGGCAGGACGGCAGCAAGGGGCGTACAGAGCGCAACGGGCGCGGTGGCCGTGAAGGCGGGCGCGGCGATAGAGAAGGCGGCTTTGCAGGTCGCTTCGCAGAGAAGCTTAACCTGACGGATGCGCAGAAGGAGCAGATGAAGCAGATAGCCGCTCGTTACCGAGAGAGCGGGAAGGCTCTGCGCCAGCAGGGGCGTGGAGAGCGCGACGGCTTCGATGCTCTCAAAGGCGGCACGTTTGATGAAGCAGCCGTTCGCGCCGCTGCTCAGGCACGAGCTAACGCGCGCGTCGAGATGGAAGTAGCACACGCACGCATGATGTCGGAGATGTACAACGTTCTGACGCCGGAGCAGAAGGCGCAGCTTGCAGCCGAGCGCCAGCAGCGAGAGCAGAAGCGTCAGGAATGGCGCACACGCCGCAACCAAAACTCAGGCCAGACGCAGCAGCAGTAAACAGCCTGTAGGAATCTGTCTTGAAAAGTCCCGTAGGGACGATTGATAGTAGCCCAGCAATTTATGGCTGGGAACAGAAGACGGTAAAATAGTTGCGAGTCCCGTAGGGACGACTGAATAAATTGTAAGAGATGTTCAGTCGTCCCTACGGGACTCAAACTTTTCTTGTACACTCTATTCTGAAGCACCGGGCTATTATCGCGTCGTTCCTACGGGACTCAAGATAAACCTACTTTTTAGATAGATTCTTAGCCGCTGCTTTATTCTCGCAACGAAGACGGTTTCACCTTGCTTTACTCTTTCCGGGAAGACAGGAGACATGCAGGCAGTTCATAATTGATGGACGAGATGGCAGACAGCTCCGATCCGGTCAACATGGAACAGCAACCCGCACGCTCCGCCGAGCCGTCGGACATAGAGCTTGTGGCGCGCGTACGCAGTGGAGATGAACTGGCCTTCGAGGAGCTTTTCAATCGCCATCGCCGCCGCGTCGCGCTCATTGCGAGCCGCTTCTTCCGCCAGCGCGAACAGATTGAAGAAATAGTGCAGGAGAGCTTTACCAAGGCTTATTTTGCTCTTGGCGACTTTTCCAACCAGCAGGAAGCCTCCTTCGCCGCGTGGGTTGCGCGCATCGCCTATAATTCCTGTTATGACGAGCTGCGGCGCTCGAAGCGGCGACAGGAAAGTTCCCTGAGCGATGTCTCCGAAGAAGATACAGCGTGGCTGCAAGAGACCTTACGCACAGTGGAAGCCGGGGGCGACGTGGAAGAGAGAACGGTCGCGCGTGACCTAGCCGGTAAGCTTCTCTCTCGCCTGAGCGCGGAAGATCGCACAGTTCTAATCATGCTGGATGTGGAGGAAATGTCCGTCAATGAGATTGCGCTCGTGACCGGATGGTCTGTCTCCAAAGTCAAAGTACGCGCCCATAGAGCACGCGCCTCTCTACGCCGCGTGCTGAACAGGTTTCTGTAACCGCAAACCACGCACGAGCGTTTTTAATAGTGAAGCCGTCAGCCTTCGGGTAGATTTACCCTGGCGGCAGAGAGCAGGTGAAAGTCGAATGACCGGCAAAAAGAGAGAGCACAGCACGAGCGATAATCTAGACCGCTTAGGTCGCAAGATAATTCGCGTCTCTGCCGATAACCAGCAGGAAGCGGACGAGGCCGCAACGTCTGCCTTTCTTTACACTCGTGTGTACGCGCGCATTAATGCAGAGCGTGCGCGGCGTGACGAGGGAGAGCGATGGCGGGCGATCTTCGGAGTAATCTGGCGAGCCGTGCCTGCGATGGCGCTGGTCGCCATTCTCGCTGTCGTACTCTTTTTATCATCCGGCGTCACGCGAACCATCGGAAGCTACAGCGACGAGGCTCTTTTAGACGAGCGCGATGCGGGGGTCGAGCGCGTGGTCTTCACTACAGACCGGCAGTCGCTTACCAGCGACGACGTGCTGGCGACAATCTTGAATGATGAAGAGCGGGGGGCGTCGCGATGACCGAGCGTGGTAAGACTTTAGTCAAAATATGGCTGGCGGTAGTGGGCGTGTTCGTACTGGGCTGCGTTACCGGCGTGTCGCTGGACAGTGTTTATCGTTTGCGTGCCGGAGGCGAGCGTTCGGAGGCGCGAGGGGCGCGCGATAAGGATAATAAAGTCTTCGAGCGCATGAAGCGCGACCTGGACTTGAACGAACAGCAGGCGACGCAGATTCGCGCCATTCTGGAACAGACGCGCGAAGATTATCGTCAGTTGCGTGCGGAAGTGCGCCCGCGTTATGACGCCGTGCGCCAGAATGCTCGCACAAAGATTCGCGCCCTACTGACACCCGAACAGCAACAAAAGTTCGACGCGAAGGTCGCAGAGCGCGACGCACGCCGCGACGATGACAATAAGAACGAGCGTTGAAATAACGCGTAGATGAATCGCCGGGGGCGCGGACACAAGCGATGCGTCCGTGCCTGATTGAGGGAACATTAGTGGGGCGGGCGGGCGTAATGTTATATTGAGACATTACCCCCCCGCTTTTTCGTGCGCGCTTCAATGTCTGCGGAAAGCTTTTCTCTTCCGAGACGGCTTCGTCACGCGGGAGCGAAGACAGGCGTGTTGATACGTTAAGATTTTGATGACAGGCAAGCTCACAAAACAGACGCGGCGCTCTCTCCTTTCGACACTTTTCGGCGTAGGGCGCAGCCCTTTTCTCTTCAGCTTCGCGGCGCTTCTTTTTCTATCGCCCCTGTTTACATCTACACCGAGCCTCTTCGCACAAACCGGACGAAAGTCCACATCAAAGCAAGCGCAGAATAAAAAAGCTCCGGCTAATGACGAGCTTTCGAAAAGCAGGGACGAGTTCGTCAGGCTGACAGGCGAATACAAGAAGAGCCTTGAGCAGTTGTTGACCTTCTATGAAAGGAATGTGAAGCAGGCCGAAGAGAAGGCCGCGAAGATGAAAGAGCTTTACCAGCAGGGACTCGTCTCCAGACGAGAGGTCGAAGATAGCGAGCAGGTAATCACGACAGCCAAGGCAAAGGTTGCAGACGCGCAGAAACAGATGCGAGCGGCGGACGAGCAGGTGGCGCAGATGATGGTCGAGGAAAAGGCTCTGGAAGAGATGGCTAAGCAGCCACCGCCCGCGCGCGGCAAACTAACAACTACGACGACTTACATACGCTATGGCGGGACAGGCTCGTGGCTGCTCTCCGAGTCATGGAAGGTTCAACAGTTCTTCCTGCAAAGATTCGGAAGACAACTGCCCATCAGCGCCTACGGTCAATCGGCTTTGCATAACCGCTGGGGCTTGGATCACCGCAACGCTATGGATGTAGGGGTCAGCCCGGATAGTGTAGAAGGCCAGGCGCTGATGGGATTCCTTCGCGCCAACGGCATTCCCTTCGCAGCCTTTCGCGGAGCCATTCCCGGCTCGGCCACAGGCCCGCACATACACATTGGCCTTCCCTCGCACAGATACGCTGTGCCGGGCTGGCAATAAAATTTTTCGACCAATGTTAATCTAAACGCAGGAGCACGTATGGGAACTATTGCTCAGGAAGACTACACCAGGAGCCTTTTCACCCTGCTTAAAGAGACATTTGAAGGCCCGCCGCCGCAGACGGCAAGCGCCTATCTGGATCAAGGGGCGGGGCTGTTTCAAACGATTGACAACCTGACGGCGGAAGAGGTCTCTCGCGTGACTACGCCCGGCGCACCCACCATCGCGGCTCATTGCGCGCACGCACGGTTTTACGTCTCGGTGCTTCAACAATACATGCAGGGACATTCTGAGAAGGTTGACTGGAACGAAAGCTGGCTCGTGCAGACGGTCAACGCATCCCAGTGGGCAGCACTCAAAAAAGAGCTGCGCCAATCATACGAGACGTTGATGGAAGCGTTGAAGGCGGTCGAAAGCTGGGGAGACGAACAGGTCGGCGGCGGCATGGCTATCATCACACACACGGCCTACCATCTGGGAGCAATCCGGCAACTCATGCGCCTGCTCAAATAAAAGCCCCTTTCAGAGGCTTTCTGCTTTTATTTGTAACGCGAGAGGTCTAAGGCGAAGCAGACTATCTTGTTTTGAGTTCCTTCCAGAAGCGCTGCGCCGAACAGCAGCGTGACGGGTGTGTCGTCCTTGCGTATGAACTCGCGCTTGAAGGGTGTGCAGGCTCCGGTCTGGCGCATCTCCTCGAATGCGCCTTCGTCAAGAGAGAGACCTTCCGGGCGCGTGACCTGATCCCAGCTAATCTGTCCGGCCTCTAAATCTTCGCGCGTGTAGCCGAGCATCTCAAGGAAAGCGTCGTTGGCGGCTGTGATTCGACCCCGTAAATCCCAGAAGAAGATGCCGATCATGTTGGAATCGCTCAAGCGGCGAAAGCGTGACTCCGATTCACGCAAAGCCGCTTCGATGCGTCTGCGCTCCGCCAGTTCCCTCTTCAACTGTAGATTCGCTTCGCCCAGCTCAGACGTGCGTTCCCTGACCTTCTCTTCCAGGATGGTTTGAGCCTCATAGAGCTGTTCGCCCTCGCGCTCTAAATCCGCAACCTGAAGACTGAGGTTGCTGGCCTTTTGCTGCATACGCTGGCGCTTGTTGGCATCGGCGGTCGCGTCCAGCACTAAGACCCACGTGCCTTCCTTTCTCTGGAAGAGATAGATGTCCGCGTACTGACCCTCTCTGGTCTGTACGTAAGGCAGAAAGACGTTGTGCGTTTCAAGCGGCAGCATGCCCTGAAGAAAAGGAACGTGCTCGCTCACATCAATTCTCTCGTCGAGTCCGGAAACTTCGTGCGCGTCCCAGTCGCCGCCCCAGGCCAACAGTTGATTCTCATCATTCACCAGCATGTAAGACGGAGAGCGCATGTCTTCGGTCAGCTCAAGAATGAAATCGCGTATGGGGTTGGGAAGCTCGCTCATTTCGGCATCTCCATCATTTTCTTAGCGAGAGCCATAAATGCCTCTTCGACTCCGACGCCCGATTTGGCGCTGGTTCTGATTACGTGCCAGCCCTTCAAGACCAGTGCTTCAAGCTCGCGCTCGTCAATCGTCCACTCTTCCACCAAATCCGACTTGTTGATGAGAAAGACATAAGGCACAAGTCCGAGCGTGTCCTGCGCGCGTGTCTGAATCTCCAGAGCTGTGTAGAGAGTTTCTTTGCGCGTGCCGTCGGCTACCAGAAGATAACCGCTCGCGCCGCGCAGGTAGGATTTACGAAGCTCGTGCGCCTGTTCCGCTCCTTCCACGTCCCACAGCATCATCATCATCTTCTGTGTTTCGTTCATGTCTATGAGCTTCTTATCAATCTTGACACCGACCGTCGTGTGATACTTATCCGAATAGATGCTCTGGACGAAGCGCTTGACAAGACTCGTCTTGCCGACGGCGAAAGTCCCCAGCATGCAGATCTTCTTCTGCACAATATTGCGTTCACTCATCATGGCTGTTATAGCCTCTCCCTATCCGGCATCGGTCAGAATTATCTTAAACGTCACGCTGCGATTCGCCGCGCGGTCGGCTTCTGTGACTTCCTTACGCAATTGCTCGGCTGAGCCAGCAGGGACAATCGTCATATTAGTCTTCGAAGTTAACCATGCATTCAAGGCCGAAGCGATTACCTGTGCGCGAGCGGGGCGTAACTCCTGATTGCGCTCTTCTGAGCCGCTCGCGTCGGCGCGGCCTATGATTTCCAGCCGCACGTTCTTCTTCATCAACTCTGCCAGCTTTTGCAATCGCGCTATATCTGCGACCAATTGCTTAAACTTCTCTTCCTGTCCGGGCACAAGAGATGTACTGTCAACCTCGAATAAGAGCGAAGGGTTCACTATCCTGTCAACGTCGAACAGGTTGTCGTCTTTGAACTGGCTCACGCCCGGAACGAAACGCACCACGCGCCTCATCTCCGTTATCCACTGAAGCGTGGCGAAGCCTTCAGCTTCCAATACGCCGTCCGTCAACTTTAGATTAACGGTCGGCGGCGGCTCAAGCAGCTTGCGTGCGCGAGCCAGCACGAACTCAGGACTCATCGCCTGAAACGGCTCAAAGCGACTGACGACATCCGAAGGATTAACCTTTGCTTCCGCCAGGAAAGCATTCGGGTCTTGCGCCAGGGGGTCTCTTAAACCGGCGATGAAATATTTTCCGTTGCGCGTGCCTGTGTCTGTGACGACCACGCCCGGCTCGCTCTTAACTTTTTCGACGTAAGCGTTCCAGCGACGCGAGTCGCGCCAGGCGAAGAAGCCCCAGACCAGAAGCGCCAGCACAATCACGCACGCGATGACGATAAGCACACGAGGGATACGCGCCGAAGATTTGGATTGCTTCTCCTGGTCTAGCTGCGTTTGCAGGCAATCTTCCAGAAGAGGCCGCGTGCCATCGAACTCTGACGCGTCGCCAGAAAAATCCATGAGCGCAGGACGGAATTGCAGGTGAATGGTCTCCAGCGCCTCCTGAAAAACAGGACGCAGCTCCTGCGGCGCAGTGCCGCGTATGACGGCGGCGAGGATTGCGAGCGGCCCCTGCTCTATCCAAACGCTAAGGTCGCCGACTTCCATACTCTCAAGCTGTTCTTCCGAAGGCGAGTTGAAAGAATCGTGAACAAAATCCTGTATGGCCGTCAACATGCCAGAGACCATGTCTGCGTCCTGAACGGCAGCGCCTCCGGCAACGACATGCTGCAACAGCAGTCCCGTTTCTCTATGAATTAGAAAGACCTGCTCGACCCGAAAGAGCAGCGTGTGAAGCAGCACGACTTCTGCGAAAGGCTTGCCGGTGCGCCATGCTTCGATTCTCCACTTCAATCCCTGAACGGAAAAGCTGTAAGCCATGCTTTGATTGAGCGACTGCACCATGCCGTTCAGTGCAACCGAGATGGCTTTACGAATCGCAGGCCCCATCACCGGAAAGATGGCGTCAATCAAAGGCTGCGGATTCTTGCGAACCGAGCGCTCTATGGCCGTCGTGATGGTCGGCCCCAAAGCCTGTGACAGTTCATCGTCTTGTCTGGTGCGAACAGCGATTGCATCCGGCAGCACGTCGCTGACTTCAGTCAACTGACGGTGCGGGTCTGTCAGGCGCTCGTGTATCGACGCAATCTGAGCTTCCGCCGGGCCTAAGAGCAGACTGCGCAGCTCCGCCATCTCCGCATCATCAGTCGCGGAGTCCAGTTGCACACCTTCTTCGAGCACGTCTTGTGAACGAGACTCAGCCATCTTAAACCCAGTTTTTAGTTTTCAGTTTCCAGTTTTCAGTAAAAGCAACTGGCTCTTCTGCTGAAAACTGAAAACTAAAAACTGTAAACTGTTCTTAATCGTTACCGGGGATTTTGAAGTCGTTGTTCAACCTGAGCGCCACTTCGGTAAAGAGCGAGGCGAGCGAGGCGCGGTCGGTCTTGACGTTGCCGAGTTCCGCCACTTCCCTGTCGAGCAGAGCGGCCAACTCTTCATACTTCTGCCGTATCTCGTCGCTCAGGTTCTTCGACTGGTCTAGAATCTGCTGGCGCAGGTCGCGCTGGGTGCGTGTCGTCTGCTCGTCAAACTGCACAAGCTTTCTCTCCAGCGTCTGGCCCGTGTTCTGTAGCTCACGAAACAAAGTCTGGTCGGACTCGTCGCGGGTTCGCTGTTCGGATTGCAGGCGTCCGGTCATCGCCTCGAACTCGCTTTTGACGAAGTTCTCCAGAGAGTCAAAGCGCTTGCGTGTTTCGTCGCGCAGGTCTGCCGATTCTTTGAGAAGACGTTCTTCAAGCCGGGAAAATCTCTTTTCGTAATCGCGCATCTGCACGCCGAAGAGGATGTCCCTGATCTTGTCAATGTTATTCGCTTCATTCAGAGAGGGAGTTCCATCAGCCTGTTTGGTTTCTGCGGAAGCGCCTTCAGTAGTGGTGCTCATCGCGGCCTCTTTTTCTGCTGTACTCATAGCTTCACACTCTTTGCTTTTTTGAGTTCAATACAATTTCCGGCCATTTGTCAGCGGGCAAGAAAGCTCTACGCTGCTCTGGATTTGTGGCGAATTGGGTAAAGCTTCTAGCTGAGCTGTTATTCTGAATGTTCGCAAAAAGCTAACACACGCGAAAGGGGGCGTCAATGTATTTACATACGGGAAGGGCAGCCAGCAAACCGTGTGATTTCTCAACCTGCTCTTGAGCCGTTCGGCACGAGTCTTTCCGGGACTGCGAGCACCGGCACGATGCCGTCCGCATATCCTATGTCCAGCAGCATTCCTTCGGATGTTTCGCCCATTATCTTCTTCGGCTCAAGGTTGACTACAAAGAGCGCCTGCCTGCCTTCAATCTCCAGAGGATTGTCTCGCTCCTGCTTGATTCCGGCGAGTATCTTCCGCGTATGATCTCCGAAGTTGACCACCAGCCTGACCAGTTTGTCGGACTTCGGCACATCTTCAACCCGCTCGATTGTGCCCACGCGAATATCCAGCCTGTTAAGGTCTTCAAAAGAGATAGTTGATTTAACCGTCGCAGCTTTGAACTCTTCCACCGTCGCCTCCACTTATCCTGTTATTATCGCTACAATCATCGTATCAAACGACCACGATGACAATCCATGCCGAATTTAAGAGGACGAAATCAAATCGTCGGCTCGTCAATCTATATGCGCTTATAAAGGGTACTCGAAGCTGAAAATGGTAGCTCTAAAAAGAGAGCAGCAAAACGGGGAAGGCTTTTGTTACGACCCGCTGGAGGCCAAGAGATTCTTGGCCTCGGCTGACCCTAAGCTTGCCCCCTGGATAAAGCGCGTTCCCTTCTCAATGGAGATTCGCGCAATGCACAATCCCTTTGAATCGCTGGCGCGCAACATTATCTATCAACAGCTACACGGCAATGCCGCTGCCGCCATACACCAGCGTGTGCGCGACCTCTTCGGCAAGCGCCGCAGGCTCACGCCGACAGACATCATCAACGCCCCGGATGAAAAGTTGCGAGCAGCAGGCTTGTCCACGGCCAAGACGATTGCGATTAAAGACCTGGCGGCCAAGACCCTGGACGGTACTGTGCCAACTCTGGCGCGCCTGCGCCGTATGAACGACGAAGAGATAATAGAGCGGCTCACAACTGTACGCGGCATAGGGCGCTGGACGGTCGAGATGCTGCTTATCTTCCGGCTGGGAAGGCCGGACGTTCTCCCAGTCGGAGACTTCGCCGTACGCAAAGGCTTCGCCCGCGTTTACAGTCTGAAAGAACAGCCCAAACCGAAAGAGCTACTGCGACATGGTGAACTGTGGCGACCTTTCCGCTCTGTCGCAAGCTGGTACATGTGGCGAGCAAGCGAGGATGAAAGGCAGGGATGAGGGATGAAGAGAATGCAGAAGGCAGAGTGCAGAACGCGGAATTAAAGAGGCCGTCTTTACATTCTGCGTTCTGCATTCTGACTTCTACATTGCTTTTCATGCCCCATGTCGTCTAACGGCTATACGATATAGTGTCAGGGGCGATGACGCCAAAATATAATCAACTCGCAAAATTCAATCAAACCGGCAGTCCTTTCAGACGGGCATGAGAGTTGCGAACTGCCCCGTTCAAAGGAGGTCAGATATGAGATTCAGTTATTTGAAGAGCAGGATTGGCGGAGCCATTCTGGCGTTCTCCGTGATATTCGGTATCGCCATCATTTCCGGCGCGACAGTTCAAGCGCAAGACGGTCAGTACCGTAGAGACCGTGACTGGCGGCGAAGGGACAGAGATCGAGACAGAGATGACAGCAACCGCGACGGGCGGCGCGATGATCGCTGGAGCCGCAATCGTCGCAACGAGCGAGCCAGGGACAACGACCGCAACCGTGATGGTTATTATCGCGGCGATGGTCGTTACGGTAACAACGGTGGTTACGGCAACAACGGCGGTTACGGTAACAATGGCGGTTATGGTAATAACGGTGGTTATGGCAACAATGGCGGCTATGGAAACTACGGCGGTTACGGTAACTCTTACGAGCTTCGTCAAACGGCGCTGAACGCAGGCTACAACGAAGGCGTCAGGAAAGGTCGAGAGGATCGCAACCGGGGCGAGCGCTACGACTATCGTGATGAAGGCGCTTATCAAAGTGCCGATAGAGATTACAACTCTCGTTACGGCAGCCGCGAGCAGTATCGCCAGTATTACCGTCAGGGTTTCGTCAACGGTTACACGGACGGCTACAGAGGCTACTAAGCAAGAGCAGGCATTCGCCGGTTATTAAATGCTGCGCTCGAACGCAATAAAGCAGCGCTTCTTCCGTAAAGAAGAAGCGCTGCTTTTGTTGTGGACGCTGCCCTGATCACTAGACCAGAGCAGGTATTTAATACCGGCACAACCGGAGCGCCGGTAATTACAGATGAGCGTCCACAGAAAAAGTTAACCGCAAGTGCCGTCGAATCGGCTATACTGTTCTACGCCCAGTTAGAAGATTGATGACAAAGATGACGAGTGCGACAACCAGGATAAGGTGAATCAACCCGCCGCCGATGTTTGCCACGAAACCGATCAACCACAAGACCAGTAATACTACAAGAATTGTCCACAACATAAAGCATGTCTCCTTTCAGCTTTTGCACAAACGAGCTTTCCGCTCTTTTATCAATATCAGTAAATCTCGTTCACGATTACTGGGTGGCAATGGTCGTGCCAGTAAAATCATCAGAGCCGGGCTAATCATGTAAAGCTTTCTACTACACTAATTTAGCTCTACTCTTTCATTTTCACTCTTAGTTAAGCTCGGTTCCGGGCTTGAACTTTTGCATTAAAACATTGCATTAATATAGGCAACAACAGCAACAAAGAGGAACAATCCGAATGCCTGAACTGCGAGGGGTACAAGCGACACCCGATGTCAAAGAGGAGTGGGAACGCGCCTATGAGTTTTTCTTACAGGCGAAGGGCGACCCGTATGATAAGAAGAAGGACAGAACCGAGCGCATCAATCATGTTGCGCGCATGATGAATTTGACGCGCAAGCAAGCCAAGCGGCGCATCAAGAACTATGAGCAATGGCAGCGCAACATTAAAAAGGGCTTAGTCGAACCTTAAAGCGCGCGGGACACCAGCACTCCCACCTTTAGTCCCGCGAAAGCGACAATCAATCGTTCTTATCCCGCTCATCAAAAGCCGCGCGAAGCCTGGATTGCTCGTTTCCCGGCTTGCAGGCGGCGTAGCTCTGCTTTGAGTTATCGTTGCGTCGGCTTTGACTCCGCCATCAGATAACTACTGTTGAGAGGTTCATGAAGATGATAAGTCGTATCTGGCATGGATGGACGACGCACGCGAACGCATCCCAGTATCAATCTCTGCTGGAGTCGGAGATTCTTCCGGGCATTGCCGCCAGGCAGATAGAAGGCTACAGGGGCGCTCATCTCTTGCGGCGCGAGCTTGAAGATGAAGTGGAGTTCGTCACTATCCTCTGGTTCGATTCTATAGATGCGGTGCTAGAGTTCGCAGGCGAAGATTACGAGGCCGGAGTCGTGCCGCCAAAGGCGCGTGTACTCCTCTCCCGCTTCGATGTTCACTCGGCACACTATCAGATGTTGCTCAGTCCTTCCGCTCCTATCTAGACCTATGCCTTCCTGAAAATTTCTGATTGACATATTTTCTTCTTCAGAGTTTAGTGAAGGGATAGATGCAAAGCTCGCTCTTCATTAAACGGAAACCCGTCATAGGCATGATTCACATGGGCGCGCTGCCGGGCACGCCCGCCGGTAGCCGAAGCGTGTCCGAGATTATTGGGCAAGCAGTGGACGAGGCACACATTTATAGCGCGGGCGGTGTGGACGGCGTGATGATTGAAAACATGCATGACGTGCCTTACCTGCGTGGGCGAGTCGGGGCGGAGATTGTGGCGGCGATGGCTGTCGTGGGGCGCGAGGTGAAAGAGGAGTGCAATCTTCCAACGGGCGTTCAGATTCTGGCCGGAGCCAACACGGAAGCGTTGGCCGTAGCGCATGCAGCCGGTCTGGATTTCATACGCGCCGAAGGATACGCCTTCGCTCACATCGCAGACGAAGGCTGGATCGAATCGTCAGCCGCAGAGATTTTGCGCTACCGCAAACAGATTGGAGCAGACCGCGTTCAAGTCTGGGCTGATATTAAAAAGAAGCACTCTTCGCACGCCGTCACTATGGATATAAGTCCGGGCGCGACGGCTGAAGCGGTTGAGTTCATGCGCGGCGATGCAGTCATCATCACAGGCAGCGCCACAGGCAACCCGCCCGGCGTCGCTGATGTTCAAGAAGTCAAGGCGCATTGTGGTCTTCCGCTTATCTTAGGCTCCGGCGTTGATGCTGTGAACATTGCTGATTTTTACGAAGCGGCAGACGGCTTCATCGTCGGCTCATATTTCAAGCAGCGCGGGCATTGGGCAAATCCAGTTGACCGGGAGCGCGTTGAGAGATTGATGGAAGCAGTGAACAAGCTAAGGGATGCCGAGTTGACATAAAATCGAATGACTAAAGAGAGCAAAGGGGGAGGGGTGAAGCGGCCTTCATCGCGGCGGCTGCGTAGCCTTCTCAAAACCGCACGACGACATAGAGAGAACGCGCACGGGTGGCAGCAGCGCCTTCGTCGAACATTCTATGCAGGGTGGCTGGCACTGCTGGTCTGGGCGGCTGAGGCGACGTTGAAGAAGTGGCTGGCCGTGCTGGGAGTGGTGCTGCTGTTGCTTGCCGCTCTCTTTTTTGTTCAGCAGGAACAGGGCGCTCCGAAGTTCGGGCTGACGCACGAGTTTGCCATCGAGTCGGCAGAATTTTTACCTTCTATAGCCGGAGCTACGGGCGCGCCGTTCGTTCCCGGCAATCGCATTGACACACTCATCAACGGCGATCAATTTTATACGGCCATTCTCGAAGCCATAAACGGCGCTCAGTATTCCATAGTCATAGAGGCATACATCTTCTGGAATGATGCCATAGGTAACAGGGTCGCAGACGCTCTCATAGCAAAAGGGCGTGCGGGAGTAGCGGTCAGGATTCTGGTTGATGGTGTAGGTTCAAGAAAGATGAGCAGCAAGATGGAGCGAAAGCTCATGGACGGTGGATGTCGTGTTGCGCGCTTTCATCCGGTCTGGTTCTTCGCCATTGACCGCATCAGCAATCGCACGCACCGCGAGATAACGGTCGTGGACGGTCGCATAGGCTTTACGGGCGGCGCTGGATATGCAGATCACTGGACGGGCAATGCTCAAGACCCGGATCACTGGCGTGACACTATGGTCAGAATCGAGGGGCCTGCCGTCACGCAGTTGCAAACCGGCTTCGCGCAGAAGTGGCTGGAAGAGACGGGCGAGGTGGTCTCCGGCCCAGACTATTTCCCGCCGCTGGAGCCTTCGGGCACGCTCGCCATTCAGACCATCCTGAGCGAGCCGGAGACAAACTCTTCGACGGCGCGCATTCTCTACTATCTCTCTATCATCTCCGCGCGCAAGTCCATCTTTATAGCCAATCCTTACTTTGTACCGAACGACGAGGCGATTGAAATCTTAGTCGCGGCCAGGCGGCGCGGCGTAGATGTGAAAATCATAGTACCGGGCATACATAACGACCACGGCATACTGGCGCGTAGAAACAGCACGCGGCTCTTCGGCAAGCTGCTGGAAGCGGGAGTAGAAATCTACGAATACAATCGCACGATGATGCACCAGAAGTTCATGGTCTGTGATGGTATCTGGACGACCGTCGGCACAATCAACTTCGACTATCTCTCTTTCACATTGAATGACGAGGACAACGTGTGCGTCTATGAACGCGAGTTTGCAGCAGGCTTTGAAGAGATTTTCCGCAGGGATTTGGAGGCATGCAAACGCGTAGAGCTTGAAGAATGGCGCAATCGTGGTCTGCCTGTGAAGGCCACCGAGTGGGTAGTCTCACTCTTCAAGCGCCTCGTCTAGATAGTAAGTCCCAAGTTCCAAGTCCCATGTCCCAAGTCAAAAACTCAGGTTCTAAGAAGCAGTTTGAAAATTCCGATGTTTGCGCCGCAGGCGCAGCCAGAAGGTAGCCAGACGTTTTACGTCTGGTCAGAGTCAACCAAGCAGTCGCGCTCTGAAGGAGTGCCGGAGATTCTTCCCGCGTCTGCAACGCGGGGGATGCTCAATGGCTGTTCCAGACGTTACACGTCTGGCTACCTTCTCAGTGCCGCTCGCGCGGCTGAAAAAGGAATTTTCAAACAGCTTCTTAGACTTGGGGCTTGGGACTTGGAACCTGGGACTTAACAGCAAAAGCGGCAGTCCTCCCCGCCGGGGCCTGCCGCTGCTTCCCTTGTCCACCCAAATTGTTGCTCCGTGTAAATGAGAAAGTAACCGCCTAATAATTCTTTAGGGTTGCGGAATTATTGCAATACAATGGCAATTAATAAAGCTGTATCTTAAAGAACTTTCCTTAACTATTTCTATCCTTTAGCCGCGCGGGGCAAAGTAGCCTATACGGGTTGTGGCGCGAAGCTGCGGGTTCCGTATCTCGACGCGCACGCGGCGAAAGCGACCATCGCGCGCCTTGTTCTGCGGCGAATAGTAGATGGAATACTGGCTACGCAAATCTTCTGCGACTTCACGATAAACACTGTCCAGATTAGCGAAGCTCGCGGGTCTGAACATGCGCCCGCCCGTCACGCTCGACAACCGCTCAAGATTTTGTTCGCTCACATCCAGTACGCGCAGCCCTTCGCGTAAATCTCCAATGCGAAGCTGGTTGAATTGCACCGAAGTTGTGCCGGAAGCCAGAAGCGTGTCCAGCTCTTCTCGCTTCTTCGCTCGCTCAATCTCAGTGTTGCTGATGGCATAGACGCCCGCGCCCGATTGCAGCAGCGCATGGACGGCCATCTCAAGCGAAGCGTAACCGCGCTGGCTGTCTATGCCATCGGTCAGGACGACAATGGCGTGGCGGCGCTGCCCGTTTTGAAACTGTTCGCGCGCGGCCAGCAACAGAGCATCATAAAAGCGCGTAAAGACGCCGGGGCTGATGCGCCGCAAAGAGCGTCGGAGTTGAACGCGGCTCTGCGTCCAGTCCTGCAACAATTCCACGCGGTCGTCAAACTTCACAAGACTAATTCGATCTTCCGGCGCAAGACGCTCTACGAACTCTTCTACGGCGCGGCGGAAATCGTCCAGATTGCTCGCCACGCTGGAAGAAGCGTCAACCATCAGGATGACATCAACCGGCACCTTCCTCAGCTCAAGGTCTGTTAGGGGCTGCTCTCGCCCGTCCTCGAAGATGCGAAAGTCTTCCCTCTTCAAGTCAGTCACAAGCTTGCCGGAAGCATCGCGCACAGTCACAGGCAGCAGCACTTCGGTCGTGCTCACGCTGATAGTATCGCCTTCGCTCAATTCCTGTTCTTCAATGCGCGGTGTCGGGGTAGGCTTCGGCTTCAGAGGCGGCGGAGGTGGCAACCCGAAGTTGCCGTCCTGTTGAGCGAGCGCGTGCGGTAGGAAGATTAGAAGGCAGAAGATGGTTGTAAGCAGAAAGCTGTAACGAACTCTGCGATAACATTTTCTGCTTTTCATCATCTTCGTATTCGGTAGTGGTGCAGTTTCAGATTGAGTGAAGAGAAGATTGGTATTCACCGCAGAGACGCAGAGAACGCAGAGGAGGCGCAGAGGCTTGAATGACCTTCGACTCTCTGCGCTATCTCCGCGCTCTCTGCATCTCTGCGGTGAATGGCTTCGTTCATTACACTCTACTTATGTTTGAACTGCACTCGTCCTTCGGATTTAGACTATTGCGTCGCGCGTTTCTCGGCAGGCTCGTCGCTCATGGCCGCGGTCATGGCGGCGATTATCGCTTCGGTCACGCGACGCCGCCGCAACTCCTTGAGCTTGTCCACCGAGAGATCGAACTCGACCGGAGACTGCTCTATCCTGCGTATGATGGTGCCTTCGGAAAAGCCAGCCTCGACCAGCTCAATGATAGAACTGTTATTAAGCGTTGGCGTCCTCTCCATCTTCGGCGGCGCGTTTGTCCCGTTCGCTTCCGCAGGCGGGCGAATGATTTTGACGGTTGCGCTTCCGGTCGTTTCCGCGTCGTCACTGTTCCCGCCGCGACTGCCGCTTGATCGCGTGCTCCCTCTTGAGCCTCCATTGTTACCGAAGATGTCCGCAGAGTTCCCGCTGCTCTGGTTCGTACCATTACGCGCGCCCATAGAATCTTTGAAGAATGGGTCATCGCTCCATTCGTCATCGCCAAGCGACCCATCATCTACTGAGAGCATGGCGAGGATTATCTTTTCACTGACGCCGCTTTTCTTAAGCTCTATTAAGCGGTCGGGCGAAAGATCAAATTGACGCGGGCGCGTGCGTATGATGGCGATGACGGTGTTCTCTTTGAATCCGGCGCGCACCAGCTTGACGACAGACGCGTTGGTCAGCGGCGCTTCTCTGGATTGTTGAGCCTGCGCCGATTGCCAGAACAGTGCCGTCGAGATGGCAAGAGCGGTAAGGATGCGTGTTGTCCAAATCTTCATAGGGCTTTACCGGGTTGAGCAAAAGGTTACTTATTTCTGTTGCGTTCTGGCGGCGCTCGTCATGGCCGTAGCCTGTACCAGAGAATTATTCTGACCATAACGCGCGCCGATGCGCCGTACGTAATCGCGCGTCTCTCTGTAAGGCGGAACATTGCCGCCGTACTTCATGACAGCGCCCTCTCCAGCATTATAGCTTGCCAGCACCAGATCAACACGACCACCAAACTGCTCAAGCAACTGCTTCAGATACATTGTCCCGCCCATGATGTTCTGCTGGGGGTCGAAGCCGTTGCGGACTCCGAAGCGCGCCGCAGTCCCAGGCATCAACTGCATCAGCCCCTGCGCCCCCTTCGGACTCAGGGCACGAGCATTAAAGCGCGACTCCTGCTCCATGATGCAGAAGATTAGATAAGGGTCAACGCCGAAGCGCTGCCCTCCGGCGCGAATCATCTCGTCCAGCTTCGGATTGCCGGTCGTCCATCCGCGCTCAATCCATGTGCCTGCAA
Source organism: Pyrinomonadaceae bacterium (assembly GCA_036403815.1). GTDB lineage: Bacteria > Acidobacteriota > Blastocatellia > Pyrinomonadales > Pyrinomonadaceae > JACVRN01. Next base: position 270,949 of record DASWQH010000036.1, on the reverse strand, counting down.
TAGTAGTCGTATCTTCGGAAACTACAGGGCGCTCACGCTCTATACGCTCTATGCGCGAGCGTTCCAGAAAGATGGAAAGCCCACCGCGTTTGTACCATGCGCCCGCCTCCGTCTCTGTAACTTCCTCGGCTTCAACGCGCGCGCCGCCAACCAGATAAATCCAGACAGGCTCTTTCTCTTTCTTCCCGGTCTCGCTCACCTCCACTATCTTCGCTCTGGTCTGAGCGCCAGCGGCCTTCTCAACTCCACGCTCGGTCGTCTCCGACTTTCTTTCAATCGCGGCCACGCGGTCGCGCGTGATGAGATTGACCATGCCACCTTTCCTGTACCAGATGCCGCGCGAGTCTTCCCAAGCATCGTCAAACTCAATCGCAGTTCCGTCCGTTAACCTCAAGCGGTTGGCATCATTCTCCTGAACGAGGGATGCGGGCGTTGCCGCGTTTTGTGAAGTTGCTCCGTTTTGTGAAACAGAGCCGACGGGGACGACTAGCTGCTGTCCCGGCAACAGGCGCGCATCCGAATTGATGTTGTTAGCATGCGCAAGGTCTTCTATGGAGACGTTGAAGCGTGCGGAGAGCGCGGCCAGCGTCTCACCCGCGCGGGCGCGTACAACTATGGGGGGACGCGCCGCCGCGCGTTGGCGCTGGCCGCGACCGTTGCTCCTGTTAACCGGCGCAACTACTGCGCGTGGCTGTTGCGCATTGCCTGAAGAGCTTTGCGCGCTCACGGCACCAGCAGCCGCGCAGCACAGGAGAGCGGCAGGTAAAAGCTTGATATGCATTGAAGCTATCTTCCGGGTCATAGTTTTAGCCTTCTTTGAGTACGACTAAGGTCGGAAAAGCAGGGATGAGGGATGAGGGATGAAGGATGAATAAGAATAGAGTGAAGCATTCAGTTGAATCTATTACTCCGTTCCTTTTCATCCCTCATCCCTCCGCCCTCATCCTTGCTTTTCTGGTTGTTTATCGCCGAACGAGCTTCGCTCTTCACCGGGCGCGAAGCTGTGCGATGTGCCGAAGTAGTTCCGCCATGCAACGTCAATCAGCCTTGGCGAAAGCTCAAGCGGTCTTCCCTCGAACAGGCAAATGTCCGTTACGCGGTTCAGGATGTCGCGCGGCTCGCATGCTTTCATCACGCGATGCTCTATCATGTAGTTGTTCAGCAGATGATCCAGACAGGATTGCTCGCAACCAAGCCCTCGCGCCCCGGCAGCGTGCCTGAAAATCTCCATGTATGCCGCGGGCGTGGGCGGCTCCACACGCGCTCTATAGCCCATGCGCCGCAGGAACGCTTCATCCACCAAATCCTTCTCTTCCAGATTTGTAGAGAAGACGACCAACTGCTCGAACGGCACTTCGAGTTTCTTCCCCGTCACCAGCGTCAGGTAATCAACGCGCCGCTCTAAAGGAACTATCCAGCGATTGAGCAGGTCATGGGGCGCGACTCTCTGGCGACCGAAGTCGTCAATGACCAGGGTTCCGCCGTTGGACTTCATTTGAAACGGCGCTTCGTAAAACCTTGCCGACTCAGACCACTTCAGGTCTGTGTCGTCCAGCGTCAATTCGCCGCCGACGATGACGAGCGGGCGCTCTATCAGAATCCAGCGGCGGTCATACTCTGCGGGCGTCAGGTCTTCTGAAGCGATGCGATGACAATGCGAGTCGTAGATGCGTATAATCTGGCCGTCAATCTCCACAGCATAAGGAATCCAGATTGCTCCGGGCAGAGCCGCGTTGATGCGCTCCGAAACGGCAGTCTTTCCCGTGCCGGGAATGCCCGTGAGAAAGAGCGAGCGGCGGGAATTGATGACGCAGCCAAGGGTTTGCAGTAGAGATTCGGGCAGCACCAGATCGGTAAAGGCATTGCGCACCGTCTCAATCGAAGCGGGGCGCGAAGGCACAGCCTGAAGTCGCATCATGTGCGTGTAGTCGAAGAGCGAAACGGGCGCAGGCCCGGTGTAGCCGCACACAGACTGCACGCGCGCCAGTCTCTCCCAGCCATGATCCAGCATCGCATAGCGCGTCGCTCCGATGCTGGTTTGCAAGCGCACCTCTATCAACTTCTCTCTGTAGAGATGCTGCAACAACTCTTCCGTGAGCGTGCGCGGTAGATGAAGTCGCTCCGCTATGGCGGAGGTCGTAGGGTCAGGCAGATAGCCCACATGCTTGAGCGCCAAATCGCACAGGAATCCTTCCGGCACTCCTGCATCCATCAACTCTTCCGGCGCGGGCGGCCCCATGCTCTCAATCTCTGTACGTGTCAGTATGCTTGTGTGCGTCATAATAGTTTATGGGTGCCGGGTGTCAGGTGCCGGGTTCCGGGAAAAAGAAAATCCAGTTTGTCTTTCTCTTACCCGGCACCCGGCACCTGACACCCGACCCCTGCCTTTCAGTTTCCGCCGGAGGCCAGCCATTCGCTGCCGTTGCCTGCGAGCATGACGCGCGTGGCCTGTGCTTCATTGGTGCGGCCATAGCGTTGATAGAGGTCTGCCAGTCGGCGCAGCGCGACCGCAGAGTTTGATTGAATGCGTAGCGCAGCCTCGTACTGTTCAATGGCTTCCGTATCGCGGCCTGCGCGCTCAAGCATCGTCGCCGTGTTGATGCGCCCCATAAACTCCCCGCCCGCGCGCGTAAAGCTCTTCAGAGCATCTTTGTACTTGCCTAAGCGACATTGTGCTAAAGCAAGATTGTTAAGAATGCGCTCGTCTGTGGGCGCTAATTTGGCGGCGCGCTTCAGCTTATCAACCGCCGCGCGATAGTTGCCGTTCAGGTAAAGCGAGTAGCCCAGATTATTGAGCATCTGCGCGTCTTCAGGCTCGACCTTGACGGCGCGCTCGTAAGATTCACGTGCGCGCTCATTCATGCCCTTGCGGTCGAAGGCGACGCCCAGAAGGCTATGCGCCTCGCTCAAAGTGGGATCGAGCGACGCGGCCAGAGAGAGTTCTGCAATCGCTTCGTTGATGCGACCAGCCGCAAGAAGGACGCGTCCTTCATCCAAGTGATCGCGCGCGGTTGCGTTTGCCGTCTTCGATTTCTCTTTCTTCTCCGAGCGGCTATCGTCAACGCGCGCGACACCCGTCGCTTCAAATTTCTCTACGTCCTTTTCCGTCAGGCGTTGAAGCCGGTCATTATCTTTGCCTCTGCCGAAAAGTTTTCCTATGGCTTTGAAGGGAGCTTTAAGAGCGCTGACGACCGCGTTGCCCTTCTTCTTATCTTTTATATTGCCTGCCTCCGCGCCGTTCTGCTCGATGATGTTGGTGTCTGTGTCGCCTTCGCGCACGTTGGTTTGCGCAGAGTTCCACAGCGCGGTGATGCCGAAGGTCAGCGTGAAAGCTAAAAGGATGGCGATGATGGTGCGTTTTTTCATGACTCCAGAGACCTCCCTACATGTTGCCGAGTGTGTCAATAAGGTTAAGGGCTGCGGGGCCTAGGATTGCTATGAAGAGCGTCGGGAAAAGAAAGCAGGCGAGCGGGAACAGCAGCTTGACGGCGGCCTTCTGCGCGGCCTGCTCTGCACGTTGCCGTCGCTTGGTGCGAAGAGAGTCGGAGAAGACGCGTACGGCGCGTGCGATGGATGTGCCGAACTTGTCCGCCTGAATCAGCATCGCGACGAGACTACGCAGGTCGTCAACGCCCGTTCTTTCTGCCAGATTGCGCAGCGCTTCCTCGCGCTCGCGCCCGACGCGAATCTCAAGATTCGCCAGCTCGAATTCTCCGCTGATGTCCGGGTGAACAGACTTCAGCTCTTCGCTGATGCGCAGCATCGCTGCGTTCAAACCGAGTCCCGCCTCAATGGAGATGACCATCAGGTCGAGCGCGTCCGCGAGCCCCCAACGCACACGCTGCTGGCGCGCTTTAATCATGCGTGCCAGCAGAAAGCGCGGCAGGAAAAAGCCTGTGACGAAGGCGAAGAGGATAAAGAACATCGCATTCGACGTGGAGCGCCCCATCACTACGCACGCAAACGCTACAGCGCTCGGAAAACTCACGAGCGAAATGAGCTGCAAGGCGCGGTAGATGACCACAGAGTTCTCGCCACGAAAGCCTGCCTGCATCAACTGCTTCTGAATCTTGCGGGCTTCAATGGCGGAGGGCGGCACAAGCCTGCTAATGGGCGACGCGATGCGCTCGGCAAAGTCGGCCACCGGCGCGCTCTCTTCCATAAGCGTGACCGCAGCAGCGACGCTCGTGCCGTCCTGCATCTGCTTAAGGCGCTCGGTCGCAGCGCTCGCCGGACGAAACAGCGCCCAGTACAGTCCCACCACGCCGAGCGTGATGCAGATGAATGTGGAGATGGTGATGATGAATAGCATAGCTTTTACCGGGGGTCGGGTGTCAGATGCCGGGTGCCGGTAAAAGAAAATCCAGTTGGCTCTCTTTACCAGCACCCGGCATCCGATATCCGGCACCTAAATTTTGATTTTCAAAATCTTGCGCACAATTAACATGCCTGTGATCTGCATCAGGATAGCGGCGGCGATCAGCTTGTGGCCGCGCTGGTCTTTCCAGAGGATGCTCATATACTCGGGGTTCATGCCCGTGACGGCGATAGCCACGAAGATGGGCAGCCCACACAGCAGCCAGGCGGACATGCGAGAGCTGGTCGTCAGGGTTTTCAAATCGCCCATGATGCGGAACCGCTCGCGTATGGTGACGGCCACTTTCTCAAGAATCTCCGCGAGGTTACCGCCCGTCTCGCGCTGAATCAGAACGGCTGTCACACATAGCCGCAGGTCTAGAAGCGGTATGCGCTGCGTCAGGTTCTCAAGCGCGAGCTTGAGGGACAGACCCAGGTTCTGTTCCTCATAAGTCTTGCGGAACTCGGTCGCAATCGGCTCAGGCATCTCGGTCGAGACCATGTGGAGCGCTTCGGAGAAGGCATGGCCTGCGGAGAGCGCGCGGCTCATCAATTCCAGCGCGTCGGGCAGATGCTCCAGAAACTTGTCGAACCTTTTCTTGCGCATCCAGAAGACGTGTATGAAAGGAATGGAAGCGCCTACCAGGCCGATGACGACGATGAGCAGAAGCGAGACCGTCAGCATGGAAGCGGCCAGACCCGCCAGGATGCCAGCCATCATAGAGAACATGATGAGGCGGGTGACGGTGATCTGGGAATCGGCCTGATCCAGCACGCGCTTGAGCTGCATGGCGGCCTGCACGCGCACCAGCATACGGTTCATCCACGGAATCTCGCTCATCAGCTCTTCGCGCGCCAGCAAGACCTCCACGTCTTCCGTCTGCGCAGAGTGCAGCAGTACTTCGCCCAGGCGTTGACGCAAGCGCGCACGCCTGGCCTCAGAGCCGCGCGTCGCCAGAAGATAGGCGCCCAGGACAAGGAACAGGCAGAAGAGAAAAACCAGGAAGGGTATCAACATAATCGTTTACTGCTCCTCAAAGAAGATACGCGGCAGTTGCATACCGTAAGCCTTGAGCCGTTCAGAGAAGCGCGGGCGAATGCCTGTCGCGCGGAAGCGCCCCGTGACCTTGCCCTCGCGATCAATGCCCGTTCGCTCGAACTGGAAGATTTCCTGCATCGTGATGGCCTCGCCCTCCATGCCAGTGATTTCCGAGATGGATGTGACGCGGCGCGTGCCGTCGGAAAGTCGCGCGACCTGTACAACTACGTCCAGGGCGGAAGCTATCTGCTGTCGCATGGCGCGGTCACTCAGCCGCATCCCAGTCATCTGAATCATCGTTTCAAGCCTGGCTACAGCATCGCGCGTCGTGTTGGCGTGAATCGTCGTCAGGCTCCCGTCATGGCCTGTGTTCATGGCCTGAAGCATGTCTATGGCTTCGCCTCCGCGCACCTCTCCGATGACTATGCGGTCGGGACGCATGCGCAGAGCGTTCTTCACCAAGTCGCGCTGTGTGACTTCGCCGCGTCCCTCTATGTTCGGGGGTCTGGTTTCCAGGCGCACGACGTGCGGTTGTTGCAACTGAAGCTCTGCGGAGTCTTCTATAGTGACGATGCGCTCGGTTTCGGGGATGAAGGCAGAAAGAGCATTGAGCAAGGTGGTCTTGCCCGCGCCTGTGCCGCCGGAGATGAGAATGTTCAGTCGAGCGCGAACGCACATCTCCACCATCTCTGCAATCTCTTTTGTGAGCGCGCGGTTCTCTACGAGCGCGCTCATGCGAAGTGGATCTGTGCCAAAGCGGCGTATGGAAAGCACAGGGCCGTCAATCGAGAGCGGTGGAATGATGGCGTTGACGCGCGAGCCGTCCCTGAGCCGCGCATCGACCATAGGGGACGATTCGTCAATGCGCCGACCGACGCTTGATACTATGCGTTCGATGACGCGCATCAAGTGCTCGTCGTCTTTGAAGGCGACGTTCGTCATCTCAAGCTTGCCGCGTCGCTCTATGTAGATTTTGCGGTGCGAGTTGACGAGGATGTCGGAGATGGTAGGGTCTGAAAGAAGCGGCTCAAGCGGCCCCAGACCGAAAAGCTCGTGGCGCACTTCGCCCACAAGCTTTTCGCGCTCGGAAACCGATAGCGGCATCGCTTCCGCCGCCAGCACGCCTTCGGCAAGACGCGCAACTTCCGCATGAAGCTGTTCGGGCGCAAGCTCGTGGAGCTTGGTCAAATCCATGCGGTTGATGAGCGCGCGATGCAGGCGCGATTTTATCTCTTGATAAGTGTGCTGACCGCCCGCAGCGTCTTCCACGGTCGGCGCGGCCAGTTGGTTCGATTCTCTGATTAATCTCTCTCTGAGTGCCATTGTTTTTTTAGCTATCAGCCGTCAGCTTTCAGCAACTTTTATTGCCAGCTTTTATATGTATAACTGCTTGCTCTGAAATTGACGGCTACTCCTTCTCTCTGGCTGATGGCTGACCGCTGATTGCTGACAGCTTTAATTCAAGCTTTCTCTGACACGAAGCGCAGGTGCATTAACCTTGCGCGCACGCTCGCGGCGAAAGAGCGTGCTCCAGAAATTTCGCCGCTCGGCCTTAGGCTCTTCTACTTGAATTGATTCGCCTGTAAGGGTGGTGGCGATGCGCTGGATTTCCAAAGCGATGCGCGCATTCGGATTGGATTGAACGAGCGGCTGGCCTAGGTTGATAGAGCTGACGGCCACCTGGTAATCGCTCGGCACAAACCCCACAACGGGTTCACCAAGAAACTTTTCGACCTGATGTAGATCAAGGTCAATCTGCTTAGACCAGCGATTGACGATGACGCGCACCTTTGAGCGCGGGTAGCCCAGACGGTCGAAAATTTCCAGGGCACGCTGTGCGCTGCGTATGGCAGGTATGTCAAGCGTCAGCACCAGCACTATGTCGTCCGACTGGTCGAGCGCCGCCAGCGTGATAGCGTCAAACGTATGCTGCGGGTCGAGCACTACGTACTGGTAGTTCTCCCTGAGGCGTTCCAGAACCTCAAAGACGTGCTCCGGCTCTATCTCGTCCGCCGAATCCGCCTCGCGCGGCGCGGCCAGCAGAGAGAGATTCGACGAATAGGGCGTGATGTAGCTGGCGACGAGCGAATCGTCCAGACGAGCGCGATTTTCAACTACGTCCGCGATGGAATATTTCGGATCGATGCCTAGGAAGAGTGGAAGGTCACCCGCCTGTAGGTTCAAATCAACGAGACAGGTCGGCTCTCGCATGGCGCACGCCAGATTGGACGCGACGAAGGATGTGCCGCAGCCGCCCTTGCTTGAGAAGACTGCGATCATGCGTCCTTTCTTCTTAGGAGTTGCAGGATGCTCGGAACAGAACTCTTCGGTGCGATCCAGCACCGTCTCAAGCTCTTCGGTATGGATGGGAAGACGCAGGAACTCGCGCGCACCGGCCCGCATGGCGCGCAGTATCAGGTCAGGCGAGGCGTCGCGCGCGCCAGCTATGATCGCCGTCTGAGGACACTCCGTTGCAAGACGCTCCATCAGGCCGAGCGCGTGTTCGGCGTTTGCTCCCAGGGTGATGATGGCAGCGTTCGGCTTGAGCCGCACTATCTCGTCATAAAGCTGCTCGGCATCGTTACCGCCCGCAAGCAGACGAGCGCGCGGGTCTGTTGAGAGCGCGCTGCGAATCTCCTTGAAGCTGTCCAGCCCCGTGCTCAATATGACGAAGGTAAGTGGTTGAGTCATCGCTAATTCCTGAGTACCTGAAAATTTGATTTAAGAGCGCGGAGTCAGCCCCGATTCTCGCTTACAATTTTTCGCTTACGGTATGTTGGCGGGCACGTAGCCTATGTTTTCACCCGTCAACGTCGTGCTGTAGCCGGGCATCGTCAAAGTAGTGCCTACGAGCGGAACGGCGAACTGGAATTGATAATTCGTGATGCTCACCGAGACGGTTCCCTCGCCCAGCCCGAAATTTGAATATTGAACGACGATGTTCGCCGTCGTCAGATTATCAACCAGAGGTTTAGTGCCGCCCGCCGGATCGCCGTAAACGGCCACGTTCTTAACTGCACTCGCATCGGTCGAAGGATGGTTGACGGCATAGCGTGCGCCGCGACGAGCCGCGTCCGACAGAGCATTGTGCGTCCACAGGCAACGCCCGAACTCTATGACGCCGAACATCACAGTCAGAAAAACGGTCGCGACGAGTGCAAACTCCACCAGAGTTGCGCCGCGCTCCGGGCTTCTCTCTTTTTCTGAACGGTTCGTCGTCACGAGTCTGATTCTCCTAGATGAGCGGCTGCGTCAGCAGGTAACGCATCGTCACGCTCGGTTTGACATCAACCTTCAAAGAGAGCGCAGTGTTTTTGGTCAAAGCCCCCAGGTCAAATATCGGTTGATACTTGTAGCCCGTAATCTGCACCTTGACGGTCTCAGGCAACGAAGGTGCGCCGCCATCTCGCGTGATGGTGACGTTGGCTATGGTCAGCCCTTTGATAACTGGCGAGCCTGTTCCTTCCGGATTGCCGTAGACGACAATATTTTTGGCTCGCGTGTCTTCGGTCTCGTCCACGGCTGCCGTCACCAGGTAACGCGAGCCTGCGCGCGTAGCCTTCGCCAGTGTGGAGTATTCGTAGAAGAAACGTCCGAACTCTGCGGTCGTGGCAAAGAGTATTAGAAAGAGCGGGAGCACGATTGCCATCTCCGCCATCTGTATGCCCCGCTCATTTCGCATGAGGCGAATGATGCGAAGCCTTGCTCTAATCCTGCGCACTCTGGCTCTGATTCCGGCTTTCATCTTTTCTTCACCTCACTTGTAGAGCACAGGCTTGGTAATCGGCGGGCCGGTATTGGCCGGGCCGTTCGGGTCATAGCCGCCATTGCCTACGACAACGCCTTCGCCTATATACTCGGCTTGAATGTCGCCGCCGTTCCCGCCTGGAACTTTGCTTCGCAGGAAGAATGCGCCGAAGCGATCAATCTGAACTTCCGTGCGACCGCCTGCGAGCTGATTGATTTTGACAATCGGGATGAGCACGATGCGGCGACCTGTCACGCCCGTATGACTCGGAGACTTCGTCACAGATTCAGCACGGTACTGGTCATAGGTAATGTTCTCGGCGATGTTTGTGTCGGGCGGATAGGTGGCCGGATCAAGCTGGCTTCCGTACTCGTCAAAGCGTGTGTTGATGCCCTGACGAATTGCGCCCGCAGTCATGCCCGGCTTGGTATCAACGTAACCGCCGGGGCCTACGACATTCTTAACACCGCTCGCCAAACCAATGCGGTCGTCCGTGCCGCCCGGCCCGTCAATAGCAAGTGCCTGGTAGTTGCCCGGCGAAACGGAACTCTGCGAGTCTGCTCGAAAGGTATAGAGGTTGCCCGGCACGATTGACTTTCCGTCGTCGCTATCAACGACGAAGACCGGAAGATAACCGTTAAAGACATTGAGCGGCACGCTCAAGCCGCCCGTAGCTTCCGCCGTCAGATTGCGGTTGTCGCCGAGCAGCATCGCGGCGAAGGTGATGCCTACAGGCTCGCTCGGAGTTTTAACTTTGACGAAGCGTATGTCTTTGGCAACCGACGAAGAAGAGGCAGAAGCCTCTGTCATGTCCAGGCCCTTGTCAAAGTCGTCCAGGTTCTTGGCGAAGCGAACATCGGCTCGCGTGAACGCTACACTCGTCTTGTTGAAGTTGTAGCTGTTCATGGCCTTGACGGCGCGGTCTGTGGCTTCCGTGATTCCGGCGGAAGCGCCGTTTAAGCCGGAGGCGGCTGCCAGAGCGGCTGCGTCGGCGGCGTTCTGCAATTCGGTCTTGGCAGTGTAGAGGCGGCTGATGTCCACGCCGAGTCCGACGGCGAGGAGGAAGCAGAGCATACCGAGCGTGGTCATAGCTAAAACAGAACCGCGTTCATTCTTTCTGCTTATGTGTAGAGCGAGTTTTGCTTTCATCACCTTCCTCCTCTCCATCTTCACACCCATTTTTTAACTAACGGCGTACCGCGCCGCGCTTACTGTTCCGCGCCTGTTTTAGCTTTCGCCTGAGCTGCCGTTGCACGCGAAGGCGCAGGCGGCGGCTCTTCCGAAAGAATCGGCGTAAGCGCTCCGACCGTAGTTCCCGGTACGGTTGGAGAGGATGCAGGGGCGACGACAGCGGGCGTCGTGGTCTTAGGCTGCGGTGCAGGCGTTTGCTGCGGCTTCGCAGGCTGCGGCTTTTCTTGTTTAGAACTATCCCCGGTGGAGAAGCCGCTGGTGCCCTGTATGCCCTCGCCCTTCGGCTCGACGCCGAGCGGGGAGCTGTTCTTGATGCCGTCCAGTCCGCGCATCTGCGGCAGGTCGTCGCGGTTCACAGGCTTGACCAGTTGAGCCGTGACGATGAACATCAATTCCGTCTCGTTCTTCTGGAAAGATTTCGACTTGAAGAGATTGCCGAGGATAGGAATGTCGCCGACAATCGGGACTTTCGAGATCGTGCGCAGCTCGTTGTTATCAATAAGACCTGCGAGCGCGAAAGATTGCCCGTCGCGCAGCTCGATTCCCGTCTTCGCGCGGCGTGTGCGCAGTGCCGGGATGATAAAGCCGTTGAACTTGACGCCGTTCGAGAAATCAATCGTAGAGACTTCAGGCTCAAGCTCAAGGCGTATGTGATCTTCGTCAATAATCGTCGGCTTGACGTTCAAGCGGACGCCGTACTCTTTGAAAACGATGGTGACGTTAGTGCGCGTGCCATCGCCCTGGACGATTGGAACCGGGAATTCACCGCCCGCTAGAAAGCTAGCGCTCTGCCCGTCCATAGCGATGATGTTCGGCTCGGCAAGAGCGCGCAAAGCGCCCTGCGTTTGAAGCGCGCGAATCATGCCAAGGGTATTGCCGCCCATCACCAGCAGGTTGAGCGCGCTCGACGATAAGGCACCGGCGATGATGCCGCTCGCTGTAGCTGGCGGACTCGAAAGCGAGCTTGGCCCCTGACCCGTGTTGAAGTAGCCGCCTGTATTGCCTCCCTGATACGTGTAAGACGTGCCGAGGTCTTTCAGACGATTGCGGCTCACTTCGGCCACGCGCACCATGAGCTGAACCTGCATGGCGTTCTTCACAGGCGAAGCGAGCATATTAACGGTCTTAAAGCCTGCGGCCTCGACCACTGCCTGCACCTGCTCTGCCGTCTTAGGGTCTTTGACGTTGCCGGAAAGAACCACAGAGCCGTTGGCCTGACTCAAACTGATGTTGTCTTTCGGAAAGAGCGCACGAATCTGCGAGTCAATCAGAGACAGGTTGGCGCGCACATACACGTCGAAGACCAGAAAGCGCTCGCCGCCCGTCTCCCACGCTATGAAGTTGACCTGCCCGAAACCTTTGCCGTTGACGAGCACCTGATTGGGCGCAACCAGCACGGCTTCCGCTATCTCAGGATTCGAGACCGAGAAGCGTCCTATGTCGCGGTCGAAATTGATGACGCGCGATTGGCCTACGAGGACGTTGACGCTGACGGTCTCTTTCGCATTTTTGAAAGAGGCCGTGTAAGAGGTCTCCTGCGCATGGGCGGACGCTCCAAAGGCGATGGTCATAAGCGCCGCGCACAACGCAGTGATAAGGCGTGTGATAGTAGAACGGGTCTGCATGATTCTTTCTAGCTCCTTTATTAGCTGTCAGCGGTCAGCTACCAGCTATCAGCTTTTTGTGATTTCAAATTTGAGCTTCTAGATTCAGCCTTCGAGGGATTTCAAAAGCTGACTGCTAATTACTGATTGCTGACAACTAATTCATGGAAAATCTACGTTGCGTTTCTTTGCGCCCTCGTACATCTCTACGGTTGAGCGCGGCGCTGGCGGAGGCTCCGGTTTGATCTGCGCGGGCGGCGCAGGCGCTACGGGCTGTTGCCTGACCTGCATGTAGTCTGTGGCGGCGCGCATGAAATCGGTGGCGGCGCGCACGCGGCGCTCAGCCGGGTCTTTCGTCTCCGCCTGCTCGCTCTTGAGCGAACCCGGTTCGGGCTGCGGAGTGGCGCGGTCGCCGCTCAGGAGCGTGCGCTTGTTGACGCCTTTAGTCTTTTCGTCGTCCTGGTCTATGGAGTTGCGCATGACTAGCTGAAGCTTGCCTTCGCTCGAAGCCAGCGCGAGCTTCTCGGCCTCCTCCGGCGTGACCTGCAAAGTTACCGCCTTGACGGAATTGGCCTCGCGGTCGTCCTTCGGCTTGTCTATGTTCTGGCCGTTTGCCAGCACCTTAATGTTCTGAAGAACTATCTTGGAGATAGGCCCCTGATCGGCATCCTTCTCGGCGGGGTCAATCACTACGACCACGTCAACCAGCGTGCCCGGTTGAATGAAACCGGAAATGCCCACGACATCGTCAACCTTGACGGTCATGGCGCGATAGCCTTCGGGGATGACTGCGGAAAGACCTGCGGCAGAGCCTTCGGGTGCGAGCCGCGAGTCCGTCAAGGGTTCGCGCGCCGCTATGTTCTGAACGGCCACGCGACCGACCAACTTCTGCGGGTCATCGAACGTGCCGTCCGGGATTGACTCTTTGGGAAACTGCACGACCGTCAACTGTTCAGGGATAATCTTCGCGCCGATGGGGATGGCAACTTTGGCGACGACAACAGAGTTCAGGGTCTTGGCATAAACATTCGCGCTCGACAGGTAGCGGCTGACGGCGAAGGCCGCGAGCAACCCGAAGATGAGCGCGCATCCGAGCACTACAAAAAAGCGTTTGTTCCGCATAGGTTTATTCTCCGTTTTGAAACAGCCCTGGAATCCGTGCCTTTATTTGTCAGGCGCGGACGACGGCCAGCGTAATGATGCTGCCCAGTGTGATAGCGACGCCGTAGGGAATCGTGAGCCTTCTATCCGCAGGCACAGCGAATCGCGGCATCTGCCAGCCGGGCAATAGTCCAACCAGAATTTGCAGGACGCGCAAGGCGGTCGAGCGCACGGCGCGTGCGCGAAAAGCAGAGACCACCGCAAGCAACCCGCCCGTCAGTATGACAATCAGGAACATAGGAAAGATGTAGGCCGCGCCCGTGACAGAGCCTATGGCGGCAAAGAGCTTCACGTCGCCTGCGCCCATCGCGCCGAAGACATGCATGATGAACATCAGTATGAAGGCGAGCGCACAACCGCCGAGGCTCGCCAGCACGCCCTGCCAGCCGCCGAAGATGGAGTTGACGGTGACGCCGCTTATTAGCGTCGCGAGCACAAATGCATTAGGGATACGACGGTAACGCACATCGTAATAAGTGATGATGACGGCGAGCGGAATCAACAACGCCCCGTAAGCTATAAAGAGTGAGCTAGACATCTTCGTTTAAGAAAAAGAGAGTTGAGCAGAATGGTTATCAAATATTTAGTTAGCAATGGGATAAAAGCCCGCACGCTCCTTAAAAGGGAGCGCGTGCCTTACTTCAAGACGTTCGCAAGATTGTTTATCTTGCCCGAGATGTTCCCGCCCAGGGCTTCAATTGCGAGAACCACGCCCATGGTAATGAGAGCTGCGGCGATGGCATATTCGGAGAGTTCCAATCCGGTTTCGTCTCTCAGAAATCTTTTAAGCATCTCGCTCTCCTTTGAAGGGTTGAAAGAAAGTGGTCGGGGTTTGTACAAGCTTTTGTAGCGGCGGACTCGCCCCGACCCTTATTCTTTTTTGCAGGTACTTCTTGACTAACGTGGCTTCTTTTACTTCACAACGTTCGCCAAAGAGTTGATCTTGCCACTGATATTGGTGCCAAGCGCACCGAACGCAGTGACGACTGCCATAGCTATGAGAGCTGCCGCAACGGCGTACTCGGAAAGTTCCAGACCGGTTTCATCGCGCAAGAATTTCTTAATCATTTCAGTTTTGCTCCTTTTGGGTTGTGGTTGTTTTCAGGTTCAAGCCCTTTTGAATCAAAAGGGAGACGGAAAAAGTTTTAATAGCTGAGATTGACGATGGAAGCTCCTTCGGATCGAGCTTCATCCTGCGCACGCGTTTCCGCGCGCACGTCTTTCCTAATCCTCTTGTTCGTGCGGCGACCGAAGCCGTTAATCATGCTGATAACAGCTCCGCTCATGGCGAGCACGATGAGCAGCGCTTCGTCCTGCGCGCCTCGCGCAAGCTCTACGGCACGCGCGCCCGCCACCAGTGCAATGATAATGAACGGGGCAGCAACCGCCACGCCTACGAGCGAGATGAGCATCTTGACTGTAATCGCTTTCATCTTTATCCCTTTTCCTCCTGCTACTCGTCTCAGTGCGCTTATTGCCCACATTCACGCATCTCTCTTTAACAAGGCGCGTGCCACAGGCTCTAAAAGAAGAGAAAGCCAGTAAACAGAGGGATTCTTAGAGATGAGCGCATAGCATCCTGTCGCCTACGGTTAACAAAGCGAGTTGGTTAACGAGAGCGGTCGTGCGGCATAAAGTTGTGTGAAGTGAATTAACGACAACGACTTAATTGCCTGTCGCCCACAGTTAACAATCATTCATACGATATTTAACTACGGGTGACGCGCCGCTTCAATCAAGAGACACAAAGACTTACTCAAAATTAAAGTGGCGACTAACTGCTTCCAGTTAATCGCCACTTATATTAGAGCCAAATTTCAGGAACTGTTTTGAAGAGTCCCGTAGGGACTATATGAAAATAGCCCAGCACTTCAGTGCTGGGAACAAAGAGCAGGAACATAAAGTTGAGTCCCGTAGGGACGATTGAATCAAAACTTCAATCGTCCCTACGGGACTCAATTTCTTTCCCCTCTCTTACCCAGCCATAAATGGCTGGGCTATTGCCAACCGTCCCTACGGGACTCAATAAAATTTTTGTCGCCTTACTATTCTATCGTTTGACTAAAACCACAGCCTGGGCGTCTTCAAACGCCTTGCTCCATCCCTCCTCTTTTATGAGAAGGCTCGCCAGAGGTGAATCGGGTTTGAGGATGACGGTTCGTATGTCGTAACGACGAAGCGGCTCGCGCCAATCGCCCTGCCCCTTGCTGGCGCGCAGGAACTCTTCTATAAACGCATCACCGTAAACATCCGCGCGCCCGTCTATGTAGACGCGCCGTTCAGGATAGAGCTTCCATATCAGATAGCCGCCCCAGTCGTACCAGTTGAAGATAGGGTCTGGAAGATTCTGCGCGCGTATGAACTCGACCGCCGACACAGGGAAATGCTGCGCCTCCACGTCTGCCTGTCTTGCTACAACCTGCCTCACGTTCATCATGCTCAACCCCAGAGCGATAATAAGCACCGCGAAGCGCAGGCTCGCTTGCTGCTTCGACACAACCTTTTCCGGCGCAAAGAGACCCGAAGCCCAGCCCTGATTTTTAATCCAGACGGATGCGTGCAAAGCCAGAAGAGGAACAGCAGCGAAAGCAAAGATGGGCAGATGGCGACCTGACCGTAAGACCGCGTAGCCGGTCGCGCAGAGCATCAACAGCTCGCTCGCTCGCACCTTCTTTGCCGAAAGAGCCAGCATCGCAAAGGTCGCAAACATCAACACGGCCAGAGGAAGAAATCTTGTCTGATGAAAGTTAGGCGAGAACCATTCTTCAATATGCTCCTGCATGACGGATGAAGACAGCGTCTCGAACGGATAAGTAAACAGCCGTACGCCGTTCGGATTAAGCGGCACGACCAGCACGCATGCTAAAAGAACCAGAGCGAGCGGGGCGACGCGCCCCAAGATTTCCGCTCGCTCCTTGCGCTCAAGCAATCCGTCGAGAGTTAATCCGCAGAGCGCGATTATTATCAACACTAATCCGAGCACATACCCGCCATGAAGATTCACCCACAGGAGCATCAACGGTGGCAGAATCCAGATGGAGCGCCCCACTTCACCGCGCAGGCAGTTAGTTAAGACAGCTATAAAAATGCTTGTCAGTAGTAGCGAGAACATCTGCGGCCTGACGCCCCAGACGGGCGCTGTCGCCAACGCTCCTAAAAGCACTGCGCCCCAGGACATGAAAGGATGTGCGCCATTCTTCTCGCAACTATAATAAGAGATTCCGAAGGCCGTCGTGACGATAAGCGCGAAACTGATGACCAACCCGCCCCAGCCCAGCCACTTGAAAATAGCGTAGATCAAAACTTCAGAGAGCCATTCGTGCGTCACCCATTCGCGCCCCGTAAAGGTGAAAGAGAAAATATCCGTGTGCGGAATGCTACGGGTCTCAAAGATGTACTGACCCGCGCGCAGGTGCCACCAGAAATCCGGGTCTGTCACCGCCTGTGTTGTCAGTATGAACAGCACCAGCAGGAGAATTAAAAAAAAGATGCGATGGGTTGAAAGACGCATGATTGTTAATCTATATGAAGCGGTCGGAGCGCGGCATCTCTTCCGGCTTACATCTGGAATCAAATGTAATGCTTGAGCTTTACAAGAAAGAACAGAGCGCTCAGCGCGCCGCCCGAGATAGTAAAAGTCCATTCGACCAGCGCATTACGACGCCTGAGCAATGCTCGGAGCATCACCATCCCGCACTTCCAGCCGTCCTGCTGGTAAATGGGAAGAAGATTTGTTGCCGCGAGTGTGAGGTTTATCAGGGCAAACTTATTTTGGCCTGCCACGCCAGCCGCCACCAGATTGACGATAACGCCCGCCAGCAGCACGAGCGTTTGCTGGCTCAAAGGGCGTCGCTGCAACTCCTCAATATCAAGACGCACGTAGGCCCCGACGGGCAATGCATGAAGCTTGTACTCCACCCCGCCCGCCTTGAAGCCGAAAATTTTCCGACCCCAGCCAAGACCGAACTCCGTCACCGGCACACAGCAGGCGCGCGCCGCGAGTAGATGCCCAAGCTCATGTATAAATAGAGCCACGATCAAGCATAAACCGTAAGAGAGCATAAAGAGATACCGGAAAGTTTCGAGCCAATTCGTTAGTTGAAGAATGTTTCGGAAGACGCCGCCAGTATTTTTTTCATTAACGCTCGACTCTTAGCTGAAGTCCCGGCTCCGTGTCCTCCTGTAGAAAATTGCCGACATCAATCGCCAGCCGCTTAAGCTTTTTATAGAGCGTTTGACGAGAGCCTAGGCCGAGCGCGGCGCTGGTGCGCGCCACGTTGTAATCGTTGCGCTTGAGAGTCTCCGTAATCACGCGCCGCTCAAAATCTTCGAGCATGTGTTCCAGATTGGCATTTGTCTCTTCTGCATGAATGCCCGCCCGCACTTCTTTCGGCAGGATGCGCGCGTTGAGGTGCTCAAGTGTGATAAGCGAGCCTTCGTCTGCATAAAGCACAAGGCGCTCTATCTCCGCTGCCAGCTCTCGCACGTTTCCAGGCCACGAATAGCTCTGGAGCGCGCCGATTGCATCAGCCGTAATTCCGGCAATCGCATGATCGTTGCGCCGGGCATAATGTGTAAGATAATGAGAGATGAGCAGTCCTGTGTCTTCTGGACGCTCGCGCAAAGGCGGGACATGAATCGAAAGCGAGGCGACGCGATAGTACAGGTCTTCGCGGAAGCGACCCTCTCGCACCTCGCGCTCTAAATCTTTGTGCGTGGCCGCGACGACTCGGACGCTTACCTTGCGCGGCGCACGCTCTCCAAGCGTATGCACCTCGCCCTCCTGCAAGAAACGCAGGAGCTTCGGCTGCAAAGCCAGGGGCAGATCGCCAATCTCATCCAGAAAGAGCGTGCCGCCTTCGGCTGCGCGAATCATTCCTTCGTAATCCGATTGCGCCCCTGTGAACGCGCCCTTGCGATGACCGAAGAGCAGGCTTTCAATCAAATCCGCAGGCGCGGCGGTGCAGTTGAACGGAATAAACTCGCCTTGAGCGCGGCGGCTTAGACGATGAATCGCGCGCGCCACCAGTTCCTTACCCGTGCCGGACTCTCCGTTAATCAGCACGGTTGATTCCGAATCCTTGATGCGCTCGACTGCACGCGCAACTCCCGACATAGCACGGCTTGTGAAGACCATTCCGGGCAGTGATGTGCTTGTGACGGCAGAGGCGGCTTTAACTTTTTGTACCTGCGTTTGATCTACGCGAAGGGCTATGTGAGCGTGCGCTAGTTGCGCCACGTCGGCCAGCATGCTCAGCTCTTTTGCCTGCTGCTCACTCAGTGGCCGCACACAACGACCATAGATGGCTGCGCCTTCACGCTTCTGCGTGGTCGCCGTCAGAATCAGGCAGATGGCCTGATCGCCCGCTAAAATCTGCGTCGCTTTCTCCGGCAATGAGAGAGCGGTCATGACAACCGTCTCGGCCTCTGTCAGCTCATCATGATCCAGACCTTCGACCCATTTAAGCTGAGGTCGCTCCCCGGTCTTCTGTGTCCAGGTCGCCAGCCCATACGTCTGGGCTGTCGAATCAACCATCAACGTCAGTTTCAATATCACTTCGTATAGGAGGTCAGGCCCTCTGGTCGCAGCCTGACACAGCGCTCGAACCATGGCCGCAAGCGGAAGACTGAAGGCTATTTCGTCCCTGTTTTCCTGACTACTTGATAGAGACTGCGGTGCGTTGGACATACAAAACCTTATCCCCTGGGAACTCTCTGCAAAAACAGCGATGCTTACTTTTGCGCAAAATGCACGAAACAACTGCAAAGAATCGGGGCAAGGCTGACACGGACGCATATATGAGCCGTCAATGGATGGTCGAACCCAGTGAGAGGGGTCAACCGAGTGCTTGACAGTCTATAGCGCACAGGAAATCAGTGTCAACACATTTTAACGATGTCACAAAAAAGCTCAATCAAAAGCCCTTGCTACCACTCTTTGAACCCCTTCTATAATTCACTCGGTCTGCAAGTGAGGTGTGATCACATCCTTTTCCACACCTGTGATTGAGATTTCAACCAGCTATCTCAAGCGTTCAGAAGACATCGAAGCGGGATGCCCAAATAGCGGATTTCCGTTCGCCGTGCGTTCGCCGCTGCAAAGGCTTAACCGAGCTTACTTCAAGTAAACGTTGAACTTAGCACCACAAACCGTTGTAAAGAAAAGTCTTTACAGTGAAAACGCCACATGTTACAGTCCCGCCACTTTGCCGGTAAACCTTTGATAGGCAAAGGATTGAAACAGTTTTCAACTACACTCTATTGTGGTGCTCGCCCTTTCTCGGCACACCATCTTGGGGAGCAACAGCAAAACTTCAAAAAAAGAATCGGACGGAAATCGATGGTGATTCGATTTAGTACATTAGTCGGGCAAGCAATCATAACCGGCATAATTTCACAAAGCGCCAGCGCTCTTGTCGCCTGTGCCGCAAGAAAATCTCTCTTGTTACAGGGAGTGACAGGTCTGGAATCGCAGAGCCGTTCGTGTGTGTTTAGCTGAAAACAGAATCTGAACAAGACTTTGGAGGTGCTCCTTGAACAAGGCTGCAAATTCTTACTGGGTTGATGAACGCCTTCGCGCGCAGCGTGTAACGGCACGGCCACTTCCGGCAATTTCTTCGGCGCTAGACCTGCCGCGCGAAATCATGGGTACGCGCACAGAGA
Source organism: Pyrinomonadaceae bacterium (assembly GCA_036403815.1). Taxonomy (GTDB): domain Bacteria; phylum Acidobacteriota; class Blastocatellia; order Pyrinomonadales; family Pyrinomonadaceae; genus JACVRN01. The sequence continues at coordinate 251,187 of DASWQH010000036.1, read as the reverse complement.
TAAGGCGACGCGGCGGAATCATACCTTCATGGGTTCTCTTTGCGACGATTATTCTGGCGACGTTCGCTCTTTGTGTAACGTCAATTTCTTCGGCGAATGCGGAGAAGCGCTCCGCGTCTGATCAATACGAGCGCATCAATACAGACGTAGAAAAATTGCGCAGCGCGAACGCGCAATTGGAAACGGAAGTGCAGCGGCTTCGCACAGACCCGCGAGCCATTGAAGCGGCTGCACGCGCGCGGCTTAACATGGTGCGCGCTAACGAGATTATTGTGCCGGTCGAATAAGCTTCCGGAGTGGGCTTATTCGACGGTGGCCGAAAAGGATGTCTACCCTGCCAGTCACCTTCTGCTTGCTTCCCGCTCCACTTCTGCTGGTTACTGCTGCTAAAGCACGCGGCTACGGGCTGCCAACCGTAGCCGCGTCCCACTCTTCAAGATCAATCCCTGTCTATGCAAACCACGCGGTTGACACTTAGACAAACGGTCAACTAATATCGAATTCTCTTTATAAACATTAGAAAATAGATGTTGATACTCGTGCGCCATTAACAGACGAGCCGAAAGGTTACAAAGAGAAGAGGGTTTATGCCTGAAACAAAAGATGCTGCATCCAGAGAAGAAGCTGCGGTCGAGCGCTGGGAGCAGGAGACGCTTGAGCCTGTCCTGCGCAAACGCCCTGAAAGAAGGAAGCGCTTTGAGACGGTTTCGCTCGAAGAGGTCAAGCGTCTTTATACGCCCGCAGACACGAGCGATGTAGATTACGAGCGCGACATCTCTTTTCCGGGCGAGTTCCCTTACACGCGCGGGATACATCCGACCGGGTATCGCGGCAAGCTCTGGACGATGCGACAGTTCGCAGGCTTCGGCACGCCCGAAGAGACGAACCAGCGTTTCAAGTACCTGATGGCGCAGGGGCAGACGGGGCTTTCGGTCGCTTATGATCTTCCAACGCTGATGGGTTACGACGCGGACTCTACTCTTTCGGAAGGCGAGGTCGGAAAGTGCGGCGTGGCCGTCTCTTCTCTGGCAGACATGGAGATTCTCTTTGACGGCATTCCGCTCGAAGAGGTGACGGTTTCGCAGACGATTAATGCGCCCGCATCCGTTCTGCTGGCGATGTATCTGGTCGTGGCGGAAAAGCAGGGCGCGGATTGGAAGAAGATTTCCGGCACGCTTCAGAACGACATCTTGAAGGAGTACATCGCGCAGAAGGAGTGGATTTATCCGATTCGCCCGGCGATGAAGCTCGTCACAGACACGTTTGAGTTCTGCACGAAGTTCGTTCCGAAGTACAATCCGATTTCCGTCAGCGGCTATCACATACGCGAGGCAGGGTCTACAGCTTTGCAGGAGCTTGCGTTCACCTTGCGCGACGGCATCGAGTACGTTGAGTGGGGCGTGCGCGCAGGTCTGGATGTTGACGAATTCGTGCCGCGCATCTCCTTCTTCTTCAACGCGCATAATGATTTCTTTGAGGAGATAGCGAAGTATAGAGCTGCGCGTCGTATCTGGTCGCGCGTGATGCGAGAGAGGTTCAATGCAAAGAGCGAGCGCACCTTGCAGTTGCGTTTCCACACGCAAACCGCTGGAGTTTCGCTCACCGTCCAGCAGCCTTTGAACAATATCGTGCGCGTAGCCATTCAAGCCCTCGCAGGCGTGCTTGGCGGAACGCAGTCTCTTCATACGGATGCTTACGACGAGGCGCTCGCGCTGCCGACGGATCGCGCCGCGCTGATAGCGCTTCGTACTCAACAGATCATAGCCGAAGAGACGGGTGTGCCGAATACGGTTGATCCGCTCGGCGGCTCATACTTTATAGAAGCTCTGACGAAGCAGATGGAGGACGGAGCGCTCGACTATTTTGAGAAGATAGACGCGATGGGCGGCATGGTCGAGTCAATCGAGAAGGGCTTCCCGCAGCGCGAGATTCAGGAATCGGCCTACCAATATCAGAAAGCGGTCGAGCGCGGCGATCAAACAATAGTTGGTGTCAACAAGTATCAGATGGAGCAGGAGTCAGGGGGAATTCCCATCCTTGTTATACAGGAAGGTGTGCGCGACCGTCAGGTAGAGAGGTTGGAGCAGACGCGCGCAAGCCGAGACCGTGGAGCAGTCGCAAACGCTTTGGAAAAATTGAAGCAGGCTGCGCGCAACGATGAAAATACTATGCCTGCGACCATAGAAGCCGTGCGCGCATATGCAACGCTCGGAGAAATCTGCGACGCGCTGCGCGATGTTTACGGTCTTTATGAAGAGCCTGCTTTTTAACTCTCAAGCTCAGCCCGTGTGAAAACAACAGCCGCCGACCGAGTTGGCGGCTATTCTATTGCGAAGCGCGTCTTTAATGCTTATTATGATTCAGCCCTTTACTACGGGGCTGAAAATTTTTCAGACAGAGGAGAACTCCCGCGATGAGGTTTAAAGTTAACGCAGGAAGAGTTGCCCTGCTTGCCTTCGCTTTTGTCCTGACAAGCTTTGCTGTTAGCTATGCCCGGACTTCACAGGATTACACCTTCAAAATCCATAACAATACTAAGCATGCCATCAAAAAGGTCTTAGTAGCCGAGGATGGGAAAAGATGGGGACAGTTTGATATTGGCGATGGAATACCCGCTGGCGCAACGGAAGAAATGGTCTGGGACAAATCAACGAATGGCGAGAGTTGCCACCAATGGTTCAAGGCCGTGTTCGATAATGGCGAGGAATCGGAGGCGGTTAAATTCGATTTCTGCGAAAAGGATCTCGTGCTGGAATTTTAAATAATAGCGGTTAGAACTCCTCTCCTCCCGCAATAGCGATAGAAAAAGAATGAGCCGTGGAGCAATTCGCGGTTCATTCTTTTTCCCGCACATTTGATAGAGCAGAATAACAACGCCCTACGCACAGAGCATCTCGCATTACAGAGCGAGTGATACACATGAGCCGCCATTGTGTGATAGGATTTTGAATCTACAGCAATGAAGAATGGCTTTAAGCTTTGAATCCTCGACGAGCGATTTTTGTATTGATGCGCTGTTGATAACGAGAAGGGGTACAAGTTGTCTTCGGAAAGAAAGATTCGTGTTTTAGTTGCCAAGCCCGGACTCGACGGGCATGATCGCGGGGCGAAAGTAATCGCACGTGCGCTCAGGGATGCGGGCATGGAAGTCATCTACACGGGCTTGCGGCAGACACCGGAGATGATTGCGGCGGCTGCGCTTCAGGAAGATGTTGACGCCGTGGGAGTCTCTATCTTAAGCGGCGCGCACAACACACTCTGCCCGCGCATCGTTCAACTTCTGCGCGAGCGCGGCATGGACGATTGCCTTGTGCTTGTCGGCGGCATCGTCCCGCAGGAAGACATCTCGCGTCTCAAAGAACTAGGTGTATCGGAAATCTTTCTGCCCGGCACATCCACAGAAGACATCGTACGCTTCCTGCGCGAAAACGTGCGGCCAAGAGAATGACGCCGGGCGTAGATGTGCCGGGCAGCGAGCCTGTCATCGTAGAAGATAGCGGCACATGTGCCGTCATTCGCCTCAACCGCCCTGCCGAGCGCAATCCGCTCTCTATCTCAACCCTTGAAGCACTGTACGAAATCATCTCGGCTCTAACTCTTCGCTCCGACATCAACAAAATCATCTTCACAGGCACAGGCGATGTCTTTGCTTCGGGCGCAGACATACGCGAGGTCGCAACGCTGACGAGCGTGTCTGCCAGAGAGTTCGCGTTGCGCGGCCAGCGTCTGATGCAGAAGATTGCGTGCGCGCGCGCATTAACCATCGCCGCCGTCAACGGCTACTGCATGGGCGGCGGGCTTGACCTGGCGCTCAGTTGTCGTCTGCGCTTCGCTTCCAGAGGGGCTGTGTTCGCGCATCCCGGCGCAAGGCTTGGCATCATCACGGGCTGGGGCGGAACACAAAGACTGCCGCGTCTCATAGGCACGGCACGCGCTCTGGAATTCTTTACAACAGCGCGGCGGCTGATAAGTCTTGAAGCATGTGAGATTGGGCTTGTCGACGGCATCTGCGACCCTGTGCTCGATTGTGCTCTTGAACATCCTGTGAAAATCTAGAAGGGCGCGCGACGCTCATGTTATAGTCGCCGGAAAATTATGAGCAATCATTCCAGCGAGAAAGTTGATCGTCTTGCGATACGCGAGCGCCCGAAGGGCTTTCCCATCATGCATCAGAACTGGGGCAAGCTTCTTTTCATGCACTGGCGCATTGATGAAGAGAAGCTGCGGCCTTTGATTCCAGAGCGCCTTAAGATTGACACCTTCGACGGCAGCGCATGGATTGGCGTGATTCCCTTTACCATGTGGAACGTGCGCCTGAGCTTTACGCCGCCCGTACCGTGGCTGAGCGCGTTTCACGAGATCAATGTACGCACCTATGTTCACTACGAGGGCGTGCCCGGCGTCTGGTTCTTCTCGCTGGATGCAAATAGCTCCGTCGCAGTGCTGGGAGCGCGCACGCTCTACAATCTTCCTTACTTCAACGCGCGCATCAATCTGGAGCAAGAGGGCGAGAGGATTGATTATTCTTCCAGCCGCACAGACGAGCCGCCCGCCGATTTCAATGCGACGTGGACGATTGAAGATAAGCTCTCGCTGTCCGACCCCGACTCGCTCGATTTCTATCTGACGGAGCGCTACTGCCTGTATTCAGTCAAAGGCGAGCGGCTAAACCGCCTGCGGATTCATCATCGTCCCTGGCCTTTGCAGACCGCTACGGTTCAATCCTACAGCTCAACCATGATCGAATCGCACGGATTGCCCACACCCGAAGGCGAACCCGTTCTTCATTACGCGGAAGAGCTTGAAGTTGATTTCTGGTCGCCGGATGAGGTTTGATGGGGTCTACTTCTTAAGGAAGCGCGCGATTCCCTGCCGACAATCTTCCGTCATGCGCGCAATGGCGTTGAGGTCTGCGCCGGATTGGAGGGCAGCCGCGAAGGTCATGCCGTCAATGTGATAGAGCAGATGTTTGGAGAGCGCGATTGCCGTGCGGCTCATCTTTTCAAACACGGCGACGTAAAGTTCAACGCTCGCATCAAAATCATCTTCATCGAAGACCTGATTGATAAGGCCGATGCGCTCTGCCTCTTCGGCGCTGATTTCCGCGCCGCGTGTTATCAACTCAAAAGCGCGCTTTTCCGAGACGTTGCGGCGCAGGATTGCCATCACCATCGCTGGAACGAATCCGATTTTCACTTCCGGGTAGCCGAAGCGCGCACCACGCGAGGCCAGCACAATGTCACAGGCTGTGGCGAGACCGCAGCCCCCTGCCAGAGCGCGTCCACGCACGGCTGCGACCACAGGCACACGCACACGGCGCGTCAGCGCGAAGAGTTCCATCAAACTTTCAGCATCTTCAAGATTCTCCATGACGGAAGCTTCGGAGATTTTCTGAAGCGCGGAGAGGTCTGCGCCGGAACAGAAATCCGCGCCCGCACCCTTAATGACTACGACGCGCACGCTTTCATCTTCGTCCGCCCTGCGCAGAGATTCTTTGAGGCCGCTTACGACCGCATCATTCAGCGCGTTCCTTTTTTCAGGACGATTCAGCGTGACGAGCGCCCGTGCGCCTTCGACACTGTAAAGAACCTGTTCGCTGTCTTCATTCATCTTCTGAGATTCGTAGCGCTTAATAAAACAGTAGGGGCAGGGACAAGTCCTCTGCCCGCATCAGCGAAGCTGATAATCAAGTCGTGTTACGTTTCAAGGTTGAATCTATCTTATATTGATTATCGCTCTATCGAGCGATACGGGCCGAGGACTTGTCCCTGCCCTTACAGGGATTCAGAGCGATGAAGGCTGTGTTTCTAGAAAGCTCGCCAGCTCTGCGTTGACTTCCGCGGGGGCTTCGTTCTGAATCCAGTGGCCGTAGTTCTTGAAACGCGCCTCACGATACGGCGCATCAACGAAACGGTTCACGTCCCTGACTGTTTCAGGCACGATGTACTTATCGCGCTCGCCGTAAATCATAAGCGTCGGCACACGCACGCGATCATCCTTCAAATCTTCGCTCTCCTTCTTCTGTTTGAAGAAGAGCGAGAAGAAGTTCGCACGGTAGTAGTTGACGGCGCAGGTCAAAGCGTTCGGCTCGCGCAGCGCTTTCTTATAAACGGCTATGTCTGTGTCCGTGAAAGCTCCTCCAGGTGCCTCTTTGAAGGCACGCTCGATTGATGCGAAGTCCTTGAGGCTGAGGAGCCATTCGGGCAGGAGCGGAATCTGAAAGAAGAGCATGTACCAGCTACTCAAAGCCTGCTTCAAGGTCATGTTGGCGCGCCATGCGCCGGGGTGCGGAACCTGCATGGCGACCAGGCGGCTCACATACTCAGGATGTTTGAGCGCCACTCCCCAAGCGACGCCCGCTCCCCAATCATGGCCGACGACGACGGCCTTCTCCCTGCCGAAATGGCGTATGAGACCCGTCACGTCGTCAATCAGATAATCCATGCGGTAATCTTCAACGCGCGGCGGCTTGTCGCTCAGATTGTAGCCGCGCATGTCCGGCGCTACCACGTGATAACGGTCGCCGAGCGCATCCAATTGGTGACGCCACGAATACCAGCATTCCGGAAAGCCATGCAGAAATATAACCAGCTCGTCGCCTTCGCCGCGCTCTGCGTAATGCAGTCGCACGCCGCCAACCTGCGCGTATCCATGACGCACAGCGCCTTCGACAGGTTCTAATTCCTCGCTCATATAAACATCATCAATTCTGTGTCCCAAGACCCAGGTTACGCGCTTCGTCTTCGGCCACGTCTATCTCCATGCGCAGGAGCGCGTAGGAGAAGGTCTTGCCCTGCGCATCCGTCATTAGCGAGAGTGTGCCGCCGCCCCCTAAGCTCTCATGCAGCAGAAAGTTTAGCGCATGAAGGTTGGGCAGCTCAAAGCGCTCGACCTCGCCGTGACAGATTCCCTCGAAATGCTGCCTGACGCGCGCGGCTGTCACTTCGCGCAACAGCAGCGGGTAATACTCATTGCGCAGCGCGATGAGGCCGACATTGGCCGTATCGCCCTTATCGCCTGAGCGTGCGTGCGCCAGCTTCAATAGTTGTACTCGCATGATTCCTGAATCAAAAAAGAAATCGTCGGGTTGATTATCTTAAGCACCATTCTTTAAGCAGATGATAGCAAGTCCTGCCGGTAAAGAGATAGCCAGTGAAAGGCTGCGATGACCAGCGCGTGCGTGATTGCGCCCTCGGCTATGAGAGCCGGAATGTTTGCGAGCGGAACAAGCCGCATGACCGTCCATTCCGACGAGTCAAAAGCAGGCTCCTGCTCGAACCGGCAATCGCGCGCCAGAAACGAGTAGAGCCAGTTGTTTTGAATCGCCGGATTGGGGCGGGTGCGACCGAGCATCAAAACTTCACGAGCGCGATAGCCGGTCTCTTCCACCAACTCGCGCGCTGCTGCCGTCTCAGCCGTTTCGTCTTCGTCAACCATCCCGCCCGGAATTTCCAGCGTGACTTCATCTGCTCCGTGCCTGTACTGCTCTATCATGACGACTTCATTGCGCGCCGTGAGCGGTATGATGTTTATCCAATCCACAGCCTCTATGCAGTAGAAATTATGCTCGCCTCCGCCGCGCGGGTTCAGCGCGAGGTCACGCCTGACTTGAAAGATGCGGCAATCCGTGACTCGCTCCGACTCTACGCGCCGCCAGGCGAAATCTTCCAGAGGCGGCGGCGTGTAAAGCTTGCCGGGAGTATTGTGCAGGCTTTGATTGGACGAATCGTTATTGCTCGCCTCGTCTTCATACTGCGAACTCTTCGCGCTTTCTTCTCTTTGCGTCCCGGCGTCTCTCTTCTCGCCGCTCATGCCTCTGTCACCTCTACGCGGGGCGTAATCTCGGACTTGTGTATGAGGGCAGGCCAGTAGGCGACTATCTCTTCAACTTTCGGTCGGCCTCCGGCAAAGCCTGTGACGCCCGGCGGGCCTGTTAAAATAAGCGGCGCAATCTCTTTCGTGAACCGCTCTATGGCCGTCTTATCATTCCCGCGGACGCCGACGCGCAGTTGAACTTCCGCCAGGTCGGGCGAAGGCTCTCCCGCCAGAGGCCCGTGTGTGGCGTTTGCCCCTACGAACTCCGTCAGGATTTGATCGAAGCGAAGCCCCAGTCTATCGAGTCGCTCGCGCAGTATGCGGTCAGCCGCACGCGCCTTGTCGTAAGCTTCAGGCCAGGAGTAAACGAGCGTGCCAACGGCCTTGTAGCCCGCCGTATAACTGATAGAGACTTTCAGGAACTCTGTCGCTGGCTTACCCTCAATGCCGTAGACGCGTACGCGGTCTAGCCCCGCATCTTCAAGATGTATGGTCGTGAAATCCGCTACGCAGTCGGGCGTGATATACGCGTGCGGGTCTCCCATCTCGTAAAGAAGCTGTTCTTTGACGGAAGGAACGTTGACCCACCCGCCCGTGCCGTCGTGCTTGGTGACGACGAATGTTCCGTCGGGTGAAGCCTCCACAATGGGAAAGCCTACGTTCGCAAGGTCAGGAACGTCGCGCCAGCGATATTGACAATTGCCGCCCGACGCCTGCGCGCCGCATTCTATGATGTGACCCGCGATTGTGCCTGCCGACAAAAGATTCCAGGCGCTCGCAGACCAGCCGAATTCGTGAATCATGGGTGCAAGCGTCAACCCTGTATCGGTCGCGCGCCCGGTGATGACAATCTGTGCGCCGCGATTGAGTGCCTCGACCATAGGCCATGCGCCAAGATAAGCATTGGCGCTCTGAATGTGGTCGCGCACAGTGGAAAGAGGCTCGCCCGTATCCATGTTGCGAAGCTCTACGCCGCGTTCCAGCATCTCGTCAATGCGTGGCAGAATGTCGTCGCCAGTGACCAGCCCTATGCGTAAACGTCCTCCCAGGCCAAGCTCTCGCGCTACCTCTTTCACGGCTTCGGCGCAGCCCTCTACGTTGACGCCTCCGGCGTTGGCCGTCACGCGTATGTTTCGCTCAACACACGCCGGGAGAATCTGTCCCATCAGAGGCACGAAGTCGCGGGCAAAGCCTGCGCGCGGGTCACGCGCACGCTGCTTCTGCATGATGGACATGGTGACTTCCGCCAGATAGTCGAGCATCAGGTAATCAATGGGGCCGCCCTCGACCTGACGCACAGGCGCATCCAACTGATCCCCCCAGAACCCTTGCCCGCTTGCAATCCGAATCTTCTCTCTCATTACTCAAAAACAGTCTGGAGAGTCTAGAGAGTCCGGTGAGTCTGGAGAGTGAAAAGAAAATCAACCTAGTTGACTCTCTAGACTCTCCAGACTCTCCGGACTCTCTAGACTGCCTTTGAAAAGTAAGCGACGCGGGCAGCGTACCCGTCAGATAAAGGGGTACGCTGTCCGCGCCGAACGTCTCGAACAGGTTTCGCCTGATGATACAACTTGAGCCTCTTTCAGCGATGCCTGTTCGGTAAAAGGGCTACTGCGACATGTTCAGGTAAAACATATTCGCTTTGCCGAGGGTGTTCACGTCGCCTCTACATACGACCGCGACGACGACGGCGTCCACCGCCCATCTTGCCGCCTGTACTAAATCCGCAGTCCTTCAGTCCGTTGGCAATACTGGTCAGAGACAGATTGTCGCCATTCTTCCTTGCCCGTAGAGAGACGATGACTGGCGGCGTTGAAGTCCCTCCCGGCGGAGGCGCAACTGACTCGCCGTACTGCATGGCGACGGCTGTGTATCCGCGCGTCGTGACGGCCACCACGCGACCACTGATCGACGTGCCGCCGGCTGTTGGTGCGAACGTATACTGATTACCGGTAATCGTCAGCGTTCCTTCACCGCCTCCACCAAGGCCCGCACAACTGAGCGTGCCCGTGTAAGTGCCGGAAAGATCGGTCTGCACGCTGTCCGCTACGGGAGTCGTGGTTGTCATGACGCCTGCGGTAGCCGTTCCACCGCTGCGACGACGGCGACGACGACGGCCACCGCCGCCTGTGGTCGTGGCAGCCGTATTGGCATTGCCCTGCATGGTGGTCATATCGCTGCTGCCAGCCGCACCGCCGGTGTTAGCGTTAGCGCTAGCGCTACCACGGCGACGACGACGGCCACGGCCAGTGCTGCCGGTGTTCGAATTCTGCATGTCCCCATTCGAAGTCATTTGCCCGCCGCGCGTTTGATCGCCTCCTGTAGTGCTCGAATTGCTGTTCTGAGCGAAGACTACAAGGTCAGCGGCGATGAGAGCGACAGAGACGACGAAGACGAACAAAAGGATGGTACTACGCTTGATGGTGCTCTTGCTCACGGATGTTTCTCCTTTTGCATTGTATCGCGCGCCTTTTGAATCAAAGCGCGGTACTGAGGTTGGTTTCAATTTGTTTTCGGTCGCCTGTCCGTGTGCAAACTACCCAAAGGCGGGCAGAGTGACCGTTTTCAGATTCTGAAATACGCGTGCCCCCGAAAGCACAGCCATTTTTAGATTACGCGCCGGTCAGACGAGGGGGCGCTCTGTTTTTAACTCGAACCGGCACGCCCGAAACTTTAAGAGAAACTGCAAACCACGGCTCTCGATCAACCATGGCATCAGGCAAGGGGTAAACCAAACTTGGAATTATAGAGCTAAACGGGCTTAAGTTTCTCACAAGACGCGAGTTTTGTGTACTAAAAAATTTCGCCCGCGACCGTTTTGTAATATAGGCAACTTAAAAAAGCGCGGGCGGCAGAACAAACTGTCCCAGATGCGGCCCCGCGTAATTAAGCCCAGTCCGCAGTGCCAGCTCCAGCATATCGCGCGTCACTTCCGGCGTGATGACGGCATCGACAAAGCCGCGCGCCGCAGCATATTTAGCATCCAGTTGCTGCTCGTACGTTGCGCGCACACGCTCCATCTCGGCCTGTAATTCTTCATCGGGCTGCTGGCCTTCCCTTTTCAGCTTATCCAGTTGCGTGCCGAACGCGGCCTGCACTGCCGACTCGCCCTCCATCACGCCCATTCTTCCAGTCGGCCAACTGAAGATGAAATCAGGATCAAAGCCCTGCCCGGCCATGGCGTAATAGCCCGCGCCCGAAGCGTGATTGACCGTCAGCACAATCTTGGGCACGGCGGCGGTCGCCATCGCTTCTACAAAGCGAGCGCCCGCGCGTATGATGCCCGAATGCTCTGCTTCGGCCCCGACCATGAAGCCCGATACGTCCTGTATGAAGACGAGCGGCGTTTGATGACGATTGCAGGTCTCTATGAAGAAGGCAGTCTTTTCCGCGCTCTCTGTGTAGACGATGCCGCCGAAGCGCGGCGGTACACCCTTCTCTCGAATCATGCCGCGCGAGTTGGCTATGATGCCTACCTGTATGCCACGTATGCGCGCATGACCCGTAATCATCTCGCGCGCGTAATCAGCCTGAAACTCGTCCAGATGTCCTTCGTCGAGCAGGCACTTCAGGACTTCGCGCATGTCATAGGGCTGGCGGTGGTCTTCGGGCAGTATCTCGTAGAGGTCTGATGCGGGGCGCGCTGCTTCCACGCTCTCGATAATCGAGACGGCGCTTGGCGGTCTGATGGGAAGCTCAGACACGAACTCCCTTATCTTTGCCACGCAAAGCTCATCCGTTTCGATACGGTAATGCGCGACGCCGCTGATGGCGTTGTGCGTGCGCGCCCCACCCAAAGTCTCGTTGTCAATGATCTGCCCCGTAGCCCCTTTGACCAGATTCGCTCCGCCCAAGCCCATGAACGAAGTCCCTTCCACCATGATGATGATGTCGGAGAGCGCCGGAAGGTACGCGCCCCCGGCGATGCACGGCCCCATGACTGCGGCTATCTGCGGAATCTTCAGATAGCGACGCATGATTGAGTTGTAATAGAAGATGCGCGCCGCGCCGTATTGCCCCGGAAAGACTCCGCCCTGATATGGAAGATTCACGCCCGCCGAATCTACAAGGTAGATAATCGGCACGTGCGAGCGCATGGCTATCTCCTGCGCGCGCAGGATTTTCTTGATAGTTTCAGGCCACCACGACCCGGCTTTAACGGTTGCATCGTTGGCGACGACGACCACTTCGCGCCCGCCTACACGCCCAAGAGTCGTGACCACGCCCGCCGACGGAGCCTGCCCCTTGTACTCGTCATAGGCGACGAGCAGACCTATCTCCTGCGAGTAGGAATCCTTATCCAGAAGAAGCTCTATGCGCTCGCGCGCCGTGAGCTTGCCCTGTTGGTGCTGGCGCTCTATCTTGTCTGGGCCGCCGCCGCGACGCAGCTTCGCCTCCAACCGCTCCAGCTCTTCCGCCAATTCGCGCATACGCGTGCGCGCTTTCGGGGAAGCCGCTTCGACTTCAGACCTCATCCGTAACTTGCGAACGACCACGCCTCTAGCCCACTCTCAGCAAGACTCAACGCCGCCAGCCGTTTACCCTTTTGAATTATTAAAGCTTCTGTGGGCAGAACATAGCACAGGAAGAAGGAGCAAGACAACGAGTACACTCCGTGTATTAGAGCAGAGGTGAGAAGTTGCGGGTCATGTCTCAAACGCAAGGTTTGAGTGGACACTGATAAATGATATTCAGTCCGGTAAAAGTATAGAGTTCATTTCGGGCGGTTAGCTGATGAAGCTATCAACTCGAAGGCTCCTTGCCGCTTTCGCGCCCGAAAAAATAGGGGTCATCCTTGAGCCATTGTGCGATCTGGCCGACCGTAGCTCTACCGCCAATACAGCCCCTCGTATATCTTACTTCCTCACAATCAGCTTTGTGAGCCTCTAAAATCTCTGCATATTCTTCAGTGCTTAAGGTCTGAGCCAGACAAACCAATCCCATCACACGTACAACCGGCTTCTCATTCTTCAAAAGCTCTTTGAAGAAAGGCACAGACCCGTATTTCATGAAATCCTGCGAAAGAAGAAAAAACTTCCCCGGCATAGCTGCGAAGCCTACGGAGCTGCTTGTAACAGAATCCAGCGCTTTCAGTCTGGAAAAAGCAGCCCTCAGCATGAACGGCGGCTCAGACTCCTGTGCATGAACGACCACGGCAAAACTTAAAATCAGTCCCAGGATAAATGCGCTCGTAACCCTTTTGATTATCATGCTACTTTCTCCAGGTAATACATTCACAATCGTTTTAAGAGAGCGGCTATGCGGCTAGATTATCAGCCCCAGACTTTTTTCAGCAACGTATTCGCGTCTGCTTTCTCAGGCACGCCTTCGAGGATGAGCACACGCTTGCCCCGCATCTCCATCAAGACGCGGCCATCGCGCGGTGTGCGCCAGCCTCTTGCCTGTCCTTCGGCTGCGCTTGCCGCCATCTCTATCGAGGACGCTCCGGCATAACGCGCTTCGGTGCGGCGTGCGTAAGCTTCGTAGAATTCTCGTGCGTCAGCGTCCGTGTCCCAGACGGTCATCTGTGTAATGAAAACCTGACTGGTCTTCGGCTCTTCATACACAGCGAAGCGGTCGCCGCCCCAGCCCGCAGCAGCCTGACCAGCGCCTGTCTTCAAATATTCGTTCAGCACAAGGTAGCAGCCCCATTCGCCGTTGACATCATAATCAATGCGCTTCCAGCCTGCGCCCAGAATGTTATGAATGTCCGAGAGGTCAACTTTGACGGGCGCTTCGCGCGCGAAATATTTGTCGGCGTGAAGAATCTGCTCGGTTGATTGCGGGAGGTCTGTGAAGGCTTTGGAGACCAGCGCCCAGCCGCCACGCCTGTGTAGGCTCGTCACCCACTGCGCGCCATGCTCGTAGGGAAAGAGCAGCGATTCGCGTATAGCGCGCGGCGCTTTCTCTATCTGCTCGGAGGAGCTGTCGTCCGTGCCTATGGATTTGGCGAAGGCCACGGCTCGTTGCAGGTCTCGCGTGACGTAGCGAATCATTGCAAGGGTCGCGTCGCCTTCTATCAAAGCATGAGCGGCCATCTCCGCATCCGAATCCCCTTTAGGCCACTTCTCGAAGCGACGCAGGTTGAAGTGCTGATCCTGTAGGGCGTGCGTCAATTCGTGAGCCATGACGGGCTTTTGTCCGTCCAGATCAATCCAGTCTGCAAGATAAAACTCCTGCACCTTCGGGTCGTAGTAGCCCGCGACCTGCTCTGTCAAAAGCTTGATGATGAAGGGACGAAACTCGAAGTCCTGCGGTACGAGGCCAAGCTTTTTCAGGGCAACCTCGGAGGCGCGAGTCTCTTCGGGCTTGGTCTCGTCGTTCATGTTCTTGATAATCATGCGCTCAATTTCGGCGCGCGACTGTGCGCCTGACTTGACCGGGCGCAGGATTGGAAGCTCTCTAATGTCCGAGGTCTCTTTCAATACTTCGGCTGTGGCGGCCACGACCGCCGCGCTCTTTGCGTTGGTGGGAGCAACGCCCGTCGCAGTTCCCTGCTGCGCGCGGGTACGCGGCACCGTAACAAGCGCTACCGAAATGAAGAGAACGGCCAAGGTGCCAGCCGCCCGAACCCTGAAATGCTTTGACATCGCTTACCTTTCGCTTTTATAGTCCGCCTAATCAGCGGAAATTTCATCTGGCTCTAAACAGAAAAAGGGGAGGCGCACATCCTTCTGATGACTCCGAACGTGGATGATTCATTATTCGACCAGTGGCACGAGACGCTCCTTCGCGTGCGTTATTCCGAGACGGACAAGATGGGCGTGGTCTATCACGCAAACTATCTCATCTGGTTCGAGATTGGCCGCACGGAGTTCTGTCGTGCGCGCGGCTTCTCCTACCGCGACATGGAAGAGAACGACAACGCCTTTCTGGTCGTAGCCGAAAGCTACTGTCGTTACAAAGCCGCCGCGTATTACGACGACGAGCTTATAGTCCGCACTCAAATTACAGAACTAAGACGACGCAGCCTACGCTTCGGCTACGAGATAGTGCGGCTGGCCGACGGCATCATTATCGCCGAAGGTGAAACCGGCCACGTCGTCACGGACGGCCAGGGTCGCGTGCGCTCTTTCCCAGAAGGCTACGTCCAACTCCTGAAAGGCGCTGTCAGCGAAGAAGACATACACCTCACGCAGCCCCCGGCAGGCCGCGTCCCCGAAGGAACACCGCCGGAATAATGAAAAATTAAAAAGGTAAAATGCAAAAGGGTAATTCCCACACTCTTACGTTTTGCATTTTACCTTTTTAATTTTTCATTATCATGATTGGTGTGGAAGAGAAAGGCGCGAGATTTCTCTGGCGCGTCCTGTCTCTTCGTCAATGTCAATGGTGACGGCGCAGATGCGAACGTCGCCTGTGGAATGCTCCGCGCGGCGGTTGATGGCCGAGGTAAAGCGCGCGATGACATCATCCTTGTTCATACCAATGACGCCCGCGTAGCTTCCGGTCATGCCTATATCGGAGATATAAGCCGTCCCTTTGGTTAAGATTCTATCGTCTGCCGTCTGAATGTGCGTGTGCGTGCCGACCACTGCGGAGACGCGCCCGTCCAGATACCAGCCCATCGCGCACTTTTCGGAAGTCGCCTCGCCGTGCATGTCCACGAGCCGAACTTTTATATCGCTGTCAATTGAGTTGACGGCGGCGTCAGCCGCGCGGAAGGGATCATCGGCAGGCGGCATGAAAATGCGTCCGATGAGATTGACCACGGCCACGCGCACGCCCCTGACTTCGCCCGTCCAGACACCCCGTCCGGGCGAACCCGGCGGATAATTCGCCGGGCGCAGCAGTCTGGGCTGCTCTTCTATGTAAGGGATAACTTCGCGTTTGTCATAGATGTGATTGCCCGATGTCATCACATCAACGCCTGCGTGGAAAAGCTCGTCGGCTAGACGGGGCGTGATGGAGAAGCCGCCCGCGACGTTCTCCGCATTCATGACGACGAAATCAATCGAGTGCTGTTCGCGCAAATCTTCTATGCGCTCCATCACAGCCAAGCGTCCTGGCCGCGCCACCACATCGCCAATCATTAAAACCTTCATCGTCTGCCTGTCTAACGAAAAGAGGTCAGAGGTCAGAGGTTAGAGGTCAGTATAAAAGCTACTCTACTAACCTCTAACCTCTAGCCTCCGACCTCTGCTTCAATGGCTAGAGGGAAATCCGCCGTGGCCGCTCCGAAGCCGTAATTGAACCTGCTCACACAGGTGGGTGACCTCTTGTTAAGCCGCGGCCTCCGGCATATCCTTAACTTTGAAGGATTGCACTGGCCTCATGAGCGGCATCGGTCTCCCTAATTGACGGCATAAGGCTCAATTATCTTTGCTCGGTTACAAACCCCGCAGATTGTTTCCCTCTGCCATGAAAGATACTAGCATATGCGACACTCCTGGAAAAGCAGATAGTTTGGGAACCGGCTTGCCCACGCTTCGTGTTCAATATAACAGGCTCGGATTGTTCAGGCTGAGGCGATGTGGAAACAACATCTCCGGTGGAATTACATCTTTAGAGGAGACCCGAATGAAACATAAAGCGTGGCTGGTGATTGTAGCGATAGTGGTCTTTGGGCTGGTTGGCTGGACGGTCAAGGGGCAAAGACAACGACCAACGGCGCAGACAGAATGGGAGTACAGAGTAGTTTACGTTCCCGGCGGGCGCGGCTTGGCTGAAAGCGCACTCAACGACCTTGGGTCACAAGGGTGGGAGCTTGTCACTTTTCAACAGCTTAATCGGGAAGGGGTGACAGTCGGCGCGGGCAATCTCTATCTTAAGCGATTAAAACCGGGCAGGTAATCATGGGCGGTCACTGGTGGACGGGCAAATTACGAATCAGGTGAAAGCGATGTTGCCCGCCGGGCTAGTTTGTTGCTGCTCCACATTGCTGCGGACTTTGAGCAGGCGGTCAAGCATCTCCGCACATTCGGCGCTGCGCGAGGCAAGCTGCGAGTCGGCCTGCTCATGCAGGCGCTTGAGGCGGTGAAGCTCGTCGGCGATGTGAAGCGCGGCGAGGATAGCGACCTTCAGAGAGTCAACCGTGAGCGTACCGGAAGAAATCTCTCGCATGCGGCCATCTACAAATTCTGCGAGCTGCGTGATGTACTCGCTGTCACCATCGGAGCGAATGTTGTAGGTCTGGTTATAAATCTCGACTCTGATGGTGGGAGTCGAACCTTGATCCATATTGCTTTTATTAAAACTCATAGAGCTACAATTCTCTTTTTATTTGCGCATGGCTTCGACCATTTCGGGGTCGAGCGCCGCGATGGCATCGAGCATAGCTTCGACCTTCATGCGAATCGTGTCGCGCTCGGAAAGCAGCCGCTCGACCTGAGTTTCAAGCCGCTCTTTTTCATTGAGCAGCGTTCCAAGCTCGCGGCGAATCGAGGCTATCTCGCGCTCCAGCGCTTCCTTTTCCTGACGAAGCGATTTGGTTAACTCGATGGTACGGTAAATTTTGTCTTCGAGATGAGAGAATTTTTCCAGTCCAGATAATCCGACCATCGTTTTTTCCTCTAAGAATAGGGGGCTATCAGAAGAGCCGTAAGATTATGCGACTAAGCGCAATAAAAGTCTAGAGAGTCCAGAGAGTCTGGAGAGTCTGGAGAGTGAAAGAAGGAATCTAGTTGACTCTCTAGACTCTCAGGACTCTCTAGACTCGCTTTATCCTCTTTGTTCTGCGTCGAATTTTTCTGCGAGCTTCTGGACGACGCGCGTGTGCATCTCATCTGCTTCCTCGTCGCGAAGAGTACGCTCATTGGCGCGATATTCCAGACGCAGGGTGACGGAGCGTTTTCCTTCCGGCAGGTTTGCGCCTTCATAAACATCAACCAGTTGGGCGTTGCGCAGGTTCTCCAGACTCAGTTCGCGGATTGCTTCGAGCATCTCCGAAAGAGTGGTGCGACGATTCAGGAGCAGGGAGACATCGCGCACGACCGAAGGGAAACGAGCCAGCGGTGTATAGAGCGCAGGCATTTCTTTCAATTCGAGAAGCGCCGTCAAATCAAGCTCCGCGACGTAAACGGGCTGGCGGAATTTGAACTCTGTGGACAATTCTTCGCTCAGTCTGCCGATGGTGCCGATTTCGGTTTGACCGTCGGTCATAATTACTGCCGCCTGTCCTTCGCGCAAGTGACGCGTGCTCACGGGCGCAAACTTGAGCGGGGGCAACTGCATCGCATCAACGGCGGCTTCGAGCGCCCCTTTCAGATCATAAAAATCCAGCTCGCGTGCATCGCCCGCGCGCCCTTCTTCCACTGCATGACCTGTCGCCACAAGCGCGAAAGCTTCTCGCTCGAAAGGCAGCTTTCCCTCATCCTGATGGGCTGCGAAAACTATCCCCGTCTCGAAGAGCCGCACGTCGCGCGTGCCGTAGTTGAAGTTGTGGCGCACGGACTGTAGAAGCCCCGGCAGCAAAGTCGGGCGCATGCGCGACAAGCCTTCGATGATGGGATTGGTGAGCGTGACGAAGGCTCGCCCGGCCTCTTCTTCATTAGCGTCTACGAGGCTCGCAAATTCCGGTATGAAGTCGAAGCGGTCGTCATAGGCACCGTCAATGAAGCTGAAATTAATCGCCTCATCATAGCCGAAGGCCATCAGGGCGCGACGCAGAGCGCGCTTCTTTATCTCGCGCGGCTGGTATTCGCCTGCGCTTGATGTGGGCGGAAGCTCTGAAGCAATCCGATCGTAGCCGACGTGACGCGCAACTTCTTCTACGAGGTCTTCCTCGCGCTCTATGTCCATGCGCCAGGTCGGAGCGACGAAGCTGAGCGCGCCGTCCAAATTCGCAGGCGTAACTTCAAGGACGCCGTCACGCAATGAAGGCTCCTGTTCGAGTTTTTGCAGACGCGCGCCTTCAATAAACCCCAGCGCCAGAAGAATGCGCCGCATCTCTGCGGTTTCAATTCGCAAACCCGTTATGGCTGGGACGCGTTCGGGGCGCAAGCTAACGCGTGGCGGCTCAATCCTTTGCGGGTAAACGTCAATCGCATCTTCTGTCGCCTCGCCGCCCGCCAGCTCGCATATCAAAGCAACCGTGCGCTCCTGCGCGCGTAGAACGCCCTCGTAATCTGTCCCGCGCTCGAAGCGATACGAAGCTTCCGTGTGAAGCCCTAGTACACGCGCCGTACGCCGCACAGACGCGGGATTAAAGTAAGCGCTTTCAATCAACACGTCAGTGGTGGCTTCGGAAATCTCTGTCTCTTCTCCGCCCATGATTCCAGCAAGCGCCACCGCGCGCTCGGCGTCGGCAATCACCAGCATCTCCTGTGTAAGCTCGCGCTCCACACCATCGAGCGTGCGCAGGCGCTCCCCTGCACGAGCGCGCCGTACAATGATGCGCTCGCCCGCAAGCTTCCGCAGGTCGAAAGCATGCAGGGGCTGTCCCATCTCGTGCATCACATAGTTGGTAATGTCCGCGACGTTGTTGATGGCTCGCTGTCCTATGACTTCCAAGCGTTTGACCAACCAGTCGGGCGACGGCGCAATCTTTACGCCCAGCACAACGCGCCCGGCATAACGCGGGCACAAGTCCGGGTCTTCAATCTCGACCGCCGTGAAATCCTCCGTGCGTCCTTTTATTTTCGACGGCGTCGCATCAGGCAGGCGAACCTTCCCGCCATCCTGTACGACGACTTCGCGCGCCACGCCCAGATGTGAAAGACAGTCCGGGCGATTCGAGGTCAAATCAATCTCCAGAAGAAAATCGTCCCCGCGCTCATGCACACCATCCACCGCCAGCCCCAACATCGTCAGATGCTCAGCCAGTACACGCGGCTCAAGCGTTGTGCCAGTCAATTCACGAAGCCAGTTGTAACTAATATTCATAGGCAATCAGCGGTCAGCTATCAGCCTTCAGCTTCGAGCAACTTGCTGATAGCTGACTGCTGAAGGCTGATAGCTTTTAATTAAATTGTTCCAGAAAGCGCACGTCGTTTTCGAAGAGCAGCCGTATGTCGTCGAGCGAGTACATGAGGCCGCACATGCGGTCTATACCGAGGCCAAAGGCGAAGCCTGTGAATTCTTCAGGGTCAACCCCGACGGCGCGCAGGACGTTCGGATGAACCATGCCGGAGCCGCCAAGCTCTATCCAGCCTGAGCCTTTGCAGATGCGACAGCCCGTGCCTCCACATTTGAAGCAACTGTAATCAACTTCCGCGCTCGGCTCCGTGAACGGAAAGTAAGAGGGACGAAAGCGCGTGCGTGTGTCAGGGCCGAACATGCGATGAACGAACTCGCTCACGGTTCCCTTCAAGTGTGCCATAGTGATGCCACGATCTACACAGAGACCTTCGACCTGATAGAACATGGGGTTGTGCGTGGCATCCGGCGTGTCGCGGCGGAAGACACGTCCGGGCGCAATCATCCTGACAGGCGCGCCCCTGCGCTGCATCGCGTGAATCTGCACCGTAGAGGTCTGAGACCTCAAGGCCAGTCCATCAGTCGTATAGAAAGTATCGAGCGGGTCGCGCGCCGGATGACTCTCAGGAATGTTGAGCGCGGTGAAGTTATAAAAATCCGTCTCAATCTCGCGGTCGTCTTCGACTATATAGCCGAGCGAGACGAAAATGTCTTCGATGCGCTCGCGCACGAGCGTAATGGGATGAATGTGCCCAAGCCTTGGGCGACGCCCCGGCAAAGTAACATCAATGCGCTCGCGCTCCCTTCGAGCATCGTTGATGAAACCGTAGAGAGCACTTTCAGCTTCTTCAATATCACGGGCAATGCTCGCTTCTATCTGCTGAACCAGTTGACCGAACCCAGCGCGGTCTTCCGTCGCCACACGACCGATTAACTTCTTGACGCTTGCCAGCTCGCTCTTCTTACCCGTGTGCCGCGTGCGCAGGTCGGACAACTCACGCTGTAGCGCTTCAGCAGCCTTCAGCGTAAGTCCATTGTCATCGCTCATACCCGTGCGAAAGCGAGCAAAGCGCTCGAACTCTTGCTCGAACGCCTTGCGTGCATTTTCGGCTTTCAGTTTCGGGTCATCTAACGGATCGCCTTCCGGCATCTCCCTTTTGTCCCCCCACTAAGTTTAAGCCGCAGCTTTTTGTTGCTGCTCGCTATCAAGAGCGCTACGCACCTGGCCTGCAAGCGCGGTGAACGCTTCCGGCTGGTTGGCGGCCAGATCGGCCAGCACTTTGCGATCAAGCTCAATGCCCGCGACCTTCAGGCCGTGCATGAACTGTGAATAGTTCAGGCCATTCAGGCGCGCAGCAGCGCCTATGCGCACAATCCAGAGGCTACGAAAATCACGCTTCTTCAGCTTGCGTCCAGTATAAGCGAAATTCAACCCGCGCTCGACACTCTCTTTGGCAGAGCGGTAGAGCTTCGACTTCGTTCCACGATAGCCCTTGGCTAACTTTAATATCTTCTTGCGTCTTTCCAGACGCTTATTTCCACGTTTGGCTCTAGGCATAACAAACTCCTCCTTCTCAAAAAGTAAGCAGTGAGCGGTGAGCAGTCAGCAGTTAATAGCTGTGCGCTGCTCTCTCTCTCTGTGAGCAGTTAAATGAACTGCTCACTGCTTACGGCTTACTGCTTACTTTCTAGTCCCTTCCGTACGGCAACATCGCTTCGACACGCTTCTGGTCTCCCTCGGAGACGTAGGTGTCAACGTCTAGCGCGCGTTTACGCTTGGTAGTCTTCTTCGTCAGAATGTGGCGCGCGTGCGAGTGCCCGCGTTTAATCTTTCCGGTCGCGGTCAGGCGAAAACGCTTGGCCGCGCCCTTATGTGTTTTTAGCTTTGGCATAATTGCTCCCCTTCAAAATTATTTTGGATTTTGGATTTTAGATTAGCGATACGGGGTTGAAGTTGCGCAAGCTCTGTTGCCGCTCCAATCCAAAATCCAAAATCTAAAATCCAAAATTTATTCATGTCTCTGTTCCGGCTTCGCCGCACCGCTTCCCTTATGGCGCTTGGGGCCGACGATGATGAACATCTGGTTGCCCTCCATGCGCGGGCGCGCTTCGACTTCGCCTACGTCGGCGAGGTCTCGTTCGAGCTTTTCGAGAATACGCGCACCCAATTCGCGGTGCGTCATCTCGCGGCCACGAAACCAGATAGTCGCCTTCACCTTATCGCCGTCCTGCAACCACTGGCGCGCATGCTTCATGCGATAGTCGTAATCGTGCTCGTCCGTAGAAGGACGAAACTTGACTTCCTTGACGGTGATTGTGACCTGCTTCTTCTTCGCCTCGTTCGCCTTCTTTTTGGCTTCGTACTGAAACTTGCCGTAATCAATAATGCGACAAACGGGCGGCTCGGCCTGCGCTGCGACCTCCACCAAATCCAGCCCCTTTTCACGAGCCAGATTCACGGCTTCGCGCGTATTCATCACGCCCAACTGCTCGCCGTCATCACCAATCACGCGCACTTCCGGCACGCGTATTCTTTCATTAATGCGCACGGCTGGTGCCCTGCGATTGTCAGGACGCGGCCCGCGCCCTCGAAAGCCTGTAACTATGCAACACCTCCCAATTAAAGAGTCCAGAGAGTCTTGAGAGTCTAGAGAGTCTAGAGAGAAGAACGGTTTTCGACTCTCTGGACTCTCTGGACTCTCTGGACTCTCAAGACTGTAACGTTGTTATTGCGCGCGATGCTACAAGCCCGCGCGCCATCTCTCGAAATTCGTCAAGCGTCATTGTGCCAATGTCGCCGCGTGTGCGCTCGCGTACGGCGACACGCTGCTCTTCCATCTCGCGGTCTCCGACCACCAGCATGAAAGGAATCTTCTGCAACTGAGCATCACGAATCTTTGCGCCTATCTTTTCGCTCTTAAGATTCGTCAAGACCCGCAGCCCCGCCTGCTTTAAGTCTACAGCAATGCTTTCGGCATACTCGTTGACTCTATCCGTAATCGGCAGCACAGCGACCTGTACGGGCGCTAACCACAGGGGAAACGCGCCAGCGTAATGTTCAATCAGGACGCCAAAGAAGCGCTCGATTGAGCCGAACAGAGCGCGATGCACCATGGCTGGCCTGTGCGGCTTGTTATCTTCGCCTATGTACTCAAGCTCGAAGCGTTCGGGCAGGTTGAAATCCCACTGAACAGTTCCAAGCTGCCATAGACGACCGATAGCGTCTTCGATTTTGAAATCAATCTTCGGCCCGTAGAACGCGGCCTCGCCTTCGATGCGCTCATAGGGGATGCCGCGCTCGTTCAAGTCTGCGGCCAGCGCCGCTTCGGCCTTCTCCCAATCCTCGTCCGCGCCCAGATATTGCTTGCTCTTATCGCTTCCCTTGACGGAAAGCTCGAACTTGACCTTGTCGAAACCGAAGGTGCCCAAGACCTGCACTACGAAATCAACGCAGTCAATTATTTCGCTCAAGACCTGTTCGGGCGTGCAGAAGATGTGCGCGTCGTCAACAGTAAACCCGCGCACGCGCATCAACCCGTGCAGCGTGCCGGACAGCTCCGCGCGATAGACAGTGCCATTCTCAGCATAGCGTTGCGGCAGGTCTCGGTATGAGCGCTGCTGCGATTTGTAGATGCCTATGTGAAACGGGCAGTTCATAGGCTTCAAGCGAAACTCTGTCTCTTCAATCTTGGTCGGCGAGAACATAGAGTCGCCGTAATTCTGCTCGTGGCCGCTTATCTGCCACAGCTCGCGGCGCGCTATGTGCGGTGTGTAGACGAAGCTGTAGTTGCGCTTGTTCAACTCTTCGTAAAGATAATCTTCCATCGCCTTGCGTATGACCGCGCCCTTCGGATGCCAGAAGATTAGCCCCTGCCCGTATTGCTCCTGAATCGAGAAGAGATCAAGCTCGCGCCCCAGGCGACGATGGTCGCGGCGCTCTGCCTCTTCCCTCTGCTTAATCCACGCGTCCAGCTCTTCCTGCGTAAAATAGGCTGTGCCGTAGATGCGCTGCATCTGCGGATTTTCGGGGTCGCCCTTCCAGTACGCGCCGGAGAGCGAAAGCAGCTTGAAGGCGCGCAGGCGATTGGTGTTCGGCACGTGCGGCCCCAGACAGAAATCTATGAAGGGCGAGCCGTCAATGTAATAGACGCTGACCACTTCGCCTGCCTTCTCTTCAATCAGCTCGCACTTCAAAGGCTCGTCGCGCTCCGCGAAAAGCTGTAGCGCATCCTGCTTGGAAATCTCGTCACGACGATAGGCCAGATTACGTTTGGCTATCTCTCGCATGCGCTTTTCTATGACGGGAAGGTCTGCGTCGGTCAGGGCGCGCGGCGCTATAACGTCGTAGAAGAAGCCGTAGCGCGGGTCTTCCAGAAGCGCGGGGCCTATGCCAAGCTTTGTGCCGGGAAAGAGATCGAGCACGGCGGCGGCCAGCAGATGCGCTGTGGAGTGGCGCAGCACGTCCAAGCCTTCGAGCGTTTCGGGCAGCACCGGCTCTATTTTGACCGGCGCGCCGTTCGTCTCTGTGCCGAGCGTGAAGCCTAGGTCAACCTCGCGCCCGTTGACGCGGGCGGCAAGAGCCTTTTTGGCCGCCTCGCGGTCGAGTCTTTTCAAAGCCTCGGCCACAGTTACAGGCGCTTCGATTTGCGCCTGAACGCCGTCATTTAATTGGACGTTGATCTCGCTCATAATCTAACGGTCTCCGCTTCTGCCTCATGGCCTCAAAGGGAGCAATGCCACAAGGAAATCACTCCACTCAGGACAGCTCATTTCAAGAGAGCGTCCTCGCGGTGGAAGAAGCGTTAACCGAATTCTCTTTTGTGCCGATTTAACTTTTGGAACGGCAACTCAACTTAAGATCGGATTCGATAGGAGCGCCTTCACGCGAGGCCGCCCAAAACTTTGGGAGCAGCCCTCTCGCTAAAACTTAAAGAATCGAGTGTACGTTCGAGTTCGATTCATAACGCGAAGGTCTTCCGGAGCTTCCTATCAAAACTGGGAAAATAGCAGGTGTTTCGAGACAGTTCCTTTGGAACTGCCGATTCCTGCCCTCTCAAGACGCTTTTTGTACGCTACACTTCGGTAGCCACATACGCTCTTGAAGCTATAAATTTAACCAAAGCGGCAGGATAAGTCAATTTGAGACGTGCAATATCTGAGCCTTCCGCTTCATCCGCAAGCCTCTGCAAGGGGCGAAAGAATTTAGCCCATGGCGCGAGCCGTGGGAATTAAGCATAGGAAAATTTGAGAAGCCCCGGTAGGGGCGAAAGATTCTCAAGACGAGAATTTCTTTCGCCCCTACCGGGGCTTCTAACTTCTTATGGCTACGTATTCCCACGGCTTACGCCATGGGCTAAATTCTTTCGCCCCTGAACGGGGCTTCCACACTTATTGATTCGGCGTAGTCTGAGAGACAGCGCCCGTGCTCATGTCCGGCGCGCCCTGAATCAATCCCTTGCTGACAAGGAATTTGACTTCAACACGGCGATTCTCCGCGCGCCCTTCTCTGGAGCTGTTGTCGGCAATGGCCTTGGCCTCGCCATAGCCGAAGGGAGTGATGATGCGGCGCAAAGGTATGTTGTGATTCTCGACCAGATAACGCACCACTGCGTCCGCTCTCTGCTGGCTCAAGCGGCGGTTCTTAGAAACCGAGCCTGAAGCATCCGTGTAGCCCGAAATCTCTACCAGATAGCCCTTGGCCGTCTCTGCTTTTCTGGCTAACTCGTCCAGTTGCGCTTTGGCTTCCGGGCTGAGCACTGCGCTGTTAACGCGAAACAGAAGCGCTTTGGTCTCCTGCGGGGCATACTCATCAATAGCAGAGATGCGCTCGTTAGTAGCATTAACTCCTGCAACGGCAGCATCGGCTGTCTCCTGCGCTGCCTTCGCTCCACCTTTCGCGGCGTTTGAGACAGCCGCCAGCTCGTCAATCTGTCCACTCATACGCTGTGCGTTCTGCTCAACCTGGCTGACGCGATTCTCTGTCTCTCCGACACGATTCTCCACCGGGTTGACGCGAGACTCTACTGTCTGCGCAACGCGCAGGTCTGACTCGTTGAAGCGAACCTTCTCTGCGACCAGTTGGCCTGAGCCGTCGCCGCGCCCTTCCACTTCGATATTGAGACCGCGAAGGATTTGGGTCGAGCCGTAGTTCTTGCCTGAGCGAAGAAACCCGCCCTTTGTCTTGACGCTCGTCCTGTCGGTCAGGCGCACAGTAGTCTCTACGCTGCTGGCATCACGAACGGTGAAGCCGTCCGGGTCGCGGCTTACGACGACACCAGTGAGTTTCATCTTCTGGTTGTTGCTGACAGTTTGCGCTCTATTCGTATTCGTACCGGAGTTGCTCACGTCACTTTGCGCAAAGATGGCCGGTACACAGAAAAGCATCAAAGCGAGCACAAGCATGCCCGCGCCGTTCTTATTCAACTTCAAGTCTTTGTTCTCCTTACTTCGTGTTTAGAATTACGGTATCGCACGAAACGGCACCTGCGAGTGCCTTTTAACGAGGTCACTGTGGCTGAAACCATTACGACTGTGTGCGTGTTGCACAATAGCCTTGAGGCTCCGGCGGATGGTTGCGATTGACTTGCGGTTCTCGTGTAAGCCTGTTGTGAAGAGCGAAACATAAAGTACACGCGAGGCTCAAATGTCGAGCCTCGCGTGTACTTTATGCTTTTTTGTTCTTCGATGTTACTGAAGAAGCTTAACGGTCACGGTCTTGGTCAGCGGGTTGACGGTAAAGCGTACGACTCTGCTCAGAGTAGGTGTCGTGGCTCCGCTTGTGCCGTTGCCGAAAGTACCGTTACCACCGACCGTTCGTGTTCCGGCGTTCGCATTCGGTGAACCCTGCGGAACTAACTGGTCGCTGACTATCTTGTAATCGCAAGGCCCGTTTGCCCAACCTTTGACGCGGAAGAAGTACCGTGTGTTTGGCTGAACTCCGACGAGGAAGTGCTCGTCAGCAGTTCCGCCTGCCGATGCAGCGACCACTTTTCCGTCCTCCGTAAGCAACTCAAAGTCCAGGTCGCGTGCGAGCGTTGAAGAAAGAGTCGCGTCAATGTAGACGGCGTCCGACTTCGTTACGACTTCGATGTCATCCCAGGTGATACCCTTGAAAGCAGGGTCGCCGTAGGTCGGCGACGGCTCGCCCGTGACAAAGTTCGATGGCTCGCCTACAACCAGATTGCCCGTCTTTTCTTCACGGAAGATAGAATAGGTTACTGGAGCGGGCGGGTCTGATGTGCCGTCGCCAGTTTGGCTTCCCGTTCCAACGGTCGAGCTAAAGAAAGCGTTGGCGAAGACCTTCGCATCGAACATGAAAGGCTGCCCGCCGGGATTATTGAACTCAAGCCGCTTGGGCTTGGAGCTTGCTCCGAGCGTCAGGTTTTCATTGTAGATGAAGGTGTTGCCGTTCTGGTCTGCGTTCTTCACCGTCACGGTCGGATTCGAGATGCTCTGGATTTGGAATTGAATCGCCCCGTAAGCGGTCTTATCGAAGCTGAACGCGCCCTTGGTATTGACCAGCGTGTTGTCGAACGACGAGACATTGCTGGCGAACCTGTAATTAGAGGCCGTCCAGTCAAACTGTGTCGTCAAATCCTGCACGGCTTTGACTGCGCGGCTCGCGCCGCTCAAGGCTGACCAGCCAAGCTGTCCGCTCTGGCTCACGCCGACGGCTCTCACTACATATTCGCTGTCGAACAAATCCTTTAAGCCTTCGGGTGCGAAAACTTCGTGGACTGCGCCTTTGTAAGTATAGGTAAGCTGATTCCCATCCACGTACGCGACGTGGCGGAAGCCTGTAGTCGATTCATCGCCATCTGAATATTCACGCTTGCCGTTCGGCTCGCGGCGATTTTCAAAACCGGCCTTGCGCTTCAGGACTTCGTAAGCGACTGCGCCCGGTACGCTGTCCCAGCTAATGCTCAGAGCGCGTGGCCCAGCCGAAGCAACCTGAATGTTCGACGGAACTGCCGGAGCCGTCTGGTCGCCAGCAAACGGCGTGACCTGCGTGGAGATGATTGCACGGCCACCGTTGACTTCCTGAGCGTTGATGCCCATTTCATGTGCCGCGAAAATCTGTTCGATCATCGCGCGGTGTTTGCCCGGAGCCGTAGGGTTGGCTGCATCCGACGGATAGATCAACTGGTCTGCGACAATCATCGCGTCGCGCGCCTTTACATAAGTGTCGGGCGCGGTCGTCCCCAGAACATACATTGCGCCAAGGAAATCACGCTCGAAGATATTCGTGCCCTGCGTAATCTTCTTTTCCGCTTTTCCGTCCTTGGGCTGCGGTCGCTTGTAGATGGAATCGTTCGGATAGATGCGGTTCATCATCTCGCGTATATCCCACATCGTTGACATGAAGATTTCGCCGTCGTAGTGCTCTTCAAATACAGGCACGCCGCCGTCAATCAAAGTTCCTATGTCAGAGTATTTCAAGGTCGAGCGTGCGCTGCGTATATAAGCGATTGAGTCTGGATCGCGCCCAAGGCTGCGCGCACGGTCACGATAGCCCTTCGCATTGACGACATAATCGCCGAGGCTGGGGTTGTTGGTAATCGTGAAAGCCCACATATCCGCCTGGCCTTCGTTCATGCCGCTGGCTTCCTCGCCTCCTTCAAGTCCCGCAATCGGAGTCGTAACCGAATGCATACCTTCGTGGTACGGCACGGTGCCTTCGAGCGCTGTATCGTTGAGCAGATAGCCGTGACCGTAGAAAGTCGGATTGACGACCAAAGGCATCTTCACGCCGCTCAGCGACTCGAACAGAGCCGAGACGGGAACCGCGAAAGCATTGTCCATGCCGAGAGCCTTGAAGCGTAAATCAGGGTCGGTTGGGCTAGGCAGCTTGCCGTTGGTAGCATCAACGGCCATGTAAAAGTTCGGCATGTGGACAGTGGCCGGAAGCGGAATCGTCTTGTTCGGATAGTCATCCGGGAAAGCGCCGCCGCCGGTCATAGTGTTGTCGCCAGCGACGTGCAGGTAATCAACGTACTCGATCAAGTAGTTGACGAAGAAGAACGAGTTGATTTCGTCCTGATGTTCGGCAGGCTCCGCAAACTGGTCTTGCTCGTTGGTGCGAGCTTCAAAGTTTAGAGGGTCGTCCACGCGGAAGTACCACGTTCCTTTAGCGGCCTGCGCGAAAGGTTGTTTGGTCGGCAGCACGTTATTGACCAGAGCGTGCGTGCCGGTCAAAGTCCCGTTCAAGCCCGTCACTACGTTCTGCGGGTCAAAGTTGCGAAGCGTTACGCGCTCCTGCCCGCAGGGCGTGTCGTTTGCGCAAACGCTAATCTTCGACTGGTTCTTCAGCTCATCCGTAATCGCAGGGTATTTCGGATAGATGTCGGCCTTGTACGGCAGAACATCCTGAGTCTGGAAATGCACGTAGTCTTTGCGCGCAACAATCTCGCCCGTCTGCGCGTCGATTGAAATCAGGTAGACGCCAAACGGGTTGAGCGAAAACTTTGCGACTTTCCAGACCAGCCTGTAGCCATCGGCGGTCGGATAAATTCCAAGTCGCGGCTGCTCGTTATTAATTGCGCCGAGTTGCTCTGTCAAAAGTTTGTTGGCGGGGCCGAAGAGGTCGCCAAGCTGGTCTAGCAATCCGTTACGATATTTGGCAAGGTCAGAGTCGGCGGCCTGTTTCGCCTGATCCGCCGAAAGCGTTGGCTTCGTGTTGACGTTGACATCGCGGAAGTACGGCCCAGAGGCCATGACGACCTGCTTGTTGCCGTTCATCACCAGACCGACGCCGCCGTCTTTGACATCGATTCCGTTAAAGGTCTGTTTGAAGCGAAGCAGATAGCCGCCAAGCGCCTGCCGCTCGCTGAAGAGCTGTAAGCTGTTCGCGTCAGAGATGCCGAAGAGCGCGGCGTTTTGTGACAGAAAAGCTCTGCCTGCTTCTTCCGGCGTTCCAGAAAGGGGCTGGCTGGCGAAATCATAAATGACATCCACCGAGCCGCCGAACTGATTCCATCGCGCCGTCAGGTTCGGCGAGCTTGAAGCCGTTTTCAAATTATTCAAGGCTTCAAGCTGTGCGGCTGCGGGCGCGCGCATATTCGCCAGCGCGCGAGCCGAATTCAAGTCGTATTGCGGCGCGGGGCGTCTGTACAGCGACAAATCGCCAGTCGCTTTGGGTGCGCCAGCCTTCGCCGTCGTCATAGGAGAATAGATGCCTGTTATAATAAATGCCCAAATCAGAAGCGCAGCCAGGATTGTGTAACCCGCTCTCTTCGATTTGTAATTCATGTTGCGACTCATTTTGCCCTCCGACTTTTCTTCATGTTTGAAGATTGTTGCCATCTCTGCCTGCAAACTAATTACTCGCTCTTGAGAAAGGCTTGAGCGCTCGCTCATTGCCCTGAAGCTCAACTTGAAGCCGTCCGTAGTAGTTCGATTTGGCTCGTAGTTGCGAGGGTAACTACGAGCCATTTCGAAGTCGCGGGCTTCAAGCGCCAGCGACAAACAGTTGGCGGAATTTGGCTAACCTGACCGCCAGCGCTGCTCGATTAACGTTTGTGTTCGGCTCGAAACGCGGGCCGGGAATAACCTGTGTCTGTCCCGGGCCGATTTGAATTACCTGAGCCGGGAATGCTTCAAACAACCCCAGGTTCAGAGCGACCTGCACGTAGCCGCGAAGCGGTAGAGGAATCTGCGAATTGTCCGTTATCTCGCCGCCCTCGTACGTTACGGTCGTGCCCGCCAGATTACGCGCATCCGCGTCGTGTCCGAGCGCACGCACCAGCGCCACCGCCAGATCAATCCGGTTCACAGCGCCTGCCGGATTAAAGGTTGTGCCGCTTGCGCTCATCATTCCCTTCGGAGCGAAGTTGTAGTCGCGAAGCGTTGAGCCATCGGCTGTCACAGCCTGTGCAATCCTGTTCAGGTCGCCCGACACGTCCGTAAACTTCAGCGTCGAAGCAATCGTTTGACGAAGCGGCGTATTCAGAACCAGCGAGCGAGCCAAATCTTCGCGCGTCACTGTTTGATTCGGATAGAAATTGCCGTCCGCGTTGATGTCAATCAGACGGTTCTTGAGAGCGAATTCGATGTCGGCCTGCTGTGCATGTCCCTGTATGTCTGGAATGTTCGGCAGGACGTATTTGACCTGCGTCACATTGCCTTTAACCGGGCCGGGCGAAGCAACCTGCGTCGGAGAAGAAGCCTGCGGAACTGCCGTCAGACCTTTCGCGCCCCTGACTTCCAGCGTCCACGTTCCCTCTTCGGGATTCTGCACGACGATTTCACGAGCCGAGCTACCGATGACCGGATACTCTATGGCGGTCGAGTAAGTTTTATTGCTCGGAGAAGTGATTCTGATGCCGACCAGATTGCCCGTCCCTGCTTCCAACGCGTTGTCCACGTTGGCGAAAACATCAAGCACGTTCATTCCCGGCAGCACCGTAAACTGCATCGCATTGGTCGAAGCCGGGCCTGAAGCTTCAGGACTGAAATAAATATCAATTGGCTGAGCAGCGGGGCGCTCTTCGCCGAATACCGCGTTGAAGCTCGGCTGCGAGAAATTCTTGTAAGCCTTCGAGCGATTGAAAACTTTATCCACGGCAGCGTAGGCATTGATGTAGCCTGCGCCGACTTCAAAATCCTGATAGCCCGGCATCTTGGTCGCCGTATCGGTCAGAATCTGTTTAATCTCGTCGGGCTTAAGGGTCGGGTCTGCATCGAGCATCAGAGCCACTACGCCAGCCGCGAACGGTGTCGCCATCGAAGTGCCGGAGATTTGCGTGTAAAAGGGTATAAGCCCCGCAGGGATTTCCGTATCGGCGTTCAAACCGTTGGCGGTCAGATTAGTCGAAGCACGAACGGAAACGATGTCCGAAGTAAATCCGTAGCGAGCAAGACTGCTTTCGTAAAAGCGCCCCGTGCCCGGCGCGGTTATCGTCGGCGCTTCGTTATCGTTAAGCGGATTGGTGTCGCCGAGGCGTTCTTCGCGCGGCAGTCCGCGAGAAGAAAAATCTGCGAGCATCCCCTCTTTCGTCCCGGCAGCGACGCCAATCACCCACGGAGCCTGCGCGTAAGGACTGAGCGTATCTTTCGCCGCGCCGTCGTTACCGCCTGCGAAAAGAACCGTGATGTCGAGATCGTAGAATTTTTTGGCGGCGATCATAAACGGATGGTCTGGGCTATAGGCACCGCCGCCGAGTGGGCCGTAGGAGTTAGTGATAACTTTAATTCTATAAGTGTCGTAGTGCGTCAGGCCGTATTCCCATCCGGCCAGAGCATTAAGCACCACTATAACCGCGCCGCCGCCGGAGCCTACGATGCTCACGCCGCGCGCCACGCCGTCGTATGTGCCCGCCGAACGTGTGCCAAGCCCGCCGACGATTCCGGCGCAGTGCGTGCCGTGGCCGATAGTATCCGTGTTCGGAAGTCCCTCTATGGAAACTGATGGCGTGAAGGTGCTGACAGGGGTTCCGGCTACGGTGATTCCTGTGTCGCCGTCTTCGCTTGAGACTGCGCGCTGTGTGTTCTGAATAACTTTTGTACCGTACGGCAAATCGCCGTGGGTCGCGTCAATGCCGGAGTCAATCACGAAGACTGAAAAACCGCCGCCACCCGTCACAGGAAATCCGCCGTTGCGGGTTGTGAACATGGAATCCAGGCGCACTCTATCGACGCCTGTCAGCATGCGCGCCTGATTCATGTAGTAAGTCTGCTGGTCGTTTGACCAGATGGAGCGCACAGACGAATTGGTAGCCAGCGCACGAACCTGTCCGGCATTGAGCACCGCGCCGACCATTCCAAGCTTCTGATAGGTCACGCCTTTGCTGATGCCGACGCCGCGCAAAATATTCAAATGGCTTTCAGTCAAACCACTCGGAGCATTAAAACTGATAATCACCACGCCCACCGAAGCATTGTTGGCAAGCCCTTTAAGCTTCGTTTGCAAGGTCGGGCTGAGCGTAGCGGCGCTGCTCGCTGCTACTAGAGCAGAGCAAATGATTAAGGTTGCGATAACGGTTGTCGCGATTTTCTTGAGCATCATTTTCGTACTTCCTCCGGTTAGGCTTCCATGCGTTGGTTTCAAATGCCTCGACTTTTGTCCCGCGTCTTCGCTTGAAGAGATAATTCCCAGTTGACCGATGGTGACAATTTACTGATCAGGCTTGAGAAAAACTTGAGCAGGCCGCAGAAGTGATTACACTTCATTTTTACAGGGGAAAATGCGTTGTTCAGAGCCGCCGGAAGACTTGAGGAAAACTTGAGGTAAGGTAAAGAAATTACATATTGCAATTGCGTTGTAAGAAACGCTTCATTCTTGCAATTACGTCACATGAAAACCATTAGCTCATCTAGAGTCCCGTAGGGACGATTGACAATAGCCCAGTGCTTTAGCACTGGGAATAGATGCGAATAAAAGATGAAAGAGTCCCGTAGGGACGACTGAAAGCAAATGTTCAGCCGTCCCTACGGGACTCAAATTTATTTTCCCGATTTCTTACCCAGCGATAAATGGCTGGGCTATTGTCAATCGTCCCTACGGGGCTTCTCTATTAATCTTCTAAGCAGTCTCTCTCAGTATAGGAATGATTTCCGTCTGTACAGGCTGGCCTGTCACTTCTACTTCGCCGTCTCCGACGTAGACATCAATCTCGGAGCGAAGGCCGAAAAGATTCTCCTGATAGATTCCCGGCTCTATGGAAAAGCAGGTGCGCGGAATAATCCTGCGCGCGTCCGGCGTTTCCATGTTGTCTATATTCGCTCCGTTGCCGTGTACCTCTTCACCTATTGAATGGCCTGTGCGGGTAGTAAACTGCGCGCCGTAGCCTGCCGTTTCAATCACGCCGCGCGAGACATCGTCAACTTCGGCTCCGCGCACATAATTGCCTGCGCCAATCTGCTCGCGCAGGAATTCGACCGCAGAGTCGCGCGCACGGCTGACTATCTCGAAGATGCGCGCGTGCTCCGGCGGCACACGTTCGCCTACAAAACCCGTCCATGTTTGATCCGCGTAGACAGCCCCCGGTCTCTTCAGCTTCGCCCAGACATCCAGCAGCACGAAATCCCCGCGCCTGATAGGCGAGTGCCGTGTGGAGTTCGGAACATAGTGTGGCATGGCGCTATTGGCATTGACGGCGACAATCGGCGGGTCATCGTCGCTCGTCATCTCTTCCTCTTCAAAGCGACGCACCATGAATTGTTGTATGTCGTATTCTGTGGTCGGCTCACCAGCGCGTATGCGGCGACCGATTTCCGCGAAGGCTTCGAGGATGATGCGGTGAATGTTGTCGGCTGCGCGGTCGTGCGTCTCTTTTTGTTCCGCAGTCCAGACGGCTTCAAAGAGTTGCACAAGGTCGGCGCTCGTTACAGGCTCAGCGCCGAAGGAGCGCACAAGCTCGACCGTACCGGCATCCACGCGCGAGATGTACGGGATGTTGTTGTTGGGCGAATACTGCATTGCGACGCGTGGATGTGAGGAACTGCCGTTGCCAGCTCCCTGCGCATCATCTGAGATGCCCATAGCTTCGCGCAGGTGAGCATGTAGCTGCTGCCAGCGCTGGTACACCAGTTGACGACCCGGAAGCTCGTCCAGTTTCTCCTGCTCTATGCGATGGACTATCTTGACCGGCTCGCCCTCTGCGGGAATGTAGTAAGCCCAGCGGCGCGAGGCGAAGGCGGCGCGGTCGAGCAGTAGAATACGATACGCGAGCGGATCGCTCTTGCGAAAATCATAGAAGAGCCAGCCGTCCAGCCTGGCTTCCTGTAGAGCGCGCTGAATCTCTCTCACTCTTTCAGATGGTGAACTTTGCTTCGTCATGGTTGTGTACCTTCACTTTGGAATTAAACCGCGAGCGCGGCTTCATCATTGGTCTATGTCTTTCTGGCTCTGTTATTCTGTCTGGCCTATTATTTTCTATTCTCCCCGGATAATCAAAGCCCCTTCTGCCATATATTCTTTGAGCAAGCGGGCGGTAATTAGTTATTATGAGCGGAATCAGGTAAACCAATAGACCTAGAAGAGGAGCGGCAGCACAAATGAGTGTAGCTATAGACGAGAACGGCGCAGGCGGCGATCACGCAGGAGACACTAGCGGAATCGGCGGGCATCCGCGCGGACTGACCACGCTCTTTTTTACGGAGATGTGGGAGCGCTTCAGCTACTACGGAATGCGCGCGATTCTATTTCTGTACATGACCGCCGCGATTAGCAATGGGGGTCTGGGCTGGACGGAGGAATACGCAGGCCCCATCTTCGGGCTGTACGCTTCTTCGGTCTACTTTCTGCCGCTCATAGGCGGCTGGCTCGCTGATAGATTCTTGGGCGCGAAGCGCGCCACCTTTATAGGCGGCGTGATAATCATGCTCGGCCACTTCTCGCTCGCCGTTCCGAGGATGTCATTTTTCTATCTGGGTCTGGTTTGTGTCGCAGTCGGAACAGGCTTTTTGAAATCGAACATCAGCGCGATGGTCGGTGATTTATATGACCAAGAGGACATGCGCCGCGATGCAGGATTTTCAATCTTCTACATGGGCATCAATATAGGTGCGTTCAGCGCACCACTGGTCTGCGGCTTTCTGGCACAATCGGCTGGCTTCAAAAACTTCATCGCACGCTTTGGCTTTGACCCGAACAGCAGTTGGCACTTCGGCTTTGCCGCTGCCGGTGTCGGAATGGCTTTCGGATTGGTGCAATACATACTGGGACGCGAGCGTCTGAAGAACGTAGGCGAGCCGCCCAGCCAGCGGCCACAAAGAAAACAGCCTGTGGCTGAAGCAAGCCAGAGTAATTTTTCTCCCGCCTATATAGGGCAGATGATTGTGGTAATCGTGCTGGCGGTACTGGTCGTCGGCGGGGCAACGTACATACGCGATTTTTCCTTCGCCTTGAAATACGTTTTGATGCCGACGGTGCTGGTAGCGGGTCTCATTGCAGTCCTGCTCACAGGGATGCAGGACAAGCTAACGTTCGACGATTGGAAACGCCTGGCGACGATTTTCGTGCTGTTTCTCTTTTCGATGGTCTTCTGGATGGGCTTTGAACAGGCAAGCACGAGCTTTAATGCGTTTGCTGAAAAGCTGACTGACAGAACAGTCTTCGGTTGGGAGATTCCGGCAAGCTGGCTGCAAGCGGTCAACCCGTTGATGATTATCGCGCTCGCCCCGGTCTTCGCCTGGATATGGGTTAAGATGGGCAATCGCCAGCCGTCAGACCCCGCGAAATTCTCTATCGGACTCCTTTTCGGCGGGCTTGGATTCGTCGTCGTGGCTTTCGCAGCTTCGTTCACGAACGCAGGGAAAGTTACATGGACATGGTTCCTGCTAATCTATCTACTGCACACCATAGGCGAGCTGTGTTTGAGTCCGGTCGGACTCAGCTCTATGACGAAGCTCGCGCCCGGCAAGATGGTCAGCCTGATGCTGGGCGTCTGGTTCCTCTCTATCTCTATGGGCAATTACTTCGCAGGATTGGTCGCCGGAGAGTTCAAACAGGATGCGGGCGTGCTGGTCGGAATCTTCTCGAAAGTAGCGATGATTCTCATAGGCGCGGCCATCCTGCTGGCGCTCATCACACCGCTCGTCAAAAAGCTGACGACGAAAAAAGCTCTGGAAGCCGTGCCGGTCGAGCCTTAATTTGATGCAAGCTGCTTTTAAGCCCCTGAAAGGCATACGGCTATGCTTCGACCTATTACAGATTCTTCATAATGTAATCCGTCATCATCTGGCGCATGTGCTTGACCAGCAGCGGGTCTGTGACGCCGTGCCGTGACTTCGGATAGAGCATCAGGTCGAACTGCTTCCCTGCCTTCTGTAGCGCATAAATAAGCTGAATGGTGTTCGCCACGTGAACGTTGTCGTCAATCGCGCCGTGAATCAGCAGGAGCTTTCCGCTGAGATTCCCTGCCGCCTGAAGCACAGAGCCTGACTTGTAGCCTTCGGGATTATTCTGCGGCGTACGCATGTACCGCTCCGTGTAAATCGAATCGTAGTTTGCCCAATCAGACACAGTGCCGCCCGCTATACCAATCTTAAAACTGGTGCTGTGCGTCAGCGCGTAAGAGGTCATGTAGCCGCCGAAGCTCCATCCCCAGATGCCTATGCGCGAGCCGTCAACATAGGGCTGGCTCTTCAGGTAACTGAGGCCGTCTTCCAAGTCTTGCAATTCGAGCGTGCCGAAGTTGCGATAGACAGGCCAGGCCGATTCCGCGCCCTTGCCGCTTGCCGTGCGATTGTCGCAAACCCAGATGATGTAGCCCTTCTGCGCGAGCATCTGGTGCCACATGTAGGTTGTGCTGCCCCAACTGTTCTTAACCTGCGGCGCGTGCGGGCCGCTGTAGGTAAAGCTCATCACAGGATATTTTTTTGCGGGATCGAAATCCGGCGGGCGAATTATCATGGCCTCCATAAGAAAGCCGTCGCGCGTCTTGACTTGCAGAAACTCCGGCTTACCCAGCTTGTATTGCTTAAGAGCCTCCACCTTGTTCTCGTCAATCACGCGCTCCATTGAGCCGTCCGTCTTGAAGAGTCTCACTTGAGTCGGAGTGTTAACGTCGCTCCAGTAATCTATAAAGAGCGTGGCCGTCGGATTGACGCTTGAGCGATGGTTACCCTCTGTTTGAGAGAGGCGCGACATTCCGGTGCCGTCCAGCTTGATACGATAGACCTGCTCTGCGATGTGGCTGTGCTCCGTGCCTCTGAAGTAAATCCAGCCAGCCCGCTCATCAACTTCGTCCAACTCGCGCACTTCCCACTTTCCTTCTGTCACTCTACGTATGAGTTGGCCGTCCGCCGAGTAATGATAAAGATGCATCCAGCCGTCGCGCTCGCTCTTCCACAGGAAAGAGCCGTCCTTGAGCCAGCGCGGATTATCCACAGCCTCGACCCACGCTTTGGTCTGCTCTTTGAAAAGCGTGGTTGACTTTCCGTCGCCCGCGCCTATTGCGTTCAAGTCAAGAAACGTCTGCTCGCGGTTCTGCGCCTGATAGACCACCCGGCGGCTATCGGGCGACCACGAAACTCTCACGATAAGAAAATCCTTCGGTTGATAATTTGAAGTATCCGCCCAGAGGGTCTTCCCGCCCGCTGCATCGACGATGCCCAGTTGAGCGCGCGGGTTCGGCTCGCCCGCGAGCGGGTAAGCAGTCTCTTCCAAGACCTGCGCGCGCGGAATGTGATCCACTACCGGAAAGTTTTTGACATCCGATTCGTCAAGCCTCAGATAGGCTATGCGCTTTG
The DNA here is from genome assembly GCA_036403815.1 of Pyrinomonadaceae bacterium. Classification (GTDB taxonomy): domain Bacteria; phylum Acidobacteriota; class Blastocatellia; order Pyrinomonadales; family Pyrinomonadaceae; genus JACVRN01. Next base: position 213,324 of record DASWQH010000036.1, on the reverse strand, counting down.
AATCAGGACTCCACCAGTAGCCCCTCTTGTTGCCGCGCCCGTAAAGCTCCTCTTCATAAACCCAGTCGAGGCTGCCGTTGAAGACTTTCTCGCCGCCATCGGTCGTCAATGCTCGCTCGCGCCCGGAAGCCAGCTCAACCACGTACAGATTATTGTTGCGCACGAAACTGACCACAAGCCCGTCCGGGCTGAAGTCTTCTTCCGCCTCCTCTTCAGGGTTACTGGTCAGCTTCACAGCCTTATCGCTGCCCAGCTCGTAGTAGAGGAGATCATTCTGGAAGTTGAGCAGCACGCCGGTTTGAGCCGGGTTCAATTGATATGAGCTTTGATGAGCCAGCTTCCGTGCATCCTCTGCTTTCATCCCCTGAAGCTTCATGAGAGCCGCTTCCATGCGCGCCGCATCGAAGAAGGGCTTGGCCTCGCCCGTTCTGGCGTTGACCTTCAATAGCTGGGAGGTTTTGGTTTGCGGGTCAGTCTTGCTTTGCAGGTAATAATCGCCGTCCTTGAGCCACTGTAGATTACCGGGCGGCGTGCCGCCGAAATTGACTCGCTTGACGGGATCAAAGATGTCGTCAATGGTCAGCAGTTTCTCTTGCGCCCGTATAACGGTTGAGCAGCAAAGCAACAATAGCAGCGCGAGCAGACTCGTTTTCCTGTTTCTCATGTCGGTTTCCATTCCAGAGTTTGAGTTGGAGCGCCTCTTAACTTATTTGAAATCCGCCAGAAAGGCAAAAGAAGAGGTTAGAGGTCAGAGGCTAGAGGTTAATAATTGTCTTTCTTTTACTAACCTCTAACCTCTGTCCTCTGTCCTCTTCTTTCATCAGAACAGCCCGAACCAGCGCGTGTAGTTCAGGAGTTCCCCGAATGCGAAGGAGAGCAGGTTGGCGAGGGTGATGACGGCGAAACTGCGCAGCTTTACTCTCACGCCTGAGCCAAGCCGGTCTTGAAATACCAGCCAGAAGAGAGCGCATTCTGCAACGGGAGCGAAAGTCTCTGCCACCAGCAGGTAAAGCGTGCGCGATGATTCGGCAAAGAGAACAGGTAGGACTAAGACGACTACAGGATAAGTGCAGGCCGTGAGCCACAGACCTGCGAGGAAGCGTTCCTTGAAGCTGAACTTTTTCGAGAGGCCAAAGATTAAGACTGGCGTTTCAATCGCCACTGTAAAAAGATAACCGAGCGGCAGGAAGAGCCATAGATCGCCGGGGCGCGAAGTGGTTCGTGTCGGCTCGCCTGCTTCGTCGAATCCAAAAGCATTGAAGCAAAGCAGAAGCAAAAACATCACAGGCAGCACGAGCCGAATGAATATTGTTGCGACCCTTACACAAAGATAAGCTGTGCGCTCGGCTTCGCTCTTTGCGCACAGCTCTGTTTGACCTGACGGTACTCGGCTGGATGTGACAGTGACGCTCACAGCAGGCGAATCAGAAACGGCGCTTCGGCCAAAACGTGTGCCATAGCGACGGCGAAATATATGTCGCGCGCCCGCGTGTAATCGAAGAGGAACCCTGCCCACAGGACAAGCACTACGAAGAGGGCGAGCAAAAGGCTTGCTACTACAGCGCGCGGCCATCCCTTTCGATGCACCGCGAGCGGGATTCGCTTCGTCTGCAACACGGACGCGCCAAGTCCTGCGAGCGGAATCAACAAGAGCCACACAGCGTAGTGAATCGTTTCCAGAAAGACGTGCGTGGCGACGAGCAAGCGGCTTGAGATACCTGTCAGAATACCAGCGCCCGCGTGCTGAGTAATACGCCAGGACAAATCATCCACGTCAGGCAAAGGTGAAGTGTGCGCAAGCTGTGTCCATATCAACACCAGTACAACCGGCAGCGCCGCAAGGCAAACGTGATAAGCCTTGCGCCAGTGTGGGCGCGAGCGTTTAAGCTGGCGGTCAAAGAACAGCAGCGCGACGAGCGGGTGCAGGTAGACCAGTCCCAGACTGAACAGGAGCGGCGCAAGCCATGCTAATGCACAGAGAGCAAAGCCCGCAGCGAATGTCCAAGACCAATCTCGCCCACGTCTCTCGCGCCCGCGCAAATGCAGAAGCCAGCAGACCCACATGATTAGACAGGTGTTCCAGACAGCAATGCTCGCCGTCCACGCCGTCTCGTTCAAGTACCACGATTGTCCTAGCGCATAGAGCGTTATATACGCGGCGGCCAGCAGCGCTACGCCGCCTAGTCCCACAGTGTAAAAGAGTTTCGTCTTCCCCCAGCGCGCGGGCATGCGCTGTAGGAAATATCTGAACTCCATCCAGTTATGCGGCCCTGCGAAGAGGAAGACGGTGATGATGGAAAGCTGTAACGGTTTCCAGCTAATCAGGGAGGCGGAGAATAGACAGAAGCCTAGGAAGAGCGCCGCGAACACGTATACATTCCAATGGCTATCGCTTTGCCATTGGGCGCGTGGGCGCGTAAGCAATATGTTGCTGCTCTCTATATTCTGCATGACGGCTGGCTGAACTGTTTACTCTGTCCCTCGTAAGTCTTTGTCTGTGATTTTGAGCCTCGGCAGGACGAGCTTGATTTCGTTTCCCTCTTCGACTATCTCTACCTTAACCTCGCCGTAAGCGCCCCACCACTGCAACTCCTGAATTAATATCTTCGAGGTCAGAGAGCGCGCGACGGGCGGCGGGCCTGCGTTAGCATAAGCCACTCCAGCGGTGATGCCGCCAATGAGCAGCAAGGCGACCGTGAGCGCGACGGCGCGAGCAGTCCTTTCAGTTCCTTTGCGCGAGCGTACCAGCCACACGCCGCCGAACGCGAAGGCCAGCGAAAGGAAGATGCCGGACATAACGGTCTGCGCGCCCGTCATGTTGAAGAAGCGAGAGGTAGTGGCCGTCGTTTGCGAATTGTTGCCGTCGAGCTGCGCCCTCATCTGCTGAAAGATTGCGCGCGGGATTATCAGCTTCGCCTCCTTGGCCTTATCGTCCGTGGCGATTTGCATCTGTGTTTTCAGGTCTGAGATCGATTGATTGCGATTGCGGTTGTCAGGGTTCGCTATGTCTGCGAAGGCGAGGGCGGTCGTCGCCAGCAGCATCAGCGCTGCCAGCGCTGCACGGGGAATCCAACTTTTCTTCATCTTATTTTTGCCTCCACGAGTTTGAAGAGTTATAGCCTTGCCTCTGAATTTGGACGGCACAGGCAGACTTCTTTGCCTGGAAGATGCGAAGGGAGAGAGAGGGTTATTCACCGTAGAAGATGCAGAGATGATACAGAAAGGTTGCAAGCATCCTCTTGAAAAGTCCCGTCAGGGACGATTGATAATAGTCCAGTGCTTCAGCACTGGGAATAAGCAACGGAGAAAAAGAGTAGAGTCCCGTAGGGACGACTGAAAGCAGATGTTCAGCCGTCCCTATGGGACTCAACTTCATTTTACATACCTTGTTCCCAGCGATAAATCGCTGGGCTATTTTTAAATGTCCCTACGGGACAACTGGCGATTCTGATGTTTCAAACACCTTCTTAGAATTCGTGAACGAAGCTGCCCTTGAATTTTTGTGCCTTCCCCTTCAGTGCTCACCTTTCCAGATTACAGATGCCAGACAGAGCCAGCCCGCGAGGAACATCAGCCCGCCGAGCGGAGTGATTGCGCCGAGCCAGCGCTGCCCTGTCAGGCTTAATAGATAAAGGCTGCCTGAAAAAAGGATTGTGCCTGCGATGAAGAGCCAGCCGCTCGTAGCCGTTAAAGTCCCAGGCCAGCGCGTGAGCGCCCACGCGACCGCTATCAAAGCGAAAGCATGATACATCTGGTAACGCGCGCCCGTCTCGAAGACGTTTAGCATCTCAGCGTCCAGACGATTCTTCAAACCGTGCGCGCCGAATGCGCCCGCCGCGACGCCTATGCATGCCGACAATGCTCCGATAGCAAAAAAGATTCGATCCATTCTACAGTTCATCCCCTCAGACGAGATTTGCCAAGTACACCCGGCAGCCGTTAACATCCCCGTTGCGCCTCTTCAACTCGAAAAAGATTCTTGCAAGTTTCTGATGAAACCTATGAAGAAGATAATAGCCTTCGCCGCTATCCTACTACTTCTGCTCTCAGCTCTGCCAACCGGCCAGTCGGCACACTTGAGACGGGCAACCGACACGGAGTCAAAGAAATTGAAAGAAGTTCTGGACGGCTACTTTGAAGAACGCCTGCGGCTTTTCCCCTTGGAAGCAACATCTGTAGGCGATCATAGATACGACGATCAACTCGCAGACGACATCAGCGACGAGCATCGCGCCCGGCAAAAGGCTCTCTATACAAAGTATCTTAGTGAAATCTCAAAGATTGACCGCAAGCGGCTCGGCGAAGATGACGGGTTAAGCTATAACGTATTCAAGCGCGACCTGACGACACGGCTAAACGGTCTAAAGTTCAACGACCACCTGATGCCCGTCAGGCAGTTCTGGTCTCTGCCGCTCACGTTCGCGCAACTTGGATCGGGCAAAAGCAATCACCCGTTCAAGACCGTCAAGGATTACGAGAACTTTCTGGGCAGGGTAAACGGATTTCAGGCGTGGGCGGATACGGCCATCGCCAACATGCGAAAGGGCGCGGCGCAGGGCTTCACTCAGCCGCGCATCCTGATGGAAAGGGTGCTCTCTCAGTTTCAGGCTCTACTTGTTGAAGACGTAACCGGGAGCATCTTTTACGAGCCGGTCAGGAACATGCCCGCAGAGTTCAGCGCCGAAGACCGCGAGCGCCTGACAGCAGCCTACAGCAAGGCCATAAGCCTACAGGTTCTTCCCTCTTACCGTAAGCTGTACGACTTCATACGCACGGAATACCTGCCGAAGTGTCGCACAACCTCCGGGCTATCAAACGTCCCCGACGGCAGGGAGGAATACGAATACCTCATCAGGCTCTACACGACTACAACGCTCACCCCCGAAGAGATTTTCCAGACAGGCATGCGTGAAGTGAAACGCATTCGCGCAGAGCTGTTGAAGGTCAAACAGGAAGTCGGCTTCAATGGAGATTTGAAATCCTTCTTCGACTATCTCAGAACGGACAGGAAGTTTTATCCCTTCACCTCGGACGAAGAAGTATTGAATGCTTATCGCGCCATTGAAGCGAGGCTGCAATCGTCTCTGCCACAATTCTTCGGACTCGTCCCGCGTGCGCGCTTCGAGGTCAGGGCGACAGAGAAGTTCAGGGCGGCTTCCGCGAGCGAAGAATATGAGCGCCCCGCGCCGGACGGAACACGCCCCGGCGTCTTCTACGTCCCCATTGTAGACGCACGGAAGTACAACTCTATACGCATGGAGTCTCTCTTTCTTCACGAAGCCATTCCGGGGCACCACTACCAGATTTCAATCCAGCAGGAGCAGGAGAGTCTGCCGAAGTTCAGGAAGTACGCTATCTACAACGCCTATACAGAAGGCTGGGCGCTTTACACGGAAGGATTGGGGCGCGAGCTTGGTTTATACAAAGACCCGTACCAGTACTTCGGCATGCTGACGCAGGACATGCACCGCGCGATTCGTCTGGTCGTAGACACAGGCATGCACTCGAAGGGCTGGACGCGCGAGCAAGCCATAGCCTTCTCTATGGAAAATGAGGGACTAAGCGAAGACAGAATCACGGCTGAGATAGAACGCTACATGGCTATTCCGGGGCAGGCGCTCTCCTATAAAGCAGGGCAGCTTGCGATTCTGGCCTTGCGCGACAGAGCGCAAAGGACTCTAGGCTCTCGCTTCCAGTTGCGCGCCTTTCACGACGAGATTCTACGAGACGGCGCGCTCCCGCTCGACGTGCTTGAGACAAAAATCAACAACTGGATTTCAAAACAACAGTCCGGAAAAAGTTAGAAACAGTCTCATAAATAGCATCTGAGCAAAATTTGGAACCTCTTCCCCATTCCGCACGTAAACTCACCGCTATGTCAATCATCAAATATATCTTCACACCGAACTACGTCAAATACGAAGGCGTTCGCCCGATAAACATTTACCTCCTGAGGGTGCTCTATTTCCTGATGTTCGTTGGCGTGGGTTTGCAGACGTGGGCAACGATCATCAACCACCAGGGGCCGTGGGATCACACCAAGGCCGTGGCATTCTGCGTCTGGGCGGCGTACCCGACATTGTCTATCTTTGGGCTGATAAGGCCGCTAAAGTGGCTGCCGATAGTGATCTTCATGATCTTTTATAAGTCACTCTGGGTTATCGTGGTCGCATATCCCTTGTGGCGGGCTGGCACACTTGCAGGCTCACCCGCCGAAGAGATGGCACACATTTTCTTTTGGGCACCCATGATTAGCATCATCGTGCCGTGGAAGTATGTAGTTCAGAATTACGTTTTGAGTGAGACTGCTTCTAAGACGGTTCACCGCTAAGGCTCCGTAGGGGCTTAATGTCTATAGTTTTGATTATAAGAATCAAGCTCCGCGAGGTGCGACATGTCCTTCATTAAGAATCTGTTTTAAAGTCCCGTCAAGGACGAGTGATAGTAGCCCAGCCATTTATGGCTGGGTCAAAGTGGCGATTTAACGTTTGAGTCCCGTAGGGACGGCTGAATAAATCAAGGAAAGATTTCAGTCGTCCCTACGGGACTCAATACTTTTTCCGCCTTCCATACCCAGCACTGAAGTGCTGGGCTATTCTCAATCGTCCCTACGGGACTGAGGATGCTTTTTCAAACAGATTCTTCGATTTCAACCCATCGCTCAGTAATCTCACGCCCAGCACGAAAAAGAAGATGGCGAAGGCGGGCGCGAGGATTAGAAAAGGCTGGTTGCCTAGAAGCGTGATGTCGCCCGCAGCCATCAGCATATTGCCCCAGCTTGCCTCCGGCTCCTGCAATCCAACTCCCAGAAAAGAGAGCGCCGTTTCCGTCAGTAGAAAAGCGGGCAGGAGGATGGTCGCCTGCACGATGAGCGGCGCGGCGGCGTTCGGCAGGATGTGGCGAAAGAGTATGCGCGTCTTTGTCAAACCTATGCATCTTGCGGCCAGTACGAACTCACGCTCTCTGATGGCTACGACCAGCCCGCGCGTGAGACGTGCCATCTCTGCCCAGCCGACGGCGACGAAGATAGTCACTAACAGCAGAACGGCGCGCGACGGCGGCAGCTCAAGCGGAAAGGCGGCGCGTGCCGCAAGGATTAGCACAAGCACAGGCAGCGACATCATGGCGTCAGCCGCACGCATCAGCACTGCGTCAACGAAGCGCCCTGCATAACCCGCTATGCAGCCAAGTATGATGCCGAGCGCGCAGGCCAGAAGAGTGCCCAGAGGGCCTACTACGAGCGAGAACCTTGACGCGACGAGCAGACGCGACAATCTATCGCGCCCGAGCGCATCCGTTCCCAGCAGATGAACACGCGGTGCAACCTCCGCATTCTCATCCTGTAAACCGAAGAGATGTCTGTCTGTCGGAAAGACACGGAAGAGCTTGTACGAGTGGCCGCGCGTGAAAAGTGCTACAGGGTAGCGGCGCGTTGTGTCCTCTGCGTAGCGGCGTTCGAGCGGGTCAACGAGGCGGCGCGCGTAGACGAAGGGTCGCAAGTGCCATTCGCCTCGCTCGTCACGAAAATGGATGATGGTCGGCGGCGCAAGCAATTCCCTTCTTGACTGCGAACGATAATCGTAAGGCGCAAGAAAGTCTGCAAAGAGCGCGACCGTGTAGAAGAGAGAGATGATAAGGAAGCCCGCCAGAAACTTAGGGCGTCGCCGCGCGAAACGCAGAGCGCGACTAAAGCTAGAGGTGCGCCGCAATCCGCCCTCGTCCTCCGTTTCGCTAACAGTATCAGGCTCGGCCTGTACTCCAGTCGCTTGCATCATCGCGGTTCAAGAAAGGGGCGCGGCCTGTACACCTGTTGCCCCGGCGACGGTACTCGCTCCGTGGCGCAGGCGCGGGTCGTTCAGGCACAGCAGGATGTCCGCAACCAGGTTTCCAATCAACACAGCCGTTGCAGTAATCAACACGACACCCATCAGCAGCGGAACGTCGCGCGCCTGCACGGCGACGATGCTCAACTGCCCCAGACCCGGCCAGCCTAAGATAGTCTCTATGATGACCGAGCCGCTTATCAGGCTTCCCAGAGAGAGGCCGAAGAGAGTGATTAAAGGATTGAGCGCTCCGCGCAGAGCGTGGCGCAGGATGACAGCCCTTTCGTCTAAGCCTTTGGCACGCGCCACCTGCACGAAATCTTCTCTTAAAGCGACGACGAGGCCATCACGCACCTGTGCCAGAAAGATAGCTATGAGCGGCACGCTCAAGATAAGCGCCGGGATAAAAATCCGCATCAGGGAGACGCCGAAATTTGCGCTCACCCCGTTGTTCATGGCAAAAGAGGGTGAGCGCGCTATGAGCGCAAGAGCGATGAGCGCCAGCACGATTCTGGGACTCGATGCCGCGATGAGCACCACCGCGCTCGTCAACTTATCAGCCCATCCTCGCGGGCGACGAGCCGCAAGTGAACCCAAGGCGAGCGAGATTGTCATCGCTAAAAGGAGCGCAACTGAAGCCAGAGCGAGAGTGTTGAAGAGGCGAGGCCGTATGATGCTCCACACCTGCGTGTGATAATAGAGGGAATAGCCCATCTCTCCGCTCATAATCCCTTTGAGCCAGCGCCCGTATCGAACCACGAGCGGCTTATCCAATTCGTACGTGTGCCTGAGCGCTTGCACCGTCTGCTCCGAGACGAGCGGGTCGCCGCCGAGCGAACTCAGCGCATCGCCCCCCGCAGCGGCAAGCAGAGCGAAGGTCAGAGCCGAGACAATCAGAATCACCAGCACGCCCTGTAGTAATCTGTAGACAACTGTTCTCAGCACTCGCGTTTCCTTTAAGAACTCCGAAGGGGAACCACGAATTCACACGAAACAACACGAAGGAATAACAGCGTGAGCATTAGATTGCTTCCATTTCGCGCTGCTTAGTGTGAATTCGTGGTTTCGTGCTCTACTCTCTCCAATCCAGCTTGACGTTATCTAACATCTATTTTGAAATGCAACAAGAGTGTAATGAAGTTAACGCTGGACATTCTTTGCTTATTCATGATTGAATCCGCCCGGCTTCGCCTGAAGACAGCAATATCGAAAATTTATTCCAGACCCGAATCATCCGGAAGAAGATGAGATTTCGTCTGCCTAAAACCGCTCTTCTTATCATACTGCTCGCAGCCGCTTTCACAGGCTCCTGCCAGCGCACGAGCGAGCCGTCCAAACAGCCTGCACAGGATTTGCCACGTGAACGCGTCGCAGGCACTCGCGGCGGCTCGTTAACCTTCCGGCTCACTTCGCCGCCCAAGACCTTCAATTACCTGATGGTCTCCGAAGAGTACTCGCTGACGGTCGCATTCTTTCTGATGGGTGGGCGGCTGGTGGAATTCGACCACGACACGCAGGCTTACAGGCCAGCGCTCGCCGCCGAATGGAAGCTCAACGATGACGGTCGCACGCTAGACTTAACCCTGCGCGACGGCCTTCAATTTTCCGACGGGCATCCATTGACGGCTGACGACGTGCTCTTTACTTTTCAAGCTCTATACGACGAGCGCACAGCTTCGCCCAGTTTTCGCGACGCTATGATGATCGGCGGACGCCCTATAGAAGTCACCGCGATTGATGCGCGCCGCCTGCGGCTACAGTTCCCCGAATCAATCGCCACGCCGGAAAACTATCTGTCGAATCTGGCCGTCCTGCCGCGCCACGCGTTGGAAGCAGACTTGAAGCGCGGGACATTGCGCGACCGTTACAGTCTCAACGAAGACCCGAAGGGCATAGTCATTGCCGGGCCTTTCATGATCGAAGCATCCGCACCCGGCGAGCGTGTCACCTTAAAGCGCAATCCATACTACTGGAAGAAAGATTCCGCAGGCACCCAGCTTCCCTATCTGGACACGCTCAACTTAGAAGTCGTGGGCGATGCGAATGTTGCGCTCACGCGCCTGACACAGAATGCTCTGGACGTAGTTGATCGCATACGCCCGACCGATTACGTCTCGCTGCGCGCGGGCGGCGGACAGGTGCGCGCCTACGACCTTGGCCCCGGATTAACTACGGATCATCTATGGTTCAATCTCAACGAGGGCGAACAGGGCGGCAAGCCCATCGTTGCCCCTGCGAAGCGTGCATGGTTCACTGATGTGCGTTTCCGCCGCGCCGTTTCCTATGCCATTGACCGCGACTCAATCGCTACCTCTGTCTTGCAAGGACTTGCCACGCCGCTCTACGGTTTCGTCTCACCCGGTAATCGCGCGTGGGTGGCTACTGATGTTCCGCGCACCGAATACAATCTGGATAAAGCACGCGACCTGTTGCGCGAAGCGGGCTTCAACCAGCGCGGCTCGAAGGATGCGCCCGAGCTTGTGGATTCAAAAGGCAACCGCGTCGAGTTTACTTTAATCGTGCCGGTGGAGAATGAAGTACGAAAGGGTATGGCCGCGATCATACAGGAAGACCTGGCGCGCTTAGGCATCAAGGTACAGGTCGCGCCCATAGAGTTTCAGGCGCTGACGGCTCACTGGCAGCAGAGCCTTGATTATGACGCGATACTGCTCGGCACTTCCCTCACGGAACCAGACCCGTCTTCTTACGTCAACTATCTGGTCAGCAACAGCCCAACGCGCCCGTGGCAGCCGAAGAAGCCCGCGCCGACCGAAGCCTGGGAAATAAGATTGGACGAACTGCTCAAAGAGCAGGCGCATGAGAGAAACGCGGAGCGTCGCAAAGCCCTCTTCCGCGACGCGCAGCTTATACTGGCCGAGCAATTACCAGTCATCCCCATAGTCGCGCGCCACATCCTCTCTGCCGCCAACACGCGCGTGCGTAATTATCGCCCCTCGAACATAGTTCCCTACTCGCTCTGGAATGCCGAAGAGCTGTTCGTCAACAAGTAGGCCGTTTTTCACCTGCGGCAAGTTACTGCGAAGTGGCAATATCTATAAGAGGTAGCTTATTGGATGAACAAAGCTGTCAAGCTGGTTATATTAGCCCTGTTGCTTTCAGTCCTTCTCATCGCCATCTCATTTCAGGTCGGAATGCAATTGGAAAGAACTCGCAGCGCAGGGGAAATTTCTGCCCTCAGAGAACGATTGGCTAAGGCGGAAAGCACTCTGCTCGATTGGCCTCAGTTGCGGCGATATGCAGAGGCCAATCGAGCAATCCAGCCTCCGCAGCCATCGGAGACGCGCGTGGTCTTCATAGGCGACTCGATCACAAGTAATTGGAGTGGACGAGAGTTCGGCGGATTCTTCCCGCAAAAGCCATATATCAATCGTGGAATCGACGGGCAGATTACAGGGCAGATGCTCGCACGTTTTCGTCAGGATGTTATCGCGCTCAACCCGCGCGTAGTAGTCATTCTGGGCGGCACGAATGATTTCCAGGAGGGCGATGTAGAGACGGCCTTCAACAATCTAGCTTCGATGGCAGAATTGGCCGAAGCACATCACATACTCGTTGTCCTCGCCTCGGTCTTGCCCGTCAACGATTACAGCCGCAGGGCAGACGGCCAGCCCCTCATTCAAACCCGTCAGGAACGGCCTGCGAAAATCATCGAGCTGAATAACAGACTCAGGAATTATGCGAGCGCTCAAGGCTTCACTTACCTGGATTATTACAGCGCGCTGGTGGATGATAAAGGCATGCTGAAGGCAGACCTGTCCTCTGACGGGGTACATCCGAACGCACAAGGCTACGCCGTCATGGCTCCGCTGGCAGAACAGGCTATAGATAGCGCGTTACGCTCGAAAGGGAAATGAGTTTTGAGTATAAAGCCCTGGTGGACGAGGCTTAAGATCGATATAAGAAACGTTAGTTCGATATAAGAATGTACAGAATGTTTTTAGCTCCGTAGGAGCTGTATGTTTATAGTCTCCAGATGACATATGAAACCTAGCTCCGTAGGAGCTATATGTTAATTAATTGAGAACATATAGCTCCTACGGAGCCAGGCTCTTTTTGGGAACTTTAAGCTATAAACATACAGCTCCTACGGAGCTAGGTTCTCTTACGTCGAACTGACGTTAATAAAATATGAAGAGCGTGGCTGAAATGTTCAGCCACGCTCTTCATACGTCGAACGGAGTCGCTTCGGCCTGCCAGCTATTTCGTAATCGTGACGAGCGCATGAGCAAGCTCAAGGCGAGTGAAATCGGATTGCGGGCGAAACTGTATGCCGTCTGCTTGAATGAGGCCGCGCGCAACCGCGACCGCCACGTAACCGCGCAAGGCCAATGGGATTAGATTAGTGTCCGTAAAGCTCAGCACCTCGCCTTTTCTCGTTTCGGCTTCTGACTGAAGACCCGCTGCGCGAACCAGCGCGACTATTGCCGCGAGCCTGTCTACACGAGCGTCTGGACGAAACGCTCCGCCCGGCTGAGCATCCATGAAGAGCGGCCCGCCCGGTGCGCTCTGCGCGCTTTCTACAAAGAGCATCGTGAGCGGGTCGCTCACGTCCGTGAAAGAAGATTGACCCGGCAGATATTGCGGCGCGCGACCGCTCATCACCAGAGCGGCTGCCAAATCTGCGCGCGTGACGCCGAGTTGCGGCCTGAAGTGATTGCCGTCAGGCGTCATCAAGAACATTCTGAGCGCCTGATTAATATCCTGGCGTGCGGCTGCGCCTAATCCACCCAGATCAGAGAGCGGCGCATATTCTACGCGCGTGGTTTCGAGAACGCCTGAGAAGGCTTGAGCAGTCGGTGCCGCTCCAAGCGTGTTGGTGACGCGCGCTCGCCATGTTCCGGCCTGAGCCGCACTGAGCGCGACGCTTTCGCGCTTGCCCGTCAAGCCCGGAAGATTGAGCACATTCGATTCCGCGCGCTTCGTGCCGCTCGAATCGTAAACCGCAAGCCCAAGGTCGTTCGTGCTCGTCATAGGCCCCCATGCAACCTGCACGCTTGCGACGAGCGTGTTTTCGGGAATGTTCAGAGTAACTTCAGACCCGCTGCTTGAAGAGACTGTGCCGCTGAATTTCTGCATAGGATCATTGACGAAGCGCACCTGCCCGCGATCAAGCGTAGAGCGCCACGCGCCGATTCGTCTCTGCGGGAATGCGGCTTCCAGCACCGCCGCATGAGCATTAAGCATGCCCGCTCCGACCTCGTGCCCGTAATAGGAAGGAAGCGGCGTCGCCGTGCGCTGCAAGATGTCTTTAATCTGTGCAGGCGTCAGGCGCGGGTTGGCTTCGAGCATGAGCGCCACGGTTCCGGCCACCTGCGGCGCTGAGAAGCTAGTCCCGCTCGCGGTCGTGTAGTACGGAGTTTCCGAAGGCGAAAGCTGCGCCATGTCGCTTGCCGTGGCAAGACCGAGAGCACCCGTCGCGCTCGTGGAGCTTCTGGGTGCAACAACCGCGACACCCGGCGCAACAAGAGTCGGACGAAACAGCGTGCTTCCGAACGCGCCGCGCGAAGAAAAATCTGCGAGCCGCCCGCGCTCGTCAGTTGCGCCGACGCTTATAACCCAGGGCGCGACCGCGTAAGGATTCAAAGTGTGAAGCCCTGAGCCTGTATTGCCCGCAGAGAAGACCACCGTGACGCCGCCGTCGCTCAGCATTTTGGTAGCGACGTTAACAGGGTCATTCACGTCGAAGACAGTGTTGGCAGAGAAGCTGCAATTGACGACGCGCACGCCCAATGAAGCATTGCGCTCAAGCAGGTAATCGAAGCCCGTCAGGACGAAGGAGAGCGTCAAATCGCCCGCGCTCAAGCCCACGAGCCGTGCGCCCGGCGCAACGCCCGCGTACTTGCCGCCCGAACGTGCGCCGCTTCCGGCAATCGTACCGGCGACGAATGTGCCGTGACCATAAGCCTGATCCGTGTTCGGCAAACCCTCTGTATTAACCGGATAGTTGAAACCGACGCTGGCGCTCTGCGTATCTGCAAGCTTCACATTCTGCGCTACGCGGCCAGTGAAATCTGAGTGCGTGCCGTCGAGACCTGTATCAATCAACGCCACCGTGACGCCGCGACCGCTAAAGGGCATGCCGCTGTTTCGGCGCGTCAGCTCGGAGTCAGTGCGAAGGCGGTCAGTTCTATTAAGAGTATTAACAGGGGCGATGTTCGATGAGAGCGTTCGATTGCCATAGATAGAGCGCACGGCTGAGAGACGTGAAACGGCAATGAGCTGCCTGCGCGTCGCCGTGACGATGATAACCGGAAGCACGCGGTAGCGTGTGCCGCCCACAACGCCTATGCTTTGAAGCTCTGCTATGTCCGCATCGGTCGGCAACCTGTGATAGACGATGGCTGCGTTAACACTGCTATCGTCAGTCATTCTATCAAGCGCAATTGCTAGCTCAGGGTCAACGCTCTTCAGCCCTTTGGAATCAACTCCGGTCGTGGCAATGCCGTCCGCGCCCGTCGTGGCAATCCCATTAGCGCCGGTAACTGCAATCCCATCCGCGCCCGTCACGGCGATGCCGTCTGCACCCGTGACCGCTATGCCATCAGGCGATATGGAGTAGGTCTTACCGTCTGCGCCTGTCACGGCGATGCCGTCTGCGCCCGTGACCGCTATGCCCTGAACTTTGCCGGTCTTGATTCCGTCCGCGTGTTTGATTGTGAATGAGTCTGCGCCGGTTGTGGCGATGCCGTCTGCGCCTGTGGTCGCTATACCATCTGCGCCCGTCGTGGCGATGCCGTTTGCGTTGCGTATGAGAATTGAGTTTGCCTGGTAGGTCGTGCCGTCTGCGCCTGTGACTGCAATGCCGTCCGCTCCCGTTACCGCAATGCCGTCGGCGCGAGCAATCTTCATGCTGTCTGCGCCCGTTGTGGCGATGCCGTTTGTTCCAGTGTAGGTCGCGCCGTCTGCGCCGGTCGTGGCAATACCATCCGCGCCCGTGGTCGCTATGCCGTTGACGTTAAAGGTAAGAAATCCGTCCGCGCCAGTGGTTGCAATGCCGGAAACGTTTATAAAGGAGATGCCGTCTGCGCCGGTCGTGGCGATGCCGTCCGCTCCGGTCACGGCGATGCCTGCGCTGGCCGGGCCGACGCACAGAAGGATAATTAATGAAAGCGCGAAGACTTGTCTGGATACGTCCAATAATTTACTTGACATGGTCTCAGGAAAATCGCGCTCCTTTAGACGAGCGCTTACTAGCTTGCTACCGGTTCAATTCAAAGGCGAGGTAAAACAACAACCAAAAGGAAAAGCGTCATGTTACTGATTATAGAAAATTCTTTCCCTCAAGATTGTTGCGTTGACGTTGCGATTTTCCGTTAAAACTAATATACCGTTAGATTTAACGAAACTGTTTCAAAAAATCATTTCTTCAACCCATCAACTCCTTGTAGACCTTTCGCGTTTCCGCCACAGGCTCTACGCCCAGTTCTTTCTGAAGCAAACGGCTCAGAGTCTCGTACTGCTCCCTGACGGCGGCGCGGTTGCCCGTGGCCGAAAAGGCGCGCATGACCATGCAATGTATGTCTTCGCGGAAGGGGTCTTCGCGCAAAATCTGCTGCGCCAGATCGAGCGAGCGCTGCCAGTCTTCCATCTTCTGCGCGACAGAGGCCAGAGACTCAAGCATGCGCAGGTACTGCTCTCTATAATAGGTGCGCTGCTCTTCAACCCAGTCGTCATAGCTGCCCTGCATGAACTCGCCGCGATAAAGCGCGATGGCGCTCTCGTAAGAATTGATGCAGCGCTCGAACTCTCTGGCACGCCGCGCCGCTTCGCCTTCCGTCAGCAGGCGGTCGAACTCAGCCGTGTCTATACAGTAAGAGAAGCTTTGATTAAGCTGGTAATCGCCGTCGCGGTAGAGAAGGAAATTCTGCTTGAGCGGTTGATTGCTGTTGAGCGCCTTGCGTATGTGCGAAATGGTCGGATGAAAGTTCTTCTCCACGACCTCGAAATCCACGTCGCTCCAGAAGGTATCTATGATGACATCCTTGGACGCGCGGCGATGCCGCCTCGAAGCTATGTAGCACAGGATGTCGCGCGCGCGTTTGGTCGTCCAGGCATCCGCCGCGAGCGGTCTGGCGTGGTCGCGGAAAATCTCCACAGGGCCGAGCATGTTGATGGTCAGGTCTGTGACAGCCTGCTGGGAAACCACTATGACGGGCGAAGGAGCTGCTTGGTGTCCCTGCTCTTTCTGTGGGGCGGAGGCAAGGTGAGCGCGCAGGTCTGCCGGAAGAAGCTCCGCCGCCTCCGTATTAGTAAATAGCTCGCGGTGCTGTTCCACCTGACGCTTCAGCCAGTACTCATAATCGTAGCGCGCCGCCAGATCAACGGCGCGTCTGAGGTGCTCAAGCGCTTCTCGCTCTTCGCCCGCGCGATAATCACATGCGGCGAGCGCCATAGAAGCCTGCGCTTCGTAGTAATTGAGCCGGTGCTCACGAAAATAGTTGAGAACCGGAAGAAGTGACGCGCACGCGTTCGTCCCGTCACCCTGCGCGAGCATGATGCGCCCGCGCACAAGGCTCGCGGTCGTCACGCCCATCCTGTCCCCGGCTCGCTCGCGCGCACTGATGAGACGGTCTATTCTTTCGCGCGCTGCAACGAGGTCGCCCAGTTGAAGCAGCAGCACGGCCTGCTCGTCCAGCAACTCGTGGCGCGTAATCTCTATGCCGGATTCTTCATGAGCGCGCGAGGCGCGTTCGTAAAATTCAGAAGCGCGCGCGACATCCCCCGTCTCACGATAGAGATTGCCGTAGGTCTCGAATATCTCGCCGTGCAGAGAGGTCTGATTAAAGAGCTGGCTGCGCTCCAATGCCTGATCCAGATGCTTTTCGCAAGACCCCATGTCTCCGCGATAAAAATAGGCGCGCGCCATATTCAGATGAGCCGTGGCTTCCTGCGGCGCGGGCGGCTGGTCGTTATTTTCCGGCAGGATGCGTCGCAACCAGCGCAGAGCCTCGCCGAAATCGCCGCGAATCATAGCGGGCAATCCAAGGTTGTGCGCAATCAGGCGGCTGTAGCGCTCTTCGCCCTGTTCTTCAGCAAGTTGCAGCGCGGCGCGAAACTCCCTTTCGGCTGCTTCAAGCTCGCCCGTCGCCAGCAGGCAAAGCCCGCGCGTGTTGCCGCACTTCGTACGCACGAGCGCGCCCTCGTCCGTCAATGCTACGGCGCGATCCAGATAAGAGAAAGCCGTCTCGAACTCGCCCCTGCGGCGCGCGATTGTCGCCAGAGAGTGAAGCCCTTCGGCCTCCCATTCGCGGTCTTCTCTTTCATGAAGAAGTTGTACTGCGCGACGAAACAGGGATTGCGCCGCATCGTACTCGCCCTCTAGACGAGCAGCTTCGGCGCGGTGCAGCAGTGCGCGAGGTTGTGATTCAAGCACTGCCGCCGGTAGAGCCTCTGCGTAAGTAACGAGCGACGAGAGCGTGCCGTTTGTAATCCAACGGCTTCCCTCCTGTGCGATGATGGAGGCTGCGCGCTCGTAATCTTCCGCCGCCAACAAGTGATGCATGACCTCTTCCCACACGCCGCACTCAAGAAAATGGTCTGCGAAGCGCGCGTGCTCTGCGGCCACACCATTCTTACCGACCTCCGAGCGCAGGCGGCGGCGCAGGAAGCTCTGAAACAGCGGATGCAGGCGATACTCTTCGCCACGTTCGTCCGCAGCGATGGTTATAAAGACGTTGCGGCGCACCAGCACGGGCAGCATGTTCCGGCAATTAGCTTCAGGAAAAAGAGCGTGACAGGTGCTCGTCTCGATGCGGTCAAGCAGCGAGAGGGGCGGCAGCAAGAGCCTCACGTCTTCCGGCTCGTCTGCAAAGACCTCTTCTGCGAAATAGTCGAAGATGTCGCGCTCGGATTGACGCAAGACCTCCACCAGATCAAGCGTCGCGCCGTCCTCAGTTTGCGAGAGCACCTGTCGCTGTGCCACCTGACGCACAAGCTGCAAGGCCGTAATCCAGCCGTGCGTTCTCTCCCTGTATTCCTTCAACTGCTCAGGCGTCAGCTCTAGATCGAAGACCTGCCGGAAAAGCTCCTGCGTCTCTTTATCCGTAAAGAGAAGCTCTGAGCGGTCTATTACGGCCAGAGAGTTGTGCGAGCGCAGGCGCGCAATCGAAAGCGGAGGCATGTCGCGCGTGATGATAATCAGGTGAATCACGTCCGGCATGTACTGTATGAGCCGGTCAACCACTCGATGCACAGCCGTATCGGTTCCAAGATGATGATAATCATCCAGCACGATGATTAGCTGCTGCTCTATCTTTTCCAGAACCTCGTTGAGCAATACGTCAACGGCGCGTTCCGGCTGCTGCGCCAGCTCGTCCGCTGCCTGTTGAAGATAAGAGAGCATGACTTCGCCGAAGCCCTCGACCGACTGCTTGATTCCATTCGTGATGTAGCCCAGGAATACAGCCGGGTCTGCATCCGTGTGATCCAGTTGATACCAGACGAATGAGCGAGCGCTGCCGCGCACGAAATCTGCGACTAAGGTCGTCTTGCCGGAACCGGCATTGGCTGTGACGAGCGTGACAGGATGCTCAAGATTATGTTCGAGGCGCATCGTAAGGCGCGGACGCGAAAGAAGCGAAGGAGTAGGCCGAGGCGGCAGCAGCTTCGTGCGCAGGAAGAAGGCTGGCTGTGACAGTGGCGTCTCCTTCATAAAATGGATGGGCTGTGCCGTGGACGGAGGCTCACCTTTCGCCGGTAGCCCCTCCTCAAACGGCCTGCTCTTTGTGGACTCTTGAAGACCCGTCGAGCTTATCACAGCGAAATACTCACCATCCAGGCGTTGAAAGAGCAGGGATGAGGGCGGCAGCGATGAGGGATGAAAATTAGACACGCCTTGCAGGCGTGATTAAATTAAATAATCAAAGCGAGGCTTTGTCCCAATCTCATCCCTCCGCCCTCATCCCTGCTTTTCGCGTTGGGCTATGAACCGAATGCAGGTGAAAGCTTTTGCCGCTGTCTTTTCATGGCGGCAATGCTTTCTGCAACCCTGTCGGACGCGCTCTTCAGGCGAGCCAGGGCGTCCAGCACCGCCGCACGCCCGTGCGTCTCCACGAGCGCCGCTTTCACTTCCCTGTCCGACAGGCCGTAGGCATCGAATAATCTCTTCGTCTCTTCTTCCGTAAATGCCAGCATAGATTCTTCGACCACGCAGAGCATCTGCTTGGAGCGCATGCGCCAGAGCGGTGCGGGTGGAAGACTGCGCCCGGTAATCAGCATGTGCGCGTCCATGGGCAGGAGCGGAAGCAGCCGCCGGAAAAACGGCACCACCCACTCCGCGTCGTAAACCAGATGCAGGTCGTCTATGACAATCAAAAGGGGCTGCGCGCCCGACTCCAGCAGCTCGTAGACGAACGCCTCCGCCAGTAGCGGAACGTCCTCAATCGTAGTGGTTTCATCCAGCAAGCGCGCAAGGGCTTCGTGGCCGAAGTCCGGGCGCTGCCTTCGCACGCTCTCCACCAGATATTGAAAGAAGATGCTCAGGCCGCTGTCGGCGGCATCGACCTTGTACCAGGCGATCTGGCGACCGCAGCCGTGAGCGAAATCGGTTGCCAGCCGGGTCTTACCCGTCCCGGCGCGTCCGTTGATGACAGTCGAAGTACACGTCGCCAGACTCTCTTGCAGAACCTTGAGCAGGCGCGTGCGCGTGATTGTGTGTAGCTCACCGGGGGTCGTGATTTTGTCGAGGATTAGTTGCATTTTCCAGAGTCCTGATTCCAGGTAACGCCCGTTCGGGGATGACCATTCGATGAGGAATTCGTGCGGCACTTAATCGCTGCCGCGCCTCGTCGAGCACATAAGAGTTCAATCACTTCCATTCGCCCCGCGCCCCAAACTTTTCGAGGCCGAAACTGTCTGGAATATTAAGGATTTAGACTTGAGGAATTCTTGAGGTTTTAACAGAGCCGGGAGCCTTGTGAGCCAAAACGCGGGAAAATCATCCGTAAAAGCATCGCCAGCCGACTGAGGGAAACAGTTAAGCCTTTGAAATCTCGGCACTTAGCACCAGAGGCGGGTCTTTCAGGCGCGCTGGATAACGTCCTACAGAATTTTTTTGGCGGGCTATAAAAACGATGCTCCCTGTTGAAGCCCGCGCCCACTTGCCTTTATCTTAGGCTGATGCAGCTAGACAAAACAGGTACACGGCTGATGTTGCTCGCCGCGCAAGCGCTCATTCCTGCCCGGAAGAAGAAGGCAAGCAAGCGGGATGTGCTACAGACGATTCGCCGCATGGGCGTGCTACAGATAGACACCATACATGTCGTCGCACGCAGCCCTTACTTCGTGCTGTGGAGTCGTCTTGGCGACTATGAGCCGAAGTGGCTCGAAGAGCTTCTGGAAGAGGGCGCTATCTTTGAATACTGGTCGCACGAGGCCAGCTTTCTTCCAGTGGAAGACTACCCGCTCTATCGCCGTCGCATGCTCAACGCAGAGTCAATGGGATGGAAATATTCCGGGGAGTGGGCGAAGGCTCATCGAAAAGAGATTGACTGGCTCAAGAATTTCATACGCGAGCGCGGCGCTGTGCGTGCCGCAGACTTCGAGCGCAGGGACGGCAAGGCCGGTGGTTGGTGGGAATGGAAGACGGAGAAGCGCGCCCTTGAAACGCTCTTCACAGCCGGGGAGCTGATGATAGCGCGCCGCCAGAATTTCCAGCGCGTCTACGACCTTAGAGAGCGCGTGCTTCCCCGTTGGGACGATAGCCAGCTTCCTTCTGCGGAAGATGTGAGACGTGAGCTGGCCTTAAAGGCGGTGCGTGCCCTGGGTGTAGCGAAGGCGCGCTGGGTCGCGGATTACTTTCGCACGAACATGCGTGAGACGCTTGATGCCGTACACGCTTTAGCTGACGAGGGAGCCTTGTTTTCAGTTGAGGTGGAAGGCTGGGACGAGCCTGCGTATGTTCATCCTGACAATCTCAAATTAATAAAAGCGGTGCTGTCGGGTTCATTGAAAATGGAGCACACGACGCTGCTCTCGCCTTTCGACCCGGTGGTCTGGGATCGCGCACGTACACGCTTTATGTTCGACTTCGACTACAGATTAGAATGCTACACGCCTGAGCCGAAGCGCCGCTACGGATACTTCACGCTTCCGATACTGAGGCGCGGCGAGTTGGTCGGAAGATTGGACGCAAAGGCGCATCGCAAGGATGGAGTCTTTGAAATCAAGTCGCTCCACATGGAGCCGGGCGTGCGCGCGAATGGCGAGATGCTTGACGACATTGCAACGGCTTTGCGTGAGTGCGCCGCATGGCACAGGACTCCCCAAATCATCGTCCGGCAGTCCGACCCGCCAGCGGTCGCGGCGCGTCTTCAAAAAGCAGTTGCGCTAAACTCTTAGAAGCTCTTTTCAAAGTCCCGTAGGGACGACTGAGTAATAGCCCAGCACTTTAGGGGATAAGTTGTAGAGAAAATCGTTGAGTCCCGTAGGGACGACTGAACAGTGCTTCCGCTTTTATTCAGTCGTCCCTACGGGACTCTATATAATTTCTACGCAATATTCCCAGCCATTTATGGCTGGGATATTTTCAATCGTCCCTTGCGGGACTAAGGAATTTACACTTTGGGCTAACTATCCGCTTTATCTGCCGCGTCCGCGTCTTTTGAATTGTCCTGTCGAGTTGTCTTGAGCTTGGTGGAGATTTGGCTGCTGAGTCTTTCGCTCCTGTCCTTGACGGGCACTTCGGCATCAAAAATGGCTTCAAACCATGTCTGCCCCTTATTCGTCTCGTCGCTGTTGGCGGGGCTATCCGGCGGTGAGGCTTCCGCTCCATCAGCTTCATTGGAGGATTGCGAGGGCGAAGCTTCTGTCTCTGCACGGCTGGCTCTAAGGTCTTGAAGCTCGTCCGCTATGTTCAAAGCGGCAAGGACTGCTATGCGCGATAGCTCAAAGGTCGTGGTGTGCGCCGCGATTTGACGCATACGCTCGTCCACTATCTGCGCCATACGCCTGACGTGCTCCTCGCCTTTTGGAGACCGTAGACTGTAGAGCTGATCGAAGATGTTTACTTTAAGCGTCTGCGTCGTCGTCGCGGGATCATCCAAATCTTTATCGTCCATTACTTTTCCTTTTTCCTTCTTCGATGTCGCATTGACCGGCAACTATCCGCTATTTTAAGTTCGTCTGAGAAATATTGCTGCGCACGAGAATTTCAGTCCGAGGGGAATAATATAGTAATGCTTTTAACTCATACCACTCCTGCGAAGCGAAAGCAGGCAAAGAGGGCGATTCTTTCCGCCGCGCTCGTTCTTCTTTTTTGTGCTTCCTGTGCGCTCAACACACAGGCAGCGCCTCGCTGGTCTGCAAAGCTTGACGGCAAGGTACGCTTTTATCAGTCTACAGAATTGGGAGTGCTCCTGGTCGGCACAGAGAAATCTCTATACTCCGTTGACGCCGAAACCGGCGACGTGTTGTGGCGGCGCAAAGACACTCGATTGGACGAGACAGACCTCGCGCCCGTCCCCGGCACTGACATTCTACTCCTGAGCCTTGAGCGCGGCGACAAAACGCGCCTCGAAGCCGTTGATATAGTGTCCGGCGATTCCATCTGGCGCTCGGACAAAGTGCGTGGCGGCGTCATGCAGATGACTTTCGAGCCTGAGTCGAATCTAGTCGCAGTCGTGCTGGTGCGCGATGCTAAGGGGCATGCGCGCTCAGGCTTCAAGCGGCGGCCTGAAGTGCGTGTCTTCAATCTAGCGACGGGCAGAGAGCTTTGGAAGCGCGAGCTTGAGAGCGAGGTCGAGATGATGCCCACCATCTGGAGCGAAGAGGGAGACAAGGATGTTCCGTACACGCTGGATAACTATCACCCGCCCGCATTTCTTGATGGCCGTCTATATCTCTTCTATGAAGGCATTACATCGCTCGAAGCGCAAACCGGAAAGGAGCGCAGACGTGAGAAGTTTCGCGTGAACGAAGAGGGATTGGCGCTCACGGAGTCGGACGCAGTTGCCGATGAGGGTTCCATATACGTCTCCGGGCACGGTCGCGTGCGCGCCATCTCCCGCTCGGATGGTGAAACTAAATGGGAGGCTAAAGATTTGGGGCTGACGCCGGAGATGATTATGGGGCGCGACCGTCTCTTTGTCAGGACGGGCGGGCGATTCACACGACTCGAAGACGGCGAGATAATCGAGCGCGGCCCTTACGGCATCAGCGCAATTGATGCGACGAACGGGAAAGTGCTCTGGCGTTATAAGGGAGCGGATAAGGGCATCACCAACATGGCTATGCCGGATGCTAACACCATCATCGTTGCAGACCGCGACGATCTAATCTTCATAGACGCGCGAGATGGAAAGCGCCGCATGAAAGTCTCGCACAGTATAGAACGCGCCGCTTTCGTTTTACTGAACGAGAAGGGTGAGGCCGTTGTGGGAGGGCGCAACGAGGTCGCGGCTTTCGCGCTCGTTGACGGGCGAGAGAGCTGGCGCGAGCGTCATAACGCGCCGGGGCGTGGAATCTTGCGCACGGTGGCGGCGATTGCGGCTCGCGCAGCCTCTCTATACTTTCGTTATGGCGGAGCGGCTATGACTGCCTACAGGGGAGTACAACTGGCGACCGCCCTCGGAAGCATACGCTGGTCTGGACTGGTAGCACATGCGACCGCCTCGAATCTGACAGACCTTGCAGCAAACTACTCGCGCGAATATGTCAGAGATAAATTCTCAACCTTCGGCACTCTCTCGCGCGCTCGCTCAAACTATTCTGCGCCGCGCATCACGGTTCCACGCCCCTCTGCTTCGGAGGTAGAAGAACGCCTGCTGGATCGTCTTGACCCGGCGACACAGTTAGAGAAGCTCTCGCGCTTTCTGTGGCATCGCCGCAGGCTCGCGGCCTTGCGCGGGCAGTGGCTCTATTTCTACACAGACTTGAAGGGCAGAAGCGGAGGCCGTGGTCTTGCCGGAGTCAACATCAACACAGGGCGTACAGAGCGACAGATTCCCTTGAACGACCCGGACGAGCGATTCATCAGCGACGAGACTATAAACCTGCTCTACACGGTCAAAGATAATCGCCTCGTCGCTTACACATTGAACAGCGATGAATAGCAAGCGTCTAACTTATATCCGCTTGTGGAGGTGTTTATGCAATGGCTCTATCTTATTGCAGCTATCCTGGGCACGCTGCTTCCGCTTTCGCAGCTCATACCGTTTCTGGCGATGTATGGCTTTGACGTGCCGCTGCTCTTCAGGCAGCTTTTCCAGACGCATGCCTCCGCCTTCTTCGGGCTGGATGTCATAGTGTCGTCGGTTGTGCTCTGGCTCTTCGTGTTCTCAGAGGGGCGAAGGCTTCGCATGAAGAACCTGTGGGTCTACATCCTCTGCAATCTAATGGTCGGCGTGTCTTCGGCTCTGCCCCTGTTCCTGTTCTTTCGAGAGCGCAAGCTCAAAGCCATTAGTCATACCTGAGCATTCTATGTTCCTTCACTTTCTGCTATCGCTTAGTTCCCATCTTCTGTAACGAAACGCGAGTAGAAGCAGACCCGGAACGGTTGCTAATGCGGATATGAGAAAAAAAGTTTCCCAGCCGACGGCCTCCGACAAATAGCCTGACGGGGTTTTTGTGATTGTCCTTGAAAGCGCCAGCAGGCTGGTGAAAAATGCGTATTGCGTGGCGGTGAAACGCTGATCGCACAGGCTCATGAGGAATGCTACATAGGCAGCCGTTCCCATGCCGCCGAAGAATGCCAGCGACAGAATTGCGGTCACGAACACGTGATAGTTGTGACCCAGATGAGCCAGCAGCGCGAGCAGTAGAATCGACAGCGCCTGTAGGATTCCGAAAGACAGCAGCGAGCGCAACATCCCCAGCCGGGGCACCAGTATGCCTCCGATAAGCGTGCCTAGAATCATCGCTATCAAACCCAGACCTTTGTTGATTCCCGCCAGATCAGTCTTGGTAAAGCTCAAATCCAGAAGAAAGGGAGTGGTCAAGCCTGTCGCCAGCACAATACCCAGCTTGTAAAGGAAGATGAAGAGAAAAATCTCCACCGCTTTCTTCATTCTAAAGAACTCAAAGAACGGCAGGACTATAGCGTCTTTGAAAGTTCGCGGCGGGCGTACATCTATGCGCGGCTCCCTGGCGATGAGCGTCGCGGCCATACCAATCAAAAGGGTGGCGGCCATCAGAAGATATACAAGCCGCCATTTTTGATTTACCTCGCCCGGCAGATGGTCTGCAAGTATGAGGGCGAGGCTGCCTGAGACGAGCAGCCCCAACTGATACCCTATCACGCCCGCGCTTGCCCCAGGCCCCAGCTCTTCTGCTCGCAGGATTTCGGCGCGGTAAGCATCTACAACAATATCCTGGGTCGCGCTGGCGATAGTGACCAGCAGAATTAGAAAAAAGAGCGTCCGAGGGAACCAGAATGGACTGGGCGCAAAAGCCAGCGCGCAGATGCTTAGGACAAGCATCATCTGGGAGATGATAATCCAGCCGCGCCTTCTCCCCAGAAACGGCGGCACATAGCGATCCACCAAAGGAGACCAGAGAAGCTTCAGAGAATAAGGGAGCGTAGCCAGCCAGAAGACTCCGATTGTCCCCACATTAAAGCTCAGGTCGTGCATCCACGCTTGCAGGGTATCGCCAGTCAATAAAAAGGGCAGCCCGGATGAAAATCCCAGCAACAGGACAATGCCGATTCTCCTGTTTACCAAAAGATTTAAGAGTTGCCTGTCTTTCTTCATACTGTTCAGGTCAGCCGCGGTCTGTCTCTAGAAGGGATGGCTGGGTGATAAACTTTTGCCTGCATTCGGCTATCACTAATAATATTTCAAAGGAAATAGAATTAAGAGATATTATCAAGTGAAGCAAGTTAATTCGGACGATAACCGGCTGGCGTTAACAAATGAGAATCGGAAACATTATCCTTCTGCTTTTACTGGTAGCCGCTGTCATCTGCGGCCAGACCAACGCCCGTGTAAGAAGCGGCAACTCACGACGCACATTCAAACAAACCCTGCCATCAAATGTGTCGCACGTTTATACTCCGGCAGACAGGGGCGCTTCGGATAATCTCTCCGCCGCGTTCGGCTGGCAAGGGGTGGCAGATACAGACCTGAGCTTCGCGGAATTCTTCAGCCGGAATCACACCGTCGCCGCTAGATTTATGATTCAGTATGCGAGAGCATATCAGGCACCGATTCTGTCTGTGAAAGGCACGGGCAGCTATCTGGTGGCGGTGGCAGGCTATGGCGATGGCCGCATCAAAGCGGAAAGGCTGTTGGTAGAGATTAATGACAGGTCTTATTACTACACGGCGGCAGGCAAGCTTGCTCCTGAGAAGTGGCACTGGCTGGCGCTCGTGCGCGAGGGGTCAAAGCTGAGGCTTTATCTGGACGGCGCAGAGATTAAGCCGGACAATGAAGGCGCGTTAATTACTTCAAGCGCAAACGCGCCCGCAGGCACGCTTCGCATGGGACGTAGAGCACGCGGCGATGCGCAGTTTTATGGCTTGATTGATGACGTGGCGGTATTCAATTCCGCCCTGAGCCAGAAGACTCTCAATAGTTACTATGAGGAAAGCCACAGGCTCTACGGTACTGAGGCTGGCCTTATCGCCGCCTATCTCTTCGACCGTACGAGAGACGATGCATCCGTGGCTCAAACAACAGCGCGCCGCATGGTCTCATTCACATCGCCTGCAACGGAAGTCAGTGTCTCTTCAACAAGGGACAGCAAACAGGATGCTCTATCTTTGCCTCTTCCCTTCAACCGTGCGAAAGTGCTGCTTCCATTTGCGCCGGGTCAGGCGTGGAAAGTTATACAAGGCTATGGTCAACCGCTCAGCCATAATGGGGGCGGCTGTTTCAGTTGGGACTTTGCGCGGGCTGACGGGTCAAGCGCTGAACTGCCGGTCTACGCTGCGGCGGCGGGTCTGGTGGTCGCCGTCTCAGACAACAACGACCCGGAGCCTGCGGATAACATCTCAAAGGACAATTTCAATTATATGCAGATGGAGATAGCCACGGGCGAGTTCGTCACTTATCTGCACATGAAAAACGGCTCGCTCGTAGAATCTTTGAAAGCTTCGGCACCCGCTTCCTTCCCCGCAAACTTCGCTCCGTTTCCCATCGCCGCAGGAGCACAGGTGGGAAGGGTCGGCAATACCTGGCTCAAAGAACAGCCTGAGAATTGGCATCTACATTTCGCAGGCGTTCCCTTTGTCAACAGCCCTGTCTCTATTCCGCTGGCCTTCAGCGATTATGAGGTTTACGATGCGCAGGCTAAGACTTGGCGACGGGTAGAGCGCGGGGTGCCGCAACAGAATCAGATAGTCAGACGAGCAAACATAACGCCGTGAGTAGACAGCCCTAAGAAGATATTAACAATTCAAGTTCAATTGAACAGCAGAGACCGCCTATGACATCTGTGATTGCTAAGGATCGCCGCCAACGCCCGCGCTTTCCCGTCCGCCACCTCGCTCATCTTCTCTGCATAGCGACTGTGCTGGATGGGAAGCTACCGGCCAACTATCTTCCGCTGACTTTGATGGGTCGCACGCTGAACATCAGCGAGACGGGTCTGATGCTCATGGTGAAGGCTTCACAAATCAACGAAAACTATCTGGCGGCAAAGGACTACGCGCTCAGAGTTGTGGTAGCCATTCCCGCCGGGCCGGTGGAGATTTATGCGTGCCCCATGCATTATGAGCAGGCTCAGGACGGAGCCTACCTGATAGGTGCGCGTATAGAGAAGATGGACTCGGACGAGCGCGAGCGGCTGCTGCAATACCTTCAGGATTATTCGGACGAGCCTCAGGGAGCCGTATAACAGCCTTTGCACAGTGCGTAAATTTAGATGAGCTGAATTCCTGAAAGAGTCTCATGTCGGATTATCCAATCACGCCTGCGATTAGAATGCTGCGGGAAAAGAAGATCAGCTTTACGCCGCACCTATATCAATACGAGGAGCATGGCGGGACTCATGCGTCGGCACAGGCTCTGGGTGTACCGGAGCATCAGGTGATTAAAACCATCGTCATGGAAACAGAGAGCCGCAAGCCTCTGATTATACTGATGCATGGTGACTGCGAAGTCTCTACCAAACGACTGGCAAGATTAATCGGAGCCAAGCAGGTTAGCCCGTGCAGCCGTGAGACGGCGCAAAAACAGACAGGCTACATGGTGGGAGGCACAAGCCCTTTCGGCACGCGCCGCAGCTTTCCAGTCTATGTAGAGAAGAGCATCTTCGAGCTGCCACGGATTTTCATCAACGGAGGCAAGCGCGGCTTTCTGTTGGAAATTTCGCCGCAGGATATAAAGAGAGCTTTAGATGTCAGTGAAGTAGAAGTCTGCATACAGCGTCTTAGACAGTTGCCGTCTTGAATTCATTTACGTGACGAAGGAGAAGAATCACGCTGGTATTTGGCTATGCGACCCGCTTCGCCGACCGCCCAGCCTGAGCTTGAACCGGCAAAGCTTGTGCTGTGGAAGCCGTCTGCACCGAGTCTAGCCCAGTTGTTTCCTCCATCCACAGAATAGTCCGAGCCTGAAGGGCCTACGGTTATGAGCGTGGGCATATTCTTACCGGGGATGAAGACCACACATGACCTGTAGCCATTCGGCACAGTCCCTTTGATAAGAGTCCACGTTCGGCCTCCGTCGCTCGTCACAGCCACGTTATTCTTAGACTCGCTCTCCAATGTGTAATCTCCGCCCACAACCACACCCTGTTTCGCGTTCCAGAATGTGACTGAGAAGATTCCCGCCGCCTTGCCGCTGACAATCTGTGTCTTTGTGACAGCCCATGTGCGCCCACTATCTATTGAACGAAAGACGCGCGCACCTTCAGGGCCACCCGTGCCGAACCAGACGTTTTGCTTGCCCTGTACCGTAATGCAAGTGCCACTCGCGGCGAACGCTCCCTCACCGGGAAGCGCTGTAGGCATCCCCTCGGAAGGCATCTCCTTCCATGTCTTGCCTCCATCGGAAGTTGAGATGATTAGAAAGCGCCCGCCGACCGGGTCGCTCACAGCTATGCCGTGATTGCTGTCCCAGAAAGCCATTGCATCAAAGAAAGCCTCCGGCCTGCTGTTCTTAAACTGTAGCTCCCAGCTTTTGCCGCCATCCGTTGTCTTATAGATTCTGGATGCCGCTCCTTCGCCGATTGAAAGTAGATAAGCAGTGTTCGCGTCAAAAGCATCCACGTCACGGAAATCAAGCTCGGCTGCGCCGTGTACTGTGCCTGCTTGCCAGGTCTTACCGCCGTCCGTCGTGCGCGCGTAAGTTCCCTTGTCGCCGCTAGCCCATGCCACAGTCGCACTGACCGCGCTTACGCCCCTGAATCGAACCGTCGTGCCGCTTGCTTGTGCGACCCACTGCGCGCTGGCTACACCCGCCGATAAAACAGCAAACAGCATGAGAGTGATTAGCTTTATCATACGAAGAAGAATTGCGACTCTCGCAATCACTGTCCCAGTATCTCTTTGACCAGTTCACTTGCGCCGTACATCTTCTGCAAAGCTTCTGTGATAGCCAGGCTGTGTACGGCGACGGCGCGGCCTCCTTCCGCATCGTCAACGTACCAGTAGCGATTCGGCAGCTTCTGAATGTTGCTGTCGAAATTAAGGCCGACGATCTCTGCGTTGCGGTTGATGATGGGGCTGCCGGAATTGCCGCCGATGGTATCCGCCGTGTAAACGAAATTGAGAGGCGTCGAGAGGTCTAGCGCCGCTCTCTTATCTTTATAGCGTTGCGGCAAATCGTAAGGCTGCTTATCGCCAAAACTCTCTGCGCGGTCATAGAGACCGTAGAAGGTCGTCCTGTAAGGCACAAGAGTAGTGTCCTCTTCATAGCCAAGAACTTTGCCGTAGCTCAGGCGCAGGTTAGAGTTCGCGTCCGGATAAATGGTCTTTCCATAAACCGCGAAACGCGCGCCTGCAATCTTCTGCCCCGCGCTCGCTTCCACGCTCTTGATCTTCGTTTCGTTCCACGCACGCAGCTCTCTAATGACAGGCTCCACTTTTCGCGCCAGCACAATCAGCGGGTCGTCGGATTTTGCTACCGCGTCCTGCCCGCCCTCAATCAAAGATTTCCTCAGGGCAACATCCGCAAGCTTTGTCCCGTTGATGACTCTTTTAGCCACCTCGGCTGGCGTCTGACCTTCGAGCGCAGCGCGTATGAAGGGGTCATCCGCCCCAAGGGCTTTGCGCGCTTCTTCAAGCCATGCCGCCAGCACAGCCTCGTCCATGTCCGTGTAGACGGGAGCAGACGAAAATAGATTCAGCTTTAATGACTCAAGACGGCTGTCACGAAATTCAGCATAGCGCTGCGTGTTCGGCTTCGGCACCTCTTCGCTGTAGCGTACAATCGAAGTGGCTATAGAACCCAGACGCGCAGGCTCAAGACTGCTAAACGAGATGCGCTTCGCCATCGGCGGCAGCTCGCGGTAAGCTGAGGCTATCTCATCCCACGCCGCGCCAAACTCTTTCTGTAATTCAGGACGACGCGCAACTTCGGCGCGCAAAGCTTTCTCCTCCTCCTCTTTCTTAGCGAACATGCGCGGCTTCATCAAGCCATCCTGCTGACCCGTGAGCCGCTTGATGGAATTTTCCACCGAGCGACGCGACGCTCCTGCGCGCCGTGCCTGTTCCGTTCCCTGCGCCGCGTAGCGCGTGAGCGCATCTCGTCTGGAAGTCCAGACTTGCATTTGCAGAGGATTGCCCACATCTCGCTGATACTGAAGCTGTGCCGTTGTCATCAGGCGATCCGTAGAACCCGGAATGCCTGAGAGGACTACGAACTCGCCATCAGCCGGGCCTGACTTTGACCACTTGAAATAATTCTCGGTCTTCGCGGGCTGGCCGTTCTCGTAGACGCGGAAGAAGGTTATGTCCAGGCAATAGCGCGGGTAAGTGAAGTTGTCATAGTCGCCGCCGAAGAAAGCTATCTGCTCTTCAGGAGCAAACACCAGCCGCACGTCCGTATACTTCTTGGAACGATAGAGCCAGTATTCGCCGCCGCTATAAAACATGACGACGTTGCTTGCCAGTCCGGTCTTCTGCTTTGACTCGCTCTCGATCTGTGCAATCTTCGCGCGGCGCTGATCGTTGGCATCTTTATCGCTGCTTCCGGCTTTGACCACACCCTGCACGCGCCTGGTTACATCTTCATAAGAGACGAGCACATCTATTTCCATGTCCGGGCATTTCAACTCTTCAATGCGGGCCGGAGCATAGAATCCATTCTTAACAAGGTTGCGCTCCTTTGAAGAGAGTTTCGATAGTTGACTGGAGGCTACGTGCTGGTTGGTTAGCACTAATCCATTGGGCGAAACAAACGCCCCGCTCGCGCCGCCCACTTTCACAGAAGAGAGGCGTACATGTTCGAGCCACGCGTCGGACGGCTCAAAGTTATACCGCTCCTTCCACAGCTTGCGCGGCGGATTATCGAAAGTCCACATCCCCTCGTCAGCCAGACCGAGCGGGGCGACAGAGCTAAATAAAATGGTAAGCAGCAGCAGAGAAACTATCTTCTTCGTCATAAGCCTTCAGCATTCACCTCAGAGTTGTAGAGTTGTTCAACTGTTCTGAACACCAATGCTTCGGAACGAGAGCATCAGGCAATACAAAAACTCTACTGATTAAGGTCGCATGAACAATTGCACTGTAAATAAGATATTCGACTAGAGCAAGCCGTCAGGTAAGAGGCCGCAGTATGTTGCCGGGGATTTTGATAAGCAGTTGGAATTGAGTGAGGAACGCGTGGATTGACGAGGGGAGCAACATAAGCCACACGCGCAGTTGCGTCTTCAGCCTCGGTAGGGGCGGCATGTTTATAGCCCACGGCGCGAGCCGTGGGGATGGTGTGACAATAAAAATTAGAAGCCCCGGTAGGGGCGAAAGAAATCTTAGCTTGAGAATCTTTCGCCCCTACCGGGTCTTTTACTTTTCAATGCTGCTCTTAATCCCACAGCTTGCGCCGTGGGCTACAATCTATCGCCCCTTACAGGGGCTTGCGAAGCAGGTCATTCTCTTATGTCGAACTCACATTATATTAGGTCACGAATTCAAATGAACGCTTAAACCTTGTCGGGCGATTTCCGTACCGCTTCAGATTCATCATCATAAACTTCAAATATTGAGAGGAGGCTGCTCAGCGCCATCACCTCTTCGACCTTCTCCGGCAGATTCAATAACTTTAACTGCCCGCTGACGCGACTCAGGGCTACGGAACTGGAAACCAGCTCGCCCACTCCGCTTGAGTCAATATACTTGACCCTTGCGAAATTCAGAATGACCTTCTCCTTACCCTCCTGAATCAGGCGGCGTATATTATTGCGCAGCTCTGCGCTCCCGCCTCCCATAATAATATTGCCCTCAAGATCGAGTACGACCGCATCTCCAGCTTGACGCTCCGTGATATTCAGCATTGATGTAGAACTCCCAGACAAACGTTACTTAACCTGTGTGGTTTTATGCCAAGCAGCCGCCAGTAGTCAAGAGTCCGGGAGACCTTGCAAAGCTAAACGGCAAGGGAAAGCGTGTACTTTCTCGGTGCCTGAACTCTGAGGCAGTAGATTCTAATCCGGTTGATGAAATGGAAACTATTGACAAATTGTTTTGAACTATGTTTAATATCAGTGTCGCCGATGCTCTTCGGGGCAAGTTCGGGCGACGCTGCTCTTTACATGACGGTTGCACACGATAAGGGCAAACCTGCCGCGAGGCGGGGACGCAAAGCCGTGAGTCTCCAATGATAAATGCGAGAAGAAGTCGCATTTTCGGAGGGAGATTGTCTGGTTGCCGAAGGCGATCTGAAGACAAGCC
Source organism: Pyrinomonadaceae bacterium (assembly GCA_036403815.1). Lineage (GTDB taxonomy): Bacteria > Acidobacteriota > Blastocatellia > Pyrinomonadales > Pyrinomonadaceae > JACVRN01. Next base: position 180,711 of record DASWQH010000036.1, on the reverse strand, counting down.
TTAACTTCAGCCAAAAAGCATATCGTGCCACTTTCAGCTTTGAGCATTTCTGCTCAGGGCGCAAAAGTGCGTTTTGATATTGCTCACCCACCTCTAAAAATCTCTGAAGTCACGGCTGGAATCACCCTGCGCTAGCCCTCTGTTCGGATGATTCCGTTTCCTTCTACTTATACGCTCCTTCTGCTCCCAAACCAGACACAAAACCCATACCCCGAACCAGCCAGTAGTTCGCTTAAGGGGGAATTTGCCTCTTCTCTGCTCTCTTAAGATGAAGAGTAAATCCTTGTCGTCTATTCATCCGTCTCAAACTCGGCGCTTTTTAACCGAGGGACAAGCGCCTCCCACCGAAAACTTCCCGCACTTCGGAAGCGGGTTTCATAAAGACCAAGGCTTCAGGGCGTTTACGACTAAAAGCCGCCCGGCTGACATGCAACTAAAGGAGATAGTAATGAACAAGAAACTCTTTGTGATGGCCCTTGCGCTCCTCGCACTCTTCTCAATCAACGCTGCTAAGACCAACGCGCAATCGTGTCCGGTTGAAGCGTACGGCATGCGTGCGCCTGTGCCGGTTGATAAAAACCTTCAGTCTCAGATTGAAGTCACCTACTTCACCACGGATGATCCCAATGCGCTCCTGTCTGAAAAAGCCGGGGTCAATCGCACAGGGAGCTATCTGAATCTCAGCACCAACCAGTTTGTTGCAAGGATAGAGGCTCTACAGAACTCTGGACTGGCGAGCATCAAGAAGCGCCAGTCGGCCACGTCCTATCTGGGCGAGTTGGCCGAGTTGAACTTAGAGCGCGGCGGTAACAACGCACGCATGGTCAATGCAAGCCTCTTTTCGTCCAGCCTCGGATACCTTTCAAGCCTCAACCGTCAGACGGAAGTGGTCGTCTACAAAGGCTCTAACAGCGATGGCGAGTATTACCGCGTCAAGCTGCTGTCCTGGTTCGTGGATGTCACGGCGAAGGGCGGACAGAAGAGCGTGGACTTTGATGCCAACGTGCTCTTGAAGCCCGGACAGACCGCAGTCTTCAAGCTGAGAAGCGACGCGGAAATCAAACGCAACGGTTCAGCACGCAGCTACATAGCCGTCACCATGCGCTCCGTCAACAACGTCAGCGTCGCATCGCTGCGCAAGTAACAGAGCATTGCAGGTAGGAGGTTAAATACTCTCTACCTGCGCGAGTTCATGTAGGAAAGAAGCTGACAAACGTTGAATACGATGAAGCCATTTCTTTACAGTCTCTGTGTTGTCTTATGTCTCTCCCCTCTGCTCTGGGCAAGGCCGGTCATGACCACGGCTGATGACCGGCCTGCCAAGACCGGAGGCAGCGCCATCTCTATGCCGAAGCAATGCCAGCCGGGTAAAACATCCCCGGAGGCGCTTGGCTGGCGCTTGCGTGCAGATAAGCCCGTCAAGGTCTACTACCTGAAGGGCAGCTTCAGCAAGGCAGAGGCAGAGGCGCTCTCCCGCGCCGTAGACAACTGGAACACCGCTCTGGAAGAGATAGACTCGCCCGTCGTTTTCGTTAATAGCGGCGAGCGAGAGAGCATAGTCCTTGATGGAGTAACCATCACAGTCGTGCGCGGTATGCCCAGAGGCAAGGAGCGAGTCGGCGAAATTAGATTCTTCACGAAACCTAACGGCTCCGTTCGCATGACCGTGATAATCAATCCGGTCGTGACAGACCTCAACGCCCTGACGAGTTTGTTGACGCACGAGCTGGGACATGCGATGGGGCTTGCGGACTGCTATGAATGCCGTCGCGGCACAACCGCCATGTCGGCGTTCAAGGGTAAGAACAAGGGCAATGATGTTTACGAACCAAGCGCCTGCGATAAATATGTCGTCGCAACCGGATATGCCAACGCCAGTAATGAACAAGCGCTCACGGCTCTGGTCGAACAGAATTAAATAACGTGAGGCGCTAGATAAGCATACTATCCTTTTAGCCCCTGCAAGGGGCGTAAGATTTTAGCCCCCGGCGTGAGCCGTGGGGATGATGCAGTAATTAAAAGTGAGAAGCCCCTGAAAGGGGCGAAAGAAATTCCGCATTGAGAATCTTTCGCCCCTTTCAGGGGCTTCTAACTATTATTGGTTGCTCAATACCACGGCTCACGCCGGGGGCTATAAATATGTCGCCCCCGACGGGGCTGAAGACATAATACTGTCGCTGCTTATGTCGCGCCTCACGTTAAATGGGATGTATGGCGATTCCGTTTAATCGTCTTTGGCGTCGTTCGTTTCCGGCGGTTGCTTAGTATTAGAGGGGTGATCTGAACCGAGCGTCCAGGCCGGAGGATCACTCGCCGGAAAAGTATCTTCCAGGGTAGCGTCAATCTCCTCTTCGCTCATCTCATCCACGCCTGCGTCTTCAGCCGCGTGGGCTGTCTCATCCTGATCGCTTTTCATAACATGCTCTCCGTCTGCTCACTCTGTTCATCGCAGCTCACACTTTAAGAAATAGCCCGCGCAATCGCGAATGCTGCCGCCGCCGCAACTCCTCCGATGAGCATAGTCTGTAGCGCGCTCCGTAACGGTCTAGCGCCTGTAAAATGGCCTTTGATGTAACCGAACACCAGTAATGCTGCAAGCGTCACCAGCACTGAGATACGCAGGGCTGTCTGCGCGTCGGATAGAACAATATAGGGGCTGAGCGGGATTAGCCCTCCGCCTATGTATGCTCCGCCAATCGTGAGCGCGCTCATGAGCGCTCTCTTAGGGTCAGGCTGCTCAAGCCCTAGCTCAAAACGCATCATGAAATCCACCCACGCGTGCGGGCGCTCGCTCAAGGCTTTTACTATCGGAGCAGTTTCCGTGTCGGTCAGTCCGTAAGAACGGAACACCTGTGCCACCTCCGCCATCTCTTCTTTAGGCATAGTGGCTACTTCTCTAAACTCCCGTGCGCGCTCGCTCTGATAATGCTCGGCATCACTTTTAGCGGCCAGATAGCCGCCCAAGCCCATTGCGATTGCGCCTGCGGCTATCTCTGCAAGCCCCGCTGTGATGATGATGTTGGAAGAGATGACCGCGCCGGAGAGTCCGGCAGCGAGCGCAAACGGAACCGTCAGCCCATCCGACATTCCTATGACGATGTCACGCACCGCATCGGTGGCCGTAAAGTGGCGTTCAATATGTCTGGTCTGTGGCATGAGGGAGAATTATACTCTATTGTCGTCCGCGTTGACGGCGATGTTCTCGTTACGAATGCGCGACTCTGACAATCTGAAAGGGGTGACTTAATGATTTATCGAACACTTGGAAGCACCGGGGAAAAGGTCTCGGCCATTGGGGTTGGTGGCTGGCATCTGAGCCTCAAGCATCAGGCTTAGCCGTCAGGAACTCGATGCGTTGCTGGCGAAGACCGCTAAGGCGGCAGCGACCGGGCAGTTTGAGCCATTCAAAACAACCTCGATCTTTGACGGCACGGCGCAGAATCCACAGTGGCTTGGCGAGGAACCGCCGGAGGTTCAACATCTCATGCAGGCTTGAGCCGCATGCTCCCCCCTGCTGCTCTCATGTAGCATTTCCATGAAGGCGTGTAAGGAAACCAGCGATGCTCTCTAAAATAACTTCCCTGCTTTTAGCCCTTATCATCACTGCCGCCTACGCGCCACTCGCCAGCGCGCGACAGCAGACCATTGACAAACAACGACTGGCCGAGCAGGTACGCTCGGAGTTCCTGCACGCATGGGGCGGGTACAAGAAATATGCATGGGGACATGACGACCTGCGGCCATTGAGCAAAACTTACAAGGACTGGTATGAGCAGCCGCTATTGATGACGCCCGTGGACGCGCTGGACACCATGCTCCTTATGGGGCTTAAAGAAGAGGCCGAGACGACAAAGAAATATATCATCGCCAATCTGACTTTCGATAAAGACATCTACGTACAGAACTTTGAAATCACTATACGGCTTCTGGGCGGCCTTCTTTCCGGCTATCAACTCACAGGCGACAAAAGACTCCTGGCGCTGGCTGAAGATTTAGGCAACAGGCTGTTGCCGGTCTTTGATTCGCCAACGGGGCTGCCGTATAGATTCGTCAATCTCAAGACCGGAAAGGTGCGCGGCGCGGAAACCAACCCGGCAGAGGCTGGCACCTTGCTAATCGAGTTCGGGACTCTGAGCAAGCTCACAAACAAACCCGTGTTCTACAATAAAGCCAAGCGTGCGCTGGTTGAAATCTATAACCGCCGCTCTGCGGTCGGCCTGATAGGGACTAGAATCAACGTAGAAAGCGGGCAGTGGACGAACCCCGATAGCCACATCAGCGCGGAGATAGATAGTTATTACGAGTACCTGCTCAAATGCTGGCTGCTCTTCCATGATCAGGACTGTAAGCGTATGTGGCTCGACAGCATTTCCGCCGTCAATAAGTATCTGGCGGACGAGACGGGTCAGGAACTTTGGTACAGCCACGCCGACATGGCAACAGGCCGCCGCACGGAAACGACCTTCGGAGCACTGGATGCTTTTTTCCCGGCTGTGTTAGCTCTGTCCGGCGATCTCGTTCGGGCGAAACGCTTGCAGGCTTCGTCCTTCAAGATGTGGATGAAGCATGGTATAGAGCCGGAGGTAATCAACTACAGGACTATGGAGGTCGTGCATCCGGGCTACCCGTTGCGACCAGAGATAGTCGAATCGACTTACTACCTGTTTCACTACACTAAAGATGGTCAATACCTTCAGATGGGCAAGCAGCTCTTCGAAGACTTCATGAAGCACTGTCGGACTGATGAGGGATATGCAGCTCTCAAGAGCGTCGTGACCAAGGAAAAGTCGGACTCTATGCAGAGCTTCCTTTTCGCAGAAACCTTCAAGTATTTCTATCTGCTGTTCGCTGCCCCGGAAACCTTGAGGTTCGAGCGAGTGTTTTTTAATACCGAAGCACACCCGATTAGAAAGACATGGTAGTCTGGCTCGCCACGATGCTACTTTTCTCAGAAGCTGTTTGAGAAATCAATGGTTTGCGCCGCAGGCACATCCATCGTTTGCGCCGCAGGCGCAGCCAGAAGGTAGCCAGACGTGTAACGTCTGGCTACCTTCTGGCTGCGCCTGCGGCGCAAACATCAGAATTTCCAAACAGCTTCTTAGCAGTTAGACACCAATGAATATAGGCAAGCCTAAAAGGCTTGCCTATACGGCTTTGGTTCTAATGGCGGTTGCCATTGAACCTATGAATAAAGATTGAGCGTATCTTTCTGCTATAACCAAATGCTAGTCGCTGCCGCCCTTCGAGTCTTTAGCTGAGAACCCACGCTTTCTCATCAGGGCTTCTATCTTGGGGTCGCGTCCACGAAAAGCACGGTAGCCCTCGGCAGGATCAATTGTATTGCCGACCGAGAAGATGTATTGACGCAGGCGCTGCGCCACGGCCTTATCATAGGGGCCTTTGGCTTCTTCAAATGCCTCATAGGCATCGGAGTTCAAAACGTCAGACCACAGATAGCTGTAGTAACCTGCCGAATACGCATCGCTTGAGAAGACGTGCGCAAACTGCGGTGTGCGATGGCGCATCACAATTTCGCTCGGCATCCCAAGCTCGGCCAGCGTCTTCCGCTCGAAGGCGTCAGGGTCAATCTTTTGACCCCCGGCTAAGTGTAGCTTCATGTCTACAATCGCGCTCGCCAGATACTCTACCGTGATGAAGCCCTGGTTGAACGTAGATGCGCGCTCAATCCTATCTACGAGTGCCTGCGGGATAGGCTTGCCGGTCTGGTAGTGAACGGCGAAACGCTGTAGAACCTCTGGAGTGGAAAGCCAGTGCTCCAGTAGTTGCGAGGGGAATTCCACGTAGTCGCGCGGGACGGCTGTTCCAGACAATGAAGGATATGTGACGTTCGAGGAGAGACCATGAAGTGCGTGCCCGAACTCGTGGAACATGGTTTGAGCGTCGTCCCAGGAGACAAGCACTGGCTCGCCCGGCTTGCCCTTAACAAAGTTCGCGTTGTTGGAAACGATGGTCGTGATTTCGCCGTTGACTCTTTCCTGACGCCGGTAGGCATTCATCCACGCGCCGGAGCGCTTGCCCGCGCGCGCGTATGGATCGAAATACCACAGCCCTATGTGACGGCCTGTTGACTTGTCCGTCACTTCCCAGACGCGTACATCAGGGTGGTAGACAGGAACGTTTGTGGTCGGAGTGAATTTGAAGCCGAAGAGTTCCCCGGCGACCCAGAACATACCCTCGCGCAGCTTCTCAAGCTGTAGGTACGGCTTGACTTCATTCTGATCCAGATCGTAACGAGCCTTTCTAACCTTTTCGGCATAGTAGCGATAGTCCCACGGCTCGATCTTGATATTCGCGCCCTCTTTTTTGGCGAGCGCCTGCATATCTGCGACTTCCTCGCGCACGCGTGCCACAGCAGGCTTCCAGACCGCTTCCATCAATTCCACTGCACGCTCCGGCGTCTTCGCCATAGCATTCTCAAGTCGCCAGTGTGCGTGTGTTTTATAGCCGAGCAGCTTGGCTCGCTCGGCGCGCAGTTGCAGTATCTCTGTGATGATTGCGTTGTTGTCATGCGCGTCGCCGTTATCGCCGCGATTGACGAACATACGCCACGCTTTCTCGCGCAACTCGCGGTTGTCAGAATAGGTAAGGAATGGCTCAATCGAAGAGCGCGTGTTCATAATCACCCACGCGCCCGGCATCTTTTTAGTAGCGGCTGCGTTGGCGGCAGCGTCACGCAAAGACTGCGGAAGACCGGCCAGCTCTGCCTCACTTTTGAGAGAGAGGAACTGGTCGGTCTCGTCGGCCAGAAGATTCTGGCTGAAGCGCGTGAACAGCCCTGCCAGTTTCTGGTTGATCTCGGACAGACGTGCCTTGGCTGCCGTATCGAGTCGCGCACCTGCGCGCACGAAGTTGGTATAGTAAAGCCAGGACAAGCGCTGCTGCTCAGCCGTCCACTTAGCTTTCTCCGGCGAATTGTAGACAGCCTCTATGCGCTGGAAGAGCGGCTTGTTCTGGGTGATCTTATCGTTGAAGGCGGCAAGACGCGGTGCCATCTCGCGCTCGACCGACTGGAATTCCGTTCCGTTCATCGTCGAACTCCAGATGCCGTAAACGGTCTGGACTCGCTGTAGAGTGCGCCCGGCACGCTCCAGCGCCGCAATAGTATTCTCAAAAGTCGGGGGCTGAGGCGTGCTTGCAATCTGCTCCACCTCCGCCAGATTCTCGTCCATAGCCGCTTCGAGGGCTGGCTTGAAACTCGCCACTTCGACTTTATCGAACGGGGGGATGCCGCCGTAAAGGCCAACCCACTTCGCCAGAAGCGGGTTCGGGTCGGCCACGTCGCTCGCCCCGGATGTGAATGATTGATTAATTTGGTTGTCCATACTTGTTGCGGCGTTCACGCCAACAGGAATGGCGCAGCCCGTGATAGCTATTACAAACAAAAGCAGATGGCCGGTCAATTTTCGCATAATATGCATTCTCGCTTTGAGAGTTGAATTTTCATCGTACCTGCATCCGTCGATGAAGAGCAAAACAAGAGAAGTAGATTGGTATTGGAACTATGGTTTCGAATGTCTATTATACTATATCCAGATTAGTAGATTGTGAATAACATTCTTAAGGAAAAACATCTCAGTATTCGTACGCGCGTGCGGCCATCGCTCAAGGAGAAGGTGGAAGATAAAGTTTGAGAATCGGTCAGCGCGCCATACTACAAATTGAAACCAGTTGCCAACAGTAATTTGAAGAACAAAATCTCATGCATAAAAAAATAGCGCTACTTATCATCGTGCTTTCTGTGCTTAACATTCCCGGAGTACAAATCGCAGGAGCTATGAACGCGCCGGGGCTAAAGCTCAGGCCGAATCATATCAAGCTCTCCGGCGGCAGGTCATTTAATCTCAACCTGCCCGAAGGGTTTGCAATCAGCGTGGCTGTGCAAGGGTTAAAGCGCGTGCGCTTCATGGCGAAGAGTCCCGACGACAGAATATTCGTCACAGACATGTACAGCCTCGCCGATAACAATAGAGGCGTCGTTTATATTCTGGATGGATTCGATTCTGCGAGCAAAAGCTTCAAGAAAGTAACGCCCTACCTCACAAATTTACGCAATCCTAACAGCATAGCCTTTTATACTGACCCGCGAGGCGTCAACTGGTTTTACCTGGCGCTGACGGACAGGCTCGTGCGCTACAGGTACAACGCAGGCGAGGACAAGCCAAGGGGGCAGCCAGAGGTGCTAGCTACTTTTCCGGATTACGGGTTGAGCTATAAATACGGCGGATGGCATCTGACGCGCACCATCGTCGTCGGCGGTAATGGCAAGATTTACGTATCCGTCGGCAGCAGTTGTAATGCCTGTGAAGAGAAGGAAGAGGTGCGCGCAAGCATTTTAGAGATGGATGCCGATGGCAAGAACCAGAGATACTTTGCGCGGGGATTACGCAATGCCGTTGGCCTTAGATGGGTCAATGGCCGCTTGTTTGCGACCAACATGGGAGCGGATCATCTGGGCGACAATAAGCCCGCAGACACCATGTATGCTGTACGGGACGGCGCGAATTATGGTTGGCCGTATTGCTTCCAGTCGGGTATAAGGCGTGAGACGGATGAGACGTACAATGCCGGGGGAAGAAAGATGAACTGCCGGAATGTCCCGCTGGCCTACGCGGCATTCGACGCGCACAGCTCCCCACTCGGTTTTGATTTCTTCGATGCGACGAGCAGCAGCGAGTTAAGAGATTCCTTCCTTGTCGCTCTGCATGGCTCTACCAATATGAGCCTCAAGCGAGGGCACAAAGTAGTACGTCTGCGTGGGGGCGGTGCCGGGTCAGCCCAGCCCGAGGATTTTATCAATGGCTTTCTACAGCCTGGCAGGATGAACGGTCGCCCGGCAGATGTTTTAAATCTGGGGGGTGATGCCTTTCTCTTAACAGATGATTATGCAGGCGTTGTTTATTACATCTATAAACAGTGACGGCTAATTTATAATCGCATAAAGGGCTTCCACTGAAAGCTTGAAGGGATTGTTAAAATGATATATAAGGCGTAGCACTTTCGGATGGATGCTGAAGCCTCTATCCAGCGCTTGATCGGTTGAGTATAGAGAAAGCGCGCCTCCTATTATGAAGTAGCAACTGAGATAAAAGCGGCCTTACGCCTTCTCAACCACCTCTGACAGAAAGGACATAGAAATGAGCAGCTTACCTAAAACCGGCGATAGTTTTATAGACCAGTATGCTCCTGATGCAATTCAAAGTCAGAAGCAGACAGGCGTGCCAGCTTCTTTCACCCTCGCACAGGCTTTGATCGAATCAGGAAGGGGCAAGAGTGCTTTGACGCTACAGGCGCTGAACTTCTTCGGCATTAAAGGTGAAGGACCGGCAGGCCATGTTGTGTTAAATACACGCGAAGAGAACGCTGCCGGTCAATCCTTTTTCATTGATGCTAAGTTCGCGAAATATAATACGGCGGCTGAATGCTTCGTAGTCCACGGGCAGATATTCTTAAAGCCGCGCTATGCTCCCGCGATGGCTGTGAAGAATGATGCGCGCGCCTTTGCCCGTCAGGTGCAGGCGTGCGGTTATGCGACCGCGCACAATTACGCGGATACATTGATCTCCGTGATTAATAAGTTTGATTTGACGCGCTTAGATAAGCTTGCAGGCAGTCAGACGACCACCACCGCCCCACAAACCACCGCTCGTCCTATTCTTGAGCTAGACTCAAGCGGGCAAGCCGTCAGAGATTTACAAAATGCTTTGGTAAAGCTAGGCTTTCTGGCTGCAAGCGAAGTTGACGGGGAATTTGGGGAAATTACGGAAGCGGCTGTGGAAGCTTTTCAGAAAAGTAAAAATCTTACAGCCGATGGCGTATGTGGTGCAGACACCTGGAAGGCTTTGAAAGTTTGAGGATAGCGCAGGGCTGCAAGTCGCAGAATAGAGATAAGCGATAAGGGCAGGCATTTGCTGTAGAAGAGGCGGCGGAGTTGATAAAGACTCCGCCGCCTTTAACGGGAGGCGCGATATAAGAATGTGCATAATGTTTTCAGCTCCGCGAGGTGCCGGATGTCTATTGTCTCCAGATGCTATATAAACCTAGTTCCGCGAGGTGCGATATGTTCTCTATCAATAATATTTAGCTCCTACGGAGCTAGCTTCTTTTTGGAAACTTTAAGCTATAAACATACAGCTCCTACGGAGCCAGGTTCTCTTACGTCGCGCCTCCCGTGCCTTTACTGTTTTCATGTTCTGTTTCTGTACCAGACTTCACTTCTTGAAGTGGGCGCTGGACAGGAAAATATCTTCAATCAACCTGTATTTTTTGCCAGTATCTACGTGCCTGCGAATCGCTTAGCATAGACATTTTGGCGGCCTGAGTCTCTACATTGAAAGATTCTGACGATATGGTCGTGTATACTCGCGCGCGAAGAGCCAGCATGTAGGGAGATAAATGTCCACCTCGCCATGACACATCAACCTTAGTTAAGAAGGAGAGCGACACACATGAACAGATACCTGGCCGAACTGATTGGAACGTTTGTACTGGTTTTTGCCAGTTGCGGGAGCGCCGTGCTGGCTGGAGACAAGATCGGCTTCCTGGGCGTCTCCCTGGCTTTCGGCCTCTCGCTGCTCGCCATGGTTTATGCCATCGGGCCTGTCTCGGGCTGCCACATCAATCCCGCCGTGACTATAGGCATCCTCATCACCAAGAAGATGGATGCCAGGTATGCACCCGGCTACATCATCGCCCAGATTGTGGGAGCGATTCTGGCCGCCGCTCTGCTGCTGCTCATAGCCAAGGGCGTGCCCGCTGGCTACGACCCGGCGGTGGCAGGTTTCGCCGCCAACGGTTACGGCGAACACTCTCCCGGTCATTACAACCTGCTCTCGGCCTTGCTGGTCGAAATAGTGCTGACCTTCTTTCTGGTCTTCACGGTGCTCGGCGCTACAGACATCAAAGCGCCTGTCGGCTTTGCCGGTATCCCCATAGGGTTGGTGCTTACTCTGATACATCTGGTGGGCATTCCGGTGACAAACACCTCCGTCAACCCTGCTCGCTCGATTGGGCCAGCCATCTTTGTAGGCGGATGGGCGTTGAGCCAGCTCTGGTTATTTATTGTCGCTCCCCTGATTGGAGCAATCATCGCTGCGCTGGTTTACATGTTGATTACGCACAAACCGTTAGACGTGATTAGCGTTAAGGAAGCTGAGAAGGCACTGGAGAGCGAGCAGGCCGAGCGGCGAGCATAAAGCTGGAGACGAGCCTTCGTGCGCGAGACGGCTCAAACTAACGCCAGTAATATAACCTTGCGCGAAAAGGTAGCGGAAAGGTAGATAAGAAATTCAGCGAAAATACTTGTGTCTGTAATCTCTTGATTCCAGAGATAAAAATGGTAGGCGTGCGCGGATTTGAACCGCGCCTTGATTTTGAATATGCCCCTAAGTAAGCTGTTTACCTCACCCCGATATTGCAGGATTTTCAGAAAGCTTTAGGGCATCAGCGGAGTATGCTGAAGGAGTGCAAGTATGAGCATCAATGAAATCAAAACATCCCGGTCAGTTATGCTGGCCTTCGGACTGGCGTTGGTATTTACAGGAGCCTCTCTGGTCTGCGAGCAAGGCGCAAACGCTCAGACCGCAGGAGCAGGAGCCGCCAACATACGCTCTGTTCCCAGCGGTGCGAAGATGAAGTTCAAAGGCGTCGTTATGCGTCGCGACGCCGACACCTTCACCATACGCGACAGGAGCCGTGCTGATTACCAAGTTCTCTTGACTGATAACACCAGCATCAAGACCTATGGCGGCTTCTTGCGTAGCGGCAAGAGATATGCAGTCACGGACATCTTGCGAGGGCTGATAGTGGAGGTCGAAGGACGCGGCAACAATGAGGGCCAGATTGTTGCGGAAAAGGTAAGGTTCAACGAGTCGGACATGAGGGCAGCGATTACAACGGATACGCGCGTCAATCCGGTTGAAGAGAACCAGCAGCGTATAGCGGGTCAGATTGATGAGTTATCGGCCATCGCCGCCGAGGCTAGAACCGAAGCCGCGCAGGCCAACGAGCGCATTTCCGCTCTAGATGATTACGACGTGCAGGAAACTGCTGTAGTAACTTTTAAAGTCAATAGCGCGGTGCTTTCGCCGGAGGCCAAACAACAACTTGACGCCCTCGCAGCAAAAGCCCTCAATGCCAAAGGCTACATGATTGAGGTGATGGGGCATACGGATGCGACCGGCAGCGCGGCGAAGAATTTACAACTCAGCCAACAGCGTGCCGATGCAGTAGTCCAGTACCTGGCTGTGACTCACAAGATTCCTTTACGCCGCTTTGTCACGCCTATGGGATACGGTAAGACGGAAGCTGTAGCGGATAACACGACCGTAGAGGGACGCGCACAGAACCGGCGCGTGGAAGTCAGGATGATCATCAATCGTGGCATGAGCCGTCCGGCACCCGCCTCAACAAATAATCCGTAAAAGCGTTTCTGTTGTAGCCGTGGCTTTCCATCTTGAATCATCTTACAGATAAGCGGGCATTTACTATCAAATGCTCGCTTATCTGGCCGCGACGCCCGACATTATCTGTCTTGAGGCGATTCTTACATCCCTATCCCTTTCAGGTGGTAACGCTCGGTGTCATAGTAGCGCTCGACATCTATACGGTTGATCTTGCCCAATACAGAGCTGATGTCCACCAGCGAAAGGTCGCAAGCCGGAGCGACACCGCGCGCCGATACCATCTTGCCGAACTCGCCCTGGGCGACTGCATCCGCCGCACGCCACGATTGCATCAAGGCCGAGCCGGGAAATGTTCTCAAGCACCTCGCCGGAGCGGTCAACGCGCTCTCCTGTTTCGGTTAACGAGTGAAAGGGGTTCGTGCGTGACGAGCCGAGGTTTGTTCCGCCATCACGATCCCAACGGCGCACAACCGTGCGGTCTAGCGGCAGGGCATCCGGCAGAGGATTGAGAAGACTACGCCAACCATCATAAAGTCCGACCGTCTCTATTTCATACTCTGAAGCTCTATAGACCAGCCCCTTGATAGCAGGATTCAGACCGGGTGCGTCACCGCCTCCGGTCAAGACGGCAATACGTTTCAACTAAAACATTCCCCTCTTTCGGAATATAAGTGAAGCCCGCCTGAGAGGCTCCACCAGTCAACTATATCAATAGCTTCAACTGCTCTTGCGCCGTCCGATCATATCCAGACCGACCGCCGCTACGAGGATAGAGCCTTTGACAATATCCTGCGTGAAGTCCGGCACGTTCTTGAGCGACATACCGTTATCAAGGCTTGCCATAAACAGCGCGCCGAGACATGCGCCGAAGATAGTGCCGCGCCCTCCCATCAAGCTCGCCCCTCCGATAACACAAGCGGCAATCGCGTCCAGTTCCAGCAGCACGCCCGCGTCAGGCGAAGCGCTTCCGACGCGCGCCGTATAGATTACGCCCGCCACTCCTGCCAAAGCGCCCATGATGCAGAAGACCATCATGATATGGCGACGTAAGCTTATACCTGAGAGGCGCGCCGCGTCCGGGTTGCCGCCGATGGCATATATATAACGACCAAACGTTGTATTCCGTGTCAGGAAGGCTCCTGTCAGAGCAATGGCTAGAAGGATGATTACAGGAATGGGAACGCCCGCGTAAGAGTTAAGCGCAAGTATAAATCCCATAATGACCAGCGACGGGATGATGATTCTCAAGACCGTTTCGATAGTGTGCGGAGCAGGTAGTCCGTAACGTGTACGCGCTCGAACGCGACGAATCGCAGTCCACGAGATGGCTAAAATCGCCAGAACGGCTATCACTATTCCGATAACGGGCGCGACATAACTCTGGCCGATGTCTTTGAAAGACGTGAGACCTATGGGGATTGTATTACCCTGACTGGCACCTTTAATCGTACCGCGCCAGACGAGCAGGCCGCCCAGAGTGACTATGAAAGCCGGGATGTTGGCGTAAGCGACGAGCGCGCCTTGCAGCGCACCTATCATTAAGCCTACAACGAGTGCAGCCGCGACCGCTGGAACTAACCCCCAGCCTAGCCACGTTATCATGATGGCACTGATACAGCCCGTTAACCCTACGACGGAGCCGACCGAAAGATCTATCTGCCCTGCGACAATTACCATCAGCATGCCAACGGCGAGCACACCCGTGACGGCTGTTTGTCGCATCAGGTTTGAGAAATTACGCGCCTCAAGAAATATTCCATCTGTCGCCCAGGTAAACAGTAACCAGACTATGATGAGAGCAAAGACCATCGTATAAGCGCGCATGGCCGACATGGTAACCCTGGTTCTACCGAAACTCTTTTGCGGTTCGGTATCAATGGTCGCAGGCGGACGATCAATCACAGTCTTGTCGGACATTTGGCTCACGGTTTTGACCTCGTTCGGTTTCGTTTGAAAGCCTCAGACTCCAACTTTTTGCGCTCAGATATAACAAAGTCGGGAAATTATCAACGTGGCAGAAGGTCTGTTTTAATCTATGGCTCACTCCGCAGGGGGATTCAAGCAGTAAGCGCGGAGGCAAACTTACTTGCAAGAATTAAACTCAAAGCACCCATCGTTCTGGGATTCGCACCGAGGGTTGAAGCTATAATGCGTGTGTAGCTTAAACCGCGACAGATGCTGCTTTCTTCGACCGCATTTTTGAGTTCCGTAGCGATTATCGGCCAGGCGCTCGATATCTGACCGCCGACGATAACAGCTTCTGGACTTAAGCCTTTAATCAGATTCGAAATGCCGATTCCGAGATAGCGCGCCGTCTCGATGAGCACAGCTTGCGCAGCCTTCTCGCCCTCCTGTGCGCGTTCCACTATCTTCGCGAAGGTGACGCTTGTCTTCTTATTGGGGCTAAGTTTTGCATACCTCGCAAGAGCCGAGCGCTCGGAGGCGAATGCCTCCCAGCATTCATAGCTGCCGGAGGCACATGCTACGGGAGCGTTTTTGCCAATGGTCATGTGGCCGAATTCTCCCGCAGCACCTCCTTCACCATGATAGACCTGGCCGTCGAAAACAATTCCGGTGCCGAGTCCCTCTTCAACCAGAACCATTATGAAGTCGCGCACCTGCCGAATTTCGGGACGCCCGAACCAGAGTTCCGCAAGGGCTACAGCGTTCGCGTCATTGTCAACCGTCACGGGCAGCCCGGTCGCCTGTTTTAACTCTTCCGCTACAGCCCAGTCCCGCCACTTGAAATGCGGGATGAAGAGAGCCACGCCCGTTTGCTGGTCAACTAATCCGGGAAGGCTGACGCCGATTCCCTCTATGCCTCTCTCTTTCCTGATGAATTCGTTGGCACAGTCCGCTATTCGCTTGAAAGTCTTTTTCAAGCTCGGATGGGTCGTGAACTCTTCCCGCTCAAGCACGCGTCCTGCCAGATCGCTTATCGCCACCACTGTCTGCTCTGTGCTCAAGTCCACACCGATAGCGACGGCTCCGGCAGCACGTAACTGAAGCAAGATGGGCGGACGCCCGCCGCTTGATTCACCTTCAATCTCATCAATGAGACCCTTGGCTTTCAACTCATCAATGATGTGGGAGACAGTCGAACGCTGAAGAGCAGTTTCGAGTGAGATTTCGGCGCGCGAGATGGGCGCTTTTTCGCGCACGTAATTGAGCACTATCTGACGATTGATATTACGAATCGTGTCAGCGCGTGCAACGTTAGCTCTTTTGAGGTCTATGCGTCTCAAAGTGTCGGCTCAATCAGGAATAATGCATCGCTCAGTAATACAGCCATGAAAACGAGTCAATATCTTTAGTAGTGGTTCAGTTTGAAGTTGAGTGTAATGAGCATTGGTCTTCACCACAGAGACACAGAGAACACAGAGGATGCACAGAGAGTTCAACAGCATCCAAGCCTCCGTGCTATCTCTGAGCACTCTGTGTCTCTGTGGTGAAAATCAACTTTCCACTTGCTCAACACTAATTGAATCATTACCATATTTTTGTCAGACAAAATCTGCTGGCCGCCAAGCTCACTCACAGAGTTCAAGCAAGCTTATACGCCGTACAGTAATCTTTCAGGTTTGCGCGCGGGCATTCTGTAACCGGCATTCTTCACCTGCGGCCACTGGTCGCGCGGGATGTATTTGTAAACATCCTCCATCTTCTGGTAGCCGTCCTTGATTACAGTCTCGACGACGTTGTTTTTGTCAACCACTATAGGGTCTAGAAGAATTGACGGCACATCAATCTTGCCATTATTGACAGCGCTCGTCGCTTCTACCTTCTCACGCTTGGCGAGCGAGACTGCGGCCTCTGCTGCTCTTCGTGCGAGCTTATCAATCGGCTTATAGATGGTCATAGTCTGTGTGCCGCCGACTATGCGCTGCAAAGCGGCAAGGTCTGCGTCCTGACCTGAGACAAGCACTTTGCCCGCGAGTTTTTGCTCTTCGAGCGCCTGTATGACGCCGCCAGCCGTGCCGTCGTTTGATACCAGAACGGCGACGACATCATTTTTGGCTTGCGTGAGGGCATTCTCCGTATGCTTCAAGGCTTCACTGGCGAGCCAGTCGCGCGCCCATTGGTCAGCAACAACCTTGATGTCGCCGCGATCTATTGCAGGCTTAAGCGCGCTCATCTGTCCCTGTCTTAACAGGATAGCGTTGTTGTCTGTAGGCGCGCCCCCGATGAGCACATAGTTGCCTTTGGGCGCGTGCTCTACCAGATACTGCCCCTGCATCTGACCGACCTTGACGGCATCAAAAGAGATGTAAAGGTCTAGCTGGCTGTTGCGTATCAAGCGGTCATAAGCGATGACGGGTACGTTCTGCCGTTTGGCTGAGTCAACAATCGAGGCCGAGACCTCTCCGTTATGAGGAATTACGACCAGCACATCCACGCCCTGCGTCAGAAGATTTTCCGCCTGCTGCGTCTGCACCTTGTCGTCGCCGTTGGCGGCCTGCACCAAAACTTCTGCGCCCAACTCCTGTGCGCGTGCAACAAACAGGTCGCGGTCACGCTGCCACCGCTCCTCTTTCAGCGTATCCATTGAAAGCCCTATGCGCAGCTTGCCCGACTTGGGTTTGCCGTTGGCACCGCCTTCCTGCGGGTTGCGAACACAAGCGACTCCAAAAGAAACAAAGATCACTGTAACTATTAAAGCTACAACCCTCGAACATTTAGGTGTATTCGTAAGCATTCATATGCTCCTTCAAAATTTGAACGTTTAATCAACGCCCAGCAGGATGTCTATGGTGAGCTGGTCTAGGCGCTCGTACTGCAATCCTTTCGCGGCGAGCGCGGCACGGTCGAACGATTGAGAGAGAAGGCGCTCGGACTTTTCCTTTTCAAACTTACCGACCGGAGATTCGTGGCGGTTCTGTTCCCCTATCTCGGCAAGCAAAGCTTTGATTTCAGGATGAGAGTTCCACTGTTCGGCCTTCTCCTTCAAGATGAGATAGGTGCGCATAGACCCCCTGGCGAAATCCTTGACGCCTTCATAATCCTCCGTCCGGTAAGCGTGCGAATCGAAATGTCGTGCGCCCGTGTAGCCCACGTCTTCCAGAAATTTCACGAGCCAGAAGGCGGCCTTCGGATTAGCCGAGCCGAAGCGCAAGTCCTGATCGTAGCGTCCCGGCACCTGGTCATTCAAATCAATATGGAAGAGCTTACCGGCCTCCCAAGCCTGCGCGACCGCATGCGTCATGTTCAAGCCCGGCATGTGCTCGTGCGCCACTTCCGGGTTGACCCCAACCATCTCCGCGTGGTCGAGCGTCGTGATGAAATGCAGGTAAGCGCCCGTCGTAGGCATATAGATGTCTGCGCGCGGCTCGTTCGGTTTGGCTTCGAGCGCAAACTTGTAACCGTAATCCTGCGAGAGCGAGTACTCGCATAGATAGTTCAAAGCCTCCCTGAGTCGCTTAATAGCTTCATCCGGACGACGACAGCCATCGGTTTCGACTCCTTCGCGCCCGCCCCACAGCACGAAAACGCCTGCGCCGCATTCGGCACCCAAATCCATTGCACGCATAGTTTTTTGCACCGCGTAGGCGCGCACGGAAGGGTCGTTTGCAGTAAACGCGCCGTCGCGGAAGACCGGGTCATAAAAGAGATTGACGGTTGCCATAGGCACTACGATGCCGGTCTCTTCACAGACTGCTCTAAACTCGCGCACAATCCGGTCGCGCTCCTGCACGGTGGCATCAATCGGCACTAAATCATTATCGTGAAAGTTAACTCCCCAAGCGCCGACTTCCGCCAAAAGGCGCACGGCATCAACAGGTGGGAGAGACGGGCGCACGGCATCTCCGAACGGGTCGCGCCCCCGGTTGCCTACCGTCCACAATCCGAAACTGAATTTATGTTCGGGGCGAGGGCTGTACTTGTCGTTTGCCATAGTTAATTACCTTTACCAAATAACATTTTTACGGTTCGACTTCCGTCAAGAGCCTCAGCACGTGAGGTGCTTCCACTTTTGTTCAGTAGGTATACAAAAGTCTGAGATTAAGCCTCGACATGGAAACAGTCAAGCACAATTTTGGTGTCCCCGGTTTAACAGCGCAGATTTGATTGCTCTCGCCTGCGGGCTTTACAAGGAATAGCACCGCGCGGGTTTTGCTGCTCTTGACTGGCATGATACTACTGTAGAGTTCTAAAGGCTCATCCGGCACTACGTAAGAAAGAATGAGCCGACACCACGCCTGGGCGAAAATCGCATGAATTTTCTTGGAATTGATGTTGGAACCGGAGGAACCCGTGCCGTTCTGATTGACTCGCAAGGCAACATTGTAGCATCTGCGACCTCACATCACACGCCGTTCGCATCACCACAGACAGGCTGGGCGGAACAGGATGCTAGCGATTGGTGGCGTGCAGCCAAGGAAGCTGTCCGCGCGGTGCTTTCAGAAGAGGGCGTGCATGCCGAAGAAATTATTGCCATAGGGCTTTCGGGGCAGATGCATGGAGCAGTGCTGCTAAACGAGCGCGATGAAGTGCTGCGTCCTTCTATCATCTGGTGCGACCAGCGCACGGACGCGCAGTGCCGCGCACTGACGGAAAACGTGGGCGCAGAACGCCTCATAGAATTGACCTTGAATCCCGCGCTGACAGGCTTCACCCTTCCCAAGATGTTATGGGTGCGCGAACATGAACGGGAAATCTGGAAGAATGTACGAACGGTGCTGCTGCCGAAAGACTACGTGCGGCTAAGATTGACGGGTGAGCGTGCAACTGATGTGGCGGATGCTTCCGGCACGCTCCTACTTGATGTCGCCGGACGGCGTTGGTCGAAAGAGATGCTGGCCGCCGTAAGCATGGATGAGGGATTACTGCCACGCGTTTATGAATCTATGGAAGTGACGGGTAGCGTCTCTGCCGAAGGCGCGGCGGCGACAGGATTACGCCAGGGCACTCTGGTCGTCGCAGGAGCGGGCGACCAGGCCGCAGGAGCAGTCGGCATGGGTATTGTGCGCGCAGGCACCGTGAGCGCGACCATAGGTACTTCGGGAGTGGTCTTTGCAGCTACGGATAGACCTGCGCTCGACCCGGCTGGCAGGGTACACACGTTCTGTCATGCTGTTCCGGAGCGCTGGCATGTGATGGGGGTCACACAGGGCGCGGGACTCTCTTTGCGCTGGTTCCGAGACCAGTTCGGTGTTGAAGCCGTGGATGGACGCGACCCTTACGAACAACTGATTGAAGAGGCGGCGCAAGTACGGGAAGGAGCTAATGGGTTGCTCTGGGCACCTTACCTGATGGGCGAGCGCACGCCGCACCTTGATCCACATGCGCGTGCTGCGCTCGTAGGGCTGACGGCCAGCCATACGCGCGCTCACATCATACGGGCAATTCTGGAAGGCGTTGCCTTCTCCCTGCGCGATACGTTTGAAATCTTCAAAGAGCTGGGAGTGCCTGTTGAAACAATCAGGCTCGGCGGAGGCGGCGCACGCTCCCCTCTCTGGCGACAGATTCAGGCAGATATTTACGGGCATGAAGTCGAAACGGTAAAGGCTGAAGAAGGCGCGGCCTACGGAGCGGCTCTGCTTGCGGGAGTTGGCGGAGGCGCGTGGCCGAGCGTTGATTCAGCATGCGAGCAGGTGGTGCAGGTAGCGGCTCGCCTGTCACCTGCCCCTTCAGCCGTAGAGCTGTTGAACCAGCAGTATCAAGCCTATCGCGCACTCTATCCGGCTCTGCGTGTCGTAACTGAGCGCGTACCCAAATGAGGGACTTTATACAGACCACACTGCATTTCACTGGCCTGGATTCATCTGCTCGTCAATGTAGTGTTCAGCCGTAACACTCCGCGTAGCTCTATCTCCTGTGAAGAGCGGCCTACAAACAGATTGAACTCTCCGGCATCGGCGCGCCATCGCTTAGCGTTGGTGTCGTAATATGAGAGGGCGCGGCTGTCCAGCATCACAGACACCCGCCTGGTCTCTCCGGGGCGCAAGCCTACTCTGACGAAGCCTTTTAACTCTTTGACAGGCCGCGGCACAAGAGCGTGCGTGTCTCCGACATAAACTTGAGCGACTTCCGCGCCTTCGCGGCTGCCTGTATTCTTCACATTGAAAGAAACTTCATAGCGGAGATTTGCAGACGCATTTTCAGCAGGCTCAACAGAGATAGCTCTGATGACAAGGTCGCTGTACTTGAACGTGGTGTAAGATAATCCGTAACCAAACGGGAAGAGAGGGCGGGTGCCGTTTCGTTCATAGCCACGGTATCCGACAAAGACGCCCTCTTTATACACTATGCGGTTCGTCCCGGTTTCCTCATAGTAGCTATCTCGCACGGGGTTATCCTCAAAGCGGCGCTCGAAGGTGACAGGCAAGCGTCCCGAAGGATTTACATCGCCAAAGAGTATTTCGGCCAAAGCAGTGCCGCCTTCCTGCCCCGGATACCAGGCTTCGATTAATGCCGGGACACTATCAAGCCACGCGTTCATACTGACGCCGCCGCCCGAAGTCAGCACGACGATTGTATTCTTGTTTGCAGAAGCAACTTCCCTTATCAGCTCATCTTGTCCCGGCGGCAAACGAAAAGTTCTATCCGCGCCCTCGGCTTCTGTGGCCGGGTCGAAACCTACGGCCAGCACAACCGCGTCCGACTGCGAGACAAGCTTTCTGGTGGTTTCGTCAATCACCTGGCCGCGAGGCAGTATACCCAGTTGCATGCGTGTGCCGAGCCGTGTTGAGCGGCTGCGACCGCGCTGCTCCAACACTATCTTGTGTGGCACCTGTGTGAGCGTCATGGTCGTAAGGCTCACGAGCGCACGCGAGCGCGTCCAGTTGTCGAAGACGAGGTGGTCGTCTACGTAGAGGCGATAGAAGCCGCCGTCTTCTCCGGTCGAGGCGGCGAAGATTTCGTACTCTCCCTCTGACGGCGGGATGTAATAGCCAGTCCAACGCGCCGACAACATGCTTTCGGGAAACAAGCGCGCCTGTCGGCTGAAGTTGATTCGAGGCTCAAGGCGTGCGACCGCCGGAGCGCCTTCCAAATCCCTGTTGTTAAAATACTCTGCGCGCACGCCCGGTTGTCCGCCGGTCGGAGCAGTCAAGCAATTCGTCTCCTCTGCCATGTCACTCAGGGTCGGAAGCCCGCGCGCGTAAGATACGCGTACGGAGGAGCCTGCATAGTTGCTTATTCCCTCAAGAAAGCTCACGGCTGTGAAAGGCTCGACGCGGGCACTGCCGCCGCCGACAGGGACAGCAGGATGCGCATCCGGCCCTATGACCAGGATTGATCTTGTTCTCTTTTTGTCTAGCGGCAACAGGCCGCCTGCGTTCTTCAATAACACCGAACTCTGGCGCGCTGCTTCCAGGGCAACGCGGCGGCCTTCCAGGTTATAGCGCGGGATTGAAAGGTCTGTCTGCTCGCGCTCCAGCCAGCCGAAGCGCACAGCCGTGCGCAGGATTCGACGCACCTTATCATCAATCGTGGCGAGTGTTACTTGACCCTGCTCTATGGCGGGAAGCAGGTTCTGTCTGTTCAGAAACTTCCCCGCAGGCATCTCTAAATCAAGTCCGCCGTTAGCCGCAGCCACAGCATTATAGGTCGAAGTCCAATCCGACATCATGATGCCGTCAAAGCCCCACTCGCGCTTCGCCACCTCTATATTCAGATAACCATTTTCCGTCATGTGAGCGCCGTTGGTTAAATTGTAAGCATCCATAATTGCCCCAACGCGCGCTTCACGCACAGCGGCCTCGAAGGCTGGAAGATAAATCTCGCGCATCGTGCGTTCGTCTATCACGGAGTCTGTCTCGTGCCTGCCAAATTCAGAATTGTTTCCCATGAAATGCTTGACGGTCGCGCTCACATTCTGGCTCTGCACTCCGTTGATGTAGCCAACTGTCATACGCGAGGCTAAGAAAGGGTCTTCACCGAAGTACTCGAAGTTTCGTCCGTTCATGGGCGCGCGGTAGATGTTTACGCCCGGCCCCAGAAGAAAATGGACTCCCTTGGCGCGCGCATCGCGTCCCAATTCGCGCCCCACCTGCTCGGCAAGCTGTGGATTCCAGGTGGCAGCCAGCGCTATGCCACCGGCGAAGGCCGTGGCCGGGCCGAAATTGCGAACGCCCACTGGCCCATCAGCCATCTTCATGCGAGGAACGCCCAGACGCTGGATGCCGCGTATGAAAAATTCGTCCACGCCGCCGAGCATGTCTATCTTCTCCTCAAGCGTCATCTGCTTGAGTATGGACTCAACGCGTCGCTCAACTTCAGGCGAAGATATAGCGCGGCTCTCATCCTGAGCATGAACGCCGGTCGCGGCTTCAAGAGAGTCTATGAGAAGTAGAATTGAAAATAAGGTTAAGACGAGCGCAAGCCTGTTCGACTTCGTAAGCTTCAACCATCGCATGCGTTGCAATTTTTTGACCTCGAAGAATATGGTTTGAGCAGCATCATCGGGCGGAAATAAGCCGCGCACACTTTCAGTAAGCGTTAGTGGAATTTTGATGGATAATTCAGCGGCAACTCTGGTAAGCTTGCGGCCTCGTTAGTGATTTCTATCTTCCGCCGCCTTAATTTAAGCGCTCTTCTATAATGATATTCTTGATTCTTATCTCTTATCCGAGATTATCATAGTCGGCAGAAGACAAGTGAAAATATCTGGCATAAAAGCAGATTCATGAGAACTCAATTTGTGTGACTATGGCGACTAAAGCTGAACATACGCTGCTAGAAATGCGCGAGATTACCAAGACCTTTCCAGGCGTGCGCGCCCTTGATGGAGTGACGTTTGATTTACATGAAGGAGAGATACATGCGCTCGTCGGCGAAAATGGTGCGGGCAAATCAACCTTAATGAAGATTCTTGGCGGCGTTTATCCTGAATACGGCGGCGAGATTCGAATTCAAGGAAGCGTACAGCGCTTTGGAAACGTACGCGAGGCCGAATCGGCAGGAATCGCCATCGTTTATCAGGAGCTATCCCTCATCAAGGATATGACGGTCGGCGAGAATATCTTTCTCGGTCGTGAGCCTCGCCGCTTCGGCATTGTTCTCTGGGACGAACTCTACAGGCGCGCCAAGCGCATCCTGGATGATCTTCATCTTAATATTGACCCGCGCACGCCCGTCAGGAACCTTGGCATAGGCCAGCAGCAGTTGGTCGAGATTGCCAAAGCGCTTTCGCATGAAGGGCGCATTCTAGTCCTGGATGAGCCGACCGCGGCGCTCATGGACGCGGAGGTCGAAACGCTCGTTCAGATACTAAACAGCCTGCGCGAGCGCGGCATAGGCATGGTCTATATCTCGCATAAGCTGGAAGAGGTCTTCCGCCTTTCAGACCGCATTACAGTATTGCGCGACGGGCGCACGGTCGGGACAGAACCGACTGCCGAAATCAACCAGGCACGCGTCATTGCAATGATGGTCGGGCGCGAGGTCGGCGACATCTTTCCGAAAGTAGAGCATGGTTTAGGCGAAGTCGTCTTTGAGGCACGCGACATCACGGTCGAAGACCCGAACGTCCCCGGCAAGCTTTTAGTAGACCGCGTGAGCTTCGAGGTGCGGCGCGGTGAAGTTTTAGGCATTGCGGGCTTGATGGGCGCTGGACGAAGCGAACTTTTGACGGCTATTTTCGGGGCGCATGCAGGTAAAGTCACTGGCGAGTTATTCGTTGAGGGGAAACCCGTCAGGATAAACAATCCGGGAGAGGCCATACGGAACGGCATAGGCTTTGTAACGGAAGATAGAAAGAGGTTCGGCCTGATACTTGAACAGGCTATTCTCAACAACATGACGCTGGCTAGTCTGCCCCATATTTCAGGCAGATTTATGACCGACGCCAGCGCCGAGGCTGCGGCTGGCGAGCGCGCGCGTCAAGACCTGCGTATTAAGGCACGCAATCTATTTACCATCACGGGCACGCTCTCCGGCGGAAATCAACAGAAGGTCGTGCTGGCGAAGTGGCTGCTGACAAAACCGCGCGTGCTCTTTCTGGACGAGCCGACGCGCGGCATTGACATAGGCGCGAAGCAGGAAATCTATACGCAGATCAATAAGCTTGCGAAAGAGGGGCTAGCCATTGTGCTGGTGTCATCTGAATTGCCGGAGGTGCTGGGGCTATCAGACCGAGTGCTGGTGCTGCACGAGGGACACAAGACGGGCGAATTCACCCGCACAGAGGCTTCGCCTGAAGCTGTCATGGCCTGCGCGACGGGACACGTTCGACATGCCGCCTGATTAAGCATAGAGTCAGTACCACCTGATTAATCAGGGCTGCTGCAACGCTATTAATCTCCATCTAAAGACAAGGCACATAGGTGTTGGTGCTCTGATTGTGCGCCTGTTTTAGAACACAGGTCGTGCAATCGTAAATATTTGTTCAGAGTTGAGGCGCATTTAGACTGGCTATAAACATCTCTCATTGACAAATAGAATATATATCGCTTAGAAGCATTCAAGAACACTTTCACTTCAACTAAACGGGCAGGCTATGAACAGGGGAACAATTGCGGGCATAGATATAGGCGGAACTAAGATTGCCGTCGCGCTCGCAGACCCGTCTGGTCAAATTCTTTCCCTTTCCCGCTTTCCGACGGAGGTTGACGCGGGGCCGCATCGCATACTTGATAAAGCGATTGAAGAAATTCAAAGGATGGCGGAAGAAACGGAAGCAAGCTTGCTCGCCGTCGGAGTCGGGTGCGGCGGGCCGCTTGATCGCGAGCGCGGACTGATTCTCTCCCCTCCAAATCTTCCTGGCTGGAATGAGTTTCCCATCATAGAGATTATTGAAAAGAGGCTCGGAGTACACGCTCTTTTAGATAATGACGCAAATGCCGCCGCGCTGGGCGAACAGAAACACGGCGCGGGGCGCGGGCTTAAAGATTTAGTCTACATGACAATCTCTACCGGAATCGGCGGCGGAATTATCATCAAGGGCGAGATACTTCATGGAGTCGGCGACGCGGCTGGCGAAGTCGGCCACATCACCATTCTTCCGGACGGGCCTCCTTGTCGCTGCGGCCAGCATGGCTGCCTTGAAACTCTCTGCTCAGGGACGGGCATTGCCCGGCGTGCAAGAGAAAGGTTAGCAACGGGGGCTGAAAGCTCTATACGGATGCGCGCAGGCGGGGCGGATAAAGTGACGGCAAAGATTGTTGCAGAGGCTGCGCGCGAAGGAGACCCGGTCGCCGTAGAGATATGGGACGAGACTATCAACTATCTGGCGATAGGCATCAGCAACATTATCAGCATCGTTGCCCCTGAAGCTGTAATTCTAGGCGGGGGTGTTTCGACCGCAGGCGAACAGCTTTTAGAGCCTCTGCGCCGACAGATTCAAAGCCGCGTCAAAATGCTGCCCATTGAAAAGATAAGCATTCTACAGGCCAAGCTTGGTGGCGATAGCGGAATTCATGGCGCGCTTATCTTAGGGCAACGCGCCGTTGCTTTGTAAGGCCGAAGGGATAAGAGGTCTGGCTGCTGGCGAGTAGTCGGACGGCTATCATATTTAGCAACTCTAGTACGATTCAGGTTCTATGACTTTCCTTAGAAGAGAGACTTCGGAATGAAGCAGCAAGCCAGGTGTACAACCTCGCCTTTCTTTTCCAGAACTGCTCTTTATATAGCTCTTATCATCACACAGCTTTGTTATCTGACAGGAGCAGCGTCGGCGCAACAGAGGCGCGGCCAATCTGGACGAGCGACGCAAGGAAAGGCAAAGGGTGTGAGTGCGGGAAGCCGTGCGCCGTGGTGGCAACATGCTGTCTTTTACGAAATTTACCCGCGTAGCTTTAAGGATTCCAACGGTGACGGCATTGGCGACCTGAATGGCATTACATCGAAGCTGGACTACCTTGCAGACCTGGGAGTGGATGCCATCTGGATTACGCCTTTCTATCCTTCGCCCCAGGTTGATTTCGGTTATGATGTGAGCGACTACGAAAATATTGATCCGCAGTTCGGAACCCTTGCAGACTTTGACCGTCTCATCGCGGAAGCCCACAAACGTCGCATAAAAATTATCATTGATTACGTACTGAATCACACCTCCGACCAGCATCCTTTTTTCAAAGCTGCAAGGTCTTCGCGCAACTCGCCCTATAGAGACTGGTACATCTGGCGCGATCCCTTGCCGACGGGCGGCCCGCCGAATAACTGGTCATCGTCTTTCGGCCCCGTAGCCTGGACGCTCGACGAGAAGACAGGCCAGTACTACTACCACCGCTTCTACTCGGAACAACCGGAGCTTAACTGGCGCAACCCTGCGGTCGAACGGCGCATGTTCGAGACCGTGCGTTTCTGGATTAAGCGCGGCGCTGACGGATTCCGCCTAGATGCCGTCAACTTCCTCTTTGAAGACCCGCAGTTTCGTGACAATCCAGTCCTGGAAGCACTCAGGCCCGGCAGCACTACAGAACACTTGCAGGAGTTGAAATACAATCGAGACCTGCCGGAGATACAGGAGGTAATGGTTCGCCTTCGCGCTTTCACAGACAGGATTGACCCGAACCGTGTCTTGATTGGCGAAGCGTATGTTAACAAGTGGGAAGAGATGATGCGTTATTACGGCCCGGCTAATAATGGTCTTCAGCTTCCATTCAATTTTTTTCTGGTGATGGAGAACGTGCGAACCAAGCTTGATGCTGCGACCTTCCGCGGCATCATCAACGACTCCGAGAAGGCGCTTCAGGGACGCTGGACGACTTATGTTCTGAATAACCATGACATTCCGCGCTCGTATGACCGCTATGGTGATGGTCAGCATAACGATGAGATAGCCAAGTTGCTCGCCACCATGTTGCTGACACTGCGCGGCTCGCCGTTTCTGTATTACGGGGAAGAGATAGGAATGGTCACGACTGAACCGAAGACGATTGACGAAGTGCGTGACCCTGTGGGCAAAAGGTACTGGCCTGTACGCAAAGGGCGTGACGGAGAGCGTACGCCCATGCAATGGGATGCAACTCCTCTATCTGGATTTACTACTGGACAGCCCTGGCTCAAAATACCCGAGTCAGCACGAGAGCGTAACGTTGCCGTCGAGGCGCAGGACGCCGGTTCCATCCTAAACTTTTACAGGCAGCTAATCAGATTGCGCCGCAGCAGTCCGGCGCTGCTTGACGGCGATTACACGAGCGTGGGCAACGACCCGCACATCTTCGCCTACCGTCGCCGCACAACGAATCAGACGATGTTGATTGCGCTTAACATGTCTAACGAAACCCGCAGCCTTCAATTAGACAAAAGCGCTCTGGATGGAGCAACCAGTTTGCGCGTTGTGCTGAGCAATAAAAATGCTTCTGAAAGACAGACTGTCAAAGACGCTTTACAGCTCGCCCCCTTTGAAGCTGTTATCCTTGAGGTGCGTGCAAAGTAGATGTGAGAAGTACCTGACCGAGCCACCATTCGACCATCCTTTATTGAAAAGGTAATAGGAGATAAGAGATGCAACACCTGCGTGCTGCGAACAGGTCTGTCTTTCTGAAAAGGTTTATACGCTCGGTCATAGCCTTGAGCTGTATCGGCTCAATTTTTATCTTGAGTCTGCCCGTCAGAGCACAACAACAGACATCTCCTCCCGCATCGGCGGATTATCTTAATCCCCGCTTACCCATCGAGCGCAGGGTTAACGATCTGGTCAGCCGCATGACGCTGGAAGAGAAAATCTCGCAGATGTTGAATAAGTCTCCGGCTATAGAGAGGCTTAGGATTCCCGCGTATGACTGGTGGAACGAGGCGCTTCATGGTGTAGCCTATTCGGGAACGGCGACAGTTTTTCCTCAGTCAATTGGTCTGGGGGCAACGTGGAATCCTGATTTGATTTACAACGTGGCGACTGCTATCTCCGACGAAGCACGCGCCAAATATAACGACGCCATCAAACACGGCAACAGAAAAAGATTTTACGGTCTGACCTTCTGGTCTCCAAACATCAACATCTTCCGCGACCCGCGTTGGGGGCGCGGTCAGGAGACCTACGGCGAAGACCCCTTTCTGACCTCAAGGCTGGGCGTTGCCTTCGTTAAGGGCATGCAGGGCAACGACCCGCGCTATTTGAAAACCATCTCCACACCGAAGCACTACGCTGTGCATAGCGGCCCTGAATCCCTGCGACACGTCTTCGACGCCAAAGTGTTGGAAAGAGACATGCAGGAGACCTATCTTCCTGCGTTTCGCGCGACCGTAGTCGAGGGTAAAGCAGGCTCCATCATGTGCGCCTACAACAGCGTGAACGGCGAGCCGGTCTGCGCCAACAAAGGAATGTTGCAGGGAATCCTGCGCAACGAATGGGGCTTTAATGGTTATGTGGTTTCCGATTGCGATGCTGTGGCGGACATCTACAAGAACCACAAGTTCACGAAGACGGAAGAAGAAGGCGTAGCCCTCGCCGTCAAATCGGGAACGGACTTAACCTGCGGCAATGAATACAAAGCGCTCATCCCTGCGGTCAAGCAGGGACTTATCAACGAGGCCGAGATTGATAAAGCCGTCAAGCGACTCTTTGAAGCACGCTTCCGCCTGGGCATGTTCGACCCGCAGGAGATGGTTCCCTATTCCCGCATTCCATTTGAAGTAAACGATTCACCTGCCAACCGCGCGCTCGCCTTGAAAGCCGCGCAGGAGTCCATCGTTCTCCTGAAGAATCAGAACAACATTCTGCCACTCAAGAAGGATATTAAATCAATCGCGGTGATTGGCCCGAACGCCGATTATCTGGAAGCGCTTTTGGGTAACTACAACGGCGTGCCTTCAAAATGGACGACGCCACTTGAAGGCATCAAGCAGAAG
This sequence comes from Pyrinomonadaceae bacterium, assembly GCA_036403815.1. Classification (GTDB taxonomy): domain Bacteria; phylum Acidobacteriota; class Blastocatellia; order Pyrinomonadales; family Pyrinomonadaceae; genus JACVRN01. The sequence continues at coordinate 151,555 of DASWQH010000036.1, read as the reverse complement.
GTTTCAGCCAACACGAAAGTTCTCTACGCTCTGGGCACAACGTTGACGGGCGAGGCGCTTGTGCCTGTGCCTTCATCCGCTTTGCTGACACCGGACGGCAGGAAAGGACTCAAAGGAGAATATTTCAATAACAAGGATTTGCAGGGCGCAGCAGTCGCGACCCGCGTGGACGAGCAGCTCAACTTCAACTGGTTCACCAATGCTCCAGTGCCGCAATTACCCACCGATAATTTCTCTGTACGGTGGACGGGCATTTTTGTGCCGCCGGTTTCCGGCACATACGAGTTGGGCGCGAGGGCTGATGACGGAGTCCGCATCTATCTTGACGATAAGCTGCTGGTGGAAGACTGGCGCGACCGCGGAGCAAAGACCGTGACCAAGCCGGTCGAATTGGAAGGCGGTCGGCAGTACAAGATTCGCATAGAGTATTACGACCGTTATCACATAGGCGAAGTGCATCTGGTCTGGAGTCCGCCGCGACTGGCCGAAACTCTTCGCAATGAGGCGCTACAGAAAGCCAGGGAAGCTGATGTAGTAGTAATGGCACTAGGTCTTTCTCCGTCGCTCGAAGGCGAAGAGATGGACGTGAAGACCGAGGGCTTCAGCGGCGGCGATAGAACGTCGCTCGATCTGCCAAAGGCGCAGGAAGAATTATTGGAGGCAGTTCAGGCTACGGGCAAGCCGGTGGTGCTGGTCTTACTGAGCGGCAGCAATCTGGCCGTTAACTGGGCAAAGGACAATGTGCCTGCAATCGTACAGGCATGGTATCCCGGCGAGGAAGGCGGCAAGGCAATCGCCGACGTGCTATTCGGTGACTACAATCCGGCTGGCCGATTGCCCGTCACCTTCTATAAATCCGTGGATCAACTGCCGCTCTTCAATGATTACAACATGCAGGGCAAGACCTACCGTTATTTCAAAGGCGAGCCTCTATATCCTTTCGGTTACGGCTTGAGCTATACGAGATTCAAGTACGGCAACTTGAAGTTAAGCTCAAAGAAAGTGAAGCCGAGCGAGAACGTTCAAGTCAGCGTTGATGTCCAGAACATAGGAGAGCGTGGCGGCGATGAAGTCGTACAGCTTTACCTGACGGACGTAGCGGCATCCGTCCCGGTTCCTATAAGGTCACTTCGGGGCGTGCAGAGAATTTATCTAAAGCCCGGAGAGAAAAGGCGCGTCTCTTTTACTTTAACGCCGAGAGATTTGAGTCTGATTGATAATAATGGTAAGCGCGTGCTTGAGCCTGGAGAGTTCAGCATTTCAGTCGGTGGCAAACAACCCGGCTTCACAGGCTACGCGGACGCCGCGAGCACAGGAGTTGCGGTGAGCAGTTTCGTAGTCACAGGGAAAACTACTGCAACTCCATAGCGCGCTACTGTACGAGGCTATCGTGTGAGAAAGAGGACGAACCACTAAACCACACGAACCAGCACGAAAGAAGACAACTGAAGAATCTGCTTTGATTCATTTCGTGCCGCTTCGTGTGATTCAGTGGTTGAATTCCTTCTCTTCAACTTCTTGCCCGGCCTTTGAAGCCTGTGCTATGTTGCCGACACTTTAGCTTGATCTTGCAATTCCCACCCTGAAAAATTCGGAGCTACTTGGCCTGAGATTACTATGATTTTCTACCGGCTGGCCTTCGTGACGTGTTTACTTCTTCTGACGGGCAGCTTACAACCTTCGGGCATATCAGACATAACCTATGGCCCTTATAATGGAAGCTTCATCCCTGCCGGTTTGGGATTGAAGAAGCAGCTACCTACCGAGGACAGCCCTGTACAGGCAAAGCAATCCTGGTCAATCTACTGCTGGGTCAAAAGCGATAATCCGATTGATGCAGAAACACTGCTGGCAGGCTTCGGTGAGCCGAAAGGCGAGGCCGGGACGCAACGCTACCTGAGCATTCGCGCCGGAGGCCGGTTCTCTTTCTGGTCTGGTAACAAGGAAGTTTTGACAAACGCGCGGATTACTCCCGGCAAATGGCAGTTACTCGCGGTCACCTATGAGGATGGAAATATAACCCTGTACAGCGACGGTGTGCAGGTGGCCTCAAGTCAATTAGAGTTGTTGCCCGCAGCCACAGTTATTCATCTTGCCCCTACAACATTACCATGGACGGATGCCACTCATTTCGCTGGCAAGATTGCGAACTTCACATTGGTCGCTCGCGCGCTCAAGCCTTATGAAATTCGCGCTCTTCTGGCTCAGGAAAAAAGACTGGACGTGCTCGTCTACGAAGCCGCCTCGAAAACATGGCCTGTGCAGATTAGAGGGCAAGACGGGCTTCGAGTTCCACAGGAGCCTGCGACCCTGCCTAAATCTCTGGCCGAGCCACAAAGGGCTATGCCCCGCCCCGCCACAAACAACACGCCTGTGCTGTCAGTAAGAGGAACTAAAGAATGGGCACTCTCCGGCGGGTGGCGATTGATTGAAGCGCCTAAAGTGTCGGACAGCGGCAACGCTATTTCGCGGCCTGGCTTCAGCACAGAGGGCTGGATGGACGCGACGGTTCCCGGCACGGTGTTGACGACGATGGTTGACCGGGGTGTCTATCCAGACCCGGATTACGGGCTGAATAATTTCGCCATTCCAGAGACTTTGAACAAGCAGGCATACTGGTATCGAACAGAATTCAGACCGCCCGCATCGCTCAAAGGCCAGCGCTTTACCATTACCTTTCAAGGCATTAATTACTTCGCGCAGGTGTGGCTGAACGGGATGCCGCTGGGCGAGATAAAGGGCGCATTCACGCGCGGCGAATTTGAGGTAAGCGCTCTTTTGATTCCGGGCAAGCCCAATGCTTTGGCCGTTCGTGTGCAGCCGCCGCCTCATCCAGGCATTCCGCACGAGCAATCAGTCATGGCAGGCCCCGGCGCGAACGGCGGGGCGATGTGTCTGGACGGGCCGACCTTTATCTGCACGGAAGGCTGGGACTGGATACCCGCAGTACGCGACCGTGCGACCGGCATCTGGCAGGAGGTCATGCTCAAAGCCACGGGGATGGTGAAACTAGGTGATGTTCATGTCGTCACCGCACTTCCTTTACCGGACACTAGCCGCGCGGCTGTTACATTGAACGTGCCTCTGCTAAATGATTCCGCAAGGCCAATCGCAGGAGTACTCGAAGCTTTATTTGAAGGCGTTATGGTTCGTCGCCGTATAGTCGTGGCACCGGGGAGAACTGAAGTAAAGCTCTCGCCTGCGGACTTCCCGCAACTGAACATCAACAAGCCACGACTCTGGTGGCCGAACGGCTACGGCAGCCCTGAGCTGTATCACTTGCAGTTAAAATTCACGACCCCTACGGGCGAATCAGACAGTAAGTCACTGCGCTTCGGCATACGTGAACTCAGCTACGAGTTGACGCTTTTGGATCATACAGGAAACTTGCGCCGCGTAGAGTTCAGCCCCACGGTCGCCAGCGCCGCAGGCAAACAGGTTGTGAACGTAAGCCACGAAGGGATGATCGAAGCGGTCGAAGGATGGGTGGCAGCTTTTATGCCCGGCGGCGAAGAGTCCGCGGCCATACGCGAACTCGCAGATCGACGCGCCTCGCCGCATCTTGTGATTCGCGTCAACGGCGTGCGCATCGCTATCAAGGGCGGCAACTGGGGACTGGACGATTCGCGCAAACGCGTTTCGCGCGAACGCATGGAACCATACTTTCGCCTGCACCGTGATGCTCATCTCACGATGATAAGGAACTGGTGCGGCCAGAATACTGAGGAAGTCTTTTACGACCTCGCGGACGAATACGGTCTTCTGGTCTGGAACGACTTCTGGCTTTCGACACAGGACTTCAACCTTGAGCCGCTTGACCCGGCGCTCTTTCTAGCCAACGCACGCGACACCATACAGCGTTTTCGTAACCACCCGTCGGTCGCCATCTGGTGCGGGCGCAACGAAGGCGTGCCGCCACCCGTCATCAACGAAGGACTAGACGAACTTGTGCGCACTATTGACGGTACGCGTTACTACATTCCGAATTCTCGCAAGATAAATTTGCAGGACAGCGGCCCCTGGCACTACGGCGACCCGGAAACTTTCTTTACGCGTAGGGGCCTGGGTTTCTCGACAGAGATTGGCCTGCCTTCGCCTCCTTCCATAGACACCATGCGGATGATGCTGCCGGAATCGGACAGGTGGCCGCCCAATGATGCATGGTCTTATCACGACTGGCATTCAAAAGGCGGTGCGGAGGTCATTCCCTTCATGACGGCGATGGAAGAAGAACTCGGCGCGCCGACGAGTCTCGAAGACTTTGAGCGCAAAGCCCAACTGATCAACTACGTGAGCCACCGTGCGATGTTTGAGGGCTTTAATAGTCATTTATGGAATCCCAACACAGGGCGCTTGATGTGGATGACACACTCTGCTTGGCCGAGTATGGTGTGGCAGATGTATAGCTCGGACTACGCGACCTACGGCTCGTTCTATGGCATCAAGAAAGCATGCGAGCCTCTGCATGTCCAGCTCAACCTGCCGGGCATGGAAGCTGCCGTGATAAACAACACGACAAGTGCTGTACAAAACCTGCGTCTGAGCGCTCGCGTGTTTTCAATAAATGGTGAAGAGATTTTCAATCGCGAAGAAAGACTTTCAGTTCCGGCAGGCACAGCCGCCGAGAGCTTCCGTATAGGTCTACCAGGCCAGGCAGACAACAGCGTAGCTTTCATCAAGCTCGTGCTGCGTGATGAGGCAGGTTCGGTACTCTCCGAAAATTTCTACTGGTATGCTGCGCAGAAAGTGGATTACCGAAAGCTCAACGATATGGCAACGGTCAATGTAGACTGTACGGCCAGGCAAAAAACCGCAGCCGGAATATCGCTTATCGAGATTGACCTGACGAACCGAAGTTCCGGCATCGCTCTGGCAACCGAGTTGACCCTGCGCAACCAAAAAGGCAACGCCCGCGTGCTTCCGGCATACGCGAGCGACAACTTTGTCTCACTGCTGCCTGGGGAAAAGCGTCGAATTACCGTAGAGGTTCCGGCAACAGCCAGCAATGTCCCGATGCAGCTCTCCGTGACGGGGTGGAACGTACGAGGGATAAGTGTGCCGATTCAGTGAGTCGGGCAAAGCTTGTTTGTCAACGTGCGGCGTGGAGTAAGTGCGTATCTATCTGAGAAAGAGGTAACGAATTCACACGAAACAGCACGAAGAAAATCACGCGAACCTTTATGCTTTGGCTCGTGCCCTTTCGTGTGAATTCGTGGTTAATCTCCTTCTCTTTCCCTTACATTGAACTGACGCTTCAGGTCTTCGATTCAAGGAGTGATATTTAATGCTACTCATAGCGAAACGTTCTCTATCACTTTTACTGATCTATTCGATTATGTTTGTCGGCGCTTTCGGCCAGATGCAAAGACAGGCCAAGACGCCGGACTTGAGCAAGGAGCCTACGCTGTACGTGGTCGGCTACGCGCATCTGGATACGCAGTGGCGCTGGGAGTACCCGCAGGTCATTAACGAGTTTCTGCCGAGCACCATGCATGACAACTTTGCTCTCTTTGAGAAATATCCGAGCTACATCTTTAATTTCAGCGGCGCTAACCGTTATCGAATGATGAAGGAGTACTGGCCGCAGGATTATGCGCGACTCAAAAGTTACGTGGCCGCTGGCCGATGGTTCCCCGCAGGGTCTTCTATGGAAGAAGGCGACGTAAATTCTCCATCAGCCGAAAGCATCATCCGACAGATTCTTTACGGCAGCAATTATTTCCGCCGCGAGTTCGGCAAGACGAGCGCCGAATACATGATACCGGACTGCTTCGGCTTTCCCGCTTCGCTCCCCTCAATCCTGGCGCACATGGGATTGAAAGGATTTTCGACACAGAAACTCTACTGGGGATCGGCGGCGCAGGTCGGCGGCCCCGACTCATTGGAGAGAACGCCTGTTGGTGTTCCCTTTAACGTAGGCATCTGGGAAGGGCCAGACGGTCGCGGTATCATCTCGGCCTTTAACCCGCGACCATACGACAGCAACGTGCGCGAGGATTACAGCAAGAGTCCGCCTGCATCAGCCGCCAACCCCGCGGTGAAATACACTCCGGTTGACTGGCCGCCACGTATCCAGCGCAACGGAGAGGTGAGCGGACTTTTTACCGATTATGCCTACTACGGCACCGGCGACATAGGCGGCGCTCCGCGCGAGTTCTCTGTGAAACTTTTAGACGCCGTAGTAGGAAAGAAAATGGCTGTCATGCCTCCGCCGCCTCCGGTAATTCCGCCGGTAGATATGGCAGGCCCAAGGGTCAAGGTAGGCGATGGCCCCGTGCGCGTTATCTCGGCCAACGCAGACCAGATGTTCCTGGACATCAGGCCGGAGCAGACGGCGCGCTTGCCGCGCTACAAGGGCGAACTTCTTTTGACCAATCACTCGGCAGGCTCCATCACATCACAGACCTACCAGAAGCGCTGGAACCGCAAGAATGAACTTCTGGCCGACGCCGCCGAAAAGGCTTCCGTCGCAGCCATGTGGCTCGGCGCTCGCTCCTATCCGCTTGAGCGATTGAACAACGCATGGACGCTCGTCATGGGCGGGCAGTTCCATGACATACTGCCTGGGACAGCCACTCCGAAAGCATTCGAGTTCTCATGGAATGATGACGTGATTGCCATGAATCAGTTCGCAGGCGTGCTTGAGAGCGCAACCGAAGGTGTGGCTTCCGCGCTGGACACACAGGTCAAAGGCCGCAGCATAGTCGTCTACAATCCCTTGAATATTCCGCGCGAGGATGTAGTTGAAGCTTCCATCTCATTTCCGGGCGGTGCGCCGAAGGGAGTCCGCGTCTTTGACCCTGAGGGACGCGAAGTGCCTGCGCAAGTTGTAGGAGAGAAGGACGAGGCAGCTCAGATTCTATTTCTCGCCAGCGCGCCGTCGGTCGGCTATGCCGTCTATGACGTGCAGGCCGCAGATGCTCCGTCTTCCAATACTTCTCCGCTCAAGATAACCGAATCATCACTGGAGAACGCACGCTACCGTTTGAGGGTTGACGAGAACGGCGATGTCGCGAGCATCTTCGATAAGGCAATCAGCAAGGAATTGCTCTCTGCCCCGGCGCGCCTTGCGCTTCAGACAGAGAAGCCGCACGACTGGCCTGCATGGAACATGGACTGGGAGGATCAGCAGAAGCCGCCACGCGCATATATCAGCAGCCCGGTCAAAGTTCGCATAGTCGAAAACGGCCTCGTTCGCGTAGCGCTCGAAGTCGAGCGCTCTGCGGAAGGCTCAAGGTTCGTTCAGACCATACGCCTTTCCGCTGGCGATGCAGGCAATCGCGTGGAGTTCGGAAACGTCATTGATTGGAAGACGGAATCGGCTGCGCTCAAGGCCACTTTCCCGCTGACGGCTTCAAACGGAATGGCGACCTACAACTGGGATGTGGGGACAATCGAGCGCGGCAACAACGACAAGCGCAAGTTCGAGGTGCCTTCTCACCAGTGGTTCGATCTCACGGACAGGAATGGCTCTTACGGTGTGACGGTGCTCTCGGATTGCAAGTATGGCTCCGACAAGCCCGATGATAATACTCTGCGCCTGACATTGCTCTACACGCCGGGTCTGGGCGCGGGCAATGGCAAAGATTACCATGACCAGACCACACAGGACTGGGGACATCATGAATTCCTTTACGGCCTTTCGGGTCATGCAGGCGACTGGCGGAAGGCGGAGACAGACTGGCAGGCGCAGCGTCTTAATCAACCGCTCATAGCCTTTGAGAGTCAGCAGCACAAGGGGAGATTGGGCAAGAACTTTTCATTGCTCAGCACGAGTAACAGCCGCGTGCGCGTGCTGGCCCTCAAAAAAGCCGAGGAGAGCGACGAGGTAATCGTACGCCTCGTGGAACTGGACGGTAAGTCTTTACAAAGCGTCCGCCTCAAATTCGCGTCTCTTGTTATTGCCGCGCGCGAGGTTAACGGACAGGAACAACCTCTAGGCAAGGCCACTCTATCAAACGGCGAATTGGTGACGAGTTTTAGTCCTTACCAGCTTCGTACTTTCGCTCTAAAGCTTGCGGCGTCGCGCACCAGGTCGAATGTGTCGCAATCGCGCACGCTTGAGCTGCCTTACAATCTTTCCACGGCAAGCCTACACAACACGAAAGCAAGTAATGCTTTCGATTCGTCAGGCCGTAGCCTTCCGGCAGAGATGTTGCCAGATGAAATCTCTTACGCCGGTATACGTTTTCAACTGGCCGACGCCTCAAGCGGTAAACCGAACGCTCTCGCCCCGCGCGGGCAGACGATTCAGCTTCCTGCGGGCAAGTACACACGGCTCTACATGCTGGCGGCATCGGCAGACGGAGACCAGCGCGCCACATTTCGCGTCGGCAACGCCCCCGTAGAACTTATGATTCAGAACTGGGGCGGCTTCATAGGACAGTGGGATGACCGCCAGTGGTTACAGAAAGAGGTTCCTGTTCCGCCACAAAACCCGCCCGACCCGACTGCGCCGCGAACACGCATAGACCCTTATGCAGAGATGACCGGCATTAAACCGGGCTTCATTAAGCGTGCGCCGCTCGCATGGTTCGCTTCGCACCATCACACAACTGATGGAAGAAGCGAGCCATATTCCTATTCTTACCTGTTCGCTTACGTCATAGATATTCCCGTGGGCGCAAGGTCATTGACGTTGCCGGATAATGACAGGATTCGCATCATGGCTATCACCCTGTCGAATGAAGTCGAGCAGGTACGCCCCGTCCAGCCGCTTTATGACACGCTTGATCAAAATGGACGGTAAGACGTGCTTGAAGAGTCAAACATTATTCATAAGGCGAACGGGAGTCCGGCTTCGATGAATTATCTGATGAGAGTTACAGTTGCTATTGTCTTCCTCTGCGCCGGAATAAATTACGCCGCAGCACAGAACCGGCCTGAATTTCCCCAGAGTCGCGCAAAGCCTGTCACCATGTCAGAGTTAAAGAACATGACGACCAGCGGCGTCTCTGTGGTTGAAGTCAGCGATTACGTATACGGAAACTATCAGGGTGATTTCCCCTCCCCGCCACACGCCGACCTGAATCCGAAGAAAGCCTTCATCATTTTCTGGAAGAGCTTCGATTACCGCTTTGTCTTCTCTCACGAGGCCAGCTATTGTCCCTGGTTCGAATTGCCGTCAGGCGCTGCGCTCTCATACCAGTTCTTCGAGGGTAACGAAGGATGGGCAGAGCTTTTCAATAACTATGGGCGCAAGGAGCAGAACAGTTTCGTTGACATTATAGAGAGCGGCCCGCAGCGGGTCTGGGTTCGCTGGACATACTTTGGCGTCAACATGGAATCAGGGCGCGCAGCATTTCGCGGCACGGAAGACTTCTGGGCATTTCCTAACGGGCTGATCTTGCGCCGTCAGCAGTATGAATCGCTGATGCCCGGAGAAAATAAGGGCTATGCGCGCGAGCCAATTGAACTGATTACCATGACTCCCGTCGGGAAACTTTGGTTCGATGTTCTGGAGCAAGAGCCTCAGACGGGCGAAAGTCATGCTTTTATAGGCGTGGATGCTTTCTCCAAAGCGCGCGTTGATGTTTTCTGGAAAAGAAAGCCCCAGCCTAATAAGCCCTTTACAAGCACCGCGCGACGAACTGGCGCTCCGTGGAAAGAGATGGATGATGCGCTTGGGTTCGCAGGAATCATTCCCCTTCGCGATGGCTCGCCCTTTGTTATGCTCGGCGACAATTCAGGCTTCCCGCACGAAGGCACCAGGCTCAAGGAACATTCAGACAAAGCGACGGGCGGTTGGGGATGGCGCAGCCTGTCATGGGATCACTGGCCTATCGGATGGCTCAATAGCCAGGCTCATGACGTGGATGATGAGTCGTACAAACGCTACCCCAGCCACTTCGCGCCCTTCGGTCTAGACCTGTGGAGTTTACCGAATGAGGCGACCGAGCGAAGGCCGTTCTTTTCTCTCATGGGCGTGGGCGGCGGCGATGTCGAAGCGATACGCAGGCTCGCACGAAGCTGGTTAGAGAAAGGAGCAGGGAGAGCTACAGACCCGGCCTATGCAGCATCCTTGCGACCACTCAAAGATGCCGCGCGCAATAGTCGCAAGCTTCGACGTTGACGTGCATACTATAATCAAGTTTCACCACCGCAAACGCAGAACACGTGTAGGAAGCTCAGAGAAGAACATGCTCAGGAAATTTTTTGTCTTCGCCTTGATTCTAAATTTAGCGTCCAGCTATTCGCTCGGCGCGTTCGCACAGACGCGCCGCCCCGCCCCGGCTCAGTCAACTCCGAAAGTAAATCCGGTTCAGTATGTGAACACGTTCGTCGGAACGGCAAACGCGCCGTTCCAGGATTTTCTTGGGGGTAACTCAAGCGGTAATACTTTTCCTGGAGCGACCCTTCCCTTTGGCATGATTCAATGGAGTCCTGATACGGAAAAGGGCTTCGGCCAGGAAGAGCGCGGCAGCTACCTTTATGCAGACACGGCTATTCGCGGATTCAGTCTCACGCATTTGAGCGGGCCGGGTTGCCCCGTCTTCGGGGATGTGCCGATTATGCCTTTTGTCGGCGCAGTCAAGACATCTCCTGAGTCAGAACCTAGGGATTACCTGGCGAAGTTTTCACACACTAAAGAGAAGGCCGCGCCCGGCTATTACGAAGTCGCTCTTGAAACCGGCGTCGAGGTGAAGCTCGCCGTCACAGAGCGGACAGGCTCCGGCGTTTTCAACTATCCTGCTTCGCCTGATGCCAGCTTGCTCATTAATGCCGGTCGCAACGCTAACGGTGTCGCGGACGCGGAAGTCTCTATAACAGGCGATAGACGATTGAGCGGTTCAGTCAGCAGCGGCGGCTTCTGCGGAGCGCGCAACAAATACAAGCTCTACTTTGTCATGGAGTTTGATCGCCCTTTTAAATCAACAGGTACATGGAAGGACGATAAACTCTCCCCCGGCGCGCGCAATGTTAAGGGAGCAAAGTCCGGCGCGTATGTGACGTTTGATACGACGACGAACAGCGCCGTGCAGGCGAAGGTCGCTCTTTCTTACGTGAGCACCCGCAATGCACTCTTGAATCTGCAAGCTGAGAATCCCGGCTGGAACTTTAACAGCGTGCGCGAGCGTGCGAGCGGTAGATGGAATGAAGCGCTTGGAAGAATCGAAGTGGGTGGCGGGACAGACTATCAAAAGCAGTTATTCTACACGGCGCTTTATCACACGCTCCTTCATCCAAACATCTTCAGCGACGCGAACGGCGAATACATAGGCTTTGACGATAAAGTTCAAAGGGCGCGCGGGCGCGTGCAATATACCAACTTCTCCGGCTGGGACATTTATCGTTCAGAGAGTCCGCTGATTGCCTTCCTCTTTCCCAAAGAGGCGGGCGACATGGCGCAGTCTCTCATCGTGGACGCGGAGCAGGGCGGAGGACTTCCCATCTGGCCTGTCGCCAATGATGAAAGCGGCAATATGTACGGCGACCCGTCAGTCCCGATTATTGCCAGCACCTACGCTCTGGGTGCCAGGAACTTCGACACACGCGCGGCACTCAAGGCAATGATTAAGGGGGCGACCGACCCTGAGACGAAATCGAAAACTTACCCGCAGCGCAACGGGCTGGCCGATTATCTGAAGTACGGCTACATCCCTATGGAGCAGAAGGGGCTGCGCGGCTCGCCGTCTGTTGCGCTCGAATATGAAACCGCAGACTTTACGCTCGCGCAGTTCGCGTTGGCTCAGGGCGATATGGAGACTTACCGCGAGATGATGCGGCGCGCGCAGTTCTGGACAAGAATCTTTGACCCGGAGACGCGCTACATTCGCGGGCGATGGGCGGACGGCTCATGGCTTCCCGGCTTCGACTTCAAAGCAATGATCTATGACAAACGCCTACAGTGGAAACCGCAGAGCCACAAGTCTTATGTCGAAGGCAACGCAGTGCAGTACACCTGGATGATTCCACACAACATGCGCGCGCTCATTGACCGCATTGGCGGGAATGAAGCGGCAATCAAAAGGCTCGACAGCTTCTTCACGGAATTTAACGCTGGCCCCGACCGCCCCTACTTCTTCATAGGCAACGAGCCGGTCTTCCCGGTGCCCTGGGTATACAACTACACGGGCACGCCCTGGAAGACTCAAGCCGTAACGCGTCGAATACTGCTTGAGCTTTTCACGCCCACGCCCGGCGGCATCCCCGGCAACGATGACCTCGGCGCGACCTCAGCATGGATTGTGTTCGCGGGCATAGGTCTGTATCCGATAATTCCGGGCGTAGGCGGCTTCGCTGTTAACAGCCCGCTCTTTACTGAAATTACCATACGGTTGAAAGACGGTAAGCAGTTGAAGATTATTGGACAGGGCGCGAAGGCCGACGCGCCTTACGTGCAAGCGCTATATCTGAATGGAAAGCCGTACAACAGCACCTGGCTCCCTTATGAAGCTATCGCCAACGGCGCGACTCTGCGCTTCATACTCGGCAGCGTCCCGAATACCAGATGGGCGAGTGCCCCTTCAGCCGCTCCGCCATCTTTTCCAGACGGGATGGAGAATGAACGTTAAGCCGCAAGATAGTTAAAAGCGCGAATCTACATGCGGGAGGTGCGAGAGAAAGAATCCACGCTTATTCTTAGCTCCGTAGGAGCTACATGTTTATAGCGCATCGAGTCCGTCAATTATTAAAGCTCCGTAGGAGCTTCATGTTCTACGCTATCACATGAAGCTCCTACGGAGCTTGATTCATTTTATTAGCTCTGTGGCTATAAACATGTAGCTCCTACGGAGCTATCTTTATTTCTTGCTGGCAGCGAGCGCCGTTACATGGGCTTTCCATTCGGCGGGCGACATCCGGTTGAGTTGTGGCAACTCAAGCGCCGCTGTAACCAACAGCTTAACCGAAGGAAGGATTGCGAATTCAACTTCAGACTGCAACTTACTTATCCTTTCTATCAATGCCAGCTTTTCGTCTCTCCACTGGTCAGGCGGAGTGACGCCTTCCGAAAGATAACCGACGGCTTCGAGCGCGGCGGCGCTCAATTCCGACAGGTCACGGGCGAGCGGCTCGGCCTCGCTCATGATTGGAGCCTTGTCTGCCACGGCGTAGATTGCCGGATGCACTTTGCGCCATTCATTCAGCGTACTCTGAATCCGGTCGCGGTCGCGTCGGAAACGCGGCGCATCGTCCAACAGCTCGTTAAGCATAGAGGCAAATTCTCGTGCCGCGCGACTATCAGCCCCGGCGACATCTACAATTCGCGTGAGCGGCGTCTGCTGGGTTGTCGGGCGAATCTTCTCGCGCCCGAGTCCCTTCAGAGGCTCTACGACGCTCACCAAAGTCTTGAGTTCTTCGATCTCCTGACTTCCAGCCATGCGCCTGAGCATCTTGTCCCGGTAGGTCTCATGCGTTAAGCCCAGTTCTTCCAGCTCGACGCTGACGAAAGCGAGCCTGCGATACATGTCTGCCACATCAGTCACAGTGCGCGGCGACCAGAACCGTTCGGCAATCGCGGCCATGCGCGGCCAGATGCGCGAGTCTATGTTTTCCTGGCTGATATATTCGCCCCACATGCAGGCTTCACCACCAAGGATTCGCGCCTCTTCTTCGGGAGTGAGGCCACTGTCCGCGCGTACAGGGTCAACCAGATAGTGCTGCGCCGCCGTGCGCAGATGATCCAGATAATATCCGTTTGAGAGAATACCCGTGTAGCCGTTCTTTGCCCCTTCGGCCAGAGATTTCTGCCCGCGCCATGATTGAACCACAATGTCTTTTGGTAAATCGGGATGCAGTATCTCGTCCCATCCCACCATCTTCTTACCGTACTTCTGTAGAATCTTCGAGACTCTCTGGTTGAAGTAGGCTTGAAGCGCCTGCTTGTCCTTCAATCCCTTCTTCTGCATGAAGGCTTGTATCTGCGGGTTGAGCCTCCAGTGCTTACCCGTTACTTCATCGCCGCCGATGTGCATGTAAGCGTCCGGGAAAAGAGCGGCCATCTCGCCCAGGAATTTATCTATGAACTTGTAGGTCTCTTCGCGCGTCGGATCCATCGACGGGTCGAAGACGCCGTACTTGCGTTCTATCTCGTAAGGGCCGGGGGCGCTGGCAAGCTCCGGGTAGCCTACAAACCATGAGGTCGAATGTCCGGGGATGTCGAATTCGGGGATAACGCGTATGCCTCGGTCACGAGCGTAGGCTATAAGCTCGCGTATCTCGTCCTGCGTGTAGTAGAGACCATCGGAGCCGAGCTGTTGAAGCTTCGGAAACTTTCGGCTCTCAATTCTGAATCCCTGATTCTCCGTCAGGTGAAGGTGCAGCACGTTCAGCTTGACTGCCGCCATCCCGTCAATGTTTCGCTTGACGACTTCCATAGGCTGCCAGTGACGGCACACGTCTATGAGAAGCCCTCGCCAGGGAAAGCGCGGCTTGTCCTGAATCTGCGCGAGCGGGAAATAGTATCCGGCGCGGTCTCCGTCCAGAAGCTGTAGAAATGTTTCCAACCCTCTAAGCACGCCCACGACCGTCGGCGCTCTAAGCACAGCCTGCTTTTCTGTAACTTCAAGCGTGTAAGACTCGTCCTCATTAACTGAAGGGACAGCCTGCCCGCCCCCCTGAGTCTGTATCACAAGTCCGGCTGTCGCAGCATCGCTCGCGAGTCCGCGCGGAAGCTCGAACCCGGTGCGGTCTCCCAGTCTTTTAAGTGTACGCTCGATGGCTCCCTGCAATCGCGCGTCCTTGTATCCATTCACGGCCACACGGAAGGAGTTGTTAAAGGCTAATCTACCGGGCTGGAAACGTATAGATGCGGGCACGGGCATGAGGTGATGCCGCAGCAGAACCTCTGCCTGCGGCTTGAGTTCCTGCGAATAGATGTTAATTGATAGTAAGAGCAGCAGCGCGAAGAGGAAGCGTTTTCTTTTCATCTTGTTCTTCGAAGCGTAGACCAGTTTGATTTTTTTAATTTGGTAGGTACGTAAGTCGCATTTCGTGCTATCGTTATACCACAGACTTTTAATTTAGAGACACCAGGGAATGCCTGACGCGCCTTTAAACTCTTAGAGGTGGGGCAGGAGCGCACAGGGGATTCGCGAATGACTGTCAAACGTCTTTTGATTTCATTTCTGTTCGTACTGCTCTCATTTAATCTCAATTGGAATAGAACTAATGTTTTCGGCAATCCGCAGGGAAACTCTTCCGCTCTGGAAGGCTCTCAATCTAATCGCCCACTTAGCCTGACGGTAGACCGTGGCACGCTACAATTAAAAACTCCGCTCGGCGTCGTTATATCCGGCATGAAGCTACGCTTGAACTACGGCGATAACTTATCGCTTCTGTATGACCTTGAGCTGGCCGGACAGGATAAGGGAGCGGACAAGACCGGAAGCTATGAGCGTCTGCGGTACGGCTTGAGACTCAATGCGTCGTCCTCCGCTCCCCCTAAAGATTCAATCAACGCCGTGCTGGAGATAAGACAATACCTTCAGCCGAACATCATCGTCGCATTTTTAGATTACAACGGGCCTCCGCTGGCTCCCAGAGGCGGCATTCAACTCCTCATGGGTCTGGATAATTTCGCACGCGGGATGGCAACCAAGCGGCTCAAGCTCTACTGGACATCACCTGCATTCGTCTCCGATTACAGGCTCCTTTCATCATCCAACCAGTTACTTTTATGGCGACAAATACAGGGAGATAATTATCACCTGCTACTGCCGCTCGCAGGCGACGGCATGATTGGCGAGCTTGGAGTTTCAGAGATCAATTACCGTTATGAGTTCCGCCTCTCTTCTTCAAGCTATGATCCGAAATTCTCGCCGCGTCGCGTCCCTCTATTCGCTTACGCCACTTCCAACGACCCGTACAGCTTGCCACGCGACGCCTACGGGGTGGCCTTTGCGGCCAGCGAGCAATGGGGGCGACTGCGCTGGCAGAAGAGTTACCCGGAAATTTTTAGCTGGCTTGGCTGGTGCTCATGGAATGCTTACGAACAGGGTGTGACCGAAGAGAAGATTCTGGCGAGCGCGCGTTCGCTCAAGGACAAGCAGATACCAATCGGCTTTCTGCTCGTTGATGACGGCTGGCTCTCTGTAAAGAACGACAAGCTTGTAAGCTTCAACGCTGACCCTAAAAAATTCCCCAATGATCTTTCCGGCTTGGCTCGAACATTACGCGAGCAATACAAGATTCCACACATAGGGGTCTGGCATACTTTTCAGGGCTACTGGTCTGGCGTGGAAACGGATTCCGAAATAGGTCGCGCGCATCAACTCTTCAAAGGTCTTGGCGGTAAAGCGTTGCCTGATCCGCGTGACGGCAAGGGCGAGAGCTTCTACCGTGATTGGTATCGCTGGTTGAAAGATTCCGGCTTCGACTTCGTAAAGGTTGACGGGCAGGGCAACAACATCAAGTTCACGGACGGCCTCATGCCGCTCTTTGCTTCAGGCGGCGGCGCGCATCGCAACTTGCAGGAAGCGGCGCAGAAGTTTTTCAGCGACAAGGCAGACGCCGCTGACCGTTCCGCCGGTCTGAATTTAATCAACTGTATGGAGATGTCGCTGGAGAACGCTTTCAACTGGCGGACTTCGAATATTGCACGCAACAGCGACGACTACCTGCCGGACACGCCTCAGAACGTCAAGGAACATACGTACTACAACGCCTACAACGCGTACTGGACATCAAACTTCGCCTATCCCGACTGGGATATGTTCCAGTCGCATGATGCTCATGGCGAGTATCACGCAATAGCGCGTGCCATCAGCGGCGGCCCCATCTACTTTACGGATAAGCCGGGCAAAGAGAGACCCGAAATCCTGCGCCCGCTCGTCTCATCCGATGGCCGGATTTTGATGCTGGATGAGCCGGGACAGGTGACGCGCGATATTCTGATGACGGATGTCGCGCTGGAGCCTGTGGCCTTGAAAGTCTTCGGGCACATTACGCGGCCAGGGCTTTCAGCCGGAATGGTCGCGACCTTCAACGTCAACAAGAGCGCCGAAACGGTCGCAGGTCGAATCAGCGCAGGCGATATAGAGAGTCTTTCGGGAAAAAGAATAAACGGCCAGGTTGCCGTATATCAGCGCGGGAGCGAACGCGCCGCTTTGCTTGAAGACCAGAATACAATCCTGGCATTTACGCTCAATAGCTTCGGCTATGATCTCTTCACGCTCGTGCCTGTAAACGGAGGCGTGGCGGTCTTCGGGCTACTGAACAAGTATCTGGGGCCAGCGGCCATCGTCTCCCAGAAGATAGACATCAACGGGGCTACTATACGCATCAGCGAGGCCGGAGATTTCGGGGCATGGCTCAATCAGGTTCCGATGCGTGTGGAGATTGACGGGCAACTGCTCAAGCCCTCTGATTATAGTTATAATCAGCACTTGCTACGCATTCCCCAATCCAGCTTCGGCAACCGCGCGGGCGAGCGCGAGATACGAATTATTCCGGCGCGGCGAAGATAACCATAGGCCATATTTTTTTCTAAAGCTCTTTTCTTAAGCGTAAGTAGTATGAGATAGTTCGGGCTTGAGCTTTAAGTAATCCCGATTTGAGCAGTAAACGAATATCTTCCCTCAGTGGGTCTTCAGGCCAGAGGCTTATAGAGCTTATGGCGCGGTGTGCAAGACTCTTGTAAATTCAGAGGCGAAGGGCTTCCCCTCCCGTCGCTTATCAATGTTCAATTAACAATTCGAGGACACGAGCCTATGTCACGTGCTACAAATCTGGTCTGGATTGATTATGCTGTGATGGTGATCTATTTCGTCTTCGTGCTGGGGATTGGCTTCGCCCTGAAGCGCTACATGAAGACGAGCACCGATTTCTTTCTATCAGGCCGCTCCATTCCGGCATGGATAACTGGGTTAGCTTTCATTTCGGCCAATCTGGGCGCTCAGGAAGTAATCGGGATGGGAGCAAGCGGAGCGAAGTACGGCATCGCTACGAGCCACTTCTACTGGATAGGCGCGATTCCGGCGATGGTCTTTGTAGGCATCTTCATGATGCCCTTCTATTATGGCTCGCGCGCCCGAAGCGTGCCGGAATATTTGAAGCTGCGCTTCGACGAGAAGACGCGCGGGCTTAATGCCATCTCGTTTGCCGTGATGACCATCTTCTCCTCGGGCATCTCCATGTACGCGATGGGCAAGCTCTTCAACCTGCTTCTCGGCTGGGATTTCAACTTCAGCATGATTGTTGCCGCCGTGATTGTGCTCGGCTACATCTTTCTGGGAGGACTGACCTCTGCCATCTACAACGAGGTGCTGCAATTCTTCCTGATAGTCTTCGGCTTTGCCCCGCTCGTCTATCTGGGATTGCGCGATGTAGGCGGCTGGGAGGGATTGAAGACAAAGCTGATGACCGTTTCGACCGCAGGCGGATATGCGCCAACGGCCATGACGGAATCGTGGAGATACATGGGCGACGCGTCCCAGAATCCCATCGGCGTGGAATGGTTCGGGCTGGTAATGGGACTCGGCTTTGTGCTTAGTTTCGGCTACTGGTGTACGGACTTTCTGGTCGTCCAGCGAGCGATGGCTGCGGATTCAATGTCTGCCGCACGGCGCACGCCGCTCATCGCCGCCGTGCCGAAGATGTTCTTCCCTTTTCTGGTCATCTTACCCGGCATGATTGCTCTGGCCGCGGGCACGCGCGCCGTCAATACTCCTGCCAGACAAAGCGCCAATCAGAATAGTTCGGCGGCTTCTTCAACTACTCCCGCAAGATCGGGCGCTGCAAGCACGGAGGCTTCAACCAACACGGTCGGACAGGGGATTATTCCGCCGAAAGTTGATGAAAAGACGGGTCAACCTGTACGTGATAATAGAGGGAACGTGGTGCTCGACTATGACCTGGCGACGCCTATGATGCTGGTTCATTATTTCCCTTCGGGGATGCTGGGGCTGGGGCTGACGGCGCTTCTTGCATCCTTCATGTCAGGCATGGCCGGGAACGTCACAGCCTTTAACACCGTCTGGACTTACGACATTTATCAGAGCTACATACGTAAAGGGGCATCCGACGCGCACTACCTCTGGATGGGACGCTTCGCCACCGTCTTCGGGATTCTGCTTTCTATTGTGGCAGCCTACGTCGCAGCCTCTTTCAACAACATCATGGACATGCTTCAACTCGTCTTCGCCTTCGTCAATGCGCCGCTCTTTGCCACCTTCGCGCTTGGCATGTTCTGGCGTCGCACTACAGGGCACGGGGCATTCATAGGGCTTATCTCCGGTATACTCGCCGCTGCAATCCATCATGGTATCAGCTTGCCTAGAGGCGCTGTGGTTGGATTCAAAGGCGGGTACTTCGGCGTAGTAACAACTTATCCGAGCGAGCTGGCGCAGACCTTCTGGACGGCCATCGCCGCTTTTGTGACCTGCTTTGTCGTGACCATCATCGTGAGTTTGTTGACCTCGCCCCGCCCGGCAGAAGAGTTGCGAGGGCTGGTTTATTCGCTGACGCCTAAGCCTGAAGAGACGGAGACTGTCTGGTACAGGCGGCCTATCACGCTGGCCGTTCTCGTGCTGGTGCTCTCATTAATACTCAACATCATCTTCTTTTAGACTGGACGGAGGATTGCTCTTTATGGGTCTGGATATACGGTTGCCGATTGGCGGGATGTTTGCGATAGTCGGATTACTGCTAGCCGTCTACGGTCTCTTAACGACGGGCGACGCGCAAACGTACACCCGCTCGCTTTTCATCAACATCAATCTATGGTGGGGCATCGTCATGCTCATCTTCGGACTGTTCATGCTCTATTTAGGCAGACGCAGTGCAACTGCGCAGGGCGTTCATCCGGCCAGAGAATCTCCTGAGGGCATCGCCACAGAGAGACGCGAACATCGTCAGAAATTGGAGAAAGAGGACTGAGGGCTAAGGCGGGCTTTCTTAAGTTTAATTTTATTGCGAATCACAATCGTAATTTTTACGGTCGTGACTTTTGCGCGTAAACTTCGAATCGTTTCTATTGTGCGATACAAAGCTTTTAATTCTTACTAACAGTTCTGCTCAGAGCCTCTGCGCATCTATGTATATGGTCGCTCAATCTGATAATTTCCTCCAGATCACGCCTTGCCTTCCCGGAGTTTTCCACATCCACTAAGCCGGGCTGCTGAAAGATAGGATTAGCGACAAAGATTTTGACCAGAGCATCCAGATCATTAATAGCCGTCTTCAGTTCTACAGAATCAAGCCCTTCCCTAATCTTGTTAGGCTTCTCATCTTTTCCCGCTTCAGGAAGTGAGAGATTGATTTTGAGCCGCGTCGCTCGCTTCTTAATCTCCGTAGCCTCTTTTTTTATCTGACCATAATTAAGCGAAGCGCCAACCTCTCCGGAGAGATTGTAATTTTCTATCTGCAACTGCTCGAAATCTTCTCTGATTTGCTGGTACTCAAGTCTGGCCTCGGCAGATTTTTTTTTGGAGAGCTTGCGCTTCATTCTATCCAGGTCCCAGAGCGCTCTCTGGCGCGCCAGCATATCCGCCTTGGCCGCATCACGATCACGAGTACTGGTCTGCGCCTTCGATTCGCTCGGTGACAAGGAGATTAAAGAGATGGCGGCGGCCAAGCATGAGATAGCGAATAGGCTTGCTCTGATTCCTCTGTTATTGCAGCGCATGTTCGTCCTCCTTAAGATCAAGGTTGAACGCGGGCGGGAGCATGAACAGCCATACTCCTTATAATGGGTCGAGGAATGGTATGCCTATGGCGAAGAGGAGTCAATACTTGTCTGCCGTTAGCGTGATGGTCTTTCAGAGCGCAGTCAAAAGAGAGGGTAAAATAGAAACACTGAATGACACAAATCTGCACGAAAGACAGATTCTTTTCGTGTGCTTTAGTGTGATTTAGTGGTTTCTCCTTTCCTCTGCTTTGATTGCACGTCCGGTATAAGCTAGTAGGAAAGGTCTCCGCCTTGGCGTTAAAAATAAAAGGCTCTCCCATTTCCGAGAGAGCCTTTCGAGTTAACAGTCCGTCCCGGTTTAGAAGTAGAACTTGAATCCGAGCTGAACCTGGCGCGAGATGTTGCGTTGGCCGTTATTTGGATTCAGGACGCCGAACGTGTTGCTGGTCACATTGCCTGAATCAGGACTGCCGAAGAGCGGCGTGTTAAATATATTGAAGGCTTCAAGACGGAACTGAGCGCTGAAGCGTTCGTTGAAGATGAACGACTTGTTCAGCGACATGTCGAAGGTTGTCGCTGTCGGCTGTCGCAGATTGCTCAGGCGGAATGGGATGGTGCGCAATGTGTTTGGCCCCCGGACAGCAAACGCAGGATTGTCACAGGCCACCTGAACGCGCGAACCGGCGGCGTTGGTCACAAACCGCAAACTTGTGCCGTTAAGCTGGCGCACGCAGTTGTTGAAATACGACCCCGTATAGCCCGGGAAATTCGAATTGCCAATGTTCGGACTAGAGATAGTGGGGTCGGTTAGCAAATCAGCGTTGCCGGGAAGGTTAATGGGCACGCCCGAGCGGTAGCTGGCTATAACATTGTACTCGAACCCGCCGAGCAGCAGGTTCAAGCCCTTGCCGATGCCGCTTAAGAAATGCTGACCGCGACCGAACGGAAGCTGATAGACGAAGCTCGCCACTAAAACGTGCGGGCTGTCGAAATCAACGATTGCTTCTGTAGGCTGTGTATCCTGATCGTTAAGGAAGCCGAGCGCACCTATGTTCTTGGAGTACGTGTAAGAGACGACACCCACCAACCCACGGCTCAAGCGTTTTTCAAGACTGACTTGCAGCGAGTTGTACCGGAGTCTGCCAGCATTCTCCGAGTTCCTGGTAACTCCCAGGAACTCCGGAAACGGGAGCAGTAATTGTTGTCGCTGAATTGTCGGGGCGTTCAACGTCGGGTTGCTCGGAATGAGCCCGGCGAACGGATTCGGCACGCTCGTAGTCAGGAAGGTCGGGTCTAGACGGGCTTGAGCAAGCTGAGCTGGCGAAAGGACGTTGATGTTGCGCCCGCCTAGTCCCTGCGGATCGCCCGTCACAACGCCTTTGGTGCGGCTGCCGACGTAAGAGACATCCAGTTTAAGACGGAACGGTAATTCGCGTTGAATGCCAAAAGAGAATTCATGAATGTACGGAATCGTGCGGCTGGGGTCACTGAAGACGATGCTACTGCCGAGCGACGTTAATTGCCCGAGCGTTGCGCCCGAGGGTGACACCAGACCGCTCGGGTACGGATTGCTGAACGCATCCGCGCGCGGGATGAACGCATTCGCGCCGCCGCCCGTCAGCGTGCCGCTAAATGGTGAGATAATGCTGAAGCCGGTCGAGCCACCGTATTCAGCAGACGGGAAATAGAAGAGTCCGTAGCCGCCGCGAATCACGGTCTTTTCGTTAAGCTGATAAGCGACGCCGATGCGCGGCTGGAAGTTATTGTGGTCAGGTTGGAACGCGCCTTCAGGTTGACCGTTGACCCCGGCAAAGAACAGGCCGCCAGCCAGGTTGGCGCAAGACGGACAGTCGGTTGGTGAAGCACCTCTCACGGCAGCCGCAAGCGGGTTGGCTTGATTAATGGCGAAGCCGCGATTCTGGCGGTTAAATCGCTCGACCGCCGGTTGTTCGTAGTCGTAGCGGAAGCCCAGATTCAAAGTCAACTTCGGCGTAATCTTGAAATCGTCCTGAATGTAAACGGCGTAATAGCCCCACTGGAAGGTGGTCGGCGAAATATTCTCAATCTGAGTGTTCGGGCCGTTGCCGTTGCAATTGCCACCAGAGGCTGTCGGAGCGCCGATTAAAAGGTCGGCAAACGCAGCACCACCGGACGATGCGGTTTGAGGATCACGCGAGGTGAACTGGTTAGTGAAACAGAAGACGCCGCCTCCGAAGTTGAAGGAGCCGCCCGATTGGTTAACCTGAAAACGACGGTATTCGCCGCCGATTTTGAACGTGTGGTTACCCATAATCTTTGTCAAATATACTGGTAGACTCCACGTGTTGGTGATGTTTGAGTTCGGGTTGCGCGAACCGAATTCAGGAATCCCGCCATTCGGATCATTGAATGTAATGCGCGGCACAATTGAAATTGGACGCGCGTTTGAGAAAGCCGGCGAGAAGCCGATGGTCGTAGCGTCGAACGGGGATGACGCCTGGCGGAAAGCCGCCTGCAAGAAACGCGTGAAACCGAGGCGGATGTTCAGAATCGTAGTCGGTGAAATTGTCGTCACAGAGTCAATGACTCCGCCGTAGTTCTGACGAACTAATGGCCCTTGCTGGTCTATACCTAAACCTACACGGTTATTGCCGCCAAAGGCGAACTGGTCGCGACGGCTGTACACGAAACGGAAGAACAGATGCTCATTATCGTTGTACTGGTGATCGACGCGCGCGACGACTGAGTCATAGTCGTCAGTTCCGAGTCCCTGGCTGAGGTAAAAGTTATTGAATCGTTGCGTTGCCGTGCCTGTGTTCGGGGCTGAAAAGGCGGTAATAATCGCTAGCCCGACGGGGCTTTGGCAGGCAATGGTGACTCCGCAACCTGGACTTCCGGCAGCCGGAATGACGTTGCCTGGATAGGGATCGCGTGTGAACCGCCCTGGATTAGCCGGGTCGGGGCGGGTCGAGAGCGGATTGTAGATTATGATGCCGGACTGCGAGAAATCCCCCTGGCGCTCCAGAAGAGTAGGGACTGTACTGAAGCCCTGCCCCGGGGTCAACTCTTTATACTTCTCGACGTTGAGCAGGAAGAATGTCTTGTCCCTGTTGCCATAGGTCGCACGACCGCCTTCACCGAAGCGCGGCAGTAAAACCGGGCCCGAAAGCACAAAGCCGTACTGATCTATTTTGTTGCCGCCGAGGTTCGCGCCAGTCAACTGATCTCTGGTAAAACGCGGGCTTTGTTCCAGCCCGGCGAAAGCGCCGGACGCGAAGACACCGCGCGCGTTGTTGGAAAAGGAGTTTGCATTCAACTTATAACGGCGCGCGAATTCGTAAACCGTGCCGTGAAAATCGGGCCCGCCTGATTTGATAGTGATGTTGATGGTGCCACCGCCCGTGCGCCCGTATTGCGCGTCGTAAGAGTTCGTCTGCACTTTGAACTCTTCGACCGCTTCAGCAGACGGCACAAAAGCGATGTTATTGCTGCTGGTCGTGCGTTGCGCATTAACGTCCGTGTCGGCGTTGTTCGGCGTGCCGTCGAGCAGAAAGTCGTTGTGGCGATTGATTCCGCCGTTGATAGAAAAGTTGACGTTGTCGCCATTATCAAACGGGCGGTTGAACTGCGGATTGCCGTTGAATGTCACGCCGGGCGCAAGCGTAGTCAGATTGAGCGGGTTACGACCGACTAAGGGCAGTTCGTTGATGCGCGCGTTCTCTATTACCTGACCGCGCGAGGCAGTGTCAGCCTCCAACAACGGCGCCTCAGCATTAACATTGACCGTGTTCTCCAACGAGCCGATCTGCAAGGCAATATCCATGGTCGCCTTATCGGCAGTATGCAGTTCGACCTGGTCGCTAACGGCTTTGCTGAAGCCTGTGGCCTCGACCGTAACCCTGTATCTTCCTGGTTGCAGCAAAGGCACAGTATAGTTGCCGTCTTCCGAGGTTGTTGCGTCTTTTGTCTCGTTGGTTTGTAAATTGGTGACCGTAACTTTGGCACCGGGCACGGCTGCGCCAGCAGGATCGGTGATATGCCCGGTCAGCGTGGCGCGAAATTCCTGGGAGAAAGCGGAGAACGCTAGAGCTAAAATAATCCCTACAAGGGCGAGCGCTCGCCAGCAGAAATTGGACTTCATAGAGCCTCCTTGCGAGTTTAGATGGCGTGACAGTTTTAGGATTTAGGCTGCAACTCTGGAAGAACTGTAAATTGGCGGATTACTTCATCAAAATGAATTAATCCATGAGAACCTAATCGCTTACTACATCATTGGTGCGGACTCAAAAACTTTTGTCTACAGATGCAACAAACTAGGACTGGGCACCCCGAGCCAATCTACGGATTCGCGATATTATAGTTAAGCCGGGGAAAAAGCAACGATAATTTTACGGCTTTATCAAATGTTGGATTATTAAATAAAAGCCGCCGCAGTTAATCCGCCACGCTCTCGGCAATTATTTTTCTATACACCTGCCGTGCATATTCATAAGCCTTTTCGGCTTCGCTGCGCTCCCTGGCGGAAATCTTAGGCGCTTTCTGGCTCCAGCATTGCTCCACAGCCTTCAGGCACCACTCCGCACTACGGCGCGAGGCTCGGATGGGCGCACCGCCCACTGTCACAAAGATCGGATTTGTATGCGAAGAGGGCAGGATGCGCAGGGCGACCCAACTGCTTCGCTCAATCTGAATCTCAAAATCCACATCTTGCAATTTCCCATCGGCGAGGATTGTTTTAGTGGCGACCACCTGGCCGTTAACGATTACCTCAACCGGCACCTCGCGTGTCGCTGCAAGACGCGCCCTTTCAATATCCCAGTAAGGCGTCTGGTCGTACCGTCGCCCTTTAATAGCTTCATTCGGCAAGCTATTGAGCAAGGCGGCTACTCTGGCAGTGACCCGCACCCTTTGCGCCTTATCAAGCTTCAGTTCACTTCCCTCTGTTCCGACGAGCAGGTTGTTCACACGGAAATCCATCAGATGGCTCTTACCATCTGAGACGTATGCGCGACCGTCTCGAAGACCCTTTATCCAAGAGTCATAATCTAACTGGCCGTTAAGCTGAACGTAGGAGCGCCCCATGCCGACGCGCTCGGCGTAGATGCAGGGGAAGTCTGTTTCGCCGCCGATGCGCGTGCGGAAGCCGCTGTTGAGCGTGTGATACCAAATGTTAAGTTCCCATACGACCGGAGTATCAACCGTCGAGATGAAATCCACAGCGCCGTGCGTCACATCCACTATGTACTCGTTGGCTCCGATGCCATCGAACGGCGGCAGCTCGTAATTCGGCAGCTTGTCCGTTTTGACCTCCAAGCCCCAACCGGAGTGCGCGTAGCCTACGACCGCGCCCTGCGCCTTGCCCCACTTGAGAATAGGCAAGTTCCACGTAGGCCAGTCCTCAAGCTTCTGTGTGCCCGGATAATCCTGTTCTTTTAAGCCTAGCAACACGAGGTGGCCGTTGAAGCTGGAGGGAAAGCCCGACACTTCTATGTCGTAACGCATGAGATTGTCCGTGGTCGAGAGTTTATTTACTTTGGCCTCGAAGAACTGTTTCTGAAAGTAGTAGCCAGGCCCCCAGGTCAGGACATCGCCGACGTTGAGCGCTTCGCCCAGGATGTGACGAATCATGTCTTGCGGCATGACACCAATCGTAGGTGCCTCGTAGTGCGAACAGCCTGCGGCGTGTATGTGATGATCGCCCGAATACCAACCCATAGCCGACGGCTTAATCCAACGCTTCAGTCGAAACGCCCACACGTCCGCTTTCGCGCCCACGGTCACGGTCAGCGTCTGTCGCTCGACCAGGTATTCGGGGCCGCGCGTGGCTTCGACCGTGTAAACTCCGGGCGGGAGTCTTATCTGCTCGCCATCCATGCGATAAATCTGCGGTTGAAAGGAGAGGTCCGGGGCCAGGCGTTTCGTCTTCGCTGGATAGATGCGCTCCTGCGGGTCACGTATCAGGAAGGAGGCCACCGTTGGCTTGCCATCTTCGTCGCGAATCCGTAGCGTCACGTCCTTTGAAGGGAGGCAGTTGAAGAGAACGGGCACGTCGTTGCGAAAGCCTATGTCCTGAGTTCCCTGCCCGACGTTGAAGCTGATCTGCGCTTCGCGCCGTCCTCGGTCGCGGCTGTAAAGCTGTATGATGCGATACTCAAGCGCAAGCCCTGAGAGTTTAGGCTCAAGCGGCTGCTTGTCGAACATCATTATTTCGAGCCAGCGGTTGGCAACCTCGCTCGGCTTGATTGTCTGCTTCGGCGTTGGGTCTAGACTGAACCCGCCCGGAATGTCTGACAGACCGCGTGCATAGACAGGCAGCGCGTTAGGACTCGCGGCTTTAAGCTGCGCCGTCACGCCCGCCTGATTTCGCACTTTGACCAGGAATGAGCGCCAGCCCTTCTCGACCAATGTGGCCTCGGCTTTACCGCGTGTGACGCTGACGCGACTTTCCGGGTTGATGTCAACGTAAAGGAGCGTGCGATTATCCAGAATGTTCTGAATCTCTGTAATGGCCTGCGCTTCCCGTTCAGATTCAGCGGCTCGTTCGAGCGCCTGTTTGTCGGCGGGGTTGAAAGGCTCGCCCAGATAATCCATAGCTTCGACGAGTCGCTTTACCTGTGCGACGAGCGGTTGCATGTCTACATGCTCAACCTCCGACGCTGCGGGCGCGGCCAGTGCTGGAGGCACAAGGACACACACAAGAGCGAGTGAGATGAACAGGAGCAGGCGGAGGATTTTAACGCTCAAGCAGATTAACCTCCCTGACTTCCGCGCGCTTGCCGCTGCCTCCTGTTACCATGAGGGTTCTTAGCTCCCACGGCTTGATTTGCCCTCTATGGCTAAGCCCTAGCGCGGCGGATTCCAGTGTGAATTCTGTAGCCCGGCCAGAATGCTCTTGCAGTCTAACGATGATACTCTCGCCATCTTCGGCGCGTTTGAGGGCAGTCGCGGTTACGGTGCCCGGAGAGAGACTGAAGAAGGAGTGCTCCCAGGGTTCCGTGCCTTCGTGCGCAGAGTCTATAACATACTCGGCTGGCGTTTGCATCTCATCGGCCAGTCGATCCAGTTCCAGCGCAGTGAAAGCCCCACGCCCGCGCACAAGCCAGAACCTGCGCTCCTGTCTACCCTGATCCTGCCACGCATTGTTGTCATTATGTGGAACTTGAAAAGGGTCGTGACGCGCGAAAGGCGCTGAACGGATGAGAACAGTGCGAAGCAATCCTTGCAGGCAGTCGCATGAATAGGTCGAGTTGTTAATCAGCCCGACGGCGTAGTCTTCACTTCCAAACTTGCCCTGAACGGCCACCCAATCCTGATAAGGCTCTTCTTCACCATTGGCCTCTCGCTCTATGCTTGCGCCCGCCACCTTTGAAAAAAAGCGCGGGCTTGTCATGGCCGTAGGGATTTCAAGCTTGAGGATTTGCTCGCGCTCGTTCCAGTTGATGACGAAGCGCAATTCAATCGCGTCTATGGCTTTGAACTGTGCTATGTCCAGAATGATCTCGGAGTTATTCCACTTGGCGCGCTGGCGCGTGACGCGCGTCACGGGGCCATCTTCAATCTGCTGTGACGAGACGAACTGTGGCCGCGCAATCTCCTGACGGTATTTTATTATTCCATGCCCCCAGGTATCGCTCGGGTCACTGATGACAACCAGCCCTACGGGCGCGGCCAGCAGTTCTTTACCGTCCTGAGCTTTCAGAGAGGAGATGCCGAACCCTTTGTCGTTGACCGCGAACGAATCATTAAAGGGTGCTGTATCGGGCGGCGTACCGTGTACAAGCTCTAATACCTTATAGCCGCATGCGGGCAAATCAACCCAAGCGGATATTTTAGGATAGACCTGTGTCATGCTGTCGGATGGCCGCCATTGTATTGGAATCTTCTGCTTGTCCTTCGTCTCGAAATGGGTAATAGGAACAGTGCCCGCAGGGAGGGGCACCCAAGGGTTGAGCGCTGGATTCTTTTCCGCGTGGAACTCTACCATAGCCTTTCTAGGCCAGGGCAGCGGGTTGAAGAGGAACACAGCGCCCTCCTGCACGCTTCTGGTATCAACACGCTTCGCCATAGACTCCAGCGCTTCCACTCTGTTCGTGAGCGCCGTCTCGCACGCCCACCCCATGCTGTCTCTGGATTCCTGATAAGCGCCATACATGGCTGTCCCGGCCAACAGGTCGTGGAATTGGTTGAATAGAACCTTTCCCCACGCCGCTGAATATTCCTGTACAGGATATGCGTGACCATTCTGCAAATTCGCCGCGACCGAGAGGACTTCGGCCTGCCCCAGCCAGCGCTCTGCTCTGCGGTTAATCTGCTTTCCTTCGCCATACGCACTGTAGTAACCGCGCGAGTGATGTTGAAGCTCCATCCTGATGACGGGCAGGTTCGCAGCAGCGGGCGACTTTTCGACCGCCGCGAAAAACTCCGCCACAGTGCTCCATCGAAGCTCTGGAAGCTGTGCGTCCAGCTGCTGCTCCTGCACCTTTTTAATCTGCGCTTTGGTCACAGCGCCGCCGTGATTGCCCACCCCTAAAAAGTAGGCGGCGTGGTCGAAGCCAGGGGCAAAGTTATTCTGCGCCCCGTCCGGTATTCGCTCGGCATTCATGCTGTAGCCGCGGCGTATGCGAAGGGTGAGCAGGCGCGAACCATCAGGCGCTTCCCACCAGAAGAGCAGCGGCAGTTTCATCTCGTGTTCCTGCGGGCGCATGAAGACGTAATAGCGGAAGCCAGCGCGTCGTAGAATAGAAGGCAAGCCTGCGGCGTGCCCGAAGGCGTCCGGGTTAAAGCCTATGTTAACGTCAACGCCGAAGGCTTTTTGAAAATAGTTTTTGCCGTAGAGGCTATGGCGCACAAAGCTCTCGGTGGATGGAATATTGCAATCCGGCTCGACAGGCCAGCCCCCTACGATTTCCCAGCGGCCTTCGCGCACACGCGCCCTTACCTCTTCAAACATCTTCGGGTCTGCACGCTCGACCCATGAGTAGTGCGCAGAAGAGGAATGGCAGTACTTGAATCCGGGCGTTTCATTCATGCGATCAAGCGCGCTGCGAAACGTAGTCAGCACAAGATTCGACCCGTCGCGCCAGGGCCACAGCCACGCCGCATCAATATGCGAGTAGCCTATGATGTGCAGCACCTTGCTCTTCGGATTCGCTTGCGCACCTGCCGCGAGCGATTGGTTAAGACCTGAGCTTTGCCCGCCGTGTACAGGCAGCGCAGCAGCAGCAAAGGCTCCGAGCGCAGCCACGCCACTAATCATGAAATGTCTTCTTGAAAATCCCTCTTGTTTATCTGACAGATACCTGTCTGACATCAGTCGCCCTCTCCAAAGCCCTTATTAAGATTCAACCTCTCCCAGCATCCCATCAATGTAGATACACCAGACATGCAGTAACATCAGATGCACTTCTTGCACGTGCGCGGTCACATCGCTTGGAACAGCAATCACATGGTCGGCAGTTCCATTTATTAATCCAGCCGCGCCCGTGATGGCTACCGTGGTAGCGCCGCGCTCTTTGGCCTTCATCAGCCCGCGTCGTACATTCTCGGAACGCCCGCTTGTCGTAAACCCCAGCGCCACATCGCCGGGTTGAGCCAGGGCTTGAGCTTGTCGTTCAAAGAGCACGTCGTAACCGAAGTCGTTGCCGATGCAGGTGACGGTTCCGGCATCGCTCGCCAGCGCAATTGCAGGGAAAGGCTGCCTTGTTGCAGAGAATCGTCCCAACAGTTCTCCGACCAGATGGCTCGCCTGTGTCGCGCTGCCGCCGTTGCCGAAGGCTATTATCTTGTTCCCTTCCTTGAGCGCTTTGACCAGAACACGACCAACCTCTTCGGCCTGTTCCTCCAGCGCAAGGATGCTGCGCTCTATGACCTGCAGATGCGCGGCAAAGTGTTCCGCAATGTAACCTGTTTTCATATTAACCCCGTAAAATAAGGCAGAAGGCAGAAGGCAGAATGAAGAGGCGATTCAAGTTGAATGCTCTTTAATTCATCATTCTGCCTTCTGCCTTCTGCCTTCTGCATTGTCGTGCTGGTCTCCGACCTCGCGCAGGCGGTTGGCCGCTGCCTCTGCCGTGATGTCGCGTTGCGGCGTTCCTAACAACTCGAATCCGACCATGAATTTTCTCACAGAAGCCGAGCGCAGGAGCGGGGGATAAAAGTGCGCGTGCAGATGACATTCCCTGTGGGGCTGGCCGTCGGTCGGGCGATTGTGAAAGCCCATCGTGTAGGGGAAGCTAGTCTTGAAGAGATTGTCATATCGCGTGGTCAATTGTTTCAAGATGTCTGCCAGCGCAGTGCGCTCGGCGTTACTTAACTCGTCAAGCCCTGTCACATGACGCTTTCCAACTATCAGAGTCTCGAAAGGCCACACAGCCCAGAACGGGACTACAGCCATAAACTGCTCGTTCTCGCAAACCAGCCGCTCGCCAGTTTCAGCTTCGAGCACAAGATAGTCGCACAATAAACATGAGTGGCGCGAAGCCGAATAATCACTTAATGCGGCTAACTCTTTCGTCGTCTCGTCGGGCAGACTCGCGCTTGCCCAAATCTGGCCGTGCGGGTGCGGGTTGCTTGCGCCCATCATCGCGCCTCGATTCTCAAAAATCTGCACCGAGTTAATAAACTCAAGCGAGCCGAGTTCCACATACTGCTCTACCCAGACATCAACCACCTGTCTGATTTCATCCAGCCCCATTCTTGGGATGGTCAGATTATGACGCGGCGAGAAGCAGACGACACGACAAACGCCAGGCTCGCCCTGCGCAATCAGCAGACCGTTCTGATTAAAACCATCAGCCGGTGTGTCGGGTAAGAGCGCAGGGAAATCATTATCGAAAACGAAGGTACTTGTATATAGAGGATTCTTTGCATCAGCCGCACGCTCATTGCCCGGACAGAGATAACAATGCGGGTCGTAGTCAGGCAGATTTTCGGGTGTCGCCTCTTCTACTTGTCCCTGCCAGGGGCGCTGCGTGCGGTGTGGAGAGACGAGCACCCATTCCCGCTTGAGCGGATTAAAACGGCAGTGCGGATGAGTTTTTAGATCCAGCATAGCCCCTCGGTTCGATTACTCCTCGGTTAACCGTTCGACTCCCTGAGCCGCCGAGCAAACGTAGATTTCCGGTTTAAGGCCGGTAGACTTCTCATAACCGGCGGCCACCTTCTCTTGGAACGATGCCACGCCGTCGGCGCGCACCAGATTGATAGTGCAACCGCCGAAGCCGCCGCCCGTCATCCTCGCGCCGTAGACGCCCTCTGTTTCGTTTGCCAGCTCAACCATGACATCGAGTTCAGTGCAACTGACTTCATAATCGTCGCGCAGGCTCTGGTGCGACTCGGCCATCAACCGACCGAAGGCGGTGAGGTCTACGCGCTCAAGCGCTCCCTTCGCCTCAACGACACGCTCGTTCTCGCTGACGACATGGTGGCAGCGTTTGTAGATTACTGTAGGAAGCTCGCCGCTATGCTCTTCAAGTTCAGCAAGCGTCACGTCGCGCAATGAGTACACATGTGGAAGGGAGAGAGAGAGAAGGCGCACGCCCTCTTCACATTCTGCGCGGCGGGCGTTGTATTCGCTGGAGGCCAGTTCGTGCTTGACCATCGTATTCGCTATCACCAGCCTGACATCCAATGGGAGCGGCAGACGACTGTACTCAAGCGAGCGGCAATCGAGCATCAACGCCCGCCCCCTTTCGCCAAAGCAGGAGATGAACTGATCCATCAAGCCGCAGCGCATCCCTACAAACTCGTTTTCGGCTCGCTGGCAGAGCTTCGCCAACTCCATGCGGTCAATAGTTGCGCCCGACATATCCAGCAGCGCGTACCCGGTCGCAACTTCTATCGCAGCCGACGAACTCAGACCTGCGCCAATCGGGACTTCACCACGCACGAGCAGGTTCGCACCGCGCAGGTTGTATCCGGCCTGTTCCAGTATGACCGCGATGCCGCGTGGATAGTCGCTCCAGTGTCCGCGCGCCTCCGGCATTGCCTCATCCAGGTCAAACTCCATCGTCTCTGCAAAATTTTCCGAGTGAATAGAAATCTTCAGGTCAGCTCGCGGGGCTATGGCAACCCAGGTGTAAAAATCTATCGCAGCAGGCATGACGAAGCCCAGATTGTAATCCGTATGCTCGCCTATTAGATTGACGCGCCCTGGCGCACGATAGACGCTAAAGTCTAGTGCGCCGTACAAGCTGCGAAACTTCTCTTTGAGCTTTCCTGCCTCCACCATTGCTCCAGCTCACTTGCGCTGTGATCGCGCAAGCAGATTATCAAGAGTCAAGAACTTGTGACTGAAATATAGAAAGGGTTGATTACCTTTTAGAGACTCTAAGGGTGAAAAGTCAAGAGAAGAATTTAATAACCGATAAATAATGGGGCGCTCGCCTTCAAAAATTAAAAGACTGGAAGTCGCAAACGCATTCCGTTTATAGTGAGCTTCGCCAACCATCAATTGGTCAATCGCTTTATGTACCCCTACTAAAAGGAGAGCTTCATGGGTTATCCTAAAAAACTCGCACTCATTCTGAATGTCATCACGATTCTCTTCTCTGTAGCCGCGTTGGAGACGAAGGCCCAGGTGAACATCAAACAAGAGCCGTTCGGTAAAATGCCCGATGGCACAGCCGTCACCCTCTACACTCTGACCAATCAGAGCGGAATCGAAGCAAGGATCATGACCTACGGCGGCATCGTCGTCTCTCTTAAAGTGCCAGACCGTAACGGAAAACTGAATGATGTGGTGCTGGGCTACGACAATCTTGATGGTTATATCAAAAACAATAGCCCTTATTTCGGCGCTCTGATTGGGCGCTACGGCAATCGTATAGCAAAGGGCAGGTTCACGCTCGATGGCGTCGAATACAAGCTCGCACAGAACAACGGCGAGAATCACCTGCACGGCGGAATACGCGGCTTCGACAAGGTCGTGTGGCAGGCCAGCACGGTTAAGCGCGGGGGCGGCGCGGCCTTGAAGCTAACCTATCTGAGCAAGGATGGAGAAGAAGGCTACCCCGGCAACCTCTCCGTCGCGGTCATCTACACGCTGACCAATCAGAACGAGTTGAAGATTGAGTATTCCGCGACGACCGACAAAGCGACGGTTCTTAATCTGACCAACCACTCTTACTTTAATCTTGCAGGCGCGGGCGCGAGCGATATTCTCAGCCACGAGGTAATGATTAATGCGGATAGATTCACACCCGTTGATAAGGGGCTGATTCCAACCGGAGCATTGGCCGTTGTGAAGGGGACGCCTATGGACTTCACAATACCTACGACCATCGGTTCAAGAATCGGGCAGAATTATGAACAACTGATCTTTGGCGGCGGCTATGACCACAACTGGGTGCTGAATAAAAATAGAAAGTCGCTCCGGCTTGCGGCAAGGGTTTATGAACGAACGACCGGAAGGGTTATGGAAGTTTATACCACCGAGCCGGGGATGCAGTTTTACACGGGGAACTTTCTGGACGGCACGATTACGGGAAAAGGCGGCAAAGTTTATGAGAAGCGCTACGGGTTCTGCATGGAGACGCAGCACTTCCCTGATTCTCCGAACAAGCGCAATTTCCCTTCGACTCTGCTGCGCCCGGGTCAGAAATATTCGCAGACGAC
The DNA here is from genome assembly GCA_036403815.1 of Pyrinomonadaceae bacterium. Classification (GTDB taxonomy): domain Bacteria; phylum Acidobacteriota; class Blastocatellia; order Pyrinomonadales; family Pyrinomonadaceae; genus JACVRN01. Next base: position 117,393 of record DASWQH010000036.1, on the reverse strand, counting down.
CGTTTATAAATTCTCCGCTAAATAAAGTCAGTTCGACGTAAGAGAACCTAGCTCCGTAGGAGCTATATGTTATTGATAGCGAACATATAGCACCTCGCGGAGCCAGGTTTATCTATCATCCGGAGACTATAAACATCCGGCTCCTACAGAGCTAAAAACATTATGCACATGCTTAGAAGCTGTTTGAAAAATCAAGCTTCCTCTTGAGTCCCGTAGGGACGATTAAGAATAGCCCAGTGCTTTATCACTGGGAATACGTTATGAAAATAAAATTGAGTCCCGTAGGGACGACTGAAGAAATCCGGAAGAGATTTCAGTCGTCCCTACGGGACTCTACTTCTTTTTGTGCCTTCGGTTCCCAGCCATAAATGGCTGGGCTATTACCAGAAGTCCCTACGGGACTTTCCAAACAGCTTCTTATATCGAACTCGTGTTAATAGTTTCTCGTCTTCGGAAACTAGCGCGTGACAGCCCGCGCACGGCTGCTCCACTTTTTCCAGAGGGCAGGGTCAGCCAGCATCTTTATGTAAACGCCGCCGACTACGGAGCGCGCCTGAAAGCCGCGCTGCTTTGCATCTACAGTCCCGTACCAGTCTGTGAGCGGCACACGGTCTGGCGTCTGATTGACGAAGCGGTAAACGGGAGCGATGAACGCTCTGAAATCTTCCGGCGTTTCGGTCATCGTCGCAGTCCACACAATCCAGTCCAGCTTGGTATAAGTCTCGCGGCTATCCAGGGGCAGGCCGAATTGGTTCTGCTTGCCTTTATAGAAATTGATTTCACGGCGGGCGACCTCCGTAGGAAAAAGATTTAGCCCCAGCAGCTTGTCCCACACAAGATTATACTTCTGGCTCCATGTTCCGGCCTTGTCGAAAGCCAGACGATAATGGTCGCCATCGTCTGCCATCTTGATCCACTTTTCCACTATGCCCTTAACAAGTCGCCGGTAGTTGGCCGCATCGCTTCTCTTCCCTGTCTTCTCACACAACTGCGCATAAGCGCCCAGAGCCAGGATGGCCTTTAGCGAAAGGTTTGTGTTATGCGCCAGGTGCCCAGCGAAGTCATCCGTACTCAACTGATTTTCGGGATCCATCCCCTTGTCGCGCAGGTACTCAGCCCAGCGTGTCAGGAGCGGCCAGTATTTTTCCGCGAAGCCGGTGTTACCCTCCGCACGGGCGAGCGCTGCGACCATCAGTAGGATGTCGCCGCTCTCTTCTACAGGCATCTGATCTTCTTCCGAAGTTTCGCGACCGCCGTAGGTTTGACCGTTGGCGAGCGGGTATGTGCCGAGGTCATGCGGCGCGAAGGGAAACCGCCAGCGAGGGCTACTGGCGTAATCAAGTATCGGCTTGATCTGCGCTTTCAGGAGTTGCGGGTTAAAGAGAAGGAAGAAGGGGGACGAAGGATAGGTCACGTCAACTGTGCCTATGGAGCCGTTGCTGAAATTTTCCTTGGAGAAATAGAGCGGCTGGCCGTCCCAATCCGCCGCGAGCTTATGCGCGGCAATCGTCTGCCTGTACGAGAGCGCGGCGATGCGCGCATACTCTTCGCCTCCGACACGTCTTAAGTCGTCCATCAACTCTGCGTCGAAAGCTTCGCAACGCTTTTTTAGAATCTCGTAATCACGCGCCGCAGATTTTAAGAGCGCGTCCGCCTCCACATTTCCGCGCCGCCAGTAAGGCCGTAGTCTACGGTTGAAATACTCTACCGAGAATATATCGTCGTAAGCGAGCATGAGGTGACGCGAAACTGCGTTTGCCCCGACGCGTCCTAAATCAAAAGCAGTTGCCAGAACCGGCAACTGGTCTTTCGCAGGGCGCGGCATTTGTAGGTCATCGGAATCCGGCAACGTCCCCGTGGCAGTGAAACTATTTCGCGTGACACGATTCCACGCGATTGCATCCGTCGAGGCGCTCATTTGAGGGACGACCAGATGAAGGTAGCCCCAGTCTATACGCAGGTCGTCGCCGGACTGTTCGAGGATGCGCTGCTCCTGAGAGCCAAAGGTCATGACACGTAAATCGGAGACCTTCGGTCTTGACCAGATGACTTTTTGAGATGGTGTGTTGACGACAAACTCTGCGGTCGTGTCGAAGTAGAGCGAGACCTGATGAGTCTGGCCGTCCACGGCTCGCACGTCCCATGTCACATAGGTAACTGGGCGCGCCATTGTCTCCAAGTCGTCAGCCAGAAGCGGACTCATAAAGGTAAGCGTGAGATGTACGCCATCTGCCTCGAATTGATAGATGGTTCGCGTCGGCAACACTTCCAAACCGACCTGTCGCATCGGCGCAGGCAGTGGACTGTAAGATTGCCCCATGAAGCGATACGGCTTTCCGTCAATCCGCACCAGCCCGACCATGCCGTTGAATGCGCCCGTCCAGTGTTTGGTGCGATCATCCGCCAGATTGTCAGTCATAGACCAGACGCTGAAATACGGGTCGTGCGTGATGAGCGGAACGGCGGGCGGGCGCAGACCAGAAGAAGTGGACTGCTGCGCGTAAGCAGAGACGGTAAGCAGCAACAGAAGGCAGACTGTCGTCACAGTCTTAGCCTTCGAGTAAATCAGATTTATCATCTTGGAAGCTTCTCAAGGGAAAGAGAAGAGGTTTAACCACTAAATCACACGAAGCAGCACGAACCGCAGGCGAAGTTATTTTGTGCTTTCTTCTTTGTGCTGCTTCGTGTGATTTAGTGGCTCGTTACTTCTTTCTCAGGTAGACACTGCGATTCGCGTCGTGCTTCACGTCAGGCTTTAATCTCGCCTTGAGATTTATTCAGTTGGTCGGCGAGCACGGCCAGCAGTATCACCAAACCGAGCGCGATCTTCTGCATGTAGGGGTCTATGCCTGCCAGATTCAATCCGTTATTCAGGATGCCAATAAAGACTGCGCCCCAGAATGTTCCTATGACACTGCCTCGCCCGCCCATCAGGGATGTACCGCCGACGACGACCGCCGCAATCACATCCAACTCATACTGCAAGCCTGCGTTCGGCACGCCCGCGCCTAATCTAGAGGCCAATACCAACCCGGCTAATCCGACCAGCAGCCCGTTCAATACATAGACCAGCAACACCACGCCTTTAGTATTGACGCCTGCAAGATAAGCCGCTTCGCGATTGCCGCCCACAGCGTAGATGTAGCGCCCCAGCGTCATACGCTTTAAGACAAACCAGCCGCCCGCAAACACCACGAGCATCAAAAGCACCGGAACAGGCACACCCAGGATGCGCTCTCTGCCCAGGAAGCCAAAGCTCGCCGGAAGATTACCGATTGAGCGTCCGCCCGTGATGATAAATGCCAGCCCGCGACAGATGGTCAGCATCGCCAGCGTAGTCACGAAGGGAGGCACGCGAAACTGCGCAATCGTCACGCCGTTAAAGAGGCCAACTGCAAGACCTACTCCGAGTGCAGCAAGTGTGGCGAGAAATACAGAGCCGCCGGAACTGGCAATGATAGCAGCGACCACACCGGCCAGGGCAGCCACAGACCCTACAGACAGGTCTATGCCGCCTGTCAAAATCACGGCTGTCATGCCGACCGCAAGAATTCCAGTGATGGCAATACTGAGCGCGACGTTAATGAGGTTCGGAACGGAGAAGAACTGCGGCGCGATGATAGCAAAGACAACCGATTCCAGAATGATGGCAACGACGATAACGTATTCTGCTATACGCTGCCATTGCAGGTAGCGCCCACGAAACGTTAACTCTTGCTCTTTAATCGTGTCACTCATAAGAAGCGCTCTCCCGGCGAGTTCGAAGCCGTGCGGCTCGGCAGCCACAGTTATCTGCTCCCCTGCGCGTATAGAACGGGAAGATTATCCTAGCTTTATGCTAACTGCTATTGCTACTGCGAAGGCGCGCCTGCCTTCAAGCTGTTGGCGTCAACTATCTTGACTGGCACGGCGATACTCTTTGGAACCTGCCCGCCGCTAAAGTGCGTGCTGATGGCTTCAATCGTTTTGGCTCCAAGGTCGCGCGGCTGCTGCGCTACGTCGGCTTTGAGTGCGCTTCCGCGCTGAATGGCTTTGACGGCCTCTGCGGTGGCGTCGTAACCCACAATGACCATGTCATTGCGGCCACGCGCTTCTACGGCAGACAGTGCGCCGAGCGCCGAATCATCATTAATACCGAAGATGGCTTTCAGGTCGGAGTTACCCTGAAGCATATCGTCCGCGGCTTTGAGCGCGCGGTCGCGCACGCCGCCGCCGTTCAAGACCGAAACAATCTTGATGCCCGGATATTTCTTCATCTCTTCTTTAAAGCCCAGCTCTCTATCCAGCCCGGATTGCACTTCCTGCTGGCCTATGACGCCGACGTTCCCCTGCCCGTTAAGCGCCTTTGCAATAAAGTCTGCGGCCAGGCGGCCACCAGACAAATTATCGGAAGCGACATGAGATACTATCTGTCCGCCCTGCGCCGCTATGTCTGCGGTGAAGACGGGAATCTTTGCCTCATTAGCCCGTTCAATGGCCGGGCCTATGCCTTTCGAGTCAGCCGGGCAGACGATGATGGCGTCTACGCCCTGTACTATAAAGTTTTCAATCTGCGACTGCTGCTTGGCGAGGTCAAAGTCGCCGGAAGTAATAATCAACTGGTAACCCTGCTTGTCCGCGGCCTCTTTCAGCCCGGCTTCCAGTTGCCTGTAAAACTCATGCTCACGGGTCAGGAGCGTCACGCCTATACGCTTTGCGCCGGAACCTTTGCCGCCACGATTGCAACCGCCCGAAGCCAGCGACGCTCCGAGCACAAGTGTCACGCACAACGTGTAAACAAATAATCTCATCGGTTCTTGTCAGACCTTTCAACAAAGAAAATAAGGGACACTAAATAAAATCATAAAGGAGTAGAACTTTGTTCGCTAGCCCGACCAAAGTCCCGAAACTCTAGTCAGGCCATCGTACTCTTTACCAAAGACCGGACGCGTGAAATGCTTTCTTATACTTACAAATCTATAGGAACAGACGGGACGAAGAAGCTCACAAAGGATGTGCGAACGCACATTACCAGTTAAGCGCGGCAACTGACAAGCTTTGTTTTCTAAGCTTGCAGCTTTAGTCCAAGTCAGTATAATTTCGGATTACTTTCAGATTAAAACCGAGAGCACATGACGACTTCAAAGAAAATCGGGTTCATACATACCTCTCCGGCGGCCATAGGCCCTTTGATGCAGTTCTACAGCGAGGCTGCGCCGGAACTGGAGATAACCAATCTTTTAGACGACGGACTCCTGCGCCTGCTGGCCGCCAAAAATTTCCAGGCCGCCGAGACGCGCCTCTCAGAGATGATTAGGACGGCGCGCGAAGTTTACGGCGCAGAATTGGCGATGATTACCTGCTCGTCCGTCTCAAAAGAGATGAGTGAGCGGCTCGGAAAAGATTTTGCCTTCCCCGTTTTGAAGATAGATTACCCGATGGCACGCCTCGCCGTCAGGACGGGGAAAAGAATCGGGGTTGCGGCAACATTTCCACCGACGCTTGAGCCTACCGGCAGGCTTCTTAAAGAGGCGGCCATCGAAGCCGGAACGTCAATAGAGATTATTCAAGAGGTCGCGCCCGAAGCTTATAAAGCGCTGCTGGCTAATGATACAGAGCGACATGATGAGCTGCTGCTCGCGGTTATAGATGAGCTTGAGCGGCGCGATGTGTCCGCAATTGTTCTGGCACAGGTTTCGATGGCGCGCATATTGCCCCGCGTAGATGGCCGCACAAAGGTGCCCGTGCTCTCAAGCCTGCATACCAGCCTGAACGCTATCAGAGACGCGCTCAACTGAAACACCGGCGCATTTATTTCCGGCTGCGCCTTTATCTTTTTCGAGCTTAAACTTTATGAAGCCTGACCTGAAACCAAGATGAAAAGACTGGTGTTCGCGGCGGTCGCGGATGACGACACGGGGGCGAGTGACCTGGCCGGGATGCTGGCCGAGCAGAACCTGCGCACGCTCCTTGTTATTGACCTGCCGCCGGAGGCACAATTTCTGGAGTGGAGCGCGGGCTATCACGCGGTCGTGATGGCAGAAGGGACACGCAATCTCCCGCCCCAGCTTTCGCTGGAACGCACACGAGAAGCTATGCGGCTTCTTAAATTGAGAGACCCGCACATCTTTCAAATCAAGTATTGCAGCACATTCGATTCAACGCCTGAAGGAAACATAGGGACATCAATTGACGCGGCGCTCGATGAGCTGGATGAAGAATTCACCATCGCGCTTCCGGCCTTGCCGGTGAACGGGAGAACCACATATCAGGGTTATCATTTCGTTCATCATCAATTGTTGAGCGACTCTACGATGCGAGACCACCCGCTCACCCCCATGACCAATCCCAATCTGGTTGACCTTCTTAGCCGACAGACGACGCGAAAAGTGGGGCTTGCTTCCTACATGGAAGTCGAAGCGGGCGAAGAGCCGCTCCGTCAACGCTTCGAGAAGCTGCGCGAAGCAGGCATCGCTATAGCAATCGTTGACTGCTTGAACGACCAACACCTTGAGACAATCTGTCGCGCGTCCTGCGACCTGCGCCTTGTGACCGGAAGCTCCGCCTTCGGCATCAAGATGCCCGCCGTCTTTCGTGAGCGAGGATGGGTATCAGAAGAGCAGAATGAACTCGACGCTCCGGTTGCGACCGCCAGCAGAGAAGGGTGCCTGATTGTCGCGGGCAGTTGTTCTGTAGCGACGCGTGGTCAGAATGAGTGGCTGGCCGCGCAGAATATTCCGTCGGCACGCATCAGCCCGGAGGAGTTGCTGTCTCGTGTGTTCGACCGCACAGCTTTAATCAACGGGATTCGAGAACAATTAGCAGCCGGACAGCATTTCCTGCTGACGACGACCGATTCGCCTATAGAAGTTCGGCGGGTGCAGGAGTGGGGAGCAAGCGAGGGATTAACGGTCTCCTCTCTAGGCCAATCAATCTCATACGCTCTGGCCGACCTTGTGCTTGAAGTTCTGCAAGACCAGATGGTCGGCGGCCTTGTTATCGCGGGTGGAGAAGCTTCAGGAGCCTTATGCCGCCGTCTGGAACTTGGAGCGTTGCGGGTCGGGCATAATATTGAACCCGGCGTCCCACTATGTTTTTCATTAGGGAGATTTCGCTTTCCCGTCGCGCTCAAATCAGGAAATTTCGGAAGCGCTGATTTCTATGGCAAAGCTCTACAAGCCATAGCACAGGTAGCCGACTACATGATTTGAGAAGAGCTATTCAAGACAGTCTTACAGAATAATTAACCGCTTGAGCATTTCATCTATTGAACACACATGAACAGCCCGCTGCTTGAAAATCTGTGCGAGGTGGCCGCAAGCTTCTACCGAAGAGGCTATGCGTTCGGCTCTACAGGCAACATTTCCGTGCGCGTAGATGATGAGGTCTGGATTACTCCGACGGGAGAATCTTTAAGCAGTCTCAAACCGGCTCAGCTTGCGTGCATTGATTTACAGGGAGCGAGCCGGAACGAAAATCGCCCGTCCAAGGAGTTCCCTTTCCACCTCGCAGTCTACAGACAGAGGAAAGACGCACAGGCAATCGTGCATTTACATTCGACCTATTCGGTCGCACTCTCCTGTCTGGAATCTTTCGACCCCAATGATCCGCTTCCGCCGCTCACGCCTTATTACTTCATGCGCGTAGCTCCGCTCGCAGTGCTGCCCTATTTCCGCCCCGGCTCGCAAGGATTAGCCGAAGCGGTGGAGGATGCGGCCTCAGAGAATCACTGTATGCTACTGAGAAATCACGGTGTAATCTGTTCCGGCTCCAGCCTAGGCGAAGCCGTAGACCGCACGGAAGAATTGGAACAGACCGCCCGCCTCTATTTCATCTTGCGCGGTGAGAAAGTTCGTCACCTGACAGTGGATGAGATTGAAGAATTAAAGAGAGGCTTCGGGTAGATGTGGGAAGGCGAGCTTGGTTAACGTCAGTTCGACGTAAGAGAAGAAAGCTCCGTAGGAGCTAAATGTTTATAGCTGACAGTCGCCCAAATGAACCAAGCTCCGTAGGAGCTAAATGTTAGTTGATAGAGCACATATCGCACCTCGCGGAGCTTGATTCATGTATCATCCGGCTACTATAAACATTTAGCTCCTACGGAGCCAATAAACATCTCAAATGCTTATATCGAACTCACGTTGGTTAACCAATCCCGCCTTCGCTGGCTTTCGGTTGCGTCTTACTTCATCAGCTTTTCAGGCAAGGCCGGACAGCCAGTCCATATCACGCCCGCGATGATTAGCCTGAGCATCCAGAGCCTGCTCGACGCTCCACCCCTGGTGAATAATCCCACCTACTGATTCGATAATAGCAAGCGGATCATCATCGCCGGGATAAAGTATGTTGCGACCAACAAGCGCGCCGCGCACGTTCGGGCCAGCCTTGAGGCCAGCCGCGAGTTCTCTCAAGAACGGAGTGGCGTCACCCACCGGCTCGCCGCCTAAAAGTAGAATCGGCAGCGTTGTCGCGCCCGCCACCATTTCATAATTCTCGCAATAGGGCAGCTTCAACCAAAGATAGCGAGCACTGTCGCCCATGGCCGCCGCTGCTCCGGCAGTGCGCGCCAGTTCTTCGGCAGACTTGATTATCTTATAGCCGTTCTCCGTTTTCTCAACCGGCAAAGATTCCAGAAACATCGGAAGACCAACTGCGTTCAATTCCGTAATCGCCTGCACAGTTGCAAGCAGCGTCTTGAGCGAATCCTTTTCCGCATCACAGAGACGCAGTAGAATCTTCGCGCCATCCAGTCTCCACTCGGCGCAACTCGCGGCGGTCGGGCCGGAGTTGGGGTCATCTATCTCCCAGCTACTCCCCAGAAGTCCACCGCGATTGAAGCTCGCAAGGAGCACCTTGTTATCAAGAAAGCCCTGCCTGCCTGACTTTCGCATCAGGTGGTGTATGAGCAATAAATCTTCCAGAATATCCATCGTCGCCAGCAGGCCGTCCACGCCGTCGCTCATCATGACGCGCAGTATGCGGGCCATGTATTCGTGGCGGTCGGCCATCCTGAGCGGGTCATCGCCGACACGCGTCACACGACGCGCAGGGTGGTCAGCCGCAAGGATATTAAGCTTGCCGTTGATGGTCAGGTGCTCGCGCCGCACACGTTCCTTTGCCACCTGTAGCGAGCGCTCAGGCTCCGTCACGCGTATGTCCGTCACCTTTGCCAGAACCGCTGCGGGAAGAAATTCTTTCGCGCTAAAAGTCAAATCTTAAAACCCTCCTCTTTCTTCAATGAAAGTCAAAGCCTCTTGTTCGTAGGGCATAAAGTTGGCGCAGCCGTGGCGAGTGACCACCAGAGCGCCGCAGGCATTACCCATACGCGCAGCTCTATGCCAGTCCCAGCCCTTCAGGTAGCCATAAAGAAATCCGCTCGCAAAGGCATCGCCCGCGCCCAGGACATTCAAGACCTCGACCGCAAACGTTGCTGCTTCCAGAACGCGGTCGTCCTGAAGATAGATAAGCGTAGAGGCTGCGCCGCGCTTCATGACAAGAGCTTGCAGGCCGGAAGCCATCACCGCTTTGATTCCACTTGAAAGGTTATCGTCCGTCTCTACGACAGCGGCTTGATTGGCCGCGCCGGAAAGCACAGCCGCTTTAACTTCATCATGCGTTCCTATGACTACGTTTACTAAATGCATGATGGAGCGCATCGAAACTCCAAAGGCGCGCAAGTCAGGCCACAGTTCTGGACGAAAGTCTAAATCGAGAATGACCTTTGAGCCGTGTACTCTGGCCTGCTCGGCGGCGAAGAAAGTTGCATCGCGGCTCGGCTGTCGACTCAAACCCGTGCCTGTAATCAAAAGCACGCGGCTCTCTGCGATGGGCGCGCGCAGCACGTCGTCAATCGTCAATTCAAGGTCGGCGCAGTTATCCCTGTATGGAACCAGGGAGAAGCGGTCGGGCGGTTCTATGCCAAGGATGAAGGCGCTCGTTCGTCTGCCCGCCTTGCGTGTGCTGAACTCCGTAACGATGCCTTCTTTTTCAAGAAAGCTGAGAACGAAATCTCCTACGTAATCTTCTCCGACTGCCGTCAGGAGAGCCGTGCGTAATCCCAGACGCCGCGCACCGACGCTGATATTGGTGGGGCTGCCGCCGACGTAAGCTGCAAAGCTCTTAATCTCCGTGAAGGGCACGCCGATTTCGTTGGCATAGAGATCAATCGAGCTACGGCCTATAGCCAGAACGTCATAGCTACTATGCTCAACCGACATCAATCGTCCTCTCTACCAATCTCAAGCCTCTGAAACCTGCACTTCTTCAAGCGACTGGTTCGGGTCTATGAAGAACCACATGACGACGCCGACAGCCAGAAAGGCCGCCGCGACATAGAATGGAATAGTCCATGAACCCCACTTCTGTAGTACATACCCGAAGACTATGGGAGCAAGAGTGCCCGCCAGATTGCCGAACATGTTGGTCGTGCCCGCCACTACTCCAGACCTACTCTTGCCTATGTCCAGACAGGTTGCCCAGACCGCAGGTGTCGTCAGGAACTGGAAATAAAGAGCCACGGCAATCAGCAGCGCCGCGACGATTGGATTCTCGGCGCGGGCTACAAGAATCAGCATCAGGGCGCTCATCGTCAGCCCGAATGCGCCCAGACCACAGCGCGCAAGCTTTCGTTGGCCGCGCATAACCAGCCAGTCCGTAATCCAGCCGCCGCACAAGAAGGCTACGGCCCCGAATATCCAGGGCAGAGCGGAGAAGAAGCCAGCGCCCGCAGTGGTAAAGCCGCGCGCCTTCAGCAGGTAGGTCGGAAGCCACGTGATATAAAAATAGAGGCTGTAGCCGTAAGCAAAATACATCGCGCAGAGGAAGAAGATATTTTTGCTCTTGATAAAAGCGCGCCACGGAATCTTGTGCGAATGTTGCTGTAGCACGGGCAGCCCGTCGCGTATTACTTTTATCTCCGCCTCATTCACCGAAGGATGCTTTTCCGGCGTGTCGCGATACCACCAGTACCAGACGACACACCAGATGAAGCCGAGCGCGCCGAATTCCATGAACGGCAGTCGCCAGCCCTGCAACTCGATCAGCATGAAGATAATCGGCGGGGTGGCCGCCGCGCCCAGAGCATGGCCTATGCAGACTGTGCCCATCGCGCGCCCTCTCTGGGAGGCCGGAAACCAGCGAGAGACAGTGGATGCGCTATTGGGAATAGCTCCAGCTTCGCCAGCGCCGAACAACAGGCGCACAAGGAAGAGCGACTTGAAGCCAACGGTCGTCGCCGTCAGGATTGTGAACGTAGACCACCAGAGCACGATTCTCGTCAGAGCCTTGCGCGTCCCGAAGTAATCTCCGAACCAGCCGCTCGGAATCTCGAAGACGGCGTAGGCGAAGGTGAACGCGCTGAAGATATAACCCATCTGCACGGGCGTGAATTGAAACTCCTGAATGATGGCCGGGGCGGCGACAGAGATGCACAGGCGATCCAGATAGGTCAAAGAGGCGAGCGCAAACAAGAGACTCAGCACCTTGTAGCGCGCGTTTGTAGGACTCATCGCCATCACGCCCGGAAGGGCTAGGGCATCGCCTTGAGTTTTAGTAGCTTGCATAATTGACCTCTCGCTTCGGCTGACTCAATCAGTTTCGGACTCTACGATTATGCAGGCTACTGCGCCTGCGCAGACTTCACACGCGTGGTGATGATTTGCCTGGGGCCGATTTCAAAACTGAATCCGTTGCTTGTTCCCTGCAAAGCCTGGCCGCAGTCTTCCATTGCGTTACAAGACTGGGCGGAGGGTGATTGCAGCAAGGGGCTGCTGACGGATACCCTGCCGCGACTTCCCCCCAGCTCTATGAAGCGAAGCACGGAACCGTTGCCATCTTCCGCCAGCTTCCAGGTGCTCAGCAAGACCGACGGTGTGGAGATTTGAAGGAAGCTCATCTTCGCGGCTGGCAAAGTACGCTTCACAGGGTAAGTCTGATCCTGCGATTTGACCAGAGTGCGCTCAAGCGGAGTGGTCTCCTCCCAGCCCATGCGATTCAGAGCAGCATGGTTCAAGTCCCTTGCGCTCGTGAACACGTAGCGGAATGTAAAGTCGCCTCCCTGCGCGGCGACATAGTTGGTGTTCCAGTAGTTGTTCATCACATAAGAGAAGGCTGTAGCTCGCTTTCGCCCGAACTCCGTAGGCCACGTGCCGCGAACGATGTCGCCGAATGTCCACAGGAACGAATCCTTGTTGATGAGACCGACCGTCACACCGTCGCCGCCAACCGTGACCCAGTTCTGTGACGAAAACCATTCCTTCCCTGCCCCCGGTATCATGTCTTTAGCAGGATTCACAACCGCAGTCTGCACGTCGAACTGGAACTGTGGCTCGCGTATGGCGAATGGAAACGCGAAATAGACGCCTTCTTTTTTGTAGACCTCATCCTTGCGGACGCGGTTGATGAACTCTATCTTCTTCTCGTTATCGAACAGGATTATCTCTGTGCTGATCTGCGGCGTGTTAAGGCTTCGGCTTTCGAGGCGCGCGAGCCAGCCTGTAGGGGTTCTGGAAATAGAGACGACGCGGCCTCCTTCTGTCCCATGTGTTTCAAGGCGCGCAACCGGAGACCATTTGCGATAGGTCAATAACTGGTTCGGAAACTCATCCCCGCCAGTCACGTAGACGTACTGGTTGAAACGATAAGGGCTGGACGAGTCAACCAACTCCCGCTTCAGTTGCTTGTCATAGATGCTGCTGACCGCGCCCGTTTGCGGGTCAAGCTGGACGCGATAGAAAGAGTTTTCAATCGTGTTTGATTGAGTTTGCGGCGAGGCTGCACCGGGCGTTACAGCGGACTGAACACCGGCAGGGGTTGCGGGTTGAACGGAAGCGCTGGAAATCATGCTGGAAGTCGTGCCCGGCGCTTTATCTCTCACCGCGTAATTCCTGTAACCAAGCGCCGGAACATCACGCGCGAGAAAGCGTATGCGCTGATAAGCCGGGTGATCTTCAAGCACGTCGAACTGCACGCGTTGCCCCGTCTCAATATCCACCAGCTCGCGCGTTTTTTGCAGGTCGAACTCAACCCAGCCGTTGCGCGGCCAGTTGAGAGTGTTGAAGACCACGAGCGCGCGTTGCGGAGTATCTATCTGACCGGCGATTGTCGTCATCGAACGCTCTAACAGGTAGTCAACCGCATCACGCGCGACAGTCCCACGCAGCCGTTTGTACGCAAGCTCTCTGACGGAATCCTCGCTCTTAGGCTCTGTGACGCTTCTTCCCCATCCCCACGTGTGCTCGTTCATCAGCAGGATATTGTTCCACATGTCATCGAGCGCTTTACGCGAAGGCTGCGTCCGCTTATCAACCATAGACGCAACGGTCGAAAGCTTCTCAGCCGAAAGCGCGCGGCGTTCGTTCTCGCGCTCCATGCCCGCATAGTAAGCGTCCGATGCTATGCCGTCTTCCCAGTACGGGCCGCCGTCTCCGCGAATGACCGGAAGCTTTTCTTTTGAGCGGCTGGCGATATTCTCTATCGCCTCGCCGAAGCCTGAGAACTGAAGCAACGGATAAGCAAAGGTGCTGTTCCAACGTCTGACCAGGCTCGCCTGCTCCGCATAGAGAGAAGTGTTCTCCCACTGGCTGCCGTGTAGAAGCACGGCGTCCGCTGTGTAATCAGGGCGCTCGTAGACGTTTAGAAAACTACTGATACCTTCATAGCCAGTGGCGACTACGGGCGGCAGTCCGAACTCGCTGCGTATCTGGTGATAATGGCGCGCGTACCACATCAGCACGCGGCTGCCGTCGGGGCCTTCCCACCAGAAGGGCGAGCGGCGATGCAGGTTGCCCAGCATAAGCGTTGGCCCACGGTCTGCATTCGCTGCGGCGGAGAAATATTTTATTCCGGCAGCGGATAAGATACTGGCATACGACCATGTATAAGAAGGAACGTCCGTGATGTTAACGTAGCCCCAGGGGCCGCCCGCCGCGCGGTTCAATTTATAAGAGCCGTAGAAAGAGCGCAGCAGAGTTTCGGCAGTCCCGAAGCCCGTCAACATCACCGAATGCTGTGCGGGCACATATATCTTCTTCTCGCGCACGGCCTGATAGAACTTCTGCTTCTCGCTTTCGGTGCGCCCTTCCAGAAACTGCTGCGCCTGCCAGTAGCCATCCAGGCTGTACTTAAACTCCGGGTACTGTGTGCTCATCTCCATCGCGTCGTTGATGGCGCGGGCGTGTAGCTCTGCGAGCTTACTCTGGAAATCGGAATAGCCCACGTCAAGGTGCTGGTGGGGCACCATGTAGACCGTCCATTTTCTGGCGGGCTTAAGCGTTTGAGAGAAATTGTAGTTTCTTCCCCCGGCAGAGATGTTGATGGTCGCACGCGCGCCAGCAGAAAACTCCGGCACCAGAAACTCAAAGCGCTCTTCGCCGAACTCGTAATTGCTCGCGAGAGGCTGCGCGCTCTTCCAGCCGGGAAGCGAGAGGCGTAGCTCGCCCTGTGGCGCAATGCGATTCCAACGCACCAGCACCGAGACCACCTCCGACAGCTTCCCTCCCTCGCGTTTGTAGAAAACCGTAGGCTTCGCCTCAGCGCTGACGATTCCCACAGCAGGCTTTGAGTTGGAGATGCTTATTAGCTCAAGGGCGTCATACGTGATGATGGCATCGTCCGTAATTTCACCGCCGGGCAGTCGCGTCGAAAGCGGGTCGGTCACAGCCGTCAAAGAAATCTCGTTCCGCCCCTGCTTCAGGAAATCAGCGGGAATGTCCATGCTCATCGAGCCGATTCCGTATTGCGGCAGAATGGCTCCTTCTAAATTCCCTTCCTGATAATCAACTTCCGCACGCTGATAAAATCTGCCACGATGCCCGTTCACAGTCAGCTCTATAACGGGAACGCGAGGCGTGAGCATAATCAGCCCAAGCTTCAGCCTGTAGCTTCCGCGTGGGGCTTCCGGCAACTCGAATTGAATCCTGCGCGGCACTGCGCCGCCGATTTTTTCAGGCACCACGGCCTGTTGCGAAGCTGCCCAGTCTTTCGGTTGACTTGTCGAGACTACAAAGACGCCTGCTTGGGACGCCTGGCCGGTGAACTCAAATGACGAGCCATTGAATTCACCTATCTTCCAGATTGAGCGCTCCTGCCCCAAAGCACTCGCGGCCAGTATCAACAACAGCACAGCTCCTCTGAGAGCATGTCGGTGCATCAGTTGCTCGTCTCCTCAAAAAACCGCTAAAGCGCAGCGATTACAGAATGTGTTGGAAATACAATTTGTCTTGCGGGAAGTTTTTGACAGCTTGCCCCATTCAACACTTGCTCGAACTTAGAGCTTGTTTCAAAACTGCCTGATAATTGTAGGGGCAGGGACAAGTCCTCTGCCCGTCGCACGTATGTGCGAAAACGATTCGTATACGCTCAATACCGAATCAATGCTTAACTTGATTATCGTCCTCTCGGACGATACGGGCAGGGACAAGCCCTGCCCCTACAGTTTTGAAACGTGTTCTTAATCCCTACCAATGCCTGTCTCTTTCACGCGTACCCGCAGGCGGAGCGTGGCCGAAGCACTACAACCAGCCCGACGCCAACGAAAATATTTATCTCTAAGCCGAAAATTAAAGCGGCAGTGGTGTAGCTGCAAAATACTTCGAATCAAGCAAGTAGGTCAATACCGTCCTCTGAGTTTCCTGCGAATGAGATAAACGGTTGCTCCTGACAGCCAGCCTCTAACACAACTCTTTCTGCCTCAGCCAATGAAGACATCTCACGAAGAGAAACCAACAACGCATTTCCGCTCGTTGCTCTCTTGCGCCAGCTCTATAATTCGTACAGTATTGCGCGCTTCCTCAGCCTTTACGGCAAGCTCCGCTCGCCCCTGAATAGCATCAAAGAGGTTCTGGTAGTAGGTCTGATAGCGGCCTGCGATTGTTTCCACTTGTCCTTCGACATGTAATCCGCCGACTTCAGTATTGATTGTGCCCCACATCTCTCGCGGCTCTTCTCCCCAGTTTGGAGCGGTCGGGGTGAGTCCTCTTTTTAGAGCCTCTTCCTGCGGGTCAATGCCATATTTGACGAACGAGCCAAGTGTTCCATGCAAGATGAAACGCGCCCCCTGTTCGCGAACCAGCATCCCTGCTTTCAAACTCACTTTCAGATTATCGTAATCGAGTACCAACTCGAAATTATCGGCCACCGTTGCGAACTCTCTTTGAATTCTAATGTCCGCTCTAACAGCGCGCGGCAGACCGAACAGAACCAGCGCCTGGTCTATCAGGTGCGAGCCGAGGTCGTATAAAATCCCGCTGCCCGGCTCTTCCTCTTCCCGCCATGCACTTGCCCTTGGATAATTTCTGTAACGATCATAGTGAGACTCGTATTCAACCAGGCGTCCCAGAAGTTTGCTGTCCAACACTCGCTTGACCGTCTGAAAGTCGCCGTCCCACCTGCGATTCTGGTGTACGCTGATGAGCCTTTGCTGCTGGCGCGCAAGGTTGATTAGCTGCTGCGCCTCCGCTGAAGTAGTAGTAAAAGGTTTTTCGACTACTACATGCTTTCGGGCAAGCAGCGACTGTCGGGCTAAATCGAAGTGGGAGCTGTTCGGGGTTGAGATGACTACCAGAGCTATCTCTTCATCTTGCAGGAGGGCGGAAACGTCACGCACTACCTCTACCGAAGGGTAACGCTTACGAGCTTCATCTGTACGGCGCTCAACTATCTTTTTCAAACGAAGACCGGGAACCGATTGAATGACCGGCGCGTGGAAGACGCGTGCTGCCATGCCGTAGCCGATCAATCCGACACTTATCTCATCTGTCATATAGCTACCAAGAAGGGATGGAACCGACCTGTTCTTCTAAAGGGGGGGAAGCTGGAACTTGCAGTCGCCGTCAAGGTGGAAGCCTGCGCTATCCAGGCGCAGGATAAGAGCTATGGCTTGCCTTGCGCGCACGCCTTCAGTCAAATTTCAATTTGACGAGATTGTTCATTATCAATTGCTTGTACTCCTCTTCCTTGGATTTATACTCCTCCTCTTCCTCTAGCAGAGCCTTATTGGTCTCCTCGACTATCCTTTTAAGTTCGTCAAGGTGGCTCTGTAGCCTGTCATCGTGCAGGGCGCAACTGAGCACCAGGGCAGAATCTTCGACACAAGCGTTCGGCACTATCGTCGGCGTGCCCGCTTCCTCCGAGCGACGCTTCCTGTAAACGCCCCATTTCTGATCGAACAGTTCCACCCACCTTTCAGACGGCGTGGCTGAAAGCTTGAAATGGTATTCGGCGCGCCCACGCCCCACTTCGACGTGAGATTTATCATAATCCGGGCCTGTGATTGTGATATTGCTCGAAGATGAAGAAGACATTTTAGCCCTCCCTTATCGGTTAAGTGTCCTTCGGTAACCTGGCAATCCTACAGTTTATCCCGCTACGACCGGAATGCGTTCAATCTCCTTATCCGTGAAAATGTCTGTTTCATCCCGGCTCCTGGTTGAGAACTCGGAGACGACCGCACCATCACGGCCAGCCTGAAACCAGTGGAGCGTGTTCGCTCGGATAGTATACTGCTGCCCCGGCTCAAGTATGATTTCATGCCAGACCGTATACGCGTGCTCACGACCCGGCGGCAGCACAGCCTTCGCATCTTCCGGCCTGACGGGAGTCCCTTCAACATACAGGTAAACCTTTCCCCGGCGACAGCGGAAGGTCTCTTCTTTTCCCTCTTCACTTGCGACCGGCGGGTGACGATGTTCCGGGCAGGTCTGTCCCGGAAACAACACTAACTCTTTGGCACAGACCCTATCGGTATTCACATAAGTGACCAGCTCAAGACCAGTCCTCTCCAAATCTCTCAGTCCAAAATCTGCCACTTCAATATTAGCTGATTCCTCAGGCGTCAGGATAATGCCTGCTCTGGCTAAATACTCTCGCGCCTGCGCTCGCGCCCACTCAACTTCTGATTGTGTAAGCATCTTCTCTCTCACCTGATAAATTGAGCTTGTCTCGGAAGGCTTCGCAGTTGAATCAAAGCCAAAGACCCGCTTCAATCATCCGCCCGTGATACCATACAATATCCAATCAGTCGAACAAATCTTTTTTAGCCGACTCCCTGAAAGCCTTCCATTGGAAAGAGTGCATAGCCGATGCAGGCTCCGGCAACTTCGTTTTGATTCAAGAGGGCTGAGTGATTTATGCTCTCGATTTAGATATGACCTTTAACAGTATGAGGTATATCAAAGGCAAAGAGTAAGGAGACATCATGCCCCAAAACAGTTCCGGCACCCTAAAGGTTGCATGTGTACAGATGCACTGGGCGAAACCCATCGAATACAACATCCAGAGAACAGAGCACTATATTCAAGCCGCGGCTGAAGACGGTGTACGTGTAGTCCTCTTTCCAGAAGCTAATCTGACCAGCTACTACTTCCCATACGCCGTAGAGCTTGAACCTAAAGTGGTCGAGGCGGCTCTGGATAAATCCTGCGAAGCAGCGGCCAACGCCAACACCTGGGTGATTGTCGGAACAATCAAAAAAACTCCTGACCGCTTTTTGAATCTAATGCATGTCATTAACCCTGCCGGAAAGATTGTTCACGAGTATGCCAAAATCAATATGGCCGGACGCGATGAAGTGAAATATTGTCGCGGCGGCAATAAGCTATCGCTCTTTGAAATAGATGGGATTCTCTGCACGATGGTTATCTGCCGCGATGGCCGTCACCCGGAGTTGTACCGCCTTCCGGCCATGGCAGGCGCACAACTCTTTTTCCACCCTTCCTGTAGCTCAGATGAGATTGAAGCCGTGGCCTGGAAACGCATCTCGGGGCGCGCACAGCAGCCCGTTGGCCCGAACACAAAGATATTCCATTGCGTGGCGAACACAGTCGGCCAGTCACCCGATGGGAAACAGACATCCAGCGGTGCTTCGTTTATTCGCGAGCCAAACGGCATTCCTCTGGCCGAAGCAGGATTTTATCAGGAAGAGATGATAACGGCGGTTCTGGACATCTCGCGCGCAGACCGTTCATACATCCTGGACAGCTTGAGCAATCCACCGTTCCTGAGCCGATACTGGCAGGAGATGATCGAAGAAATGAAAGCAAGAGTTGATCTAAAGAACGAATGAAGAGCCATTACAGGAACTTATTTCTGTCCTCGGCAACGAATCTGAATTACTTTCTTCTTTGTATGCAATAGGAGCATTTATATCTTTATCTCGTCCTTTGTTCTTGCAGAGCGGTATACTCTCTCAAGTATGTATGAATATCGTTGATGAAGATGGCGAGCAAATCACCTTGTCTCATATCTTTGTTCTTGTGCCCCATATCGGCACGAATGGCATATAGAATTTTTTCGATGGCTATCAAATTCATCACAGGCGGATAATCACCAAGTTCGTTTAAGCGCTTGAAGTTTGACCATTCTTTTATAACGTTATCTGCACCCCATACTATTAGCTTTCGATTGAAGTCCATAACAAATTGAAGCATCTCATTCTCTGTAATTGCTTTTCCTGTTTGGGCTGACATAAGAATCTTGAACAGGAATGAGGAAAACTCCTCGTAAATCGGTGCCTTTTGTTTACGTAGGTCATTTTCAATATCACGCCGATGTTCAGCTTGTTTAGATTTAAGTACTGCGAAGACAGAGGCCGTAGCTGTGATAATACCTACAATTACTGTGGCAACCACCTGCGATGATAATGCAGCAAAGCCCTTCCAAATAACCCAACCAATGAAGCCAACAAGTATTAGGCTTAATGCGAGTGAAAGAAGGGTAAGAATAGTTTGCTTCCACTTACTCTGATGAGATGTCTTATCTGCCATTGTCAATTAAAAGAGCATATCAGCGTAGCGACAATCGCTTAAAGAATCTGAGAGTCCTTTGTCCAAACTGCCACGCACAAACAGATACATACTGCGGGAAAAACAAAGGGAATTACGGGAAGCGAAGTAACAGCAGCCGTGTCTTGAAGGATGCGGTATAGGCGCGCGCGGATTTGAACCGCGGACCCCTACCGTGTCAAGGTGGAGCAGAAGCTTAAATATACTTGCTCCATCTCACTTTTAAGGAAAAATCAGCCATGAAAGACCAGAGAAGTCAATCATGGAGATATATCCGCTATAGACAGTCAGGAAAAATTCAGGAAAGTACTTGTAATATGGGAGTTCAAATCTAGGGTCGCAAGACTTTCAATTTGCGTTTTATCGTAATAAGTACCTTTATGGATACGATAAAGCCGCCTTTATTCAGTGCTTGTGCGCCCACCAAGAACTATTGTCAATCAGACAACTTCCACAGTCGTTTTAGCTCCTGTGATGCCGTCAGCCAAGCTCGCAACTATTTCTGCCGCTCAGATATGTTCTTGCCCGCCATTGCATCATCTGTGATGGCTGTTGCGTGTCCCGGCTACGCTCATCCTTTTGTGTTGCCACCTGCTTTTCTTGTTCGGGTCGGTGGAAATCTTCTCTTTAGCATCGTCTAAATAGAGAGAGCAATATTGTCTATATATTGACACTTGTTACAAGCATATCAGATACTTGGCCGCATGAAGGGGCCACGGTTCACACTCTTCGGATTCAGACGACCGCGTGAAGTAGTTTGTAGCACGCTGGGCAAGCTTGAGAAGGAGACGCTGGAGGAGTTGTGGCGACGAGGCGAGGCGAGCGTCCGGGAGATATATCATACGTTTGAGAAACGTACCGCCTACACGACGCTGATGACGACGCTTGATCGTCTTTACAAGAAAGCATTGCTCAACAGGCACAAAGAGGGACGCGCATTCATTTATTCTCCGCGAATCACTCGTGAAGAGTTCGAGCAGGGTGTCAACGAAGATGTCATTGACGGGCTGCTCGGTCACAGCGCCCAGAGTGCTCAGCCGATACTGGCGTGCTTCGTTGACGCTGTCGGCGAACGCGACCGCGAGTTGTTGGACGAACTGGCTCGTCTTGTGAAGGATAAAAGACGTAAGGTGAAATCTAAAGATTAGCCGTATGTACGAACTGCTTGGTATATGTCTGGCGCTTGCCGCACTGCTCGTGTTTAATGCGGTTGCATCATCGCTGTCAGTGATACTTTGGCGAGGCTTAAAGCATCTCGTCTCTCATCATTCGGTGATCAAGCGAGCCAATATGCTTTTCGCTCTGCGCGTCTTTCCTTTGGCAAGCGCAATCGTCTGTGTTCTGCTGTTAATTATTCCAGCCTATGTCGCCCATGAGCCAGGAATGACCGGAGAAGTCGTGACTCTGAAGCTTGCAGTTATTACAAGCTTATCCGTGACAGGTCTCGTGCTTGCCATCTGGCGTGGTTTCGTGACGTGGCGCGCAACTCGACAGCTCATCACCAACTGGCTCAACCGCGCCGAGCCCGTCAGCCTTGAAAATATTTCAATACCGGCATATCGAATTGATCACCAGTTTCCTGTCATCGCTGTAGTTGGCGCTATCCGACCGCGTTTGTTTATTGCCAATCAAGTCTTCGATGTGCTGAGCCGTGAAGAGATTCGAGCAGTAGTGGCACACGAATCGGGTCACATAGCAGCCCACGATAATCTCAAGCGCGCATTGATGCGCGCCTGCCGCGATCTGCTGATGATAGTACCCTGCGGGCGCTCCCTCGACCTCGCGTGGGCGGCGAGCGCAGAGGAGGCTGCGGACGAGTATGCGGCGTGCGCATGCGGCTCTTTCGGAGCGCTTAATCTTGCCGATGCGATGATCAAAATTTCGCGGGCAGTGCAGATTGGAGCAAGGCCGACAATGCATGCGGGCGCATTCCTGATTGACGAAACGGGCGGCGATGTGGCGCGTCGCGTGCGCAGACTGACGGAAGCGGCAGCCGCCACTGATAATCCCTACCGGCAAGGCGATGCGATTGTTTCCGGCCTTATCAAATGGGCTTTCCCGGCCTCCATCCTGCTTCTCATAGCTTTTATCGCCACGGACTCTGACATTTTGAAGTGGACGCATATAGCAATTGAGCAAGTCATGCGCTTGCTCCAATAAGTGCCTAAGGGCCTTCGCCATTTCTCACTTCTCATCCTGACAATATCTTTTTGAGATCAGACTTGAAATAGGATTGGTCTATGCTGTCCAGCCTATAAGCAGCGGCGGCCCCAATCCAGCTCGCTATGCCTAATACAAAGAAACTACGAAGTGTGGTAGTAGTTCTCGTACGCTCGTACAATTCGTTGTTTCAGAAGCCCGAAGCGATCATCTATAGTGCCAATCAAGACCGATCGGCCTCTGAGCTAGAATCGATTGTACGGCCTACCCCAAAACAACGAGGTAATCAAAATGACCCGCGAGAATCGATTGCGCTTGCATCTGCTCCTACTTGCGCTCTTTGCCTTCATCGTGTCGCCGGTCGCCGCGCAGTCTCCCAACACGGCTACGGTCGTCGTCGTCGTGGTCGATCAAACCGGTGCCGTCGTGAAGGATGCCAAAGTTTCGGTGGTGAACTCCGCGACTGGCGACGTGCGCGAGGCCGTCTCGGGAAGCGACGGCAGTTCCACCATTCCGGCGCTGTCGCTGACGGGAACCTACACGGTCAGCGTGTCCAAGGACGGATTCGGCAACGAAGAACTCAAGGACATCACGCTACGCTCGGGTGAGACCGCGACCCTGAAGATGATACTCTCCGTCGGCACCTCGAAGGCGGAGGTTACTGTCTACGGCACCACCGAAGGCGTGCGCTCGAATCCGCAGATCGGCCTCCGGCTCGACAGCCCGCAAATCGATGAGACGCCGATCCTCGGACGCAAGGTGACGACGCTGCCGCTCCTCAATTCAGCGTTCCGGCAGGCAAAGGGCACGGGAGATCTATTCGTCAACTCGACCTACTTCGTCACCGGTGTGGGTGGGCGTCGTCAGACCACGGTCTTGCTCGACGGCGCGAACAACGATGAAGGGTGGGGTCGCCAGACGGCTATCGCCACTGTGCCGCTCGGTGCCATCCAGGAAGTGAACGTGCTCTCGAACGCGTTCTCTTCCGAATTCGGCTGGACCTCCGGCCCCGCGCTGAACATCGTCACCAAGTCCGGCACGAACGACCTGCGCGGTGAAGGACTGTTAATGCTCCGTCCCGGTGGCTGGCAGGCGAAGACGTTCTCGACCAAGGGCTTCTGCCCGCCGTCAGTGCCTACTTGCGTCACGCCCACCACGCTCCAGGCTATCAACCCGGTGGACATTCCTGATGCGCTCTCGCAAATCTCCGGCTCTGTCGGCGGGCCTATAGTCAAGGACAAGACCTTCTTCTTCGCCACGGCGGACTACACGCGGCAGAATCGAACGACGTTCCTCTCAAGTACGCTGCCCGCCTTCCTGTTGCCAGCGGATGGACACCTCGACTACACGGGTCACTATCGCCAGTTCCTCTTCGACGGACGGCTAGACCAAAAGCTCACGCAGAGTCAGACCTTGATGGTTCGCTTCAACGTTGATCGGTTCTACGACGACAATCCCCAGGACGCCGTGGGCGGCACGAACGCACCAAGCGTCGCGCGCAAGTACTCGCGGCGGTCATGGACAACTCAGGTCAATGACACGTGGGTCATCAACCCGAATCTTCTCAACGAGGCGCGATTCGCCTTCCTGAACGGTGATCCTGTCACGCTCTGGGAGGCTCAGACCCTCTCAACTACCTACACACGCGCCGGGAATGTGCCGTTCACCATTGGACAGTCGCGAGCCTCCAACATTTATAGTCGCCAGGCGCAGTTCTCTGACACGCTATCGTGGTCGCGTGGCAAGAACTACATCCGCTTCGGCGGAAGTGTAATCCGTCACACCTCAGGCGGCACGGGCAGCGAGCCAGGCACCGCTGTCCTCGGCACGTTTACGTTCAGGAACACGACGACAGCCCCCTTCGATCAATTGACGTTGGCCGACGTGCAGAACTACACGCAGCCGATCAACTTCGGGATCGACAGCTACAAGCTGCCGCAGTGGCTCTTGACAGGGTTCATACAGGACAGCATACGCTTGCGCAGCGACCTTACCATCGACCTTGGGATCCGCTACGACCGGCAGACCTTGACCGACGCGACGAAGAACTTCGCGCCGCGCCTTGGCTTCAGTTGGAATCCGGGGGGCGATTCGCGCACTGTGATTCGCGGCGGCTACGGCATGTATTACACGCAGATTCGATCCAATGCGGTTGCTGGCTATCTGGTGAACGGGCTAGACGGATTAACGACCTACACCGCGACCGCAGGGCAAACCGGCTTCCCGACCTGCCTGACGGGATCATGCCTCCCGGTGAACGTTGATCCAAGGACGCTGCCTGCTTCTCAATTGCCTGCGCGCGATATTACGATCAGGGCGGGCAGACGGGACTTCTATCGGGAGCAGTTCGCGAGGTACGGGCTGAACTTCAACCTGCTGCCGAATTATCCCGACGAATTAGTGAATCCGCGCAGCCAGGTGCTGTCCTTCGGTGCCGAGCGCGAGGTGATAAAGGGTTTGTTCGTCGGGGGCGACTTCGTGCATCAGCACTTGACCAGCATCGACCGCACCGT
Source organism: Pyrinomonadaceae bacterium (assembly GCA_036403815.1). Lineage (GTDB taxonomy): Bacteria > Acidobacteriota > Blastocatellia > Pyrinomonadales > Pyrinomonadaceae > JACVRN01. The sequence goes on along the minus strand of DASWQH010000036.1, from coordinate 92,963 downwards.
GGATTTGAACGCCCCGTCGCCCTTCGACCGCACGGCACCCGGACAGGTTAGAAGCGTGGCCGCGGCCAATGCTACCCGTCCAATCCTGCCGGTCAATGGCGGTGTGCGCCAGGTCAACGTGTTGATGAATCTAGGCGTCGCCGATTACAACGGATTGCAGACGCTAGTCACCTATCGCGGCAACTCGCGTATTTATGCCTCGGTCAGCTACACGCTGTCCATGACGACCAACACCAGCGAGCCGGACGGCAACGGCATTGGGCCGAACCAGAGCATCATCTCGCGGCTTGGCGAGGAAGAACGCGGGCCGAGCCTGCTCGATCAGCGTCATCGCGCGGTCATCACGTTCTTGTACCGGTTTCCGTTCAACATTACGGCAGGCACCGTGACACAGCTCGCGTCCGCGCGTCCGTTCAATGCCACGACGGGCATTGACAACAACGGTGACGGCGCGAACAACGACCGCCCCGTCATCAACGGAACGGTCATCCCCAAGTCGGCGTTCCGCGGCACCCCGACCTCCGAAGTGGGAATCTTCATCGAGAGTCGCATCAAGACATCGGAACGCACCTCCATCCTGCTCAGGTTGGAGGGCTTCAATCTCTTCAATCACGGAAACTATTTAGGCCGTGGACAGACGATTTACGGCGACTCGCTCACGCCGAATACGACATTCGGCCAGCTCGTAGCCGTCGGCACGGCCACGAACGCGATTCCGGCGTTCGCAAACATCGACCCGCCGCGAATGTTCCAACTGCAAGTGCGGTTTATCTTCTGAGTGAAAGTGGAAGAGAGAGGCATGAGAGCATAAATTCAATCTGCTTCCGCGCCTCCAAGCAACGGAGGGAGCTATCGGTGGGCGTAAAATTCTACTTAGTGCTTATTCTCTGCTTCTGTCTAACGGCGGCCAGTTGCGAAAAGTCTGGGAATCAAAGCGGCACGCAGACGCAGGCGAACACACCCGCCGTGCAAACTAATGCTTCCCCGGCGACTGATTCCGCCAACACTGCGCAAGCCAATGTCAGCACGCCCGTGACTGCGCCCGCCAAAGGAGTGATTGATGGCTGCGCGCTTCTCACCGCAGATGAGCTTAAAGCGGTGCAAGGCGAAGCACCCAAAGAAACTAAATCCTCGACGCGTCCCAACAGCGCATTCGCAATCTCACAGTGCTTTTATACAATGCCTACCTTCAATAAATCTGTGAGCCTGGAAGTGACGCGAAACAGTCCCGATAATCCGGCGGCCAGCGTCCGGCAGTTTTGGAAAGAGAGATTCCAGGAGGCCGCCGAGAAGAGCGCTGAAAGCGAACGTGAGCGCGAGAAAGAGCGAGGGAAAGCAGAGGCGGGCAAAAGAGAGGAACGCGGCGAGCGCGAAGAAGAGGAAGAAGGAGAAGCAAAGCTCACCAGAGTCGCTGGCGTCGGCGACGAAGCCTTCTGGGCAGGCGACTCAAGGGCCGGGGTGCTCTACGTCATCAAGAATGATTCCATCCTACGACTCAGCATAGGCGGCACAGACAGCGTGAACATCAAAATCCAGAAGCTAAAAACGCTGGCAAAGAAGGCTCTCAAGCGCCTAGGCTAAGAAGTCCGTGCAATAGAGATGTTGAGATAGCCCCTGAAAGGGGCTTACATGGGCTGGAAGCAGACTTGTTTTAACGTGAGTTCGACGTAAACGAAAGATTTCAAGCAAGCCTGCGTCAGCAGGCTTGCTTGAAATCTTTCGTTTACGTCGAACTCACGTTGTTTTACGCAAAACCGGCCAGGAATTACGCAAAACACCGCTTTTGTGAGCTAAACTAAGAAATTAGTATAGTTATCTGATTCGTCCGACAGCCCGTACTATCGGGGATAACTCTAAACCCTTTGGGGATTGTTCCGATTCCTTTGGGGATTGAGGCTGTTCCAGATGTAATTGAAGTAATCCCTTTAGGAATTGGAGTAATTCCCACTGGGATTGCTCCAATTCCGACTTGAATGGCTTCAATCTCTACTTGAATTACTCCAATTCAAGTAGAGATTGCTTCAATCCCGGTGGGGATTGGAACAATTCCTACTGGGTTTGCTTCAATTCAAGTCGGAATCAGGGCAATTACCAATCATTTTGTTGTTAGTCAAATGGGATTTGTTTCTGTGCAAATTCGTCCGATTTCCATGAGAATGGCTGCGGCTCAACCCTTCCTCAAGTTTTTCTCAACCACCTTGATTATCCTGTACCCATGCTAATAGTAGGAAAAATTTCATAATCTCAACAACTTTTTCTGACAGGAGTTGTGGCAAAGAATGAAATAGCTCGTTCTCAATCCCGGTTTTGTGAAAACCAGGTGCTGTCGCTTTCCATCTTTAGTGCCCTTTGCTTCCCCCCCAATCGCACGCGGAGCTTGAATCCGCGCCAACCGTCTCTTGCAGCGCATTGAAGGAGAAGCATCATGTTTGGAAATTCGCAAAAGACTAAAAAGGCCGCGAAAGATTCGCATTCGGATGTCAACAGTCTATTTCCCGGCTCGATAAAGTTTCGAGTCAGAATCCTCGCGGCCTTAATAGTCTGCGTTATGTTGAGCGCGCTCGCGTTGGCGCTGGCGAATGTAGACGCTAATCCGGTGCCTGCCGCGCCAGCTAACTGCACCCCGCCGGGAGTCACAAGCGTGAGCGACCCTTCCGGCGACCAACTGCCAGCCGCAGGCTCAGCCAAACATGACATGCAAACAATCTCAATCGCCGAGCCTTACTTTGGGGCCGGTGTCAGCAAATTGGTCTTTACGATGAAGGTTAGCGACCTTCAGGGAACGCTTCCGGCCAACACACAGTGGAAGATTTATTTCACTTCGCCGAACGCCACCAATTACTGGGTTTCCATGTTGACCGACGGCAACTCCGCAGTGAGTTATGCGTACGGAACCACCGCCAACAGCGTTGACACGACCGCCGGTAATTTGGATGCCGGAACGTTTACCACCGACGGCACAATCACGCTCACGATTGCGAACAGTAAAGTCGGCAACCCGACTGCGGGTCAATCTCTCACCGCAATTTTCGGCGAGACCTACATGCTTGTCGGTGTCTTGCTCACGGAAATTGATGGCACAAGCAACGGAAGCTATACGCTCATAGGTAACGCTACGTGCGCTGTTGGTAGTCCTACGCCGACGCCTACGGCCACGCCCGCGCCGACTCCGACGCCTGCACCACCGCCACCGGGGACGCCTCAGTACATCAATTACTATCCTCCGGCGGGAGTCGCCGAAGAGTGGGGCGAGCCTTCAATCGGCGCGAACTGGTTAAGCAGCAAGGTAATGTTCTTCGGTGGCCTTTCCGATTACGCTTTGCGCGTCACCTTCAACGACAACACTTCTCCTGCACAGGTTACCTGGGATCAGACTCCGCTCGTATCAGACACAGCGCCCAGGATAATCGGCGGCGACCCCATTCTCGTCACAGACAAAGACACTGGACGCACATTCGTGTCTCAGCTTCAAGGCTTGACGCCGACCGCCACTATGGACATTACGGACAACGACGGCGCGAGCTACACGCCGAGCGCAGGCTTCGGCATCGGTTCGGGTGTAGACCACCAGACGATAGGCGTAGGCCCGTTCCATGCTCCCTTGCCTCAAGGAGCGGTCTATCAAAATGCTGTTTACTACTGCTCACAAGAAGGAGTGCAGGAGACCGGTTCCGGCACAGGCGCGGCCAACTGCGCCCTGAGCGTTGACGGCGGCCTGACCTTCGGGCCTGCTGTGCCGGTTTACGCTTTCACAGAACTCAATGGCTGCGCCCCCTTACATGGACATCTTAAAATAGCGCCGGACGGAACTGTTTACTTGCCGAACAGGAAATGCGGCAACGGGGCGGGCATGGTTGTGTCTGAAGACAACGGCACCACTTGGCAGGTGCGTACCGTTCCGAACTCCAGCGTCGGAGACACCGACGCATCCGTAGGCATAGCGACCGACGGCACAGTCTTCCTCGGCTATGAAGGCGCTGACGGTCATCCGCGTATAGCTGTCTCGCACGATAAGGGTGTCACGTGGATTAATCATACAGATGTCGGGGCGCAGCTTGGTTTACAGAACGCCGTCTTTCCGGCGGTCGTCGCAGGCGATGGCGGTATGGATACGGCGCGTGCGGCCTTCGCTTTTTATGGCAGCACCAGCGCAGGCGATCAGGATTCGCCTGATTTTAGCGGCGCTTGGTATCTGTACATTGCTTCCACTTTTGATGGTGGCAATACATGGACTACTGTGAACGCTACGCCGAATGATCCGATGCAGCGTGACGGAATTTGTACACGCGGCTTCCAAGGCTGCGCCGTGCCTCGCAACTTATTAGACTTCTTCGACGCCACGGTTGACAAGGAAGGGCGCGTGCTGGTCGGTTATGAGGACGGCTGCATGGGTGCGTGCGTTCAGGGCGGCTCAAACTCTAACACAGAGAAGGGCGTCATCGCGCGGCAGAGCAGCGGCATGCGTATGTTTGCGGCGTACGATCCGGTAATCACACCGACGCCGACTCCAACGCCGGACGCAACGCCTACGCCAACGCCTTCGCCTACTCCGAATCAATCCGGCGTCATTCCGCCAGCCCCCGATGACTCAGGCCCAAAGGTTGGCTATCAGAACTTTGAAGCGCCGGGAACTTTGGTCAACGTGACTTCGAGCAGCCAGGGGCCTGCGGCGCTCACAGTGGAATATTTAGGCCATGACGCGGGCGAGCCTTCCATCGGCAACAACTGGAAGACAGGCGTGACAAACTTTCAGTCAGACCTCCAGACCTTGTTCATTACGTTCGATGATTCTAATCCGAACGGAACAGTTGCGAGCTGGGTTAATCGCCCGTCGCCTGCATCCCAGTTCGTTGATTCAGACCCAATCGGCTTCACGGATCGTCAGACGGGGCGCGTCTTTGCCGGAGAGCTTACCCTGCTATCGGGCGACAACAAGACTGCTTATTCCGACAACGACGGTCAAACATGGGTCGTTTCAGCATTCGGTCAAGGCATAGGCTCTAGCGTTGACCATCAGACAATCGGCGGCGGCCCGTTCCATGCGCCGATGACCAGACCGACAGACGTGCCCGGTCTGTATCCAAACGCAGTCTATTACTGCTCACAGCTTCCGCAATCTGCTTGCGCCAGAAGCGACGACGGGGGCGCAACCTTCGGGCCTATAGTGGGAGTTGACCCGGTCGCCGACGGACATTGCGGAGGGCTGCACGGCCACGTCAAGGTCGGGCCTGACGGGACGATTTATCTTCCCTTCAATAACTGCAACGGCAAAGGCGCTGTCATCGTCTCGGAAGATAACGGAATAACGTGGACTATCCGTAATGTTCAGAACGCGAACTACACTACCGTCTCCGCAAGCGCCCTTCAAGACCCGGCTGTAGGTATTGACAGCGATGGTCACGTGTATTTCGGGATGGCTAACGGCGACGGCTCTGCTGTTGTTGCGACCTCGGACGACCAGGGCGTAACGTGGAAGAACATCTATGACGTGGGCGCGGCCTACGGGATAAAGAATACGGCTTATCCAGCGGCAGTGGCTCTGGACTCCGGTCGAGCGGCAATAGCCTTCTACGGCTCGACGACGCCCGGTAATCCTCAATCGCCGGATTTCAATGGCGTCTGGCATCTCTACATCGCACACACGTTCGACGGAGGACAGCACTGGACTACGACTGACGCGACTCCGGGCGCGCCAATGCAGCGCGGTTGTATATGGATGGGTGGCGGAGCAAACATCTGTCGCAACCTGCTGGACTTCTTTGATATGACCGTGGACAAGGAAGGGCGCGTAGAGGTCGGGTACGTCAACGGGTGCGCGGGCGGCAACTGCGCCCAGGCAGCGCCCACGGCCAAGGGCAATGCTTACACTGCGACAGCCACCATCGCGCGACAATCAAGCGGCAGGCGGCTCGCCGTGGCCTTTGACCCGCAGACGGCGGCGTCCGTGCCCGGCTTGCCATCCGTCACAACGCGCAGAGTCGGCGCGGTTGTTCATCTTGGATGGTCTGAGGCTGATGACGGCAATTCGCCTATCACTAGCTATCAGATTTTGAGAGGAACTGCGAGCGGCTCTGAGACTCTGCTCGCAACCGTGCCGGGGACTCAAACGACTTACGATGACCTGACGGCAACGGACACAAGCAAGACTTACTATTATAAAGTGCTGGCTGTGAATGGGGTCGGCGCGTCCGGTTCTAACAATGAAGTTGCCGCGTCGTACATGGGCGACACGTGCGGCGGTATGATTCTACAGCGAACGCCACCGGGACATCCAGAACAGACATTACAGGGAGCCGCTCCCGCTTCGCTTGCTATAGACTACATTGCGGTCGGCGAGCCTACATCAACGAATGACCTTATGCTCAAGATGAAGGTCACAAGTCTTGCCAGCGTGCCCGCCAACAGCCGTTGGAGGATTGTGTGGAACACCTACGCGTCGTCGGGCCAGCAGTTCTACGTCGGCATGACGACGCTCGATGACGCTACTCCCGTCTTTGAGTATGGCGAGGTGGCTACGGGCGTCGTAGGGCTGGTCGTAGGCGTTCCGCTGGAGACGAAGAAAGGCGACGCTCTGCCTACAAGCAACTTTAACCCGGACGGAACTATCACCATATATGTTCCTAAGTCGGCGGTTGGTAATCCGCAGCCGGGCGACCTGCTCGGTGCTGTCAACGGAAGGACGTTTACAGGCGACAACGATCAGACACGAAACCTGGAGCGCTCGACCTTGCTCATTGACCATACGTTTGTCAAAGCGCAAAGAGACAACGGCTATCCTGCGGCGACCTACACAATCGCGGGCAATATTTCTTGCGCCGGGCCGACTCCGACGCCGACGCCTAAACCGACCTCGAATGATTTCGACGCGGACGGAATCAGCGACATAGCGGTCTGGCGACCATCAGAAGGCAACTGGTATATCTTTAACTCTTCGATGAACTCGCAAACAGTTCGTCAATGGGGTGGGCAAGGAGACCAGATAGTCCCAGCCGATTACGATGGAGACAGCAAGACGGATATAGCTGTCTTTCGCCCGTCGGAAGGCAACTGGTACATCATTAACAGCTCCACAGGCGCGGTGACAATTAAGAATTGGGGACAATCCGGCGACAAGCCTCTGGCTAGTGACTTTGACGGAGACGGGAAAGCAGACATCGCAGTCTTCCGTCCATCCGAGGGCAACTGGTACATCATCAATAGCGGGAACAACTCGCTCACGGTTCGCGGCTGGGGCGCGGCGGATGATAAGCCCGTGCTGGGCGATTTCGACGGCGACGGTAAGACTGACATAGCCGTCTGGCGTCCATCGGATGGCAACTGGTATATCATTAACAGTTCCACCAACTCTGCCACAGTCAAACAATGGGGCATGGACGGCGATAAGCCTGTAGCCGCAGACTACGACGGAGACGGTAAGACAGACATAGCGGTCTTCCGTCCATCCGAGGGCAACTGGTATATCATCAACTCGGCGGATAGCACCACGACCGTCAGGAGTTGGGGGGAGGCCACGGATAAAACAATACCGGGTGACTACGACGGAGACGGCAAGGCGGACATAGCCGTCTGGCGTCCATCAGAAGGCAACTGGTACATCATAGGCAGTAGCTCGGATTCTACCCTGTTGCGGAATCTGGGTCTAAGCAATGACGTGCCGATTCCGTCAGCCTTCATCTACTAATCAACCTCCGGGGAGCAAAAAGAGATTAGCCGGAAGCTTAGCTTCCGGCTAATCTCCATAGAGGAAATGGAAAACCGCTTTTGCTCTATTCATGGGGCGCAAAGGTTAAAGCCTGAGTCGCTCAGGTCAAAGCTCAAGTGACTCGGCTTCAAGGAAAAGTCGCTTGACCTTTAATTAAAGCCGCTCAGGTTAAAGTTTGAGTTGCTCAAGTTAAAGCTTAAGTCGCTCAAACTTTAACCTGAGCGGCTTAGCTTTAAAGCTGAATGGCTTGACCTTTGACTTGAGCGACTCAAACTCTAAGCTGAGCGACTTCGCTTTTAACCTGAGTGGCTCGGCTCAAGAGCATAACGCCTCCGGTCAAGGCTTAAGGACTAAACCTTTAAGACCTTGAGAGCGCGCTATTGTGATAGATAAGCCGATGGAATGGGTATATCTACGCTATAAACCAAATATCCGGATTAATCCGGGTGTCAATTAAAAGATTGCTCAGAGGTTAAAAAATTGAGTTGCCGTCAAGAATATTTCCTGCCCGAACTTGACGGCAGGTCGGAATGTCTGTAAAAAGGCTTTTCCCCTCGTTGCGGCCTCTCCTGCCGAGAGCGCCAGTCTACAAGTCAGTCACAAGAAAGGATTCCCTAAGTGTCAGGACTACTACTGCGTGCGCCTAGCATAGTCCCTGTGCGCCTCAAGCTCTTCGCTACATTAATCGTCGCCCTACTTATCGCGGTCGCTATTTCCCCGGCGCTGCTGCCCAGTTCCCCTAATCCGATGGCGGTCTCAAGCACTCTCGTCATCAGTCAAATTCAGGTGGCGGGCGACGGCAGTCCGACTATCGCCGACGACGAGTTTATCGAAATACATAATGTCAGCGGTGGCGACATTGACCTCAACGGCTATCGTGTTGTTTATCGCTCCACTGCGGGCACGACCGACGTGCAGATAACAACCTGGAATTCAACCACGATGATTCCGGCTGGCGGCTATTACCTGATAGCTCATACTCCTTCATATAACGGCGCGGCGGCCTCTGACCGTTCCTTTGACGCTAGCGTTGCCTTTTCGGGAACAGCAGGCGGCATGGCTATACGCAATGGCGCTCTGAACAGCGGGACGATTGTGGATTCCATCAGGTATGGCTCCGCGACTAACGCCTTCGTCGAAGGGACTTCGGCAGCCGCGCCCACTGCCAATAACAGCATGGCGCGTAAGTCGAACGGTTGTCAGGACACGGACGACAACTCCAGCGACTTCGCGTTGCTGACGCCTGCCGCGCCGCGAAACTCCGGTACGACGCCTGTTATCTGCTCTGGCGGCCCAACGCCTACGCCCACTGCCACGCCCAGGCTCGTTAAGGTCTCGGATTTCGATGCTGATAACCACGCTGACATAGCCGTCTGGCAACCCGGGACGGGCATGTGGAGAGTTTCCAACAGCGGCGACGCGACGACCAGCGCAAAGCAATGGGGTGCAGGTAGCCTCAACGACGTTCCTGTGCCCGGAGATTATGACGGGGACGGAGCAGTTGACCTGGCAGTCTTCCGACCCTCGGAAGGCAACTGGTATATCCTTAACAGCGCTACCAACACTGTTACGATAGTTGGATGGGGCGCTTCAAATGACGAATTAGTTGAGGCCGATTACGACGGCGACGGCAAGACCGACATAGCAGTTTTCCGCCCCTCGGAAGGCAACTGGTACGTTAAGCAGAGCACGGGCGCTGTGCAGATAATCAACTGGGGCGCAAGCGGCGATAAGCCTGTGCCGGGCGATTATGACGGCGACGGAAAGGCCGACGCGGCAGTCTTCCGCGCATCAGAAGGCAACTGGTACATACGTAAAAGCTCCGGCGGCACACAGGTGATTAACTGGGGCGTCGCCACAGACCAACTCGTCGCGGGCGATTACGACGGAGACGGAAAACTTGACCCGGCAGTCTTCCGCGCATCAGAAGGCAACTGGTACATCAGGCAAAGCTCCAACTCCGGTGTCGTAGTGCGCAACTGGGGAACTACTAATGACGTGGTCGCCCCTGCTGATTACGACGGCGACAAGAAGACCGATGTTGCGGTTTGGCGTCCGAGCGAGGCCATTTTCTACATTATTAACAGCAGCGGCTCACCGATCACCACCATACAGCAATATGGAAATTCGGGCGATATGCCCATCGCTTCGACCTACAAGACCTTCGGTTCGTCGGACGGCGTGACCCAGCCTACGCCCACACCGACCCCCATGCAGGACAATCATCTGGTAATGGGCAACCCCAGCAATGCTGTGACAGATACCAACTTCCCGCTCAATTACTTGATGAGCAAGCCGCAGTACGCGCTCTCCTACAACAGGGATTTGGGCGAGCCTAACTGGGTGAGCTGGCATTTGGACAGCAGTTGGCTGGGTAGCGCCCCACGGCAGAACGACTACAGGGCTGATCCGGCTGTTCCTGCCGGATGGTATCAAGTGCAGGGCTCGGACTACTCCGGCTCCGGCTTTGACCGCGGACACATGTGCCCTTCGGGCGACCGGACTGACAGTGTAACGGACAATTCGGCAACGTTCCTGATGACGAACTTTATTCCCCAAGCCGGTGCTAATAATCAGGGGCCGTGGAATGATCTTGAGATATATTGCCGCGCGCTGGTAAGTCAGGGTAACGAGGTTTATATCATCTCAGGCGGCTACGGAAGCGGCGGCACCGGCACCAACGGTTTCGCCACAACTATAACGAACGGGCATGTCAACGTGCCTGCTCAGACATGGAAAGTAATCATAGTGCTGCCTGCTGGCAGCGGTGATGATGCGGCCCGCGTGACCAATGCGACGCGCACGATAGCCGTCCTCATGCCCAACTCGCAGAGCATCAATTCCGACTGGAAGACATATCGCGTGAGCGTCGATCAGGTCGAGGCGCTGACGGGCTATGATTTCTTCTCCAACGTGTCTGTTTCAATTCAGGCGGTGATAGAAGCAACCGTAGATAATCAGTAAGCTTCGCTTCCAGGAAGCAAGACGGAAAGAAACCGACTTTGCTATATGCAAAGTCGGTTTCTTTCCGTCTTGCTTCCACTCAAGTCTGTGGGAGCAGACGCTAGGCTATTTACTTAAATTTCGATTCGGACTATCCTTCTTCTCTTCGTCACAAGCTTTATGTTTTCTGTAAGTTAGTCGAGAATCCTTTGCTTTAGGATGTTGACGAACTAGGGCAAGCTGGTCGGGTTAAAGACTTGGAATACTTAATTGGGTCAGGCTGCCCCTATGACTGAAACAGCGTCCCATGTTAAGCGAACTCAAGCTGAGGGCGAACACTCATCTATCGAGTCAATGGATGAGCGCATGATCAGCAAGATGAGGCTCATCCTGGCGTGGTCCGCGCTATTTATCATTTACATTGACCCGTCAGAGCCGAATAGACTCGTTGCCCTCACTTATATAGCACTAACGCTCTACGGACTCTACAGCACTTTCCTTTACATACTGGCAATCCGCGCAACATGGCGACTTCCCCAAAGAATTCTCTGCTGGGTTGATGTCGCATGGTATTTAGCACTGGTAGCCCTCAGCAGCGGGACGAGCAGTATCTTCTTCTTCTTTTTCTTCTTCGCAATTCTCGTCGCCTCCTTCCGCTGGGGCTTTACGGCAGGTGTTCAAGTGACATTAGTCTCGACCTTACTGTTTACTGTAATCGGGTATTTGACGGCGCATCTCAGTTCTACATTTGAATTAAATCGTTTCCTGCTGGGCCCGACTTACCTGCTGGTGCTCGGCTACATGATGGCTTACTGGGGAGGACGTGAGGTTACCTTCAAGAGGCGGCTGGCTTTACTCAAAGAAGTAGTTAAGATTCCCAACCCACGCTTTGGTATCTATCCGACCGTCGGTCTAACCATGAAAAAGCTGCGCGCGTTTTATGATGCTGACACATGCCGCATTATTCTGAGAGAGCCGGATAATGGCCCCTACCGTTTGCTTCAGGTTGTGGGCAATCAAGCAGAAGGCTCTGTGGAATCCGAGATAATCCCGGCCCAACTGGCGCAGCTTTTGATTGACTTGCCGGACAACATCGCCCTCATCTACCACGGCAAGGGAAAGTTTTGGCCCCAGCGGAATTCGTACAGCTATATTTATGATGTGGTTAAAAGGGAGTATACGGAAGCGCAGCATGGGGCATGCGAGTCATTGGCATCCAGGCTTGATGCTGATTCTTTTGTTTCGGTGCCGCTCTTCTTTCACAAGAAGATGTTCGGGAGGCTGTACTTGACGGGGCCGCGCGGTCAGTTTGAGCCTTTGGATGTTGAGTTTCTCATACAGGTCTTTGAACAACTCGCGCCGATTTTGGATAACATACAACTCCTAGACCAACTCTCATCAAGTGCGGCCGAGCGAGAGCGCCAGCGGCTGGCCCTGGACATTCATGACAGCGTCATCCAGCCGTACCTTGGATTACACTATAAACTGGCGGCCATTCGTAATAAGATTGCGTCGAATGGGGGCAGCGTAACGGAGGACATTGAACGGCTATTCCAGATGACCTCCAATGAGGTAGCTGGGCTGCGAGGCTTTGTCCGCAACCTGAAAGGCGAGGATGCGGGTAACGAAGATTTACAATCGGCAGTTCAGCGCATCACATCACAATTTATAGAGCACTACGGGATTGCCGTGCGGGTTGAGTATCTAAATAGAATCAATATTAATGACCGCCTTGCCGCAGAGGTCTTACAGCTCATTTACGAAGGCCTGAGCAATATAAGGCGACACACGCGCGCCACACACAGCATTATTAGACTTAACTGCGACGATACCACTCTTAATCTGGAGATTGAAAATGATTGTGCGAACGGCGACGACCGTTCACCTCCACACTTCATTCCCCAATCCCTTACCGCGCGGGCGAAACAGCTGGGAGGAAGCGCACGCGTAGAGCAAAGCCAAGACCGCCGCACCCGAGTTAAAATCGAAATTCCCATCTAGTTTGGGAGAATTGGATGACATCTAAATCCTCGGATAGTCCTATTCGCATAGTGCTCGTGGACGATCACCTATTAGTCCGAGAAGGGTTGCGAGAACTGATAGAGAGCCGACCCGGCATGATTGTCGTAGGTGACACGGCTAGCGGAGCCACTGCGCTCTTGATTGCTTCGAGCACGCACCCTGACATCATCATCCTTGATTTAGACCTCGGGGATGAGGACGGCCTAGCCATTCTGCCCGAGCTAATGGAAGTTGCAAGTCAAGCCAGCATCATTATCCTGACAGGCGAGCGCGACCCATATAGACGCGATAAAGCGATGGAGCTTGGGGCAAAGGGCGTCGTACTCAAAGAGAATGGTGCAACAGAACTACTGAGCGCCATCGAAAAGGTGCATCTCACAGGCGAGTACTGGCTCGAACCCGGAGCGGTTAACCGGCTGTTAGATAAAAGGCGCACCCCCTCATCCGAAAGGCTTGATTCGGAAGCAGCCAAGATTGCCAGCCTTACAGAGCGCGAGCGTGAAATCATTGCGCTCGTGGGCGAAGGATTGGAAAATAAGGAGATCGCCGAACGCTTGCGCCCAGTCGTAGCGGAATCTACCGTCCGCAACAATCTATCTATCATCTATGAAAAACTTGATATTAAAGGCGGGCGTCTGGGGCTACTTGTCTATGCCTATAAACATCGTCTGGTTTCTACTCAGGCTCGTTATTAGGGGCAATACCCATGACAATTTTGTGACACAATGTTTCAAACCGCAAACTCTTTGTTTTCAATACGCATAGTGACATTTGTCCTTCTCTTGCGGGAGCTTTGTCACGCTATATTGAAATAAAAAAGTGACATTCGTCGTTAGCAATAATGATAGATGTCCGATGCGTCTGCACTTCTTTTTCTATATCTTTCCCCTTACTTTTAGTAGTACCCTCTTCAGGAGTGTAGCTCCGTTCTGCAAGTCACCGCTTCAATCAAATCACTCCGTCTGGCTGAGCGCCGCGGCGAGCCGCGCATTTGCGGGCCTTTTCCCGCGATTGTGCTGAATGCGGACGGTTGCCAAGAGAGCTTGGGCGTTCGCACCGTGCTTGATAATTTTAGTGCGAGCGGTTGCTATCTGCGTTTGACGCATAAGGTCAAGCAGCGCGATTGTTTGCTACTCATCACGCAGATTTCCGGGGCCGTGATTGTGATTCGCGGCGTGGTCATGCGGGTTAGGCAGCGCAAGGACGGCACCTACGGTCTTGCGGTCGCCATCTCGAAGCACCAGATTTTTTCGTTAGAGAAGTTTCAAGGTTAAAGACAAAATTAGCCCCTGTGTAGTTTAGGCCGCGGTTCTTAAAGGGCCTAGAGACCTGACCCTTCAATACTTAAGCCCCTGATAAAAGCAGGAGAAAGACATTGTTCCCTATGAAGAACGGTAAAGTGCAGACTACTGTCACTCGTAACTCCGCGGTTAAATTTCTATTTAAGAACAGACGCGGTCGTCTGGCCGGGTTTCTTATTTTAGCCATCGCGGTCACGGCCATCGCCGCCACCACGCTTTCTCTTGCCCAGTCAAAGAAGCCTGCGAGCAACACACAGGCCGCGAAGCGGATACCCTTGCCGCCGCGCCCCGTCGTGCCAGGCCGCTACACGTCCGAGCGGGAACGCGAGGAGCGAGAGGGTCTGTCAAAGCGTAGGGCACGCTACGGTCAGGAAGGCCAGGAAGGCCAGACCGTACAGGCTCCCACGAAGTACGTGGACGCATCAACGCGCAAGCCCGTCAATCTCAAGCCGAAAGAGGTCAGGCTGACCAGAGCGAAATCGTTCAACGGCGACCTGCGGGAACTGCCCTACATACCGTCGCCCAAGAGAGAGCGCCCGGAGCGCGAGATGCCCTCTATTAATCCGGGCGTGCTGACCAGAGGAGGCGTGCCGCCTGAAGCGGTGCAGACCACGGAAGCTCCACAGACATCGGTGCCAACCTTGAGCGCACCCGCCCCTGCGCCCCTTTCTACATTTGAAGGCTTGGATAACGCTAACTGGGGCGCTGGTCACCCGCCCGACACAGTCGGCGACGTTGGGCCAAACCACTACATACAGGCCATCAATACTTCGATAGGTATCTACAACAAGTCTACGGGAGCGCGCGTAGCGGCCTTCACGTACGACACCTTCATGAGCCAAGGCAATTTCGGAAACGTCTGCGACACGGACAACTTCGGAGACCCCACAGTTCTTTACGACACGTTCGAGGACCGCTGGATCATCTCTGACTTCGCCTTCCAACAGGACGGCGCTGGCAACGTGAGCCCGCAGGTAGCTTTGCAGTGTATTGCGGTTTCGAAGACAGGCGACCCAATTTCGGGTGGCTGGAATTTCTACTCTATTAACACGACGGGCGGCCTTGGCGACTATCCGAAGATGGGCGTCTGGCCTGACGGCATTTACATGTCCGTCAATATGTTCGACTACGCGGCCGCGGGCTCGTTCCAGAACCCGCGCGTCTACGCCTTCAACAAGGCGCAGATGTATGCGGGCGCGCCTTCGGTGCAGTCGGTACAGTTCGACGCTCCCTCGACAGAGTTTTCGCTTCTGCCCGCGAACGCGCGCTTGCAGGCGGGAACACCTCCGGCGGGAAGCCCCAACTATCTCACGGTGGTCGCCCAGTACCTGAACGTCATCAGCGTCTATAAATTTAAGGTTGACTGGGGCAACATTTCTACCTCCACGTTCACGGGGCCATTCGACTCCCTAAACACAACATGGTGGGCGCAGCTGGCCGCAGCCGATCAGACGGCACCTACGCCCGCGAACCGTAACGACGAGCTGTACGCGCGCCTGATGATGCAGAACCAGTACACGAACATGGGCGGCGTCGAATCTCTCTGGAACAGCATGACGGCAGGTCTGGGTAATCCCACGACTAACATCACGGCGACACAGTCCGCTGTCCGCTACTACCAGTTGAAGGTCACTGGTGGCACGGTCGAGCCCACCACTTCGCAGGCTTTCACCTACAGCCCCGCTGATACCATCTGGCGCTACATGCCCAGCCTTGCGATTGACCGCTCAGGCAACATGGCCATAGGTTTTACGACCTCGAACGCTACGACCCATCCGACGCTCTCCTATGCAGGGCGACTCTCGACAGACCCCGCAAACTCTCTTCCCCAGACAGACCAGTTGCTCTTCGCAGGCACCGGCTCGCAGAGCGGCAACTGCGGCGGCGCGATCTGTAATCGTTGGGGCGATTACTCCGCGATGTCACTTGACCCGGACGGCTGCACCTTCTGGTACACCAACGAGTATTACGCGACTACCGGCCTGAACCACCAGACGCGCATAGGCTATTTCAAGTTCTCGCAGTGTACGCCGGTCGGTAACGGCGGGACTGTTTCGGGAACCGTTACGGCAACCCCCGGCGGCGCACCGCTTCAAGGCGCGACTGTCATGCTAGGCAGCCGCTCTACGACTACGGACGCCAGCGGCAACTATTCATTCACAAACATTCCTGCGGGCACGTATCCGGGCATGACCGCCAGCTATCCCGGACGCACGACCGCATCCGCTAGCAGCATCGTCGTCACGGACAGCAACACGACTACGCAGAACTTCTCTCTCTCCGTTGCTGCAACCAGCGGTTGCTTCGTTGACACTTCGCAGGCAGATTTCCAGGCGGGCATCCCGACCAACACCGATGTCGCATCCAGCGCGGGCAATGTCATTCTGGCAACGGCGCTGGGCGTTGACGCGCAGAGCACTACAGAGACGCAGGCCTTCGGCTTCAGCAACACGGCATGGTTCGGCCAGACCTTCACGCCGACTGTCACAGGTCAGGCCACACAGGTAGCCCTTGACCTGTTCTGCTCGACCTGCACGGGTACGCCGCCGAACGTCGTCATCGCTATAAGAAATGCGTCCGGCAACCTGCCTACAGGCGCGGACATTGCTTCGGCTTCGATTCCCTTCAGCAACAGCGGCGCGGGCGGTTTCTACACAGCGACCTTCTCAAGCCCGCCGACCCTTACGGCAGGCACGCAGTACGCGATTGTGGTCCGCATGGCTGCGGCGTACGCGACAGGAACTCCTGCCTATGTCACCAGCACTACGAGCGCCTACGCGGGCGGTCGTCGCACAACTTCTAATAACAGCGGCTCCACCTGGGCTGGCACTACGCCCGATACCTCCTTCAAGGTCACTATGAAGACCGGCTTCAAATCCTCCGGCGACTTCGTATCGTCGCTCAAGGACGCGAACCCCGCGGCGGGCTTGACGGCACAGTGGGGCACGTTCTCATGGACTGCCACGACGCCCGCGAGCACGACCCTGAAGTTCCAGGCGGCTGCGAGCAACAGCCCCTACGGGCCTTTCAACTATGTGGGACCGGACGGCACGGCCAGCACCTTCTTTAGTAGTGGAGGGTCTTTGAGCCAATTCAACGGCATACGCTTCCTGAGATACAAGGCTCTGTTCACAGGAATACCCGCCTCTTCGCCGACGCTGGCCGACGTCACTATATGCTTCAACGACGTGGCATCAACAGTTGCCGTCAGCGGACAGGTGAAGGATGGTGCGAACAACGCCTTGAGCGGCGTGCTGATGACCTTAAGCGGCTCTCAGTCAGGGACGACTACCACGGATGGCAGCGGTAATTACTCCTTTACCGGGCTACCCTATGGCGGCAACTACACGGTCACGCCGTCGAAACAGAACTACGCGTTCTTCCCCCAGAATCGCGTTTACAACAACCTGACCAGCAACCAGACGAACGCGAACTTCACAGGGCGGGTTGTACGCAAGCCTGCCGACTTCGACGGAGACAGCAAGACTGATGTTTCCAGATGGAATCCCGCCACAGGCGACTGGAACATCAGTCAGAGCTTGAGCAACACGCTCAGCACACACCTGAACTGGGGCAGCGCTGCTCTGGGCGACAAACTGGTTCCAGGCGACTATGACGGAGACACCAAGACAGACATAGCGGTCTTCCGCCCCTCTGACGGCAACTGGTACATAATAAAGTCTACTGACGGCTCTGTGCTGGTGAAGAATTGGGGAGGCGCTGGCGATGTTCCTGTGCCGGGCGATTACGACGGCGACGGAATAACGGACGTTGCTGTCTTCCGCCTGAGTGAAGGCAACTGGTATGTCCTCAATTCTTCGACCAACACTATGACGGTCAGGGGCTGGGGTGATTCCAATGATAAGTTAGTCCCAGGTGATTACGACGGCGACGGCAAGACCGACATAGCGGTCTTCCGCCCCTCTGACGGCAACTGGTACATCATCAACTCTTCAACCAATGCCACCACCGTTCAGGGCTGGGGTACTGCTACGGATAGTCCTGTGCAGGGCGATTACGACGGCGACGGCAAGACTGACATAGCGGTCTTCCGCCCCTCGGAAGGCAACTGGTACATCGTCAACAGCAGTGGCGGCACTACGGTCAGGGGCTGGGGTGATGCGAATGATCAACCCGTCCCGGGCGATTACGACGGCGACGGCAAGACTGACATAGCGGTCTACCGCCCCAGCGACAGCAACTGGTATATCATACAGAGCACGACCAATACGCTCTCTCTGATAAACTTTGGCAGCAACAGCGAAGTACCGCTGCCTGCCGCTTACATTAAAACTCTGCCATAGAGTAGAGTGCTGGCACTCTACTCTATGCGGAACTGCTGCATACGGTGGCAGTAAATTAAATGCCAGTCCTTTGACTGCGATTCCGAGCATCGGCTCTGGATTACCGTCAAAGGACTGGCTATACTGTTTACGGCCTGCGCGGGCAAACTGCTCAGGTTATAGCAGATTAGAACAAAGAGGACTTCAGACTTCCCCTCTCCTGCTCCCGGGAAGCCCAAAGCTGAGTTGCCATGAATTATTTAAAGACAGCCTTAGCTCTGCTGGCCTTTCCCCTATTGTTGATATTGTTCGAACAGAGCCCGGCTTGTAACTCCGGCAAAGTAATCAATATGACGCGAGACAATAGCAGTATCCCGGCAGGAGTCTGGGGAGGCGAGCATATACGCCTTCAAGTAACAGATAAGGGCGCTGAGGCGGAATACGACTGCGCTCACGGCACTATTGATGCGCCCATCGTGCTGAATCGTGAAGGTCGCTTTGATGTCGCGGGTGGTTTCGTCCCCGAACGGTCCGGGCCTATACGCAGAGGCCAGGGGTCCAATAACAGACCCGCCCGGTACGTCGGTAAGGTGGACGGTGATACTATGACACTGACTGTGACGCTTACGGACAGTTCGGAAAAGGTCGGCCCCTTCACACTCACTCGCGGCAGTGATGGTCGGCTCTTTAAATGTAGGTGAGGTCGCCGCTGTCGGGCTGGATTAAACTTTCTCAAGGACGAAATCGTCCAGCCAGAGGCTTCCGAAGATAGGACATGGCTGACCAGCACAAGCCTGTCGCTGTATGCTTATCCGCATGGCGCTCGTCTCTTTACCAGTGGTAAATTCTATAACGTAGTCCCGCCATCCATCTGTATTCTTCGGTATAGTATCCGATTGCGCAATCGGCTGTCCTCGGTCGCCTGCATCCAACACGATGATGAGCGGCGCTCCCGCCGTTACAACATCCTGCGTCTTCGCTGAAAATCTCAAGCGGTAGCGCGAATTCGGCTCGACCACGACAAGTTGCGAAATAGCAGAAGCATTGACATTGGAATCTCCCTGATAATTCAGGCGCAGGCTGTAGTTACCGCCGTGCGTCCCACTCATATCGAGAGAAGATGTGACGCCCTGAACGTCTAGCCCACGCCGCCAACCGAAACCCGGCTGGTCAAAACCTTTCGGATCTTCAAAGCCTCCATCTATCAGACCGGAGCCATTCGCAGTCTTCACATTGCTGCTGGAAGACCATAGCTCATAAGCCTCTCGAAACCGCTTTGCCGTGAGCAGTTCTTCCAACAAAGAGCGCCGCTCCTCATCTGAAATCTGTCCCGCCGCGCGAAAGTGCGCTAAGCCCTCAGCCGTCTTCCCGTGCTTGATGAAGAAACGCGACAGAGCTAAATGCCAGTGTGCGGTCTGCGGATTAATAACCTGCTCAACCAATTTTGCGTCGCCTGCGGCTAAGCCCCAGGCCAAGTCCATCAACGCAGGCAATAGGGAAGAATCGCTGCTGGCGGCCAGACGCAATTCCACAAAAGCCTCTTCGCGCTGCCCCGCCCGCAACAATAAGTTCCCCAACTGCCAGCGAGGCTGGGCATAATACGGAGCCAGTCTGACGGCTTCCCTGTAAGCCATGAGCGCGCCCTTTTCGTCCTCGGACTGGTCGAGCGCGGTTCCGAGCGCAAGCCACAAAAAATAGTCGCGTGGTCGCAAGGCCACAGCCCGTCTATACTCTTCAATGGCTTCCGTGGATTGCCCATCGTACAAAAGCGATATGGCACGGGCAAAGCGGGCGTTTGCATCTGACGGGGTTAATCCGACAGCCTTATCTGCCGCAGTGAGCGAACCCGAGGCCAAAGCGTTTTTTGAGCCGATACTTGAAAGCCCTACGCGCGCGGCAAACACCGCCGCAGACAGACAACACCCGATAGCCATGATGGCTAAGACAAAGCGGATTGCCGGGCGACCGAGCAATGTAAAGATGGCTTGACGAAGATTTGTCATCGCACTCTGTTGCCTCCGAAGCGGCAAGTTAAAGCTAGAAACTAATCATCTGTTCTTTAATCACCACAAACATAAAAGTGCCCTCCTTAATCAAGGAGGGCACTTTCTACAGCAGGAGGAATCCTCAAGTTATTAGGAATTATTGCTCGAACTCGGATTGTCTCCTCTATTTGCGGCAAAGAGGATGGCGGCGAGAGTTCCACCGCCCACCATAGTCCAGAAGAGCGCGCACGGGATGCCTGCAATCCTGCACTTGCCGCCGCCCTGCGGAAGTGGATTCGCGCTATCGCCCGCATACATGCCTGTGCCCACGGCAAAGACGCTCTTGCCGTCTGTCGTCAACGTCTTGCCGTCCGAAGCTACCAGAGAGCCTGCGACACCTTCGCTGGTCGTCAGAAGTGCGTCACCCGAAGCCACGTTAACGCTGATGCTGTTCTGGTCGAAAACAAGCGTTAATTTGGTCTTGGGGGCAAGGTCGAGCTTGCCGATAGTTCCCAGATTAACTGTCGCCCCGGCAGTTTCCGAAGTTTGAAGCTGCGACCCGGAGAGAACTGTTGTTCCAGACGGCACGAGGCTACCGTTGACGGCCACCTTTCCCGCTCCGTAAGTTGACAGCCTGCCAAATAACTGAGGGCTTGCCGTTCTCTCTTTCGGATTATCAGGAGTCGCTGGCGCGGCCATGACGTAAACCTGTGTCACGGCGCAAATAAGTAGGAGCGCTACTGCCTGCGATGCCTTCTTTAAGTTGAGTCGCATACTGAAATCTCCAGAATAAGTTCTACTACAAGGATGGATTAACCTTAAGCTCTTAAGAAATCGTCATGATTTCCGCCAAGGCAGATTAGAATAGACCACGCCCCTCGCCTGAACGTCAAGTTTAATCCGACTAAGGCTTGACTTCAATCTCTTTCGTCACCCCCGAGGGTATAGTTTTTTGTCAACTGTCAAGCTCTCTTCCGTCCCCCTGCGTCCTCATCTCTGTGGAAGCGATAACCAGTACCGCCGTAAAGATGAGAGCATTGCTGGTGATATGCAGACCGAAATCAACCATACTGTGCAGGGCCACGCCAAAGATGGCTGTCAAAGCACCCAGTTGCGCTGCCCTGCGATAGCCTGCGGAAGTCTTCCAGACCTTCCCAGCGCGCCGGAGGAAAATTATCAAAAACCAGACAACAGGGAGAAGAGCTATCAGTCCTCCGCTCGCCAGCAGTTCAAGGTAGTCGTTATGCGCCTCCTGCGGCGTCGCTTCACCTGAAGCCATATGATACTGCGGAATGGCTGTCCAGTAACCGCCAAAGCCTACGCCTGTCATGGGATGCTCCTTAATAAGCATCCAGGTTGAGCGCCAGATTTCTCTGCGGCTAGTGCCCAGCCCGGAAGTCTCCGTCTGGCTTATCTCTCCCGGCACGCTTTCCAGCTTTGAAATCAAGGGGTCGCCGCCCATCCAGATTGTGCCAATCAGAATAAAGGCCAGTAAGGCGCACAGGAGCAACAGGCGTAAGGGCCAAGCCCCTTTAAGTCTATCAAGCTGTGAGCGGTGCGCACCCGCGCGCCATGCTGCCCTGCCAGCTATAGTCCACATCATTACCAGAAAAAGAATCTGGCCCAAGAGACTAAAGATGCCGCCGCGCGAACCGGAAAAGATAAGCGCGGCCCATAGCGGCAGCGAGACGGTCAGATAGATTAGCTTTCGCTCTCTTCTGACCTCTCGGCTAATCAAAGCGCCTAGCGTGAGACCCAGTGCCATCTCGGCCAGAAAAGCGAAGTGGTTCTTGTTGATAAACTGTGCGTAGCCGAATTCAGGCCGAAGCGCGGAGAGAAAGAGAAAGCCTTCGGTTCTCTGCGTGCTCTGGCGGAAGATGCCGAAAAGGGCGCTGGCAGTTCCCGTCAAAAGAATAGCGTAGACCAGCAGGCGAAGGCGGCCTTCATTGGTAACGTAACGAAGCAACATGGCACCAGCCAGAATCAGCGCCAGCATCTTTATAGCCCAGCGGCGAGTCTGAAACGGGTCTGCGCTTATCGCATACCACATCTCCGTCCCCGCCGGAGATTGATTGCCGCCTCCGAGCGGAAGAGTCTGGATAAAAGCGTACGCGACCAAGAGAAGCAGCGGTAAGATTAGCCATACGGAATAGGAATCAATCTTACCGTCAACCGCTACCTCAAGGATGGAGATGATAGCCAGTGCAAAGACTACGCACTCGAAGAGAGATTCCCATAAAGGATCAACCGTTCCGTAGGGAATCGCCGTCAGCGGAATTAAAATCAGAAGCGTGTAGAAGACGATTGTGCCCGCGCGCCGCGACATGGTTTTCAACAGACTGCGCCCATCATCATTATCAGTTTTCAGTCCAGCGTAATGCATCAGGCATGTGGCGGCTCGTCAAGTCAGGCAAAGGCCAGGAGGAACGGCCATCAACTCTTCAGGCTCTTGAAGAGACACTCAAGCAAGCACTTCCTTGCGGGCCTGTCTGCTGAAATCCTCGTAGGTCGCTTTGAGACCGTCGCGCAGGCTCACGCGCGCCTTCCACCCGAGCGAGTGCATACGGCTTACATCGAGGAGTTTGCGCGGCGTACCGTCCGGCTTTGTTGTGTCAAAGCTCAACTCTATCTGCCCGCCGACAATCTCTCCGATTAAACGGGCCAGCTCTCCTATCTCCAAATCTTCTCCGACGCCTACGTTGAGAATCCCGTCCGGCGCAACCTCTTCTATCTCGCTCTGCCGAAGCCCGAGCAGAAACAGGCAGGCCCGTGCCATATCAGAGACGTGCATAAACTCGCGGCGCGCTCTACCCGTCCCCCAGACTTCCACACGAGCGCGCCCCTGCGATTTGGCCTCGTGGAACTTTCGTATCAGGGCGGGCAGCACGTGCGAGCTATTGAGGTCGAAGTTATCGCTCGGCCCGTAAAGATTGGTGGGCATGACAGAGAGCGTCTCGAACCCGTATTGTCTGCGATAAGCCTGGCACATCTTGATGCCAGCGATTTTGGCTATGGCGTAAGCCTCGTTCGTCGGCTCAAGCGGGCCTGTCAAAAGATACTCTTCTTTGATTGGCTGCGGACATTGCCTCGGATAGATACAGGAAGAGCCTAGGAAAAGGAGTCTGCGTGTGCCAGCGCGATAGGCGGCGTCAATCACGTTCGTCTGTATGCAGAGATTCTCGGTGATAAACTCCGCAGGGAAAGTGCTGTTCGCCAGAATGCCACCGACGCGCGCCGCGGCAAGGATGACAACTTCGGGACGCTCTTCATGGAAGAGCTGCTCTACGTCCGCTTGCCGTGTCAGGTCAAGCTCGGCGCGACTTCTGACCAGTAGATTTTCGTATCCTTCGGCCCGCAGCTCGCGCATGACGGCAGAGCCTACCAGACCGCGATGGCCCGCCACGAATATCTTGCTCTCTCTATTCACTGGCGCTTCCCCTGAAGGCCAATGTGTGCCCGGCCTTTCTGAGCGTGCGCTCCTGTGCGGCAAGCTCCATGTCGTGCGCCACCATCATCCTGACCAACTCCTGAAATGTAGTACGGGGCCACCACCCCAGTCTCTCCTTTATCTTCGTAGGATCGCCCAGTAGATAATCCACCTCTGTCGGGCGAAAGTAGCGCGCGTCTGTTTCGACATAATCTGCCCAGTTCAATCCGGCCTGACCGAAAGCCGCTTCGAGAAAATCGCGCACGCTACGTGCTTCGCCCGTTGCAACTACGTAGTCGTCAGGCGCGGGTTGTTGCAGCATGAGCCACATGGCTTCGACGTAATCGCCTGCGTATCCCCAGTCGCGCAGCGCGTCCAGGTTGCCAAGGTACAGCTTCTTCTGCAATCCCATCTTGATGCGCCCGACGGCGCGCGTAATCTTGCGCGTGACGAAGGTCTCACCGCGCCTCGGAGATTCGTGGTTAAAGAGAATGCCGTTGGCTATGAACATGCCGTAGGCTTCGCGGTAATTGACGGCGAACTGGTGCGCGGCCACTTTGCTGACGGCGTAGGGGCTGCGCGGCTGAAAGGGTGTTGCCTCGCTCTGCGGCGCGGGCGCAACGCCGAACATCTCACTCGACCCTGCCTGATAAAAGCGCACCTCCTTACCGGAGATTGCTATGTAATCGCGCAAGGCTTCCAGCAGTCGCAGCGTACCTGTCGAGACTATGTCCGCAGTGTATTCCGGCTGCTCGAATGAAATCTTGACGTGCGATTGCGCGCCAAGGTTGTAGCACTCGTCGGGTTGCACCTTCTCCAGAATGCGTCTGAGGCCCGTGCCGTCCGCCAAATCGCCGTAATGAAGAAAGAGGCGCACGCCAAGGTCGTGCGGGTCTTGATAGAGATGGTCTATGCGATCCGTATTAAAGGAGGAGGCGCGGCGTATGATGCCGTGCACTTCGTAGCCTTTGTCGAGCAGTAGTTCCGCCAGATAAGAGCCGTCCTGCCCAGTGATTCCTGAAATGAGCGCCTTCCTCAAACAGACCTCCTCAAACTCCATGGATGAGCGAAGAAAAGGACTGAAGATAACTGCGTCCTCAGTCCCCCTCTTCAAAGCGTTGTCGAACCGTTATAGCTCTCTAGTTGAGGCTCACGGCCCGCCCGGCCCCGGCCCGCCAGCCTCGTGTGTAATCCAGGCGTACGGCACAGGCACAGCGCCGCTCAGGTAGCGCACGACGACCGCGCCGTCCGAGCTCTGGACGATGTACCAGTTGCCTTCCGACGGGCGATAGACAGCGAAGTCCGCTTTGCCGTCGCCGTCGTAGTCCGCCGGGACGGTAATGTCGCTGGAAGCGCCCCAGCCTTTAATGACGACGCCGCCCGCAGACTTGCGTACGTACCAGTTGCCTTCCGATGGGCGGTAGACGGCCACATCGTACAGGCCGTCGCCATCGTAATCCGAAGGCACGGGCGTGTCAGTGCTTGCCCCCCACTGGCGCAAAGTCATGGTGTTGGTCAGGCTGTTCAGGATGTACCAGTTGCCCTCGCTTGGACGGTAGACGGCTATGTCAGCCTTGCCGTCGCCGTCATAGTCTGCGGGCACAAGCTTGTCCGTGCTCGCTCCCCAGCCTTTGATGGTGACAGTGCTGGTGGCGGAGTTGATGATGTACCAGTTGCCTTCCGAGGGACGGAAGACAGCCACGTCAGTCTTGCCGTCGCCGTCGTAGTCCGCGTGCGCGGGGATGTCCGTCACATTGCCCCAGTTCGTGGTCACGACAGTGCTGTCGCTGGACTTGATGACGTACCAGTTGCCTTCCGACGGGCGATAGATGGCGAGGTCTGTAACCTTGTCGCCGTCATAATCACCGGGCACGCTTACGTCGCCGAGGAAGGCTGCGCCCCAGTCCAGATGATTCTGTACCGCGTAGGAGTTAAAGCTGGAGAGCCAGAACCAGTTGGTGCTGGCGGAATCCCAGACAGAGGGGTCTGCAAGCCGGTCATTGCCGTCGAACTGTGCGACGGGGAAGAAAGGCGGTGGCCCGCCGACAGCCGTCTCGCTTCCGACGCCTGCGTTGCGTCGGCCCGGCGTGCCGTAAGAGTTCGTGTCAACGACGAAGCGCGCGCCCGTGTCGTTATCCTGAAAGCCCGACAAAGTGTTTGCTGTCGGGACGAAGCGGGCGACGGAGTTGCCGGGCATAGAACTTGTGCCGTTGATATTGTCTGTTTGCGTAGCGCCGTTATTGTCGCCCCACGTAGTTCCTGTGATGTAACTGCTATTGCCACCTGCTTGCACTTGGTCAATGAGCGTGCCCGCAGCGCGAGTGCCTGCATAAAGATGCAAGTTTTCAGCCGTTGCAATGTCAAGCGTGCCCCCCGTCGTGATGCCCGTAGTCACGCCAACGATGAGTACAAGCTTGTTGTTACCGTCGGCGGTGCTGGTGTCTTCAGGCAGAATGTTTGCCCCTCCGATAGTGTTGACGATAACCACATGAGTTCCCTGCGGGACGTTCGCCAGATACGAGGCCGAAGCGGGAAGCGTTATATCGCCCTCCGTCCCACTTGTCGCGGCAATGCGAGTGCCAACATCCGAGAGCGTCCAGCCCTGCATGTTGACGCCGCTCGCGTTCGTCACAAGCAGTTCGACGTACTCTTTTCCGGCGGTTGAGTTGACTGAAAACTCGTTGATAACGACATCATCTTCGGCCTGTGCGTACGCGGTCTTCTGGGCTGAGAAGGCTACGGACAAGACGAAGGCCACAGAAATCATCAGGGCGAATCTAAGCAGGAAACGCATTAGGGCTAACTCTCCTCTCATAACCGAACGGGGCCGAAAATTCTTTAATTGGATTAAGCTGGGCATGACGGGCACGGCTCATCCGTCAAAAGCGTTAAAAGTGTCTGGCAAGCTATCACGAACGAATACCACCGTCAACAAGCGAACAGACCGGGCGCACAACGCGGCTTTATGCTTTATTGTCGTCGCGTACGATTCCTGCCCATGTGTCCTTTCCAATCGTCCGACATCTTCAGGAAGTCTGCATGGACGGATATAGATTTGAGACCTCTGTGCCGTAAGAGACATCTTCGCCTGCGCCAGCGGCGTGGGCTGCGGCCTTCTGCTCTTGTGGCTCTGTATGCGCCCCCGCGTCCAAAGTCAGATTGGCTTCGGGCAGCAGTTCATTCAGGTACGCGCGCAACTCCCGTTCGCGGCCTTCTTTAGAGAGTGCGGTCAAACGCTCCAGCGCTATGCGCATGTCTTCCGTCGGACGATGAGCTATCTTGTTGATGAAAATCTTCGGGTGCTCTGTTCCGGCGACCTCTTCCTCCGTGAAGACCAACTCCTCATAGAGCTTCTCGCCCGGACGCTGCCCCGTCTCTACGATTCTTATGTCCTCGTGCGGCTTCAGGCCGGAAAGCGTGATGAGTGCTTCGGCCAGTTCCATAATAGAAACAGGCTCGCCCATCTTCAGTATGAAGACCTCTCCGCCCGTGCCGCTCTTGCCCATAGCGCCCGCCTGAAGCACAAGCTGTGCGGCCTCAGGGATAGTCATGAAGTAACGCTTCATGCGCCTGTCCGTGATGGTGATGGGGCCGCCCTTGCGAATCTGCTCGCGGAAGATTGGAATCACGGAGCCAGCCGAGCCTATGACGTTACCGAAGCGCACTGCCACGAAGCATGTGCGCGAGCGACGATTCAACTCCTGTATCACAAGCTCCGCGACACGCTTAGTCGCGCCCATGATGGAGGAAGGGCAGACGGCCTTGTCCGTAGAGATGAGCACGAAAACCTCCACGCCGAACTCGTCCGCCATGACGCCCAGACTACGCGTCGCCAGCACGTTATTCTTGACGGCTTCGGCAGGGTTCTGCTCCATCAGTGGAACATGCTTGTGCGCGGCTGCGTGCAGTATGACCTGCGGCCTGTAGGTCTCGAAGATGCGGCGCATACGCACGCCGTCAAGGATGTCTGCCACCAGCGGCTCTATCGTATGGCCGGGCGCAAGCTCGCGCAGTTCCCTGTCGGTATTAAAGAGAGCGGTTTCGGCGCGCTCCACTAACAGCAGGCTTTCGGGATAAAACCTTGAGACCTGTCGCGCAAGCTCAGAGCCTATGGAGCCGCCTGCGCCCGTCACCATCACGCGCTTGCCAGCAAGGAAGTGCGCCAAGCCCTCTTCGTCCAGAGTCACAGGCTCGCGCCCCAACAGGTCTTCAATCTGAACCTCTCGGAAGCGGCTGACCTCCACGCGCCCGTCCAGTATCTCGTAGAGACCGGGAATGATTCTCACGCCCACAGGGATGCTCTCGCAGACCGTGACAATCTTCTGTATCTCC
The DNA here is from genome assembly GCA_036403815.1 of Pyrinomonadaceae bacterium. Taxonomy (GTDB): domain Bacteria; phylum Acidobacteriota; class Blastocatellia; order Pyrinomonadales; family Pyrinomonadaceae; genus JACVRN01. Next base: position 64,968 of record DASWQH010000036.1, on the reverse strand, counting down.
TGTCTTGAAGCCTGCGAGATGGTGATAACGACGTGGTCTATGCCAAGACTGCGCACGAGGCGGGGCAGGTCGCTGATGGTGCCCAGCACCTTTATGCCCTTGATGACGGAACGCTTCTGCTTGCCGGGGTCGTCGTCCACGAATCCCTTGACCAGCAAATCCATGTCGCCGCGCCGCTCTATCTCGCTGGCGGCAAGGACGCCCGCCTGCCCCGCGCCAATCAGTAACACAGGCTTCTTATATATGCTGTAGCCGTTGCTGGAACGCTGCCGCTTGCGTTTCTCGTAGCGTTCGTAGAGCGCGCGGCGGAAGACGCGCAGGCCGAGCGCGCCGCCGAAAGCAAGGCACTGGTCTATGATGCAGATGGAGACGGGCACGCGCCATTGGTAGAACTGCTCCGGGATGCCAAAGCGCAGCGCCAGAATAATCAGAAACGAGACGGCGGCGGCGTAAAGAAATGGAAGCACATGGGCTATGTTCGTGTAGCGCCAGATAAAGGAGCGCCCGCCCGTCATGTTCATGACGACCAACTGCAACAGCACTACGTAAGGAAGCTGCACGAGGGCGTTATGCTGCCATGTATAGGGAATATCGAAATCGAAGCGCAAGAAATAGGAGAGGACGAACGCCGCCACCAGCACCAGCACGTCCAGCAGGAACTGTAGATGCCGGTTAAGAAACCGCGTCCACCAGGGCCTCGAATTGTCCCCTAAAAGTTTTGCGCTCATAAAGAGTTCCTACAACGAACATATCATTGACGCACGAAATTCTGGGCACGTACGCCAAAGTACTGGCAGTCCACCTAACGGGTAGGAAAGATGGCATTGTGGATGATAGAACTAAGCCATCTACAAGGAGACCTTAATCTACCAACAACCGCCGCGAAAGTCTATATCCAAAAAGCACCCGAAGGCCCAATCTCCAATCCTCCTGCCGCGAGTGCGCGCAGAGAGAGAGAGACCAAGAGAGCGGTGGGTCATTACCTCACGACGCGGCCACCGCTCTCTTCTCATTTAACATTACTACTGCGGCAGATAAGCAGACGGAACAGGTACGTCGCCTGAGCCACCCAGATACTGCACGCTCATAGTGTTGGTGCTCGATTGCAGAATGTACCAGTTGCCTTCACTTGAACGGAAGACTGCTATGTCTGCTTTGCCGTCGCCGTCGTAATCGCCGGGCACTGCCAGATCACCAGTTGCTCCCCAGTTTCGTATGGTCGTACCGCCAATGCTGTTGATGATGTACCAGTTGCCTTCCGTGGGCCGATAGACAGCTATATCGGTCTTCCCGTCTCCATCGTAATCTCCCGGCACAGGCTTGTCTGTGGCCGCTCCCCAACCTCTGGTCGTCACGATATTGGTCGCAGAGTTGATGATGTACCAGTTGCCTTCCGATGGACGGTAGACTGCGATGTCCGTTCGCCCGTCGCCGTCGTAGTCTCCCTGAACGGGCTTATCCGCGCTTGCTCCCCAGCCCTGCGTAGTCACACTATTAGTGGCAGAGTTGATGATGTACCAGTTGCCTTCACCGGGCCGATAAACCGCAAAGTCCGTCTTGCCGTCGCCGTCGTAATCGCCGGGGGCCGGAATATCCGTGCTAGCTCCCCAGCCTTTGATTGTGACCGTGTTGGTCGCAGAGTTGATGATGTACCAGTTGCCTTCACTGGGCCGGTAGACGGCCATGTCTGCTTTGCCGTCGCCATCATAATCGCCGGGCACAAGCTTATCCGAACTCGCGCCCCACTGAGTGTTGTTGATGGAGCCGTCAGCGATATTGAGCCTGTACCACATGCCGTCGCTCTGGCAGAAAACAGCCGGGTCGGCTCTGCCGTCGCCGTTAAAGTCGAAGGCGGCGCGCACGGGCTTGGCTTGGTAGCGGGCCAGCGCAAAGTTGTAGTTCCCGCTCCAATACTGCGAAGAGCCTGCCAGAACTACTTTGCCGTCCGACTGTAGAGCAATCGCGGAGGCGGCTTCACCATAGCCGCCGATTTGAGTCAAGACCTGCCCGCCGTTGCCGAAAGTGGTGTCGAGTGTGCCGTCTTGATTATAGTGAGCCAACGCGAAGGAGCCGCCGCCGCCCGTGCAACTGTTGCCCGTGGTGGCGCAACCGGCGACGAAGAATTTTCCGCCCGGCTGTAGAGCAAGAGCGTTGCCGGTAGAATTCTGGCCGAAAATCCTGGTTGTTACCTGACCGTTATTGCCGAAGGTTGAATCGGGACTTCCATTGGTGTTGTAGCGTGCGACGGCAAAGGAATCCCAGACGCCATAATGTCTGGTCGCTCCGGCGGCGAGTATCTTTCCGTCGGGTCGCAACGCCACGCCATAAAATCTGTGGTACTTCATGCCGTCGTTAGGGCTGAAGTCCGTAGTGACCTTTCCGCTACTGCCGAAACTGGTGTCAAGATTTCCATTGGCGTCGTAGCGGGCCAGAGCCGCAAAGTAGTAGTCGCCGCCGGAAGTGGATTGTCCGGCAGCGACAATCTTGCCGTCAGGCTGTAGCGCCAGCGCGTGTATCTCGTCGTGTCCTCCGAAGAACTGCGTCGTCACCATGCCGCCCTGGCCGAAGCTCGTATCAACAGAGCCGTCCGTGTTGTAGCGCGCGACGGCAAAATTGAAGACGCGATAGGCCACTATGGCATAGCCGCCGACCAGAATCTTGCCGTCCGGTTGAAGAATCAGAGTGTAAGGATTCAACAGAAAGCCCGTCGCGCCGCCCTGGCCGAAGCTTGTGTCCAGACTACCGTCACTGTTGAAGCGCGTCACATTGTTAGAGCCGAAGCCCGTTGTGAGGATTTTGCCGTCCGACTGGATGGCGACGGCGAATCCCTGGTGCGTGTTTGTGGTTGTCGTTACTCTTCCGCCACTTCCAAAGCTCGTATCGAGCGAGCCGTCCGTGTTGTAGCGCGCCAGTGCAGCCCGGTTATGGCTGATGTCGCTGTCCGGGCGCGAGAGACCCGATACGACTATGCGCCCGTCCGGCTGTATGGCGACCGCGTAGGCTTCGCCGTCCGCGCTGAAATCCGTGATAACCGTGCCTGAGCCGCCGCCGAAACTGTTGTCCAACGCTCCGTCATTAGCCCTCGCTCGCTCGTACATCAACACACTGAGAACGAGCGCGGCCACGGCGCAAGCGATGGAGCGGCGCACCCATCTGCTCAGGGCTATTCGTTGACGTGAGCGGCAGGAATCTTGAGACACATCATTCCGCCGGACGCTGATTTCGCTTTGGCGCTTTCTCATGAACAAACCTCACTTCGGCAAGCTCGCGCGCTACGCACGAATCAACCAGAAAGGGCGGGGCTAGTTGCGAGGTTTATATACGGGGGACTCTACCAAACGAAGGGGATGGAGGCGGGAACGGCGTCATTATAATCAAGAGCGTATTGGGAAGTCTATAGCGATTGGGTTTTGAATGTAAATGCTCTTAATAACCGGTTTTAGCGGCTTCGCGGAGCGATTTGGTGCCTCCGCATTTGACAATTGCGGTCACGCGAACGGTAAATGCAGGCCCGCAAACGCTGGTTGCGTCAGCGCAGACGCCAAATGCGGCCTGTAAATGGTAGTTGCGTCGGCGCAATTACAGTCCTTTCATAGACACCAGAGCGCCTGCGTAAGCCAACACGCTTGAAATCAGAGAGTATCGCCTGCGTTACTATCAAGGGGATGAAGCAGTGGGCCAGGGGTCGGACATCATCTCCGTTACCACCACACCGTAGCAATCTAATTCGCTTGCTACGCGCAAAGAGAAAGGAGGCGGGCAATTCATCCCCGCCTCCTCTCTTTTCCAAGTCTGCTTAAGAGCGCTTACTCTCTTACTGCGGCAGGTAAGCAGATGGCACAGGCACATCTCCATCACCGCCCAGATAGATAACACTCGCGGCATTAGTCGAAGAGTTCAGGATGTACCAGTTGCCTTCACTTGAACGGAAGACTGCTATGTCTGCTTTGCCGTCGCCGTCGTAATCGCCGGGTACGGGCGTGTCGTTGGAGTCGCCCCAGCCTTTCACGGTCGTAGCGTTCGTCCAGTAGCGTATGTACCAAGTACCTGCGCGGTAGATGGCTACGTCCGCTCTGCCGTCGCCGTCATAGTCCGTAGGCACAAGCTTGTCCGTAGCGATGCCCCATTGCTGGATGCGAGGCAAGCCGTCGCCACTGGTGATGATGTACCAGTTGCCTTCCGACGGGCGATAGACGGCGATGTCTGTGCGCCCGTCGCCGTCATAGTCTGCGGGCGCTGGCTTATCCGTAGCAGCGCCCCAGGCGCGCAAGGTCACGCTGTTGTCGCGGCTGTTCTTGATATACCAGTTGCCTTCCGAGGGACGCCACACGGCTATGTCTGCTTTGCCGTCGCCGTCGAAGTCTCCTATGAGCGGAGTGTCCGTCTGCGCTCCCCAGTTTTTGACTACGGGCGCGGCGTTGGAGCTTTGGATGATATACCAGTTGCCTTCCGAGGGACGCCATACGGCTATGTCCGTCTTCCCGTCGCCGTCGTAATCTGCGGGGACGGCTTTATCTCCGAGGTCGCCGCTGCCCCAGTCTATGTGGAAGGTCAGTTGCCCGGTGCTGCTGTAGATGATGTACCAGTTTCGGTTTGTAGGATTCCAGACGGCGACATCGGTCTTGCGGTCGCCATCGAAGTTAGAGATGCGGTTCAGGCTGTTGAAGGATTGATAGCGCACTGCCGCGAAGTCATAGTTAGAGCCGTTGTAGCTATAGCCTGCTGCGACCACTTTGCCGTCGGGCTGAACGGCGACTGCCTGTGCTTGGTCAACGCCACTGCCAATCGCGGTCGTCACCTTACCCGTGCCATTGAAGGTAGTATCGAGCGTGCCGTCCGTGTTGTAGCAGACAACTGCGAAGTCGAAGGTGCCGATGGCGATTCCAGTCCCGGCGGCCAGAATCTTTCCGTCAGGTTGAATAGCGACTGCTCTTGCTTCGTCACTACCACTGCCAACAGGGGTCGTGACTACGCCCGTGAAGTTGAAAGTAGTGTCGCGCGTTCCGTCCGCGTTGTAGCGCACGAGCGCAAAGTCTGAGTCAGGGCTGTTGTTGCCCGTTCCCGCGACGACAATCTTCCCGTCAGGTTGCAGGGCGACGGCATTTCCAAAGTCGTCGCCGCTTACGTCGGTCGTTACCTTGCCGTCCGTATCAAAACTCGTATCGAGCGCTCCGTCCGTGTTGTAGCGCACGACTGCGACATCGCTGTTCGTGACCAAGCTATAGCCAGCGACTACGATCTTCCCGTCCGGTTGCAGGGCGACCGCTCTGGCAAAGTCATAGTTGCTGCCCACGGCAGTCGTCACCTTGCCGTCCGTGTCGAAGCTGGTGTCGAGTATGCCGTTAGAGTTGTAGCGCGCGACGGCGAAGTCGTAGTTCGCGCCGTTGTAGCTATAGCCTGCGACTACAATCTTGCCGTCAGGCTGAAGGGCTACGGCTCGCGCCTCGTCATCACTACTGCCCACGGCAGTCGTCACCTTGCCCGTACTGTTGAAAGTGATGTCCAGTGAGCCGTTCGGATTGTAGCGCGCCAGCGCGAAGTCTGTGTTAGAGCCGTTGAGAGTAGTCCCGGCTACGACAATCTTCCCGTCCGGCTGAATGACGACCGCATACGCTTGGTCAACGCTTATGCCAAGCGCAGTCGTCACCTTGCCGTCCGTGTCGAAGCCTGTATCGAGCGCCCCGTTAGAGTTATAGCGCACCAGCGCAAAGTCATAGTTCGTGACGTTGTTGAAGCTATGCCCGGCCAAGACAATCTTCCCGTCGGGCTGAACAGCCAGGGCATTCGCAAAGTCATCCGCGATGCCCACAGCAGTCGTCACCTTGCCTGTCGAGTTGAAAGTAGTGTCCAAATCTCCGGGCGCGCCCAGCACCCTGATGACCAGAAAAGAGAGCACAACAAGAGTCGCGGCCAACGCCGGACGGCGGAATCGAGTTGAGGAATTCATGGGATAATCTCCTAAGCTTGCGGGCAGTCAGGGCAGAGAACCTGAACTGTCGAGTGGTTGATGGGAGGCTTTGTGCGGACTCTGGCGAGGGCTGATGGAAAGAGACCGCCAAAACCGAGGCATTCTGACGCGCCGGAGACTATCACAAGCAGGTTGAAGAAGAAAGCGTCATAACGAGAGGCTGTGCTGCTTAAGTAACCGGGTTTTGGGTGTAAATGCGCTAAATAACGTGAGGCGCGACATAAGGGGAATAGCCTCCTAGCCCCTGAAGGGGGCGACAGATTGTAGCCCACGGCGCGAGCCGTGGGAATTGAGCAGCAATAAATGTTAAAAGCCCCGGTAGGGGCGAAAGAAATCTTCGCTTGATAATCTGCGCGCCCCTTACAGGGGCTACTCATCTTGGTTGGCATGGTATCCCCAAGGCCCAGCGCCGTGGGCTACAATCTGTCGCCCCTTTCAGGGGCTATGACTCTTCCTTCTTATATCGAACTCACGTTAAATACATAACTTTGGCGGCCTCACCGGGCGTTTTTGCGCTTTGTCCGAACGGTTCGGACGAGCGTCTGAATCGTTGGGCAGCGCTGCCGAGCCATTCGGCAACCCGACCGGAGCGTTCGCCAGCGTTGCTGAATGGCCGGGGAAGCTTGACGGGTGGCGCGTCAGCTTTCCTGAACGGCTGGGCAACCTTGCGGGGCCGTCCGTCAAGGCTGACAGGCGGCTCAGGAAGCTCGCCGGATGCTTCGGGAAGTTGCCGAATGGCTCGGCAGCGCTGCCGAATGACCCGGCAAGACTGACGAGCGGTTCAGGAGGGCTGACGAACAGTTCGGCAGGGCTGTCGAATGGCTCGGCGGAGGGGCATGGCGCGGGCAGCACCGCCCTTCGGGACGCTGGAAAGGCTTGCCAGAGCGCGGGTTTTCTGACAGAATCCCGGCGCTCGGCTAACAAAGGGTTGCAGATAAACATTTCGCTCACGGGGTTTTGTTGGTCGCGCCGTAATGCCTCTGCATTCCTCTTGAAAAGACACCGCCCTCTTCCACAGAGTTCGACGCGGCAATGATGCAGAGGTTTCTCGCCAACCTTCCATGAGACGCGCGCCTCGCGCCTCGAACTGTTATTGACCTCTATGGTCTGAGAAAGGACACTCCTATGGCTTTCCCTAAGGCAGACCCCCAACTGGTAATCTGGTTCAAAAACTTCGCACAGGCGTTCGCCACGCACGGCCCCGCTCTGGGCTTTACAGCCGCCGAAGTGACCTCAGTCGAGAACGACGCACAGATGATGGATTTTCTCATCAGCGATATGCTGCCAACCTACAAGGCCGGTTTGCAGTCGCGCACAGCCTACAAGACTCTCATCAAGGACGGCCCGATTGGAGCGACGGCAGGGCCGCTTCCGACTGCATCAGCGCCGGTCGTACCGCTTGTCACAGTCGCGCCCGGCATCCTGCCCCGCCTCAGACAACTCATACAGCGCATCAAGGTCGCGCCCGGTTACACCGAGTCCATTGGCGAAGACCTCGGCATCACCGGAGAAGATACCGGCTCAAGCATCCCAGAGACGGACACTGCTAAGCCCACTTTCAAGGCCACGCCGCAGCCCGGTGCTAACGTTCGCATAGACTTCGAGAAACGCGGCTTTGACGGCGTACTTGTGGAATCGCGCCGGACGGGAGAAACCAACTGGACGCAGTTAGGCATAGACCTCTATAGCCCCTTCGTGGACACGCGCCCACCAGCGCAGCCCAACACGCCCGAAGTCAGGGAGTACCGATTGCGTTACTACGACGGAGACGAGGCTGTGGGCCAGTGGTCTGACATCATCACCGCGACTATCACACCATAAAGCAAAAAGGTCAGTAGCAGCCAGCTTACGCCGGTTGCTACTGACCTTGATTCATCCCGCGCCCCTGCGGTTTATTGCGGGAGGGTGATGGTGGGCAGGTCTGCGCCGCTGCCCAAGTAGGTTGTAACGTTACCGTCGGAGCTACGGATGATGTACCAGTTGCCTTCCGAGGGGCGGAAGACTGCTATGTCGGTCTTGCCGTCGCGGTCGTAATCGCCCGGCACGAGCAGGTCGTCGCTTGCGCCCCAGTTGCGCACGGTCGTGCTGCCGTCGCTGCTGTTGACGATGTACCAGTTGCCTTCCGAGGGGCGAAAGACTGTCACATCCGCTCGACCATCGCCGTCATAATCGCCGGGTACAGGCTGGTCTGTGGCAGCGCCCCAGCCTTTGATGGTGACGGTATTAGTTCCGCTGTTGATGATGTACCAGTTGCCTTCCGAGGGGCGGAAGACTGCGAAGTCCGTCTTGCCGTCCCCGTCGTAATCCGCCGGAACAACCTTGTCATTGACATCGCCCCAACCTCTGACGGTGGTGGTATTGGTGGAAGAATTAATGACGTACCAGTTGCCCTCACTCGGACGAAAGACCGCAACATCTGTTATTCCGTCGCCGTCGTAATCGCCCGGAACAATCTTGTCATTAACATCGCCCCAGTTCTTCACCAGCACAGTGTCGTTGCTGCTCCTGATGATGTACCAGTTGCCTTCCGATGGACGGAACACGCAGAGGTCTGTGCGACCGTCGCCGTCGTAGTCGCCGGGGCAGAGCTTGTCGCCAAGATCAGAGCTTCCCCAATCTTCGTGTACGCGCTGCGCGCTGGTGATGGAATTGATAATCGTCCAGTTGCGCGTCGTGCCGTTCCAGACAGACACGTCCGTGCGCGCATCCGAGCCGTCAAAGTCGAAGGTCTCGTAGGGACGCGGGCCGCCTACCCTGAAGCCTGGAGCATCCGACTGCGTGACGGAGAAAAATCCGCCGGAGGCTGGCATGGTGACAGCCGTCGCGGTGGCCGTGTTGCCGCCTTCGTTGACATTGTCCGTCGCTCCGTTGGGGAAGATGAAGCGCTGGTCAGTCGGCCTTTTACTGACAACTCGGAAGAGAGCCGGGTTGGCAGTGTTCGGCACGTCCGTCGGAGCATAGCTGAACGCCAGCGTCGCTTTCGCAATCCCGCTTGGGCCTGGGAATATCCATTGACGCCCTAATGACTGACCGGAAACGAGGCCAGTTATAGATGAGTTGGTAGTGCTAATCGCCAGCGTCGTCGGGAACGTGCCGGAGAGTGCGTTGACGGTCACGGGCGCATAAAGGCCGCCGCCTATCGGGTAATCGAGCGACGTTGCGCTCGCAAACCCCCGCGCCAGAGTACCGTCAACGTAACTACCGTTCGTCCGGTTGATGGTAGCGCCGGTCGCTACCGTCAGAATATTGGGGCCGGTGACAAAGTTGTTGCCGCTCAAATTCAGCGTGCCGTTGACCGTCGCGCTTGAACTGAGGAAGACGGTGCCGTTGCCCGTGTTAGTCAGGTTGCGTAGCACGGTTGTGGAAGTTGGCAGCTCCGGCCCTGTGCTCAGGGTTATTGCACTCACGTATGTAACGTCAACTGATGTGCCGAAGATGGGCGCATTGCTAATTAGCCCGTTGGCATCGCGTGTAATGAGCGCGCCATTCGAGAGCGTCACGTTGCCGGGGCTGTTATTTAATTGACCAGCAGTTAAATTGAGCGAGCTTGTGACCGTGATGGGGCCATTTAGTTGCAGCATGCACGCGCTGCTGTTAAGCGTCAGGTCTTGCAACCCGCCGCTTACGCCCGGCAGCGTTAAAGAACTCGCGCAGGCTACTGTAATGGCGGAAGTCGTGCCTCCCACCAGCGTGCCGGAGCCTGTTGCGACGCTGCCGTTGAGGCCCAGTATCTTGCCGCCAAGATTGAGCGCGCCGTTCGAGAGCGTCAACGTGCCCTGAATGGTCAAGTTGGCCTGTAGCGTAGAGCCGCCCACATTGTTGAGCGTAAAGTTATTGAGCTGGCTGACGCTAGAGGGGATGTTGATAGCCGTAGTGCTGTTGAAGACGAGCGAGGAGGTATTGTTGGCGCTGATATTCGTGGGCGTTCCAGCGGGCGCGCTATTGAGCGTCAGCGTATTCGCGCCGACAATAAAACTACCGTTGTTGAGCGTTAGCGTAGTGCTGATGTTCAGGTTGCCTGAGAGGCTGACGCCGTTGGTGTTGTCAACCGTCGCGTTGGCTATTATTCCTGACGGCGGTATCTCGAATCCTGTAGCTCGCGCCACGCTCTCCTGGAGATACAGAACCGTGTGGCCGCCGCTGCCTGTGTTGAAGGTCGGTGAAGCATCTAACGAGCCTGCCGGAACTATGCCGCCCGACTGGCCTATCTGTATGAGACTTGCTGAAGTGCCTCCGTTACCGAAGACCAGATTGTTTGCGCCTGTGACTGCGCCGTTAAAGAGATTGATGCGCGTCACAGTCATGGGAGTGGAGATGCTGACGCCGCTTGTATTGCCGATGCCTACACCCGCATAGGGCGTCGCGCCGCTTCCGAAAGTCCCGCTCCCGGAATAAGTCTGCTGTCCGGTAGCGCCAAAGAACTGGAATCTGTTAGAGCCTGTCGCCGAAGCATTAGAGATTGTGCCGTTGTTGACGACGTTGCCGGGCTGATTAGCGTTTCCGCCCATGATTACGCTGCCGGTGCTCGTCTGCGAGAGCGTCGTGCCTGTGTTCAATGTCAGGTTGCCGAAGATGGTCAAAGAGTTCGCGCTGTTGATGAGCACGGAGCGCCCGGCTGTAGCGTTATTTACAACCATAGTCGGCGCACCGCCACGAATGACGAAGGAAGAGCTTGCGAGCGTGCTGCCGTTACCGACCTGAAGCGTGCCGCCCGTGACATTAAACGTGCCGAACATGCTGTAATCGACCGGCGTGACAGCAGTGCTGCGCAGTTGCATGATGATTGTGCCGCCGCTCATGGTAAAGATAACGCCGGTCTCAAACCCGAACGAGGGATTGTTGCTGGACGCGTTGCCTGCCGTGTTGACGGTCAACGTCCCGCCGCTCTGCGTGTAACTGATGCCGGAGTTGGTGGTCGAAGAGAGCCTTCCCGCAACATTCATCGCGCCGCCTTCAATGATGATGCTCGCTCCTACGCCCGGAGTCATGGAGTTGCCCGATGCTGTGCCCACGTTGAATGTGCCTTGCGAGATTCTGAGCAGGCCGTTCTGAGAGGGTGAGGCGGTCTGAGCGACCACAGTGTAGTTAGGATTATTCAGCCAGAAGCCCGCGGTTGTTCCAATTGTATAAGCCGCAGCACCTGCGAATGTCCTAAAGTTAGCTGTGAAGGTGCCGGAGATTTTCAGAGTACCGTTGGTTAAAGTCAGGAAGGCCGCGGCTGTGCCGTCAGTCGTCACGCCTTGGACTGTGAAATTCGTGGTCGTGATTTCAAGCACAGGGGCAAAGGACGTGCCCTTGCTGATGACCAGAGTCCTGATGTCTGTGGTCGCGCCCGTGCCCCCGAGGGTATTGCTGGTCGCGCCCGTGAAGGTCAGACCAGCGGCAGCCGTGTTGCTGTTAGTGCTTAAATCCAGCACGCCGTTGTTGGTTAAATCTCCGGCGACGGACAGAGTGTGTCCGATCTGCGTGCCAGCAGTATTCGAGCGCAGCGTGCCGTTGCTCGCGATGGTTACATTATTGCCGACCGTGAGCGTGCGCGCCGTCGTCTGCTCGAATTGCAGGATGGTCGCAGCGCCGCCCGTGCCGACCGTGACGGTATAAGCACTGGCCGCCACTTCAACGGTGACAGTCGCGCCGTCCGCAATCGTCACGTTGTCGTTGGCCGTAGGCACTACGCCTCCGACCCATGTAGCGATGCTGCTCCAGTTGCCGCCCGCCGCCGTCGAGGTAATGTTGCCCGCGGCGCTGGTCATCACGCTGTTGGTAATCGCGCTGCTGCGCCCGCCTTCCGTTACGGCCAGCACCTGATAGAAGTAGTTAGTGCTAGGCGTGAGCGTGCTGTCAGTGAAGGAAGTCGCGTTGGCTGCCGTCTGCGTCAGGAAACTGTAGTTTGTGCCGCCGTCGGTCGAGCGGTAGATGGCAAAGCCCACTTCGTTCGATGAGTTGTCCGTCCAGTTCAAAGTGCTTGCTACCGCCGACGTACCTGTGAAGTTCAGATTGGACGGAGCAAGCGGAATATTCGGCGTAAAGGAATAAGACGTACCCGAAGCGATGGCGTTGGTCTGCGCGTTGTTGGCCGTAGCGTAAGAGACCGATGGGACGGAGGTCGTGACGCTCGCGAAATTAGTTGCCGCGCCCGATTGCAGTCCGACGGAGTACCCGCTGTCTGCTACTGCCGCCGCCTGAATCGAGCCGTAGACAAACTGTATCACGCCCGTGGTTTCAAAGAGCCAGACCTGATAAGTGCCGTTGCCATTGCCGGAACAACCCGCGCCTCTGGTTATCTGCATGTTCTGCCATTCGACTATGAACTTGCGGTTCGGCGCGCTGCCCGTCACCTTGAAATGAATCTTTCCGTTCGCGCCTGTGCATTGGTCGTCCCAGTAAGCACCAATCTTCGGCGCATCCGTAGTAGTGCCGAGGCTGTTGGAAAAGCCCGTGGAGACCTGTGTTGCGCCCAGACGCAGCAGGCCGTTGGCGTTGACGGAGAACTGCGCCGCGCGCGTTCCGTCATACCAGAAGTCAAAGCCTATGTTGGTCACAGCCGACGCCGTATCGTCCTGACTTGCCGCTACCAGTTGCGTCGTCCCGCTCGACATGTCATCCAGCGAAACGCCCGTGGCGCTCGTAAACGGATAGGAGCTAACGGTCACAACGTTCGGTGACGGGACAGTGTTATTCGTAGCTGAATTATCGCTCGCCAGGGCGTTGATTCCCTGGGCGTTCTGCGACGGCGCAGTCTCAGTGGCGGGCGCTTTTGTCTCTTCCGTCAGGCGTGCAGCCTGCGTCATGCTACCTCTTGAAGTTTCACGCTGCTCCTGAGCGAGCGTTCTAAAATTCAAGGATAGCGAAAAGGTGATAGTTGCAATGATGACCAGAGAGAGTAGCTTTACTCTAACGGGGGCTTTGAAGCGAACGGGGGACTTCATACGGGGCTTTCTCCTTAAAAGTGAGTGGAGCTTATGGATAGAGTGCCTCCCTGGGGCGGAACTCAAACTGTTACGCGCGAAAAAAGGTTTGAACGTATAACACGTCCGTCGAGGAACCGCTTCGTCACAAGCGGTATCAAGATGGCTTTTCCCCGAAACCTGAGATTGATAAGTGGAGCTACGCTTAAGACCTGTACAGGATCGACAAATAATGCTCTGAACTCAGTGCTACTTAAGACTGTAAAGCCAGCGGGTACGGCGGCGAGAATTATCCTTACCGCTCAAATAGTGTGGCAAAGATTACTGCCGTAGGCTCATAAAGTCAACGTTAAATGGCGCTGGAATCAAAAGTGGATTGTTGGAAATAAACCTGAAGAGAGTTGGCAGTTTTACGTTAAAGCTGAGTCTCTTCTCTCATTGCCATTACCTTGCCAGAGCGCTCAAAGGCGCGGACGCCTAAAGCCAGCGCGCCGTAGATGACGGCCCACACTATGATTAGAGTCAGACGAACGCTCTGCTGCGCGCGTGTATAAAGGATGGCGCTTAAGCCACAAGCTATCATCAGGCAATACTCGACCAGTACCGTCTTACGATGAGTCCATCCCGACAACACCATGCGCTGGTAGTAGTGCTCGCGGTGTGCGCGCCAGACCTTCTCGCCTCTGAGCAAGCGGCGGAAGAGAGTGACAGTGGCATCAACTATGAACGGAGAGAAGATGAGAACCGGCACCCACACGTCAAAACGTCCCTCATGAATGCCGATGATGGAAAGCGTGCCCGCGAGGAAACCTAACAGAATGCTTCCCACGTCTCCCATGAAGATTCTGGCGGGCGGCCAGTTGTATAGAAGAAATCCTGCTGCGACTGCCACACTCAATAGTGACATAAGAGAGATGAATGTCTGGCCCGAACCCAATCCGAGAACGCACAGGAAGCCGAAACCCAGAACCGTCATGCCGCCTGCGAAGCCGTCCATCCCATCCATGAAGTTGTAGAGGTTAGTCATCCACATCAGGCAGATGATGGTGAAGGGGATGGCGGCGAGACCCAGAGGCCGCGCGCCCATGAATGGAATTGAAATAGAGTCTATGCTCTGCCCCGCGCCTAAGACGATGCCCGCAGCAGCCAGCCCATGCACAACAAAACGAAGCCCCGGCGTTAAATCCACACGGTCGTTCCATAGCGAGACAAGCGCCAGTAGAAGAATCATAGCTATGACCCAGACGCTCGTCCTAGTCTCAAGAAGATTGAAGCCTCTGCCCAGAAGACTGAGTGAGACTTCCAACGCCAGCCCCAGCGCGATACCGCAAAGAATTGCCAGGCCGCCAGTGCGCGGGACAGGTCTATCATGCAGCGAGCGCTCGTTCGGATGATCCAGCAGGCGCACTCTGGACGAGGCGGAAGACAATCGCCCCGTCATCCAGACGGATAGCCCAAATACCAGACCGGCTATCACAAGACTCTCAATAAACATAGATAGGTAGTGGTTCAAGCAGGGGATGCTAGAGCGAGATTATAGCGATGTAGAAACAAACGCAGACAAATCTCGTGCATCTCCTCTGACTTGGAAAACGATAACGACTTTCTGACAAAGCGCCCAAGTCGCTGCCTCAGCGTATTGTTCCACCGCTCAACGTGAGCGGTGAAGCCGGTTTCTTTACCCGCTGCCGTGTGTTGCTCGGAAGGGATAACTATCTGATACGCTTCCCAGAAGTCACTAAAGCAATGGCCGACGCGGTATGAGTCGGGGATGCGCTCCCACAGTTTTTGACAACTGACCTGACTTCTGTCACCGATGAAGTAGGCGACGACTTGGCGAGTGTGCCGACACAGAGCCACCCATATCCAACGCTTTCTTGCTCTTTTCAGCACGAATGACCAGAGTTCATCCAGTTCGAGCACTGCCGTCTCAGGCTTTCCGGCCTCGGGTGCGACCAGCGTTGCGCTCAACTCCGGCAGCCTCTTCGCTTTTTTTGAGCCACGAGGTGACGGTGTTTCTGGAGACACCGAAGGTGCGAGACAAGCCGCGTAAACTGCTGCGCTCCTCGTAGGCGCGCAAGATTATTTGGCGTGCTTGCTCAGTATAGCCGTTAGGCTGTGGATTCTCGCGGCTATAACGCCCGCAGTCACGGCATAAGAAGCGTTGTTTGCCGTTATTGGTTAGTCCGTGACGAGTAATCTCGGTGCTGCCGCAATGCCGACAGGTGATTTGTTTTGTAACCATTAGGAGGAGTGTACTATACCTCTCCTGCTTGAACCACTACCCATAGATAATCGGAAGGGCGTTAATTTTAAGTTTCCGTGAGCGCGACCACTTCTCGCCAGCCTTTGCTCAAATCGTATTGAGGCTGAAATCCAAGCTGCCCTTCTATCTTTGCGCCGCTCGCGGCCACATCCTCGGTCAATTTATCTATCGTGGAGCGATTGACGGGAGAGCTTTTTCCGAGGAGACGGAAGCCGTCTTCCAGCATTCCGGCAGCCAGGCGTACGGGTGCTTTTGGAAGCGTCAGCTTCGGGCGCGGCTGATTCAAAGCATCGCTCATGGCGTTCACTATCTCGCGCAAGGTATGCACAGCGCCGTCCGTGAGGTTGTAGGTCTGGCCCGACACAGCCGGATGTTCAGCCGCCAGTATTGAGGCGCGGCAAAGGTCTTCTATGTAAACCAGCGTGCGGCGGTTGCTGCCATCTCCGACCAGAACAGGGCGACGGTTGCGCAGTGCACGAAGCAGGCGCGGGAAGTTTCCCTTCATGTTCGGGCCGTAAACGGCTGCAAGACGAAGAATCACAGATGAAGTAGAGGTGCGTACAAGCTCTTCCGCCCGCACTTTGGTTTCCGCATACCATGAATCAGGGTTGAGCGTCGAAGCCTCATTCGCAATCTGCCCCGGCTGCGTTGTGCCGTAGACCTTAATAGTGCTGAAGAAAATCAAACGACGTGCCCCGGCATCCTGCATGGCCTGCACAAGGGCGCGCGTCCCTTCGACGTTGACCCTTTCATACTCACGCTTCAATTCCGGAGCGGGGCTGTTGATGTGCAGCTTCGCCGCCAGATGAAAAGCCACGTCTATGCCGCCAACAGCTTCGCGTATGAGCCGGTAGTCCGTGATGTCGCCGTGAATAACTTCTACGTTCTCCGGCATTGATGCGCTCCGAGACGGTGAAGCTTCACGCAGAAGCGCGCGCACAGCGTAGCCCTGCTCAAGCAAACGACGGATTAAAGTCGGGCCGACGGAGCCGCCAGCCCCGGTCACGAGAGCAGTTTGTTTCATCCAGAGTGCAAACTTAATTGTCAGACAAGCTTCTGAGTCTCTCTTCAAGCGGCTGTGAATCACCGCTCAAACATTTCTCGAAGCTGTCAAGGTAGGCGGTCATGGCGTGCGCACGGTCAAAGCTGGTCTCAAACAGAGTGCGGGCGCGCCGACCGAAATCTGCAAGCTTCTGCGGGTTCGCAGCCCACTCAACTATAACCTGAGCCAGTCGGCGGCTCTCGCCTGCGCGCATGACCGCGCCGCAATCGTTTTCAGCGACGAGTTTGGCAATCGCGCTCTGTTCATCACCGACGAAGAGAACGGGACGCCCGGCTGCGAAGATGGCATAGGTTTTACTCGGCACGCTGAGGCCCGCAAGGCCCTCGGCCAACGTAACCAGGTGTGCATCTCCAGCCGTCAGGCTGTAGCGTAAACTGGCGCGCGGCTGATACGGCAGCATCCTGATATTTTCCAGACGGTGCTCTTCCGCATATCGCTTAATATCATCACGCCTCACGCCGTCGCCTATGAAGAGAAAGAGTATGTCGGAGCGCTCTCGAAGTAATCGCATGGCCTCCAGCACCGTCTCGAATTCGTTGACGAGTCCGAAGTTCCCGGAAAAGATGAGGACAAAACGATTCTGCAAAGCGTGCTCTTCAACGAAAGGATTTCGTTCTTCAGGGGGCAGCGGCTTTATCATCTGTCCGTCGGCCCAGTTGTGAATAATGTCTATACGACTGGAGCCGTCAGATGCCACCTTGGCCGCTATACGGTCGCGCATGCACTCGCTAAGTACGATGATTCTATCCATTCCAGATAAGGTTCGCCGGTTCAGCCAGTCGAAGAAGCGCGCTCCCAAACTCTTCTCCTTCACTGTGCCGAGCGCGATGGCCACGTCCGGGTAAATATCCTGCACGAGCGCCATGACATGCATCCCGCGCAGTCTACCTATCAGCAGACCTATGAAGCCTATGAGCGGCGGTTGCGTAAGCGCCAGTACGATGTCATGTCGCTCGACTCGCAGGAGTTTCCATGTGGCTCCAAGGTAAAAAGAGAGGTAATCGCAGAGCCGACCAATGATAGTTTGCTTACCGTAGCTGGTGGCCCACGCACGCTCTATCTTGATTCCCTTGTACTCTTCGCGGCGCGAGAGTCTTTCGCCACCGTTGTAGCGACCGCGCCCGGCCACGGCTGTCACACCGATGCCCCGCTCAACCATGCTCTCGGCCAGATCAGTCATCAACTGACTGACCGCAGAGTGATCCGGGTAAAAGAATTGATGCAGAATCAGAATACGCATGATTGGCAGGCTAAACTTTCTGAGCCACGTTGATGCGCGAGGCGAAGTATTCGACAGTGCGCGGCAATCCTTCGCGTAACGGGATGGTCGGCGACCAATCGAGCAGTTGTCGGGCGCGAGTGATGTCCGGCTTGCGCTGATGCGGGTCGTCCTGCGGCAATGGGCAGTACTTAATTCGCGCGCTCGCTCCGCAGATTCTAGCCACTTCCTCCGCCAACTCTATAATCTTAAACTCGTGAGGATTTCCCAGGTTCACAGGCTCATGAATTCCATCTCTGTTCATCAGCCGCAGCAGGCCTTCTATCAAATCATCGACATAGCAGAAAGAACGCGTCTGTTCTCCCTTGCCGTAAATCGTCAACTCTTCGCCACGCAACGCCTGCACTACGAAGTTAGAGACCACGCGCCCGTCATTCTCCAGCATCTTCGGCCCGTAGGTGTTAAAGATACGTGCGATTCGTATATCCACGCCGTTCTGGCGGTGATAGTCCATCATCAAAGTCTCTGCCAGACGCTTTCCCTCATCGTAACAACTGCGAAGTCCAATGCTGTTGACATGTCCCCAGTATGTTTCCGGCTGCGGGTGTACCTCAGGGTCGCCGTAAACCTCGGAAGTGGAAGCTTGCAGAATACGCGCGTGCACACGCTTAGCCAATCCCAGCATGTTAATAGTTCCCATAACGTTGGTCTTCACTGTCTTAACCGGATTGTACTGGTAGTGAATGGGAGATGCAGGGCAGGCCAGATTGTAGATTTGATCTACTTCGAGCAGGATTGACTCAATGACATCGTGTCGTATCAGTTCAAAGCGGGCGTTGTCCAGCAGATGCAAGATATTCTCACGCCGACCAGTGAAGAAATTATCTAAACAAATAACTTCGTGGCCTTCCTCCAGCAATCGCTCGCAGAGATGTGAGCCGATGAAACCGGCCCCGCCCGTCACAAGAATGCGCATAAGCTTCTCCTCTTCTCTTTCGTAGTAGCTATCACGAGCGGCCACGCCGCACAGCACAGTTTCCCAGATACAAAACATCCATACGCGTCTTCATAAAACAATCAATGGCGTGGCGCGGCGTACAGACTATAGGCTCGTTCTCATTAAATGAAGTGTTGAGCACCACGGGCACGCCCGTCAGTTCGTAAAAGTCTGAAATGAGTTGATGGTAACGCGGGTTCATCTCGCGGCTGACGGTCTGAAGTCGCCCTGAGCCATCCACATGCGTCACTGCCGGAATGCAGGCGCGCATTTCGGGCTTAATCTGATAGACCATCAGCATAGTCGGCGCAGGATGCGTCTGCTCAAAATAATCACCGATGCGCTCTTCCAGAATCGAGGGCGCAAAGGGCCTGAAAGGCTCGCGCTTCTTAATGCGGTCGTTGAGTATCTCTTTCATCTCAGCGCGGCGCGGGTCAACGATGATAGAGCGATTTCCGAGGGCGCGCGGCCCAAACTCCATGCGACCCTGAAACCATCCCATCACCAAGCCGTCGGCTATATCCTGCGCAGCCCTGCGCGTCACCTCACGGTCGTCGTAGGTCTCAAAGACGAGGCCGCTGTGCTCAAGTTCCGCGCGTATCTCTTCATCAGAAAATTCCGGCCCGGTGTAAGCACCCTGCATCACATAACCGCGGGGCTCGTTTAGCACGCGGTTGTAAATCTGGTAGCAGACGCCGACTGCCGTTCCGCTATCGCCAGCGGCGGGCTGAACGAAGACTCTATGAAAGGGAGTGTTGAGCAGAATCTTTCCATTCATCACGGAGTTGTAGGCCACGCCCCCAGACAGCCCCAAATCGGTCAGTCCCGTCTTCTCATGAAGATGATTGAGAACGTGAAAGCAGATCTCTTCGAGTCTCGCTTGAAGGCTGGCTGCGATGTCTCGCTCGCGCTCTGTTAAGGGCGCGCCGGGTTCTCGCGCAGGGCCGAACCTTTGCACGTACTCGTCGGAAAAGATGCGCCCGATTGTAGGCGAGCCTTCGTCCCAACTCATCTCCACGCCCTCGGCGTGGTGACGGAAATAATCTAAATTCAAGCGGAAGCGCCCGCCCTCTTCCGTCCTGATGAGGTCACGAAACTCTTCCATGTAGCGCGGCTCGCCGTACGGTGCCAGGCCCATCACCTTTCCCTCATCGCCGTAATGCGGAAAACCTAGAAACTGCGTTGTAGCCGTATACAGGATACCCGTCGAGTGCGGATACTCAATCTGGCCGACTATCTCTATGGAGTTTTCGTCTCCAACGCCCCACATCGTTGAGATAAAGTCACCGAAGCCGTCAATAGATAAAAGGGCTGCGTGCTCAAAGGGTGAGACGTAGAAGGAGCTGGCGAGATGCGCGCGATGATGCTCCACATTATGAAATTGCGCGCGCAGCCTTCGCTTAGGGATATTCAGCGAGCGCGCGAGGTCTTCTTTAAGATCACGCACACGCGCGGCATTGGCCAACCGCTCCGTGACCGCGCCGAAAATCCCACGCCGCACGCCGCTTGTGTCAGAGCGCGAGCGGTCAAGGCCGCTCACGCTTCTGGCCGCGCGCGTCGTCGCGAAGAGAACTTTTTTGTGCAGGTGCGCCGAAGGATCGCGCGAGATTCCTATGTGCTCTACGTCTTCAAGCGAGACGCCCGCGCGCTTCAGACAATAGCGCACGGACTCTGCGGGAAAGCCCGCGCAATGTTTGTGACGATTAAAGCGTTCTTCCTCCACGGCGGCGATTAATTCACCGTCGCGCACAATCGCTGCCGCTGCGTCGCCGTGATAAGCATTAATCCCTAGAATGAACATTCATTAAGCCTTCTGATTAACAGTCGAAATTCATAGCCAGTCAGACCGCTTGAATTACCGGCAGCAAGACTGTAAGCGTCAGTCCAAATGGACGCAAACGGGCGGAGCGCCTCCGCCCAGACACCACTTGCAGACCTCTATCATTTGAGCGGCGATATTGTTCCAGTCGAAATCGCGCCGCACCCACTCGCGGCCTCTCTCACCCATCTTCCTCAACTCTAAACCGGAGAGCGCCATCGCTTCCCTGAGCGCGTCTTCGAGCGCGTGCTCCGTAAGGTGCGTCCACCAGCCGCAACCATGTTCTTTGAGACCCTGCCAGGGCGTTCCGTTGGTTGTCACAACCGGCAGTCTTGCGGCCAGCGCTTCCGCGACAACGATGCCGAAGTTCTCGCTGTAAGAGGGCAGGACAAAAAGGTCTGCGGCGGCGAAAGCATCCAACTTTCCCTGTCCGAAGAGCGGCCCTAAGAAACGCGTCGAGTCCTCAAGCTCAAGCTCGCGCGCGGCACGCATCAGCTCGGAAGTATGACCGCCTTCATCCGGCCCGGCAATCGCCAGCAACCAGCCCTTGCGCGCCGCCCCAAGTCTTCTCCAGACCTTCAGCAGATTCATCAAACCCTTCTTCGGATGAACGCGAGAGAGAAAGAGCAGGACGCGTTCTTTGTCCAACAGCGAAAGCCTGATTCTGGCCTCCTGTTTATCAGGTAGAAGGGCGTAATCGTCCGCATCAATTCCTTCCGAAATCAATGCCACGGGGTTCTTCAGGCCGAACCTGCGCACCGATTGCAACTCGTCTTGAGCCGTCACACGAAGGCAGGCAGCTTCTCTCAGATTCTCATACTCCCAGAGTCTCCCGACGATGCGCTTCTTCCAGCTTGAACGCCGCAAGGCCCAGTCTTCCAGCATCCCGTAGGGGTGAATGATAACGGGAACTTTCAAACGCCGACCGATGTTGCGCGCGATTCTTCCATGATGCAGCCACAATCCATGCTGGCTGATTATTGAAGAACCCTGGCGCAGGCTGTCAATCACGCCATCACTCATGCGGCTTGAATATCCGAGTTGCTTAATCCCCGCCGTCGGCCAGGTATGACATTTCAACGGCTGCCAAGCCGCGAAGTCTTCCAGACGTTCCGGTACATGAAAAGTATCCGTCGAATGAACAGTGATATTTACGCCGGAGTTCATAGCCGACTGCCACAGACGCCGCGCGCTGTAGGAAGGCCCGCCATATACAGCCGAAGTCGTGGCCACTAAGACAGCGACATTCAAATCCTTCGCGTACTCTTTACTGGCGAGTGATAGAGCGGAGCGTGCCATGAGATTAGCAGGCAGAGTATTAAATCCAGTTTCAGGCGTATTCAAGTTTGACTTCACTGGCAGGATGCTCCGGCAATCGCTCCTTCAAAACTTCCATGCAGGCACGCAGCACCTCGTCCGCTTGAATCTTCTTTACACAGTGGTCTGATTCTTCAGCGGAGAAGAGACAGTGCGGGCAGACAAGCTCGGCGCGAAAAACTCTGTGCCCTTCGCCATAAGGATACCAGCGCCCGGCCACGTCCCTCGTGCCGAAGATGGCCACGACCGTTGTTCCCACAGCCGCCGCCAGATGCATAGGGCCTGTGTCATTCGTCAACAAGAGACTCGCTTTCGACAAAAGAAGCGCGGTAGCCTTCAGAGAAAGCTCTCCGGCTAGATTCAATCCTCCACCAGCATCTTCAAGAACCGCTTGGCAAAGCTCGCGCTCCTTCTGAGAGCCTACGGCCACCAGGCTGACATTCATCTCGTTTTGCAGATGTTTCGCGGCCTCAGAGAAGCGGCTTGCGGGCCAGCGGTGCGCTACCTGCTTACCGCCGGGGCACAAGGCTACGAACGGCTGGTGCGGCTGCAATGCTCCTGTGATGTGCTGTCGCTCATCTTCCCCCACAGTCCCGAACTCAAAACGCACCTCCGGGCTTTCGACGCCTAGCTCACGCAGTTGACCAATCTGTCGCACGACTTCGCTCGGGTAAAGACCTATTAGTCTCGCTTGCGCCTGCGCGAAGAGATTCAGATTAGTCAGACTATTGCCGGTATTGAAGCGCGCCCCACTCAGTCTGGCGAAAAGAAGATTGCGTAGCACGCTACTGAAAGGAATCGCACAAGGCGGCAGGGAGACAAACAGGTCAGGGCGCATCCGGCGAAAGCAGCGCAGCAGTTTAAGAAGCCCCTTCGGATGCCTCACCTCTTCTATCACATAGTATTCGATTTCGTCCAGAAACGGGGCATCTTCCAACAGGTCACGCGCGCCCGCATAGCCGCTTTCACGCCCTCCGGCTGAAGTGAATAAGACTATGCGGCTCTCAGGATAACGGGCGCGCAGGGCTATGAGCGCGGGCACTGAAACGACTATGTCACCCACAGTCCCGATTAAATGCACGGCTATGCGTTCGGGGGCGCGGGGCGGACGACTGCGAAGAAAGAGCAGGTCTCGCGTCAATCGCAGGCACAAGTTGAGCGAGTCCTTAGCGGCCAGCGCAAATCGAGCCTTGCCCCTGTCTATCTGACTAATCACGATCTCTTCCTGCTTACTCTTTTGAAGTGAAGAATGGGCAGCAACAGCAGCAGCACAAAAATAACGCGCTGGATAGTTGCGCCCATGTAGCTTGCGAATTGAAATTCTATCGAGAGCAGGTATGGAAGCAGCACAACCCCTATACCTTTTAAGAGAAGTCCCGAAGATGCTGAAAGAAAAGTTGTCTGAAAAAAATCCAGAATGATGCCGAGTATAAACATGACGCCGATGACGCCGAACCAGCTAAAATTAATGTACCCTTCGGCAAGCAATCCTGCGCCGTAGGAGCTGCGCTCCAAATCCTCTTCAGCCGTGATACCATAAGAGACCTGGTAGAACATGTTGGCCTCGTTCGCGGAAGGCTTATTCGGCCAGATGAAGCGCGGCACGAGTGCTATAGCCATATAAGAATAGAGGCGGCCATATTGGTAGGGAACCGTCGAAGGGGTCATCTCCAGCACGTTGGCAGTTTGCGTTAACAGCGAGACGCGGGAAAGACTTTGATAGCCGACGCCGCGCAGGGTCTCGCCGCTGGGGTCGCTCAGAGCTTCGCTCCATTTATTCATGGACTCGCTCATCCAGAATGCGATGCGCTCTATCTTGCTGCCCTCATCCTGTCCGTACCAATATTTTTCTCTGACTGAAAACTTACCTATCTGAAAAAACAATATGTAGATGACGAGCGCGATGACCGCAAGCCTCGGGATTCTCCTTTTTTCGACGATGTAAATGGCAGCACAGGTAATCATCAGATAAACAAGAGTACCCAGCCAGCCGGAAGACATGGAGATGAGGAAGCGGATTAAAAGGAAGAGCGCGAGCAGAAACTTATCCGACCTTGAAGCTGTGCCTTGCAGATAGTGGCGAAAGAGAATCGCGAACGGAACTAACGGAACGATAGCCAGAAAAATAAATACTATCTGACTTAGCCCTTCACCGAAAACGTCCATCGGGACTTCTAAGAATCCGACGAGACTGCCGATGACCATGACGAGCCGTAGATAGCTCCAGCGACTTTGATTCTGCGGAATATCAGGAATAATCTTAGGCGACCAGCGTCGGCCAAGCCCACTCTTGATACCAAGCCAGAGCGACAGCACACCGAGCAGAGCCATGATGATGGCGCTCGTTATCGCAGCCTCCGAAATAGTTTCCCCGGAAGCCCATGAAGTCACGGCAAAGCGGTCTCCCCAGAAGAGCGGAAACCCGTAGTAGAGCCAGAAGATGAAGCCTATCATGGCGAACAAAGGAAGGTCGCCGCGTTTGACCGCGCTCCATTGACAGTAACTTCCCCAGGGAGCGCACAGCAGTATGAAAGCCGCGAACCACTGCACGGGCGAAATGTCATTGGGACTCGTGAGCCAGAGAAAGGTCGTTCCCAGAAGCGGCGGCAGAAAAATGCGCGCCAGCAAAGGGAAACCTCGCTTGAGTGCCATGGCAGAAGCCGGACGCCGCAGCTTGTGATCTGCCCTTGCATACGACTTAGCTGTCATTAAAGCGAGCGGCTTCATCAAACCTCATCCTCTGTCCCGCAACTGCGCGCGAAGATTGTTTCCATCTCTCGCACCATACGCTCCCGCGTCAGGTGTCGCAGGCCGTACACGCGCGCGGCTCGTGACATTCTTCGTCGCAAAGCTGAATCCTGAATCAACAACCTCAACTTTTCAGTAATCTGCTCAGGTGAACGGGCATCAACCAGATAGCCGGTCTCTCCGTCCAACACGAGTTCGGGAAGCCCGCCCTGCCTTGTGGCGATAAGCGGGACTCCGAAGTGCGCCGCCTCGATGGCTACGGTCGGACAAGGGTCTTGGCTGCGACTGGGGACGATGCAGATGTCCGTGGCAGAGAAAATGCGCTTGGCGTCATTGACAAACCCGGCCCACTCCACATGCTCCGACAGCTTATAATCATCTATCTTCTCTTTTAAGGACTTTATGTAGCTGGCATCACCATTGCCGTATATGACGCCGTGGAAAGAGAATGCGTCTTTCCTCAAACCGGCGAGTGCCTCTACAAAGTCGTCGTGGCCCTTCCACTCCCCGACCTGCCCGACAATTCCAATCTTCACCGCGCCAGTTGTTTGCCCTTGACGTTTGCCGGCAATCACTTCCGCACGCTCATCAATCTTCTCTTCAATCCCTTTTATGTCAATGCCATTGCGGACGGAGAAGACTTTTTCCGGCGGCACGCCGAGTTGGATAATCATGTCGCGTATAAAATCTGAGACGCCTACGAAAGCGCAGAGCTTGCGGTTGAGAAACTTGAAAAGCCTGCGGTAGAAGCCTGTCTGCGAAACGGGATCATGCACATGAAAGATTGTGTTGCGCGCCTCCATCAGCGGCCAGAGCAGAAAAGCGTGATGAAAATTGGTCTGCACCACCACGTCGGGCTTGAACTCTCGCAGGTAAGACTTATAACCAAGCCACAGTCGCGGCATCTTCAACATTTGATGCAGCGTCATTCTGATAGCAGATAAAGAGAGCGTCTTGGAGATAAAGCCTAGCGGAAGCTTTATGAATGGCGTCTGGCCTGCATTGAGTCTTTCGGCGAACTCGCCCGCCCCCCACGTGCTTGTGACGCAGCGCACCTCGTGGCCGCGCGCGCGCAATCCATCCATCAAAGAGAGCGTGATAATCTCTTTGCCGGAGACGATTCCCCCACCGCAAATGAATAGAATCTTCACAAACTAACTTCAGGCGGCGGGACGCATCCCGCAGAAGGTAAAGTGGCGTCCGAAAGGACGGAAGAGTCTCTTGCAGAGCCGACTTTTGAAATCAAACTTCACAAGCTTCATGGGGTCTGTGCGCGGCAAGAGCAACCACTGATAGTGATTGCTCTCCATGCGCGAGACGCGTAGGCCGCCGTCTTCCAGAATCTTTTTCACGCGCCAGAAGAGAAAGAAATTTTCGTGCGGCTGCACGCCGGAGCCGGAATCGAAGGGCTTTCCGGTCGTCCATGTCTGAAGCCAGAGCAGAATCATGGCGTTAAAATAGTTCTCTGTCGTCAGGATGAACTGGCCGCCTGGCTTGAGCACTCTGAATATCTCGCTCGCCATCTTCTGCGGATGCAGGACGTGCTCCATGCACTCGCAGGAGATGACGTAATCAAAGCTACAATCATCAAAGCTCATGGCTTCGGAGTCTTCTACCTGAAACTTAGCGCGGCTGCTTCTTTCAGCGGCTCTCTCTTTGGCAATCTCTATGGCGACTTCAGAGAAATCCACGCCCGTCACTTCCGTCTCACGGTATCGGCTAGAGAGCCAGATGGCGAAATCGCCGCGCCCGCATCCAATCTCAAGCAGGCACTTTCCCTGCAAATCGGGCAGTAGTCGCGCGACCGTAACGTGCCACGGATGATGCGGCTCTTCAATCGCAGCCTCCGTGGCGGCGCGATGCTCGTGCCATGAGTTGTACTTCTGCTCGTTATGCATCCGTGACTATTCTACGCCTGAGGACGTTCATGCTGTAGCAACATTCCAACCACTCAAGCTCTGGATGATGGCGTATGACTTCGTCGAAAAACTTGACCGTTCCGAACTGCCTGTAAGGCTCTGCTTCGGGCACAGTCGTGTCGTGCAGGCAAAGAATCCCGCCCGGAGACAGACGACGCATGACAATCGCCCAATCACGCTCCAGCCCCTCGTAAGTATGGTCGCCGTCAACAAAGATGAAATCGCAGCCCACGGGCATAGCGCTTTCCATCTCGTAGCTAAACCCATGCAGAAACTCTACGCGGTCGAGCAGAGTATTTCTGCGTAGCTCTCTCTTGCAGATAGTCCAGCAAGGATTCTCCCTTCCATGATGTATCTCCCAAGGGTCAACGCAGTAGAGTTTCCCGCCCGGCGCAAGCTCGCGTGCGATGACTCTGGCCGAAACACCCATGTAGGAGCCAATCTCAAGGGCTACCTCGTGCCCTTTCGCATAGCGGGCCAGACACTCCAACTCCATAGTGTTGGTCTGGCTATGCGCCTTAAAGATTCCGAGCGCGTGCAGCGGATTGAGTAGGCGCGGACGCCTGTAGAGTGCGTTTGGTGGCTCGAACATAATCGTCTTTAGAGGTTATAAAATGGATTCCGCCTTACCAGACAATTCCCACACGGCTCTTCTGAAACATCATTATCACGCCCAACAGTCCGTCGTGATTGGAAAACCTCAGATATGCATGTTCGCATCCTTCATCTTGAACTATGCGGAACAGCTTGTTCAAGTTGTACTGATTTATCAGCGTATACGGGTGGTTGAATTTTCTACCCTTCAATAGATTTATCAGATTATGAGCAAACGGCACGGACGCATGCAGCCAGTATTTAAGGCGCGCGGCCAGACTACGGTTTGCGTTGTAGGTGAAATGCAGCGCGGCTATGCCGTCGTCCGCCAACAAATCTATCATTCTCTTCAACAACATTTCCCCGCGTTTAGGCTCTATATGCTGGAAGACAATGTAAGAGTTGATAAAATCGAACCTACCTATGACCTTTGAAAGCAGGTCGTCCGAGCAAACAAACTCCACATTTTCCAGAGCGAAGTTCCGGCAGTTTCGCTCCGCTTCGGCCAGCATGGTTGTTGAAACGTCTACGCCTACGACGGCGGGAAATCTTTTAGCCAGAGGAATAGCCAATCGTCCAGTGCCGCACCCGAAATCAAGACACCGACCGGGTTGAAAATCCGCGTCCAGATGCTTTTTGATGAAGTCCAGCACCGTAGCAATATAATCTTCACCGGATTCAAAAAACTCCGCGACCAACTTATCATCTAAACTCTGCGCGTTAAATTTGTCGTAGATTGAAACCGCGTAGTAGGGAGATATTTTGGCGAAAGCCTCCCAATCTTTATCCGTCCTTTTCGCTCTCACCCTTACCTCCGTTTTATTGCCGACCGCCGTTATTAGTAATTCAGAACGATAAAAGAGCCTCAATCAGCCAACATTCTGATAAAGGCGGCGCACGGTCTCGACCGAAACCGAAAGATTGAATTTATCCACCTGCTCGCGTAAGGAATCGCGCGACGTGGGCTGCTCTATAAATGAAAGGAGCGCGCTCGCGAGCGAGGCAGCATCGCCCATGCGGAAGCGGTAGGCAGGATTGAGCGGAGCTATCAGGTCTTCGCTGCAACCGCAGGCGTCACTGGCGAGACAGGGCAACCCGCTCGCCATAGCTTCGTTGACGACCAGCCCCCACGTCTCGCCGTAGTCGCTCGGCAGCACAAGGCAGTCTGCGGCCACGTAAGCTTTGGAGATTTCCGTCTGATTCAGAAAGCCCGTGAAGGAAGAGTAAGGCGCGTGGCCGTTCCGTTCGGCCACTTTCGCAAGCTTGGCCGTCGGGCCGTCTGCGTCAAAGGCTACGTGACAAGCTTCTCTCAGCTCAGGCCCTAGCTCTCCTGCGCCTACGAAAAGCAGGTGCAGCCTTCGCCCAAGATGACGCAGGCGCACGTCCAAGGCTGCGGTAATCAAATCGCGCGGGTGCTTTTTCGGGATGAACTTTCCCGCGAACAATACGCAGAGAGCATCTTCAGGGATGTTCCACTGGCGACGAAACTCCGCGCGCTGCGGTCTTAACTCTTCGGCCTGACGAGCGAAGCGCTGGTTGTCCACGCAGTAGGGCGCTGGATGAAGTTGTTCGGCGCGTGCGCCGAAGCTCTCATACAGACGACGATTGGCCTCACCTATGTAAAGGAAATTGCTCACGCGCCGGAAGAATTGCCCTAGAAGAATCCGCTTAACCTGCTTTTTGAGCCCGGGCGTGGGCGACAGGTCGTTACTTTCGCCGCGCAGCCAGACGGGAATGTTTAAGGCGTGCGCCTGCCACACGGCCTGCCAATAAGCCCTGACCTGCCAGCCCTGAACCCAAAGGGCACGCACATTCTTTTCGCGAAAAACTTTTTCGAGCGGCTCTGCCAGCCGCAGCTTATTGAAGCGGTCTACGTCCGCATCCTCGTTGACCTTGAGGAAGCGATGCGGGTAGCCCGAGAGCATCTCCAAATCCCATGCAAACGATCTCTTAAACTCAACATCGAAGGAAGGCTTGACGCCGTGGTTGCTCAAGTACCAGACTTCAAACGGCACAGACGTATCGCGCGCCAGCGCCTGCCAGAGCGGGACTTGATATTGAATCGGATGCGTAGTCAGGATAGCAAGCATCAGGCGTGCGCTCTCAGAATCTCCTGCCAACGGTCACCGTAGGCGTCCCACGAAAAACGCTCTGCGCAAAGGCGCGCGGCAACAGACATCTTCTCTGTCTCTTCAGGGCGTCGGGCGAAATGCTGCATGGCATCAATGAGCGCGTCCAGATTGCCCGAAGGAATGATTCTTCCCTCCACGCCGTCTGTCATCAGGTCTGGGCCTGCCGTCGCTTCCGTAGTGATGACAGGCATCCCGCTCGCCATCGCTTCCAAAAGGACTTGCGCGAAGCCCTCGCAGTAACTTGGGAAGACCAGCACGTCGCAACTTCTTAACAACTCCGGCAACTCCCTGTGCGGGAGCTTTCCCGTAACCTTGAGTCCCGACAACTTCGGAATCAGTCTGCGTTCCGCGTCCGTGACCGGCCCGACCAGTAAAAGCTCCGCGTTCTTCATAGCCGTGCGTCGCCACGCTTCTACAAGGAGCGGCGCGCCCTTGCGCGCATCAACAGAGCCTAGAAAGAGGAAGCGCAAGGGCGTGCGCTCACGCCTGTGCGCGGGCGGGCGGAACAACTTAAGGTCAACGCCGTAAGGATTGATGATGATTTTCTCCGCAGGCACTCCGTGTGCGATGAGCGTGCGTTTGGTGAAGGAACTGGCGGCGATAATCTTTGTCGCCAGTTGATGCTCACGCTGCTCGCAGGCCAGGACTTCCGGCAATCTAGGCTCTATGGTCTTCTGCCATTCGGGATAGGAGCGCGCGACCTCCTGCATGATGGTTTGATTCGCCAAGGGATGCGAGATGCTTTGATCCAGAAAGAAGGGCTTGCCCAGCTTCTCTGCGCGCTCGGCTATAATCCACGAAGAGGTGTCAAAGCCCACGAGCGCGTTAGCTCTTTCCAGAACCGAGTCCGGTATTCTTTCCTGAAAGATTCGATTCCGCTCGTGAAAGACCTGCTGCGGCGACTCTTGCTGTCGAATGCGCCTGAGGGCTTTCCATTCTAGTCCGGGCATGGTGCGCAATTTTGCCGCCTCGACTCCGTGTATGATGCGGTTGGCGACGTGCCTGTACCACTTCTGCGGTAGCAGCTTTTCAGCTACGCGCGCGTACACTCCATCAGCCGTGACGGCGAAGCCAGTCCAGAATTGATAGAGCGCGCCGTGCCGCGCCAACTGTCTTGCCAGTTGGTGCGAGTACTGTGTGCCGGGATGTGCCAGTAGAACCATCTTTGACATTCAAGCTTGCGCGGGTTCGGCCATGAGCCAGCGGTTGTGCTCAATCGGCCTCTCTTCGGGCAAGAGCACACGCCAGCGCGCGTTATATATAATCTGTGTACGGTAGCCATGAGCCTGAAGCCAGGCGACGCATTGCTTTTCCAGTTCAGGCGAATGGGTTTCAATCAACCAGCGCAGCTCTCGCAAGCTGTCGAAACCTTCCGCGCTCTGCAACAACTCGAACTCGCCGCCGTCTATATCCACCTTCAGAAGAACGGGGCGCGGCAACTCCTTTACCAGTTCCGCGATTGAGACGCCGTCTCTATCAAGACCGACGAGCCTGCGCTCCGCTCTAAAGCGCTCGCACGGTTCGTAGCCGTTGGCCTTAGCATTAGCTAGAAGGCGTTCCATAGCAGGGCCAGGCTCGCACGCCACCACGCGCAGGGCATCAGAGCGCAGGAAAGCCATAGTGTAGTAACCGTCGTTCGCTCCGATGTCTATTAAGCTTCTGGCCTGAGTCATGAGACGGCGCAGCACGCCCAGCAACTCGCGCTCGTCAAATCCAAAGTACCGCTGCGATTGATGCGCAAGGTCAAGCTCCATCAGCATCCCTTTGGCAATGCCGCCGCGCAGACGCCTGAAGCGCCTTCCGCCGGGCAATACCAATCGCTTCACAAGCTGTTTCATAGCTCTCCTATCCCACACTTACGAGCACGCAACTGCCACGGGCGGCGACGCCCACGCCGTGCGCGTCAACGCAAGGGGTGTGGCGTTAACGCCCACGCCACGGGCGGCGACGCTCATCAGCCGTGCGCGCTCGCCCACGGCGCGGGCGTTGACGCTCATGGCGTCGGCGTCGCCGCGCACGCCAAATGCGTCAACGCGCACGCCAAGGGCGTTGACGCTCAAGGCAAATGCGGACTCGCAAATGACTCCGGCAGAGACGCCCGTTTTACCTGCTATACCCTTATATATCAGGCTTTAGCCCCAATCCCCTGCTCTTTTGCGGCCTGCAAATCCGGCGGCGCAAGCGTCTTTTGCAATCTGGCAGGGACGCCAGCTATGACGGAGCCTGCCGGAAAGCTTCTGGTGACGACTGCGCCCGCAGCCACTACGCAATAGTCGCCAAGCTCCACATTCTTCAAAATGATAGCCTTTGCGCCTATCCAGCAGCCGTTGCCTATCTTGACCTGCCCCTTCTGCATGGGCTGTTGGCCGGGAAGCAGACCCTGGCCGAAGCTGTGGTCGGAGTCTGTGATGTAAATGTCCGGCCCGAACATGTTGTCATCGCCAATCTCCACATAGCCGCAGGAGTCAATCATCAGGTTGCGATTGAAATAGTTCCTGTCGCCAATGCGTATACGCACGCCGTCGTAAGGGGCATCTTCAGGCCAGAGCCAGCAGCCTTCCGTCAAAGCGTTGTAGTTGCCTATCACTATCTGCGAGAGGCGACGCGCACGCCCCGCCTCTATGCGGTTGCGCGGGCCAGCTTTTAAGCCAAGCAGCCTGTAACACAAAAGGCGCACGCGGCTCGCTAAACCGCGCGAAGACTTCAGCAAGTATGGCTCGAATCTTTCCAGACTCATAAGCTGGCGCGCGAGCGTCTCAAGAATTCACGAAAGGCCAAGGGGCTGACAGGCTCTCTGGTCGCAGCCACGCTATGCAGGGATTTAAGGAAAAGAAACATCCCTTCCAGACAGGGCTTGATGAAGCCGTGACCTATGGCGAACCGCAAGTGACTGACCGCCTTTCCCGGCAGACACCACAAGACCATAGGAAACGGGCAGCGACGAAAAGCGAAGACGAAATCGTTGCAAACGCCCGAAGCGTGCTGCGCCGGAAGGCTTCGCGCCAGCATGGCCTTGTCGTGCCAGACGTGAACGCCCGGCAAAAACATCACCTCATAGCCGCTATCCAGGAGCCGCACGCAGAGGTCTTTCTCTTCACTGCCGTAGAAGCCCGGACTCGGCGTGTAATATTCAAGCTCCCTCGCAGCCGAAAGACGCAACAGGTGGCCGCAGCCTATATACATGTGCGTGCGGTAAGGCGCGCTGCGCTCGCTCAGCTCAGGTTTGTCCGGCGAGAGAATGTCGTAGGCGAGGGCCGCAACCTCCGGCTGCTCCTCAAGCAGTTTGACTCCGACTGAAATCTCGTCGCCTTTGATGAACCACGCGTCGTCGTCAAGGCTGAAATAAAAGTCGGCGTCGGTTTCGCTCATCAAGCGATTGCGCGCTCTTGTAATCCCCTGTGTCTCTTCGGCCCTGTACCAGCGCACCTGCGGGAAACTATCGCGCAAACCCTCGGTCTTATCGGTCGAAGCGTCATCAAACACCGCGACCTCTTTATACGGGTAATCCTGCGCCAGAGCTGATTCGATAGCTTTGGGGAGAATCAGTGCGCGATTCTTTGTCGTGATGCCTATCAGAACTTTCATGCCCGGCTGGAATCTCTGTTTGTGAGCACGCTGCCCATTGCCGCGAGCTTACCCAGCAGCACGGCTGGCAAAGTTCTCCACGCGCCGATTGAAGTCAGCGACGTGACGATGCCGAAGGTCTCAAACAACCCCAGCTTCAGATAGTCCGAAAAACTCTGTCGGCCCAGCACGCGCGTCATCACGTAATGGCGGTTGACCAGTTCCATACGAGACATAGCCGCCGCATTGTCCTTGTGTGCGCCCGGCTGCGAGTCGTGGAAAATCTTCGCCAGCCGTGCGTTCGCAAGTTTCCATTTTCGTCCGACATGAAGCGAGAGCGCGAGGTCTTCCATCAGCGAATATCCTGCGAAATGGCTGTCGAAAAGCGGCTCAGGCAAAGCCTCGCGCCTGTAGAGCGTACAGGTTGTATTGAGCCATTCCACGGGCACGACCTCCGGCAAATCCTCCCTGTCTTCGGGCAGCAGGTTGAAGGCCGGGCCTATGCACCGGCCCGCGTAACTCTCCTGTGCGCGGCCATCAAGCACGCGAAAGAGCGTGCGGCTCAACTGGCCCGGCGGAAAGTATCGCTGGTTGGTAATCATCGCGTTGACGCCGCCCATGCGTGCATCGCTCTCAAGCGCCTGCCAGAGCCGCGCGATACAATCGGGCTCGAAAACAATATCGTCGTCCAGAAACAGAACCGCGCCTTGCGTGGCGTGAGCGATGGCCTGATTGCGCTGCGTGGCCGCGCCGGCCTCATCGGCGCGGTGATACTCAATTCTGGTTGCGAGCCCTTCAATCTTTCCCTCGCACATCTTTGCGGTCTCTTGCCCGTCGGAAGCATCTACGACAATCATCTCAAGGGGCTGCGCCGATTGCGCCGCGAGGCTACGCAACATTCTGTCAAAGACAACAGCACGCTCTCTGGTCGGGACGATGGCGGAGACTGGCAATATGACGGCCATTCAATCTTCCGTGGATGCGTTGCCGCAACTAAATGAAGACTACTTGCGGTATGACCTCAAGGCTCTATCGGCCTCCGCGACGGCTTGAGACCATAAATGCTCCGCTTCCGGCGTCTCCGGCACGGCGAAGATATTAGCCACCCAATCGATGCTCTTAATATCGGCGACCCTTTCGCCAAACTTCATGCGCTGGCCCTCGAAATCATTTATGTAGAAGAAGCGATAGCCGCCAAGTTGATCGGCCAATTCACAGATGTCGCCGCCCGTCTCATTCAGCGTCATGGGATTAAGCTCAAAGAGAATCGCCGGGCGAGACGCGCTCGCCAACAACCCTTTCGCTCCCCTAAACACCTTGACCTCATGCCCCTCGACATCGACTTTAATGAGAGAAGGCGCGTGGCCTATGGCCGCGTGAACATGGTCAAGCGTGAGAGCGCTGCACCACGCGCTCTTATTTCCGACGCGCTCGTTCGGCTTGTCGGAAATTTGAGCAAAGAGCGTTGCGCGCTCGGCGTACCAGATGCGTGCCAGCTTCGGCTCGTCCGAGAGCGCGCTGCAAACGGGATAGACGTAATCTTCCAGCCCCAAACGCCGGACGGATTCAACCAGACGACGGAAAGTGTGCGGCACAGGCTCAAAGCTGAAGACGCGCGGATTTTTATCGAGCAATAGCTGGGCGACCTGCGTAGCTATGAAGCCGACATTGCCGCCCACATCTAAAATAACCGGCTCATCAAACTGGCTGCACCAAGCCGCCATGATAGTGATTTCGTCGCGGCTTGAGTCAGCGCTGTAAAAGGGATGCTCTCCCAGAAAATCGCCCAGGTGACAGACGAAAGGCTGGTTGAGCCCGCTGCGTGCGCGAAAGCTCTTGACTCCTATGCCTTCCAGAAATCTTAGTCGCCACAAGCGCAAGGTAGTGCTCATTTGATTAACAGCAGATGCATGAAGGAATCAAGCGCCTAAACATTCGCCAGTCCAATCTTCCGGAAGAGCTGCTCGAACCTGCGCTCCCACGTGTGGTCACTTGTGGCCCTTCTATAACCCGCCTCGCGCAAAGCTTCGGCCTGTGCTGGATGGGCAAGATAAAACTTAGTCTTATCCACCAATTCTTCCGCGCCAGAGTAGGTGTCAATCTCTTTGCCGACTTCGTAGAACTCCTCTATCTCATCGCTTGCGCCAGTCAGGTAGCAGGTGCGGCACATGGGAGCTTCAAAATCGCGCAGCCGCACGTGTGGGATAAGACGCGAGCCCGGACGGCCATCCGCCCACACGTTGCTGAAATTGAGTATGACTTCGTACTCACTGAACGTCTCGCTAATATCACCGGCAAAGCCACGTGCGGCTGAAGCAAGAAGAGCGTCTAACCTTCGACTCTCGGAACGGTAGATTAACTGGCGGGCGTTTCTGTCAACTCCGCCCAGGATTCCGTGTCTTCTAAAATTCTGCCAACCGGCCTGTGCGTAACTTTTAGCGCTGCCCGCCGCCAACAGTTCGCGACCCATGTAGATTGTCTCTTTGCCGTTAGAACTCTTCCCTGAATCAGCCACATACTTTGCGTCCCACCCGCTGCCGTAAATATCAACAGGCACGGACTCAGAGATTAAGGCGACGAGCAAGCGGTCGCGGTCAGCATAACGCTGGCCCACGAAGCAGGCTTTCAATTGCCGAGCCTTCTGCAAATGAGGATGGTAGACGTTCGGGTCTGCCCCCATCTGAACCCAAACGGGATTCGCGCCCGCGTTTTTGTAGAGACTCTGCGCATCCCTCTCTGAGTGCCATGAGAAGTGCGCACGCCCTGCTACATCCTTGACCAGTTCAAACTGGTAGATGCTATTGCAATAGAAATTGACTGTCGGGATGCCCAGACGATGAATCTCATCGAAGCCGGCGGGGTCGAACTGCGCGTTATAGAAATAGCTTAGAAGAAGATCTAGGGGCTGCTCACTATGCGCACGCCGGACTTCTTCGATTATCTGCTCGGTGATGCGAGCGCGCGTCTCCTCTTCGAGCGGGGTGAAGTCGCATGCGACATGCATGAAGCGGCTGGCGGGAAGCAGGTCAACCTCCGATTCTATTATCTCGTGCCCCAGCCGCCGCAGGGCCGGATAGAAGTTTCCGCTCCACAGGCCGCCATAATAGAAATCCGGATTTATCGAATGTCTGACGGCAAGAAAGATTCGCATGAGGGTGCTGCTAAGATGATTACGGACGATGACTGAATATCAGAGGGATTTACTATGCAAAGAGTTTCTAAATAAGCTTTGCCGCGTGCTCTTCGGGAGCTAAGATTAGGTTGACATAGCCGCTCTTCCAAATCTCTTTCGTCACTGGAACTAACCTCTGTTTCTGCACGCTGAAAAGATTGATACTATAGCTGAACTCTACTGCCAATTGCTTCAAATCCTCGCTGGACACGCCAAAAGCAGGCCAGGTGTTCAGGCCATATTCCATAATAATGAACGGGCGAAACCTGCCCAATGTTTTGGGCGCGGAGCGCAGCACGTCCAACTCGCCGCCCTCTATGTCAATCTTGACCAAGTCAATACGGGAGAGCGCCAACCCATCTACCACCTGGTCAAGCGTGCGCCCCCTTACCTTGAAGGAGTGGTCGGCTACACCTTCTACAAGACCGTCTGCGCGCAGGCTGGAATAAACGTCCCAGCTTCCGGGAACAAACAGTTCAACTTCACCGGTCTCGGATGTGAGCGCGCAATGAACCGGAGTACCGAAACCGTTGGCTCTTAAATTACGCTCAAGCAGCTTGTAAGTATGCGGGTTGGCTTCAATCGAGATGACCTTTCCACTCCTGCCAACAAGCGCGCCCGCTTGTATGGAGAAGAATCCTACGTTCGCGCCGCAGTCAATAAATGTCGCGCCCGGCTTCAAGATGTGTTGCAGAAAATTACAGACATCCGGCTCGTAACGATCTACGTTGGGCCAGAAGACTCCTGTGAACGCATGTTTCGGCTCAAGTAATAAGGTGCCGCCAGTGGGAAAGTGATAGGGCAAAGGTGTGTGTGGTTTTAGAGCCCAGTACAGCTGCCCGTAATACTGCCGGGCCACAATCTTAGCGCTTTTAAGGGCAGCTGGCCTGTCTGTCAAACATTTCCGTATAAATCTGGACAGATTCATATTACGAAACCCACTTGAAGATAGGCGCTATGACTCCGGGTCTGCTCGCAGCGTTCAGCGTGTTCCAGAATGGCGAGACTCCGTGATCCAGTATCACCTCAAAGCGTATCGCCGGGTCTGAGTTAATAATCCAGTACATATTATGGACGCCGATTCTGGGACTGACGTAGTAGAGCCCTGCGTTCAGAAGCCCTCGCGGAATCGTGCAGCACCATTTATTCTTGCCCAATCGTATTTCCGGCCACTGTTCCGGTGGGAGGTCTGTCTGGTAAGAGCGAGCGACGACGACGCCTTCGGAATTGAGAACGTCAAAGCCTATGCATAGGCCGGAATGTCTGGAGCGCGCCGTAAACTCCATCTCAACATTAAGATTTTCGCTGCTTGAATAGATGCCTTCCGCCGCATTCTCCGTGTAGACACGCAGCGCCGTCAGCTTAATCTCCTGATTGCCGGGCGCGGCGTCTTCCGGCCAGCCGACTTCGCTTCCCATCTCTGCTATGCCCGCCAGATAGCGTGCGACAACAGCTTTCGTGTTACCGAAAGCTTCTACTTTGCCGGACTTAATCAGGAGCGTGTTGCGGCAGAGCGATTGGATGGCCTGCATGTTGTGGCTGACGAAAAGAACGGTTCTTCCGGCGCTGGCGACATCATTCATCTTGCCCAAGCATTTCCTCTGAAACGCCGCATCGCCGACGGCCAGCACCTCGTCAATGACAAGTATCTCGGGCTCAAGATGAGCGGCGACGGCGAAGGCAAGACGCGCGTACATGCCTGTGGAATAACGCTTGACGGGCGTGTCTACGAATTCTTCGACTTCGGCGAAGGCCACTATCTCATCGAACTTGCGCTCAATCTCGCTTTTGCGCATTCCCAAGATTGAGCCGTTGAGGTAGACGTTATCGCGGCCTGTTAATTCAGGGTGAAAGCCCGTGCCGACTTCAAGGAGCGAGCCGACGCGACCGTGAATCTCCACACAGCCTTCGGTCGGTTTGGTGATGCGCGAGAGAATCTTGAGCAGGGTAGATTTCCCTGCGCCGTTGTGACCGATGATGCCTACGACTTCGCCGCGCTCGACTTCAAAGGAGACATCTCTGAGCGCCCAGATGGATTCCTGCCCGTTGGAGTTTTGAGCGGACGAGCCTCTGGCGAACGCCTTGCGCACCTTACGCACAGGCGCGGCCAAGACATCCGTCAAAGTATCGCGCAAGGCTTTGTAGCGCACTTCGCGCTGCCCTATGCGATAACGCTTGCTCAACCCTTCACAGCGAATGGCAATCTCGCTCATAACTTAAACAATGTCCGCGAAGCTCTCTTCCATGCGCTTGAAATAGTAGAGACCGCCCACAAGCACCAGGATCGTTACGGCGGAGGAAACAATCAGCATCGGGCCTGGTGCCTCCGTCCTTCCCAGCAACGCCCAGCGAAATCCTTCAACCACGCCCGCCATCGGATTCAAACCGTAAAGGGCGCGCCACTTCTCTGGAATCAGGCTGCTCGGATATGCAACCGGAGTGGCGAAGAGCCAAAACTGCGTGAGGAAAGCCAGAGTGTAGCGCACATCGCGGTACTGCACATTGAGCGCCGAAAGCCAAAACCCCACGCCAAGCGCCGCCAGGACTGCGAGCAGGATGAAGAGCGGCAAGGTGAGCACGGCCAGATGCGGCGTGATGCC
This sequence comes from Pyrinomonadaceae bacterium, assembly GCA_036403815.1. GTDB lineage: Bacteria > Acidobacteriota > Blastocatellia > Pyrinomonadales > Pyrinomonadaceae > JACVRN01. Next base: position 26,682 of record DASWQH010000036.1, on the reverse strand, counting down.
ATAGAAGAGCATCATCGCAATTAGGATCAGAAAGGCTACGGCGAAATCCATCAATCCGGCCAGCACAGCCGAGAGCGGAATCACAAGGCGCGGGAAATAGACCTTTGTGATTAAGCGTTCGTTGGCGACGAGGCTATTGCTTGATTCTGCTAGAGCGTGCGCGAAGAGTTGCCAAGGCAACAACGCGCAGAAGGCGAAGACCGGATACGGGATATTATCCGAAGGGACTTTCGCCAGACGCCCAAAGAAAAGGCTGAAGATCAGCATCATGAAAAGAGGCTGGATGACGGCCCACGCCACTCCGAGCGCCGTCTGCTTATAACGAACCTTGATGTCCCGCCAGGTCAGGAAATAGAGCAGTTCTCTATATTCCCACAGTTCCTTAAGACCCAGAGGAGACCAGCCGCCAGCCGGACGAATGGTTAAAGATGGAATCCCTTTAGGCAGCCCAAGCCGTCCGATATCACTGGCTGCCTCGCGCTCAATTACCTTCATAGACATCTAGTATTGCGCGTCCGAGGTCAGAGTTTCAGTTTCGGGGTCAGCTTTGTAATAGGATTGCTGATAATAGCGCTGGTAATAGTAGTAGTCGTCCGAACGCAGGTTGACGTTGTTCAGCACCACGCCCAGTATTTTTGCGCCAACGTCCTGTAATAGCTGGCGCGCACGCTTAACGATGGTGCGCGTGCTCTTGCCGCCGTGCACTACGAATAAGACGCCGTCTATCATAGAGGAGAGGAGCACGCCGTCCGTAAAGGAAGCTATGGGCGGCGAGTCTATGATGATGTGTGTGTACATGGTCTGGAGCATAGTGATAAGACTTCGCATCTGCTCAGACCCAATCAACTCGGCTGGATTAGGAGGCACAGGCCCCGAAGTAAGCAGGTGAAGGCCGCTTCCCTGATGCTGCTCGACAATCTCAAAGATGTCGGCCTGACTGACCTCGCTCGAAAGGATAGTGCTCAAGCCACGCCGTTTCTCTATATCAAAGATAGTATGAAGGCGCGGGCGGCGCATGTCCGCATCAATTAAAAGAACGCTTGCTCCGGTCTGTGCCATGCTGACGGCAAGATTCACAGCCGTTGTCGTTTTACCCTCGCCGGGCATACTGGATGTGACAAGGAGCGTGCGCGGCGCGTGCCCCGCCGTGGAAAGAAGCACGGAAGTTCGCAGTTGCCTGTAAGCTTCCGCGAGCGGCGAGCGAGCGTCTGCATTGAGTAACAACTCAGAGGCGGCGTCTACGTTTCCATTACGCTGCAAGGCGTTGCCGATAGAGCGGCGGCGCTGGCCTCTGCTATTGCTCGATGGGATAACACACAGCGCAGGAAGATGAAGCATCTTCTCTACGTCCTCGGCTGAGCCGACCGTGTCATCAAGGTATTCCAGAAAAAGCGCCAGCCCGACCCCTGCGCCCAAAGAGAGCACGAACGCCAGCATGACGCTCTGCATACGGCGCGGGCCGATAGGCCAGTCCGATATAATTGCGTAATCTACGACATGGATATTATTCGGAGTTCCGGCCAGCACCACGTCGTTCTCTTTCGAGCGTTGAAGCAGCCCATCCAGTAACCCCTTATTAGTTTCAATCTCCTGTTGAATTATCTTGTAGTTGATGGCCGCTTCGTTCTGCACCATCGTTTCGCCGCGCTGCTCGTTGAAGGCTTTGCGCAAGGACTCTTCGCGGGCCAGGGCCTGACGATAGCGCGTCTCAAGATTGGAGATGACGACCGTCGTGGCGCGGCTGCGCATCTCCTTCAGAGACTTTTCGAGAGCCGCTATCTGATCCTTGACCTCTTTGACCTCAAAATACTCTTCAGTGTTTTCGACCAGTAGCGCGTCACGCTTGGCCCTTAACTCGGCCAGCTTACCTTCCGTTTCGGCTATCTGCTTGGCTGATTCTTCGGCCAGAGAACTGGCCGCCCCCGGTGCCAGCGCAGCGCGATATGCGGCCTCAGCCATTTTGCGCTCATTCTCTGCTTCCAGAAGTTGCTTATTTAGTCCGACCAAACGCTCAACTACAGTGTTCTGGCTGGTATCTAGCGAGACGATCTGGTGGTTCTTGGCATAATTAACTAACTCCTCTTCTTTACGCCGAATCTCCGCCTGCAATTCAGCGATACGCTTCTGTAGGAAATCGCCAGTCGTATTATTTGACTCACTCTTTCGCTCCAGATTCGAGAGCACAAAAGTGCTGGCGATAGCATTTGCCACCTTGGCAGCCACCTCCGGGTCTGGATGCTCAAAGCGTATGTCTATGAGGCGTGTTTCCCGGACGGCGAGGCGCGTATCTTTTACCGGCTCTATCTTCAACGATTCCTGAATCGTCTTCACGTAAGGTGCTAACTGTTTGGCTTCAGCGAGGTCTTCGCTTTGACTAGGCGGAGCGACCTGACTCGTGATTGGAATCTTGCCAGCCCCCTTATCCTCACCGCTTCGGCCACGATCCCCAAGTCCGACCATGCGCAACAGGTTCTGCCACAGCGAGCGATTCTGCGCCGTGTACGGGCGCAGGAACTCCTGATTATGCTCCAGGTCAAGAGTTTTGACGACGCGCCGCAGCAGGCCCGGACTCATCAGAATCTGAAGCTGTGTGTTAAAGTATGCAGGGTCGTTGACGGGACTATTGACTATGACAGAGCCGTTCTTAGCTGTGCCGCTCAACGGGCTGTTGTTTTCCAGGTCAACCTGAACGCGTGCCTGAGATTCATAAATATCCGGCTTGCGCGCCATGTAGATGATCGCAATGATAGTTATGAGCAGGGTGACGCCGATGACCAGCCACAAACGCTTGCGCACGTAGTGCCAATAGTCGCGCAGATGCACTTCGTCCGTATCAACATTCTCTGCGCTATAATCATAATTCTGCGATGGCGGCGGAAGTTTCTCGGCGGGGCTTTCAAGGCTCTGTATTTCCGCGCCCCTTCTCGCAATCGCCCGGCGTTCTTTCATGGCTTCACCTTCCGGCGTGGGACTCTATTAACAAGCAATATCATAAATTTAAGGCACTATGCGCACGGGAAGCTGTGCGACCGAAGGAACAATTGCGCCGACAAAGCTCTTAAGGAGTCTTTTGCCGCTGGCCGTCGGCACATCGACTATATCGTTAGGCTGGAGCACAATGTCTTCTGCCTTGCGTTTATCAATCGCGTTTAAGTCAACAAAGATTTCCGTCTTAGTGGTGCTGCCAGACAATTGGCGTATGATACGAACACGGTCGCTCTTGGTGTCGGGCATCTTTCCACCGGCCATGGCAATTGCACGCGAGACCGTAATAGTTTCTTTGAGCGGAATCGCCGAAGGCTTCATCACATTACCGACAACGTATATCTGGTCAGCGTCTGGAACCGTGATGATGTCGCCGGGCCGAACAAACGGATTAGCTTTCTCTTCGCCGCGCAACGTTTCGCTCAGGTTATAAGATATAAAACCTGCCACTGCTATCTCATCGGAATCATCCTTAGCAGTCAGCTCGCACGTAATTGTCGGCGTCAGAGAATGAATGATCTGCACGCTACGCCCTGCACGCTCAGCCGGGCCATTGGCGAAGGCCAGCAGTTCCAACAGGCGCACGCGCCGTTGAAGTTGAAAACGTCCCGGCGCATTGACCGCGCCGATGACGGCCACGGGCTGCGATTGATACTCTTTGACGAAGACATCGACCTGCGGGCGTCTTTGGTATTTGAGATAGAGACGCGCTATCTCCTGCGCTAGCTCTGTCTCGGTGCGACATGCGGCCTGAATATCGGTTTCAATCAGAGGCATTCGTATTATGCCTCGCCCGTCAACGCGCACGTTATCGCGCGAGAGAATCGGCTTATTGAAAACGCGTATGTCGAGCACATCATTCGGCCCGATACGATAGCGGTCGTCCCTTTGCGAAAGGGGCGAGGGCACGTTCGTCCCAATGCCCACCTGCCCATCGGCAGACGGTTTATCGGCTGTTTGCTGTGCGCGAGCGGACTGCGACATAGCACAAAGTAGAATCACCAGCACAACCGAGGCGCGAAGCCCTTGAAACGCGCAAGCTTTAAGCAAACCAATCGCAGGTTCTTTAATCTTTCTCATAACTACTTCCCGGATAGGCTTCCGCGACGCGCCCCCAGCACCTCCGTCAAGTGATTCGGATGGGCAAGATTGAGCAATGTGTTGCTTAAAACGATTATTGACTCCTCGTGGTCGCGCAGGAAAATGCCTGTGAGCGGGCGATCCTGCGTCTTCATAATGACGCCATCTCTGACCCATTGCCAGAACTGCGCCTGTGTCGTCCAGAACTGCTTGCGGTCGCGGCAAATTACCAGCGCCGTACGCTTCTTCTTTTTCTTCTCTTTCTTTGTGCTCATGCCTTGCGTCTCCGATAGCTCAACTAAATACACTTTACCCGTAGCATTCCAAGCTCTCTTCGCGCTCGGTTGCGAAGAGATGAATGCAGTACCCCATGGGGAAGCCTCAGGTGCGAGGCGGCAATCATAGCTGTCACACAGAGCGAGCAGATGCCATCGTCGCATGCCTGCTCGCCATCAACCCTACCTTGAATGCTCAAAGCCCTCAGGCTCAGTGTCCGGCATCAGTAAACGTGAAACCAGTTCGGTGCGGCGCTTGACACCGAACTTAGCGAAGATGTGCCGCAGATGAAATTTGATGGTCGGCTTACTAACAAACAACCGCTCGCCGATCTCGGCATTGGTTAATCCTTCGACGCAGCACAGAGCAACTTGAGCTTCGCGCCGGCTTAAATTGTAACGTCCGACCACGCGCTCCATCGCCAAGCCAAAAGCCCTGTTGTTATGATATGGCCTAATCTCTTTGGGGAAAGGGGCCTGACCAGCAGACCTGCGCCGCTCGAAAATCTCCTCGGGGCTGAAAATCAGATAGATGGCCCCAGGATTTTGTAAACCGTTAGCGCCAGCCACGCGCTGCCGCTCGATGCTTAACTTTCTACATAAACCAGTGAGCCCACGACGTACGGTGTTATAACCGTTCAAGCCCGTAAGCATCATTAAACGGCGGACGCTGAAAGCGCCGACTCGCGTGCCCACAGCAAACGTTTCATTAAGCATAGTGCTATATAGCTGGTGCTCTATCACCGTATGGCTCAGCGCCAGCAACGCCATCGCCTGTCCGTCCTCAACTTTTCCCGAATGCCAACCTAAAGGATAGGTAATAGGGTCAGTGGTACTCATAGGTTAATCTACACGGAAGCAGCGATATGCTTGTTGAATGAAGTTTCAGCGCGAGTTCCAAGCCGGGAGACTACGACGAGGCTTCTAGCGGATAAAACTCGACAAGACGACGGACGAATTCGGGTTAATATAGCATCTAAGCTAAACTTGCTCGGCCTGGCTGCAACCTATTTAGCCATCTGTATCAAAGCTATGGTGTCGGAGCGTCTTTACTTGGGCGCGTTCCGACACTAGCCATGCATAACCTGCAATTGTGCTGCATATCAAAAAGCTTACAGGCTCTCTCGTAGTTTCGGGGCTTGAACTGTGAGGAGAGCCTTTGACGATAAATTGACGACCCATGTAATAGGACAATACCCTAGGAAAGCCCCAAGAGACTACCGACACGAGGTCTACTCTGTCAAGAGTAAATCAGCGTCGCTTGCTTCCTACGCCGAAGCCGCAATAACGCTCTGCGGCCAGTTTTATTGTCTACTGGCAGTTCCATGAGCTATTGATTCGTTTCGCGAATGCCCCGGTTCCGCCGCCCTTGCATGGAACGGAGCCAAGCACACAATCCTGGCAATAGACTATCGTTCCGTTTCCTTGCGCCGACAGATTGTTATTGAACATGAAGTTGAGGTTATTAAATGTAGTACCCTTCATCTGTATGCTTGAGCCTACGCCGTCCGCCCCTCCAAGATAAAGCCCCACTCTATTTGATCCCATAAGCGAAGCAACACCCTGCGAAAAATTCTTGTAATTGATGGGTAGAGCGGTAATCGAAGCGGAGTCTATTACGAGCCATGAATTGCCGGAAGGGTTAGCGTCGGCGAGCGTGATGCCGGGCTGATTGGATGTTTCCAAGCCTGAAATGAAAAGAATCCCGCCGTCTGTATAGATCAAAGGGAACGATGCGCTCCACGCGCCGTTGCCTATAAAGCCTCCGCTGATTGCCACGCGCCCGCCGACGCTCGTCACAAACTGGCGCTGAAATTCAGAGTAGTGCTCTATAATCTGCGCGGTCGCACCGCCCGTCAGCTTGTAATCAACAGCCGCGAAGTTAGACTGACAGTTGATGGAGATGATCTTTGCCGTGTGCGCCTCAATCCCATAACTTGGCCCGTACCAATACACGCTGGTGAAGATAGTGCTGAAAGCATTCGAGCCGCCCCCAACACTTGCGTCTCCAATCTTAAAACATGTCCCGCGAGTCGTTGACGCTTCTTTGTAGCCACCGAAGAAGCAACTGCTGCGATCAATCTGCGTCCGCTCGTTATTGTTCATAGACCAGTACGAAATCCTCAGGCCAACCGCCGAAGCATCCGGGTTCTTTTTACTAAACGTCAGTCGCTCGAATCTGTTTGACGACGAGACGTTGTTGCCGTAAGGCGATGTAATAGAAACATTGGTAGAGGTGACAGACGTGGAAGCGTTAATAGCGAGTTCCGCTTGCGACGGACTTAACACGCTTTTAATCGTCGTAGAGAGCGTGCGGCCAGACGCGCCAGCGCTAGCTACCGTAATAGCGCGCCCAACGTCCGTAGCTTTATACCCTTCCGAGTCGGATTTGAACCTGCATTGTGGGCACACGAGTACATTCGTTTCCGCTTTGATTGTCCCAGCAGAGGCGCGATCCGTATCCTGGTCAACATCCAACGCCACCTCTGCTGACCCCATCTCAAAATAGAGACCGGAAATCTGCGTCGAGTTAGAATTCACCCATCGCATCATAGTGCCACCCGCGCTACCGGCCCATGTGAGGCGCGGATAAGTTTTGCCGTAAGCGTCCCCTTGCGAGCCTTCAATGGCGATGCCGTTCTTGCCATGCACAAAGATAGTTCCGGTAAGTTTGAGATCAGCACGCGCCGGAATCTGAAGCACACCACCTGCGGGCATAGCATCTATTACTGCCTGAAGACTACTCGTATCGTCCGCTACACCATCTCCTTTGACTCCATAATCAGCAACATTCCTAACAAGACCAGAGCGCGTGCTATTGTCGGCTATAGAGGTTGGATTTGCAGTGTGGAAGCCACTTGAAGGCATTGCCTCCACATGAACGTGCAAAACGCACGTGAGCAAGACAAGTAAAAGCGATGCTAAGCGCTTACGAAAATCTACAAATATATTGATAAGCTTTCCCGACTCAGGAATCAGCATGTACAAATCTACGCCTTTAGCCACTATCATTATTCAGAATAACTACCCTTTCGCTTTATAACATGAGTTGAATACAGAAACATCCTGAGCATTCGATAGCTATCCTAACTCTTTGCAAGAAAGAGCAGTACGGATGAGGTTATATTGCGAGAATTATGCTACAAGAAGGTTATATTTCGTCTTACATCAAGCCTTAATCCTTGTAAAGTCCTGCATGACTACCTACTGTGGCAGGTAAGCGGAAGGTATTGGAACGCTATTGCCGCTGCCTAAGTACTGCGTGCTGACGGTATCGGTGTCACTGCTAATGATGTACCGGTTGCCTTCGCTCGGCCTATAGACAGCTAAATCAGTTTTACTGTCGCCGTCGTAGTCACCTGCTACAAGTATGTCAGTGCTATTACCCCAATTCCGTATGGCTATCGAGTTGTCGGCGCTGTTAATGACGTACCAGTTACCTTCCAAGGGTCGCCAAACGCCAATGTCTGTTTTTCCGTCCCCGTCATAATCTCCCGGAACCGGAATGTCACCCAGACTACCGACTCCCCAGCCTCTCACGGTAACGGTATCGGTCGAGCTGTTAATAATATACCAATTGCCCTCGCTGGGTCGCCAGACTGCAATATCTGCCCTGCCGTCGCCGTCGTAATCGGCGGGCACAGGCCGATCAGTGCTGGCACCCCAGTTGTGAATGATCTCCGTGCCGGAGGTGCTTTGGAGGATATGCCAGTTTCCGTCAACCGAGCGCCAGAAGGCGATGTCTACCTTGCCATCACCATCATAATCTGCGGGAACTAAGAAATCGCCGTTGCCTTGCCCGCCAAAGAGTTGAACGCGATGTGAGCTATCCGTACTGTTAATGATTTGCCAGTTATCGTCGTGCGGTTGCCAGACGGCAAGATCGGTCTTGCCGTCACCATCGAAATCAAAAGCGGCGCGCCTCACTGGTGGTTGTCCGATGGGTGACCCGATGAAGTTGCCTATTTGGCTACCGCTCAGATTGGTGAAACTCAGACTCTGCGGATTAAAGGTATAGCTATCGCGCGCGGGTGTCACCGTATAATTCCCGCCCGCCGCTAGCGATGCAAACGAGTAATAGCCGTTGCTGTCTGTGATCGTAGAACCCGTTTATGAACCACTGAAGGTCATCGTGACGCCGCCAAGTCCATTGTTGTTACCCACAGTCGTAATTAGGGCGAAAACCTGGCCATCAGGGGCGACCGTCACCCCGTTTCTGACGTAAGTATATCGCTCGTCCAGCGGTACGCGGGCCACGCCTAAGAGTGTCCCGGCGTCGCTGTACCGACGCACGGTCTGATCAACGCGTAGGACGTGCGTGTCCGACAACTCCTCGACGAGGATGAAGGTATCGCCGTTCGGCGCTCTACCGAGCACGTTCAGTCCGCCGAGGACGTTGTCAACCTTGATCGCCAGACGTTGCCGTCCCTTGAACACTGTGCCGCTCTTGGGCCCCGCGGCCCCTTCTCTAGCCTCCGACGATTGGATTGTGTACTGCTCGCCTGCAAGGATTTTACCCTTCCTCTCTTCCCCATAGAGGTCGAACAGAGCTGCACCACCACGTACCTCGGCTACCACCTCGCCGTTGCCATCGACGGCAAGGCCGCTGAGACCCTTCGAACGAAGGCTTGCCGTTAGGATTATTGTCCCCATCGGGGAGGGTTAAAACCCTCGCCTTTAGGCGAAGACTTCAGTAGGTTTTCTGATGCGTGTTAAAGTCCACAGCCATGACAGAGTATCGGCATGGCGCACACACCGTTTTTCGCATCCACCTCCACATTGTTTGGGTCACGAAGTATCGTAAACCAGTCATGAGAGGTGAAGTTGGCACAAGTCTCCGAGAACTGATCCGCGAAATTTGCGGCAGCCAGGAAGTCACGATTATGAAAGGGCACGTCGCCAGCGACCACATTCACCTGTTCGTGAGCGTGCCGCCGAGTCTGACCATTAGTCGGCTGCTCCAGATGCTCAAGGGAAAGAGTAGCTACAAGTTGATGCATGAGTTTCCACACCTGAGAAAGAAGTTCTGGGGCCGCCATCTCTGGGCGCGCGGATACTTTTGCGTTTCGAGTGGCAACGTCACCGACGAAGTTATCAAGCAATACATCGAAGAACAAAGTCATGACCAGGACTCAGACTTTCGAGTAGAAGGCGAAGACGATGCAAGTTAAAGCGTCGAGTTTCGCCACAGACAGGACTTCCAGTCCGTTACAAGGATGCCTCCGCCTTTAGGCGTGTGGAGTCTTCACTTTGACACCCGTTCCGCGTTCTCAAGCCCCGCAGATGGCGATGTCAAACTAACCAACAACGCAGGCTCGACGCTCGCAAATTTGATTATTGGAAAAGCCTGCTACGACACTGGAAAAACCATCTGCGACTATGCGGGTGCGGGTTCCCCTGAAGGCGTTCAGACTGCCAGTATTGGCTCGACCCGGCGCAACACAACAGATGGAAGCTTTTATAGAAAGACTTCAGGCTCAGGGAATACGGGATGGGTGACGCCTTAAAGAATTTCCAGCGCAAAGTGAAGCGGGGTAGTCGGCAAGCACCAGACGAAATCTGAGTGAGTAACCTGACATCCCCGCTTATGTCCCGAAGGACAGCCAAGACCATAACAGAAAACTTCTGTAATGGCTAGACTTTTGGCAAGGTGTGAGGAACCCCACTCCTCAGAAAGCAAATCCCACCCGCATTTCACTCTCAAAACCACTTAAAACTGAAAGCCCCGCCGGAACCTAACGACCTGACCCCCAATGGCAAAGTAAAACCCCTTCCGCTTTGGAAACCTCTCATACATAAACTCCACCGCGCTTGTTCTATTCCCTGTCGTATCCGGCAGTTTTACCGTGGCTGTGAGGCTCGACCGTTCATCCAACTTCCATCCTGCAAGCAGTACGGGTCTAGTAGTTCATCACGATGAACGCGATGGATAAAGTCGTTTCAGCTTTTCACGCGCATCCGTCACCGAGAAGCGCCAGTCAATGGTCGCCTGCTTCTTGTTACGTTGCTTCTCCCACACGGCGACTTCATGGCTCAGAGTTGCTTCGTCCGGGAGACGGCGATTCAGACATTGACGCTGCAACACGCTCAGTTCCATCTCAGCCATATTGAGCCAACTGCCGTGCTTTGGCGTGTAATGAAACTCCAGCTTTTTGACAATCCGTCTGGCTTCTTCCGGGGCGAACGCTTCATACAGCGAAGCGGCTTTGTGCGTGTTCAAGTTATCAAGCACAACTCGTATCACCTCGGCTTGCGGGTACGCTTCATCCATCAGCCATCGCATCTGGTGCACGAAATCAATCATCGTCCGCTGGTCAGTGATGATGACATGCCGCCATCCCGCTTGTGGTTCAGTAAAGAGAAACAGATTGCGCGTGCCGCCTCTTTGATACTCGTAATCAAAGCGCGCTGGCTGTCCGGGTTGCGCTGGCAGCCGTGAGCGTATCTCTTTAATGAGTTGTTTGCTGCTTTCATCGAAGTTAAATTTCGGGCGTTGCGGATCGTATGGCTCGGCATAGAGTTCCAGCACATCTTCCATGCCAGCGACAAACTCAGTCGAGACCTCCAGGATGCACCATTGCTCTTTTAACCACGGCTTGAGTTCGTTTTTTTGAGCACCCTCCGCACCGCCTCGTAAGAATAGGAGTCGGCCAACTGCAACTGCACCACGCGATCCGCCAACAGTTGCAACGTCCAGCGCTCGCGTCCTTCCGGGGCAGTGCTGCACGCTTCGGCGATCAGTCGGGCTTCGGCTTTCGCATCCAGCTTCGGCGTGTTGCCAGGGCGCGGGCGTTCATCCAGCGCCGCGAGATTCTCCTCGACGAAGCGCTGGCGCGTGCGCTCGACCGTGGCGCGTCCGATGTTGAGCGCTTCGGCGATTCGCTGATCCTGCCAGCCGTCAGCGGCTTTGAGGAGAATGCGGGCGCGGGTCACTTTACGGGTAGCAGCCTTCCCGCCGCGCAGCAGTTGTTCCAGTTGGGCGCGCTCCTCGTCGGTCAGCGTGACCAGGTATTTCTTTTTCGGCATTGTTAGTCTGGCTCCTGTTGGGTCATGTGACCAGACTTTACCGCTTCAAGGAGCACTCATCAATTTCACTGTGATGATCTACTAGTACCGAGAATTAAGCGAAGATGATCCGAACTTCTTCGATGAATATCGCTTCCTCGTTGATGAGTCGCGCGATGACGTAATTGAGACGCTACAGCAACTCAAAGCCTCTATTGAGAGCGGGGAGTTGCATAGTATTGACATCTCAAACCTTCAGGCCATTAGCTTCGATCATCATTTATATGAGCCTTTAATCTACTTGAAGAGCGATTTGGTCGAAGTGCGCCCTGTTCATCTGAACGAGGGTGAGAGGGATTTCGTCGTCGACCTGCGCTCTTTCTACCAGAACAATAGAGAGTCCTTCCATGATAAGGAATTGTACTTGCTTCGTAATCAGAGTCGCGGGCGCGGTATAGGGTTTTTCGAAGCTGGGAACTTCTATCCTGATTTCATTCTCTGGCTTGTCGATGGCCAGCGCCAGCACGTCACCTTCGTTGACCCAAAGGGCATCCTTCACCTGCAAGGCCCGGATGATCCTAAGATTCGCTTTTATCGCACAATCAAAGACCTTGAGGCACGGCTGGGCGATAGCAATGTTGTCTTGGACTCGTTCATACTCTCTAATACCCCTTATCAGCAGGTAAGCTGGTGGGACGGTGGGATGACGTTAGCCGACTTCGAATCTCGTCATGTTCTATTTACTAAGCCTGACAGAAGCATCTACATCAGCAAGATGCTACATGAGATCTTAAGATATAAGTAAGCTCAAAAGATTCTTCGGCTGTACGAATGCTCCAGACTAACATTTTGCTGCTGTTGAGGGTTATTCTTGTCAAGAAACTAAAGGTTATTGCCTGACACTCAGAACATTGCTGAACTTTTGTCGAATTTTCAAACATTTGCTTTGCCTAGCCTATGATTCGTTAGACTAACAAGCTCAGTCTTAACTAATCAGGAGATCCTAAAGACTCGACGTTTTCTTTTGCCAGCCTGATTCGTCGCGGGCAGCAACTCTTTATGCCTCTTATTCAGCATAGCGGAGAGAGACTGGTGAGAGATGCCAAGTAGTTCGGCTGCACGAACGACCGAGCCTCCGCCCATGTCGAGAGCCTGCTTAATCAGCTTCGCTTCATAAAGTCGAACTTCCTCCCACATTGAACAGTCTATCCAGGGCTGGTGAAAGTTAGCACCTTGAGTCTTTCTCAGCGCGACAGCCTCTACTGCCTGTGCAGTGATGACCTCACCCTCTGAGGCGACGATGATTGTTCTTTCTATCAGCGCACGTAATTCCCGTGCATTACCTTTCAGAGGAAGGTTCTTCATTGCCTCGATGGCTTCGGGAGTGAACACCACACGCTTACCAATCGTAGCTTGAATCAACTTGATGAAATGCTCTGCTAATGGAGGGATGTCCTCTGGCCGCTCTCTTAATGGCGGAATCATCAGATAGAAGGTTTGCAAGCGATAGAACAGATCATCCCTGAACTTCTTTTGCTTAATCTGCTGTCGCAGGTCATGATTGGTCGCGGCTATTATTCTCACATCCACCTGCTCCGGTACAGGCGCTCCGAGAGTGTGAATCTCACCCTGCTCAATTAGGCGCAGCAGCTTTGACTGATTTCCCTGGGAGAGTTCCGCTATCTCATCCAAGAAAAGAGTTCCTCCAGCAGCCTGACGCACAATTCCTGCGTGATCTGTGACCGCATCAGTGAAGCTGCCCTTTAGATGGCCGAAGATTTGCGACTCAGCGAGAGTCTCTGTTAAAGCGCCACAGTTGACAGGTACGAACGCCCCGCCGCGCCCTGACCATTCATGAATCATTCGCGCCAGTATCTCTTTACCCGTCCCCGTCTCGCCTGTTATCAGAACAGTACCGCCGCTCTCCGCCACCCTATGGGCATTACGCAGAAGTGTAGCTGTCTCAGAGGAGGCGTAGATGAAGTTGGACGTATTAAACTCGACTTTACGCAGCCGCCCTATAGTAAGTGCCAGTTTGGAGCAGGCGAGCAGGCGAAGAAGTGTATTCAAATCCTGAGATTGAGAAAGCAAGGTCGCAGCGCGTTCATAAACGGTCGTGATCTCGCTATTGGATAGCTGATCGCTCAACTCTTCAAGGATAGTGAGAGCAGCCACACCTGCTCTCTCATTATCTCCGACCAGAGCGGCAACTTCGATGGCCCGATGAAGAGCGACACGTGCCCGGTCAAATTCTCCGAGACGGGCCAGCGCGAGTCCATGAGTGGTTAGAGACTCGGCTAAGAGGGCCTGCTCACCGCTCTTCTCCTGAGTGCGGACTGCTGATTTAACGACCCTTTCGGCTTCCGGGATTTGTCCCTGCGCAATGAGCAGTCTCGCTCTGGTTTCGTCCACCTGCGCTACGCTGCCCTGATCTTTAAGGCTGACGAATAGACGGCGGGCGCGCTCCAGATGTAATTGTGATTCGTGGTAGCGGTTTAGCTGGAGATAAAGGAAGCCTAGATTGTTCTCAACACGCGCATTAAATCGTATGTGCCCGGCCTGCTCGAAATGGAAACTGGCTGCTGTAAATTCAACGAGCGCCCGATCCATATAATCAGACCTCTTTTCTGAGGCTCCGAGATCCTTCAGTACAAGGGCGAGGGTGTTGTGGAATTTTCCCTGAAGTGAGTGACTTGTCTTCTCATTGATAAGTGTTGCAGCCTCATTTAGCACTCGTAGCGCGTCATTTAAGCGGTTTGCCGAGTGTTCAAACGCCGCGAGATAGACTAACGCCAAAGCTTTCAAATCATTCTCAGAATCGGAGAGTTGCTTGATGGTTTCTTCCAGCGTGATTCTGGCTTCATCATGCGCGCCTTCTCTCCAGTAACAGATTGCTAGCTCTATTTGAGCCTCGCTCCCCCCTCTTATGTCCTTGAGCGCATAAAAGCGCTCGCGGCTTTCAGTCAGGAAATCTTTGGCTCTTTCTTGTGACCCTTCAATCTGTCGAGCACTGCCGATCCTGTCGGTTAAACTTCCCACGCGCAGAAACACTTGCGCGGCTGTCTTTTCGTCCAGCCCCGCAAGTGCAGGGCGTTCGCCCACGCCCTTCCACAGGTCGCCTAATGCCCCCGTCGCGCCTTCGTAATTTCCGGCCTCCTCTAGCTCCTGAGCCAGCCTGCATCGCAGAAGCACTCTCTCGCTTTGATTTAGCTTGGGATTGTCGATTTGGTGCAGGAGGGAAATCTCTAAGTTCATGTGAGGAAAGCCTTTCTTATATCTACGCAATGTTTGTTGCTAAGATTAGTGGTAGAATGCGCGCCGCTACTCAGGAAGGTGCTGGGTGGACGCTTTTCTTCACCGGCCATAATTCACAAAGCTAACTATCCTGAAAGGAAAACTCAATGAAAAGCTTAAAAAACCTCTTCGCCGCATTGGCGTTGACCTGTGCGCTTAGTGTCTCAGCTTTCGCGGGTAACATGGAGACTGTCGGCATTACATCCACAGGCGACATGGGTACTCAAGGTGTTGCTACTGGCAATATGGATACAGGCGCAACTGCGACCGCACCCGGCGATATGGGCACGGTTGGAATAGCTACCACCGACCCCGTGACGGGGATCGCGCTGAGCCTGTTACAGAGCGTGCTGGCGCTCTTCTAAAGAGCTTTCACTACTTAACGTTTATAAGGGCTGCCACTCTCCGGGTTGGAATCGATTGGCAGCAAAGTATTTGTGTGTGCAAAAGCCGCCGAAAGATGATGCTTCGACAGGAGGCGCGAGTTCAGAGATTAACTGCTCTTTAATCTGAAAGCAATCTTTTTGTTTAGTTGCTTTCTGGTTGTCTTGGATTGTCTCTTAATCCCTTCACTCTTGTGCTTAGCAGGTAGTCTTTCCGGCAAATCTAAAGCATCATCAATCAAAACTTCTACGTAGATATTAGCCGCGCGAGCGTACTGCAAAACCATTAATAACGTAGGCTCTAGCGTTCCCCTCTCATATTTTGAAATATAATCTCTTTCTATCTCATCTTCGACTCCCAATCGCCTGACCATCTCACTTTGAGAAAGACCGAGTTTCTGACGAATTTCAAGCAACTTCTCAGGAAGCCGCTCAGGGCGTTGCCGCGTCTGCTTGCCCATCAGGATATACCTCCTGAAATGGGCAATAACGCAAACTCCCCCTTGCGTTTAGGTATAATTATACCTACAATATCATCGTTTAATATATCCGCCGGGAGTAATCTTAGTTTCTCCTCAGCGGCATACATCATCCGAGATGAGCCGCTTCATGCATAAGCAGAGATCAATAGTTGTCAAAGAAGCCGGGTGCAAAGATAGCAGAGCTTTTGTTAATTCGCCATTCTTACCTCATCAGAAAAATAAGTAGCCAGTACTCGTAAAGGTCAGAATCCATCATGATGGCACAAACAAATAAGCGGCTTATAGCTTTTAAATTCTATCGTTATTTCTTCAGCATGCACCGAGTGCCGCCTCTTTTTTTGATATTAGCATGCATATCTTTAGTAACTGCTCAAGTTCCTCAGATTAAGCTTTGGCAGTCGGCTGAGTTGAACGGCATGTCAAAGCCCCTGTCCGAGATTGTCCAATCATCTCCACAGCCTCCTGTAATCATCAACAAATGTCCTGTTCAACTTGCTCAACTTCTCCCGTTGCGCGGATTTAAGCTCGGTACACCCTTTACCGAGTTTGCTAATAGATTTAAAGGCAGCGCTCTGTCAATTCCTGAGCCTGATAAGCTTGGCATGCGCTCACTGAAATTTAACTGGTCTGAGGAACCCAGAAAGCCAACTGATCTTGCTCAAATAGAGTTTAGATTCTTTGATGATCGCCTTTATCAAATTGAAGCGACATATAAGGTAGGCACTGAATGGGAGGGGCGACCTCTGAGCGAGTTTGCAGAAGCAATAAGTCGTGGGATGGGAGTTGAAGCTAGGTGGGCGGAGATGCCTGACAAGAGATTCAGGCTGGATTGTGGAGAGGTGAGATTCAATTTGTGGGTGATGGAGCCTATGATGAGCAGATCGTCATTGCCGGGAGGGCAGATGGCGACCGCCTTTTTGACTTTAACTGCGACGGCCAGTGAAGCACAGATCAAGAGGCGAGAGGAGACTTACCGTCAACAGCAACAACAGCGTAACAGCGAAAAACGAAGAGTGTTTACGCCATAGTGTGGCTACCATCAGTTTTGTTTGATCCGAATCATTATTGCGAATGACAAACGCGGCCCGATGAGTATATGCAAGATTAATCTGATTAACGCCATTAGCAATAATCATAAAAATTAGCCTGTGAGACTAGGTTTCGATAGTTCCACAGGCTATTTTTTGCTGAAGAGGATAATAGATCAGGCAGCGTTCGCCTGCTCGACGAGCCACTCATCAATCTCTGCGTCCTGCTCGCCAGTTCGATAGAGATAATCTGTAAAACCCTCAAGGTCGTAAATAGTTTTACTGCCGAGCATCTCCACATTATAGATAGTGAATCTATGACAGATTTCGCGCGAGTGTTTAGACCGTGGCCTACCCCAGCGCTTTCGGCCCTTGCGTCTTCTAACCTGCTGGCGAGTGTCAGATGGAATTAATGGCAGCGTAGGTTGTTGAGATTCCGATACATTGGGCTTTGCTTGCTGCACCTCTCTCGGAAACAGGCGTGATGAGGAAGGCGCTTCTTTAGACGCAATTAGATGAGAAGATTCTTTCTGTTCATCCAAACCAATTATCCATTGATGATATGGGAAGTAGATGCGGATGTCCTCCTGATGCACATTGCCGCGCGATACATGAATTAATCCGACTTCTTCCAGTTCCATAAGGTAACGGGCAAATCTGCCATCTCGTTCACCTACGGATGCTTCTGCAACTTGGAAGTTCAATTGGACAGTTCCTCTGGAATTAGCCTGCTGCGCAAGCAGTGAATATGCAAGTTTTGCTCCAGCACTAATCTCTGAGCGAGATAAAAGCCATGCAGGAACAAACGCACCTGAGAAGAAATGGAAAATGTTGAAGTGTTCTTTCATAGAAAAAACTCCCTTTTGAGATGGTGAAACCTCCCTTTTCTTTCCATAAACCTTTTTGCTCTCTGACATAAGCACTTACCGGAAAAGCTTCACATCTTCCATATAAAACTACAGGCAAGCGAATAACATCGCTTGCCTGTGAAAAGTTAGATTTGAGATTTCCGAGCCACAGGGATGTGAATTAGCGACTACGACCAGACCCGCCTGTCCTACCGCGCTCCGCGTGCTTTATTTGTTTTTCCTGCGGGAGCTTTTGAGAGGGTGGATGATCGGCCTGATTTTTACCGATCTCAGGTGGAGTGCGATTTCCTAGTAGCGACTCTTCTCGCTTTGATAGCCCTTCCATTGTAGTCGCGTTTAGTCCTTTTGATCTGTTCTCCTTTCTTTTAGTAGTGTCTTCATAACTGCTAATTGTTTCGGGCTGAGCGGGCATATCATCGACAGAAGAATCGCCCCATAATTTCCGGATGATTTTATCCACTGCTGAAGGCAGAGAAGTAGGCTTGGATTTACTTTCGGTTGATTGCGCATCCTGCTGTAGCCTCAAAGGAGCATTACTGTTTTCTTTGGCTCTGGCATCTGTAGAGTCTAGCGACTGCTTTCCTCTTTCTGTTGCTGCTTCATTTGTAGCCATGTTAGGCCGACCATCATACCCATCATAAAGGCGCTCACGAGAATTACTATTGTCCCGATGGCGACTAATTTGGTCAGCTTCCTGTAAACTGTCTGGAAGTGCTGAGCCTGCGCCTCGATCTCCTTGCGATGCGCGTCTGCTGCTGACTTGAGATGCGCTTGCGTCTTCACTGAGACTTCCTGTACTCCTGCGCTCCCTTTGTTGTAGATGGCGCTGCTCGTCGCTACCATTTCCTGGCATTGCGTCACCATCTTTTCGTTCTTGTCGTTTATCTCCATCGCTTTGTCGAAGAATATTTGAAGGATTTCCCGCTGGTACTGGAACTCCTCTTTGACGTTGCTCACTGCCACTTTCACTTGAGCATTGAAATTGTTGAGATCGGCTGCCAGGCCCTTCTTCTGTTGCTCCATCTCTTCGCGCAATTCCTTGCCCGCGAGCACGATCATGCCGAACTGCTCCTCTGCTTTCCTCGCTGAGGGAATGGTCTTGACGAGGTGGTTTTCGATACGCGCTTGCCTCGCATTTAGTTCTTCCATCCGCTGCCCTATCTCCGCTAATTGTTCCCGCGAGTCCATCATGCTCTCGGGACTCGTCTGTTCCTCTTCCTTGTCCCACTGAGCCGCTTCTTGAGCGGCTAAATGCTTCATAGTCTCTCTCTGACTCATAAGTCATCCTTCCCTTTCTTTCCTGCTGATTAGGCCAATTCTGCTGCAAGCCCTGCCACGTATAGCCGCGACCAAGCCTGCGTCCTCTGATGTGTTTACCTTCGAATTCATACACGCTTCCAACTACGTTGCCCTTATCCCTGACAATGAGGCTTAACTCCACACCTCTTCGATTCAATCTCTCTTTGAATTCAGTGAATGTGACTTCACGATCAAGAGCCGAATTGACAAGTGCTTGTAGCCTGAGCGGTCGGCTGAGCTTTCCTATTCGCTCGTGCTGCTTCCACTCGCCCTGTGTGGGAGCGCGCTGCATTGCTTCTCGGCTAGATTTGTTAGGCTTGAGACCAAACTCTTTTTCCAACTGCCGGGCAATTGATTCCCCTCTGTCGTAGTCGAATGAATCAGACGGCAGCCTGCCCTTAAAGTCGATAGTTGACGAAATGATGTGTATCTCCGTGTGCTTATGCCCATCCTCGTTGTGCTCGATTGCGGCATACATCGTCCTATCTAGCCCTTTAAGCTCGACGACGCGCATGATGATCCGCACCTTTGTATTACGTGTCAGCCTATCTTCTTCAGGCATACTGATGATGATGTGTAAGACATTAACTTCAATATCAGGGCGTAACGACGCTAGGGCTTCGAAATGTTCGAACAGTTCTTCTTTGTTGCGCCCTGCCATATTGGTAATAAGCAGTTCGCCTCTTTGCTCATGTTTAGTCGATACTGTTCCATTTCGTTCTTCTCTTTGTTTACCTTCTAGGGAATCGTTTGGCGGCTCATCTCTGGCTGGCCCGGCTCTGTCATTTTCGCTACTATTGGTTCTGGGAAGTGTTGGCTCTTCATTCCTGTTCTCATTTGTCGGAGAGCCTCTTGCTTCCATTTCAATCGGCACCGGCTTATCCTGAGGATTGAAGAGATATTCTAGGAGCCCGCTAAAACTTCTTCCTTTAAGAATCTTGATGATCACAGCTATTTGCCTTTCATTAACTGATTCTGGGTGCGACGAATTTCTTCCAGTATTTGAGCCACCAACTGTTGATCAACACCTATACTCTTCCCTACCTCAATAAGTATCAGGGCGTAGCTGAAATCCGCAGCCAGGCGACCTAGTTGCCGATAAGCACGATAATTAATTGCTGGAACCGGGCGTTGTATGTGCTTGCTTAGTCCGAGGTGGCGCAGGAAGACACCCTTCTTCATGTGAGTAAGCTTTGCTCTGCCACTGATGATCTTATCTTCCTCTTCATTGACAGGGACGCCGATTCTTTTCGTGCGCCGCTCAAGATCTTCCAACCGGGGTCTGCCCCCATGTGCGCTACTGACCGACGCAAGGTAATTCTTTTTTCTGCTCATAGCTCATTTCTTAACTAAAATCGGAAGGAGTTTTCGTTTCATCGAAACATTGCTGGCTACCGCTGTTATTGACAGTTGTGGCTTAACTGCTAATTGATTGAGATTTAGATAATGCTGTGTGTCGATTAAGGCTAAACATCACACGAGTTCCTGCGAGTAGAGAGATATCATTTGCAAGCGACAATTAATTCCGATGGCGATTTGGAGCACATGAAATTTGCGTAAAAGGTTGCTTACATATCAAGTTCGAGTTGTTTGTCATTGAGAGTACGAGTGGCTGATTTCATGGCGCGGGCTGTACTGACTCTACGCTTCGGCGATTTAGATAAAGATGAATGAAGATTACAGATTGCATCAGCGACGACCTCGTCCTTTGTCTTTTCTGTTGCCGTCATAAGTTCTGTTAAAAGCTGCTTGACTTCAGCGGTCATACAGATGGACACGGTGCAGCTACTACTTGAAGTAACATGGGTGGAGAAGGAGGATCCGGCTTGTTTCAGCATCCGCACGTCAACTCTAAACTCTCTGAGTCTATAATCGGGCTCTGCGCATCTTTCGAGCGCCATATGAATCGCTGCGTGAGGGTCAGGTGCTGAGAGAGCGATCACATAGTACTCACGTCCTAAACAGGGTATGTGTTCGAGCATAGTTTCGTTAATCGTTGGGAAGAAAGTATCTTTAATACGTGCGTCAGTTTCTAAAGTCTTTCTGTCAACTCCTGCCTGTTGGGCAAGGCGGCTCATATGTGCTTGTATCCCGTCCCCTAGAACGTCGCGTCGGCCTCGCCCGCCTGAAAGCCTGTGCTGGTGGCGTTGCCGCAGAATCGACGCGCACGTTCCTCGAATAAGAAACGCGAATCTTTCTAGCCGTTGTGCGTTAATCACAATCGTTGTGAGTTGCTCATCATCTTTCTTTGAAATGTCGCGAAGCAGGTCAGGCAAATATCTGACTAGCCGATCTACTTTTGTGTATATGCTACTTGGGTTAGTCATATGACTCGATACCTCTTGTGTTGATTCTTAGGCCAAGGTTAAGAACGTTAAATTCACATCAGCCAATAGAGATCAAGCTGTCGAGCTTTCTTGATTGAGAGAACTACTATTCATGTAGAAATTTCAACCTGCTCTATTTCTCATTGCGCCCATTCTGATGATCGCTAGCCAGTAGATGTTTCTTTGCATGACCGTTACCTGCGACATCTTTCTCTGACCCACGGGGCTGTCTTATAGCAAGAGGTGTACCACACAGGTTCTACCTGATCGCTATTTTTCTCACTCACCTGATTCACGCATATTTCTAGGGAATTCGTGCTGATTTGAGCGACATAGAATTGTAGATAGAGATAAGAGGTGTCGAAACTTTCGACAATTAGGTGTCGAAAGTTTCGACAACCTCAACCGGAGGAAACTAGTCAGTTAAATTCTCTGAATCTCGTCTGTTTCCCAATAAATCCTGAAGGAAAATAACAAAAGGTGTGATGAGACATCTTGTGGCACTCACTTTGCACATTCACCCTGCAAGGCTGATTCAATAAGTATTGAAAGCCTCACTCACTTAAGCTGTACCGCACAGCGAATATGAAGGATGCAACGCATTAGGGGCTTAGTAATATGGATCGAACCATCAGAAGCCTCAGTGGACAGGACCGCAGCATGAGTTAAGCATTAACGTCTAGCTCACCTGAAGCTGCCGAGAAAGCAATTGCAATGTGAAGCGATGAGCGATATAGCGAACAACGATCCACTTATGGCTCTATTAAAATCGGTTGTTAAAGAGGCCGTGCGCGAAGTTATGGATGAAGTTTCGTTGACACAACACGGTGATGATACGGCGAGGAAGTTAGCTGCGATTAGCGCCAAGCCGTATCTCACCGTGCCGGAAGCGGAATTGCTTTTAGGATGCTCCAACTCTCACCTTTATCGCAAAATTAAAGACGCTAAAAGAGGCAAGACTAATGCTCCGATTACTTTCCGAGACATCGGCGTCTATATCTTTCCGCGCGAAGAACTACTCGCTTGGGTTGAAGCCAGTTCATCAAAAGTGAGCAAAGCAGCTTGAAACCTTCCCAGCTTAGATAATAGACTCTCCGGCGACTTCTCTGGTCGCTCATGTGAAAGGAGCGACTAATGACGATTAAACAGGGAAAGAACGGCGTCTGCTACTCTGAGTTTTATCTGGAGAAGCAGGTCTACCGTTTTGCTTTCAACGGTAAGAAGGGGATGCCCCTGATTACTTCTAAAAAGGAGGCCAGAGAGCATGAATCGGAGTTGAGACGACAGCTAAGGGCTGGCAGCTTTGTCAAAGACAGTCCTATTCAGAATTTCGCCAAGTTCTATACTGACCTCTTCATGAAGTATTCAAAGGAGCACAAGTCTGAAAAAGCTCAGATGTTCGATGAGTATTACGGCGCTCATCTTATAGAAGAGTTCGGACAAAAGAAGCTTTCTCAGATTACTCCGAGCATGATCGAATACTTCCTGAAGAAGCTAAGCAAGAAGAAGACTCAGTATGACAGGAAGCTTTCGCCCGTCACCATCCGCATGATTTACGGGAGGCTTAATCAGTTGTTCAATCTAGCCGCCAGGGAAAGGATTTTCTTCGACAATCCGTGTCGGCTGGTGAATAAAGCTGTCCTGAAGGGTTTCCCAACTTGGCAACCACGTAAGCGATACCTCAATAAGTATGCTGCGGATGAAGAGGAGAGATTGTTTAAGGAACTGGACGGCAAGCTCTCCGCTATCTGCCGCTTGTTACTTTACACGGGTCTTAGGCCGCCGAAAGAGATAATGAAGGCGGAAAAGGCCCACATCAATTTAACAGATAAGCCGAAGCACTATCGCTACACAAACAGAGATGGTGAACACCTTGAAGGTAGGCATGTCATCATCCCACCCAGGGCTTTCCATGTCGTACACGGCAAGGGAGGAGTAACACGCACCATACCTTTGAACAACACCGCGTATAACATCCTTACCGTCCTTTGCGGCGACGCGACCACGGGTGACTATCTTTTCCTCAACCGGGATGGGAAACAGCAAGAGTCATTCAAGAAGGGTTTTGCTGCGGCATGCGAAAGAGCAGCGATTGAGAACTTGCGGCCATACGATCTGCGCGGGACATTTGCAACCAAGCTAGTCGAGCGTGGCGTGCATCAGTACATCATCTCGGCTCTGATGGGTCACACGATGCCTGAAGAAGGCTTTGGTCATGAGTCCAGAATCACTCCCGGTTACGCGCAGGCTACATGGGAGTCGATGATACGGGCTGTGGAGAGCTTAGAGTATCCCGCGTCTGAAATTACCGTTTTCAGGATGCAGTCAGGAAAAATTCAGGAAAAATCTGGCGACAACGACGCCATGCAAGAGAAGGTAAAGGCGAGTTAAATGCTGATGCGAGAAGACATAAAAATGGTAGGCGCGCGCGGATTTGAACCGCGGACCCCTACCGTGTCAAGGTAGTGCTCTACCCCTGAGCTACGCGCCTACAAACCAATAATCGTTCGTGCTTGAACGGTTTTTCATTCTACTGATTTTTGCGTCTCTGTCAAATTTCCACATTGATTTCCACATTCAATCTTTTTCGTTTCGCAATTTCAAAGAGTTACAAAATATAATAGTAACTCACCACAAAATAAATTATACAATAGATTGAATAGTATCACAATAAAATTCTTCTTCTTGACGAATAATTATTTTAGCTCTATAACTACTCTTCTATGGAATTCTTAACAACTAAACAAGCAGCAGAGAGATTAGGGATAACTTCTAGAAGAGTTCAGGCACTTGTCACGGCTGGAAGATTGCCAGCCCAGAAGTTTGGCCGTGATTACATGATTAGAGAAAAAGATTTGAAGTTAGTGGAGAATAGAAAAGTTGGAAGGCCAAAGAAGACTTCTGATAAGAAATAATATTGATTCGTTTGCTTCGAGTTGTCTTAAAGTACCTGCTTCAATCTTCTGAAAATAGCATTTTGATTTCCAAATTCAGATTTTTAATTTTTCTTTTCTATTAGATTATGATGGGTCTAATTGATTCATACTTTTTTCTTAATAATACTTTTCCTCATCGGAGGTCTGTTGAGTATATGTTTATGTCGTGTTCTAAGGATAAAGCTCAAGCGTTGATGAGAGATTCCTAATCTTTTAGCTGCATGTGTAATGACGTTTTTTTCCTTTGCTAATGCTAGTCTAATAAACCGACCTTCATAAGCATGAACTACATCTGGTAAGTTAAAATACTCGTCAAATTCCTGCCCAAACAATTTACGAATTACAATCCTTGCACATTTGCGAAGTTGCATGATTGCCGCTAAATCCTGCGTATTAGAAAGAAACCTATCAGCATTGTCATACGCCTTAAAAATACTTTCTTCTGATAATTGTTTCCAGTGATTCTCTATCATTGATAAATTAGCTAGTCCCGCGCTGGTTAGTGCGCCTGCTTCGCGGGCAACTTTAGCGGCTCGCTTAAAGGTTTCTAATGAGCTTTCAGGATTAATTTGGCTCATTGCAGTAGCTTGTATCCGAAGGGCATCAGATAATAATGCTTGTTCTCCACCTTTTTCTAAAATACCTACTACTCCGGCAATGACTTGTAGTGTTTCGGGATAATATTTTTCAGCAAGAAATACTCTAGCGCGAGTTTCATTAACTTGAGCGATAAGACCAACATCTTTTATTGATTCTAGTTTTTTTGTTGCCCTATCAAGATGCTCATGAGCTTCTTCATATCGTTCTAGTGGGTATAAAAGCATAGCAAGATTATTTAAGTTAGTAGCACAGTATCTTTCATGCCCTGCCTGTTCGTAATGATAAATAGCAGCAACAAATTCAATAATAGCTCGGTCAATATATTCAGGACGATGTTCTGCATTAGCAATTCTTCGCAGAACAAGAGCCATTTGGCCGTGCCATTTTCCTTTTAATACATCGCTTAAGGATTCAAAGGATGGCTTAATTGAATCAAGAATATTCCAAGCTTCATGATACCTTCCGGTTGAAATCTCTATCAGTGTTTTTCTAATAAGAATCTTTGCCTGTAATTCAGTATCTTCTAAATTCTCTAAAGCTTTACCTAGTATTAAGCGAGCTTCACTAAAAGCACCGCATCGCCAATAACACATTCCCAATTCATACTGTGCGTCGGAAACCTTAAAGTTGTTTTTTCTGCTCTGAAAAGCATGTTCCGCTTGCGAAATTAAATCTTTAGCTGCTTCTTGAACGTCAAGTTGTTGAGTTGTACCAAGCCAGCCAGAAAGCGTTCCACATTGTAATAAAACTTCAGCAGATATTTGTAAGGGAAGATTTTCAAGATTGGGTTGCTTTCCAATTCCTCTCCAAAAGCCTTCTAATGCTTCTTGAGCGGCTTCGTACTTACCTATCTCAATTAGATGTGATGCAGTTCTGCATCTGGATAAAATATCTTCATCAAGTCTAGCCCTTAAATTCATGTGAGAATTACCTTTCTGCGAATGTGCAAAAGTTCTTGCACATACAGTAAAACCGCCGCATCCTTACAAAGACACGGCGGTTTCTTAATTTAATCGCCATAGGAGAGGTAACTATGAGAAAAGTTAGAGCATTACTACTACTTCTTGCGCTCGCAAGCCCGATTTACGCCGGAGACATTCAAAATGGAGTTACTTCGTCACCGAGCGAGCAAAGTGAACCAAGTACAATAACGATAATTCTTACTCTAATTCAGACCATTCTTTAGGAAGTCTAAACAGAGACTTTCCATACTGCTTTCTGGCAGTACGGGTGAAGTGTGTCTGATGATAGCAAAGAAAATTGCTAGAGTACATAAATTTTTCAGAATCAATAAGAAAGCTTCTTTTATTGGCGTTGCATTAACTCAATAAACTTCTCCCAAGTTAATTTTTTACCTTTGGCAGGAGTAGTCTTACCTCTGCACCAAATTACATGTGTATCGGTCAATACTATATCTCCCAAATGTGGCGGTTTTCTATTCGGGTCATGGACTTCTAATTCCATCCCTTCATTTTTTATTTCCAATGAAGAAATGATGTTCAACTTTTTGATTGTAACTTTCATCCTTTTATCTTGCTTAGGTTCATTAAGTCTCATGCTTTAGCCTCCTCATAGATTTGTTGCTGACCTTAGATGTAACCAATAAAACCTAGATTACTCATTAAAAGGAAAAGAAATTAAAGCATAATGAAAGTATTCATCATTATCTCGTCTAGTTGTCTTAAGGATAGGGCAGTCAATTTTTGAAAAGAGGAATTTGATTCAGATGAATATTTTTTATTTTTTAGTTTCGGTTAGATGTTCTGCCAGCTTTGATTTTCTGTTTACAAACAAAGCGTAATAAAGTTTCTCCAATTGAATCTGGAATTATATATTCCCATGAGTTAGCTGAATTGGAAAATGATGTCATATCCCCTTTTTCTGAATACTGAGTAAAGGCCATCCTTCTAATCATTTCTTTACTACAATCAAATTCCGTTAACTCCATAGAATAGAAGCTTAAGGTCTTTTTATTATCTTCGGTGAATTCAACTTGTAAGTGCAACTTTGAACTTAGTCCGTAAAGGGCAAGCTGCGGTAGCATCGCTGTGCTCTTCAACGGCCAAGTTAAAGGAGCACGGAAGTTGGCATACACGCAGCTCACCCGTGAGCAAAGATA
>DASWQH010000035.1:0-79854 GCA_036403815.1 Pyrinomonadaceae bacterium | reverse complement strand
AGTCCCCATTCGTCAACATCAGCGTCCGCGCCGCCATACTGAGGGGCACACGCGCGCATTGCTGCCTCGACAGCCAGCGCGTGTTTACGCAAGCTATCGCCCTTCGTGTACTCGCAAAGCAGTTCCCAAGCATCTTCTCTATTTGGCATAAGATTAGTTGGCAGTAGGCAGTGGGCAGTGAGCTTTAGCTGGTTAAGTGTAGAGTCATCAGTAAAGCAATTGACTGATTAACTCTTAACTACTGCCAACTGCCTACTGCCTACTGTTTTAAGATTTCTCGCGAAATAACTATTCGTTGAATCTCGCTTGTTCCTTCGTAGATGGTCGTGACGCGCGCGTCGCGGTACATCCGCTCCACAGGGTAATCGCGCGAGTAGCCGTTGCCGCCGTGAATCTGAACGGCGTCTGCGCAGACGCGGTTGGCCGTCTCCGATGCGTAGAGCTTTGCCATCGCAGCAAAGTAGGCCGCGCGCTTATCGCCGCTATCTTTCAGGGACGCAGCGCGAAATGTTAAGAGGCGCGCAGCGTCCGTCTGGGTCGCCATGTCCGCGAGCTTGAATTGAATCGCCTGAAATTCCGCTATGGGCTGGCCGAAGGCATGACGATCCTTGGCGTACTTCGTCGCCTCGTCCAGCGCGCCCTGAGCGATTCCAGTCGAGAGCGCGCCTATTCCTATACGCCCGTTGTCTAAACTATTGAAAGCGACTCGCAGGCCATTGCCCTCTCCGCCGAGGACGTTCGCGGCAGGCACGCGCACATCTGCGAAACTCATCTCGGCTGTCTGCGAGGCGCGCTGTCCCATCTTGTGCTCGATGCTTGACACAGTCAATCCCGGCGTGTCTCCTTCGACAATAAACGTGGTGACGCGGTTCTTCCCTCCCTCGTTTCCGGTCACGGCCATGATTATGTATGTATCGGCGCGGCCACCGCTCGTCACCCAGGATTTCGTGCCGTTGATGATGTAATGGTCGCCGTCGCGCACCGCACGCGTGCGCAGGGCAGTGGCGTCCGAGCCTGCCTGCGGCTCTGAGAGACAGAACGCGCCCAGGGTTTCCCCGCGTGCCAGAGGGACAAGATACTTCTGCTTCTGCTCGTCAGTCCCAAAGCTCAGAATCGGATAGCAGCAAACAGAATTGGTAACGCCGACTATAACGCAGACGGAAGCGTCCGCGCGCGCAATCTCTTCAAGCGCGACGGCGTAGGCGACAGCGTCGAAGCCTGCGCCGCCCCACTCTTCAGGGATAATCATGCCCAGCAGCCCCAGCTCCGCCAGCCCCTTTATTTGTTCTTCGGGAAAGCGCGCCTCTTCGTCGTACTGGTGTGCGCGTGGCGCAATCTCTGCGCGCACAAATTCGCGTACGCTCTGCTGCACCATGCGCTGCTCTTCGCTCAGCTCAAAATCCACTGTCCTCAAACTCCTCTTTTTATTCTCAGAAACTAGCACGGCAGCACTCTCGCAAACAAGTGCGGGAGAATCCAGGTAGTGGGTCAATTTGGGATTGAGTGAAAGTAATCTCGGTTTTCACCACAGAGACACAGAGTACTCAGAGGAAGCACAGAGAGTTGAATCTAATTCAAGCCTCTGTGCCCCCTCTGTGTCCTTTGTGTCTCTGTGGTGAAAACCAACTTTCATCATACTCAACTTCAAATTGAACCCCTGCCAGAATCCAAACCTTTGCAACTTTTCGTAATGACTGACGGATGCTTTAGACAGGGGCGCTTGTACGGTGTTTCCTTCTTCAATTACAATAAAGGCGTTCGCCACTTATAGAGAGCGCCTTAGATGAAACCCCTCTTGCTCATGACCCTGGCTGCGTATGTGATAGCAGCCGTCCACTACGTAGTGGCTTTTATGCACAAGCGCCGCTCTTCGGAGCGCGTGGCCTTCATCTCACTCGTCGCAGGATTTGCCCTGCACACGGCATCGCTCATCACCGACTGGGTTGAAGACGGGCATTACCCGCTCTTCGGTTTAAGAGAGACGCTTTCGTTCCTGGCGTGGACGCTGGTGGTCGCATATCTTTTGACATTGACGCGCTACCGCACGGTCGCACTTGGAAGCTTCACGTTGCCGCTCGTCTCCATCTTAACTTTTATAGCGATGGTTGCGCGCAACCGCGTGGGAGTAGCGACGAGCGAGATTACCAGTAGCGCCGGAGCCGCCTGGATTTTTCCGCTCCACACGACGCTGCTGATATTTGCTTACGCAGCCTTCTTCGTGGTCTTTGCGGCGAGCATCATGTATCTGATGCAGGAGCGTGAGCTGAGAAACAAGACTTTCAGCGCCTACTTTCATCGCCTGCCCAGTTTGATGACGGTCAACGACATTGCGACGCATGCCGCCGGAGTCGGTTTCACCTTGCTGACGCTGGGGGTCTTAACCGGGATGCTCTGGTCTTCTGAGCGTGACGGGCGGCTCTGGCACAACGACCCGAAAGAGATTTTCGCAGGCATCACCTGGCTGCTCTATCTGGTTCTGATACTTTACAGGTCTACGGCAAGCTGGCGCGGGCGACGCGCCGCATGGCTCGGCGTCATAGGCTTCGCGCTCGTTCTCTGCACTTTCTTCGGAGCGAGACTGCTGGGCAGCTATCACGTTTTTGGATAGCTGTCAGCAATCAGCAGTCAGCTATCAGCCAGGAATTATGAAGGCCGAAAGATTTCTACTTTGCGAACAGAACATGAGCTTAAAAGCGCAAACAGCATGGGACAAACAAAGCTGACTGCTGACAGCTAATCGCTCTTTTATGTCTATTCTTCTCGTCGGACTCAATCATAAAACCGCGCCGGTCGAGGTGCGCGAGCGTCTTGCGTTCACGGACGAAGCGTGCGCGGAATCTTTACGCGTGCTTGTGGACGGCGAGGTGGTGCGTGAAGGGTTGATCGTCTCGACGTGCAATCGCGTAGAGGTGCTGGCGGAAACAATTGCGCCCGTGGCTGAAAGTCTTGACCACATCAAGAGCTTTTTAAGCCGGGCGCGTTGCATAGTTCATGAAGATTTCGTTAAGCATCTATACAGCCACGAAGAAGACAAGGCAGTGCGCCATCTCTTTCGCGTCGCCTCCAGCCTTGATTCTATGGTCGTGGGCGAGCCGCAGGTTCTGGGGCAGGTGCGTCATGCCTACTCGCTGGCAGTCCAGGCGGGCACAGCCGGTCGCGTCCTGAATCGACTGGTGCATCATGCCTTTCGCGCCGCCAAGCGTGTCCGCACGGAAACAGGCATCGCCGCTTCAGCCGTCTCCATCAGCTATATGGCTGTCGAGCTGGGTCGCAAGATTTTCGGCTCGCTAAAGGGGCGCACCGTTCTTCTGATCGGCGCGGGCGAGATGGCTGAATTGTCCGCGCAGCACCTTATCAACGCTGGAGCCACACGCGTCATGGTGGCTAATCGCACGCACGGGACGGCAGAAAAGCTTGCGTCAAAGTTCGGAGGCGTTGCGGTAGAGTTCTCAGAGCTTGCAAAGCATCTGTCTTCCGCAGACATCATCGTCTGCTCTACAGGAGCAAGCGAATACGTGGTCACTACGGAGCTTGCGCGCGAGGCTCTGGGCGCAAGGCGCAACCGCCCCGCCTTCTTCATAGACATCTCCGTTCCGCGCAACGTCGATCCGGCCATAGGCTCGATTAACAACCTCTTCGTCTTCGACATAGATGATCTGGAATCCGTCATCGCCTCGAACATACGCGAGCGCGAGCGTGAAGCAGAGCGTGCCGAGTTGATAGTCGAATCCGAAGTCATGCAGTTTCAACAGGCGCTACGGGCGCTCGACATTGGCCCCACCATCGGAGCGCTACGCCAGAAGATGCAGGACATGGCGCGTGAAGAGCTTCAACGCCAGCGCTATCGTCTGGGGCAGCTAACGCCCGAACAGGAAAAGGCCATCGAAGCGCTGCTCATCTCCACGGTCAACAAAATCTCCCATCCTGTCCTGCACCGCATGCGACGCTCCTACGATACCGGCAGCGAAGAAAACATACAGGCATGGCGCGACATCTTCGGCCTTGAAAGCAGTGACGAGTGATAAGTGATAAGTGACAGGTAGCAAGCAAAAAGCAGTTTACAGTTTTTAGTTTTCAGTTTTCAGAAAAAGCACATAGCTCTTCTGCTGAAAACTGAAAACTAAAAACTGTAAACCGTTCTTGTCACCTGTCACTCGTCACCTGTCACTTCTTTTATGGATGTTCTAGACACATTAACAAGGCTGTTCGTCCACTACGGTTACTGGACGGTCTTTTTCGGTGTGATGTTGGAGAATGCAGGGCTGCCTGTGCCAGGTGAGACGATTCTACTGGCGGCTGGCTTCTTTGCTGCTAACGGCCATTTCGCGCTTCTGAGTGTCATGCTGGTGGCGACCGTCGGCGCAGTTGTGGGCGATAACATAGGGTTTGCTATCGGCCATCATTATGGTCGAGGCTTTCTCTTGCGCTTCGGTCGTTTCTTCTTTTTAACGCCGAAACGCTTTGCTCGCATCGAAGGCTTTTTCGAGCGTCATGGCAACCGCACAATTTTGGTCGCACGTTTTATCACCGGCTTACGCGTCTTTGCGGCACTTTTTGCCGGAGCCAGCCGGATGCCTTGGCGCACCTTCCTCGTTTACAATATTACAGGGGCGATAATCTGGGCTGTGGTCATCACAACTCTGGGCTATCTGTTCGGCCATAGCTGGCCGGTGCTGGAAAAGTGGGTGGGACGCAGCGGTATATTTATGCTTCTGGCTGTCGTGGTCTCTCTGTTCGTTATATATCGCATACGCGCCCATCGCAAAGAAAAAGAGGCAGTATCAAAGATTTGAAGTCTTCAACTCTAATCATCGGGTCGCGCGGATCGCGCCTTGCCCTCTGGCAGGCGGAGTGGGTTAAAGCCAGCCTTATGTCGCTTCACGCCGGGCTGGAATTCCGCATAGAGATTATCAAAACTTCCGGCGACCGTCTGCGCGACGTGCCGCTCGCTGTGATTGGTGGCAAGGGTGTCTTCACGAAAGAGATTGAAGAGGCGCTCTTTGACGCTTCTATTGATCTGGCCGTGCATTCCCTGAAAGACCTGCCGACTATTTTGCCCGCCGGTCTTCAGCTCTCGGCTATCTCTGAACGCGAAGATGCGCGCGATGCTCTGATTCTACGCGCAGATAGCGCGTCTGCGAACGCTTCGCTCGAAACTTTGCCGCAGGGCGCAATCGTCGGCACCTCCAGCCAGAGGCGTCTGGCACAATTAAAGCACCTGCGCGGCGACATACGGATTAAAGACCTGCGCGGTAATGTCGATACGCGGCTTCGCAAGCTGGACGCCGGGGAATACGACGCGATTATCCTCGCTTCTGCTGGGCTGCGCCGCTTAGGGTTCGAGCGTCGCATCAACCAATCCATCCCTGCTGTGACGATGTTGCCTGCGGTCGGACAGGGCGCACTCGCTATAGAGACTCGTGCTGGTGATGCGGAAACGATTCGTCTCATACAGTTGCTCGATCATGAGCCGACGCGCGCAGCCTGCATGGCAGAGCGCGCTCTTCTTCGCGCACTCGGCGGCGGTTGTCAGACGCCCATAGCTGCTCATGCCGTCGTTCATGAAGGCAGGCTTAGACTCGACGGTCTGGTCGCAAGCATCTCAGGAGATTTAATTATTCGTGACAGGCTGGAGGCCGAAGCGTCCGAGGCGGAAAGCGTAGGCATCAAGCTTGCCGGTCGTCTGCTTGAGCTTGGAGCAGGTGAGCTGCTCAACGAGATGACAGGGCAAGCGTAAAGATAAAGAAGCTTTTATCGTCATGTCCCAATCAGAAGGTTTTTCAACCGTCAAAGAAGTCTTGAAAGAGCAGCCGTTGCGTGACCGCACCATCGTCATCACGCGTGCGCTCAAGCAGGCTGCGCCCTTTGCCGCCGCGCTTTGTAGCTACGGTGCGCGCGTCATCAACTGCCCGACCATAGAGATTGTAGAGCCTGAAAGTTTCGCCCCGCTCGACGAAGCCATACAGAATCTATACGGCTATGACTGGCTCATCTTCACGAGCGTGAACGGCGTGGACTACTTTCTTCGCCGCCTTGAAGCACAAGGGCATGCGGTGAGCGAGCTTGACGAGCTGAAGGTCTGCGCCATCGGGGAAGCGACCGCCGAGCGCCTTCGTGAATCGAGCATACACGTTGATGTGATACCGGAAGAGTTCAAAGCCGAGGGCGTCTTCTCTGCGCTGGAAAGATTCATTGGCATTGCTTCGGGCTTTCACGGGCAGAACTTTTTAATCCCGCGCGCGGCTCAGGCACGCGACTACCTTCCGCGCGCTCTGGAAGCGGCAGGCGCACGCGCCGATGTCGTTCCCGCTTATCGCACGGTCGCACCTGAAGATACTGAGAAGCGCCGCGTAGAAGCCCTGCTTGCCGGAGGCGCTGTGGATTGCGTCACCTTCACCAGCTCCTCCACGGTCAGAAACTTCGCAGAGCTTTTCGACACGACCGATTTGAGCAGCCTGCTCGCCGGAGTCGAAATCGCCTGCATCGGAGACATCACCGCCCAGACCGCCGCCGAATATGGTCTTCAAACAAACATCCAGCCACAGGAATTCACCACTGACGCCCTCGCCCGCGCCATAGCAGAATTCTATACCAATCACTCTAAAGTCTAAGCCACACAATCCAGTCACAGGTCAGTACCGCCTGCGGTAGCGGGCGGGTTGTTGCAGCATAAGACCCGCCCGCTACCGCAGGCGGTACTGACCTGTGCTGCTCTGTGCCTAAACTTGATTCCCCTCCTTTGTGCTAAACTTTCCATTATGGCGAAGGGACGCGTACTCATCGTTGACGACGAACCGGCGGCAGCCGAAGGATTGCGCGAGCTGCTGGCCGCGTGGGGATATGAAACCGTAGCGGAGGCGGACGGCATGGCGGGCTTGACCAGAGCCGAAGAGTTTCACCCGCACGTCATCATCACGGATGTTCTGATGCCGCGTCTTGACGGCTTCGGTCTCCTGCGCGAAGTCCGTGCGCGCTACCCTGAGATAGCCGTCATTCTACTGACCGGACAAGGCTCCGTCGAAATGGCCGTGCGCGCCATACAGGAAGAGGGCGCGTATCATTATTTTGAAAAGCCCATAGACATGCAGAAGCTGCGCATCGTCATCGAGCGCGCGGTCGAGTTCGGCGAAGCACGACGCGAGAACGAAGCGCTGCGCCGCCAGTTGCGAGACCGTGGCGCGTTCGGCGAGATGGTCGGGATGAGCGAACCCATGCGCCGCATCTACGCTCTCATCGAGCAGGTCGCGCCATCTTCGGCTTCGGTTTTAATCACGGGCGAATCCGGCACGGGCAAGGAGCTGGTCGCGCGCACGATTCATAATTTAAGCCCGCGCAACAACGCTCCCTTCGTCGCCATCAACGTCTCAGCGATTCCCGAAACCTTGATGGAGTCCGAGTTGTTCGGTCATGAAAAAGGCGCGTTCACTGGAGCCGCATCCAGAAGGCAAGGATGTTTCGAGCTGGCTTCGGGCGGCACGTTATTGCTTGACGAGATAGCCGAGATGCCCACGCTGCTTCAGGCAAAGCTTCTGCGCGTTCTGGAAGAGCGCGTCCTTCGCCGCCTTGGAAGCACGCACGAGATACCCGTTGACGTGCGCCTGCTGGCCGCTACGAACAAAGACCCGCACGAGGCCGTACAAGCGGGTACGTTTCGCGAAGACCTGCTGTATCGCTTGAACGTCATAGCAATCCAGCTACCGCCTTTGCGCGAACGCAAAGATGATATTCCGCTTCTGGCTCAACACTTGGTCGCGCAGCTTTCCGAGCGGCACAAACGCCCCGCACGCTTTCTATCGCAGGGCGCTCTGGATGTCCTGCGCTCGCACAGTTGGCCTGGTAATGTGCGCGAACTGAGAAACGCGATTGAGCGCGCCGTCATCATCTGTTCCGGCGAAGAGATAGAGCGCCATCATCTTGCCCCTTATCCTGTGGAGCAGCGCGCTCGCGTTCGCAGCGAAGACACTGTGACCTTTCCTGTCGGCACGCCCATCGAGGAGGTCGAACGCCAGATGATTCTTCGCACGCTGCAAAAGACGGATAACAACAAGACGCGCGCAGCAGAGCTTCTTGGCATCAGCCTCAAGACCCTACACAACAAGCTCCGTCTCTACCGCGACCGCAATCTACTGCCCGACACGAGCGAGTTGCGCTCGCCGGAACACATGCGCGAACAGAGGACAAATGATCCGAGATGAAAGCGGGCAGTGCGCTTCTTTTTCGTCAGTTGATATTGATTACGCTTCTGGTTGGCGCAGTCGCGCTCGTGCTTATCTCGATTAACACCGAACAGCTTTCCCGCTCTCTCATCGCGCGCACACGGGATCAGGCAGAGGCAGTTGCAGTGCAAACGGCTGCGGCGGTCGAAGCTGCGCTCGTTGATGCCCCTGACAAAACACCGCAGGATGCTATACGCGAGTCTCAACCCCTGCGCGAGTTTGCCGAAAATATACGCAAGCGCGACCACACTATAAAATCTCTGACCATTGTTGACAGCGAAGGCGCTCTTCTGCTCGAAGCGCCGACTGGCGCAGGCACACACGCTCAAAACTCTCTTGAAGAGCGGCTGCGTTTTCCTACGTCGCCGTCTCTTCTTAAATCAAGCGACATTCTTTATGACTATTTTCGCGCGCTCGATTATCGCGGGAAGCCTTTGGGAGGCGTACACTTGGGCGTTTCGTTGCGCGGCGTGCGTGAAGAAGTATCACAGAGCCTCATCATCAATCTTTTAATAGCGCTGGCGGCGGTGGCCGCTGCAACCTTCATCGCCATAAGCTCCGCGCGGTTGATTACAGCCCCGCTTCGCGCCATCTCTTCGACCATTAAGCGAATAGAGCAGAGCGATGCGCGCTTTGTGGAATCCGATACGCCCGCTCAGGCCAGAACGGGCGACGCCGACATTGAAAGTGTAGCAGACCGTATAGAGCAGATTAGTCGCCAGATTGCGGGCGACCGCACGGAGCTGCGCGAGACGCGCGGGCGCTTGCAGCAGATTCTCTCCAATCTTCAGGTGCGGCTTATACTCGTCAGCGCCGACGAGCGCGTGATGCTCGCCAGCCCCGGCGTAGAGGAAACGCTCGGCGTAGACAAAATCAATGAAGGCCAGAGGCTGGCAGAGGTTTTAGGCACAGATCATCCACTCACATTGCAGACATATCAGGCGCTCTCTTCGCACGCGGTTTCAAACACAATCGCGCCCTCTCCCGCGAGTGGAGTGGATTACACTTTCACCGTCCAGCCCATTCTGGATCGGGGTGAAACGGTCGGCGCGCTCATCACCTTGCACGACCGCGCGACGGTCGCCAGACTGGAATCGCAGCTCAACTATTCCGAGCGGCTGGCGGATTTCGCGCGCATCACTTCCGGTATCGCGCACGAGGTAAAGAACCCTCTGAACGCGATGGTGATTCATCTGGAGCTATTGCGCGCCAAGCTCGAACGCATCACGCCGCTTGCGGAAGAAGCGCGCCCGCAGCTTGATATTCTCACCTCCGAGATTCAAAGACTTGATCGCGTCGTCCAGACCTTTCTTAATTTCACGCGCCCGCCGCGCGTGCAGTTTCGCCCCCTCGACCTCAACCGCTTGCTTGAAGAGACTCTTCAGCTTGCTGCGCCCGAAGCCGAAGCACACGGCGCGGAGTTTGAGCGCGCCTTTGCTTCCGACCTTCCAAAGATTGCGGGCGACGGCGATCTTCTGAAGCAAGCCTTTCTCAACATCATCATCAACGGCCTTCAGGCCATGGAGCACGGAGGCCGCCTGCGCGTGGCTACTGCGCTTGAAGATGACCACACCGTGCTGGTCTACATCACAGACCACGGCGCAGGCATCCCCTATGAAGCACGCGCCCGCATCTTTCATCTCTACTTTACGACCAAGCCCGACGGTCACGGCATAGGTCTCGCGCAAGCCTTCCGCGCCGTCCAGCTACACAACGGCCAGATAACCTTCGACTCCGCGCCCAACCACGGCACAACCTTCTACCTGCGCTTTCAAAAGCAGTGATAAAGATAGTTTTGAGTTTACAGTTTTCAGTTTCCAGAAAAACCACTCGGCTCTTCTTCTGGAAACTGAAAACTGAAAACTGTAAACTGTTTTCATGTCTGTTGTGCTCTTCTTCATAGATGGCCTGGGAATCGGCACGCGCGGGGCGCATAATCCGCTGGACGGACTTGAAGGGGCTGAGCCGCTCGCGGTTTTTCAGGATGAAGAGTCGCCCGTTTTGTATGACGGGATTTTAGTCAGAACCGATGCAACGCTCGGCGTTGAGGGCAGACCGCAAAGCGCTTCCGGCCAGACTACTATTTTGACGGGCGTCAACGCGCCCGCGTCTTTGGGCTATCACAAACAGGGCTTTCCAAATAAAGCGCTGCTGGAGATTATCGAAGAGCATTCTATCTTTCTACAGCTCAAACGCGCACGCATCGAGCCGAACACTTTCGCCAACGCTTATACACGACGCTTTTTTGATGAGCGCCCCAGATGGATTTCGGCCACCACGGCAGCGATGCAGGCAGCAGGCATGCGCTTTCGCGACCTGGATGACCTGCGCGAAGGGCGTGCGGTTTTTCAGGACTTCACCAACCGCATGTTAATTGAAAGAGGCGAGAACGTTCCCCCGCGCACAGCCGTTGAAGCTGGCCGTATTCTTGCAGAGATTGCCCGCGACAATCATTTCACGCTCTACGAATATTTCATCACGGACAAGGTAGGACATCTTCAGGACATGGAGAGCGCACGCGTGATTCTGAGAGAGCTGGCGCAATTCCTGCGCACGCTGCTCGTCAATCTAGACCTGCGGCATACGACCCTTGTCGTTACGAGCGATCACGGCAATATAGAAGACCTGTCTTCCAGAAATCACACGCTGAACCCTGTGCCGACGCTTCTTTGGGGCGCTCATGCTGAAGCGTTCAGTAGTCGCATACGCTCGCTCGCGGACATTACGCCCGCCATCCTGGAAACCCTGTCGTTGCCAGTGACCAAAAGCCGATGACAAACTCAAAGACGCCCGCGTCAAACAACCAGAACGATGAGCTGCATCTTCATCCAGTACGTGCTGACAAAAACGACCGCCGCGAAATCTTCGGCTGGATTATGTACGACTGGGCAAACTCTGCCTTTTACACTACGGTCGTCGGCGCGCTCTTCGGCGACTACTTAACTTATCTGGCACAAAGAGCCGTAGGGGAAAACGGGACGGTCTTAAGCTTCGGCCCCTTGGGCGCGGTGACGGCGAAATCGCTTTCGACCTTCGCCGTCTCAGCTTCGGTCTTTCTTCAAATCTTCATTCTGCCTGTGCTGGGAGCGCTCGGTGATTACTCGGACTTGAAGAAGCGCTTGATGCAGATTTTTTGTTATCTGGGCGTGGCTGCCACCTGCTCGCTCTTTTTTCTGCAAGAGGGCTGGCATCTCTTCGGGGCGGCGATGTTCATCTTCGCCAATCTCTCGTATGGAGCAAGCATTGTCTTCTACAACGCCTATCTTCCCGAAATCACTTCCGAAGACCAGCGCGACAAGGTATCAAGCCGTGGGTTCGCTTTCGGCTATCTGGGCGGCGGTGTGCTGCTGGCGCTGAATCTGATTCTGGTTCAGGGCGCAGGCTTCTTTGGAATCTCTAAACTGATGGCTGTGCGCCTGTCGCTTCTCTCGGCGGGCATCTGGTGGGGAGGCTTTGCTATTTTCACTTTCGCGCGACTTAAGAAAAGGCCAGCCTCCAGAAAGTTGCCGCCCAATCGTAGTTACTTCACCATCGGATTCACAGAGCTTGCCTCTACGTTTCGTGAGTTATTGAGAAATCGCTACGCGCTTAGATATTTAATCGGTTACCTCACTTATAACGACGGCATTCAGACTGTGATAGGCGCGGCAGGGGTCTTTCTGGGTCAGGAGCTTTTCCGCGCACGCGGGCTTGAGACACCTCCCTCGTTTCTCTTGAGCATCTTCCTGATGGTTCAGTTCGTGGCTTTCTTCGGCGCGCTTCTGTTCGAGCGCATAGCACGACTGGTCGGAACGAAGCGTGCGATTCTCATCTCGCTAATCATCTGGTCTGGGATTGTCATCTACGCATACTCTATGCTCTCTACGGTCAAAGAAGCATGGATAATGGCCGCGATGATTGCGATTGTGCTGGGCGGCTCGCAGGCTCTTTCGCGCTCGCTCTTCTCGCGCATGATTCCAGAAGGGCGCGAGGCATCGTTTTTCGGCATCTATGAAGTCTCCGAACGTGGGACTTCATGGATAGGGCCACTCGTCTTCAGCATCGTCGTCGCACGCACAGGCTCTTATCGTCAGGCAATTGCCTCTCTTATCTTTTTCTTCGTCGTGGGACTTTTGATTCTTTTCTTTACCGATACGGACAAGGCTGTGCATGCGGCTGGAAACTACCTGCCGGAAGAGATTAAAGGAAAAACTTCTGCGACGTGAGCTAAAGTGTATTCGATATAAAACAACGTGAGGCGCGATATAAGAATGTGCAGAATGTTTTTAGCTCCGTAGGAGCTGCATGTTTATAGTCTCCAGATGCGAAATGAACTTGGCTCCGTAGGAGCTGAATGTTCTCTATCAATTAACATTCAGCTCCTACGGAGCTATGCTCTTTTGGGAAACTTTAAGCTATAAACATCAAGCTCCTACGGAGCTTTCTCTATTTCATATTGAATTTTCAGCTACCCTCCGGCAGAGCGGCGGCGTCCGCGCGGCTCGGCGGCTGCCGTTTCTAAACATGCAGTAGAGCAGTAGACGGAAGAAGCTTTCGACCTCAACTGAATGGCGCGGCCTGCCGGAACCCACGTCTCGCAGGAAGCGCAGCGTACAAGTCTTTCACCATCGTTACTTTTCGCGCTGGCCGCAGGCGCAGCAGCATCGCCTGTTCTTCTAGTCATGCGATACAGCTGGCGCGTGATGCCGAAGATTTGGCGCACTACTGGGAAGTAGCGCCGCATTCGCCAGTAGAGAAGAAGATAAAAGATGAGGGCGATGATGCCCAGAACAATCAGGTACTTCAAATAATTCACTTGCTCCTACGATTTGATGCTGCTCTGCGCAAGCAATGCTTCCAGATCGGGAAGCGCAGGGTTCTTTGGATTCACACCGCGCAGGGTCTCGATTGTCTTCTCCGCTTCCTTACGGTTTCCCGTTTTGATGAGCGCCGTCGCAAGATTTTGCAAAGTCTGTTCGTGGCGCGGGTCGATTTCAAGCGACTTACGGTACTCACGAATCGCGCTCTGCGGGTCGGACGGCTCGCCAAAGTAATAAGTCAGCCCCAAATCTGTCCTCACGCTCACATCGTTCGGATCAATCTCCAGCGCCTTCTGGTAATAGGGGCGCGCTTCACTATAGCGGCTGGCTTCGCCTAGCTGCCCTAAATCAAAAAGCGCGTTGGCGAGCGAAACTATAGTGCTTCTATCATTCGGATTTGCTTCCACTGCGCGCTTAAGAAAACGCACAGCGTCGGGCAGGTAGCGCGGGTCGCGTGTTTGATTAGAGTATGCGTAAAGCGCCAGACCGAATCTCTTCTGTAGCTCAAAGTCATCGGCGCGAGCATCTGTGTTTTGAATGGCCTCGCGAATCTCTTTTTCGGAGAGCTGCTGTGCGGAAGCTTTATCGTTTGCGGTGTTTCCGGTTGAAGCCGCGCCGGTCGTCGCAGATGGCGGGCTTGCGACTCCTGCTCTTTCTCGCTGGCTGGTGGAGTTGGCGAGAATGAAGCCCAGTATGAACCCCGCTAGAATTCCTGCGGCTAAAAAAAGTAGGTTGCGTATATTCACTGTTCCAATTCAATTGGTGACCAGACTTGGATAAGCGGAAGTGTAACAAAAGGCTTTTCAAAAGGCGACGCGTGCCGCTTACGCTTTAAGAGGGACACTGGGCTTTTCAAGTCCCGTAGGGACGACTCATAATAGCCCAGCACTTTAGTGCTGGGAACAAGCAAAGATAAAAGGTTGAGTCCCGTAGGGACGACTGAAGCAAATATTCAGTCGTCCCTACGGGACTCAACCTTTCTTTCTAGCTCTGTGACCCAGCCATAAATGGCTGGGCTATTATCACGTCGTCCCCGACGGGACTTTTCAAACGTTTCTTAAATTCATCCGGCAACTTATTCGTCGCCTGAAGAAGATTCCGAGCCGCTGTAAGGCAGGTCGCCCTCGCGGCGGCGCGGAAGCGGGTCTGTCGTGCGACGCCTTGGTGCTGTCGGTACAACGCGACGATCAATCGTGCCGGGCGGAAGCCTTTTACCTTTGATGGCTTCTTCCAGTATCCGCGTGATCTCTTGTGAGAGCGTGCGGTGCTCCGCTTTGGCGCGCTGCTGTAAAGCCTCCTTCAGATCGTTGGGTACATACGCGCCTATGAAGACCCCTTTCCGGTTCGCCATATTCTTCCTGCTTCTCCTTTTTTAAAGAGGCGTGAAATTATGTAAATTGCTAAAAGCTTTCGGTCGAGGATTAAAAATTCATCTGTTGTACATGCAAGAGAGCAGGTCTGTAAGCCGAATTCTGTTCTTCGCCTTCCATTGGAAGTTGAAGCGGCGATCATTCATCTAGGCCATTTGTTGCCAAATGGCTCAAGCGACCTACCCGGAGGTCGTGAGCCGAAGGTTTTGGAAAACCTTCGACTGCTTGGGCGGGCAGCCCTTTTGACGCCTCCCTATTTGGTCTTGCACTGCGAGGAGTTTGCCTGGCCGCATGTGTCGCCACACGCGCCGGTGCGCTCTTACATTAAGCCCCGCGAGAGGCCGCACCGTTTCACCCATCACCCGCAACTGTCGCCGCTCATAAAGAGCGGACGGCAGCCCGCTGGCTGGTCTCTTCTCTGTTGCACTTGTCGTCGTCCAAAAGGCCGGGCACGCGCCACTTAAGGCGCATCCCTTTGGCCTGCTGAACGCCCAGCCGTTAGCTGGCTCGCTGCCCTGTAGTGTTCGGACTTTCCTCTCCCGCACCCTCAATTAAGATGGCGCAGCAGCGACCGCCCGACCTGCTCTCTTGCAAGGCTGGCAGATTATAGCAAACCATTGTTCAACACGTACAGCACAAAATCATCACGTGTTGGAACTCTCCCTTAGATGAATGAGAGCGCCTACAAGATGACCTGTAGAGAGCCTAAATCTTTTTATTTAAGCATTTAAGCTAAGCCGGAGGGGGAGATAGAGTAAAAGGCAAAAGTAAAGAAGGGGTTGAATCCTTCTTCACTTTTGCCTTTTTACTTTTACCCTTTTGTCTTACTGCCCCTGATAGCTATTGCCGTTGCTATCCTGATAGGAGAGCGTGTGGCGGGTCGTCAGGTTCGTATCTGCGGACAGGTTTGGCTTCAGGCGCACGCCTATGCGTAAGACTGCCGTGTCGCCCGGAGCCAGATCAGTTACACGCCAGACGAGCTTCTGCCCGGCACCGGGGGCATCCTGTTGACTCAGGGACGGGTCGGAGCTGACGAACTGTAAGGCGTCGGGCAAAGTCTCCGTCACTACCAGATTCTTCGCCAGACCGCTTCCCTGATTAACCAGCACGAGGCGATAGTAGATAGCATCTCCCGGCGCGGAAGAATCCGAGACCTGTTCGGTTCTGACAAGCACGCGCGGCGTGCCTACGGTCAGGACGGAGCTTGCTTCGTTTGCAACCCGCCCGCTGGCTAGAGAGCGCGCCACGACGCTGTAGTTGAACTGCGTGCGGTCGGGCGCGTTCGCCGGAACCTGAACTTTCAGCAGCATCAGAAACTGTCCATCGCGTGCGGCAAGAGGCGAAGTCTGAGTCGCAACAGGCTCGTTGTCCTGATGCAGGCCGTCGCCGTTTATATCCGCATAGGCAGTGGCCGTGGGTGCGCCCACGCCTGTGATGCGCAGCTCAAAAGCATCCATGCTGTTTCCAAGGTTGCGCACGACGAACGGAATGTAGGTCGTGTCTCCCGGCGTAACGGTCAAACCGGGCGAGACAGCATCAACACTTACGCGCGCGACTTTGCCTACAGAGATAGTCGGGCTATCGAAATTCGAGGCATAGGGAAGGCTCTGTGTTCTCATCATGCCGCGCCCAAGGGGGTTTGTGCCCGCCATGGCTTCGGGCAAGGCGCGAAGCGTCACGGTTATCTCTTTAGAATCGCGCCCGCCTAGATCGCCCAGCGCCCAGATGGCCGTGCGTGATGGGGCGTCATAAGCGACAGGAGCGGGGCTGGCGCGCACAAGCTCGAAGCTCGGATTGAAGACGAAATCTGCGCGCGAGCTTCTGGCGGGCGTCGAGCCTACGTTCCTGACCTGAATGGTTTGCGTGAACGTGTCGCCCGGCATCACGGAGCTTTGCGAGACGTTTGAGTTGGCCGAAAGCGCAGGAGCGACGATGTTGATGGCTCCGTCCACAATCTTCAAGATTTGAAAGTCGGCCTGTGAAGCGGCGCGCACAAAGAATCTTCGCTGCTGGCCGTCTGTCGCAGTCTCCGGCACCTTCACTTTGAGCATAACGTCTATGCTTGCTCCGCGCCCTAACTGCGGCGTGACAAGGATTGGAAGTCCAGTGTCAGACGTTTGAGTTCCGACCAGACTGAAAGCGGGTTGATACTCTGCCGGAAGGTCTGTTTCAAGCCGGAACTGGTCTTCCTTGTTGCCAGTGTTCGTGATGGTGACAGGCACTTGCACGAGTTGTCCGGGCGAAGCCGTCTCCGCAGCCTTGCGTAGAGCAAGCGCCAGACTCGGCACCTGTTTGACCGTCAGCGTCAAGCCGCTCGACTGCGCTGGCTGAGTGTTATCGGTCGAAGGCGCTTCTGTTCTGGACGGCGGCGTTGTGTTGGTCGTCGCAGGCGGCTGCGGCGTCACTACGGGCGGCACTGTGTTACGCGGAGGCTTGTTGATGGCGACCTGTGTGTTTGCTGTTGTGTTTGTGTTGGCAGGCGAGGCTATAGTCTGAGCCTTGTTGGCATTTGCAAGAGCTTGCGACTGAGCGGGCGGCACCTGTCTGCCTCTGCCGCGCCTGCGCCCAACTCTCTGATTCGCCAGTGTGCCGTTCGTATTACTCGCTTGATTCTGTGCGACCGTCGGAGGAGGGTTTTTGATAGTCAGCACAGGATTTTTTGTGTTTGCCGTGTTGTTTTGCGCCGTACTGGCAGGCGTTTTTGTTACTGCAAGGGGTATCGGAGTGGTTACCGGCGACGGCGTTTGCTTTGGCTGTGCTGCTACGGGCGGCGTTGTGTTGGCCGCAGGCCCGCGTACAGCCGCTTCGCGACGTGCGGATTGCAGCTCACCGTCATAGATTTCCGCAAAGGGCGTGTCCTTGATGGTACGCAGGCGCTGGCCTACGGCTTCCGCATCCGGAAACTTGCCAAGCTGCATGTAGGAGCGCCCGAGCCACAGCAGGGTCAGGTCTGTAATAATGCTGTTCGGATAGTTCTTGAGAAAATCCTTGAGGACGCCCGCGGCCTGATCGTAGTGTCCCTGATTGTAGAGCGTCTGGCCGCGAGAGAACATAGCTTGCTCTGCGTCGCTTGGTACATCCGAATCCTGTTGCTGCCCGTGAGCAGCCTGGACAGCGCGCGGCACGAATAAAGGCATAAAAGGAGCGAGCAAGAGCGCCAGAGTAAGCGCAAACGCTCCCGTTCGATTTCTGGTAATCAAGGTCTTATCCCTCCGGGGAAAGAAGATACACGCTTGAAATCTGATAAGAGACAAAAAATTCAGTGATGAACATAACCAGAGTTGCCGGTTAGCGGAGGCGTGTGTCTCGCGGCACGAGCACATCATACTGTTTTCAGGAGCACGAAAACAAGAGAAAAGAGGTCAGAGGTTAGAGGTCAGAGGTTAGTCAAAAGAAAATCAACGACTAGCCTCTAGCATCTGACCTCTGACCTCTGTTTTTACCAGCCGCCGCGGCTGACTTCTATGCGGTCGCCGGATTGCAGGACGGGGTCGGGAACCTTGCCGTCTTCAATCTTCTTCAGGTTATATTTGGTAGTTACCAGGCGACCATCAGCCCCCGTGCGCGAGACCTTGATGTCGCTTCCGGCAAATCGTGTCGTTCCACCTGATGCGAGGATGGCTTGCGTTAAGGTCAGCCCCGTATGGAAGTTTTTCTGGCCGGGGTTGCTGATTGCGCCGCCGACGAAATAGAACTGGGGCGCGGCAGGCGCTAATTTAATCACGTCGCCCGACATCACGAGCGTCGCCATCGCGTTCGTGTCTGCAAGATCAACTATCACATTCGGGCTTCCCTGCCGCATGATAATGGCGCGTCCGGCTTCGGTGCGCGGCTGCGCTTCCGTTATCACTACGTAAAGCGGGACGGATTCGCGGCGCAGGTAT
This sequence comes from Pyrinomonadaceae bacterium, assembly GCA_036403815.1. GTDB lineage: Bacteria > Acidobacteriota > Blastocatellia > Pyrinomonadales > Pyrinomonadaceae > JACVRN01. The sequence continues at coordinate 61,585 of DASWQH010000035.1, read as the reverse complement.
TTCAGACCGGGATCGCTCACAAGTCCGGTCACAATTACGGTGTGGCTCTGATACTCGCGCACGTTCACGCTTACCTGCGGCTTGTCGTAAATCTTGATGAGCTTGCTCAGGCGCTCTGCTATCTCGTCGGTCGTCAGACCCGTGACGGTGAAGGGATCGCCCGCCAGAGGATACTCAAGCACCCCACCCGGTAAAATCGTGTAGAGAGTTGAGCTGCGCGTAGGAGAATTGAGCAGCCGGATGTCCAGGACATCGCCGATGCCTACACGATAGATGCTCATCAAGGCAGCGCTGCCGGTCGCTGTAGAACCTGTGGCAGCGGTTCCCGCCGCGCTCGTGTCTACCTTTGTGGCCGGAGGCTCGCTCGCCACAGGGGGCGTGGTCGTCAGCGCTCTGGGCTGCGGCGCATCTGTGGTCGTCGTCGTGTTCGGATTAGAGATGGGAGTGGCCGAAGCTGTCGCGGGCGGAGCCTTCTCTTTCTGGTCGCCCCTAGACTTTTTGGATTTACCTGAAGCCTTCTTGCCCGTCTCATTCTTGCTTGAGGACGCCTCGCCAGTGTTTCGCGGGGCGATGTTGTTCCCCTTCTCCGTGCCGGAGGGTGAGCTTGAGGCTTGTGGCGGCTGTGCGGCCAACGCCGGTAGGGCGTAGAGGGAAAGCGTCAGCGCCGTCGTGTATAGGACTTTTTTCATGATGCACTCTTAACTTCTTAGTTTGTTCATTGGAGCGTGCTGTCCAAATCTTCCGGGCAACGGAAGCGCGCGGGCAGACGCTTTTTAAGCCTAGCTCGTTTAGAACGGTCGCCCGCGAGTATTGTTGCGCCGACCGATCTCAAAGACCAGCGAGAGGCGATTGCGGTTGTGGGTCAGCGCGGAGAGCGTAGAGTCCCTGCGCGTGAAGCTGTACATGAAACGCGAGCGTACAAGCTCTGACCATTGATAGGCGGCGTCGAAAGAAAATCCGTAAAGGTGGTCTTTCCGCCGCTCGCCTGCAAACTGACCGAGCGCGATTCCGCCGGAGGCCGTAGTGCCGGGTACGACCGCCAGGGGGAAGCCTAACTGTTGATAATCAACGCCTAAGCCCAATTTCAGAGCCTCCGTCGCGCGCCCTTCAAAGCGCGCCCTAGCACCTGTCGAAAGGAGGCGTGCGTTGCCCCCTTCTAGATTAAATGTCGAAACCTGCGTTTTTCGCAGAGCCGCCGCCTCAAAATTTATTCTTTCTGACAGGTCGCGGCGGTAAAGGAGGTCGAAAATGAGCGTGTTGTAGTCGTTGGCCGTGGGCGCATAGCGGAAGTCCGAGCGCTCGTATCCGGCGCGGAAGGCCAGCCCGTTGGTCTCCGTAATCTGCATCCGCGCGCCGATTTGAAACTGGTAGCGATAGTTGGCGCTCAGGCGATTGAACTGCGGGCGCAGAGGTGCAGTGGAGTTCGTGTTGGTGAAAGAGGCCGAGACGATTGCAGTGGTCGATTCCGAGATGTCGCGCTCATAGGCGACCTCGGAATAAAGCTCGTTGTAGTTGATGAAAAGGGGCGCGCCCTGAATGTGGTCGTCGTCCCACTGAACAATGTTGTAGCCCGTGCCGAGCGCGATGCGGCTGCGCGGGCTGAGCAGGAATTCGGCTCGGACGGCACCGTCGTTTCGCGTGAAGGTGTCGCCGACGATATAGACTTCGCCCGCCGAGTCGAACTCGCGCGGGTCGAGCGTGGAGCGTATGAAGTGGTCTCGGAACGCCAGGCGAAGGTAGCGGCCAAGGTTGGCGCGCGTGTCGAAATCGAAGGTCTGGCCGTTAACCCAGTTACCGTTCGTAAGACGACGAATGCGCGCCTCGTACATCATACGCAGCGCGCGAGTGTCGCCCGGAATCTCGTACTCAAGACGCGGCGCAACCGTAAACAGGCCGACGTTCTCTCCGGTTGCGGAGCGATAAAAATAGTTATCGTCGAACAACCCGCCAATCAGGACTGATGGACGCAAGACTCCCGCCCCGAACGGATGCCCGCCGATTTCATCTCGCACGGCTGCGGTCGTCCCAGGCACCCACTGCCCCGGCACACGACCCGGCGCTTCCAGTGTCATGGGGACATACAGCCAGCCGCCCGTTAAGTCAGGCACGGCAGCATAAGCCAATCCATTCCACGAGAAGACAGGCACATTCGACGGATCTACGCGAATCGCTCTTGAATCGAAGACGGATGCGAGCCAGAGTGTTCGCCCGCGAAAGGTGAATGACGGCTGCTGAGCGGCTGAAGCGGCAGCGGCAACCTGCGCCGGAACGATGAGAGCATTTGAAGCAGACGGCGCAGCTACCGTTGCGGGCAGCGTTGCCGTGTTGTTTATAGCCTGAACCTGTTGGGGTGTGACAGGAGTGCTATTTGATAGACTCTGCGTAGAGCCTGAACTCTTTGCTCTTGCCACTGTCGAGCGTGTTGCGCCTGAAGGAATCGAATCCGTCACGGGAGCCGAGTCAATTGAGACTGTGCGCGGGCTTGTTGGATCAAGCCGTGCCTGAGCCTCTGCGGCCTGAGCAGCCTGGCGACGTGTACGCGCTATCTCGTTCGTAATGCCTATCACGAGACGATTGAAATTCTTACGCGGCGCAATTGAATCGCCTTCCGTCATGGAGATGACTATGTCCACGAAAGGCTCGCCGTTGGTTTCGCCTGCATAGGTGCGTACGTTGCGCGCCACTATGTCGCTGGCGGAATAAGCATTGCGAAGCAGCGAGCGTGCGCCGCGCACTCGTATGACGGTCTCGCCCTCACGCGCGAAGCGCTCGACTGCGTTCTCGCTCAAAGCTCCGTCGGCGACAATTTCAATGCGTGCCGTTCCGTCTGCCGCAGTCAGAATAAGACGCACAAGCTGAACCGGAGGCTGATTGTCATTGTCATTGGCCGCCCTCATAGCGCCGGTTAACCAGACTGATGCAAAGAAGCAAGCGGACAGGAAGATGGCTATACTCAGTATGCTCGTCCCTCTTCTTCGGCGCTTTGCAGGGCGCGCGCTGCTCACCTTACGTAAGCGATTTCGCATGAGCTTTTCACCTGATGTTTCGGAGACATTGCTGTTTGACGGCGCGCTTCTTTAGATTGTGACGCGCGTTAGAATCCGAGCGGGCTTCAAAATGTCTTACGCACTCGTCCCAGAGTTCTTTGATTGAGGAGCAGGCAATCTCTCAAGCTCTAGCTTCGGAGAAATTACGGCTCAGGCCGGGATTTTACTCTTGGCTTTTAGTTGCTGGCAAGGATTTTGGTGGAAAAAGATGAGGCCATCGCGAGCCTAAGCGAACGCGCACAAGCTCTTCAACATCATCTGCGGTCTTACAATCCAGGCATTCTTCGGCAATCTCTTTTGCCTCGCGCACAGTAATTCCTGCGACCGTGCGCCGGACGCGCGGAATCGCGGAGATTGTCATGCTCAGCTCGGTCACGCCCAGACCTATGAGAATAGAGGCGTAAACCGGCGACGAGGCCATCTCTCCGCAGACAACAGCCGGGATTGAAGCCGCGCGCGCCGCTTCAATCGTTCGCTTGATGCTTGCGAGCACAGCCGGGTGAAGCGAGCGAAACCAGTCGGCCACCTCGTCGTTGCCGCGATCAACGGCCAGAAGATATTGAACCAGATCGTTCGTTCCCAGACTGAAGAAATCAACCTCAAGCGCAATCTTGTCTGCTATAAGGACTGTCGCAGGCACTTCTATCATCGCGCCCACTAGAACCTGACCCACGCCGATGCCACGTTTGACCAGAGCGGCGCGCTCTTCGTCAATGATGCGACGCGCGCTCCTGACATCACTTAAATCAGAAATCATAGGCAGCACTATACTCAGACGGCCATGCGCCGCAGCGCGTAAGACCGCGCGCACCTGCGTCCGCAACTCATCCTCATGACGCAGGCTGAAGCGTATGGCGCGCAAGCCCAGGGCTGGGTTGCGCTCGCCGTCCGAAAGCCCGCCGGTCGATTTATCACCGCCGAGGTCAAAGAGCCTGATGGTTGCTCCGTCTTCACCTGCAAGACTGGCAATCTCTCTATATGCCTCGCACTGTTCGTCTTCAGACGGCATCCTGCCGTGTTGTGACATGAGAAACTCGGAGCGGTAGAGTCCGACGCCCCGCGCGCCGAAGCGGTGTACGCCTTCAAATTCGGCGGGCAGCTCCAGGTTGGCGCGCAAGATAATCTCAACGCCGTCTTCCGTGCGAAGAGGCCCCGTGGTGCTCTCGGCCACAGCCAGCCCGGCTCGTTTCGCATCCGCTGAAAGAGACTTGTAATGCGCTATAGTTTCTTTCGACGGGTGCAGTATAACTTCGCCCGCGTAAGCATCAACGATGACGGGGTCGCCCGTGCGCGCGCGGCGATAAAGCTCTCGAAGGCCGACGACTGCCGGAATCCCAAGACCGCGCGCTAGAATCGCCGTATGCGATGTCCAGCCGCCCGCGTCCGTCGCAATGGCGCGCGCATAATTGAAATCAAGCTCTGCGACGGCAGAAGGCAGCAGGTCTTCCGAGACAATCACAGCGTCTTCCGTGAGCGTACGATAGCGCAAGCCCTCTCCGCTTAAGGCGACTAGAATGCGCTGCATGACATCTTCAATATCCGAGCCGCGCTCACGCAGGTAATCGTCCTTAATCTCTGCGTACACGGCCAGTATACGGTCGCCTACGACCTTGACCGCCCACTCGGCGTTGGCTCGCTCAAGCCGTATATAGTTCTCTACATCGTTGCGAAGTTTCTTGTCTTCAATCATCAAAAGGTGTGCGTCGAAGATGTAAGCGTGGTCTGCGCCAAGCTCGTGCTCTGCGCGCGCTTTGATTTTAAGAAGCTGGCGTCGTGCAAGGCGCACGGCGGCGTGCCAGCGACGCACCTCGCGCTCAACATCCGCTTCTTCAAGGGTCGCGCGATAGATATTGCGCGACCCGTTGTGTATGCGCAGCACCCGCCCGACAACTATTCCGTCGGACACGCCCAGCCCGTGCCAGCGCTCTTCCCTTCTTCTTACGCGTTCTCTCACTTCTGTACTTCCCCGAACCCTTTTGCAAACAGCTCGCACAATTGCGCGAGCGCTTCCTTTTCGTCAATGCCCTCGGCTGTGGCGCGAAGCTCCGTCCCGCGCGCGGCGGCGAGCATCAATACGCTCAGGATTGATTTTGCGTCCGCCACGGCGCTCCCATCCTCGCGCTCCAGCTTAATAGTGCTCTGAAACTGATTCGCCAGCCTGACTACCTGCGAGGCGGCGCGCGCGTGCAAGCCCAGACGGTTGACTACAACCACCCGACACTCGACCATTCAAGCCTTCTTCTGCGGCGCAAGTAAATCGCCCGCCAGATATATTCCCTCCTGCCCCTGGTTGCGTACACGGCGCGCGACTTCAGGGAGCGATTCCTCTTCCTGCTGGCTCGCCAGCTTTATGACCATCGGCAGATTGACGCCCGTCACAACCTCCACTTCTCCTTCCGCGAGAAACATGGAAGCGATGTTGGTCGGCGTTCCCCCGAACATGTCCGTCAAGATAAGCACGCCGCGCCCTTCCTGCACGCGCTGGATGGCGCGCTCTATCTCGTTATGAGCCATGTCAACATCATCATGCCAGCCGATGGAAACGGAAGTGATGTGCTTGACCGTGCCGACGATCATTTCAGCCGCCGCCAGCAATTCGCCCGCAAGCTGCCCGTGCGTGACGATTACGCCTCCCACACGTCTGATGATTGTCGAATCCGCACCGCTCTTTTTCTCAGGACTATCCGTCATTCTTTTCTCCATCAAAGAGTGAGCTGTGAGCGGTAAGCAGTAAGCAGTTAAAAACTTCGTTCGACTGCTTACTGCTTACCGCTTACTGCTTACTTTCCTCCGCCTGGCCTTCTTTACATCACGATGCGCAGACTGAGCCTCGAACCCTGCGCGGCGAAGGCGGCGTGAGAGGGCGTTGGCAATCATCACGGAGCGATGCCGCCCCCCTGTGCAACCGATGCCGACAGTCACATACGACTTTCCCTCGCGTTTGTAAAGCGGCAAGAGATATTCAAGCAGCTCGCTGAAGCGCCGCAAGGTCTCTTCCACTTCAGGTCTCCCTTTCAGGTATTGAACCACGCGCCGGTCGTGCCCGGAAAGCTCTCGAAGCTCCGGCACGAAGTAGGGATTCGGCAGGTGCCGCACGTCAAACAGCAGCTCCATAGAGCCGGGGCTTCCGTACTTGTGGCCGAAGCTCAAGACCTGCACGCGCATGGGCGTGCCCACAGTGTCAGGGCTGAAGCGCTCGACTAAGACCCTGCGAAGCGTGTGAACGGTGTGATCCGAAGTGTCTATGATGAGATTGGCGAGCGAGCGAATATCTTCCATAGCAAGCCGCTCGGCGCGAATTGATTCGACGAGTCCCTGTCCGGTGTCGGCGGGGTGAGGCCGTCTGGTTTCATTAAAGCGGCGCGCGAGCACCTCGTCCGAAGCTTCCAGAAAGAGGACGAAGACGCGTAAAGCCTGACGACGCAAGGCGCGCAATTGCTTTTGAAACTCCGAGAGAAACTGTCCCTCGCGTATGTTCATGACGAGCGCAGCACGCTCTATGCGCGCGTCCCTCTCTTCGCCCGGCTGCACAAGACGCGCGAAGGTCTGGAGCATGGTCGTCGGCAGATTATCAACGCAGAAATATCCCAGGTCTTCAAAAGCGTTCGTCGCCGACGACATGCCGGAGCCGCTCAAGCCCGTGATGATGACAACGTCCGGCGCTCTCTCAGACTCAATCTCTGCTTTCTTCTTCACCATAGTACTGTGAGCAGTGAGCAATAAGCAGTGAGCAGTCAAACGTGTTTTAGTTTTTACTGCTTACTGCTCGACTCGCTCACTGCTTACTTTCCAGTATCTCTGTGTGGCGCGCTACAAACTCCTGCGCTGCGTCGTAGCCGCGCGACCTCAGCAGTTGAATACGCACGGCTGTTTCTACAAGCGTCGAAAGGTTGCGCCCAGGACTGACGGGGATAAGAACCTGCGGCACGCGCACGCCCAAAACTTCCACAGAGCGCGGGTCAATACCCAGGCGATCAACTTCGCCCGCTCTGTCCCATCTTTCAAGCTTGATGGAAAGGTCTATGGTCTTGGCAGAGCTGATGGCCGAGACGCCGAAGAGGTCGCGTATGTTGAGAATGCCAAGCCCGCGAATCTCCAAATGCTCGCGCAATAATTCCGGCGCGCTCCCGATAATCTTCTCCGTCCCGATGCGCCTGACTTCGATTACGTCATCAGAAACAAGACGATGGCCGCGCGAGATTAAATCCAGCGCGCACTCGCTCTTTCCGATGCCCGAAGTTCCTTCAATCAAAACTCCAAGCCCGTAGACATCCAGCAGCACTCCATGACGCACGGCGCGCGGAGCAAGCGCCTCCTGCAAATAGTCCGTCACGACATTTATTGCGACAGAGCTGACCAGAGGAGTTTGCAGGAGCGGCAAGTGCGCTCTTTCAGCCGCCTCTATCATTTCCAGCGGAGGCTCAAGCCCTTTCGTGACGAGTACGCAACTGATTCTTTCAAGCTCCAGATTACGAATCGCCTCCGCTCTCTTTTCCGGCTCAAGCTGGCCTAGAAACCAGACTTCGCTCTGTCCGACAATCTGTAGACGCCCCGAATGGATGTAGTTGGTAAAGCCCGCGAGCGCCAGCCCAAGCTTCTGTATGCGCGGCACCGTAAGCTGTCGCTCGCTCGCGCCGATCTCGCCCGCGAGCACGCACAGCTCAAGATTCGCGGGCGCATTCGAGATGAAATCCCGTACGCTTATGGCAGGGCTATTGGTTAAGCTTTCGGACATAACACCAGACCTGTGGATTCAGCCGAGAGCGCCACGGAAGTCAAAGGCGCTTTAACTCCCTGACGCCCGGCACCGAAAGTGAAGCAAAGATGGTCACTGGCTCGTCTTGTTTTCCACGGGGCGCGAAGTTATAAGGTCAAGCTCTATCTCTACTTCGTCGCCGACCCAGTTCGGCACGGTATTGTGTTGCCAGTTGATGCCGTAGTCACGACGATTGAGCACGAGACGCGCGCTGAAGCCGTAGGTAATAATTTTAGTCGTAGGGTTTGTGACTTTGCCTGTGACGGTGAAAGGAATGGAAATCTCTTTTGAGACGCCGTGCATGGTGAACGTCCCCGTAGCTACGAGTTGATTTCCCTTCTTCTCGACGCGCTTGCTCTGGAAAGTAATCTCCGGGTATTTGGCGACATCGAAAAAGTCTGCGGTCTTCAGATGCGCGTCTCGCTTTTCGATGCCGGTGTTGATGCTATCGGCCTTAATGTTGGCGGTAACGGAACTCTTTGTAACGTCTGCCTCGTCGTAGTCAATGACCACGGCGAAGCTGGTGAACTTACCGCTAACTTTCGAGAGGCCGCCGAGGATTGAGACGTTAAAGCCAATGGTCGAATGATTAGTATCGACATTGTAAGAAGTGGCATTACCCGCAGGCGCTATAAACAGCAGGCTCAGCATGGCAACCACGACAAGACATTTACGAAACATGGGGGAAGCTCCTTTAATCAAAGGATGAGGGCGGCAGCGATGAGGGATGAAGTAAAGAAAACCTGTTCTTATTTCATCCCTCATCGCTGCCGCCCTCATCCCTGCTTTTCACGGTTCTATGAGGCCGTAGTTGCCGTCTTTGCGTTTATAGATGACGCCGATGCGGTCTGTGTCTGCGTCACGAAAGACCAGGAATTGATTGGTATCTTCTGAGAGGCGCATTGCGGCCTCCTCAGCCGTCATAGGCTTAATGCTGTAGCCCCGTGCGGTGATGATGCGAGACGGGCGCGGGCTGGCTTCCACCTGTCCATCGGGCGGCGGCGCGATTATAGCCGCGCGCGTAGCATTCTGCTTACGGTCAATAATCTTCTTCTTCAGCTTGACCGCCTGCTTTTCAATCTTGGCGATGGCGCGCGTCAACGCTTGATACATGTCGGCGTTGGAGTCGCGTGCCGTCAGCGTATGCTCGCGCCAGTGAACAAGAATCTCTCCAATCTGTCGATTCTTCTCGACCTCTATGATGACGTGCGCGCGAGCCGTCGTATCATCAAAAATCTGCTGAATCTTTCCAAAATGCTCTTCGACGTGGTTTCGTATCGCTGGTGTCACATCAACATGACGCCCCGTGTACTCAAACTCCATCTGATCCCTCCTAGAAAATGATGAAGGCAAAATGCAGAATGATGAATAATAAGAAGAAGCTGTCTTTAATTCATCCTTCTGCATTCTGACTTCTGCATTGTTTTAGACTACTGCGCGGCGCTCGCGTGAGCCGGGTATCTGCATTTGGTCACGATACTTGGCGACCGTGCGGCGCGACAGCTTAATGCCTTCTTTGGCTAAAATCTTGACGACCTGATCGTCCGTAATCGGATTGTGCGAGTCCTCTTCTTCGATCAGCTTCTTAATCCTGAGCTTGATGATGCGGGTCGAAACCTCTTCGCCCTCTTCGTTCATCATGCCCTCGGTGAAGAAGCGGCGCAGCTCTATGACGCCCTGCGGCGTGTGCGCGTACTTGCGATTGACGACGCGCGAGACCGTCGAAAGATGCATGCCTATGTCTTCGGCAATGTCTTTGAGCATCATAGGCTTTATGTGCTCTACGCCGCCGTCCAGAAAGTCTCGCTGGCGACGCACGATGGACTCGACCACCTTGTAGATAGTCTGCCGACGGTGCTCTATGTTTCGCAGCAGGTCAACCGCCGAGCGTATCTTGTCGCGTATAAAGTCGCGCTCCTCTTTGGTTGTATTGGGCTTGCCGAGCATCTGTTGATATGTGGAATTGATGCGCAGGCGCGGGCTTCCGTCGTCGGCAAAGTAGATGACGTAGCCGCCAAGCTCGTCCCCATCCTCTGTCAACTCGTCAACCTTCTCTATGTAAATCTCAGGCGCAATCAGAATCGGCTCTTCCGAACTGTAGCGACGCCCCGGATAAGGGTCGAGCGTGCGTATAATCTGAAGCTCGCTTAACAGCTCTTCGATGGGGACGCCTATCTGCTTGGACAGGTTAGGCAGCTTGTGCTGCTGCAAGTCCTGTAGATGATCCTGAATCAGGCGCGCCGCGAGGCGCTCGCTCTCATTGCGCGACTCCAACTGCACAAGCAGGCACTCGCGCACGTCGCGCGCACCGCACCCCATAGGCTCAAGCCGCATCACGGCCAGCCGCGCTTCTTCGACCAGCTCATCAGACCAACCGCCCATACGGCAGATTTCTTCATTGGTCGCGTTGAGCCGCCCGTCTGCGTCCAGATTCCCTATAACGCAAAGCGCCGCTTCACACACCTCGCCTGAAACCGAACTCATGTGGAGCTGCCATTCCAGATGGTCTGAGAGCGAAGGCGGGCGAGTCAGGAACTGCTCGAAGGTCGGCGCGTCCTCTTTATACTCGAACTCCTGTGTCTTGTATCCGGGATCTAGATAGTCCTGAAACTCGCGCCCGAAATCTATCTCCTCGAAGGAATCCCGCGTTTCCAAATCGGAGCCGAACTCTTCACCTTCGACTGTCCCTTCGGCAGCAGTGGAGAACTCCGTTGCCTCTTCACTGTAAGAGGTCAATGTGGTGTCTGCCTCGCCTGCGCCGTTTGCAGACGCTGCGCCTTCCGCCGCATCAAAATCTAAATTGGAGGAAGGGTCGTTGCCCGCATGCTGATCCAGAATTTTTTCCGCAAGTTCCTGTATCTCTTCCTGAGATTGCACCTCTTCGAGCACAGGGTTTTCCAGAAGCTGCTGCTGGATTAAATCCGTGAGTTCCAGGGATGTCATTTGCAGCATCTCTATGCGTTGACGCAGTTGTGGCGTCAACACGAGGCGCTGCGATAGATTGGTAGTAAGCTTAACGGACATAGCTAAAGCTAATAATGCAAATTTCTATCTAATGAATTTGGACGCTTATGAAGCCCGGTAGAGATTATAACTGAAAATCATGCTGCGCGTCAGTAGTCCACCTTCAGTCAGCACAAAAATGTAATAAGAAGCAGGTGTCGGGTGCTGGGTGACAGGTGCCGGTAAACAGAAAAACAAATGGGTTTTCTTTTACCGATACCTGTTACCCGGCACCCGATACCTGCTTTTTACATGCGGAACTTGTCGCCAAGATATAGACGGCGCACCTCGGCATCATCAGTCAAGTCCAGCGGAGCGCCCGTGCGGAAGATGCGCCCCTCGGCCATGATGTAGGCGCGGTCTGTGACGCCAAGGGTTTCGCGTACGTTGTGATCCGTAATCAAGATGCCGATGCCGCGATTCTTCAAGTACAGAATCACGTTCTGTATGTCGTCAACAGCCTTTGGATCGATTCCGGCGAAAGGCTCGTCCAGCAGTATGAACTGCGGCTCGGTCGCCAGCGCTCGCGCAATCTCAGTACGTCGCCGCTCTCCGCCCGACAGGGCGTCTCCGCGAGTATTGCGTACATGAGCGACACCGAATTCTTCCAATAACTCCTCAAGTCGCTTGTATCTCTCGCGCCGCCGCAAGCTCATAGTCTCCAGTACGGCCAGAATATTTTCGGCGGCGGTCATCTTGCGAAAGACCGAAGGCTCCTGCGGTAGATAGCCAAGCCCCAAGCGCGCACGCAAGTACATTGGAAGCTTTGTCACATCGCGCTCGCCCAGGCGAATCGATCCGCGATCTGGCCGCTCAAGCCCCGTAATCATGTAAAAGGTTGTGGTCTTACCCGCGCCGTTTGCGCCCAGCAACCCCACGACCTCGTTCGGCTCGACATGCAAACTCACGTCGTCCACAACGCGCCGCTTGCCATAAGTCTTCTGTAGATGAAAGGCCGCCAGCGCAGAATCGGAAGGGCTGAGAGACGCCTGAGCACGCCTCTCCTCCGGCTCGCGCTTCCCGCGCTCAGCCGTCTCATCCCCACGCTCTACAATTACGACCTCTTCCATTGTAAAAACAGTTTTCAGTTTTGAGTTTACAGTTTTCAGTTAAAAGCGACTGGCTCTTCTTCTGAAAACTGAAAACTCAAAACTGAAAACTCTTCTTTTCACTGTTTCTTAATCGGGTGCTTGGAGCGCACGCGACCGGTTGATTGTGTTCCATTGGTGGTATCGGCGACAACTTTACTCTCGCGTAAATAGACAGTCAAACGGCCTCCTTCGGTGCTGCCGTTCTCAGTGTCTTCAACGCGGGCGGGGACGCCTTTGAGGACGACCGTTTCATCTGCGGCGGTGTACTGCGCCCAGTCGCCCGTGCCGCGCCGTCCGGGCTGCGTCAGCACTACATTGCGCTGCGCTACGGACTTCTCCACCTCGTTTGTCTCTTTCAAGAGGTAGACATCGGTGACGCCGCTCGTGATGCGGTCTGTCCCCTGCTTGACATCAACGTTGCCCTCGTAATGAACGATTCTGTCCGCGTCCGAGTACCACATGCGGTCTGAGGTGGCAAAGACCGGAACGACGCCCTTGCTTCCGTCCTGCTCTTTACGTCGTGCCTGATAGATAGCGCTCTGCACATTTCCCTGGCTCTCCATGCGCTTGTTCTCGCGGTAGAGCGTCAACTGATCGCCGCGCACGAAATTATCATCCTGCCACGCACGCGCGTTTCCGGTGTAGATGGCAACGCCCGTGTTATGACGGAACTCCGCGCGGTCGGAAACTATGTAGACGGGGCTTTTGACTTTGGAGAAAGGCGTAGCGCCTCCGGTCTGTTCCTGGCTGTAGTAGGTCGTGGCCGTCTTGCCGCGACTGTAAGAGATGTCGTTGCGCGTGTCCGAATCAATCTCAAGGGCTTTCGTGCGTGCGCGCGAATCCCAGACCGTAGGCTCGCCGCCGCGCATGCGTATAATTTCATCGGAAGCCGTGTAGGTAGCATTAGCGGCGCGACCGTTTCTATCCTGCTCGTTGAATTTCGCGTCTCCCTGCGCGTCCATCTGGCTAATGTCCTGAGTCTCGCGCACGAAAGATGCGATCATCTTCTGAGAGGTGAGCGTGCGCTGTGCGCGGTCGGGCGCAGGCTGCACCGGATCGAATACAGCTTTAACTCCGCCCGTTGCAGTGAAATTGCGCACCAGATTACCCGTCTCATAAAAGTCGCCGTCAAAGCGCGGCGCTGTCAGAGTCTTGCGGTCGGCGGTCGGCGTATTCTGCACAGGCTCTATGAAAAGCTCTGCGTTGCCTATGGCTTCGGCGCGCTCAAGGTCTTTCCCTTTTGAACGCCAGTAGAGATTCACAGCATCGGCAGTCAACCGCTTGTTGGCCGCTTTAGGGTCATTGGCGCGCGACTTGGGCGCGGCAAGTTGTAGCACAGAGCGCCCTTCGGCTCGCATCTCTTTTAATAGACTGCGCTCGCCCTGTGCCTCAAAGTTCACAGTCAGCTTCGTCGAGCCATTGAGCTGAGCTTCCGAGTCTGCATCCAGAGTGCGCGCGGTCACGTCTCCAACGCCGACAGCCTGCTGCAACTGCTGGTCACCGTCCAGAAAAAAGTCCATGTCGCGTGCGTGCGCTTCCGCCGCGCGGCCTTCCGTCATAGAGCGTAGATATGAATTGCCGCGCGCCTCTATCTTCTGGAGCCGCCGTTTTTCGTTAAGATGCGCAGAGATGACATCGCCGCTCATGATGTCCTGTCCCTGCTCTGCGGTCGCGCCGCCCATGAAAGCCAGGTGCAAAGCCTTTTCATCGTAGGTGGCGCGGGCGGCGCGAATCGTCACAGGCCGCGCACGGCTTCCCTTTGCGGGCGGAGCATCAGCTTTCACTTCCGGGTTGACGGTAACCTCAACGTTGCCGCGCAGGAGAAGCGTTTTATTCTTTGCATCAACGGTCGCGCCCGTGGATTGTCCTGTAAGATTCGCGCGCGTGAAGTTGATAAGGCTGGCGGTATCGGCAGTCTCGCTTTTAATGTCGTAGGTGACAGCCTCGGTTTTTGCAACCAGACCGTCGCGCGTTTCTATGTTCACATCGCCCGTGAATACAACGCGCCCCTTGTCATTGTCGAACAGGGCGCGGCGAGCCTTTACCTTATTCGGCGTGTCCGAGCCTGCCGGATAAGATTCAAGCTGAACATCTTCCAGCTCGTGGTGCCCGTCTTCAAAGGTAATATCGCGCGCCGCCCGCACAAGCAGGCTCAAACGGTCGCCGTCCATCTCGCGCCGCTCGTAGCCTTCGACCACACTCTTTACAGTCCTGGACAACTCAGGATTCTGGCCGAACATGCGAAACGGTACGTTGTTACGCAACTTGTAATAAGAGATACCGACGAAGAGCACTCCGGCGACGCCAATCATGAGCGCAACGGCACGCGTCACGCGCGGCAGCCGCGCCCGCAAATCCACAATCGAAACTCTTCTTCGCCTGATCTCTTGCATAATAAATATAGAGGACAGAGGTTAGAGGCTAGAGGTTAGTAAAATAAAATCAACTACTGACCTCTGACCTCTGACCTCTAGCCTCTGCTCTCACGTCTTGAACGCACAATTGCAGGCGTGTTTCGCCCTGCCATGTGTTGAGTTCAAGGGTGTAAGCCATTTCGATGCGGGTGCCCGCAGAAAGAGTTTGCCCGGAAGTGAGCGCTTCGACGCCGCCCCACCAGATAGTATCGAAGGTGCGACCGTCATTGCCTGCGACTCGCATCTTCAGATGGCGCTCTTTGAGGACGCGCGGCTCGTTTGCGACGCGAAGCTCGCGCGTCAGAAAGACAGGCGTAGGGTTGCTCGCACCGAACGGCTCAAGACGGCGCAGTTCTTCGGCCAGCTTCAGCGTGATGGCTTCCACAGGCAACTCCGCATCTATGTCCACAGCAGGCACAAGGTCGTCATGCTTAAGATTGGTTGCGGCGTGCTCGTTGAGACGGCGACGCAGTTCTTCAAGGCACTCGCGCTTGATGGTAAGCCCTGCGGCGTGCGAATGTCCGCCGAACTGTACGAAGAGGTCTGCGCACTCTGTCAGGCCGTTCAAGAGATGGTAGGCTTCTATGCTTCGCGCAGAGCCGTGGCCTACACCGTCTTCGTCAAACGAGATGATGACGCACGGGCGGTTCAGCTTTTCCGCGACCTTCGATGCGGCGATGCCTATCACGCCCCTGTGCCAGCCGTCGCCTGCGATGACCGCAACATGCGCCTGCGCCGCGAGGTCAGTAGAGACGGCCAGCTCTGTGAAGGCGCGCTTGATTATTTCGCTCTGCACTACCTGTCGCTCGCGGTTGCGCATGTCCAGATGCGCGGCCAGCCGACGAGCCTCCTCTTCCGTTTCCGCTTCAAAAAGCTCCACGACCGCCCGCGCCGCGTCCATACGTCCGGCGGCGTTGATTCTAGGCCCTATGCGAAAGCCCAAGTCGGTTGAGGTTAAGCCACGCCCGTCGCCGACGCCCGCAACCTCCATCAAAGCGCGCAATCCCGGATTCGTAGCCTTCGGCAGATCGGCCAATCCAAGCGCGACGATGGCTCGATTTTCTCCGACGAGCGGCGCGACATCCGCGACCGTACCGATGGCAACTACCTTTAGAAAGCCTTTGACCTGCGCTTCACGCCCCATTGCGCGAAAGAGCGCGTGCGCCAGCTTGAAAGCGACCCCTACGCCCGCTAAATTTTTATCGGGATACTTGCAGCCCTTCTGATTAGGATTCAGGACGGCGAAGGCCGTAGGCGCTCCTTCGTCCTCGTCCGGCAGGTGATGATCTGTGACTATAACATCCAGGCCGTTGGCTTTAGCCCACTGAAGCGGCTCGTGCGAGCGTATGCCGCAATCCACGCTGATGATGACCTTGAAGCCATCATTGAGAGCTTTTTCCAGCGCCGCCTGATTGATACCGTAGCCTTCCGTAAAACGATGCGGCACATGAAAGCCCGTCTTCGCGCCGAGCATCTGTAGCGCACGCCTGAGCACAACTGTCCCGGTCGTGCCGTCAACATCATAATCCCCGTAGACCAGAATCTTCTCGCCCGCATCAATGGCGCGAAGAACACGCTCCAACGCATCCTGCATTCCCAACATCAACGACGGATCATGCAACTGCTTGAAGGAAGGATTCAGAAACTCCCGTGCAGATTCTTCATCATCGTATCCGCGCGCAACGAGCAGAGACGCCAGTACAGAAGAGACGCCAAGCCTGCGGGCAAGCACATCGGCCTTCTTCTTCTCCGGCTCACATACGTTCCAGCGCTTCATCATAAGGGATGAGGGATGAGGGATGAGGGATGAATTGGGACAGAGTGATTTATCTTGAATATCAATCACTTCATCCCTCATCCCTCATCCCTTGATTAGTCTGCGAACCATCCGTTAGGTTCCAGGAGTTTGATGCCGACTCGTTGTTTGCCGTCCTCTTCGTCCATCCAGACGCCGTTGACTTCGGCGTCGAGGCTGCGACCGAACGGGGGCGTCAGGCGCACGTGCGCGCCTATCTGCAAGGGAGCGTCGGTGATGAGAGTCGCGCCGCCGCGACTGACTTTGACGGCTGAGGCATGGGTATGAAAAGGCGCGCCGTCGAGGCTTACGCCATCCAGCTCGACTGTGAAATCAACAGGGACGCGGGGACTTCTGGGGCGCTGTGTACGCGCGCCTTCTTCGGGTCTTGATTCTTCACTCATGGTAAAGCTTCCTGCCCTCACTTTCGTTTTTTCGACGGGGCACGCCCTCGTTTGGAGGGACGGTTAAAGTTTACCGAATCTTCCCGATTAATGTTAGTCCCGGATTTAGCGTCCGGCAGCGGCTCGGCACTTTTTTGCTCGACCGACGGCGTGCCTGCGGCAGGCGTCGCGGATGGTTTCGGCTCCGTTGCCGCGTCGCTTCCATAGTACGGGCTGACCATGCCTGCGAATAAAAGCCCGAAGATAAGCAGGCCGACAACGATTCTGTAGCCTATAAAAACCCCTGTGGTGTGCGTGCGCAGGTAGCGTAGGAGGAACCAGATGGAGAGATAGCCTACGATGCCGGAGACGACTGTAGCGACGGCCAGAGGAATAAAGCTTCCATCCGGCAGTTTGTCCTTCGCCTCTTTAAGCTCAAGCAGGCCGCTGGCGGCGATGGCCGGAATCGAGAGCAGGAACGAGAAACGCGCCGCAGTCTCGCGCGCTTCTCCAACGAAGAGTCCGGCCATGATGGTCGAACCCGAACGGCTCGCCCCCGGAATCAGCGCCAGACACTGCGCACCGCCTACTACAAGAGCATCTTTGATTCCAAGCTCCGTCATCGTGCGATGCTTTGCTCTACGGCGACTCAGGAATTCTGCCACGGCCAGCCCTATTGCCACCACAATCATCATTGTCGCTATGACCCAGAGGTTTTTGGTAAACGGCCCTTCGATGATTTTTTTAAGCAGCAGGCCGATGGTCGCAATCGGAATCGAGCCGATGATGATGAGCCAGCCAAGCCATGCATCTTCAGAAAGCTTCGACTGCTGTTGCCCCATCATGGTCATCTCAAGCGCCGCTTCGCTTTTACGTCCACGCAAGAGAGACAGGTGGTCAACAATGAAGGCGCGTGTGATCCTCAAAATGTCGCCTGCGAAGTAGACGAGCACGGCAAGCAGCGTGCCGAGCTGTATGACGGCGATGACAGCGGTCGTCTGCTCGCTGTTCAAAGTCTCGCCTAATCCAAGGGCGCGGCTTGCCAGAACCAGATGCGCCGTCGAGCTAATCGGAATAAATTCCGTCAACCCCTGAACGATGCCCAGAATGATGGCTTGAAGAATAGACATAACGATTTTGGATTTTGGATTTTAGATTTTGGATTAACGCGTGCCGGATTGAAGCTATTCAAAATTCATTGCCACTCCAATCCGAAATCCAAAATCTAAAATCCAAAATCGAACGTTCCTTTCATTCTCTATACGAGCGCCTGGATACAATCCGGTCATAGAGCGGTATGGGCATTATCATGGCGGCGCGCACGATTGACGCCAGTTGCCACGGAAATGCGTAAGACTTCTTTCGTGTTTCGATAGCGCGCACAATCTTTTTGACGGCGTCGTCCAACTCCATAAGGTACGGCATGTTCGCCTGTCTTCCGGCTGTGAGCGGCGTCTTGATAAAGCCCGGATGAATAATCGTCACGTCAACATTTTTACCGCGCAGGTCAACGCGCAGGCTCTCGAAGAAGGCCGAGACAGCCGCTTTGCTAGCGCAGTAGGCAGCGGATTTCGGAAGCCCGCGATAGGCCGCGAGGCTTGAGATAACGACCAGTTGCCCTTGCCCGCCTTCGACCATCGCAGGCAAGACAGCCGTTGCGCTATTGACCGCCCCTATGACATTGATGTTGATGACATTCGCAACCTCTTCAGCCTTCAAATCCTTCACATCGGTAGTTGCACCCACGCCCGCATTTGCCACCAAAACATCAATCGTCCCGAAAGATTTGCGAAGCTCTTCTGCGGCACGACTGACCGCCGCAGCATCCCTCACATCCGCCGCGAGCGCCAGTGCGCGCCCGCCCGCCGCCTCGACTTCCGACACTATCTCCTGCAACACGTCGCCGCGCCGCGCAAGTAAACCCAGCGAAGCACCGCGCCTTCCAAGCTCTACGGCCAGCGCCCGCCCTATGCCGCTCGACGCGCCGGTAATAAAGACAACTCTATTTGACCAGTCAACGCGCATAAGAAATAAGTCCAGAGAGTCTAGAGAGCCTAAGAGCTTCTGAGAGCATCTCATCTCTTACTGCTCCGTAGGAGCATGATGTTTATAGCACCGGCAAGCGTCTCTCTTCCTTTAAGCTCCGTCAGGAGCGGCATGTTCTACATTTCGCCCCTGACGGAGCTTTCAACATCTTAAAAGAAAAACGCTTCTGGCTCTCTAGACTCTCTGGACTCTTTTTAACACAACTCGGCGACGTGTGTACTAAGGATTCTTAGAGCTTTAGCCAGCTCGTCCTGCTTGATTAGAAGGTGATCGCGCGAAAATGCCGAAAGAGCGCCGCAACTGATTCCGGCTTGAGCGAGGAGGTTTGTGACATGCGCCAGAAAGCCCACGACCGTCCAGTCGAGCATGATGTCTAGCGTTAAGAGACGAAAGCCGCCCTCTATGCGAGCATCGCGCACCGCATGTCGCATCGCACGCCAGTCCGACTCTTCCAGAAGCAGCGTGACTTCGTGCCCATCCTTGAGCAGCATGAAAATAGATTCAGGGCGCGGGCTTAATTCCGCACTTTCAAGCAGGCGCGCCCATTCTGCCTGCGTCAGGCCGATTAGATAAAAGCTTGACGACGCGACCGACACACGCGCCCGGCTGAGGAGCGTTGCAACATCAGGTTTCTGATTTTCACTCATCACGGCGCGACTAAAAGCAGGGATGAGGGCGGCAGCGATGAGGGATGAATAAGAACAGATTTTCTTTACTTCATCCCTCATCGCTGCCGCCCTCATCCCTTATTTTATACTTGCACGATGACTGGAAGGATGACTGGGCGCGTCCCCTTCTGTTTCTGTATAAAGCGCTTCAGCGTGACGCGCACGTGCTCTTTCATGAGCGTTACGTCTTCGCGCTCGGAGGGCGAGGCATTCTCTAAGGCTTCAGTAACGACGCGCTTCGCCTCCTTGATGAAACCGTTGGAAGAGTCCATGCCCAAGACTCCGCGCGCGATGATTTCGGGCGGCGCTTCCATTTCGCCGGTCTCGCCGTTCATAGTCAGGACGAGCGTGATGACGCCGTCGTTAGCAATCTGCCTGCGCTCGCGCACCGTCTCGCTGTCAATCTCTTCAAACCCCGTGTCGTCAATGAAGGTTCGACCAATCTCGCGTTTGTCCACAACGGTTGCGCGCTCGCCATCCAACTCCAACACATCGCCGTTCTCTATGAGGATGATGTTGTCCTCCGGAAAATTCAGATGGTTTTTGACAAACTCTTTATGACGAAAGAGCATGCGATATTCGCCGTGAATCGGCACCAGAAAACGCGGGCGCACGGCTTCGGTCATGATGCGTATGTCTTCCTGCGAAGCGTGGCCGCTGACGTGAATCAGACGGCGCTTCTCTTCTATGATGTTTGCGCCGCGCTTGTACAGGTGGCCTATCATGCGCGAGATGGCACGCTCGTTTCCCGGAATAATGCGCGCCGAAAGCACCACCGTATCGCCCTCTTCAACCGTCAGCCCCTTGTAAACCTGCGTCGCCATTTGCGCCAGCGCCGCACGCGGCTCGCCCTGCGAGCCTGTGGCTAAGAAAACTATCTCGTCGTCATCAAGCTGCTTCGTGTCGCCTACAGAGACAAGCAGGCCGTCCGGTATGTCCAGGTATCCAAGCTCATCGGCAATCTCCACGTTCTTCTGCATGGAGCGACCCAAAACGCAGACCTTGCGATTAAACTGCTGCGCCACGTCCAGCACAATCTGTATGCGATGAATCGAAGAGGCGAAGGCAGCGACGATGATGCGTCCCTGTGATTCACTGAAAATCTCTTCAAAGGCGGGAATTACCGCTCGTTCCGAAGGCGTGCGCCCCGGAACGGTCGCGTTCGTCGAATCCGAAAGCAAGGCGAGTACGCCCTCCTGGCCGTAGCTTCTAAAAGTGCGCAGGTCAATCGGCTCGCCTATGACGGGCGTTTCATCCACCTTGTAGTCGCCCGTGTGAATAATCGTTCCGACAGGCGTGCGAATCGCTAAGCTGAAGCAATCGACCAGCGAATGCGAGACGCGTATGAACTCGACCTTGAATACGCCTATCTCGACCACTTCGCGCGGCTCGACCCTGTGCAGGAGCACGTCTTGAAGAAGGTCGTGCTCTTCCAGCTTACGGTCTGCCAGCCCGGCTGTGAAATGCGAAAGGTAGACTGGGACGTTGAATTTTTTGAGGATGTAGGGGAGCGCCCCCAGGTGATCCTCGTGCCCGTGCGTCAGGACGATTGCCGCAAGCTGTTCCCTGTACTCTTCAAGAAAATCGAAGTCAGGCACGGAGACATCCACGCCATAAACGGATTCTTCAGGGAATCCCATACCCGCGTCAATAACGATCATGTCGTCCGCATAACGCACGGCCATACAGTTCATCCCGAACTCGCCGACGCCGCCGAGCGGGATGATCTCTAATACATTACCCACTGTGATCTTCTACTCTACTCTCCTCTAAAGCCGCGATGAATGTTCCCTGTAAAGCGACAATCCACCGCAGCGAAATTTAGCCGGACAGTATAACACAATGCTTCTCTTGATCCCTGCCCATAAAGGACTGAGTACTCGCAGCCATGAAGGAACTTTTAACCACCGTCCGGTGTCTATAGCTTCGAGCGTCAGATAAATTCGTAGGAAGGCAAGACACTATGAGATGCGAAACCGAAAGCAGGCTGACAAGCCCGTTCGACAGAAGACCGCTGCTATCACTCTCATCTTTCATTCTGGCGATAGCGGTCGGAATAATCTCTTCTTTCACCCTCAGCACAGCATACGACATGGCGCGCTCTGCAATCGTAGGCGAGCGGCAGACGGTCTCCGGCGTGTGGCGCGGGAGTTGGCAAGGCGTTCCGGCAGTTACCATCAGGTTAGAACAACAGGGCGATGCGATGATAAGCGGCACTGCCCGTTTCTCTAAAATCATAGCGACGAACGAAGGCCCGAAGGCGGTCGGAGAAACAGGAGAGCTTCCGCTCGTCAACCCGCAGTTTGACGGTGAGAGATTGTTATTTGAAGTCGAGAGCGCAGACGAAAGCTATACGGCAGCAGTGTCCGAAATGGAGATGAGCTTTGCCGGTGAAGGGGAAGCAGAGTTGCGACGCACGGGCGGGCAGCCGGAAGGCGCGCCCGCAGACCAGACGATGAGAATCAAAATGAGGAAGGAGCGCTCATTCTAAATCCGTTATCCAGATATTTCCCTTGACCTCTGCAAATTCAAAGGCGATCTGATTCCCGGCAGGCGACCAGGAAGGATAGCGAACGTATGCATTGATGCTGGTGTAATTCGTCACCCGCTTCTGTGTTTTACCGTCGCGCGAGACCCAGTAGAGATTCCACACCCCATCGCGGGATCCGGCGAAAGAGATTTTGTTTCCGTCGGGCGACCAATCGCCCGTAAAATTCTCGCCGCGGTCGAAGGTCACCTGCACGGATTGGCCGCCCTCTCTGGGCATGATAAAAAGCTGCGTGTCTTCTCCCTTTTTAATCTCATAGGCTATGTAACGACTATCGGGCGACCAGCGCGCGAACCCTGTCAACCCTGTTTCAAAAGTCAGTTGCCTCGGCTCGCCCCCCTTCAAAGAGACGACCCAGACGTTTGACGTGCCGTTCTTTCTTGAGTTGAAAGCTATCTCCGTGCCATCCGGCGAGAGCTGCGGATAGCCCACGTCCTGATTCATCTTGACCAGCAGTTGCTCCCGTCCCGTTTGAACGTCAACAGACCAAAGACCAGCCTGCCCCTGACGAGCAGAAAGAAAAGCGATTCGATTGCCGTCCGGGAACCAACTGGGGAATACATCGCCAGCCGGGTCGGTCGTCAATTGCGTGGCGTTCTTGCCGTCGGCGTCAATTATCCAGATGTCCAGGCCGCCGCCGATGGTGTTTCGCTGATAAGCGATTCTCTTTCCGTCAGGCGAAAAAGCCGGATAGCTCTTACGATAGGTCGTGTCCTGAGTTAACAACACGGGAGCCTCTTTTGCTTCGCCTCCCGCAGTCACATTTACAGACCAGAGATTAGAGTCCATAGCCAGTTGGCTAAAGATGAGCCTCTTCCCGTCGGCAGACATCCTCAGATATTTATTAACCGTCGCGCCCGTTTCTTTGACGATTTCAAGCTCACCTGCCACATCGCCCGTCTCAGGCGAGACAGGCAATCTCAGTATGCCCCATGCAGCCGCGCCGACTCCGTTTCCGCCCGTGTAGTAAATGTATCTACCGTCCGGAGTGTAAACCGGATCATAAAAGCCGCTCGGCTTAAGCTTCTGGGATAGCCATTTGAGGTCGCTGCCGTCAACCGTCACCGTCCACAAGTCCATCTTCACAACTCCCAGTTCGGTCGTCACGAAGACTATACGCTTTCCGTCGGGCGACCAGTTGGGAGAGCCGTGACCGCCCGATGGCTTACCTTCTTGCGTTAGCTGTCTGGGCGTTCCCCCGGCCACCGGCACAATCCAGAGAGTTGAAGGAGGGATAGCTCCGGCTGCCGACACGCCTACGTCCATAAAAGACTGCGACTGGAAAACTATTAAAGTGCCGTCGGGCGACCAGGCGGGGCGCGAGCCGAAGTCCGTAAGCTGTTTCGGCGCTCCGCCCAAGTAGGGCACTACCCAGATGCCGCCGCGTTTATTTGAATGAAAGGCTATGCGTTGGCCGTCGGGCGACCAGGCGGGCTGAAAATTCTGCTGGCCGTCGCTGGTTAACTGAATCTCGCGGCCTCCGGGCGTGAGTTGCTTGACGTAGATTTCAAAGCTCCCGTTGTGATCCGAGCTGTAGGCTATGGAGTTCCCATCCGGGGAGAAAGCCGGGAACACATCAAGCCCAGCCCAACTGGTGATCTGTTTACTTTTCAGCGCACCCTGAGCGCGAGAGGTATTAGAGGTCTTTTGAGCATTCGACATGACGCGGCGCGCGTTCAAGTACCTGTATCCTAACAAGCCTGCGACGAAGGCTACGAGCGGTACAGCCAGCGCCAGCAATGCCCAGCGCCAGTTCCGTCTGACACTGTTTGTAAGATGGTCGAAGCTTGAGGTGTTGCGCGCGGTCTCAATCCTGACTGTCTCCGCAATGGACGCATCGCTGCCTTTGACGGGAATCTCTTTTCTGCTGTCGCGCGATTCTTTGCCCGCTTTCGTGGGAGTGTTGGAGCGTTCAAGCTCGGCCTGGAATTCGAGCTTGTGTTTCAGCTCCTTCAATTCGCCGAGCAGCTCTTTCGTCGTTTGATAGCGCTCGTTACGGTCTTTACGGAGCGCCTTCATGACTATCCACTCAAGCTCCGCGGGCGCATCAGGTCTTGCTTCCTTAAGCGCAGGCGTCTCGTCTTCAAGTATAGAGACGATGGTGTGGCTGCTGGTCTCGCCGTCAAAGGGCGTGCGCCCCGAAATCATCTCGTAGAGCACAACGCCGAAGCTCCAGATGTCGGTTCGCGCATCAAGGGAGAGGCCGCGCGCCTGTTCCGGCGACATGTATTGCACCGTGCCCATGACCGCGCCGGAATCCGTCTTCAACAGCGGACGCGTAGGCGAATCGTCATCATCACCTCGCCAGTCTTCCGCGAGCTTTGCCAGTCCGAAGTCGAGCACCTTCACATAGCCGTCTCGCCTGAGCATGATGTTCTCAGGCTTGATGTCGCGGTGTATGATTCCAGCCTCGTGCGCGGCTGAAAGAGCCGATGCGATTTGAATCGCTATATCGAGCGCCTCTATGATTTTCATCCCCTCCACGGGAATGTGCAGGCGCAGCGTCTCGCCTTCTATGAACTCCGTGGCGATGAAGTGTTTCGCATCCGCCTGTCCTATGCCGTAGATGGTGAGGATGTTCGGATGATTCAGGGCAGACGCGGCGCAGGCTTCCGTTTCAAAGCGGCGCAGCCGATCCGTGAAGGCGTTGAAAGTGCTGAGAAGGACTTTAAGCGCGACGCTCCGGCCAAGCTTTTGATCCTTTGCCAGATAAACCTCGCCCATCCCGCCGCGGCCAATCCGCTTGAGAATCTTGTAGTCACCTATGACCTGCCCGTCTCTCAAGCTATCGGTGTCATTAACCAGGAGGTGTGCGGCGGCCTCAAAAGCGGGGGAGTCTATGAAGTCGCCCGTGCGCTCGTGGGATTCGAGCAGGGATTCGACCTCGCGTCTAATGCCCTCTTCATCGTCGCAGGCTTTATCAAGAAAGGCCGCACGCTCGCCGGGCGCAACGGCAAGCGCCGCATGGAAAATCTCTTTTACCTGTCTCCACTTTTCGGGAGTCATAGTCTGTCGGGGCGAGTCATTTGAGATCGGTAATCATGACGGCCTCGCGTATGACCGTGCCGCGCGAGCAAACGAGCTGGCGACCATCGCGCGAGAAGGCAAAATCGTTTATCAGGCTTTCTTTGAAATCAGTAAATTTTACAGGCGGCGCGCCGTCAATCGTCTGCTTCCAGATGTTCGAGACATTATCGTTCATCTGATTATAAAGCAGAGCGCGCCCGTCCGGCGTCCAATTTAGCACATCGCGAGTCGTAGTATTACCATCGAACTCGAATGTTTTGACTACCTCTCCGCCATTGAAAGGAAAGATGCCGATTTTGCGATACACGTCAGCCGTTTGAGTCGGAGAGTCTGTATAGAAAACGGCTATCCAACGACCATCGGGCGAGACAGTCGGGCGGTATGCGGGCTTATCAAGCAGTCCAACAGGCTCGCCGCCATTAATCGAAATCCTCTGTATTTTAGGCCCTTTCTTCGCCCCGGACGTGAAAACAACCCAGCGCCCGTCGGGCGAGAAGGCGGCGTTGAAGGCAAACATATCCCTGGTGAGCTGCACAGGATTGCCGCCGTCTATGTCTATCCGCCACAGGTCTACAGAGGCAGGTTGCGCCGACGTGAAAACAATGTAACGGCCATCGGGTGAAACGGCAGGGTCTATGCTTTGCCTTCCACCGCCGGTCAACTGCTTACGGTTGCTCCCATCCTGATTCATAATCCAGATGTCCCATGTGCTGCTCGTCTCTGTGGAGTAGACGACGCGGCCATCCGGGGTAAATGCCAGACCTCCGCGCGAACGAATCGGCGCAATCTGCCGCGCACGCGCCACATCTCCGTCAGGCACAGACCACAGGTTTGAGAACTCGCTGACCGACGATGTCACCAGACGCGTAGCATCAGCCGTGAGGCTCAGACCTCTGTAGTTAATCAGGTCGTTGGTGATGCGTCTGAGCTCGCCGCCCGGATACGAGACAAACCAGACTTGCCCAGGCAGAGAGGGCGTCACCAGATCAGAGCCAACGAAGACAAGCCCGCTCATATCCCTGAGCCATTCCATGCGACCAAGTTGAGTGAATATCGCCGGAGTCAACTGCTTTTCCGTTCCGTCTTTGACGTTGAAAGCATAGAAGCCACCGAAGGGCGGCGTATTCACCATCGCGCAGGCGATCCATTCTCCATCCGGCGACCATGATGCCCCCGTAAAGTAGATTGGATAAAACCGCTGTGGACGCTTGCGCACGGCGAGCGTACGCTCGGAGTTCCCTTCGGTATCGGAAATCATCAGCGCGCTCTCGTCCCTGCTGGGGAAGCCGCCGCGCACGAATGCCATTTGTTTCCCGTCAGGCGAGAAGGCCACGGGGCTGTCTATATTCGTCAGCACTTTTGTGGGCGTACCGCCCAGCACAGGGATTCTGTAAAGCGTCCCTATGCCGCCTTCTCTATTTCGCGAGATATAAAAAAGCTCTTTCCCGTCGCGCGAAAATGTGACGCCCCAGAAGCCTGTATCCGAAGGAGGGATGATAAGCGTGTCGTTTGCAGCCGACACCTGCCGTAGCCACAGGCTATGCTGCTCGCGGTCGCTGATAACATAGGCTAGGTAATTTCCGTCAGGCGAGATGGCAGAGTGTATGACATTCCGCGAGTTGGTAAGCTGCGTAATATTTATCCTGCCAAAAGGCCACGCAGCTTTTTTCACCCAGAGGAATTTGTAGGCTCCTGCGGCCAGAACAAACACGACTACAAAAGCGGCTAAGCCAGCGAGAGCGAAGATAAGGGTGCGCCGCTTTTTGACAACTTGGACGGGCGCTTCGACGCTCGAACGGGTCGCAGCGGCCTGAATGCTTCGAGTCTGAAGCACTTGATTGGAGTATGACGCCCTGCTGTTTCTCTCCGTGGTCGAAATCGAAGGCGTGAGAGGATGCGCGTCTGGAGCGACAGACGCTTCGAGCTTTGCCTCGAACTCCAGCTCCTCTTTCAAGCTTCTGAGGTCGCCAACAAGCTCTCTGGCGGTTTGAAAGCGCTCGTCGCGGTCTTTCCTCAAAGCTTTGCGTATAATCCATTCCAGTTGTGCCGGTGCGTCCTGTATGACGGCAGAGAATGGCGGCGGCTCGCGCTCAAGAATGGCGGCCAGCACGTCTGTCATCGTCGGCCCTTCAAACGGCGCGCGACGCGTAACCATCTCATACAGCACACAACCCAGACTCCAAATATCCGTGCGCGCATCCACTGGAAGTCCGCGTGCCTGTTCCGGCGACATATACTGAACCGTCCCCATCACTATGCCCGGATGCGTGTTGCTCAGCATGTTGGTCGCGCCCTCTGAATTTATCTCCTTGCCTCGCTCTATAAGCTTGGCTAGCCCGAAGTCCAGAACTTTGATGATGCCGTCACGACGGATCATGATGTTCTCAGGCTTGATGTCGCGGTGTATGATTCCAGCCTCGTGTGCCGCTGCCAGAGCGGAGGCTATCTGTATGGCGACCTCGAAGATTTCCTCAAGCTTCATCTTCGCCTGCATACGCTGGCGCAGAGTCTCGCCCTCTATGAACTCCGTGGCGATGAAATGCACGCCGTCCGCTTCACCGATTTCATAGATAGTCAGAATGTTCGGATGATTCAGAGCCGATGCGGCGCGGGCTTCACGCTGGAAACGCGCCAGGCGATCAGCATCTTCCGTCCACTCGGCAGGCAGTAGCTTGAGAGCAACTTTGCGGTCGAGACGTGTATCTTCGGCCAGATAGATTTCACCCATCCCGCCGCGCCCCAGCAGCTCTACAATTTTATAATGACCTATGAGCTTGCCCTTCATAGGCTCCCCGGCCAACAGCTCCGCCGCCACTTCGTAAGCGGGAGCGTCCAGAAAGCTTCCCCTGCTCTCATGCGAAGCGATGAGGGAGAGCACCTCTTCGCGCAAAGAGTCGTCACCGGCGCAGGCTTTCAGCAGATAACCTGAGCGCTCCGACGCTTCCCGCTCAAGCGCCGAATGAAATAGCTCTTTCACCTGCTGCCAGCGATCAATCGTTATCATGACCAAATACTTTTCCCAATATTCTCTTATTTATTAACGCGAAGGGCGCTTGCGAAACCCCTCAAAAGATTACGCATAGCAGTTCAGGAGAGTTCGCGCCTGAGCCATGCGCGCGACAGCGTCCAGTCGCGCTCGACCGTGGCGTGTGAGATTCCGAGCACTTCCGCCGTCTCCTCAATCGTCAAGCCTCCGAAAAATCGTAACTCGACGATGCGCGCCTGCTGCTCGTCAATCAACGCCAGCTCGTTCAAAGCTTCATGAAGCGCAAGCAAATCCACATTTGGCTTTTCCGCGACGCGGTCGGCTGCGCTTAATGATAGCTGCTGCTGGTCTGTGCCGCCGCGCTTTTGCGCCTGCCGCACGCGCGCATGGTCTACAAGGATACGGCGCATCAGTTGAGCGGCCACGCCGAAAAACTGCGCGCGATTCTGCCAGCGCGCTTTCCTCTGATCCACCAGCCTTAGATAAGCTTCGTTGACCAGAGCTGTCGGTTGCAGCGTGTGGCCTGCGCGCTCACGCCTAAGATAATTGCTCGCCAGCCTTCTCAATTCGTCATACACCACGGGCATCAGCTTATCCAGCGCAGACTGGTCGCCGTTGCTCCAATCCACCAGCATTTGTGTGACGCCCTCGTGCGACTCCATCCATTCCTCCACAGAAGTCCCAGGTTCCAAGTCCCATGTCCCAAGTTAGAAAGCTCTTTCTTTTACTTTGGACGTGGGACTTGGGACTTGGGACTATTTTTTCCAGCGCGCGATGATTTTACTCTAAATTTTTCCGCGCCGTGAGGGAATTCGTCCACGCCTTGCGCGTTAACTATGTAGAGGGGATTTGAAAACGAAGATTGAAGCGGGTCGGCCCCCGAACGTGATAACGCTGACCATCTAGGAAAAAGGTAATGCGGCAGCCCGTAAGCTACAGAGAGGGCGATGCCCGGTAGAGAAAATTTTTGGAGGTAGTCATGAAAAGTGTGATTTTGAAGTCGTTCACAATGCTGATGCTGACGATGGCGCTTGCAGCAGTTACAGCACAGGCGCAGTCCGCCAACCAGATGAAGGCCAGTATCCCGTTCCGTTTCATCATCGGAAATCAGACCCTTCCGGCTGGCGAGTACACCGTCAGATACGTCAATCAGGATTCCGGTAAGAACGCGCTGCTCTTTAAGAGCACGGATGGCCGCACGAGCCGCATCGTCAGGATGAACACAACGCAAAGCGGCGAAGCCCGGATGAAAGCGAGCCTCGTGTTCAATCAGTACGGCGACAGCTACTTTCTATCAGAGGTCTGGACAGGCACAGACCAGTACGGCCTCTCGCTTCCAAAGTCCCGCACGGAGCGCCAACTGAAAGACGGCGACCTCTCGAATGTGGAAGCAAAGCGCGTGACCGTTGCGCTCAACGCTGGCCGATAGCGGCAAGCTTGGAAGTTGGGGAACTCCTCAAGTTGCCTGAACTATAAGGCGAGCCAAGGCGCAACCACCAAACCCCGCTCTGAAGCATAAAAAGCTCAGAGCGGGGTTTTGATTTGAGCATAAAATCTAAGAGGCCGTTTGAAGCCACACGCCTTCATTTGCTCCGTAGGAGCATAATGTTTATAGCCTGCGGCAATCTCTCGTTGCTGTAGCCCCGTCAGGGGCGAAAGAATTTAGCCCACGGCGCAAGCCGTGGGAACAAGCCGCATTGAAAAGTTAAAAGCCCCGGCAGGGGCGAAAGAACTTTCGGGTTGATAATCTGCGCGCCCCTACCGGGGCTTCTCAATTTTATTGCTGCTCAATTCCCATGACTTACGTCATGGGCTACGTTCTATTGCCCCTTTCAGGGGCTGAAGAGCGTGGCAATCTTTCTTCTACCCTGCAACTTCAATCGCTCTTGAAAGCCTTCCCCATTCTTCCAATGTTAAAGTTTCTGCGCGGCGCGACTCTTCAATCGAAGCCGCTTCAAGAACGCTGCCTGCTCCGCCTGCTCGCTCAATCAGGGCGCGCAACTCTGCGGGCGCATGACGAAGATTATTGAGAATGGTCTTGCGGCGCTGCGCGAAGCCAGAGCTTACGATGCTCCACAGCAGCTTTTCATCGCCGACCTCCACCTTCAACGACTCGCGCAAGCGCAGTCTGACAACCGTGCTCCAGACTTTCGGCTGCGGGCGGAACGCGGCGGGCGCGACATCGAAAAGAATCTCCGCTTCGCAATACGCCTCGACCAGCACGGAAAGATAACCGCGCTCGTTCTTTGCGGGCGGCGCGGTGATACGCTCGACCACTTCGCGTTGAAGCATCAAGACCATCTCCGTCAAACACCCTCTCTCTTCTATAAGCTTTTGTAGGATTGCGGTAGAGATGTAGTAAGGAAGGTTGGCAATGACGCGCGCCCTGGCTGCCGGGCGGATGATGGCGCAGAAATCAACCGCGAGCGCATCGGCTTGAATCAGGGAAAAGTTTTTGCGCGCTCCGAACTTCCCTTCAAGCAACGGAACCAGTTCGCGGTCAAATTCCATTGCGATGAGTCTCTCCGCTCTTTCAATCAACAGAGCAGTCAAAGCGCCGCGTCCCGGCCCTATCTCTACCACGGTCTCGCCCGCCTGCGGAGCAAAGGCATTGACGATGCGCTCTACGACTCGCTCGTCCCATAGAAAATTCTGCCCCAGACTCTTTTTCGCGCGGGGAAGAGAGTAAGAAGACGACGACTCAACCTCTCCCCTTCTCTTCTTCATCCCTCATCCCTCCGCCCTCATCCCTTGTTGAACTCTCTCCGCCCTCATCCCTGCTTTTCGTATAGCCTGTAATCTCAATATCCAGGGCGTGCGTTCTGGTTTCAACTTCGCTCAACCGTATGGCGTCTGTAATTTTCTCTGCGCCCGTGCCTGCGATGGCAGGCGTCGCATCAAGCCCTCCTATAATCATGGGCGCGATAAAGAACGTCACTTTATCAATCAGGCTACTATCCAGGAATGCTCCGGCGACGCTTGCGCCGCCCTCTACCAACACGCTCTGAATGAAGCGCTCAGCGAGCCGTTCAAGCAGAGTTTGAAGATTGCGCCCGCCCTCCTCGTCCTGCACAACTTCGACTCCGCGCGACTCAAGCAGCTTTACCTTTCCCTTATCGGCGCTCTTCGAGGTGAAGACGACGAGCGGAAATTCGCGTGCGGTTTCAGCCAGTTGAGACGAGGGCGAAAGTTTCAAGCTTTCGTCAAGCACTACGCGCACGAGCGGGCGTCGTCTTTTCAATCCTGAGCGGTCTGTGAGAAGCGGGTCGTCTGCGAGGGCTGTGCCAGCGCCGACTAAAATCGCGTCATATTCATGGCGGAGCTTATGCACACGACGCCGCGCTTCCTCGCCCGTAATCCAGCGCGAATCATTCGTGCGTGTGGCCGTGCGGCCATCCAGCGACGAGGCCAGCTTCAGATGAACAAAGGGCAGACCCGTTCGCATGAAGTGAATATACTTTTCGTTAAGCCGCAATGCCTCATGCGCGAGCAGACCTGTATGAACTTCTACGCCGACCGAGCGCAGATGTGCAAAGCCAAGGCCGGAAACTTTCGGGTTCGGGTCTTCAATTGATGCGACGACGCGTTTGATTCCCGCCTGTATCAGCGCGTCCGTGCAGGGAGGCGTGCGGCCATGATGCGCGTGAGGCTCCAGCGAAACATAGGCTGTGCCACCCAGCGCTCTGCCTCCTGCCTGTTCGAGCGCAAGCGTTTCGGCGTGCTTGAGACCTTCGTATAGATAGCCGCCCTCGCCTACGACTTCGCCGCGCGTGTCCACAATCAAACACCCGACGAGAGGGCTGGGGCTTACTTGGCCCACGCCGCGCGCCGCCAGCTCAAGCGCGCGCCGCATCATATGCTCATCAAAGTCTGGAGTCTGGAGTCTGGAGTCTGGAGTCAAAATCTTAATTTCAAAGTCCGGCGCTTATGTTCTGGCAATGAAGGAGTTCAAAGTTATATCTCGAAGAAATGAAGACTCCAGACTCCAGACTCCAGACTTATTCAAACAGGCTGTTGACGTACTGCTCTGAATCGAAGACGACGAGGTCGTCCACCTTCTCGCCTATGCCCGCGTAGCGAATCGGCAGGTTCAGCTCTTTGGCTATGGCGACGGCGATGCCGCCTTTGGCTGTGCCGTCCAGCTTCGTCAGAACTATTCCGGTCACGCCAGCGACCTTCAAGAACTGTCGCGCCTGCTCAAGCCCGTTCTGTCCTGTGACGGCATCTATGACGAGCAGCGTTTCGTGCGGCGCACCTTCGACTTCACGCCCCGCGACGCGCTTCATCTTTTCAAGCTCCGCCATCAGGTTAGACTTGTTGTGAAGACGCCCCGCCGTGTCTATGATGAGCACGTCGGAGTTTCTGGCCTTCGCCGCCTTGAGCGAATCGAAGAGCACCGCCGCCGGGTCGGTTCCCTGCTTCTGCTGAATGAGTGGCACGCCTGTACGCTCTGCCCAGATGGCTAGCTGGTCGGAAGCCGCCGCGCGGAAAGTATCCGCAGCGCAGATTAGAACGTCGTTGCCTTCGGCCTTGATGCGCTGAGCGAGTTTTCCAATCGTGGTAGTTTTCCCTACACCGTTGACGCCGACGATCATCATCACGTAAGGCGAAACCGTTTCAGGCACGCTCGTCTCAGATGTCACCCCCTGCGCTTCCGAGGCTTTGAGTATGTCCAGAAGCTCCGTCTTGATAGCATCCTTCAGAGCGGCGATGTCATTAATCTGCTGGCGCGCGATTCCACGTCGCACGTTCTCCAGAATGCCGACCGTGGTTGAGACGCCTATGTCCGCTGCAATCAGAGCCTCTTCAAGCTCGTCCAGCAATTCAGCGTCAATAACTTTTCGCCCCTGAAAGATGGTGTCAATCTTTTCCGAAAGCGATTCGCGTGTGCTTGCTACGGCGCGACGAAAACGCTGTGCGAACTCCTGCTCAAGCGCGGCCTCTTCTGCCTGAAGCTCTTCAATCGAGCGATCCAGTCCGAGAATTGACGAGGAAAAAGTTGAGCGGGACGGCACAGGCTTCTGCGTCGCGACAGGCTTCACAGGCTCAGCCGCACGCGTGGGCGCTGATTGTGCTGTTGTGGTCGGCGCGACAGGCTGCGGGCGCTCGGTCACAGCCTGCGTCTCGCCCAGGGGAGGCGGGGTCGGCGCTCCGCCAGTGGGAGTCGGCTCGATGGGCGTTGGAGCGATTGGCGCTCCCGTTCCTATCGTAGCCCTTTCCTGTCCCAGCGCAGCAGGCGCTTGAAGCTGCTCACTTGAGCTTTCAGCCGCAGCCGCCGGGCGCTCTTCTTCCGTGCGCGCCGTTGGCTCGGCAGGCTCATTCAGACCGAGCGTGATGAACTGGTCTTTATTCTTGCGTCTCCAAAATGCCATGAATCTTATAGATGCCTTTGTGAATTTCTAACTGTGTTAAGTGAAAGAAGGATTATAAACACAACAACCGCACTACGACAAAAGCGCGTGCGGCTTCCAGAGGACTTTTGAGTTAATAAAGCTGAAGAGTTTCAAACGGCGCGAGCGCCGGAAACAAAATTCACGCGACCGAAGCGGGCGCAGATTGCTCTTTAGCAGAAGGCTTCGCGCCGTTCGAATCCGTCTTAGCGGGCTGACGAAGGCGCACACGCCCCGGCGAAATTTGCCCCGAAGCGCAGGCTTCCATGAGCGCGTCCACAACCCTCTCGTCATAACGCGTGCCGACGAATTTTTTGATAAGGCCGAGCGCATCCTCGAACTTCATGGCCTTTTGATACGGTCGGTCGGTCGTCATAGCATCGAAGGTGTCTGCGACCGCCACGATGCGCGCCTGCATGGGAATTTCATCGCCCTTCAACCCTTGCGGGTAGCCGTTGCCGTCAACCATTTCGTGATGCATGTACATGCCCGGCAGAAATTCTTTCATCGCCGGAATCTGCGACATAATCTTGAAGCCCTTCTGCGGGTGCTGCTTCATAATCTCGAACTCATCAGGGGTCAGGGCCGCAGGCTTCTTCAAAATGTTGTCGTCAATTCCAATCTTCCCTACATCGTGAAGGAGCGCACTGATGCGTATGTTCTCCACCTCTTCATCAGGCATTTCCAACCTCTGCGCGATGGCTATAGAGATACGCGAGACGCGCTCCGAATGGCCGCGCGTGTAAGGGTCTTTGCCGTCAATGGCGGCGGCCAAGGCTTTCACAGTCCCTATGAACAGCTCACGATTTGCATCCGCCGCGTGTTGCAGGTCTGTGATGAAGCGCTCGACCTGATCGGTCATGATGTTGAAGGACGTGCCGAGGTCGCCAAGCTCCGTGCGGCTGCGCACGACGATTCGCTTTGAAAAATCGCCGCCCGCGATGCGATGCGCGCCCGCCGCCAACTCCCGCACAGGCTGCGTCAGACGCTTTGCCCCTATAAACCCGATTAAGAACACAAAGAGCGCAGCCACCAGACTTATCATGAGCGTCTGGCGGCGCATGTCCGAAACGGAAGCGAGCGCTGCACGCTCGTCCTGAATGGCTATGACGCCAAGCCGCGAGCCGCTGCCAAGCTCCGCCGTCGCGTAAGAGCCAAGCATCTCCAGCTTTCGTCCATCGCGCACGGCTGCGAAAGGAGATAATGCTGATTGAACCTGCGCGCCCGATTCGAGCCAGTCCTGCACGACCTTCAAATCTGTCATGGCGCGCTCGCTAAAGGCCACGCGCTCGTCCGGGTGCGCCACTGCGCGCCCCTGTTGGTCTACTACGAACACGACCGGCAGCCCCGCGTCAAGCAATTCACGCTCGCTCTTCGCAGAAGGCTGCTGTACGGCTCTGAAGACTTCACGAAAGGAGATGATAGCCACAACCGCCGCGACGACCTCCTCTCTGCCCTGCTCGCCGCCCATGACGGGCGCGGCGACGGTCAATCCCATCTCCTGCCCCGAACGAATTATCTCCGGGCGGCTCACCACCAGCCCGCGACCGCTCATGCGCGCTAAGACTTCTCCAACCCTCTCGTCCACTTCGTCGCGGCGGATGACATCAGGCTGGAACGCCCTGTGCGGCTCTCCCTGTACTGGCAGAATGGCGAGCGCGATAAGGTTCGGGTCATCCTGCAAAGTCTTTAAGAGACGACGATCAGCCCCCGCCTCGTTAAGAGTGCGTACGCCGCCAGCCAGCTCAAAAGCTCTTGCCAGCCCCGTCACCACGTCCCTGTAGCGTTGCCCGTAAAGCTCTATCTGCCGCGCCTTGTCCTGCACAAGCTGAGCCTGATAGCGCCCCTCAACCGAGCGCAGTTCTACAGCACTCCGGTTCGATAAGAGCCAGCCCGCAAAGGCAAGCGGGAAAAGCCCCACGACCAGAAGGACTCCCAGGACTATGTAAAGGAGGCGTAATCGCCGGAAACGGTCAAACATGGAAGGAGAAAGGTTCTTTGGGCTTAAGCCGGGTTCAGAGCCATAACTAAAAAACTTCAGGCAGTCTGAAGCTCTGGCCTGAAAGAGAAAGCGAGGCCGCCCCCTACGGGGGGTCTCGGCTCTGACTATAGTACCCGGCCAACACTTGCCTGTCAATGTTTAGCCATCTTTAATCTGCTGACTTAAAAGAGTTAAAGGCGAGGCTTCATTTTACAGCATGACCATTTGGCGTCTCTTTTAAAGCTTTAGCGGTGCTGTTGGGAAGCAGTCAAAAGTTTTGGCGAGCATCAGGGATGGGGTGTAAGATAATTTCACAGACTGAATGGCGGCGGGGAGCGTCTAAATGGTTGAGCGCGTGGAGCAAGCCTGCGCTATTGGCTATATCAGCTCTGGGTTCCAAAGGGCTGTGGCGCTCCCTTTTGCGGCGCGAGAGAGGATGGAGACGACGAGCGACGAGCAGATGGTAGAGCGTGCGCTGAGCGGCGACGCAGACGCTTTCGGCGTAATCGTGCGTCGTTGGGAGCGGCGTATTTACGCGCTCGCCTTTGGTATGCTCGGGCGCGAAGAGGATGCGCGCGATGCTACACAGGAGACATTCCTGGCCGCCTTTCGTAACCTGCGCGGCTTTCGCGGCGAGGCCAAGGTATCTTCATGGCTTCACCGTATAGCCGTCAACCAGTGCATCACTCGGCAGCGTCGCGCACGCGTGCGTGCCGAAACGGCGCTTGAAGATGAAACGGAACGTGACGCAGGGTTTTTTGCAGCAGCCGCACATGAATCGCCCGCGCGCCATGCTGAAAGCCGGGAACGAACTGATGCAGTCAGGCGCGCCGTCTCCGCCTTGCCGGTCGAATTGAGACAGGTGATAGTCATGAAAGAGTTTGAGGAGATGACGTTCCAGGAGATAGCACAGACGCTTGAGCTTCCCCTGAGCACTGTCAAAAGCCGCGTGTACACGGCGCTTAAGCAGTTGAAGTTGAGGCTCGGAAGCCACGGCGCAGAAGCCGCCGGTAGATAAGCTGGAAAGTTTGGGAGAAGATGATGAAGGAGAAACTGGAACAGAGCGCCCCATGTGCCTGCGCCGATGATTTGGTCACTTATCTTTACGGCGAGGCGAGTAAGAGCGAAGCCGTAGAGTTTGAGCGCCACATGGAGCACTGCGACTCGTGCCGCAACGAGATGGCGGCG
The DNA here is from genome assembly GCA_036403815.1 of Pyrinomonadaceae bacterium. GTDB lineage: Bacteria > Acidobacteriota > Blastocatellia > Pyrinomonadales > Pyrinomonadaceae > JACVRN01. The sequence goes on along the minus strand of DASWQH010000035.1, from coordinate 25,262 downwards.
TTCAGTCGTGTGCATGAAGATATAGTCGAGTGGCGAAACCAGTCGCTGCCCTCTTTCGAGTCTTCGCACGCAGTCGCGCATGCATTGCCGGAAGCAGCCGCTGCGCCGCGTAAGCGTTCGGCTATGGCTGCGCTGCGTGAATTCTTTACGCTCTCGCCCTTATGGATGCGTGCGGCGACCGCCGTGGCTGTGATTGTCGTCTGCGCTCTAATGGTCTTCACGGTCGCGCATTTTTCAGAACAACGCGGGACGATGGTGCAGGTCGTTCCGACCGCCCCGACACAGGCTCAGTTGGACGAGATGTTGAAGCAGCGCGCAGAGGAGCTTCGACGCAAACAGGAGCAGGAGGCCAAGGCTTCTGCGACTGAGCAGCGTCCGGTTGAGGTAGTGAAAGATAACGGCACGGCTCCCGCCCCGAAGGTTAAGAGTCCAACAGGCTCTAAATCTTCTGCCCTGGCACAGCAGCGAAACCGGGAGAAGCCTGCTACAGTTAAGGCATCGCAAGAGGCGCGCCAGCAGTTGGCCGAGCTTGTACAGAGGTCTAAAGAGGATGATGGCTTGCCCAGACTTTCGGATTTGATTGACGATTCAAACGAAGCCCAATGAGATGCAAAGTCTGTAGACGGGCACAAGCATTCACGAAAGAAGACAGAGGTCATTAACGATGAAGCTGATTGATAGCCGGAAGCTTGGCGCAGCCACGAAGCTCGCGCTCTTTCTGCTTTTACTGATCTTTTCCCCGGCGCACATTTTCGCGCAGGACGAGCAGGGCGCGCCGCCGGGTCAGACTGATGCCCGTCCGCCTAACCCTGACGGCGACCTTGTGCGGCAACTGAATTTGACGCCCGATCAAATTGAGAAGATAAAAACCATACGCGAGGGGAACAGGGAGATACGTCGCCAGATAGGGATAAGAATACGCGCGGCTCGAATCGCGCTGGATAGAGCCATCTACGTGGAGAATGCAGACGATGCTGTTGTAGAGCGTAGAGCGCGCGAGCTGGCCGAAGCTCAAGCCGCGCAGGTGCGGCTTCAGGCGATGGCGGAGCTTGGTGTACGCCGTATACTGACGCCGGAACAGCTTCAAACCTTCCGCGACCTGCGCTTGCGTGCGGAGTCCGAGCGTCGCAATCGTCGCTTGCAGGAGAACGGAAACGCGCCTTTGCGTAATCGCAGGCAGGATTCGCTCAACCCAACCGATGGCGGGCGTCCCCTGCGCCAGCGACGCGGGCGTCCCTGATTGGCTGGCGCACTCAAATGTATTTTCTGAAAAGGTCACTGTCGAAACGGTGGCCTTTTTGCTCTACGAGCATACTCCCTCTGTTTACCCGGTCAGGGCAAAGACCGTTCCCTTCTTCATTTATCTTAAGCTCCGTGCATTTCTAGCTTGACGGCATGCGCCTATTTTGCGCATCATGATGCCGCTCGTTTACAGTTTCGCGCACCTTTTGCTGAAAACGTCCAGGCAGGGTGTGCCAGAGACTATTCCGGCGTGAGCAAGATTCAAAGTTTATCTAAGAGTTTACTGCTCATGCCAGGTTGCACAGGTACAGGCGCGCGCGACGCGCTCTCTATTCCGACTCGATGAACCTAGTTACGCGCGCCCTCTTTGAATTGCAGGAGACGACACTGCTGGTGGCGCGCGCCGCGCGCGGTCTTTTAAAGCGTCCGCGATATGTGCCGGAGACCATTGCGCAGATGGACACCATCGGCGTTGGCTCTTTGACCATTATCATATTGACGGGATTTTTCACGGGCGGCGTACTCACGCTCCAGACCTTTCCGACTCTGAAATACTACGGCGCTCAGGAGCAGACGGGCTACCTCGTTGCGCTCTCGCTGATACGCGAGCTTGGGCCTGTGCTGACGGCATTGATGGTGACGGGTCGGGTCGGCTCTGCCATCGCGGCAGAGCTTGGCTCTATGTCTGTTTCGCAGCAGATAGACGCCATGCGGGCGCTCGGCACAGACCCTATTAGAAAGCTGGTTGCTCCGCGCATAGTGGCTCTGGTCATAACCTTGCCGCTGTTGACCGTCATCGCAGACGTGGTCGGAATCGGCGGTGGCTGGACGGTCGCAACGGTTCTTTACGGCATGTCGTCGTCAACATTTCTGAATTCGGTTCGTGACGGCATCACGAGCGATGATATTATCGGCGGCGTCATCAAGCCAATAGTTTTTGCGCTCATTATCGGCGCGATTGCATGTTATAAAGGATTGAGCACGGAAGGCGGAACGGTTGGCGTCGGGCGCTCCACAACCCGTTCGGTAGTGACGGCATCCATCGTCGTCATTATCGCGGACTTCTTCCTCGCGCGTGGGCTTCAATACCTTCTGGGAATGCCGACCGGGCAATAAATTTGGTTAATCGTAAACCAGACTTCTTCTAATTACGAGTTACGCCTTAAAAGTTATGGCTTCAACCGATCTTAACGTCACGCAGCCGTCCATTCATGCATCGTACGACGGGCAGGTTAGCGAAAACGCAGCCGAATCTACTTTCGCGGAAGTGGATGATAGAGACCGCGCTATCCCTGCGATTGAGTTTCGCGATGTTCACTTAGGCTTCGACGAGCGGCAGGTTCTGGACGGTCTCAGTTTCAAAGTGATGAAGGGTGAGACGAAGCTCATCCTTGGCGGCTCTGGCTGCGGCAAGTCCACTACTATCAAGCTCGTGCTCGGACTTCTCAAGCCGGACTCCGGCCAGATTCTGGTGGATGGCGAGGACATCACAAACTATGACGAGCAGGAGATGATGCGCGTGCGCAAGAAGATCGGCATGATTTTCCAGGAAGGCGCGCTCTTTGATTCTCTTTCCGTTTACGACAACGTTGCATTCAAGCTGCATGAGCAGGGCGTGCCTGAAGAAGAGGTCGAGCAAGAGGTGCGCCGTATGCTCCGCTTCGTCAATCTGGAAGATGCTATTGATAAGATGCCTGTAGAGCTTTCGGGCGGTATGCGTCGTCGCGTCGGCATCGCACGCGCTCTCGTCGGAGACCCCAAGATAGTCATGTTCGACGAGCCTACGGCTGGACTCGATCCGCCGACAGCGCGTACCATCTGCGAACTGGCGATGAAGCTGCGCGATCTGGAAGATGTATCAAGCATCTTCGTCACGCACGAGATGAATAACCTCGATTACCTGACTTCGGAATATGCCGTCGTCAACGATGCGGGCGAGGTCGTCTTTGAAAAAGAGGGCGAGCGTCTTTGTCTGATTAACACTAAAGTCCTGATGATGCGCGACGGACAGGTCATCTTCAGCGGCACGGACGAAACCCTGCGCAACGCTGAAGATAGATACATCCAGAAATTCCTTCGCGGACACTGAAAGGAAGGGATGAAGGATGAGGGATGAGGGATGAAGCTTTGAGTGACAAATTCAATTGAATGATTCGCTCGATTCTTATTCATCCCTCCGCCCTCCGCCCTCATCCTTTATAAATTATGCCTCCTGCAAGAAAAACAATCGGTTTGAGCGAGCTGCGCGTCGGCATTCTAGTGGTCGTCGCCATTGCAGTTTTAATCTTCCTGATCTTGAACGCGACGGGCGACATCAATCCGTTTGCGCGCAAGCTGCACCTGCGGGCGCAGTTTGCACAGGCGGGAGGACTGCGCGCCGGTTCCGAAGTGCGCCTTGCGGGCGTGCGTATAGGTAAGGTAGAAGACGTTAGATTACTGGAACCTTCCGCCGACCCGAACGCGCCGAAAGTAGAAGCGCGGCTGACCATTGATAACAAGATTGATGGGATGGCCGCCAACCAGCGCATACGCAGCGACTCGACTGCTCAACTCGATTCTCCCAGTCTTCTAGGCAACGAGAAGCTGATTAACATTGTACCGGGCACGGCAGCAGGCCAGCCCGTGCAGGAGAATGCACTTTTGCCTGCAAGCTCAAGTGGAGGCATTAGTGACCTTGCTAGCTCCGGCAACGACCTGGTGGGTCGTCTCAATAAGATTTCCGATCAGGTCAACGACATCGTGGTGGGAATCAACAAGGGCGAAGGCTCTCTTGGCCGTTTCGTCAAAGACGAAGCGTTCTACAATAACCTCAACACTACCATCCGCGACCTTGACGAGGTGGTGGCACAGATCAGGGGCGGACAAGGCTCAGCCGGAAAATTCGTCAACGACCCGGCACTCTACAACAACGCCAACGATATAGCCATACAGCTACGCGCCATCGGCGAAGACATTCGAGCAGGACGCGGCAGCATCGGTCGCTTCTACAAGGACGAAGAATTCTATAACAACGTCAACCAGACGGTCGCGCGCCTGAACCGCTCGGTAGATAAAATCGACTCCATCATCGCCGACGTTCAAGCGGGACGCGGAACAGTCGGCAAGCTCATCACCGACGATGCCATCTACAACGATGCCCGCACAGCCATCGCACGCTTCAACACCACCGCCGAGCGCATAGACAACGTCGTCAGCGGCGCCCAGCGCGGCGAAGGCACCCTCGGCAAACTCATCACAGATGACCAACTCTACAACAACGTCAACCAACTCTCATCCGAAGGCGTCAAGCTGATCTACGATTTCCGCCAGAACCCAAAGAAATACCTGACCGTCAAATTCGAGTTGTTCTGATAAGTCTACTTGTTTGCAGATAATAAAGTTTGTCCTTGGACAATAAAGATTGTCCCTCGTGTCTAGGATAAATGAAGTCGTATCCACCACAAAAGTTTTCGCGATAGTTTCGGCACAACGGACATCTGTGGCGGAGCGCTAGTCTTACTGTGACGGTGGCTTCCATTACTTCTGCGCTCTACATCAGGAGTAGAAAGCAGAGAGAAGGAAAAACAGGGCATTATAAGTAGCTTTTTATCATCTGTTAAACTTCTACAAGATACCAATAAAATGCCGATCAGCTAGAAGTTTGACGATATTAGAATCATATTAACTCGCAGGCTTTTTCCTTAGCCTAGTTTTAATCACTTCTCTCAATCCCTGACGGTCAAGCTCGTATGCAATAAAGGGGTATCGCTGTTCCAAAAAAACAAAAGAAACATCCTCATCAGCATACCACTGCACCACGTTAGCTCTTTCCTGAATTAAAGTATCATCCTCATTCAGTTTAAGACGGATAATGGTATCGTCAACGGCGGTTTTCAAATAGTCCGGCAGGTTATTTTCCGGTTCAATAAAAAAGGGACAGTTCGCCAGCGAAGTATAATTTTCAGTTTGATATAAATATTGACAAAAACACCCTGGCGCTATATCGTCCCTGCTCATTAACGATTCCGGGTTGGCAAGAAAGAGCCGTTAAGCAGAGGCTCGATTGGAGATTCTACTCTTTTCTCCTCTGATGCCTGTCGCTCCGGAATTGCCAATCTATTCCAGCCATACCGACTAATCTCAGCCACCTTGCATTAGGTGCAGGCCACCCCTATGAGCAATATACTCTTAGTCCCTGTGCATCTGGATGCTCTAGTCCTTGCCGAAGACCAAATGGTTGTTGAGGCGATGGCAGACTTTAGTCGTCTTCCTTATTTCGATGGGACACAAGATGTGAATCCTGATGTGGCTAATATCAGTGAAGAGATAGTTTCAACGCCGTTTGAAAACCAGAACCTCCCGCTGAAGGCTGGCATACATCTGCATTGGTCATTGCCTGACGCGCTCACTAGAGCACGCTACAGCCCGGATACCCCGGATAAACAGGATTTCCCGCGAGTGCCGAATTGGTGGCTGGTCACGCGCTGCAATAACAATGGTGTTGTAGAAAAAGAATGGATTGTCGAGAGCGACTATCTTTATCCAGAGAGTGATGAAGACCATTCCGCAATGAGTGTGACGATTCCATATCGCCGGGGCCAATCTCCTCAACCCTTTCGTTATCTGGGGCGAAGTATGGAACTGAAGGACAGCAGCCCTGATGCGAAAGATGAATACTATCCAAAACTGACAGCCGTGGGCTATGGCGAGCCGACCTTCGCGGCCTTTTATCCTAACTGCCATAGCGTATTTGGATTCTACGATCCTGATTATTCAGCAAATCTTGATGAACGGCAGTATTACGTCATCGGCTGGTACAGCGACCCTGCACAAGATTACCTGAATGAATTTATCAAAGCCCGAGTTGATAAAGCGGTCAATAATGAATCGCTGATAAAAGCTCTGGAAGATGATTTCAAATGGACGTTATCTCCTGGTGATTTAAAATTGATGCTATCTCTCCCCGGCACGCAGGATTTCCCAGCGAGGATGCTCTGCTACGCGCGTCTGGTTGTTAGTAAAAAAGCAGAAGACGAAAAAGAGGATGGGCCTGTCACGATTGCCGTAGGCAATACAGGCACGGAGGCTTTGTCCGCATATCTGGCGGAGACATTAGCCAAGCAATCGGATGCGAAGATAAAAAAGGGCGCTACGAAAAATATCATCGAAGACCAACTGGAAGGTTTGCAGCTCTCTCCCAGACTTGAGCACCGTCAGCTAGATGTCGGCCCAAAATTTCTGGAGGCCCGCCATGAGAAGGGCTTTACAGCAGCTCCCGGCGGCTCTCTCTGGGCCATCCAACCGGAATCAACCACAACCGAGGCTGCTGATGCCGGTGATGCCGATGCAGGAATTACTCTGCCGGATGATATGGCCCACCTGCTCAACGCCGCCAATGACCGGCAACAAGAATATGACCGTGCATGGCAAGAGATAGAGTCTCTGCGCAAGCAACTCTTTTCCGACTGGTACAAATACATGCTCTGCGCCTACCCGCCGGAGGACGCGAGGGACGACTATCCAAATATTGACGAAGTTAAGAGCTATGTAGAGGTGAATGTAGCTTCTTTGAATAACAGAATCATCGAGGCCGGAACGCTGGCGAAGGATGATAGGGGTAAGTTTAAGGCCGCGAATGATGGCCCCACGCTCTGTTCTCTGGCCGCAAGATTGAGCGAAGTTATTAATAATCTGCAAGCGTCTGTGGATAAGCATAACGAGGAGACCAGGCTTCAACAGAGGCTGAAGGAGCTTGGCTTCGATCGTGATGGAAAGTTGGTGGAAAAGGCAAAGGCTGCGGTAACTGCTTTTCAAAAGAGCAGAGGTCTGACGCCCGATGGAACTATTGGGCCTGAGACCCGCGTGGCCCTAAGACAATTCGTTACAGGCGATAAACTGACCGATGCAAATCCGTCTTACAGACTTAAACAAATATCCGGCCCGCGCTACTGGCAACCCACAGAGCCTGTCTTATTAATTAAGGGGTCAATCGTGGAGGCGTCCGAAAGGCACGGTCAGGATGGCCGTCCAAGTGACGGCTTGATGGTGACGCAGTGGCTGAAGAACGCAGACCTTGAAAATCTACGGAAGGATCAGGATTTGCGCCTGAGGATAAGAGACAAAGTCTCTGAAATTGGCAGAGGCCCTGACAGTAACTTCGCTTTCTCTCAGTGGACTCGGCAGCCTTGGAATCCCTTTTTGCTGGAATGGGAAGTTGAAGTGTTCCCGTTAGAGAACAAGAGCAACCTTGACCCTGTGAGCGGAAGCTATAGTTCGGATTTCATCAGCGATAATTACACGCTCTCGGAAAATCAGGTTGACCTTTCTTTTCAGCCGAGCAAAGGCTCTACTACAAGAGCAGCCAACCTCTATAGCGGGCGCAGCATTCTGACGCCGCATGCCGGAATTCAACTTACACAGCAGATAGAAGCTTATCTGAGCCGTAGCTCCTGGCTATTCCAGTCAGGAGACATCGTAGATGCCGCAGCCCTGTGCAAAGAACTCAAGAGCGGAACCGGCGCAATCTCAACATACCTCCGCTCCAAATTCGCAAAGCTTACATCCGACTTGCTAAATGCTTATACACCCCCAGAGCAGCCAACCAAACAGTTAGTGATTGCCCTTGTCAATGAGTTAAACCTGAGACTCAAAGACTCTGAATTTCCGGGGCGTGATGCCGCAGGGGGTTCATCAAACGCGACTAATGAGCTGTCGATCGCTGAGTTGATGCGCGCCAATCGCATTGCTCTGGAGAACGCTTACACGCAGAGCATCGCACAGACAAGCACGGATACTCGTCAGGCTTACGATAATATTCGCAAGGCTTATGACATTCTCACCGCTCAGGGTTTCAATTGTCTTTCGCAATCTCTAGGCGGCTTCAACGAAGCCTTGCTCATGCACAAGCAGACCCTGCAATTAGCCATCAGTGACCCGCTCGGCTTTGACGACTACCAGACGTTCGCCGCGAGCGTACGCGACGCTGTCAGCAATTCCATCTACAGCGCGCCCGAACCCCTGAACGACTTTAATCCCCTTCGCTCAGGAGCGATGACGATACTCAGACTGCGGCTGGTGGATACCTTCGGGCAGATTAAAGACCTGGACGTGACGAAGGTTATCACCAGCGAGCCTATGAACAGTTCGGTTGATGACTTCCACGTCAGTCTCGCCCCACGCCTGGTGCAGCCCGCCCGCATAAACTTCCGCTGGCTGGCGGCTGAAGGGGATGAGCAGGAGATGAACGACCATCCGGCCACGACTCCAATCTGTGGCTGGATGCTCACAAATAACCTCGATAACAGCTTGATGATTTACGACAACCGTGGGAAGGCCCTTGGGGCTTTAGTGCTGAAGGATGAGAAGCAATCTCAGCCCGCGTGGGAGCCTGCGCCGGGAAGCCCGGAGGCTGTCAAAGAGATAGCTAAGATAGCTAACCCTCATTTGCAAAAGATGGTCAACACCATTCAGAAATGCGGCGTGAATTTTCTGAAGGACTTTATCTCCGCCGTAGACAACGCCCTGGAAAATATAGAGCCGGAAAATTTCGCGCAGCATCAGGACATAGCTCTGCTCATGGGGTATCCCCTAGCTCTGGTGCGCGCCGCTTTGAATCTGGAATTGCAGGGGCTTCCCGCCGTACATCAGGGCTGGAACGACTTGCGCCAGGACATGCAGCGCGAGACGCGCAACGACAACGGCTTCAGCCAGGTACAGTTCCCCATACGCATAGGCGAGTACAAGCAGTTCAATGACGGTGTGGTTGGTTATTGGAAGGAAAAAGGGAATGACTATGAGGGAGACGTGTTCTACGCCCCGCAAAGCGACGAGGAAGTGGAAATCACGGATAGTTATCTGAAGACACACAGGACTGACTCGATGACTATCTTCCAGTCTGTGAAATCCGAGCCGCAGATTCTGAGCCTGCTCTTAGACCCGCGCGGACTGGTGCACGCGACTTCAGGCGTCATGCCTGCCAAAGCAATTGGCATCCCGCCAGATCAATACGCTGCCGCGTTGCGGTCCATCGAAATCACTTTTCTGAGCACGCCCATCCTGACGGATGTAGGCAAAATCCATCTGTCTCTTCCCACGGAAGCAGGATACAAGTGGTCTTGGCTGCAACAGGACGAGCAGGGAGCATGGACGGAGATTTCCTCCAGAGGCATAGTCCAGAGAGGCGCTTTTGACAGGTTCAAGAGTGACGCGGACTCTATCTGGGCTGAGTTAATAGAGCAGGGATGGATCGAGCTAATCAACAAAAAAGATACAACGCGTGCCAGTGTGACGGCGAAAGACAAGAGGGGAAATCAGTCGTTGGCAGATAGTCTGAAAGACAAAGTGGCGGAAATCGAAGACATTCTAGACCGCACGCACATAGGCCCCATCAATCCAGGCGCAAAGTTTTCAGGCCCGCAGGAGATTCGTGAAGGCTGGCTCAAATTGAGCGTAGATGATGACAGCGCAACCTGAGAGCCACAGGCTGCACGCGAGCGCAACTGTCATGACAAATTGGAAATTCTCAACGGTAAACGAAGGAGAGAATCATGAGTACCCCTATAAGAGCCAGCTACCCTATCAGCTTCACCTTGCTTAACGACCACGATCAGCCGGTTATGGATATTCTAGATGATTCGGAAGGACGGGACTTGAAGCTTGAGATTACCAATAGCTCGGGACGTGATGTAAAGCTGGCGGACTTAGCCTCCAATGAAGCTACAGATAAGAAACACCATTTTGAGTTGAGGTTCAGGCCCGGCGTCTTGAATACCAACCTTGAGATTAAGATAAGCGGAGGAGACGGCAGTTGGGTGATAAGCAAGCCGATCCCTGCGAATGGAACTGTCTCCCTCTACCTGTCGAGCAAGAATGCCAGCACCCTGTCGGCAGGAGCACGCCTTACGCTGACGCTTCGGAATATCAACGCTGATGGCAAAGGCGGAGCGCGGGGCACAAGGGTCGAGCTGAAATATCAAAATCTGGAGTACGCGTTGAGCAACCCCGCGCAGAAGCCTGAACCGCTCGCCGAAGGGCAACGAATCCAGCACATGAGTATCGTCAACGAGCGCGGCCAGAAACACATCCCCCTGCACATGGGCATTGTCGGCTCCGATACAATTTTGAATAATGGCAAAACTCCGAATGCACGCATATTACGGATTACGAACCTGCTCAAAAAAGGTAGCATCCCGCTAAGCGCGACAGGGAAGGCAGTCAGCAAGTTCATCCTGTCCTTTGACGTTTACGATTCCAATGAGCGGAACGAATGGGCGCTCGGGTACGGCAGCAGTGTGAAGGACATACAGGTGGATGCTATCAAAATTCAGAATGGTAAAGAGGTCAAGGACGAGAGCTGGCTGGTTACTCCCTACAAGCAGGTAGTGCCACCGGAGTGGGTTATCACACCGCAGAACAAAACCGAGCTTGAAGCCGACGAGAGTATCCAGTTGAAGCTCTCGAACATCATCTCTCAAAATCGCTCAGGGCAGGCTACCGTCTATCTGCGTTACGAGAACATCTACGGTTACTGGGACGGGCAATTCACTACCAGCCTCGAAAAATCACATCTGATACATCGCGACCAGTTGAACCCGGACGAGACTTACACGCAGGAGAGCTACATAGGCATCGGGACGGATAATCCGAAGTCCAAATTACATGTCGTGGGAAACACGGTGTTGGACGGCAAGCTCAGCGTGAATAGCGGCGACGTAGGCGCAAAGCCCTCGGTCGGAGTTGTAAACATTTCAGAAGCTACGGGCACACCGCAATCCGCTAACGGCGGCTCTCTCGTCTTCGACCATGAAAATCGCGGCGGGGCGAGCAGCATCGTCTTCCGTAGCAAGGAAAATCGCGGAAGCGACTACGCCTACATACAGTATCAGGACGATGCGACCATGGACGGCACGGGCGAGAGTTCTCTGCTCACCATCGGCGTTGAAAACGATGCGCAGGACCACCTCATATTAAAACCCTCCGGCAACGTCGGCATAGGAACTACTACCCCGACCGAGAAGCTGGACGTGCGGTCTTCGGGGGCGGATGTCAGTGTGACTCTGAGAGTCGCCAATGCGGATGCGACCGGCTTTATCAATCTCTTTCCGGGTAGAACGAATGATTTGAACCCGGCCATTATCTGGCCGACCAACAGGCCGCTCCGCTTCGCCACCGTAGATAGCATTAATAATAGTGCGGCGACAAACTGGTTGGAGAAGGTCAGAATAACGGGAGAGGGCAGGGTCGGCATAGGGACGGACAAGCCGGCGACAGACCTTGTGATTTTCAAATCTGCTTCGGGGGCGTTAGGGCCGATTCTGACTCTTTACAATAACAGTGGGGGTTCAGGGGCAGGAGCAGCGATTGACTTCAACGGCACAGCCGTCGGAGATAATGACTCCACGGCGAGAATCCGTTCCCTGGATGACGGCAGCCACTCAAGCCATCTTGCTTTCTACACCAAAGAGCCAGGGGCACCGAACAAAAGCCTGAAGGAAAGAGTGAGGATTAAATCGGACGGCAGCGTCGGCATCGGGACGAATTCACCTACGGGACGTTTGAACATCTCTGAAGATAGCGGCACAGTTGCTAGTCCATCCAATGGCACAATCGTTATTGACCATGAGAATAGTGGCGGAGCGAGCAGCATTGTCTTCCGCAGCAAGGGAAATCGCGGGAGCGATTACGGCTATATTCAATATCAGGATGCCGCCACTGTCTCAGGCGGTGGCGAGAGTGCGCGTTTTATCATTGGCACTCAAAACGACGATGAGGACCATCTTCTATTGAAACCAGCCGGCAACGTCGGCGTTAACATAGATACTCCAACAGCGCCGCTTCACGTGGGAATTTCGCGGCGAGCAAATCATTGGATTAAGGATCAATATGCTTATCTGGCCTATACATGGAATGAAAGTAGGAGTAATGATTTCAGGTGGGGGTTAAGTGGCAGAGAACAGCCTCAATATTTTGAGGACACATCAATCCTTGCGGAAGGCCGCGTCGTGGGAAAGGAGTTCAATGCTTTCTCAGATTCCAGAATAAAAAAGAGCGTGAGTACGTCCGACCCACTTGACGATTTGAACTTGCTGAAACAACTCCGTGTGACGGACTACCAGTTCAAAGAATCTCTCGCCCACGGCGACAGGTACAGCAAGGGTTTCATCGCCGAGGAGGTGGAGCAGTTCTTTCCTCAAGCCGTCAATAAACGCTCCGATTTCATCCCAGACATTTATGCGTTTGCGGAAGAGACGACGCTGAACGATGGCGTCCTGACCGTCGGCCTAAAGAATGCGCATAATCTTTCGGAAGGCGATACGGTGCGGCTGATTACGGAAGCGGAGGGCGTCAGGGAAGTCTCGGTCTCGGTCGTGGATGAAAAAACCTTTGCGGTCAGGGGCTGGACGGGGGCTGATGGGAAACTGTTCGTGCATGGAAAGAGAGTAGATGATTTCCGCACGCTGGATTATCAGCAGATTTTCTCGCTCGGCATCAGCGGCCTTCAGCAGTTGTCAAAGCAGGTGGTTGAGCTGAGAGCCGAAAACAACTCGCTCACCCAACGACTGCAATTACTGGAAAGCAGAATGGAGGCGGTGCTGAACGCCGCTGCCTCACAAAAAAGGGAAGAGCCGCTTAAGGCTGAAGCCAGCGCGCCGGTCACGGAAACAGTCTTAAAGGCGAAGGCGGGTTCGTAAGGAGGTCTAAAGTCATGGCACAAATGAATCCAACTAATCCCTCTCCATCTAGTTCCCCTCAAGGTGGCCCCTCTATGGATACGGCTGCCGATGTCGCTTTCGAGAACTTTGGCATCGTTTGTCTGGCGATGGGGCAGGGCGATTGCACCCTGATACGCTGCCCGGACGCCAGTATCGTCATGATAGATTGCGGCAGCAAAGCGTATCTGGATTACTCGTTGACGATTGAAGCTCAAAAGTTGGTCAGAGATAAGGCTCTGGCAGGCCGTTACAGCAAAATCGACGCGCTGATACTGACGCATTCGGACAGGGATCACTACAATCAGTTGTTAAGAGTGGTTGGCGCATTTCAGTGGACGGATGATAAGAAAAAAGTCACGGACAGCTTTACCGCGCTGGACGTAGACAAGATTTATTTCAGCAGCACGGCACATCCAGCATCCACATCGCCCCTCTACCATTACAGCGAAAATGGTGTTGACAATGGGATTTACACCAACACTCTAAAGACCAGCGAAATACATGAAGTGACCATCAATGCGACGGCCAACAGTTACAAGACGTGGGTCAAAGCCGATGGGTTCAAGGATGTCAATAAAACGACCAGCATTTCTAATAAGATACTCCCCATTCTCTCAGGAACTACAAAGAATAATAAGAACTGGAGCGTCTCAATCATTGCGGGCAACGTCCCATCGGATAAATCACTAAAAGGAGACGTTAAAGAGACCTCTACAGAGGATAACGCTGCGAGCCTCGTCACGCTTCTTCAATTCGACACCGCCAAAGCCCTCTTCTGCGGGGACGCCACGCACAGCACAGAAGCTTTTCTCCTCGCGCAGCATAAAAACCTGATAAGCAATATAGACCTGCTGCATGTGCCGCATCATGGCTCTGAGTCCTCTTCCGGCGCTGCTTTCGTGACGCAGACCAATCCAAAGGCCACAGTGGTGAGCGTCGGTCACATGGAAACCAGTCACAAGCTGCCTCGCTATGAGGTGCTGGACAGATGGCTGGAACTGATGGAGAAGCAACAGCGGCAGGCCGCCGAACATGCCTGCGACTCGTGGTACTACGAACCGAACAAGTTGAAAGAGACCTTCGACGATTGGCTGAAGAAAAAATATAGCATTTTTAGCAATGAGAATAAGAAGCAAGGTAAGAATGCATCCTATTGGTGGTTGAGTCAGATTATGGAAGATCATGCCTATTACGTCATAGCCGATACGGGCTACATGCTTTACCGGGATAAAGTACAGCTTCCCATGTGGCAGACTTCAACCCTAGGTCAAACACAAAAGCGATTTCTTCAGTTCTCGCTACCGCTCTAACGGCGTGCGAACCTCTTCAGGTCTACTCGCTTTCGGCAGTCAGGAGTATCAGCGCATGGACATCTCCACCCTCAAGGCCCAAGTTCGTTCCGGCCTGGTCGGTAATCAGTTCTCCTTAGAGACGACTGGATTGAGTTCCGCGCTCGTCACTCAAATATCTGATGACTGCTTTCCCAATAACACCATCAAACTGAGCGATGCGACGATTGAAGAGCCAACCGACGGCCAGAGCATTATCGTGCGCGGCACAGGCGTTGACCTTCCCTTCAAAGGAATGCCGTCGGAGTTCTCTTTTTATCTGGCGGGCGACGATGCTGCACTCAGGCTCAAGGCAAAGGGAGACGACGCGTGGACTTTGGTTAAGGGCTTTCCCCCATTCATCCAGACCTTTGCCGCCTCTTTGCGCTTTTCCGCTTCGCCGCAACCGCCCACGCTCTACCTTAATTCGCACGACGGGCAGGATGGTAAAAGCCGTGGACTCTTCTTTGAGGGCACGATTGACCTCAACGCCATGACAGGCGGGTTGGCGAGCCTCGCCGGACGACAATATCAAACCCTCTCCGGCCCTATCACCCTCAAGAAGAAAGGGTCTGAGCTACATGCGATTGACCTGGTAGCTCCTGTCAGCAATCAGGTAGAGATGGTCATCGCCACGGTCAACGAGCTTAGGTTTAAGGTGGCAAGCCGCCTCAATTTCAGCCCTTTGAGTGACAACTATTTCATAGTTCCATACGTCGAGTTGGGAGCGGAAATACCTTTCAGCGCGAAGGGCCAGACGCATAGCCTTCCTCTCGCCGTGCAAATCTACAATCTTGATTCCGCTATTCGATTTACGGCGGACATAAACGGCAGCATAGACGCCGCGCTGGACGAGCTTGAAAGCCTGACTAACAGTGTGGGATTCGGCGACCTGCTGCCGCGTGGAAATTTTCGGCTTGCAGAGCTACTTCAATTCGATGAATTCTTTTTCGACTTCAATCCGAAGAGCCAGAATAAGGTTGAGCTAATCGGCCTCGGGGTGAAGAGCGCCGCCCCCTGGCCGATACTTCATCTGGCTGCTTCAAATCAAGACCTCGTCGCACGGAACATTCGATTGTCTTTCAGATTATTCGATCCGTTCGACGCCAAGAACAAGTCTTTGATAGTTACCGGCGAAGTGTCTCTGGGCAATGCTGGAGCGCTTGTCGTCAGCACGCACTATCCCGAGCCGCTGATACGGGCTTATATCAAAGAGGGCACCGTCCTTCAATTCACAGACATCCTTGAGACATTCCTGGGCACGAACGCCGGTATGCCTGCGATAGAGGTGGATATACTTTCCTTCGCAGTCTCTGCGGGAGGCTATTCGCTCAGCATAGGGCTGGATGGTGACGTACCCCTGATTGATAATCTTCTGAGCCTGGAAGAGGCGGGGTTCGACATCACGCATGAAGACGCAACCAGCACGCGTGCTGCCATTCGAGGGAGTTTCAGAATCGCGGGCATTGATGTCAGTGTGACTGCCGATTATCCGGGAGCAGGCGGGGACTGGAAGTTTCAGGGCAGCACAGGCGCGGGTCAGGAGATTCACATCGGAACGTTGATTGATGACTTGGCGAAAAGATTCGGAGCCGTCACCCTGCCAGCATCCATCTCGGATTTGATCGTAGAAAACCTGGCCGTTTCATTCAGCACCAAGACCAAAGACTTCACCTTTACCTGTGAAGGCAAGTTTCCTGTCGAGGACAAGAAGATAGATATTGTCCTCAACATCGCTTTAGAGCACGATGGCGCAGCCTACGCTTATCTCTTCAGCGGCCACATACAGATTGGAACAGTAATACTCAACCTCACCTTCAGTACTGATGCTGCTTCCAGCCTTCTCTTTGCAAGCTATACACACTCCGGCGACCAGCAAAGCTTCCATATCAAGAGTCTCGTAGAGAACGTCTCTTCCAGTGTGGCGAGTCTCATCCCGGAAACCCTTGAGATAGATTTAAAGGATGTTCTTTTCGCTTTCAGTAAGACTGGTAATGAATCGAAATTCCTTTTTGGTCTGGACATAGGCACTAGCATTAACCTCTCGAACTTGCCCCTGGTGGGCAGGGAATTTCCGCCAGACAAAACTTTGAGCGTGGATGACCTGCAACTGCTGGTAGCTTCCAGAGGATTAACCCAGCAAGAGGTCAAGGCCATCAACAAGCTCGCCCCGGCCAGCGTGACCAAACTGCCCGAGAAAACTCAAGACGATGGCGCAACTCCAAATGGCAGCAATGGTACGCCTGCATCCGTCGCCGCTACGGCAGCAATCATTCCGCAAGGCGTCACGGTCTCGGCCACTATGAACTTCGGCGGCTCTACACGCGTCTTGAGCATGCCGGTCGCAGCGGGCGCGGAGTCATCTGCCTCATCTTCGCAGAAGAGTCTCATGACGAAAGGTGTCGCTGGCGCGTCTGCGTCCGACGATGCCAAGTGGTTCAACCTGCAAAAAACTTTCGGCCCGGTCTACTTCGATAAGGTTGGAGTACGATACAAGGACGCCGCCCTCTGGTTCTTATTGAATGCCGCTTTATCCGGCGCAGGTCTCACAATTTCTCTGGATGGTCTTTCCGTAGGCTCTCCGCTCAAGAGCTTTAGCCCTAGATTCGATTTGCGCGGCCTCGGCATAGATTACCAGGGCGGGGCGGTCGAGATAGGCGGCGCGTTCTTGCGTATTGAAAAGGATGGCGAACCAGACCAGTATGAGGGGACTGCGGTTATCAAGACGGAGGAGGTGACGCTCTCCGCCCTCGGTTCATATACCAAACTTGACGGGCATCCTTCGCTATTCATCTATGCCTTCGTGGATTACCCCTTGGGCGGCCCTGCCTTCTTCTTTGTCACGGGACTGGCCGCAGGGTTTGGCTACAACCGCAAGCTGATAGCTCCTTCGATTGAACACGTTTCAGACTTCCCCCTGATAAAACAGGCTATTGGGGGCAAGGCAGAGCCGGGCGGGCTGTCCGCCGCGCTCGAAGCGCTGCAACAATACATTCCTCCGGCTATCGGAGAAGTCTTTCTGGCCGTCGGCGTCAAGTTCAATTCCTTCAAATTAATTGATTCGTTCGCGCTCCTGACGGTTGAATTCGGCGGCCATTTCGTAGTTAACCTTCTGGGCCTCTCGACCGCGATTATCCCCACACCTGAAGCTGGCAAGAGCGTCACGCCGCTGGCGGAAGTTCAGATAGCATGGAAAGCCACCTTTGACCCGGCGGACGGTTTTCTGGGCGTGGATGCCAGACTGACTCCCAACTCTTATATCTTATCTAGAGACTGTCGCCTGACCGGAGGCTATGCTTTCTACAGTTGGTTTTCAGGCGAGCACGCGGGCGACTTTGTACAGACTTTAGGCGGCTATCATCCAAGCTTTGTTGTGCCCGCGCATTATCCTGTCGTGCCGCGCCTGGGATTCAACTGGAAGGTCAGCAGCGTACTAACTATCAAGGGCGATGCTTACTATGCGCTGACAGGCTCTGCTCTGATGGCCGGAGGACACTTGGAGGTTACGTTCGAGACGGGCGACCTCAAAGCTTGGCTCAAGCTGGGCGCGGACTTTCTCATCAGTTGGAAGCCTTATCATTACGACGCGAGCGTTTACGTGGATGTAGGGGTCTCTTATACGTTCGAGATCGATCTTCTTTTTGGTAGCGTCACAGTAACCATCTCGGTTGATGTGGGCGCAGACCTGCACCTATGGGGGCCTGACTTCTCCGGCACAGCAGACATACATCTCTGGATTATCTCCTTCAGCATTTCATTCGGCGCTCGTGCGTCACAGACGCCGCGGCCAATTGACTGGAGCACTTTCAAAGACTCTTTTTTGCCGAAAGCGGAAAAGGTTTGCAGCATTGCAGTGAAAGACGGCCTGGTCAGGAAGATAGGAGAGGGGAGTTCGGAGCGCTTGATTATCAACCCCAAACATTTTTCGCTGCTGGTAAATTCCGCAATCCCTTTCAAGACAGCTCAGCACAACGCGGAGGAGCTTGTCCCCGCCGGTGCGAATACACGGTTCGGCATCGCATCAATGGGTGTAGAAGAATTGCATTCTACAATAAGCATTGCCCTCAAGAGAGATGACAAAGCTTTTGACGAGTTCAGCTATGCGCCGATTCGGAAAAGAGTCCCCGCCGGATTATGGGGCCAGTCTCTAACGCCCAACCTCAACGGGAATACTTTTATTGAAGATGTCCCGACAGGACTAGAAATAAAGCCGGGTAAGCAGCCCGACCCCGGTGAGACAGCCCTGATTGATCTCAGCAAATTCAAATACACACTCAGTTATTTTCCCAAAGACGAAGGCTATCCCGTAGTCACCGGCTATGCCTACGCCTGGGAGCCTAAAGGCTCGTTCACACCTTCGCCTGATGTGGAAGGAAGAAATGCTGTCAGAGATAGCGTCGAGAATAATTCGCAGAGGGATTCTTTGTTGAAGGCGCTGGCTGTAAATGTTGATGTAAATATCAGTGCAAACGTCGCCAAGGATTTTCTGAGTGCGCCAAAAATAGGAACGTTTTCAGGCTGATGCTCAAGTAATGAGCCAGGAAGGTCAGACGCCGCTATGCCAGACGACGCACAATCAAACGCCGGTGTGGTTGAGTTCATGCAGTACCATAAGCCCGGATTGCCCGATGGCGATTATGTAATTACCGTCACGCAAACGGTGAGTGTCGCGGACACCTCGTTCACCGCCACAAAGAATTTCACCGTGGCCGGGGAACGCTTTGAGCTGAACCCTTCGGACATTCATGCGGTCTTTCCCCCTGACGGCAATCTGGGCGAGCATTACAACGTCCTGCCCCATATTATCCTCAACCGCAGCACTCTTCCGTGGGAGCGTAGAGCGCAGGATGAGAGCAGCGATGTGCCCTGGCTGGCGCTCTTGCTTTTTGATGAGACAGAAAAACCGCAGCCACGAATCCTGACCGTGGATGAATTGCTGAAGCCCTTAGCCGGCGCTCCAAAATTTCCGGCCCTGGCTTTGGAAAAGGCCCAGCACAGAGAGGATAAACTTACTGTTATTGACATAAAGAAGAGTCTGCTAGAGGGGATTATGCCGACCGCGGAGGAGTTGCGGCTTTTGGCGCACGTGCGCTTGGGAAAAGACCCGGAGCAAGACCCCACCGGAGAGGAATTGGCGGTCATCATCTCAAGCAGGCTCCCTCAAAAAGGTAAGGGCAGCACTGCACATCTGGTTTCCATAGAGGGCCGTCTCAAGCAATCTGAGTTCGATTATCAAGGCGCAGGCCAGGACGATTTGATTCGATTGATAAGCCTTAAGAGTTGGAGCTTTACCTGTGAAGACCCGAAGAAAAGTTTTAAGGGGCTGCTACTGAATCTCAACCAGCGGGGAACTCCTCCGAACACCTTGCGGCTGCCCGAGAGCGCTAATGTTGCGGGCAATGCTCAAGCAGAAAAATTTCTATCCAGAGGTTATGTTCTCCTCCCGCATCATCTCCGCCATAGGGATAAAACGCATGGGGGCAAGACGGCTTCGTGGTATCACGGCCCTCTGATACCCGGAGAGAGCACGTCTCCTGAAATCAGTTTGCCAGTCCCCGCCGCCGATGAGTTACTACGCTACGATCCTGCCATAAGCATGTTTGACATCTCCTACGCGGCAGCCTGGGAGATGGGACGCTTGCTGGCCTTGCAGAACAAAGCGTTCTCCACCAGTCTCTATCAATGGAAGCGACTGCATGCACAGCAACTCGCGCAAGTCGAAGAGAAGCTGACTCACCTGCCCTTCCAGAAGACCACGACCACAGAAGCGCCGCCGCTGCCCGACACTGTCTCGTCCTGGTTCGAGAGCTTAAGAAAACTGGAGGGGATACCTTTTGACTACCTAGTGCCGGACGAGCGCATGCTGCCTGTCGAATCAATTCGCTTCTTCCGTGTGGATAACGCCTGG
Organism: Pyrinomonadaceae bacterium; assembly: GCA_036403815.1. Lineage (GTDB taxonomy): Bacteria > Acidobacteriota > Blastocatellia > Pyrinomonadales > Pyrinomonadaceae > JACVRN01. The sequence continues at coordinate 5,094 of DASWQH010000035.1, read as the reverse complement.
GTGGGATGTCTATTAGATGGAGCCTTCAGCATCGGTAGAGTAGCGAGTTCAGATTATGTAAGAGACCAGTCGCACGGGGAAAAAAGTCCGGCGGCAACTCCCGCTGAGACAGTCACAGGCTTTTTATTGCGTTCTGAAGTGGTGGCAGGCTGGCCCAGCCTTCTCGTAGACGCATATTCTGACCAAGAGGGAAATCACCCCATTATTTCTCTGCGTATGGAGCGCCTCTCAGCCGGTGTGCTGATATGTTTGTTCAAAGGCGAGATGAAGAGAGTAGAGATTCACCAGAAGCCAGAAACTCTGCACTTCGGCTTCGACGAGCATACGGAGAATGAAAAGCCCCCTTCAGGCTTCTACAAAAATCTGCGAGACCCGAATTCAGGCAGCCAGCTTATTTCAGGCGACCCACTAACGAATAACGTCGAGGTTAACGCTTATGGTTCGAGCAAATCACAGTGGCGGTCAGATTCACAAAGGGTGCTCAACGTCAGCAGCTTTGCTCAAGCCATAAAAGACAAGCTACTGACAGACAAACTGCTTGAGCAATCTTCCCCCTTTACTTCCGCACAATTCGCCCTACAGATGGTAGAAGGCGTAGAGAAGATTATCTTCGTTGCTCAGACTTAGAACACCGCCGCTATAAAATTGCACCGTTTAGGGAACGACTTTATTGTTTACGGAACAACTTTATTTGTCGTAAACACTGAGTTGTTCACGAACAATTAAGTTCTTCCCTAAGTACCTTGATTTGTGAGGTTACAATCTCAAGATGCTTTCAGTGTATTATCTGATGCCTCTTTTATTTTTCTACAAATATCGGCTAATACCTTATTTAATTCTGCGGGGGGCAAGCTATTTAACGGTTTAGATGGATCATTGGCTGCTTGGTAATCTACAATAACTGTCTCATCATAAAGACAATGGCTAACAGCGATCCAAAAGATAGTAAGCCCCTCATTTTTAGCTGCGTCTAAAAGAGGCGGTAATTCCTGCTCTGCGATAAAGTCGGAAGCGAGAAAATTTTGACTTACTAGCAGCACGGCCACTCCCGCAGAGCCCAACGCTTTTCTGATCTCATCTCTCCACTTTTCGCCAATCTTTATATTAGCGTCAGCCCAAACCGAAATCTTTTTATTTCGCGTGAGAGGTTTCAACATTTTCTGAAGCTCGTCAAGCCAATTCTTATCCTCATGACTGTAGCTGATAAAGACTTGATCGCGAACGGGCTGGGGTGCAGACCCGGTTATGCTGGTTACATTGTCAAGCATGCTGGCGACATCCAGCAGCTTAAAACTCAGGTCGCATTGCTTCGGCTTATTGTTGGCCTTGAATCTCAGCAGCGTTTCATAGGAGTAAAATTCCGGGTCTTTGCTGTCCTTACAGGTCGGACAATTACACGGAATCTTCTCTTCATAACTGAGTCCTTTAAATGACCTTGCCTGTACCCTTTTGATCTCTTCGCGGATAATCGTCAGGAACTCCTTTCTGTTATCTGGAGTTCCTGACACCCGAATGTTGATTACTTTTAAGCCCTCTTTGAGGGTGATCTCTTCTATCACTTCAGCCATAGTGGGTTGTGAGACAGGAGCGGTTTGCGAATTTTTAGTTAAATCCTCTTTGATAAAAACCGCGCCTTTCGCCCAAGCCAAATCTTTGCCGTCTTCGCCGCGAGTAAGGTAAGTCTGTAATCGGACTATCAGACGGGCAACAATACCTCTAGGCATGAAGCGATATTGAAAACGAAAATACAGGTTATTAGCGCCGTCCCAGTCATAATCCGGTTTGGAGGAAGGTAGGAACTGCGGGGCTATGTACTCATTTCCGTCAGGCGAAAGCTGGTAACAAAGCTCAAAAGTATCTTTTTTCATTAAGCTCAATAGGTTGTTGCATTCAGAGTAATCGTAGCCCTTCCGATCCCATAATCTGAATAACCAGTCTTTCGTGAATCTGCCGCCGCTTTGCTCCAAATGTCTATCGGACAAAATCTGGTAGATAGCATTAAGTGCCCATTGAGGATTAAGTATCACTATATTTGAAAGACTACTGTCGTCCTGGAAGTGTAAGATGATCCCCAAGTCGTGCAAGTACCTGCTCAGCCGCAGCTTATCCTCTCTATCTGTGAGGTCGCATTGATGGCAGATATTTAAGTAATCGCTGACCGGCATATGGTTGCTGGATTTATGCTTGGCTAATTCCTGTCGAATCGGTATCCACTGCGCCGGGATTTGTTCCCCGATATGCTTCAGTTCCGAGATCATACTTTGTATCTTTTCGCTGACATCATTGAAATTCTTGGATAAATCTACATTGCGCCGCTCTATCAACAAGTCTTCGTAGCGCTCGCGATAGCTGAGCTCATCAAAGTTAGTGATTGATTTGTAATTCTTTTCATTGAGCACGACCAGGACGGGGCTGCCCTGTCCCAGCAGGCGAATAATTTCAAACCAATAGTCAAACTCCGTCCTCTGTTGACGATCATCTGCGACCAGGATGTATAGCGCGCGAGACGTTAGAAAGTACTGATGGATCATGTATTGAATTTGATGCCCGCCGAAGTCCCAAATGTTAGCCTGAACAAATTTGCTCTTATCTTTGCTATACGGAAACTTCCAGCCCTCATATACCTCGACCCCTAAAGTGGGTTCTTCTTCGACGTTCGGCACCTTGTATGACGGATTAATCAGCTTTTTCATGAGCGAAGTCTTGCCGGCACTCGGTTCTCCCACAATTAGAACCCTCGCCTCAAACAGTTGTTCGAATCCCTGTACAATACCTTGCTTATAATAATCGCCTATGGCCCCGACCCCTTGCTCCGCTATTACGTCGGGCGGGTCGCCACGTGTTGTTTCCGGCTGTAAGGTGGTCGGCTTTTCAGATGTTTGCGCGGAACCTACATCTTCAATCAACTTAGTAATGCTCAATACATCATCAATGAGGCCGGAAATACTGACCATCTGAAAGCTGTTCATGCATTGAATAAACTCCTCCCTGTTATCCAGAAATTGCTGCAAAACCTCATGGGGATAAAAATGCGGAGACTGCTCACCCTTGCATGCAGAGCAATTACAAGGGACTAATTTGGTGTATCTCAGTCTTCTGTAAGTCGAATTTATTTTATCGAGTTCATAGGTAATGAGGGTTATTAATTCCTTTTTATGTTTACCGACCACGCGGATTTTGATTTCTCGCTTGCCGTAATACTCAATAATCTCCGCTTTGGTCTGACGCCTTTCTAGAATGGCCCCACCATTCCAAACGCACCTCTGCTCTTCAATCAGTTGATTCATAGCGACGATGAGTTGGGTGAGGATCCCCTTGGGCATGAATTCATAGGTGTAACGCAGGATGAGGTTGTCTGCCTCTTCCCATTCATAGTCTGGTTGATTAGCGGATAGCAGTTGTGGGGCAATGTAGTAATCGCTAGCCGGGATTTTGTAACATACCTTGAAATTAATCATTAACCGCAGCAACTCATCTTGTATGTTTGCATATTCTGTCCCACACCAGATTGCGGCTAAATCTTCTCGGTCGAATTTTCCCAGGTTATTAATTACCTGCTCGTTATCCAGCACCCTGTAAACTGCGTCTGTACCCCACAGAGGATTGAGGATGATGATATTTTTCAGGAATGCGTCTTCTTGAAAGTGCAGGAAGACGCCGAGGTCATGTAAATAGGCGCTCAGTTGCAACTTATCTTTTAGTTCAGTGAAGCCGTTGTGCGCACAGATATCCAAATACTCTTCGACGCTGAGGTAATTGCGTTTATCATTTTCCAGTTCCTTTCTCACCTTTACCCATGTTTGGGGAAGAGGCGCGCCGATTTGGGGCAGGCGGATGATATAATGTCTGATCTCGGCTAAGAGTTCATCCAAGCCTCTGTTGGTGGCAAGGTTGGTGGAAAGCGTCTCTTTCAGGTTAGAGAACTGCCCGCGTAACTGGCGCTCATTGATCTCTCGTCGGCGATCCTGTTTCTCATTCTTGACGATTAACAGTGGGCTGTTGTTGCTCAAGAGTTCGACTACATTAAGCCAGTAATAGAAGTCTGTATCCTCTTTGCGAGTGTCTGCCACCAAGAGATAGAGTGACCGTTTGGTGAGAAAGAATTGGTGAGTCGCATGATAAATCTCCTGCCCACCAAAGTCCCAGATATTAACCCGGAACTGTTGACCGTTTTCCATCGGAAACGTCCATCGGGTGACTTCTATACCCTTGGTGGAATCCTCTTCCTGAAGCGAGTAGTGAGGGTTTGTAATCTTTTTAGATAAAGTTGTTTTCCCGGCACCGCCTTCACCAATAATCAATAACTTCGCTTCATACAAATAATTTTCCCCTTGTGCTTCAAGTTGCCGGAAATAATCCTTAATAGCTTCTATTCCTTTTACCCTGATTTCCGGTGGGGGATTATCAATCGCCGTATCGTTAATTTCCAGCTTCTTTAAATTGACCAGCTCTAACACTTGCGAAGTCAAATCTCTAATCGGATTGTTCTCAAGCAATAGCGCTTCCAATGAACTTAACTTGAAAAGGGGTTGAGGAATAGCCGTCAATTTATTATGGCTTAAATCCAAGTGAGTCAGCTTCATCAGCCTTGTGATTGTGTCAGGAACATCTGTGATTCTGTTACCGGCTAGATTCAGCCTTTTCAAGTGTGCTAATTGGAAAACCTCGGATGGAATCTGAGTTAATTGCTCACCAGAATCCCGACCTCCCCTCAAATCCAGATTATCGAGCAGGAGTTCTTTGGCTTCTTTGATTTTATTAAGGATGTACTTATTGTAACTATCCGTTGGGATGTCGTTCATATATAAGAAATTCCTCTTGGGATGAAAAAAGCTTGGGTGCAGACTTGAAATTAAGATATAAAGTGAGGCTGACGAATGCCTAATCGCGTCAGCAGAATCTAACTCAGACACGGGCAAATTATTCCTAAAACAATAAGGATGTCAATATCTCTGTAAACCCCAAGTAGAGATGTCACCTATTTGTCCCAAGTAGAGATGTCACCCCGCTTCTTCATCGCCGCGATGGATTTCTTCGAGTAGTCGAAGCCTCTCCACGGGTGTGACTTCGGCACGGGGCCGTACGTGCGTTGCG
>DASWQH010000034.1:0-102228 GCA_036403815.1 Pyrinomonadaceae bacterium | reverse complement strand
GACGCTCAAGGATGAAACAAAGAAGTTGGTGGAAGAACGCAATGCCGCCTGCGCCAAGATCGAGTGGCGTTTTACGACCGAAGCTGCGCGGCGAAAGTTGCAACGGCTCTATCCTTCAACTTCAGGCTGACGGTGTACTAGTTATGAGAAGAGAATATTTCAACGCACTGTTTTTAGCTCTGCTCCTGTTTGCGGGCAATGTTGCTCGCGCGCAGAACACGCAAAGTACACCTGCACCGAAGCCGCCGCCTGCACAAACCTCTCAGGCGCAGCCGCGCCCGGCAGCAGGCTTTGACCTTTCGGAATACGGCGTCCGTGTTCAGCCGGAGCCTAGACTTATAGTCATGATGGCCGCGCTCGATGCCGCCGGGTTCGACCCGACGCCGCAGGGTGCCGAGCCTTCGGCTTTCCGCGCCCAGCTCAGACGCGATCAAGCGAGCCTTGACGAAGACCTGCGCAAGCGCTTGAGCAACTTCTACCGTGCGAATCTGCTTCCGGGCAGTGCAACGCCCGCCGAACAGGCCGCGCGCTATGTTTCGCTCGCCTATGCTCTGGGGACTGTGCCCGGATTGGAAGCGCCCGCGCGTTCCATTGATCTTCCGTCGGGCTTGCTTGAAGTTCTGGATTTTGCGCCGCTCGTGCGCGAGTTCTACACGAAGTCCGGCATAGCGGAACGTCTGCCCGGTTACCTGCGCCTTTATCAATCGGAGGTCGAGCGACTGCGCGTGCCCGCGACCGAGTTGGTGCGCAGCACGCTCTCTTATCTACACACTCGACCCGTCACGATGACCTTCGAGCGCATCCCTGTTAAGACACAAACAACCGGGAACAAGAAGAATGAGCCGCAACGCTATACTACACGCGAGCGCGAGCGGCGCTTCTTCATCGTGCCGGATTTGCTGGCCGCGCCGGGCACGATTAATTTCCGCGTCATCGGCGACGATTACTACGCGGTCGTTCCGTACGATACGAACCCGGCCTCTTCTGAACTCCGTCGCGCTTACTTGCAGTATATTGCCGACCCGCTCATAGCGCGCTTTAACCGCGACATAGCCGCTCGCCGCGATGCGCTTAAACAACTTCTCGATAACGTTGCGAAGCAGCAGGGCAAGACGGTTAGCCCGGATGTGTTCTATGCGACGGCTCGCTCGCTCGTCGCGGCGGCTGATGCGCGTCTGAGCGAGGCCGCACGCCTGGATGCGCTCGCGCGTGACACGCAGGCGCGGCTCGCCGGAACCAGGGAGCCTCAGGCGCGCGACACGATTCTCAAAGAAGCACAGGCCGCGCGTGCAGGCATCAATGATGAGGCAATCGCGCAACTGGCGGAAGATTACGAGCGCGGCGCGGTGTTGGCTTTTTACTTCGGAGATCAACTGCGTGGTGTGGAGACTTCAGGCTTCGACATCAGTAGCTCATTCGCAGACATGATCGCTACGTTCGACGTTGCTAAAGAGAGCCGCCGTCTTGAAGAGATGAGCGCGGCACGCGAGCGCGCCCTGGCTGCACGCAAGGCTAGACGAGCGCAAACGGCGGCAGACGCCGCAGCGGAGACCACAGAAGGCGACGCACAGCGACGCTCCCTCTTCAAAAAGTTGATTGAAGTTGACGACATGATGCGGCTCAGGAATTACGAAGGGGCGGAAGCAAGACTGCGCGCGCTCTTGCAGGAATATCCGGGCGAGCCGCGCATCTTCTTCGCCCTGGGCGAAGCCGCAACGCAGCAGGCGCGCGAGACCACGGACGACAATCTACAGCTTGAAAGATTGAATCGCGCGCTGTCGCATTACCGCATGGCCGTCTCGGCTCCAACGTCTGCGTCTGATCCTGCGATTCTTTCGCGCTCGCACGCGGCGATGGGACGCATTCTGGCTTTTATGGATCAGCCCGAAGCGGCTATGAAGGAGTTCGACGCCGCCATCAAGCTCGGTCGCATACAGGGCGGCGCGTACGACGAAGCCGTCGCCGGAAAACAGAAGCTGGCGCAACAGCAGCAACCGTAAGAAGCTGTTTGAGAAAGCAGCTTCCTCTTGAGTCCCATAGGGACGACTGATAATAGCCCAGCCATTTAGTGCTGGGTCAAAGCGGGAAATTAAAGTAGAGTCCCGTAGGGACGATTGAAACTATCTTCAGTCATCCCTACGGGACTCTTTATCTTTAACTCACATCTATTCCCAGCGCTAAAGCACTGGGCTATTACCAACCGTCCCTACGGGACTTTCCAAACAGCTTTTTGTTCAGCCCGCATTACAGAAGCATCAGACTTTCGAGATTCAGGCTTTCAAGCTTCTGCAACTGTCTTAACTGTTCCGGCTTAATCTTTATTTGCGGAAACTTGATGGCGGGAATCTTGATTGGTTTTATCTGCGGGAGGCGTATGTCTATGGTCGGCAGCGAAAACTCGAATGCGCCGGGGTTAATCTCGAAAAGCTCCGGCGAGATTGAGATAGCGCCGGATTCTCTCTTCTCCGGCGTCACCGTCAAGGTCGTCGAATTACGGTCGCGCACGATTTTTAATGTCACAGTTCCATCTGCCTTGCGATTGATGGCGCGTGAAAGGTCGCCTGCGCTCTCTACTTTCTCTCCGTCAACATCCGTAATCACATCGCCTGCCTTTAGCCCTGCGCGTGCCGCCGGGCTGTTTTCCGCCACGGACGTGACGAGCAGCCCTTTACCTCCTGTGACACCGAAATAGTCCGCGAGCTGCTTCGTCAACTGCGTAGTATTAACGCCTATGCGACGCCCGAAGCCGAAACCTATGGCTCCCTGACCGCGCTGTAACTGCTCAAGGGCACGAGTCGCTTCCGCAGTTTGCGGCTGCGTCGGATAGACTGTGATGAGGTCTTGAAAACTGTTTTTACGACGACCCATGGTGACGGAAACCTCTTGCTCCGTACCATTGCGGCTGATGCTGAGGCGCACGGTCTGTTCCGGCGCGGCCTCGCTAATCAATCGTTGCAGCTTGCTGTAAGTCGATACCTGCTCGCCGTCGAATCTTAAAATCACATCACCAGCCCTGAGACCAGCGCGCGCTGCCGGGCTGTCTTCAAAGACTTTCGTGATGACTATGCCGCGCGGCTCGCGCAGGCTGTAGCGCCCCATGTTCTCGCGTGTTACCTCTGCAACGGCGATGCCCAGATAGTTGCCGCCGCTGGTAAAGAGGGAGACTGAAGGAGAGCTATCGGCCTGAGCGGCGGGCGTCGCGGCTGTAGCCTGCTGCGCGTGTGTGTTGACCGAGACGAACAAAAGCAGGGAAGCGGAAAAGAGAAGTAGTTTTTTCGGGATCATGACACAAAAGTTCCTCCGGAAAGTTTTGCAATCTTGCACGCCGCAGTTAGGCCAGAGTTCCAAAATCAAATGGCTCTTAATTCAGGCATTTCCTTCCAGAGATTTGAAACAATACACGCCTGTATCGCATCTTGTCGCTTCGTACGCTGCCCGCCCCAGCCGCTTCTCCTTGGAAAAATTGGACTTAGCCGCCCTTATCCAAAGGGCACGGAGGTTGCGCTCCCTTTTCGGTGTATAACTTTGTCAACTCCCAAAAGCAGAGGAATCCTTAAATTTAGAGGAGGGAAACTTATGAGCAGACGCTTGCTGAGCTTTGTGGGAGGCGCAGTACTTGCTTTAACGATGGCAGGAACAGCCCTCGCACAACAGCCAACAACCACTACAACCACGACGAAGACCACAGCCGTGCAGAACGCTGACGGCTCCTGGACTGTAGTTGAATATCCGGCGGATCAGGAGACAATCGTTAACCTGACGCCGACGACAATCATCCCGAATGCAATGGGCACAGCCAGAGTGCTGCGCACTGCATCGGGCACGACAGTTCGCCTGGATCTTTCCGGTATCACAGGCGATGTCAGTAACCTTAATCTTTATGCAGTTGACTCTATGGGTCGCGTGACATTGCTAGGCCCGGTCACAGCCACGAACGGCGCTGCAACCTTCAGCACCACTACTCCGCTTAACCGCTTCATGATGGTGTTATCGCCGGATGCTAATCTGACGACGCTTACGCCCGAAACCAGAGTTGTGTTGCGGAGCGCTGTGCCGCAGGGGCTTGCAGTTGTGCCTCTTGCCAGCAGCGGCGAGCGTGACGGCGCTGCCGTGGGCGAGCGCGTAGCTGCGACGACGACCAACGGCGCAATACCCGCTTATGCTGCGCCTATGCTGGGCATTCCGGGCTTCCGTCGCGGCACTGATACCGAGATGAAGATTAGATTCTCCGGCGAAATGACGGGCGCTCGCGCCAACGTGTTTTTAGAGCCGCGCAAGGACGGGCCGACCACCATCAAGATGCGCTTCCACGAATTGAAGGACGCGCCTGCCGGTAGAGTCTATGTGCTCTGGGCTGTTTCGCCTGATAACAAGTTCGTGCGCCTCGGCCAGATTGTGAACACAGGCCAGCGCAACGAAGCTCAGATTCAGACGGAAACCGCTCTACAGGACTTCGGTCTCTTCGTCACGCTTGAAGAAGAGGCTTCGACTCCGACCGGAACGATCATCGGCACGGTCATTAAATAGAACAGCAGTTCTATTAGTTATGTCCCGTGAGGGACAGTTGAAAATAGCCCAGCCATTTATGGCTGGGAACAAGTTGCGAAGTAAAGATGAGTCCCGTAGGGACGACTGAATAAGTCCAGAGACGGTTCAGTCGTTCCTACGGGACTTTGAACACAGCTTATCGGTTCTCGAAAGCACCTTCGACCGCTGTTACTAAACCACTCGGCTTAAGCAAGCGGTACTGACCTTCTTCAGCCTCTTACAGAAAAACTGTTGATTCTCTACCTCAGCTAATGTAATTATAGCGATTGGGCTTTGTTGGCTGCCCCGCTGTGACCCGTTTCCCCGGAGCCGCTTGAGCCAACGCGCCCGGATGAGATTCTGGCGCTTCTCCCGACTGCACAAGATTTTCATCACCCGCAACTAGCTCTGGCGCACTACAGGCTTGCGCCGTCTTCAGTTAACAACAGGGACTCTTCCCATTCCCTCTTTCGGTGGGCTGCCTACAGCCTTCAGAAAATTGATTGGTGTTTATGTTGAGACGCCTATTCCCCCTGTGGCTCTTCTTCGCTCTGCTGTTGTCTACAGCCCTACAGGCAAGCGCTCAGGAATCTCTTCCTGAGCTTATACGACGGGTTAAGCCTTCGGTCGTCTCCGTCGTCACCTACAATGCCAAAAACGAGCCGCTCATCAGTGGCAGCGGTTTCTTCATACGCCCCGGCGAAGTCCTGACGAACCTTCACGTCATAGAAGGAGCGATGCGCGCAGAGATTCGTACCCTTGACGGCAAAGGCAAGACCTACGCGGTTACGGGCACGCTCAATGTGGACGAAGAGGGCGACATTGCTCTGCTGGCGGTTGACGTTCCGCAGGACAGGACGCGCGCCGTCGCGCTCACACAAGAGATGCCGGAAGAGGGCGAAAGCATCTTCGTTATCGGCAATCCGCTGCGGCTTGAAGGCTCTGTCTCGAACGGGATTGTCTCGGCGGTGCGCGAAGTGCCGAACCTTGGAAAGATAATTCAGATAACCGCGCCCATTTCACACGGCAATTCGGGCAGCCCGCTTTTCAACATGAAGGGGCAGGTTATAGGAGTGGTCACTATCAAGGTGACGAACGGGCAGAATATAAACCTGGCGCTCGGCGCAGCGCGTCTGGACGCGCTCAAGGCCGGAAAGCTCTTGACGTTCGACGAGCTGGCCTCAAAGCCCAGGAGCGGCCAGCAGTCGGAAGTCCTTGCCGAATGGTGGTATCGCAACGGGCTTAATTCGCTCTGGCTCGGAAACTACGATAGCGCGCTGGGCTATTTCGAGAACGCAGTGGATAAGAATCCGACGCGCGCCGAAGCCTGGATTCAGGTAGGCTTCTGCAAGGTCAAGCAGGGCAAGAATGAAGAGGCCATACGCGCTTACATGCAGGCCATACGCCTGCGCCCCAACTCCTACGAAGCATATAACAAACTCGGCGATGCTTATTATTATGCTTCGCGTTATTACGAAGCGATTGAATCGTATCGCCGCGCCGCTGCTCTCAGACCCGATTTAGCCGAAGCCTACTACAACCTCGGCATGACCTATTTAGAGATAGGCAACAAGACGGCGGCACTCGCGCAAAGCCGTACGCTTCAACCTCTGGACGCCAAGCTCTACGAAAAATTGATGGGCGAGATTCAGAGATAGAGTTAGCCCCTGAAAGGGGCGTAAGAATTTAGCCCACGGCGCAAGCCGTGGGAATTGAAACGAAACAGAAGATAAAGCCCCGTCAGGGGCGAAAGAAATCTCGGCTTGAGAATCTTTCGCCCCTGACGGGGCTTTTAACTTTTGAATGCTGCTCTTGTTCCCACGGCTTACGCCGTGGGCTACAATCTGTCGCCCCTTTCAGGGGCTTAAAAACAGGTAAATCAAACTTCACCTATTCGCCTGACTGCAAGGTGAAGACGCGCTTGTCCACGCTCGCCGGGTCGCCCAGGACGACGAAGCGAAGGTTTCGCATGTACTTTTGCGCGACGCGCTCGACATCAAGGGGGCGTACCGCACGCAGGCGCTCTATGTAGCTGAGCGCGTTGCGCCAGCCGCCGCCTATAAGCTCGTACTGTGCAAGCTCTCCGGCCTGAGCGGCGTTTGTCTCCTGTCGCAGATAGTAGTTCGTCAGATAGCCTGAGACGGCGGCAGTAATATCGTCAGCGTCAATCTGCTGTTGCTGAAGGCGCGCAATCTCGCCGAGCATGACGCGCACAGCTTGATTGGTATCAGTGGCCGTCACGTAAATGCCGCCGATGTTTGCGCCCTGACTCCCAAGGAAAGCATCCGGCGCGTAAGAGAGATTGCGTTTGAAGCGCACCTCTTCCAGCACGCGCTGGCTCAGGATGAAGGAAGCTACGCGCATAGGGTAGATGTCCTCGCTGGTCAGCGGCGGAGCGGCGAAGATTCCCTGAACGTAGTTGGTAGGAATCGTGCGCTGTGTAATATCAACCGAAGGCGTTGTAAAGGCTAGCTGCTGTACGGGCTGCTGGTTGTAGCTGCCGCGCGGCAATTTGCCGAACGATGCGTTGATGCGCTCGCGCAACTGTTGTGCGTCCAGGTCACCTACGATGACGAGCAGTAGACGAGAGGTCTGCATCATCTGCTGGTGATAGCGGCGCAGGTCTTCGGGCGTGAGCCGGGCGACCGCTTCAGCCGTTCCTTCCGGGCGATTGATGTAGGGGTGGCCTACGTAAACCGCTCGCTCCTGAAGACGCTGCAAGTAAGTGTCCGGGTCATCCTGATCGTCGCGCAGAGAGGCTACGATACGGTTCTGTGCGATGCCTACATCTTCTTTAGTGAAAGCTGGCCGGAGCGCTATGTCCGTGAAAATCTCCCAAGAGCGGTCGAAGTTGGGACGGGTCGCAGCCATCGAAAGCGAAGAGTAATCGTAGTTGACGCCTGAGCCGAAGGTCGTACCCATGCGCGCCAGTTCCGAACGCAGGCGCTCACGCGGGAAATTGGCGCTCGCCTCAACCTCCGCCGCCAGCATCAGATTCTCAATCCCGGCATTTTCAGCGGTGATGTTGCGCGCGCCGCCGCGTATGAAAAGCCCCGCCGCGACCGTCTGGCTGCCTGCGCGCCGCTTGATGAGCACCTTCAGGCCATTGACATCAAACTCCGAAACGAGCGCGGCCTGCGTGCTCTCAATCTTGTCAATGACGGAAGATTGAGCCTTGGTGACGGCATCGGTTTTGGGCGGGTCTGATGGTGGCGGCTGTTGCGATGGCTGGCGAGCAGGAGGAACTTGGTGCGTATCCTGCGCGAGCGCCACCGTGTTCAGCGAGAAGCTCAGGACAAAAAGTAGCGCCAGAGCTTTCGCTCCCGTTTTATAAAATAGTTGATTCAAGCTTTTCATTACCCTACCGTCTATCACTCTTGATTTGAGCTGATCGCCCTGTGTGATTCTCTGTCTTCTCATTGGCCGATCACCTCTTCCGGTTTCAATTGCACGCTCTTTTGTGCTTCATCCGACATCATGATGACGCCTATGCGCGGCTTGCCCTGAATGTAGGTCGTCACATAGCGGCTGATTCCGGCGCGCGATGTGCCGCGAAGATTTCCTAAGTAACCGCGAAAGTAATCAAGCCCGGTAGAAGCCCACCAGAACCCAAGCGTGTGCGAATAATCCGACAGCTTCTCGCGCGAGAAGAGGTCGTCGGCCTCAAGCAGGGCTTTCGCATTTGCCAGTTGCTCGTCCGTGAAATAGTCCTTGTCGTTAAAGTGCGCTATCTCGTTGTAGATGGCTTTGACGGCTGCACGCGCTTTGTCGGGCGTGGTCTGCGCGAGGAGCTGTATGGGGCCTACGTTGCGCTGTGTGTAATAGCTGATGTCAATGGCGTTCACAAGTCCTGTGTCAACCAGTGCGCGCTGGAAACGCGAGTTAGGCTGGCGCAGGATAAACGAGAAGACATCCGCTGCATAGGTCGCATCGTTGTCTTTGCCTATGGACGGCCCCTGCCAGCCGATTGAGATGATGACGTTCTGTACGGGCTGCGTGAGCACAAGACCTTCGCTTTTCTGAAGCGGCGGGTGCTCAACCAGAGGGTATTTGACGAACGGGTCTTCGGCGCGCGGCCAGTCGCCGAAAAGCTCCTGCGCCTGTTTGAAAATCTCTTCCGGTGCGACATCGCCTGTGATAATCAGCGCGGAGTTGTTTGGCACGTAGTAGCGCTTCTGAATCATGCGCATGATGTCGGTCGTGGCCTTCGAGACGGTCTCACGATTGCCGCCCGGCTGTTTGCGGCTGGGGTATTTATAGAAGAGGCGGTTCATCATCGCCTCGTTCAGATAGAAGTAGGGATTGGATTCGTTGCGGTCTAACTCGCCTATGACGACCTGCCGCTCGCGTTCGAACTCTCGCTCGTCAAAGAGAGGGTAGCGTATGGAATCGCGCATCAGCCGCATGGCGACCGTATAATTCGGCGTCGTCGTGGTGAAGTAATAGTTGACTATCTCTTCACGGGTCGAGCCGTTATAGGCCACGCCCAGCTTGCCTATGTTCATCAGGTAGTCTTCAGAGTTGGCGGTCGCGCGGTTCGACTTGAAGAACATGTGCTCGAAAAGATGCGACAATCCATTCAGCTCGGGCGGCTCCGTGAACGAGCCGTTCTTGACGGCCATCTCGACCGTCACCAGCGGCACGGAATGATCTTCGAGCACCACGACTTCAAGGCCGTTGGCAAGCTGGCGATTAACCCATTGCGTGCCTTGCGGCGCACGAGCCGGAGCCGTGGCGGCGGCAGCCGCAGGCTGAGCGGAAGTTGCAGGCCGCTCGCGCGTCTGCGCCAAAGCCTGCGGCGCGAACGACGAAAACAGTAGCGACAGAAGAACTGCTAAGACAGAAATATTACGTTTCACCGAAAAAGCTCCAATCCTGAGTTGAAAGAGGAGACGAACAATTTAACACAGAGACCTGATTAACACAGAGCGCGCACGCTGGCTGGTCATTCAGGATAGAGACGAAGATAAGCTTTGATGCTCCGTAGGAGCATTATGTTTATAGCCGGACGATACCAGATGAAATCGAAGCTCCGTAGGAGCGACATGTTCTCGCGTCCGTCACATGTCGCTCCTACGGAGCTTTTAACTTATCTATGGCAGCTATAACTATAAACATCCAGCCCCTAACGGGGCTAATGATAAAGCGCTTCAGTAATTCTACTCTATAGCTCTCCGGCCAGCGCTAGCTCTTTCCCCCTTAAACCTTCGGGAAATACGCCGGAAACTCTTCGATGTTTCAAGATGGCGTGAGGATGTCAGCCTGTGTAGGATTCGTCCTGCTCGATTTTTGAGAGCACCCAGTCGAATTCGCCTGAGCTGACTTTGCCGCCACAGAATTCGCAGATGCCCGTGACATTTACTTTCAGGGGCGCGCCGCAGTTAGGGCACGAGAGGTCTGTGCGCGAGTGTAAGGGATTAGCGCTTCGGTTTCGTATAAACGTCCAGTATTCCGTCCAGCGCCGCTTACTTCTCTTCGAGCCTGCGACGACCTTCCCCGCAGAGTCCACGGTATAATCGTAGCCTTCCGCTCCGATGCGAAGCGTGATGGAATTGTAAAAAGCGTCGCCGGTAATCTTCGCGGGCTGCATGGAGAGGATGCGGCAATCGTCGAGCGCGTTTCTCAAGCCCTGCTGCTTGTAAGCCTCTATCCAGTAGCGGTGCATCTGGAAAATGTTGTCGGTCTCGTGCGGGCGCGCACGCTCCCAGTCGAGCGTTGACCAGGCGGCCTGCAATTCGTTGAAGATAAGACGCGCACGCTCCATGAACTCGCCCCACTGAAAGTTGGAGTTCATCTGCTCGAACGCAGAGCGCGCCTCCTTGAAGCCACGCTGCACTATGGTCGGCGAATCCGTTCCGACTTCCGGCACGGTGCCTGTCAGAAGCGGCCCACGCGCCTCGCGGCTCAGAAGATCAATGGAATGCACGAACCACTGGAACTCGCCGTTCTCAACACGCGCGCCGCAGAAGGCGCACGCGCCCGTAGTGTCTTTCTGCAAGGCCGCTCCGCAGCGCGGGCAATGCAGCGCCGTAGCCTGAGTCGGAGGCGGTGTCAAAACTTCACGCTTGCGCTCCAATGTCCAGCGCTCGCGCACGTAGTAGCTCTCTTCCGTGGGGCGATTGCCGTTCTGCGCCAGCACTTCCGTATAGTTGGTCTCAAACTCCACGGCAATGTTGACGAAAGGTTTGCCCTCCATCTGCACCTCGCGCGCTCCCACTATCTGCATCGCACCGACGATGACGCCGCGCACCTCCTGCAATTTTGGCGGGTTGCGCTTTAGAAGCGAGTTGCGAGCTTCCTGGCTGATGTAAGGCGAAAGCTCGTCCATGTGACCCGTAGCGCGTTCGTGTTGCGCGCGTCCGTAAAGCGCGTAGCAGAAGTCTGTGAAGATAATCTCGGAAAAGTTCGGGTCGAACCTGCGCAAGCGCCCAAACTCCTTCTGCACATCCTCTTGTCTTTGCCCCGCAGCCATCTCTCTCTGAGGCGGCATGATGCTCGTCGCGGAACTCCATTCCTTCTTGGTCTTTTTCCGGTTGCGGAAGTAGTAGACGAAGCCGAGTATGACTAGGATGTCAACGGGAATGCCGACTGCGGGATGCTCAATCGTCAGCCAGAGCAGGAAGCGGAAGATCAAATAGACGATGTAACCCAGACCCTCGCCGTCGCCACTGCCCCCGTTTCCGCCGCCATACCCCTGGCCGCCGCCGACGCGCGCCAGCACTTCGTAGAAGGGGGCGAGCGCTAGCACACCCGCGCACACTGCTGCTGCAAGCAACGCCCCGTGCCTGAAAGTTTTCGTCTTCGTGCTGTGTCTCATTTCAGCTCAAAGCGCGGCAGGTCGCCGAGTTCGTTTGGATTATCGCCCGTGGCCGGGATGTGTTTGGCGAGCATGGTGCCGAAGGCGTGAAAAGCTTTAAGAAAAGTTTCCGGATGAGGGCGACGCCCGACCTGTTGCAGATCAAAGACGCACTCGTTCCATTCAAGCGGCGGCACACCCTTGAGCACGCCCCGGTCGGCCAGCAGCTCCAGCCGCCGCTCAAAGAGCGAAAGATAGATAAGCACGCCCATCTCTGCCTGAGTATTCGCGATGCCCGCCTCGTAGAACATGGCCGCCGCGTACGAACGCACGGCGCGGGCGCGTTGCTCTCTGGTTGTCAGCAGGCGACGAATGGCGTTGCTGCGCGAGCTGATGAAGAAGCCTAAAGCGAACAGTAGCGCAACATCTATGGCTACCCAGTAGTGATTGAATACCCAGGGCGAGAAAAGCTGGAAGAGCAGACCGACGTAAGCCAGGATTGCTCCGCAGAGATAATCGACATAGCGGTAAGAGCCTGAGCGTGCGCGCACGACTATGACCAGTTCCGCGTTCGTCTCCTTCTCAATTTCACGAACGCAGTCGGCCAGATTGTCACAGGCTGTTTGATCGAAACGGGGACGAATCATAAAGGGGACGATACTAATTCAGGCATCTTTGCCGGGGAACAGTTTCTCTATATCAAGAGCGAACTTATCTTGACACGACAGGAGGGCACGCGACAAGTCTGAGTTGGACAAGGTAAACTAACGTCAGTTCGGCATAAGGGGTAAAAGTCTTAGCCCCGTCAGGAGCTAAATGTTTATAGCTCATCGCATCAATTAAACATCAAGCTCCGTTAGGAGCGGCATGTAATGGACACGGAACATGCCGCTCCTAACGGAGCTTGGCTCAATTTGTCGCATGCCAACTATAAACATCTCGCTCTTACGGAGCTATCCTCGCCTGGCTAATTGTTATTCGATTTCGCGCGCGGTCTCGCGGCAAAACCTGTGGGCGTCAAGCGTCGAGCAGAAAATTGCCGACCCGTTAGAGATTTGCAATAGACCATGACACAACCCTTCAAATGTCCTTCGTGCGGAGCGCCCCTGAGCCTTGAGAATGCTGGCGCGACCCTGAGCTGCCACTTCTGCGGGAACACTGTAATCGTGCCGGAAGAGTTGCGCGCCGGAAGCGCGCCGCCTGCAAAGCCTCCCGCGCCTTCTCTCGATAACCTTTTCGGACAGGCCGCGCGACTGGGAGAACTCGGCCAGCTCATACGCAGCGGCAACAAGATTGGGGCTATCAAGCTCTACAGGGAACTGTTCGGCGTCGGCCTCAAGGAAGCAAAAGATGCTGTTGAGAGATTGGAGCAGGGCAAGTCCATAGAAGTCATGCACCAGTCCGGCGGGGCTTACCGGAACGTCCAGATTGACCCTGCGCAGTTTCCTCCCGTCCCGACCTCCTTTCAATCCCCGTACGCGCCCCGCCCCAGCTCCTGTCTCAAACCTTTGCTCATAGTGGTCTTTATCTTCCTTCTAATCGGAGGTCTGATTACATTCATCATCTCATTCACAGTGTCCCGTATTCGCGATGCCGTCATCAGTCACGCCCCCGGCTCAAACTCAAAGCCTAACACTGGCACATCGTCCGGGTTTGCGAGCGTCGCGCTTGAGTTCGGAAGCGAAGGCATAGGGGCTGGACAATTCAAGGATGCGCGCTCAATCGGAGTGGACGGCGCGGGTCGAATCTACGTTGGCGAGTACATGGGCGGTCGCGTGCAGGTGTTCGATGCTCAGGGCAAGTTCGTCAACGAATGGACGGTTGACCCGCGTTTGCCTCTGCGGGGCATGGCCGTTGACCGCAAAGGGACAGTCTATGTTGTGCAGAAGGGCGTGATTACACGCTATGAAGGAACGTCCGGCAAATCTTTGGGCACCCTGAGCTATAGTGGCGGCGCAGGCTTCGACGATGTGGCCGTAACGCAGGATGGAGGAGTTATCGCTGCAACGAGCGGCGCAAGCGACGACATAGTGCGCTTTAACTCTAATGGTCAGGCGGTTCAAACTATACGCAAGGCCATCAGCAGCCAGACGGAGCGCTCAGAGCTGAACACGAGGCTTGCTGTTGACGGCCTCGGTAACATCTACGCGCTCGGCTCCTTCAATAACGCCATCTTCAAGTTCACGCGCGAAGGCCGCTTCATCACGCGCATAGGCAGCACGGGCAACGAGCCGGGACAGTTTCGCGCGCTCTCCGCCCTCGCCGTTGACGGTCAGGGACGCATCTTTGTGAGCGACACCAAAGGCATACAGGTCTTCGACACGGATGGCCGCTACCTGGATGTCTTCAAAGTCCCGAACAACGTAGGCTTCGGCCTCGTCTTCAACGACCGCAACGAACTCCTCACCGTCTCGCGCAATAAGGTCTTCAAATTTACAATCAACAAAACCAAATAGAGGTCAGAGGATAGAAGCTAGAGGTCAGTAATTGTCTTTTACTAACCGCTAGCCTCTATCCTCTGACCTCTTCTTTTCTATCTTCAATCGCCTCCGGTATAGGTGAAGCTCACGTTCGTTTCGGCGACCTTCTTGCCGTTCAGCATCTTTGTCAAGCGCCCTTTGAGGAGCACCTCTCCTTCGGGGCGATCTGTCGGAAAGTCGCCGAGTTTCGTGAAAGCACCGACGAATTTGTAGCTGACTCCCTTGATAGCCTGCGTTGTAAAGCTGAGATTCATGCCGTTCATAGTGGGCTTCACCAGCTTATAATCTTTACCTGCTCTGGCCTTTGGCCGTATAAAGCCATTCAACGGCGCGGGGCGGGCGTTAATGTCTATCGTCGAAAGCATAAGGTGATCTATTTCAGAAAAGGCAGCGGGCAGCTTCCCCTGCGGAAAGTAGTAGCCGAAGACATCAACCTTCGCCCGCCCGACCGACGCGCGTACAAAAGAGGGTAAAACCGTATATGCCAGCACGGTAACCGCTATGAAGAAACCTGCCGACATACGCCTGCGCATTTTCATCAGGGACTCCTTTTGAGAGAAAGTTTCAGTCGCAAAGGGCTTGGGTAAAGGTCAGTACCGCCTGCTTAAGCCGGGCGGGTGGTACTGTCACCAATGACCCGCCCGCTACCGCAGGCGGTACTGACCTTTACCCAATTGCTGATTCTAAAGAGAAGCTACGAGCGCGCGTGCGCGTTGTTGAAGGGCTGCGCGATAGGCTGCGCCCCTGCGCGAGAGAGCGTTGGGCGACCAGATAGCGCGCAGGACTTTCGAGCCGCGAGTATTGTCCGCCATCAGCCTCAGAGTATAGATTTCGCGCGTGCGCGGTACATAGAGCACGAGGCGATAGCCTTTGGCTGGCGTGCGCGGGTTCGCTCCGGTGCAGACGACCTCTTCGTAACCGTCGCCGTCAGCATCCACGCTGTCTGCGCTCCACGTAGCAGAGCGAAAGTCTCCAGCGTCCAGCGGCGCACGCGACCTTACGCGGAAGCTTGCGCCGCTGCGCTTCATCATGAAGAGTTGCGTCGTGCCTGAGCGTCGCTCATCATTAATGGCCGCTATCAAAGAGCTGCGACCCATACGCACCACACGCACGTCCGAGACCGCGCCTTCGGAAATCGCATCAGCCATGCGGCGCGCGTCTGCGGTCGAAGGCGTGCGCTGGGGAACCGTGATGTTGTCGCCCGCCGTATACGAAGCGGAATCGCGCGACGTGATTGCGTCGGCTCCAACGGCGTTGCGTGCTGCGGAAGAGGCGGGTGTGCGCGAGCCGTTTGAAGAATCTGTGTCTCGTCCTACGGCGAAGAGCAGAAGCCCCAGCGCCGAGATGACCGCAAAGGATGCGGCGATGCGGAAGGCCGTACTGCGCACTCTTGTCTCAAGCGTCGCCACGGTCGAAGCGAAAGGCTCCGCTTCGGGTACATTGCGCGGCGGATGCGTAATGCTTTTTTCAAGCAGCGAGCGCGCCGCGGCTGCATTGGCGGGGCGGCCTTCCGGCTGCTTGGCAAGCATAGAGTGTATGACGGCGCAGAGGGCGCGCGGCACGTCCTCTCTAATCTTCGGCAGAGGCGGAGGCTGTGCGGTCGCCTGCTTGACCAGTACGACCGATGCCATCACATCTACAAAGGGAGGCCGACCGGCCAGCATCTCGTAGAGTATGACACCCAGGCTGTAAAGATCGCTGCGGACTCCGACCCTTTGTCCAAGGCATTGTTCCGGTGACATGTAGCGTGGAGTTCCGACGATGATGCCGGAGCCTGTAGTGGCGTGCGAGGCGGTCGCTTCCGTAGAGCTTGCCAGAACTTTCGCCACGCCGAAATCCAGCACACACACGCCCCTGTCGTTGAGCATGATATTCGAGGGCTTCAAATCGCGGTGAACTATGCCTAGCTTGTGCGCTTCCGAAAGCACGTCGCAGATGTCAGAGGCAATGCGTATGGCACGCTCCGGCGTAAAGCGACCTTCGCGCGCGAGTGTTTCCGAAAGCGTGCAGCCGTCTACAAACTCCATGACGATGAAGTGACGACCGTCCGGCAAGTTGCCCGCGTCGAAAATCATGGCGGCGTGCGAGTGGCGCAGGCGCGCCATCGTGCGTGCTTCGCGCATGAAGCGGTCTGCAACGTCAGGGTCTGCGGCGTATTCCGGCTTGATAATCTTGACGGCGACGGCGCGCTCAAGCCCCAGATGGGTTGCGCGGTAAACAGTTCCCATGCCGCCTGTGCCGATTTCACATTCTATGCGAAACCGTCCGGCAATGATGTGGGGGACATCCATTTCATGACACTCCCATGTCAAAAAGGGTCGCTCGATTCCGGCAGAGACTCCTAGACATGCGAGGTAGAAACGTAGCGAGCATCTCGCGGTCGGGATCGCGCGGCTTATGATAAAATTTGTCCGTTAGAACGGGAGAGGGGCGTGTCCGGCTTCTGCTGCTACCCCGGACAGTTGGCTAGTCTAGCACTTTTGCGGCGCAAGGCAAATGGCTTTTCGAGAGTGCTGGCCTGCTTGCTTCCGTGCAGAAAAGGAATAACCGGGCAGCAAACTTCGGAAAGGGTGAGACAGTCTGGAAGCTTTTACCTGTCCGGAACAAATAAACCGCTTCGCTGGCAGTTGCCTGAAAATGAAAAGCAGGCCGCTCCCACAAACGGCCTGCTTTCCTCTTCAACTCCAAACCTCACGAAAGGAGATTACCTCATGCGTGGAGGACTATACACCCTGCGCCCGCGTCTTGCAACAACTTTTCTAAAGCGGGTGTCGGGTGCCAGATGCCAGGTGCCTGTAAAAGAAAAAGGTCGGAATGTATTCCTTCTGCCGACACCCGGCACCTGACACCCATCACCCCCTTTTCACCGGCTATTTTCCACCGACTGGATGAGCTTGATGTTGGCGCGGTCTGTTTCGGTCAACTCGGTTTCCGTGTAGTCGGAACGAGGCTTGTACCACGAGCGGCTCTCGAAATAACGCTGTAGGTCAGCCGAGTCAAAGGTGCGACCGTGGCGCGCGTAGACAGCATTGCGTAGGCGGCGCAATTCTTCACGCGAGAGGGCGGACAAATCGCTCTCGCCCAGTTGCGCGCCGCGAACGACCTTCGACTCGGCACGCCCCACAGAGTCCGTAGCGGTAGAGACGTTCCGGTTTGCGCCGTTGACGCTGGCTTTATTTGAAGAGTCAGATGGCGAGGTCGAGCCGTTATCGTTGACGGTATTGGAGGCATTGCGGCCAGGCTCTCTATTCACAGCACGATTGCCGTTCTCGGCGTTCGAGGCGTCGCCGCTCGATGAAGTATTGCGCACAAGCAGCGCGATGCCGATGCCTGCTACGACCAGCAGCAGTACGACTATGGCCGTGATGCCTGCGACGATGACGGGACTTGTAGACCTTGATGTAGAAGCAGCGGGCGCTTGATGGTCGCTCGTCGCGGGAGGCTGTCGAGGCGGAACAGTCAGGGGCGGAGCAGACTGCCTGTGCGTCGGCGCTCCCTGCGGTTTAGCGGCTTCCGGCGGCGGCAGAGCATTTTCTTCAGCCGAGATTCTTAGCGTCGCCTCCGGGTTAAAGCTCGGCTGCGAATCTCTCACACTGAGGAGCGTCGCGCCGTCCTCAAGACAGAAGATCAGCTCGTCGTTAGTATAAGTATTACCGCAGGTCGGGCAACGTTTCATGATTCGGTTAGAGTCCCAAATTCCAAGTCCGGGATAAGTCTCAGGTTCCAAGTCCCAAGTTCCAAGTCAAAAACTCAAGCCCTGAACTTGGGACATGGAACTTGGAATTTGGGACTGGCTTCTTTACCATCCGGATTTAGTGTAGGCGTCTTTGACCTTCGGGCGCACCTGTTCCAAAAGCTCTTCCGCTTTGTTTCGTGTATAAGGCCCCATGACAATCACCCACAGCCCGCTTTTCATGTTCGGATAATCGTCGCTCGATACCATGCGCGCATCAAAGCCCTGCTTGCGAACAAGCTCCAGGCGTTCGTTAGCCCGCCCCAGCTCATCTTTCGGAAACGAGCCGAGGATGACGAACCAGCGCCCTCCCTTATCAGGCTGGTTGTCACTGCGCGTCTGATTGTTAGACTGAGACGCGTTTGAAGTATTGGCCGCATCTGTCGAATTGGCCGGAAGAGCAGAGTTTGAGTTAGCCCCTGCGGCGCGACGCTCGCGTCCACGCCCGTCCCCGCCTCCACGAAAGAGCATCCATGCGCCGACGCCGCCCAGACCCAGAAGTAGAACCGTGACGAGAGCGGTCGTGACGATTACGCGCGTGTTGCTCGCCGGTTGTGTTTGCGTTGTAGAAGCCGCAGCCGCATTGTTTGTGGCACCAGCCGTCGGGCGCGACTCCTGGTACGGGGTGGTCGGCATGGACGATGCAGGAATTTGCATGGTCGGAGCGGAAGAGCTGTCGATGCCTACGTCTTGCCCCTCATTTGTTTGATTATCGCCGTGTAATGTCGCGACCAGACTCAAAAGATTCGTCTGGTCGCCGGAGCTTTGAAGCGTCGCCCCGTCCTGCAAGCAGTAGGCGAGCGTATCGTCCGTGTAGCTGCTACCACATGTGGGACAACGCTTCATCCTCTGCTTTCTCTCTTCGTCGGATTAACCCGCTCGCGGCTTAAAACGCGCGCCGATAGTCCTCGCCCCTCAAGCCGCGCCTACTTATTAATGTAGTAGGTCTTCAAATCTTTCTCGCCGGTAATGCGCCATCGCCCGCTCGCTTTGGAAAACCAGAATTGATTAAGGCCGGAGCCTTTGAAGTCTTTCTCGTCACTGCGAAAGTCGAAGGTTTTATCAAAGGTCGCAGTGGCGCGCGTGCCCGACGGCTCAACAGAGATATTGATGTTCGATAGCTGCATCTCCATCGAAGTGTATTTGGAGAACGCAGCCGAGCGCTCCGTCCGCACGCGAGCGCTGGAAACATTCGTCGCATTGTAATAAACATCCAGCACGTCTGCGTAATACTTCATGTGCTCGTCCAGATTGCGCTGGCGTATAGTATCAGCCCAGGCATTCAAAACGCCCTGCACCTCTTTCTGCGCCGCAGACGTATCCGCAGGCGAGGGCTGCGTGGTCGTGTTGGCAGACGAATTAGTGCTTGATTTTGTGCGCGTAGCGTTCTCCTGCTTCGTCTCGCCCTGATTCGAGTTTGCGGTCGCGACGCCTGTCTCCGTCCGTCCCTTATCTCGCATCGCTATCCAGACGATTAAGCCTCCGAGCGTCAGAAGGAGTATTCCGACTATTACAGACAAAGCTACGACAGGAGCACTGCTTCTAGGCGCTGTTGACGGGACAGCGGTTGCGTGTGGTTGCTCTACGGCAACGGCGGTCGGGCGCGCACGAGGCTGTTCTCTGGTCGGAGCAGTCGCCTCCACTCTGGCCGTAGGCATATCCTCCGGCCTGAGAATCTCCGTCGGCGGCGGCTCTTCGCCAGCCCTGCTCCCTCCCCCGCTTATCTGCCAAGTCGCATCCGCAGACGAGGCCGAATCGCTCACCACCACCAGCTTCGAGCCGTCTTGCAGGCAGTAAGAGAGCGAGACATCCGTGTAAATACTCTGACATGTAGGACAACGCTTCATAAAAATCGATTCGCCTCAAACGACACTATAACATCGAATAAAAGAGTCAAGAATTTCAAAGTTGAGTTGATAAAAGATTTACAGCTATACGAGACATGCAATGTGTGCCTGTGGTGTGCCGGTATTCGCAAAGATCAGCTTTTCAAACTTCTCTGCCGCGCTCTTTGCTTCATACTCTGTAAGACGTGCGCGTAAACGCCCGCTCTCGGCGCTTCTTTTTCTCTAAAGAGTCCGTAGAGTCTGTAGAGTTTAGAAAGTCAACTGGATTCTTTCTTTTACTCTCCAGACTCTACCGTTTCCCAGATTCTATTCAAGTCCGTCTGGATGACGTAGCAGGCGATGGGGCCTAGGCTGAAGAGGCTGAGCAGCACGGAGACGAGCGAGGTGTCGTTGCGCACGACATGAGCCTTCTCCTGCATCTCCAGAATGAGCTTAGGGTATTTATAGCTGAGGAAGATGCTGAAGAGGCTACAGGTTAATAGATTCAGGGTTAGTTCGAGCGGCGGGTTGAGGTCTTCGCGGGGGAGCGCGCGCTTGATGTCCGCTCCCGTCACGTACCACCAGTAGAAGAGATAAATGTAACAGGTGACGAAACCCAGTATGAGCACGACCAGAGGGTTGCGCTTCTCTCCGACCGCCATCAAGGGTTCATTCCGAACCTTTTCAAGCTCGTCTTTCGTCCCTGTGGCTTGAGCGGGCGTCGTCGCTCTGTCCTCAAGCTTCGTCGTCACAAACGGCGCTGCCTCGTCCTGCCCGCCGAACCGCGCCCCGCAGCTCAGGCAAGACCGCGCATCATCCGTATTCTCATGTCCGCACCGGGAACAGAAGATCATCGAAAGCAGGGATGAGGGCGGAGGGATGAGGGATGAATAAGGATTGAGTGGATTATTCAGTTGAATGAAGCACTCCGTTCCTTTTCATCCTTCATCCTTCATCCCTCATCCTTTTTCTCCTACGTTGGGAATCCAGAAGAGCTGCGAGCCGGATTTGACCTGGCGCAGGCCGCGCGCGGGCAGTTCCGTTTCGTCAAGCCCAAGGTAAGTAAAGTGCGGCAGATCGCTTTTGACGGTTTGAAACCAGCCGTGGCGCGCCAGAATCCCTCGCACGCGCGCATCCATGAACTGGTCTACGTCGAGCGCCAGCATCATGATGTGCTGCGATGTGCCGGGCGCGGCGATGGAGTAGAGGATGGATTTAGAGAAATCCTTGCTGAAGTAGATACCGCCCTTTTCCAACTCAAGCACTTCGCGCACCTGATCTGTCAACGAAAGACTCTTGAGGCGTGCGACCTGCTCCTTAGTCAATCGCCCGCGCTTCATCCAGTACGAAAGCGCCGGAAGAAAGCGCGTGTCCCAAAGCCTGACGGTGTCTTGATAGCTGCGGCGTGCCGCTTCCGCCCCACCGCGCGGCGTGATGTCCAATCCAACGCGCCCGGCCTCCAGACGCGCCGCTTGCAGCGCATCCATCGCCGCCGGTTGTAATTCTATGCGTGTGCCGCCGATGACTGCCGCTTTGAATTTCGCGTCCGACTGAAATTTAACAACATCGCCTTCGCTCTTGAAAATGCAGACGGGCGGAGGCAGGATGCTGCTTGAGGCTACAAAGACAGCGCCGTAATCTTCAAGGATGCGGCGGCCTACGGGGTCTTTGCGGTCGCAAACCTCTTCGAGCCGCACCCCGCGCTCTTTAAGCGCGCTCTCAAGAGCCGTGTAAAAGCCGACCGGCTCCGTCTTCTCTCTCTTCTCTTCGCTCATTTGATTATTGCTGTTATTCGTATTCGCATTTGCGGAAGGTGTCGCGGCGCTCTCGCTAGGCTGCGCACGCCTTGGTCTGGTCTGCTCGTCCCCTATTTTAGACTGAGCGCAGCTTGTGATAATCCATGCTCCGCCGAGTGCCAGAAGCAGAGAGCAGAGACCTATAAAACTTCGCTGTAACTTTGTTCCTGAAAGAACTGACATAAGCGAATCATAAAGTTCGCCTGCCCGTGCGGTCAACAAGCGGCAGGGGAAGAGGACAGAGGTTAGAGGCTAGAGGTTAGTAAAAAGAAAGTCTTTAACTGATCTCTAACCTCTGTCCTCTTCTCCTTTTTTCAGCATGGAGCGTGCGCGCTCATTTGATGTATACTCTGCTGCCCTTTCAATCCGGGATGAGATGTGAACCGAAGAAGATGCAGACAAAGCGCGCGGGTTCGAGCCGATTACACTTTGAACACGCATAGAGAGAAGCAAGGTTTACAAATTCGGTAGGACGTGAGGAGAAGAAATGAAGTCGAGTAAATTAATCGCGCTCGCCGCCATAGCACTTGTCATCGGTATCGCAAGCCTTGCATGCAGCGGCTTTGGGTCATCGCCGACCGCCACCTTGAAAGCCTATTTTGAAGCAATGCAGAAAAAGGATGCTGCGGGCCTCAAGAAGACTCTTTCAAAGGGAACGCTGGAGATGTTCGAGCAGTTTGCGAAAGCGCAAAGCCCGCCCAAGACGCTCGATGAGGCGCTCCAGACCGGCCTGTCCAGCACCACCAGCACCGATTCAAATAAGATGCCGGAGACGCGCAACGAAAAGATAGATGGCGACAAGGCTACGCTCGAAGTCAAGAATGACAAGACTGGACAATGGGAGACCGTCCCCTTTGTCAAAGAGGAGGGTAGCTGGAAGATAGCCTTCGACCAGATGTTCCGTGACCTCAAGAAACCCGGAAGCTCGACCGGGAACGCGAACTCAAGCGACAACAAGTAAGAAGACGAAGGCTCTCTCACTAATGTGAGAGAGCCTTCAGGCAGAAGCGAAGGCCAGCCGAATAGCTTTTGAAAGCGGCTGGCCTTTCGCTCTAAACTTTCCCCACCAGAGAGAAATGGAACCAGGCGGGCAGTTTACAGGGATAATCGCCAATTATCGCAAGCACAACTGGACGCTGCGGCGCGTGCTGCTGCGCGCCAGCACGCGCGCGTTGATTAACGATGCCGCATCGTTGATTTTCGAGGGCGCGCCTGTAGAGGAATCCGAGATTGATGCTCTGTGGTTTGCCCGCCCGTCGCATGCCGGGCGAGAGGCGTGGGAATTGCGGCTTGTGAGTGAGACGCCTTACGCGCTCTTCGAGACGTTCGAGCCGGACGAGCCAGAGGAAGAGCGCGAAGAGTTGCGGCGAGAAATGGAGGCTCGCCTGCGCGAGTACTCGAACAAGGCTTAAGGCTCTACGCCTACTTTGACGGGAATCTCCATGCGCTGCCCGTCGCGTATGACCACGACCGTCACAGTGCTGTAGGGTTGGGCACGCTCGATTCTTAATTCAAGCTCGCGGCGCGTGCGCGTCGGAATGCCGTCGAACTCTATGACTATGTCGCCGTCTTTGATGCCTGCAATGTCAGCCGGGCCGCTCTTACTGATACGGTTCAGCCGCACGCCATAGATATTCATGCCGGGCACTATGACGCGGTCTATGTCCGTCCCTTCCTTTAGATAGCCCTTGTCTTCCCTGTCATCAAAAGCCTCAACCAGACGATCAAATTCTTCTTTTGAGATGGTCGTCAGCTTAGTCGTGCGCTGTTGCCCGTCGCGCAGGTACACTACATCAACGGTCTTTCCAATCGGCGTTGCAGCGAGAAGCTTCTGGATGTCGCTTTCGCCTTTCACAGGCTGCCCGTCGAAGCTGGTGACGACATCGCCGCCCACGAGTCCAGCCTTATCCGCAGGGCCGCCCGGCGGGGATATGTGAGGGATGAATGCGCCCCCGTCCTGGCTCTTGAAGCCGGATTCCAGGCCAAAGTAAGATTTCTTGGCTGCGGTGGTTGCTGCGCCTGAGAGGCGCTTGCGCAGAGCAAAGGGCGTGAGCAGACCGCCGCCTGTGACCGAAATGGCTACGATGGCGATTATCATCCAGAGCATCCAGTTCATCTTGCGCCCGCCCCGGCAATTCAATTTTGAAGCTTTCGCTGAAGCTCCGGCGGCAAGCTGACGCGCCTGCGCCGCCTGCTGCTGGGCAAGCGCCCCCCAATCCTGAGCTTGAAAAGGGTCTGTTTTGGAGTTAGGAGAGGCATCGGCGGTCGCCGCAGCGGGACGCGCCTCTGCGCTCACGCGCGGGTTCAGCCGCACGGTCTCTACGTATTCATCAAGCCCTTCGCCCAGGCGATAGCCGCAGGCGCGACAGAAACGCATCCCGCGCGGCAGCATTGCATGGCAGCTAGGACACTCCGTGCTCTCAAATTCAGCACTCGTGGACTTGGACTGAGAAGATGATTCAGGTTGCATGATTTTATTCGCCGGATTTACCGAAAGAGCCTGCGGCGCAATCCGCGCAGCCTTCTCTAACGTACTTTATAAGTACGTCAATTGGAGCATTCCGGTTGCATCTAAGCTAGCACAAGAGCACTCGGAGACCCCTGGCCGCTCCTGCAAATCGCGCTTCCGTAGCCCTTGACTCGGATTTATTGTACTCTCAAGAGGCCGAAAAGAACATCAAGGTCAGGGGCGGCACGATTCGTGCCTATCGAATCAGCCGCTCATCGGAGCATACCCTCAAGCGGCGCGCCGGGCGAAAGTATTGTGCCCGTGTCAGGAGCTTTTAATTGGCGGCCAGGAGCCGGAAGACAGCTTCTGTGGCAACAGACCGCTCGTTTGAGACATCAACCTAGATAAAGCAAGTTCAGAGTAGGCCGCCGAGCGCTCGTGCTAGAGCAAAGGAGCGTTTCTTTGACCTGAGAGAGCGTCCGAACAAGACAGGAAACCAACATCGTGGAAGTTACAAAAGCCCTTGCAGCGCTACAACCGCTTTACGGTAAAGACAACGTTGAGATCGTTACGGACGACGGCAACCGCATACGCGGCATCGTCCGCAGCATGAAAACAACACAGGCGCTCACCAAGCCCAGCGTCAAAATGGAACGCGCCGACGGCGAGATAGTCAAAATACCATTCACCAACATCATCAAGATCATAGACCACAACCCGGAAGTAAGCAGCAAGCAGTAAGCCGTGAGCAGTAAAAACGCTTCTGCTGCTCACCGCTTACTGCTTACTTTTCTCATGTTCGACTTTTCTACCATCCATTGGCGCGGCACAAGCTACGAGGGAATCTTCCTGCATTTCCTGCGGCGTGATGAGGAGACGGGAGACAGCACAGTTCTGATTCGTATGGAGCCGGGCTGCGGCTATCCGGCGCATCGACACGAAGGCATCGAAGAAGTTCTAATTCTTCAGGGCGGGTACAGCGATAAGGAGGGCGAGCATCGCGCGGGCGACTACGTGCTGAACGAAGCAGGCTCGACCCATTATCCTATCGCGTTAGACGGAGCGGAAGCCTGCATCATGATTGCCTTCGCGCACGGCGGTATCAAGCTGCTCGGTAAAGATTAAGGGCAGCCTCAAGCGCCCAGACCTTCCAGCCAGGCGTTAATAAATTCTTCTATCTTCTCGTTACGAAAAGCGAACCAGCGCTCGCGCTCTTCGTCGGGCAAGCCGGGGAGCGAGCGGCGAAAGGCTTGAAAGCAATCGTCCGTGCAATCGCGCAGCAGTTTCTGTAGCCGTTCACGTAAATCTTCATCAGCGATGGTCGCGGCAAACTCCTGCATCCAGCGAAAACCCGCCTCGGAAGCAATCGAAGGCACCAGCTCATAGCAATCCGGCTCAGCTCTAATCAGAAGCGCAAGCTTGCGGTTATCGCGCGCTATCTCGTCAAGTGCTACCGTTTCCGCATCATCCGTCCAGACAGGGACGACGACCGTCAGAATCTCGCCCGTGCGCAAGTCCAGATAGTGCTCCACCTCCGGCAATTCACTTTCGATGGCGGCAATGAGCGCCTCGCGGTCAATCTTCTGCCCCAGACCCGTAGAATCCGCCCCCTTGCAAATCCGCTCCGGCTTTGCCTTTTCATCCCTCATCCTTCATCCCTCATCCTCGGCTTTTCAGGTTCGCCTTTCGTGTACTTTTCGCGTTATAGTACACCATCGGTGAAGAAAAGCTTGCGCCTGAGGGCGCTGGGCTTTCAGGGGAGAAATATTATTGAGAATGATGATTGAAGAGTTCGGAGCGCAGGTGGCGAGCGTCTGGGAAGGTCTGCGCTCGACCACGCGCAGCCTCATCGTCAGCGCTATAGAGCAACCTGCGGCCACAACTCCTGCACGGGGCAACGCCCGTTACGACGCGCGTGCCGATTGGGAATTGAGCCGTCTGCTCTCTGTGCTGGACGAGCGGGTGGCGGAAGCAGGCGCTTCCATGAATACAGACCAGTCGAGCGGCCTGCGCCGCATGGCTGAAGTGACCGCTGCCGTACTGGAAAGCCAGACGCAATCGGCAGAGGTCTTCACGCAACTGGTGACACGCGCCTACAGGCTGCGTGAATTCAAACGAATTGATGCGCTGGCCGACGCGCTCTCGGCGCGCTTTGCGCCGTCTGAAGTCTGCGAACTGGCGCGCTCCTCTCATGCAGTCGTGCGCGCTCTGGCACAGGAAGCTCTGGCGCAGTCGCCGACCACTACGCTCCTACAGCTTCTAAGCGATCCGATTGATGCAGAGATAGCGCGCGATGCGCTCGAACGACAGGCCACGGAATACGATTCCGAGCTTGCTCGGCAGGTCGTCAACGCGCTCAACCAGGCGGACGAGAACGAGGAAGATGAAATCTGAAGAAGCCGACAGGTATCAATCGAGTGAAGACATGAGCGAAGATGTCTCGCGCGTGGAAGAGCAGGGCGAGGCAGACGAGCCGGATGCTCCGACAAGTGGCGAAGAGAACGCAGGCATGAGCACTATCCTAGACGCAGAACCCCTATCGGGTGTGCAGAACAACGCAAGCGAAGAATAGAATCCTCCTGAAAGAGGGGAACGAAAATCTACAAATTGAAAGGGCTGGCGTGAATTTCACGCCAGCCCTTTCTAGCAAAACCCTTATCGGAGTTTACGATTTCGCTCAGGCCACTACAGCCTCTTTCTCATGACCAATCTCGCGCAATCTTTCCACCACCTGATTGATGAGCCAGTTGGGCGTGGAAGCTCCGGCGGTGACGCCGACGCGCTCCACATTCTCAAGGTCTGTAGGATTAATCTCGTCGGCTGTCTCGACCAGAAAGCTCCTCTCACATTG
Source organism: Pyrinomonadaceae bacterium (assembly GCA_036403815.1). Classification (GTDB taxonomy): domain Bacteria; phylum Acidobacteriota; class Blastocatellia; order Pyrinomonadales; family Pyrinomonadaceae; genus JACVRN01. The sequence continues at coordinate 75,770 of DASWQH010000034.1, read as the reverse complement.
CTCCTTGCAGACGGCCAGCAGCTTGACGCTGTTTGAAGAGTGGCGACCGCCTATGATGTAGAAGGCGTCAACATGCCCGGCCAGTGCGCGCGCAGCATCCTGACGATCACGCGTCGCAGAGCAGATGGTGTTGATGACCTGCGGCTCTGCATCGGCTTTGGCTTTTACAGCCTCCGCCACCTCATGAAATGTCTGTAGCTTGATTGTCGTCTGCGAGAGCACAATCGGCGCATGCAGCCTTGGAAGGTTTGCTACTTCTCCTGCGTCTCTCACCACGTAAGTATTATTCGGCGCATAGCCGACCACGCCTATCATCTCCGGGTGATCCGGATTTCCGGCTACGACTACGTCGCGCCCCTGAGCGGCGGCGCGCTCTGCAAGCTTCTGAACCTTTGTCACGAACGGGCAGGTGGCATCGATGACGCGCTCGGCTCTTGATTCCAGCTCCAGTTGAACCATAGGCGTTACGCCATGTGCGCGAATCACAGCCGTCACGTCTGTGCTGGCCTCTGCGGGCATGTTGATGGTGCTGACGCCTTCGGCTTCGAGCCGCTTCATCTCCTGCGTGTTATGTATGAGCGCGCCAAGCGAGCGCACGGTCGCGCCTTCTTTGAGCGCGTCTTCAACCATCTCTACGGCACGCTCTACGCCGAAGCAGAATCCGAACTCATCCGCTAAGAGAACTTCCATCTTTTGCTTTCTACCTTCTTACTTTGTTAGATGCCGCCGCCGGGGGTCGAAGCCGCCTCACGCGTCCCGCGTCGCCACTCTTCACGCAGGCGGTCACCGCCTGCCACGCGCTGCTCTACCCATTCGATCTTTTTATCAACCAGCCAGCGCAAGCCCCCAAGGATGTTCTTCTTCATCTCGCCCACGCGATGAGCCACGTCTTCGGGTAGCACAGCATAGGACGCGTCGCACACGAAACGCAGAGTGTCGCATAGTGGATTGCCTGAGCAGTAGGGCGATTCATTTCTTTCTTCAATTGCCATAAAACCTCCACTCGGCGGAAGATGCCGCGTCGGCCTCACAGAAAGACTCTAAATCCGGCATCTCCACCCGCGCTTATCTTAACACAACGTGAGGTTCGGATAAGAGCGTACAAACGTTCTTAGCTCCGTAGGAGCCGGATGTTTATAGCCTCTAAACTAAGACAAGCTCAAAGCTCCGTCAGGAGCTTAATGTTCTACGGTCAATTAACATTAAGCTCCTGACGGAGCTTTGGCCTGTGGTGTAATGCAGCGAGCTATAAACATCCGGCTCCTACGGAGCTTTGTCTGGCGGCGAATTTACTTTAGCGTCGCGCCGTCGAGGGTTTGGCATAACTATGCTTCTACTGAAACCCTACTTCAAGGGCGTGCGAAGAATTCGGCGAGGAGACCGTGAAAGTGGTGTACGCCGTTTTCCCGCCGCACAGAATAGCGCCCCTGCGTGTAGGTGGAAGAGCGCAAGCCACGTTGTACGGCCTCGCAGATGTTTATGTCTTCAAGCTGTATCTCGTCGCTGAACTCGATTGTGCGGCTGAGGGCTTCTTTCGTTTCCTCCCGCTCAGGCTCAAGGAAGTACCACTCGAAGACAGTCAGCGTGCGTTTCTCGTCAATGGGCACGATGAGGTTTGTTGAGTAGTTGTCCGGGTAGATGTTGAGCATCAGGTTCGGGAATAGCCAGAAATACTGTGCCTCCGTATAGCCCGTCTTTTCGTCTATCTGCAAGCGTGTCGCCCGGTCACGACGGATAAGCGAATACTGAATCGAATAGAAGCGTTTGGTCTCGGTGCGATACTCGTCATAATCAAGCTCGCGGTTGAGCGAAGGGTGAACGATGGGGATGTGATAGCCTTCCAGATAATTGTCAACGTAAACTTTCCAGTTGCAGTTGACGAACCAGTCGCGGCGCGCTGCAAGGCGCATCGCCTCGAAATTACGATGACCCACACGCGCCGGAATGTCTTCCAGCGTCTCCAGAAGCGTTGCAGCTTTGGCATCAAGATTAACGAAGACGAGCGCGCCCCATGTCTCTACTCTGAATTCAGGCAGACAGTTAGCTTCGCGGCTGAAACCTTCTACGCGGTCGAACTCCGGCGTGTTAACCAAGCGCCCATCGAGCGCGTAAGTCCAGCCGTGATAGCCGCAGCGAAAAGATTTACGCGTGCCTTCACCTGACGCTACAGGCCCCGCTCGATGGCGGCAGACGTTCGAGAAAGCACGAAGGCGCTCATCCATCCCGCGCACCACCACCACCGGCTCATCCCCGACCGTTGCCGTGAAATACTGTCCCGGCTCTCTGACCTGTTCCGTGCGCCCGACCAGTTGCCACGTGCGCGAAAAGATTTTGGCTTTCTCCTCTTCAAGAAAACGCGCATCGGTATAAAAGCGCGCGGGCAGCGTCGCAGCCCGCGCTAAGTTTTCTTCAAATCTGTATTCGTCGCTCATTTCATTCTACATGGACAATGATAATTGTAGGGGCAGGGACAAGTCCTCTGCCCGCCGCGCGTATGCGCGAAAGGGATGCGCATTCACACATCATTGGATAAAAACTAATCTTGAGTATCGCTCTTGCGAGCGATACGGGCAGAGGACTTGTCCCTGCCCCTACTGTTTTTCGGCGCTGCCTTCACTTTGATAATCGTCTCAGCAGAAGAAAAGCCGGATAGCTTAATGCCAGAAGCAGGAGCGCGTAAAGGCTGTTGCGCGTGTCGCTCGCCACAGCCCCGCAGAGGAAAGCGATTGAACCCAGAAGCGCAAGGCCGGTCGTCCAGGGATAACCCCACGCGCGATAGGGGCGCTTCAATTCCGGCTCGCGCCAACGCAGGACGAAGACGCTCGTGAACGAGATGGCGTAGTTGGCTACGAAGAAGAAAGCCAGGATAGCTATCACCTTCTCGAAAGTTCCGCTCAGGATAAAGAGCACACTGATAGTTGCGCTTATAAACAATGCGACGGTCGGCGTGCCTCCAGTGTTAACTCTCTCCGCCTTGCTTGAGCAGAGGCGGTCGCAGCTCATCGAAAAGAGCACGCGCGTCGCCATCAGGTGAAAGGCATTGATGGCGCTCAGCATGGAGATAATCGTCAGCGTGCGTATGACGGTATCGCCGTAGCCGCCGAAAATCTTTTGCGCCGCAGTCCCTATGGCGAGCTTATCTCCGGCAATCCGGTCAAGCGGCAGCACGTAAAGGAGCGCCAGATTGACCAGCAGGTAGATGGCTATGATCGAGAGCACGCCGCCAAAGAGCGAGCGCGGAATGTCTCGCGCAGGCTCTCGCACCTCTTCGGAGAAATAGACCACGCCGTTCCAGCCGTCATAGGTGTAGATGACGGATTGAAGAGCGAGCACGAGCGCGGCCAGAAACGTAAGCCCCTTCGGAATCGAAGACGGTGCCTGAAGATTGCTCAGCCCATCGCCGCCGAGAATGAAGCAAGCGACTACAAGCGCGACGAAGGCTAAAGCTTTCAGCAGGCTCGTAAGGTTCTGCGCGCTGCTGCCCCAGCGTAGACCACGCCACTGTAGGACTGCGAAAGTTATAGTGACGGCCAATGCAACCGCAACGGTTTTTCCAGAGAGCGCAGGATAGAGAGCGCCCGCGTATTCGCCCACGACGATGGCGACCGCCGCGGTAGAGCCGCACGTAGAGAGCCAGTCGCTCCAGCCGACGACGAACCCAGCGTAAGGCCCAAGCGCTCGATGCGCGAAGACATACTGACCGCCAGAGCGCGGTATGGCTGTCCCAAGCTCTGCCAGACTTATAGCGCCCAGCAGAGCATAGAGTCCGCCCGCGACCCAGACGCCCAGAAACAACCAGACGTTCGGAAGCTGCGCGGCCACCTCTCCCGGCGTGCGCAATATGCCTGCGCCAATCGTATTGCCGATTATCACCGCCAGCCCGAAGCCAAGCCCAAGCACGCGCAAGAGTCTACGATGCTCGCTCGTCTCTTTCATCAGCAGAGTTTCAGGCGCAGATTCCAATCCGGCATTATCTCCCTTCGATTTTCACGGCTTGCGATGCTATTCTCCCATAGCTTTCTTCACGGTCGGCCACATCATCTCAGCCCAGTATTCATAACCTTTATCCGAAGGATGAAAGCCGTCGTCGGAGAAGAACTCCGGGCGAGAGGGAATCGTCTCGTGCGTCGCCTTGAAAGCGTCAACGACCATCAGGCCGTGACGCGACGCGATTTCTTCGATGCGCCTGTTAAAGAGCATGATGCGCTCTGCGACTTCGGCGCGCTCATTCGTCGACACGACCGGCGCAAGGCTTACATCAGGAATATTCGTGATGACGATGGGGGCGTTTGCACGCTTGAGCCGCGTGATAATCGTCTCGTAATTACGCGCAAACGTCTCGACGTTCATTTGATGCCCGACATCATTGATGCCTATGCCGAGCGTGATGAGAGTCGGGCGGGCGGCGAGCGCAGGCTCTATCTGGCTGCGCAGCACGTCCTCTGTAGTCGCGCCGCTCACACACATGTTCGTCAGTTTCGAGCCGGGGCGCACATCAACGATTCGCCTGAACAGCCGAGCCACATAGCCGCCCTCCCGTGCTCCAACGCCCACACCCGTCGAATCCCCCAGCGCAGCATAAAGAAGCGCGCCGCCCTTTCCATCTTCTTTCATCTTCGCTTCACCTTCCACACCGCCCGAAGGCGCGCACGCAACACACAGGAAAATGCAGAAGGCAGAGTGCAGAATGATGAACGAGAAGCAGTTGACGGGTGACAGGTGCCGGGTGCCGGTAAAAGGAAAGCCGCGTGACAGCTTCTTTCTTTTACCGGCACCTGATACCCGATACCTGTCGCCCATTTTATTCCGCATTCTGCATTCTGACTTCTGCATTTTTTATCGCACTGGCTCGCGCAGGATAGCTTCGGCGGCGCGTTCCGCGCTTCTGGCGGCAGCGGGTTGTGCATGTCTTAGTCCGGCAATCTGTAGAAGAGATTCGCCCGTGCGCGAGAGCATACGCACGAGGTCGCCTTCTTCGGCGCGCGTCTCTTGAACGAGGTCTGCCCAGTCTGAACCGGCAGCCCAGTGCGAAGCGGTCGCGGCGGCGGAAAAGTTTATCTCCGGCGCTGGCTCTAACCCCTGCTTCCACTCTTCGGTGGCGACCCTGTAAGCGACCTCGTCGAAACGCGCCAGAGTGTTGATGAGCTGATCGTCCAATTCAAGCTCGCCGTAGTCGCGGTCAACGTCTGCGGCTAGAGCCGCCATCAATCCCGCTGCGCGCGGCGCGTCCAATGAATCGAAGAGACCGTGACGAACTGCTTCGCCGACTAGAAGCGTTCTGTCAACATGCAGGTCTGCGAGCCAGCGCCCGCGCTCCGTCACGCGCTCCCTAGCGAAATCCAGATAATCGAACGTGGCAAGCACGCGTGCTCTCTGCTCGAAGGGTTGCCAGACCTGTGCGCGCAAGTGCTCTATGCGACGCTCCGCGCGCTCGACCCCTTCCGCATCTTCTATCACAGACCATAACGCATCGGCGCACGCGTTCTTCTCCGTCTCATTCAACGCTTGCGGCGCGAGTCCGTCAATCATGTCGTTGATGATATTGAGCGCTTCATCTTCGGTCGAGCGAGCCTCGCGCAATCTAGGCTCCGGTAGAAGCGGGTTGCGACCTTCGTGCGTCTCCCTGAAGGCACGCTCGATTGAGTCTTCGTCGAGCGGGTACGTGTTCTCGTAAACGCGTCCCACGCGGTCGAGCGCAAGATTGACGCCGCGACCATCTTCGCGCATTCCTACAAAAGCGCCCCCGCGTCTACGCATCACTAAGGCAAGACGACGACCCTGACGACCAAGCCCTACGACGCGCCCCGGCACTACGACCTGTTCAAGCCACTCCATGAGCATCTCTGCACGCGTTTGCGGCAGAGTCTCAAGCAGACGCTGGCGCGCGCTCACGAGTCTCTCAAGCCCGCGCGCTATCTCGACCGGAAGCTGACAACCGGCCTCTTCAAGCTTACGTTTAATCTCGCGCTCGTGCTGGTCTCGTTCGCGCTCCATGCGCGTGATGCGCCGGGCGGTGTCGCGATAAGCAAAGCTGCGCTCGGCAATCTCGCGCACGTGCGCGAAGCTGCGATAGGCATCCAGAAGATTCAGCAGCGTGGAGTAGGTTGCGCGAAACTGGCTTTGCAAAGGGTCGGGCGGAGCTTCAAGCAGAAGTGCTATGCGTTCAGGGTCTTGATGAAGTCCGGGCGCGGCGACGATGAAGCCCACACGGTCGCGCCCCCTGCGGCCTGCGCGTCCGGTCATCTGTTGCAGCTCCGAGGCGGAAAGAGCGCGCCAGCCGCTTCCAGTCCGCTGGTCAACATTCGTGATGACGACTGTGCGTGCAGGGAAATCAACGCCCGCCGCGACCGTGGCCGTAGCAAAGATTGCGTCCAGAAGCCCTGCGCTCATCAACTGCTCTATGACGAGCTTCCATGCGGGGATGTGCCCAGCGTGATGCGCTGCCACGCCGCCGCGAATGATGGTGTCCCAGTGACGATGCCCGCGCACTTCCGGGTGCTCTTCCAGGAAGCTTCGTAAGATTGAGCGGCGCGCATCGCGTCGTTCGGCCTTATCGTCGCGCCTCGTCATAGCGGCTTCAGATGCAGCCTGATCGCAACGTCTGCGCGTCGGCAGGAAGACAATCGCGGGCAGTAGATTGTAGCTTGAGAGCGCCGCCAGAAGTTGGCCGGGCGGCATCTCCGGCATGTTGAGCTTCAACGCGCCCCACCTCCCCCGCCTCTGCGCGACCTCCATGTGCGCCCCTGACGACGCTCGTCTCTTTCACGCCGCGCAGCCTTTTCTCTTTCGACAAGGCGCGCAATCTCAGGGTTCAAGCCTCCACGCTCGTCCAGAAGCGGCACCAGATTTCCATCCGGGTAAAGAAAGGCCGCTCGTAAGGGAACGGGGCGAGCGCCCGGTCTAGCCACCACGCCGCAGCGCACGCCGCGCACCTCTTCCATCCAGGCAGCAAACTCGTCTGCGTTTCCGATGGTCGCCGAAAGCAGTAGCAGACGTATGCGCGGCGGCGACAGTATTATCGCCTCTTCCCAGACGTGGCCTCTATCTTCGTCGGCCAGATAATGCGCTTCGTCCAAGACCACAAGGTCTGCTCTGATATTTGTGCCGCTGCGTAGAGAGTCGAAAAGCTGGTTGCGGTAGATTTCGGTGGTGCCGACGATGAGCGGCGCATCCGGGTTCTCTTTACGGTCGCCCGTGAGGATGCCTACATTTTCCGCGCCGAACTCTGCGGAGAATTCCGTGTACTTGGAATTGGTCAGAGCCTTGAGCGGGCTGGTGTACCAGGCGCGGCGGCCTGCTGCCAGAAGGCGTCTAATCTCTTCGCGCGCAATCCACGTCTTGCCGCTTCCCGTCGGCGCGGTCACCAGCACATCTTCATATTCGAGCGCGGCGAGGGCTTCCAGTTGAAAAGGGTCTGGCTTAAACGGAGCAGGCGCGGGCTGCCCTATGCCTTCAAGCAGACGGCGAAGCTCGCGGCTGTGTGTGCGCGAGACACCCTGCGAGCTTTGCGGCTCGACGCGCTCCGGCCTGCGATTGGGGCGGTCTGCATCCTTCTGCCGCTTCCCTTTGCCCGCACCCTTTCCCTTTTCGTCTCGCTTCCGGCGAGGATTGTTAACACGCGACCGAGCCATGCCGTCATTCTAAAGACAAAAGGTAAAAGGCAAAAGGCAAACAGAGGTTAGAGGTCAGAGGCTAGAGGTTAGCAATTGATTTTCTTTTACTAACCTCTGACCTCTAACCTCTATTTTGTCTTCTCCGTAAGTAGTGCTAACCTTTATGTGTTCCGGCTCGCAACGATTAGCTGGCCGGGCGCGTCTAAGAAAGTCGGCGCGTTTTCAGAAGCTTTTAATTGAAGGGCGCGACCGGGAGTGTATAGAGGTGGCAGAGCTTTTTCAGAATTTTGAGTTAAATAAGTCTCCGTGGTGGGAGCGCGTGTGGCGCGTCGCGGCAGGCTCAATCGTCCTGCACATTATTCTGGTTGCAGCCGTGCTGTACGTTCCGGCCTTTCGTGAAGCCTTCAATATCGCCCGCGTCTTTTCCGGCGCAAAGTATGTTGACGAGGCTTATGACAAAACAATCATAGGCAACCGCGCCGTTCTGATTAACACCAAAGACGTTTTTGAATACCCGCCGGGATACTTCTCAAATCCGGTCGTGGATCCGTCGCAGCTTCCGCCGCAGGTCATAGCCACGGCCACGCCCGTGCCGCTTCCGCCTCCGCCTCCGATGCCGCCCCCCATGCGCCAGCCGAAAGTCAGGCCGACGCCTGCGACGGCTGTGGCCTCCGCTTCGCCTGCGCCTTCGCCCGGCGCATCGCCGCAGGCTAGTCCTGCCGAAGACCTGAATGCAGGACTAACGGAGAACATGACGAAGGAGGAGCGGGATAAGAAGCTCGACGACATCGCGGCCAAGAACGGGGTTGAGCGGCCTAATGAGGACGCAATCAACAAGCGGCCTCTGAAGGATTGGCTGGCGAAGGCCAAAGAGGCGAAGGAAAAGAATGAGTTCGATGTAACCAAGCCCATCGAGATGACGATTGAGGCTGATATAGGGCCGGACGGCAAGCTGATAAACCCGCAAATCGTAAGTCTGGCAGGCGATCAGAAATTGAAGCCTTACGTTGAGGATTTCTTCTCGGCCCTGAGCGATAGCCGCGCACTCTCGTTTCTAGGCACTGACGTTAAGCACATTCGTCTCATGGTGAAGCTGACGGACACAGATGTCACGGTCGAAGTCTCTTCCGAAGTGGCATCGCCCGATCTGGCATCCAGGAAAGCTAAAGGCTACAATCTGCTGCTCGCTGGTGGCCGCTTCACCAAAAAAGGACAGACCGAAGAGATTATCTATAAGAACACGAAAGTTTCAGCAGACGGCAAACAGGTGGTAGTCAACTTCACCATGCCGCGCAAGGAGGCGACCGACATCCTCGCGAAACTTTCGACGAGCTAAGGCCGTATAAAGCCCGCGCGTAATTAGAGCGCGAACGCTTCTATACAGATTTATGAGTAAGCTGAGAATCAAGAATACGACCCTGTTTGTGACCGTGCTGAGTGCCTGTCTGGGACTCGTGGCTGCCGGTGCGTCTTCTCAGGTTAATCAAACGGCCTCGTCCGTGCTATCTGAAATCACATCGGCCACGAGCGCGAATCTCTCGTACAGCCGTTCCTCGAATCAATCGCTGAAACTCGCGGCGTACACCTCGCGCCTTCTGCCTTTCGCTTCTCAGAGCAAGATTAAAGCGCCGAAAGTTCTCTACAAAAACAGAACTGCTTTAACAGCCAGCCATCAGATTCTGGTCGTCACGCGCATGCCGCGCGCCTCCCTGGATAATCTTCCGGCGTAGAGCCGTAGGCTTCTCGAAGCTTCTTTCCTGAAGAGATCGCGCACATCTCCAGAGTGGAAGTTTGCGCCCGCTTGCCTCCGGCTAAACCGTCTATTACAATCAAATGTTTACGCGCAAAGTGTGCGTTCATCAAGTTTCTCATCCGTGTGTGACACGGCTATTTCATAGGATATAAACGATGCCATCAGTAGATAAATTTCTGACCAAAATCTTCGGCAGCAGCAACCAGCGATTCCTGAAGACGATTCAACCCATTATCCAGCGCATCAACGAGCTGGAGCCGCAGCTTCAGAAGCTCTCGGACGAAGAGCTTCGCGCGCGCACAGCGGAATTCAAGGAGCGAGTGGCGCAGGCGATCAGTGGTGCAGATGACAAGGAAGACCGCAAGCGACGCGAGCAGGTTATCTTAGACGAGCTTTTACCTGAAGCTTTCGCAACGGTTCGTGAAGCGAGCGTGCGCTCCACAGGGATGCGCCACTTCGACGTGCAGATGATAGGCGGTCTAGTGCTTCATCAGGGCAAGATTGCAGAGATGCGCACGGGCGAGGGTAAAACGCTCGTCGCCACGCTCCCCGCTTATCTGAACGCCCTGACGGGGCGCGGGGTTAACATCATCACCGTCAACGACTACCTTGCCTCGCGCGACGCAGAGTGGATGGGGCAGATTCACCGCTTCCTGGGTCTTACCGTCGGCTGTATCCAGAACGAGATGGACGACTTCGAGCGTCAGGCGGCCTACAACGCGGACATCACCTACGGCACGAACAACGAGTTCGGCTTCGACTACCTGCGCGACAACATGAAGTTTGACTTAGCGACCTGCGTGCAGCGCGACCACTACTACGCCATCGTTGACGAGGTGGATTCGATTCTGATTGACGAAGCGCGTACGCCGCTCATCATCTCAGGCCCGTCGGACGAAGCAACCGACAAGTATTACAAGGCGGACGCCATCATCCCGCAACTCCGTCGAGGCGAGAAGGACGAAGCGTCAGGGAAGACCACTGGCGATTACCTCGTTGACGAAAAGCAGCACACGGCGGTTCTGACCGAAGACGGCGTAGACCGCTCAGAGAAGCTTCTGGGCGTAGGCAATCTTTACGACCCTGCGAACATGGAGCTGCTGCATTGTGTGGAACAGTCTTTGAAGGCGCACACGCTCTACAGGCTAGACCACCAGTACGTAGTGCAGGAGGGCGAGGTCATCATCGTTGACGACTTTACGGGGCGCTTGATGAAGGGGCGTCGCTGGTCTGATGGCTTGCACCAGGCGGTCGAAGCCAAAGAGGGCGTCAAGATTGAGAAAGAGAATCAGACGCTCGCCACCATCACCTTGCAGAATTACTTCCGTCTCTACGAGAAGCTTTCCGGCATGACGGGTACTGCGGAAACAGAGGCGGCGGAGTTTCATTCGACCTACAAGCTGGACGTGATTGTTGTCCCGACGCACATGCCCATGGTGCGCAAGGATAACTCCGACATTATCTATCGCACGCTGCCCGAAAAATGGGACGCGGTTGTGGAAGAGATTAAAGAGCTTCATGAGAAGGGACAGCCCGTGCTGGTCGGTACGGTCTCGGTCGAAAACTCCGAGCTGATTGCGCGCCGCTTGCAGCGCGACCGCATCCCGCACAACGTCCTGAACGCCAAGTACCACGAACGCGAAGCGGAAATTGTAGCGCAGGCGGGGCGCAAAGCCGCTGTCACCATCGCCACCAACATGGCGGGTCGCGGCACGGACATACTCCTGGGCGGCAACCCCGAATTCATGGCGCGCGAATTTCTCAAAGAGCAGGAGATTGACCCGGACGAGGCTACGGACGAGCAGTGGGAAGAAGCTTTCCGGCGCGCAAAGAGCATCGTCGAGGACGAGCACAAAGAAGTAGTCGCTCTAGGCGGTCTTCATATTCTAGGCACGGAGCGTCACGAGTCGCGCCGCATTGATAACCAGTTGCGCGGGCGCGCCGGACGCCAGGGCGACCCAGGCTCCAGCCGCTTCTTCCTCTCTCTGGAAGACGACCTGATGCGCATCTTCGCGGGCGATAAGGTCAAAGCGTTGATGGAGCGTCTGGGGATGGAGAAGGGCGTCGCCATCGAATCCAAGATGGTCAGCAAACGCATAGAGGGCGCGCAAAAGTCTGTCGAAGGCCGCAACTTTGAATCGCGCAAGCACCTGCTTGAGTACGACGACGTGATGAACAAGCAGCGCGAGACCATCTATGGCCTCAGACGCCAGTTGATGGAAGAGCCTGACCATCGTGAATACCTTCTAGGTGACACGGGCGTTGCGCGCGACCTGCTCGCAGATATCACGAAGCAGTACATCAACGCCGACGAATCGCCTGAAGACTGGGATGTTGAGAACTACACTATTCAGCTTCACTCCATCTACGACTTCGACACCGAAGCGGAAGGCATTGATTTCCAGAACTGGACTGCTCCCGAAATCGAAGATGCGGTCTGGGAACGACTCAAGGCGAAGTATGCGTTGAAGGAGCAGGCGATTGGCGAAGAGGCCATGCGCACCTACGAGCGCATCATCATGCTCAACATCATAGATGCGCAGTGGAAAGACCACCTGCTCTCGATTGACCATCTGAAGCAGGGCATAGGGCTTGTCGGCTACGGCCAGAAAGACCCGCTCGTCGAGTACAAGAAGCAGTCGTTCGATCTCTTTCAGGAGATGCTCGACCGCATTGATACTCACACGATTCGCTCGCTCTTCAATCTACAGGTCGTAACGGAGCAGGCACCCGAACAGCTTCAGCAGCGCCGTGCTCCGCGCCGACCGACGCGTCTGACCTTTTCGGGGCCGAATCAGGGCGCAGCCGCCGCAGGCGAAGAGGCTGCAAAGACTAAGACAATCACGCGCGACCAGCCCAAGGTCGGTCGCAACGACCCTTGCCCGTGCGGCTCCGGCAAGAAATACAAGAAGTGCTGCGGCGCGTGAAAGTGCGCGCGCCCGCAGCCGTCCCCCCATTTGGGTTTTTAGCAGTCTGAAATCCATCAGTTTCGATGAGCGCTAACTCCACATCAACGAATCCGGTCGTGCAGGCCATCATTTCAGGCCGTGCGCCGCAGGCTGCGCGGCTGGCTGCCGCTCGCGGACTTCTGCCTTTGCCGCAGGCTGATCTGCTCGAAGCGCTCGTCGCGCTGCGTGAAAGCGAGGATGCGGAAGTCTCGAAGGCCGCCGCCTCCACACTTGAATCGCAGGAACGCGACGCGCTGCTTATGGTCGCCAAAGAGAATGGGACTTCGCCTGCGGTGCTGGGCTATCTGGCGGCGCGTACAACTTCGGAGCGCGAGATTCAAGAGGCCGTCACCTTAAATACTTCTACGCCCGACGACGCCATCGCGCTCCTTGCCAGCCAGACTACGGACGGCGCTCTGCTTGAGTTGATAGCCATCAACCAGCAGCGTCTGATTCGCGCCCCTCAAATCATTGACGCCATCATAGGGAATCCTGCGCGCACGCCTGATGCCGAACGTCGCGCGCTTGAGACTCGTCGCGAGTTCTTTGAAAAGGAGCGCGGCGCGCAGCAGATAGCCGGAGAGTTGCGTGCGCAGGGGCGTACCGCCGCAGCCGAGTTCATTGAAGCGGCGGAGTCCATCGGCGCGGACGGCGCGCTCGATATGGATGACGCGTGGCTCATAGCCCAGCACATAGAAGTTGCGGACGTAGACATAGACGATTCGTGGCTGGCGCTCGAACACATAGAGATTTTTGAAGAGACGCTTGAGCAGCGCGAGGCCAACGCCGATCGTTTGATTAGTGAGACGCTTCGTGAAGGCGATGTCGCGCCTGAACGCATCGCGCTCATACGCCGCATCATGCTCATGACCGTCAAGGATCGCATCAAGCTCGGACTCAAGGGCGACCGCGAAGCTCGCGCCATCCTCATACGCGACCCGAACAGAGTCGTCGCCACGGCTGTCATCAACAATCCACGCATCACGGATCACGAAGTTGAAAACATCGCCTCCATGCGTACCGTCGCAGACGAAGTGCTGCGCTTGATTTCCGCGAACCGTGCGTGGGCGCGTTCTTACACGATCATACATAACCTTGTGCGCAACCCGCGCACGCCCATCACTACGTCTATCAGCATCCTGCCGCGCATACGCAGCAAAGACCTTCAGCATCTATCGCAGAACCGAAACGTTCCAGAAGGCGTGCGTCGCCAGGCCGCCCGCCTCAATCAAGCGCGCACCGGGCACTGAGCAGGTTTGACACTCCTCAATGCTTGCCCATAGAATCCGCGTACAACTGAAGCTCAAGCAGAGTTGAAACTTAATAGCAGCAAAATGAATGCCTCTTCCGACGGACGGAAGGCATCTACTCTTTACAGCCCTCGCGCGATTTAATAATCACGAACAGCGCTCTCGGCCTTTTCGGCATGAAGCGCGTGGAAAGAGAGGCTTGAATGGGAATCGGTGATGTCGTTTCGTGGATTGTCGTCGGGCTAATCGCAGGCGCAATCGCCAAGTTTCTGATGCCGGGCAAAGACCCCGGCGGCTGCATCGTCACCATCGTCATAGGCATTGTCGGCGCAGTCCTCGCGGGTTTTCTAGCACACTTCCTGAGAATCGCGGACGAGACGAAAACCGTATCGCTCAACGACAAAGGCTTCTGGACGAAAGTCGCCTTCGGCGTCGTCGGTGCCATTATCATCCTAGCTGTCTACCGCCTTATCGCAGGCCGCAGAGCATAAGAGCAGATTTCAGTTTCGAGTTTTCAGTTTTCAGAAGAAGAACCCGTTGCTTTTTCTGGAAACTGAAAACTCGAAACTGAAATCTGCTCTTAAAATATCTCAGAGCTTTTTCGTATTAAAGACCATCCCACATCCGTCAGCGTGTGGCTGGCCGCGCCCCACCACAGGCCGCCGAACGTCATCCATAAAACGTGATTGCCGACCGATTGCTTCAGCACCGCATCCATCATCTTCCAGACGACTGCGACCTCTTCAAAACTGGGCGGCGCTCTATTTACCAGCATCGCGCGCAGGTAAACAGCCGCCGCCGCAAGCAACAGGATGACGCCTGTGAAGTAGACGACGCGAATCAGCGTGCCGAAGATGAGTCCGTGCGACCATCTAGACCTGTGACGAAACATCACCTTGTACGGCAGCCATAGAAAACGAAACACTCCCCAGCGCGTGTATTGCTTCGACTGTATATCCAGATCAGGGCCGAACATCAGCCCCCCGAACAGCATCGCTGCGGTCGCAACGGACGCGAGCGCAAAGCTTCCGGTCACGCCCCACGCCGCCACGAACGTCGGCGCGGCGAGCAGGATTGTGATGGCGTCATGTGTTTTTCCTGACGGCATAAAAGCAATCGGTCGCTGAAACTATACGCCGGGCATAGCCTTCTTGAGCGGTCTGAGCAGAATGAGCAGCACAAAGGCCATCACTATCGCTGCAATGCTCAATGTAATCCAGAATGTCGAATGCAGCCAGTCGTCCCACAGTTCGCCTATCTGCGTCAGCTTGTTGCCCATGGCCGTGGCGAAGAACCAGCCGCCCATCATCAGGCCGCGCATTCTGATGGGCGCGACCTTTGAGACGAGCGACAATCCCATAGGCGAAAGCATCAGCTCGCCCAGCGTCAAAACCGCGTAAGCGCCGAGCAGCCACACGGGCGACATCTTGAAGGCATAAGGGTCGCCGCCCGCAGGCACAGAACCTTCTCCAATCTTGGCCGCGATGAAGAGGATGAAGAAGGCGACCGCCGTCATCACCATGCCTATAACCATCTTCGTCGGCGTCGAAGGCTCAAGCCCCTTCTTGTCCAGCCAACCCCAGAAGGCTACGAGCGGGAAGGTCAGCACGAGCACCCATCCCGGATTGATAGAGTTCGAGATGATGCCCGTCACCTTCCAGTTTGTATTGTCATTTGCCCAGTAAGTTATCGTCGTGCTGTTCTGGTGGAAGACCATCCAGAAGACTATGACTATGAGGAAGATGACTATGAGCGCGCCGATTCTCTTCCAATCGGGCACGGCGTCAATCGCGTTCTGGTGGCTGACGCTCGCGGGCGGGGCGTCAACGGCGACCGCGGCGGTGTTCGCCATCGTCTTCGCGCCTCGACTCGGCTGGCGGTCTGCCGCCTCTACGTGCTTCTTCATCCTCCATAGAATAATCACGGAGATGAGCATGCCGCCCGCGGCGACGGCGAACGCAGGGTGAAAGCCGAATCTGCTCTTCACTATTTCCATGACTACGGGTGCCAGGAACGCGCCCACGTTGATGCCCATGTAGAAGATGCTATAGGCGCGGTCTTTCAGGTGGCTGCCTTCCGAGTAGAGGTTGCCGACCATCGTCGAAACATTCGGCTTGAAGAAGCCATTGCCGATGACTAGACAGGCGAGCGCAGCATAGACAACGCCGATTGAGCGTATGGAGAGCAAAAGATGCCCGGCCATGAAGAAGAGGCCGCCGATCATGACCGCTTTCCTGTAGCCTATCTTCTTGTCCGCGACCCAGCCGCCGACGAGCGGCGAGAGATATACGAACATCAGGTAATTTGAGACGAGTGCCTGAGTGTTGTCGATTGACCAGGCAAACCCCTGACCCGTAGTGTCGCGCATGTAGAGCGCGAACATCGCCAGCATAGAGTAGAAGCTAAAGCGCTCCCACATCTCGGTCGCGAACAGCACGTATAGTCCCTTCGGATGCTTATCCGTGCCGGACGCAACCGCAGCACTCTCCCTTATTGCTGTCGTAGCCATTATCTGTCCTCTCCCTTTTCGACTATCGCTTTTTCACGGCAGATGCCGTGTCCGAAACCGATTGCTCGACCATCTTTTTGCCGTTCCATCCCCTACAGTTTTTCCGAAACCGAATCGAACGGCTTACGGGTCGAGATTGTAGTCTTCGCTGTTATAACACGCGTACTCAATTAGCGAAAAGCATCACGGGTTTGCCAGTTGGCGTGCGCGCCATTTACACTAGGCGAGTTCTTTTTGCTGGCAAGATGGGTAAACGCGGAAAAGCTCAAACAGCGCTGGAGTACGCCACTGCGCGCACGCTGCTCACCGGATTAGGATTGATGCCGCGCTCGGCGGCGGTCAGGATGGGGCGCGCGGCGGCGCGCTTCGCATATCTATTCGGAGGCCGCCTGCGCCGCACGGGCGAGCGCAATCTTGAGCTGGCCTTCCCCGAATTGAGCACGGCGGAGCGCTCGCGAATCCTTCGCGCCTCTTTTCAAAATCTGGGAAGACTACTTGGAGAGTTCAGCCACCTCTCGCGTGCCACGCCTGAAACCTTACGACGATTCATCACCTGCGAAGGCTTGGAAAATCTGGAAGCCGCACAGAAGCGCGGCCACGGCGTCATACTTTTTACAGGACACCTAGGCGCATGGGAACTCTCTTCTTTCGCGCTCTCGGCATTCGGCTATCCGATGAGCTTTCTTGTGCGCCGAATGGATAACCCGAAGATTGAGCCTCTGGTCGAGAGAACACGCACGCGCTTTGGCAACCGCTCGATTGATAAGCGAGCGGCGGCGCGTCCCATGCTGCGCATCCTGCGCGGCGGCGGCACGCTCGGTCTCCTGGTGGACTTAAACACACTGCCGCACGAAGGCGTCTTCGTAGACTTCTTCGGGCTGCCAGCCTCGACCACAGCCAGCCTCGCTACGCTCGCCCTGCGAACCAAAGCAGCCGTTCTACCCGTCTTCGTTCCCTGGGATAAAGAGAAACGCCGCTTTGTTCTACGCATTGATCCGCCCCTTGAAATCGAATCCACGGGCGATAAGGAAAGAGACGTGCGGCAGTTAACTTCGCAATTCACATCTGTCATTGAAGACTACGTGAGGCGGTTCCCGGAACAGTGGCTCTGGATTCATAAAAGATGGAACACACGCCCCGAAGGTGAGCCAAATCTCTATTAGATTTGGGTAAAAATTTTTGCAGGGGGTTCCGAAGCTATATTCTTGTGCAAAGCCCGGTTAAAGTATTGCAAAAGTTAGCGCTTCCATGCTGCTCTATAGCTTCCCTTGAAGCTTAACTATCCCTAAATTAGCCTGAACTGGGTTCGCTTTGTCACAAAAATATTGTGATTCGGTGTATTTTGTGCTTGACAGCTCACAAAATATCAGTATAATTTTACACACACTGAAACATAACAATCAGTGACGCCCCCGACGATTGGTATTTGAATTTGGGTGACGCTGGCAATAGTGCGATACGGATTTATACTCTTGGTCAGTTAATTTTAAGAGTCTGGCATTATCTCTCGCCCGTAAATCGCACCGCCTATAAACTACGGGATCGGCCATAAGTGACGATTCTCAGTTCCCTTGGCAACGCCACCCTGAACTCCGACCCTGCCCGTGAAGATTTAAGCCCCGCCAGTCTTAATTGATTGGCGGGGCTCCTCTCTTTTGAGCTACCAGCAAGCGGCGAAGCTTTCTCAGCCATTCTCCTCTAAACAGAGCGCGGCATTACATTGCCAGCCCACCGTCAACTTGAATTACCTGACCGGTGATGTAGCGCGCATCATTGGAGAGCAGGAAACAGGCTATGCGTGCGACCTCTTCGGGTTCGGCGAAGCGTCCGAGCGGAATCTGTTCCAGAATTTTGGTGCGGTAGCTTTCATCCAATCCGCCGGACATATCTGTTGATACCATTCCAAGCGCCAGCGCATTGACAGTCACCTTGCGACTGGCGACCTCTTTGGCGAGGGCTTTCGTGAGACCGAACATACCGGCTTTCGACGCGGAGTAGTTCGATTGCCCCGGCATGCCTACCGTGCCGCTGATTGAAGAGATATTCAAGATAGAGCCGCCCTCTTCCTGCCGGAGCATGAAGCGCACAACTGCTTTAGAGAAGTTCCATGCGCCTTTCAGGTTCGTGTCAATGACTGTGTCCCAATCCTCTTCCTTCATGCGCAAAATTAGAGTATCGCGCGTGATGCCAGCGTTATTGACCAGAAAGTCTATGCGACCGAACGCTTCTTTGGTCTGCTTGACCATCTCTGCCGCGGCATCCGTTTGCGCCACATCGCATGATGTGGAAAGTACACGCACGCCCAGCGCTTCAATTTCGGCTTTCAATGTATCGGCGGCCTCTGCGCTCCTGGCATAATTGAAAGCGACATCCGCGCCACGGCGCGCCAACTCAAGCGCTATGGCGCGACCGATGCCGCGCGTTGCGCCCGTGACGATTGCGGCGCGCCCCGAAAAGCTCTTGTTCGTCTCACTCACAGAATCAAGTCCTCCATTTGGTTTAGAGGTTAGAGGTCAGAGGCTAGAGGTTAGTAAAACTTTCTGTTACTAACCTCTAACCTCTAACCTCTGACCTCTATTCTTACAGCTTCAACGACCGCAGGTATTCTATAAATTCCGGCGCGAGGTCTGGGCGTTTAAGCGCAAGCTCGACCGTGGCGATGAGAAAGCCCAATTTGTCTCCGGCATCGTGGCGTGTCCCCTCGAAGCGCACGGCGTAGAATGGGCGCTTCTTGAGAAGAGAGCGCATGGCATCTGTAATCTGTATTTCGCCGCCAGCGCCGGGCTGTGTTTGTTCAATCTCAACGAAGATGTCCGGCGTCAGAATATAGCGACCGATGATGGCAAGATCGGATGGCGCTTCATGGAAGGGCGGCTTTTCGACCATGTCTTTTATCTTGTAGACGCCCGGCTCTACTTCTTCCGCATCAATCACGCCGAATCGTGAGATGGCTTCGCCTTCGACCTGCATGGTGCCTAACACCGGCGCATCGTACTTCTCATAAGCCGCCATCATCTGCTTCAAGGCGGGAACATCGGCATCAACGATGTCGTCTGCGAGCATGACTGCGAAGGGTTCTCCTTCACAGAAATCACGCGCCTGAAAGATAGCGTGCCCGAGTCCGAGGGCTTCGCGCTGCCGAACGTAGCTGATGCGCGCCATCTCGGAAATAGCGCGAATCTCCTGACGCGCAGCTTCTTTGCCGCGCTTGCTCAGTAGATGTTCAAGCTCGAACGAAATATCGAAGTGGTCTTCGATGGCAGTCTTGTCGCGTCCCGTGATGATGATGACGGATTCGATGCCGGAAGCGACCGCTTCTTCGACGACGTACTGTATGAGCGGCTTATCAACGAGCGGAAGCATCTCTTTCGGAGACGCTTTTGTGGCAGGCAGGAAACGTGTGCCGAGTCCAGCCGCCGGAAAGACCGCTTTACGAATTTTCTGAGTCATAGCCCTTTGGTTCCGAATTAAAGATTTGCAATTACCAGTTTCAGATTAACCCCATGCCTGAAAAAGCAGTAGCCAAATCAGGCTAGCTTGACATGCCTGCATAGGCTCGGATAGCTTGGCTCTTTTCATCCGAAGATGCGTGAAAAGTGTTTCTCATACCATAATTGAAGGGGTTACGGCAAATGCTCGATTTGAACTACGTTAGAGATAATCTAGATAAAGTACTCGAAGCGCTTGAGAAGCGGAATGCTTCAGATGAGGCATTTAAAACTCTCAAGAAATTTACTTCTGCTGATATAGCGCGTCGTGAAGCAATTTCTGAGTCAGATAAGTTTAATGCTGAGCGTAATGAGAAGAGCAAAAGAGTCGGCGCGTTAATGAAAGAAGGAAAGGCCGAGGAAGCATTAAATTTGCGAACGCAAGTAAGCAACTTAAAGGAACAAATCGAAAAAATAAGCAAGAGACGAGAAGAAATTGAAGCCGACATGCGCGAGATTCTCTCCACTCTGCCGAATATACCGCACGAGAGCGTGCCCGTCGGCGCGGACGAGACGGCGAATGTGGAGGTGAGACGCTGGGGTACGCCGCCTGCGTTTGATTTCGAGCCGAAGGATCACGTAGAGCTTGGCACCACGCTTGGGATTCTAGACCTTGAGCGTGCGAGCAAAATCACCGCCTCGCGCTTTGCCATACTGAACGGCGCGGGCGCGCGACTTGAACGCGCTCTGGTTAACTTCATGCTTGAGCTACAGACGCGGGAGCATGGGTACACGGAGACGTTGCCACCTTTCATCATCAACCGCGACGCTCTGTTCGGCACGGGGCAGCTTCCGAAATTCGAGCAAGACCTTTTCAAGCTGACGGACGAGCGCGGGCTTTACTTATCTCCGACCGCCGAAGTGCCTGTGACGAACTACTATCGCGACGAGATGCTGGACGCGTCGGAGCTTCCCTTACGCTGGGCTGCATACTCGCCCTGCTTCCGCTCCGAGGCCGGAAGCTACGGGCGCGACGTGCGTGGGCTTATTCGCCAGCACCAGTTCGAGAAGGTAGAGCTGGTGAAATACACTCTGCCGGAAAATTCTTTTGAAGAGCTGGAGTCTTTGACGCGCGATGCCGAAACTGTTCTCCAAAGGCTGGGGCTTCATTACCGCGTCGTCGCACTTTCGACCGGCGATCTGGGTTTTCAATCCGCCAAGACCTACGACATAGAGGTCTGGCTGCCTTCGCAGAACACGTTCCGCGAAATCTCTTCGTGCTCGAACTGCACGGACTTTCAGGCGCGGCGCGCGCAGATTCGCTTTCGTCGCGCAGGCGGCGCAAAGCCCGAATATGTACACACCTTGAACGGCTCCGGCCTCGCCGTAGGCCGCACCTGGATTGCCGTGCTGGAAAATTACCAGCAGGCAGACGGCTCGATTTTGATTCCCGAAGCGCTGCAACCTTACATGGACATGGAAAGAATTGTGAGCAGTAAGCAGTAAGCAGTGAGCAGTAAAAAGTTTTGCGGTGAGTAGCTATGCACGTTGCATTTTACTACTCACCGCATTTTTATTACTGCTCACTGCTTACTGCTTACTTAATCCTTAGTTCGTAGGGCATGATGGCGAGCGCGTCACCCTGCTTCATCTTGTCGAGCATGGCTGCGTACTGGAATGCGCGGCGCATGTCTTCGGGGAGCGCGTTAAAGACTGCTCGTTGTTGCTGAAGCTTCAATCGTGCTTCTTCGTCGTCGCTCTCCTGATTGAAGAGCTTTTCAAAGAAGGTGCGCGGGTAGGGAAGAATAACGCGGCGCACATCCTTATCGGCAGGAAGGTTGGCGAGTTGTTTGGCGACCGCGATGGCGCGCTCAAGCCCGCCGAACTCGTCAACGAGGCCGTTCTCTTTCGCCTGCGAACCCATCCACACGCGTCCCTGCCCTATAGCGTTCACTTCTTCCGGAGTCTTGTTGCGACCCTTTGCTACCTTCGGCACGAACTGGTCGTAGTAAGCGCGGCTGATGATGTCTTGAAACTTGGCGCGCTCGTCGGGCGAGAACTGCTCGGTTTCTCGAAACATGCCCGCGTTCTTGCCGCGCAGGACGTACTCGTTTGACATGCCTATCCAGTCGTAGAAGCCCTTCATCACGGGCTTCCCGGCGAAGATGCCTATAGAGCCTGTGATGGTCGAAGGCTCTGCGAGGATGCGGTTGGCATTGCAGGCTATGTAGTAGCCACCGGATGCCGCGACATCGCCCATAGAGACGACCACGGGCTTCTTCGCCTTGGCGTTTTCGATGGCGTGCCAGATTTCATCCGAAGCGAAGGCAGAGCCGCCGGGGCTGTCTATGCGAATCACTATCGCCTTGATGCTCTTGTCATCGCGCGCAAGGTTGAGCGCTTTGACCATCGTGTCGGAGCCGACCGATTGATCGCCGAAGGGGCTGTCGTCGGAACTACCAAGGCCAATCGCGCCCGAAGCGTAGATGACCGCTATTTTCTCTCCCTTGTTCAGGTCAAGCGATTCGGGCTTGACATCCCTATAATCCGAGCCTTTGACTATTTGAAGCCGCTCTTCATCCTTGTAGCCCAGGCGCTTCTTCAATTCATTCTCGACTTCGTCGCGGTACTTCGCATCGTCAATAAGCCCGACTTCTTTCGCCTGCTGCGCCGTGTAGGGCGCATTGTCGATGATGGCTTTCACCTCGTCGGGCGACTTCTTGCGCGCTTCGGCGATGGTGTTCACCAGACGGCCATAAAGATCGTCCAGCATCGAGTTGATGACTTCGCGTTGTCCGTCCGACATCTTCTTCTCGGTGAACATGTCGGGCGCATTCTTGTACTTGCCGATTTTGAAGACATCCGGGTAGATACCCAGTTTATCAAGCGAGCCGCGCATGAAAACTGCTTCCGCCGCCAGCCCGAACGTAAAGAGATTGCCCGAAGGCGAAACATAGATGCGGTCGCAAGCGGTCGCTATGTAATACTCTTTATTTGTGGCGAGCAGCATGTAGGCGTAAACAGGTTTGCCCGAAGTGCGGAAGTCCGCAATCGCATCGCGTATCTCGTCGGCCTGACCCCAGCCGGTGCTAGACAGGTCAACGTCCAGCAGCATGGCTTTGATTCTCTTGTCGGCCTTGGCCTTCCTGATCTGCCATAGAAGACCGGTCAGCGAATTATCCTCCGCGCCGAGTGCCTTTGCCAGCGGGTCTTCCGCTACATAATCCGGCATGGAGCCTTTGATATTGAGCACGAGCACGCTGTTATCGTGTATGGTCGGCCCAGTGTTGCGTAGCGCCGAGATAAAGAGCGCGATTCCCAGCACCGCCAGCAGAAAACAGCCGAGCAGGATTGCCGAGATGATTAGTACAATTTTTCGAGTGCGTGACATTGCCATAAGCTTTTATACCTGCGTTAAGAAATAATGCGGAGCAAACTGCTCCATCTTCCAAAGAAAAGAGACACTTCGTCCCATCTTGTGATTACGTAAACAGCCAGCGAAAGGTTTAAGAGAGCAAGTCAGAAGGCAGAGTGCAGAATGATGAATGATAAGACGATTCAAGTTGAGTTATCTTATTATTCATCATTCTGCCCTCTGCCTTCTGCATTATTTTTCTATCCATCCTCCGCCGACAACTTCGTCGCCGCGATAGAAGACCGTGGCCTGGCCGGGGGTGATGGCGCGCTGGGCTTCATCGAACGTTATGCGTGCGCGTCCCATTTCAAGCGGCGTGATGGTGGCGGGCTGAGCCTCGTGGCGATAGCGTACGCGCACCTCTGCGCGCAGGTCTTCCGATGGATTATCGAAAGCAATCCAGTTGACGCCTGCGGCTGTGAACTCTCGCCGCAGCAACTCTTCCTCTTCGCCTACGATGATGCGATTGCGCGCGGCCTCTATCTGTACAACATAGAGCGGGCGCTCGTTAGATAATCCAAGCCCTCTTCGCTGTCCGACAGTGTAGCGATGTATGCCCTGATGCTTGCCGAGCGTTGCGCCTTCAGTGTTGACTATCTCGCCTTCACCGGGCGAGCGCTCCTCTTCGCCTTCCGCTTCCAAATAGCGATCAATGAAGCCCGCGTAGTCGCCGTCTGGCACAAAGCAAATCTCCTGCGACTCTGCCTTTTCGGCGACGGCCAGATGGCTCTCTCGTGCCACTTCGCGCACGTCCTGTTTAGACATCTCGCCCAGAGGAAACATAGAGCGCGCAAGTTGCGCCTGCGTCAGCTCCCACAGGAAATAGGACTGGTCTTTCTGTAGGTTGCGCCCGCGCAGTAGCCTGTAACGCCCTGCTTCTTCGTCGTACTCAACGCGCGCATAGTGACCCGTAGCTACCTTGTCGCAGCCCAGACTCTCGGCCAGCCTGTCCAGCGAAGCGAACTTCAAGCGGCTGTTGCAGGCCACGCATGGAATCGGCGTCTCGCCGTCCAAATAGCTTGCGACGAAAGGCGCAACGACATCGCGCTCGAAATCCTTTTCCAGATTGAGCACGTAAAAGGGAAACCCCAGCTCTTCTGCCACGCGCCGCGCATCGTAAACATCGTCGAGCGAGCAACAGCGCGAAGGCAAAGGCTCTCCGTGCTCGTCCACCGAAAGCCCGCGACGCTGATTCCACAACTGCATCGTGAAGCCCACAAGCTCGTGCCCCTCTGCCTTCAAAATCGCCGCCGCCGCGCTACTGTCCACGCCGCCGCTCATTGCTACTGCAATCTTCATAACTAAAACAGTGAGCAGTGAGCGGTAAGCAGTAAGCAGAACATTTCTTTTGACTGCTCACTGCTTACCGCTCACTGCTTACTTCTTTCACCTCGTTTGCCGCTCATTCGAAACTGGTGCTAAGATATTCCGCCAGTTAAACTGAACAGACCATCAGAGCTACTTGAAGGATACCTCAAACGAAGTTAAGTAGCCACTCATCAGAATCGCGTGCGGAGTGTCTTCGGCTGGCCTCTTTTCCGGGAGAACTTCAATGAAACAATGCCCCCGCTGCAATCGCACTTACACGGACGATACTCTCTCTTATTGTCTTCAAGACGGAGCAGTTTTAATCAGGGGATACGACCCTGAAGCCACGCAGGTTAATCCGTTACCGCCAGCTTCCGAGCCGCCGCCGACGGTGGCCTACGCAGCGCCTCCCCCTACAGCGCCTGCGAACATTCCGCCTGCGCCCACACCTCCTGCGCCCACGCCTTCGCCTCGTCAAAAGTCCCGGCTGGCTGTCGGCGCAATGGTGCTTGCCGCTCTGGTCATAGGTCTGTCAATCGGCGGATTTGTAGTTCAACGCTATAGCTCGCCTTCGCTCACAGAGCCATCAACTTCGCCAACGCCCCGTTCAATGACTGCGACCACGGCGGCCACGCCGTTGCCAGTTTCTGCTACTCCAACGCCTGCTCTGATGGCAACTCCGTCTCCAGGCATTGTACAATCGACGCCTAAACCAGAGCCGGACTGCGTCCTGTATAATTACACGTCCGGTACATCTGCGGTCAGAGTGCGCATGAACTGTGATACTCAGGATTGTGACACGGACGCATCCACGATTGTCGGAGAATATCCCAACAACACTCCCGTACACGTCATCAAGGGAACCAGCGTACGTGGAGTGCAGTTCACGTGGGTGAGAGTGGTCATCACAAGCTCAGGGCAGACGGTCTGGGTCGCAGAGTCAAAAATCAAATGCGGCTGAAATGGTCGCTGTCCAGGGGCGTTTATCTAGAACGAGGTTGAACATCGAAACTAAAATGATGGAAAGAGCCATTGAAGAGTATCGCGCTGTCTCGGAGCCATATTATCTTGAGGTCGCGCGCGAGATAGAGCTTTTTGAGGCGGCCTATGGGGCGCGCCTGCCGGTCATGCTCAAAGGCCCTACGGGTTCGGGCAAGACACGCTTCGTAGAGCACATGGCTTGGCGTTTACAGCGCCCGCTGATAACGGTCGCCTGCCACGAAGACCTTTCGGCGACCGATCTGGTAGGGCGCTTTCTGCTCGAAGGCGAAGAGACCATCTGGCACGACGGGCCACTGACGCGCGCCGTGCGCAACGGTGCCATCTGCTATCTGGATGAAGTGGTGGAAGCGCGCAAAGATACTGTCGTCATCATTCATCCTTTGACGGACGACCGTCGCAGGCTGCCCATCGAAAAGCGCGGGACGGTGCTGGAGGCTCCGCCTGAATTCATGCTCGTCGTTTCCTACAATCCTGGCTATCAATCCATCCTGAAAGATTTGAAGCAGTCCACGCGCCAGCGCTTCGTCTCCCTGGAATTCGATTACCCGCCGCCGGAGCTTGAAACAGAGATTGTTGCGCGCGAGGGCGGCGTGGACGAGACGATGGCACGCGACCTGGTCGTCATAGGCCAGAAGGTCAGGAACCTGCGCGGGCACGGCCTGGAAGAAGGAGTCTCGACGCGTCTTCTAATCTACGCCGCGCAGATGATGGCTCGCGGCATCCCGCCCGTAGCCGCCGCCGAAGTCGCGCTCTGCTCGCCCATCACGGACGACCGCGAATTACAGCGCAGCATACGAGAGATTGTGACAACGGTGATTTGAGTAAAAAGAGAGTAAGAGAATTCAGCAATTCATCTTAATTTGCATAGGAGAACTAATGAAACGTAAAGCTTCAGCCGTCTGGAAGGGCGGCCTCAAGGATGGAACGGGAACGATTTCGACGCAGAGCGGCGTTCTCTCGGATACGCAGTATTCCTTCAGCACTCGCTTTGAAGACGGCACGGGTACGAACCCGGAAGAGTTGATCGCGGCGGCGCATGCCGGATGTTTTTCGATGGCTCTCTCAGGGCAACTCGGAGCCGCAGGCATGACGGCGGAGAACATCAGCACTTCGGCGAGCGTGACGCTCGACAAGACGGATGCGGGGTTCACTATCACGGCGGTTCATCTGGATGTCGTTGCACGAATTCCCGGCGCGGATCAACAGGCATTCGAGACGGCTGCCAACAACGCGAAGGCCGGATGTCCGGTTTCCAGATTGTTGAAAGCTGAGATTACTATGGACGCCAAGCTCGAAGCGTAAAGCATAGACTTGATGCGAAGCTTCGTTTTGTAATGCCGAAATTGCAGAATAAAGGAAGAATACGAACCACTAAATCACACGCGCGCGACACGAAAAGAGAATGACTGCTAAGGTTTGCTTTCGTGCGGCTTCGTGTAATTTAGTGGTTCGTATTCTTCCTTAACTCTGGTTTCAATCCATTATCAAATTCAGCTTTAAGTGAGAAAGATGGTTGAAGCTGCCAGCCCTTCACAGAAGCGTTTGTTCGAGGATTGGATATGGCTCTTTCCCCTGACGTATCTGATGCACGCGATGGAAGAGTTCTGGTGCGGCGAAGGTTTTTACAGATGGTCGGCCAGAATCATCGGTCAGGGGATGAGGGCTGAGCAGTTCATTATTGTGAACAGCTTCGCGTGGCTGCTGATGGTCGGAAGCATCCTTGTATTTCGCAAGACGCCTTCGGTGCGCTGGCTGACCTTAAGCTTTGCCACGATTGTCTTCATCAACGGGTTCGCGCATCTTGCTGGAAGCCTTTGGACGAAGACCTATTCGCCCGGCGTCATCACAGGCGTGCTTGTGTGGATACCTCTAGGCGCAATCACTTTTTATCGCGGATGGAAGAGAGTGACGCGCCGCTCTTACATTTCGGGCGTGATTGCAGGTGCGGCGATTCACGTACTACTTTTCATCGTGCTCCTTTTCTTTTAGATGACTCTGTAAATGACGGACGAGCGTAAACAGGAAGAGATGAAAGACGCGGAAGCAGGCGACCGGGAGCCGCTTGAAAGGGCTTTTCGCGAGCGGCTGAGTGCGGTCAAGAGCGTGACGGAAAGACGCACGCTCGCTAGCCTTGCGCGCGAGCTTGGAAAGCTGCCCGTGGAGGTTGCGCGTGCGGCGCTTGAGACGAGCGCAGCGATTGCGGGCGTATCTCTACGCGCGAGCGTAGAGTTTTTGCGCGCCGTGCCGGAAGCCGCGCGCGTGATTGAAACAGAAGAGCTGCGCGCCTGGGGCGAGCTGGGTCGGCGGCTGGCGATGGCCGACACAGAGACAGCCGTCTCGTTCTTTGCGACGGGCGTGGAAGAGTTCGGGCGGATTCCGCGCACCGCCCGCCCGCTCGTTTTTCAAATCTGCACGCGGCAGATGACCCTCTCAAGCTCCGTTGCGACCACAACCTTCATGCGTGCGCCGCTCCTGACTCAGGATGTCACAGACGCGGAACTTCTGTGCTCCATACTGGAAGTAGCGGCGGAGATTTCGCGCCGCTCTGCCAAACACTCCGCAGACTTTCTCAATGCGACGCCGCAGGTCATCAAGGCATTCGACAGGTTCGTGGATGACAATCGGGAGGTGGCGCGCGCGGCGGTCGCGCTTGCAAACAGTTTCGCAGTGCGCGCGGGCGGCATAGCAGCCGACGCCTGGCTGGCTCTGCCCGCAGCCTTCGCACGATTAAGCGCCGTGGACGCGCTTCGTCTCATCAAACGCGCTGGTGATTTTCTTGAGCGAGGCGGCGGCGCTGCGCTTCATGTCCTGACTGCCGGAGCAACTGTACTGCGGGCTGTGCCCGAAGCCTTCGACGATTGGATTGAGCTTCTGTGGATAGTCTCTGCACACGGCAACGCCGCGCTCGTGGCCTTCGTGCGCAGTGGCCCTCCCTTCTTTCAAACAATCGCAGCCGAGACGGACAGGCAGCGAGCCGCAGAGCTTTCGCGCCGCGTCATACACATCACCAGCGAGATTGCGCGCGTTGACGGCGAAGCGGCGCTCGCCTGTTTTCGTTCGAGCACACGCGCCCTTCGCACTGTCAACATAGAACAGTTTGAAGAGTGGGCGCGCTCCGGGTTACTGCAAGAGCAGACGGATGCGCGTGCGCGCCGCAGCTACTACGCGCTGGAAACTCGCCGCAGCAACGATGCGCTTCAGACCGGCGCGGGCGGTCTTGCGCTTGAACGCGTACAGCACACACTACGCCTCTATGTCGAAGCCCTGACGGGACGAGCCGTGGAGGTTGCGCCTCTGGCAGCCGTGCCAGACGAAGCGCGCATCAACGACGGGCGCACCATTCATCTGCCCTCTACGGTCGCGGAGTTCGATGACGACGAGCTTGATTTTCGTCTCTACAAAGTTCTGGCCGCGCACGCCGCAGGCCAGATAGAGTTCGGTACGCACGAGCGCGACACAGCGGACTTGCACGCGGCCTTCACTTCCATAGCCACGGTTTACGCGCCGGAGAATGTAGATGCGCGCGATGCCTTTGCGCTCGACGGCTACATCAACGAGATGTGGAAAGGCGAAGCGGCTCTCTCGCCGGAAGAAGAAGCGCGACGCGCTACGCTTGAGCGCCCCGTCTTGCCGCCCGATTCTGATTACAGAGCAGTGCTCGCGCTCTTTCCGCACTCGAATCTTGCGCGAAAGATTTTCGGCACGCTTGAGAATGGCCGCATCGACAGGCGACTGCGCCACACTTATAAAGGGTTGAGGCGCGACCTTGATTTCACGCGTGAGCACATCAAGATGAATCGCCCTCCCATAGTTAACGTGCCGGTCACGCTCGTTCCCTTCGAGCTGCTTTTCCAAATCACGCTCTGCGGCGGAGCGCTTCCCGATACGCGCCAGTTCTACGGCCAGATTGTCTCGGAGCTTGAAGGCATCGTCGCAGACTATCTGACAAGTCCCGAAGCGAGTGTCGCAGATACTTTGATGGCTACGAGCCGCGTCTATTCGCTCTTTCAATCGGTCGCGCAGGATGAGTCCCAGCAACAGGCCGAAACACAGGACGAAGAATCCGAGAGTGATGAAGGTAACTCGGCGCGCGATTCTCTTGATACGGAAAGAGTGCCTGAGAAGAGTCCACGCGAACAGGACGCGCGTGAGCTTTTCAACGCATGGGCGAGCACGGAGCCGCAGGGCGAGCCTGACGAGTTGGAGGGTGCTGAAATCTGGACGCAGGCCGAGACGCCCGAGCAAGGGTTGGAAGAGGGCGAGGTCGCATTCAACTACGACGAGTGGGACAGAGAGTTGACGGATCATCGCGTCGGCTGGTGTCGCGTGATTGAAAAGCGAGTCCGTCGCGGCGACCGCTCCTTCGTAGAGCAGACGCGCGAGAGACACAAGGGCATCATCTCTTCCATACGCCACCAGTTTCAGTTGATGAAGCCTGAGAACCTGCTGCGCGTGCCGAACGAGCTGGACGGCGAAGACTTCGACTTGAGCGCCGTCATTGATTACGTGATTGACCGTCGAGCCGACGGCCAGCAATCCGAACGCATCTACACCAAACGCCTGCGCCGCCAGCGCGATGTCGCAGTCTCTTTCCTGCTAGACCAATCCTCTTCGACTGCACGCACCATAGGCCGCCACCCCTTGCAGCCCTACACGCATCCGGGACGCCGCATCATAGAGATTGAGAAAGAAGGACTCGTCCTGATGAGCGAAGCCTTGGAAGCCGTCGGCGACATCTACTCCATCAACGGCTTCACGAGCGAGGGACGACGCAACGTGAAATTCTACGTCGTCAAAGATTTCGGCGAGCGATATTCGGAAGAGGTCGAAAGCCGCATCGGCGGCATCAACTACCAGAACAACACCAGATTGGGCGCAGCCATACGCCACGCCGCCGCACGCCTCGCCCGACAGGAAGCACGCACACGCCTTCTGATAGTCCTCTCCGACGGTCGCCCCTACGACCACGACTACGGCGACGCACGCTACGCACGCGAAGACACACGCGAAGCCCTCCGCCAGGCCAAGAACCAGGGCATTACGCCCTTCTGCATCACCATCGACCGCGAATCCGAAGCCGAACTCAAAGACCTCTACGGCGAAGTCGGCTACACCATCATCGACGACGTACTAAGTCTTCCCGAACGCATGCCGGGCATTTATAGACGGCTGACGACCTGAATCAGCCGGACGTGATACAATGGCGGCTACCTCATGTTGGTGAACTGTTAGATGTCTATGAGCAAAGAGTATGTTGAGCAGCAGGAGGGGGCTTATCGCATTGCCGGGACGCGCGTCTCGCTCGACTCTGTGATCTATGCCTTTCGGCGCGGGGCTTCGCCGGAAAGCATTCAACGCTCTTTCCCTTCTCTGTCACTGGAACAAATCTACGGTGCTATAACTTTCTATCTGGCTCATCAGGAAGAGATAGATCAATATCTGCTGGCTGGAGACGCAGAGTTTGAAAAGCTGTGCGCTGCTTCACGCGCCGAGCATCCGGAGTTTTATGAGAAGCTTGCCCGTGCGCGTAAAGAAGCGTTGACTCGTCGCTCATGAAAGTCAGCTATCAAGCAGATGCCGACTTCAATGAGGACATTGTCTCGGGCGTTCTGCGTCGTGCGCCAGAGATTGATTTCCAAACTGCATATGAAGCAGAGTTAGCAAGCCTGACCGACTTGGAAGTACTGGCACTTGCCGCTCAGGATGGCCGCATTCTGGTCACGCATGACCGCAGAACAATGCCAACTCACTTCGGACAATTCATTGAACATCACGAAAGCCCCGGCCTACTCATTATCTCGCAAAGCGCAGACCTGCTTTCGGTAATCGAAGACCTCATTCTGATCTGGACGGCATCGGAAGCCGAAGAATACGTTAACTCCATCCGCACACTTCCATTGTGAAATAAATAAGTCCTGAGTTTAGAGAGTCCAAAGAGCCTGGAGTTAAGAAAGGTTGAAGTTCAGGGGCGCGTTTTTGACTCCAGACTCTAGACTCTCTAGACTCCACACTATTATGTACGATTGCATAGTTATTGGCGCGGGGCCAGCGGGGTTGTCGGGGGCGCTGTTTCTGGCGCGGTATCGGCGGAGGGTTTTGACTTTTCATAACAGCAGCCCGCGCAATCTGTATTCGCACGGGGTGCATGGATTTTTGGGGCATCACAACATCATGCCTGCGGAGTTGCTGGCGCGTGGGCGTGATGAGGTGGCAATGCACGGGGGGCTTGTCATTGAAGGCTGTGTGACGAAGGTGGAGAAGATTGGGGACGAGCATTTTCGTGTGACGACGGGAGATGAGACGGGAGAAGCAGGGACGTTTGAGGCGCGGCGGCTTCTGCTCGCCACGGGCTTGCGCGACCAGACGCCGGATTGTCCGGGCTTCAGAGATTTCTACGGCGTCTCGGTCTTTCATTGCCCGGACTGCGACGGGTTTGAAGTGACGGACAAGCGCGTGGCGGTTCTGGGCAGCGGTCGTGAGACGGTTGGCTTCACGCTCAGTCTACTGACCTGGACGGATAAATTGACGCTGATAACAGACGGTCGCGGGCAGGAGTTGACGGACGAGCACCGCGCCAAGCTTGCGGAGTTCGATATTGCCGTCACAGATGGGCGTATCGCGTGGCTCGAAGGCGAAGCGGAGACGCACAAGCTCGGGCGCGTCTGCTTCACGGACGACGACGCTCTGGAATGCGACGCGCTCTTTTTCAATCTGGGCACAAGCCCGGCTTCTAATCTTCATGAGATGCTTGGCTGTCGGATGGATGAAGAGTGCGGGCTAATCTGGGTTGATGATGAACGGCAGACGAGCGTGGCCGGTGTTTACGCTGCGGGCGACATCACACCGCGCTCGCAGTTGGCCGTAGTCGCCGCCGCCGAAGGCGCTATGGCCGCCATACACATACATAAATCTCTCATCCCGGAGAAAGCAAGGATGAGGGCGGAGGGATGAAGAATTGATACATCGGTTCATTTCTTCATTGATTCAATAAACGTGGATTCAAGTTGTAAGTGCAATTTTCTGTTCTTTGAAAAAGACCCGTTGCGGTGTTCGATAGCTCAGCCTCTTGCGTGGGCAATTATTTAAGCGTGCTGTCACCCATTGGATGACTTGTTCAGTGATCTTACTGAAGTCGCTGCCTTTCGGGAAGTATTGTCTGACCAACCCGTTGGTGTTCTCGTTTGTGCCTCGCTCCCAAGCGGCATAGGGATGCGCCAAATAGAAGGTGGCTTGCAGTTTCTTCTCGATGCTCCGGTGGTTGGCGAACTCTCTTCCATTGTCACTGGTAATGCTATAGACCGTTGCGGCGAGAGGTCGCAGCAACTCTTCGATGGCCTGCTCTACCTCCAACTCTGGAGTCCGCTAAACGCAATTCTGTAAAAGCTCAGGCTCACCCCGCACGGCCAACATCACCCATGCCTTGTCGCACTGCTCGTCCGAGCGTCGCCTCACTTCTTTCGACCGCCTCAATACCTCGTCGGAGCGCCTCAAAGTTCAAGGTTGCTGCGAAGCTGAGCGATGTCGCGTTGCGGCGGAGCGCCGAAAAGTTTTTTGTAATCGCGGCTGAAGTACGATGGGTCTTCATAGCCCACACGGAACCCCGCGCTCGCTGCGTCCAAATCTTCGCCGAGCATCAGACGGCGCGCTTCCTGGAGTCGTATCTGTTTCTGAAACTGCAAAGGGCTCATCATTGTGACGGACTTGAAGTGATGATGAAAGCCGGAAACGCTCATCCCGAGTTCGCGCGCGGTCTCTTCAATTTTAAGCGGCTCATTGTAGTATTCGCGCAGACGCCCGATCGCCTTGGAGATGCGGCGGGTGTCCCCTCCTGAAGAAGCCAGGAGGTGGCCGAGTCGCGCGCCCTCTCCCCCCGCCAAAAGCCGGTAAACGATCTCCCTCGTGATGAGCGGCGCGAGTACCTTTCGCCCGCCGGGAGTGTCAAGCAGCCGGGTCAGTCTGACGACCGCATCCAGCAGATCTGCGTCTACTGGGCTGACTCCTATCGCTTTGACGCTCGCGTCGCCTTTCTTAGTCTCGAAGCCGGATTCCATCATGACTGAAGCCACGAGGGACGGGTCTAGGGTTAGCCGGAGGCCGAAATAAGGTAGCTCTTCCGACGCTTCTTCTACCTGGAAGACGACCGGCAAATCGACCGTGAAGACTAAGTAATGTCCCGGGTCGTACCAGAACACTTCCTCACCCAACAACACTCGCTTGCCGCCCTGGACGACGAAGCAGAAGGCGGGCTGGTACAGGGACTGCACCGATTCCATCGGTTTGGATGAACGAGCGAGGAAAAAGCCGTCGAACGCCTCAAATGATCCGTCTTCGGGAAGGGTTCGCGCCATCCGCTCGACCAGTTCCTCTCTGTTGCTTTGTGTCCTTTGCGCCTCGCGCTTCGCTTCTCGATGGTTCATGAATTCATCTTAGCCTCTTTGTTTCCTGTCGGCACGCCGCACGCAGAGTTTTTGCAGGATTGTACAATTATTCGCCAGTATCGTCTTACCGCCCTCTATTCCTGAGCCTTTAGAATCGCACTAAAACAGCAGGATACAAAAAATGGCTACTAACGAAACTAAATCATCAAGATATTTAGAGAAAGTTGAGGTGAGCATATTGATGACACCTCGAAGGAGAAATTATGCAGAGGCGCAAACTTGGAAATAGCAAGCTGGAAGTGTCGGCCCTCGGACTCGGCTGCATGGGGCTGAGCTTCGGCTATGGTCCGGCCATAGACAAGCAGCAGGCAATTTCACTAATTCGGGCGGCAGTCGAACGCGGTGTCACGTTTTTTGACACCGCTGAGATTTACGGGCCGCTGACGAACGAAGAGCTCGTGGGCGAAGCCTTGGCTCCTTTCCGTGGGCAGGTGGTGATAGCGACCAAGTTCGGTTTCAAACCTGCCTCGGAGGGTGAGACACACTGGAGTGCTTTAGACAGCCAGCCGGAGCACATCAAGGAGGCCGTCGAGGGATCGCTCCAAAGACTTAAAGTAGACGCCATCGACCTGTACTACCAACACCGCGTTGACCCCGAAGTGCCGATTGAAGATGTAGCAGGAGCAGTGAAAGACTTAATTCAGGAAGGGAAGGTCAAGCACTTCGGACTTTCTGAGGCTGGAGCGCAAACGATTCGTCGCGCGCACGCCGTTCAACCCGTGACGGCGCTCCAGAGCGAATACTCGCTGTGGTGGAGAGACCCTGAAGCGGAAGTGATACCGACCCTCGAAGAACTGGGAATCGGCTTCGTCCCATTCAGCCCTCTCGGCAAGGGCTTTCTCACGGGGAAGATCGACGAGAATACTACCTTCGACAGCACGGACTTCCGCAACATCGTCCCCCGATTTACGCCAGAGGCCCGGAAGGCGAATCAGGCTCTGGTCGATCTGCTTCGCGCCATAGGGGAAAAGAAGAACGCGACGCCCGCTCAGATAGCGCTCGCCTGGCTGTTGGCGCAGAAACCGTGGATCGTGCCGATTCCGGGCACCACAAAGCTGCACCGTCTGGAGGAGAACATCGGAGCGGCTGAAGTCGAGTTGACGCCCGACGACCTGCGCGAGATAGAAAGCGCCGCCTCGAAGATCACGGTGCAGGGGGCACGCTACCCCGAACACCTCCAGAAACGGGTCGGCCGCTGATTCGACTCGCGAACGTGAGCCTAGTGTGATGCCACCTGACTCCCAGACCATGCCCATTATCCGGCGCGCGACGCCTGCCGACCTGCCAAGGATAGGCCGCCTCGGCGCGCTCCTCGTCGAGGAGCATTACGACTTCGACCCGCAGCGCTTCCTGGCTGCGAGGCCAGGGACGCCGGCGGGCTATGCGTCCTTCATGAGCACACAGCTCGAAGATCCGGACAGCGCCGTCCTCGTCGCCGATGACAACGGGAACGTGATCGGCTACGCGTACGCCGCCGTCGAGGGGTACGACTACATGGCGCTCCGCGGGCCGGCGGGCGTTCTACACGACGTCATCGTCGACCCGGAGCATCGCGGTCGAGGCGTCGGTCGGCTCCTCATCGACGCCACGCTGAAGTTCTTCAGGTCGCGCGGCGTGCCTCGCGTGGTGCTATCGACCGCCGAGCGGAACGAGGCGGCGCAGCGGCTCTTCGCGAGCATGGGGTTCCGCCGGACGATGATCGAGATGACGCGCGAGCTGGACGACCCTGCGGCCTGACTGTCCGGGCTGCGCGGCGTAGCTTCTACAACCTATAACCGAGATGAACGAAGGGTAGATTAAACATGCGAGCAACTATCATGTATGGCGCTGGCGACGTTCGTGTCGAGACCGTCCCGGATGCCCGTGTCATTGAGCCGACCGACGCCCTCGTCGCCGTCACGCGCGCCTGCATCTGCGGCAGCGACCTCTGGCCGTACAAGACGATGGAATGCAGTGAGACCGGCCGTGTCATGGGACACGAGGCCGTAGGCGTAGTCGAATCGGTCGGGGCAGACGTTCGCACCGTCAAAGCGGGCGACCTCGTCGTGATGCCGTTCGCGTACTCCGACGGCTCCTGCGCCTTTTGCCACGAAGGGCTGCATACATCGTGCGTTCACGGAGGCTTCTTCGGCACGGTTGAGGTCGCCGGGGCACAGGCCGAAGCAGTGCGCGTCCCCCTGGCGGACGGAACGCTCTTCGTCCTGCCGGTGGGCCGCGACGACGCGCTGATGCCATCGCTCCTCACGCTCTCAGACGTGATGGGCACGGGCCACCACGCGGCCCTGGCCGCAAGGGTCGGCCCCGGCAAGATGGTGGCAGTCGTTGGCGACGGTGCCGTCGGCTTGTGCGGTGTAATTGCCGCGCGGCGGCTCGGCGCCGAGCAGATCATCATGCTGGGGCGTCATCCCGACCGGATCGCCCTCGCACGGGACTTCGGCGCGACGGACGTTGTCAGCGAGCGAGGCGAAGAGGCAATCGAGCGCGTGCGCGAACTCACCGGGGGCCTCGGCGTCCACTCCGTCCTCGAGTGCGTCGGTTACGAACAGTCAACGCTCACGGCCCTGAGCATCGTCCGCCCGGGCGGCGCGGTAGGCCGCGTTGGCGTTCCCCAGGATGAGTCGATCCCGGCGGCGCAGCCGACGTTCTACAACAACGTCACCATCGCCGGTGGCCCGGCTCCCGTGCGCGCCTACATCGAGGAGCTACTGCCCGACGTTATCGAAGGCAGGATCGAGCCGGGGCGCGTGTTCGACCGGGTCACTGGCCTCGACGGGGTGCCCGACGGCTACCGCGCGATGAACGAGCGCGAGGCGATCAAGGTCATGGTTGAGTTCTGAAAGGAAGGGAACCGGTGACTACAAGGAGAACGACCATGGCACCCAATGAGCGAGCGCGCAGGAACCACGACGAGCTTTTTCCAAGCCACGTCTCCACCCTGGCGGTGACCGATCCCGAACTCATAGAGACCTTCGACAACTTCGCCTTTGACGAGGTGCTCAGTCACGGCAACCTGGACACCCGAACCCGGCTGATGGCCCAGCTCGCGTCGATGATTGCCTCACAGGCGCTGCGCGAATACCGCGTCATGCTCGGAGCTGCGCTCACCGTCGGAGTCACGCCGGTCGAGATCAAGGAGATCGTGTACCAGGCGGTGCCCTATGTCGGGATGGCGAAGGTCTTCGACTTCATCCACGCCACGAACGACGTGCTCACCGAGCGGGGTGTCGCATTGCCCCTGCCGGGTCAATCCACGACCACGCCCGAGACCCGCGCGGAGAAGGGCCTGGCGGTTCAGAAGCAGATCGTCGGTAGCGAGACGGTCGAGAAGCTTTACGCTTCCGTGCCCGCCGATCAGCAGCACATCCAGCGATACCTGTCGGCCAACTGCTTCGGCGACCACCTGACCCGCACCGGCATCGACGTGCCCACACGCGAGCTGCTGACCTTCAGCATGCTGGTGGCGCTCGGTGGATGCGACCCGCAGGTCAAGGGCCACATCGCAGCGAACCTCAATGTGGGCAACAGCCGAGAGCGCCTCATCGACGTCGTCACGCAGCTTCTGCCGTTCATCGGATATCCGAGAGCGCTCAACGGGCTGAGGGCAATCGACGAGGTGGCACCCGCTTACGAAGCAAATCACTCACATAAGGAATAGCTATGAAAAACGTAATTATTCTGGGCGCTGGCGGCAACATCGCGAAACATGTCATCGACGTTCTCATAAAGAAGGATGACATCAACCTGACCCTGTTCTTACGTAACAAAAGCAGGTTAAGAGACAAGGATGTTTTCAGATGCCGGATCGTCGAAGGCGACGTTTTGAATTTTGATCAATTGAAAGAAGCCATAGCGGGACAGGATGTTGTGTACGCGAACCTCGCTGGAGACCTGGAGGCAATGGCGAAAAACATTGTGAGAGCGATGGACGAAACAGGGGTTAAAAAACTGATCTTCATCAGCTCGATAGGCATCTACGACGTTCCTTTAAGACCCGTCTTAAAGCCTTACCGAAAAGCGGCTGATGTGATAGAAGCATCAGACCTTGAATACACTATTTTGAGACCGACCTGGTTCACCAACGCGGATGAGGTGGACTATGAAACGACCAGAAAAGGCGAACCTGAAAAAGGCTCGGTAATTTCTCAGAAAAGTCTGGCGATATTGATCACGAAGATTATAGAATCCCCCGAAACATACGCCCGCGAAAACCTGGGCGTAAACAAACCCAATTCTTAATAAAGCGGGGCTAGAAAATGGAAGTCAAAAGAAGTGGCTCACAGCCTTCCGCCAAGGGGTCGGAGGAGTATTTCACTGGGTCGGTGCGAATCGACACTCCGTTCCAGGGCAGCGCCCCCGCGCGTGTCGGCGGCGCGGTCGTCACGTTCGAGCCTGGCGCACGCACCGCCTGGCACACACACCCGCTCGGGCAGACCCTGATCGTCACTTCCGGGTGCGGGTGGGTGCAGAGCGAGGGCGGGCCGAAGGTGGAGATTCGGTCGGGCGACGTGGTCTGGTGCCCGCCGAATGAGAAGCACTGGCACGGCGCGACGACGACCACCGCCATGACGCACATCGCCATCGTGGAACAACTCGACGGCAAGGGCGTCGAGTGGATGGAAAAGGTCAGCGATGAACAATACCTGGCCGCATTAGAGGCCGAATAAACGAGTAGGTTGATTAGCGATATGTCACCAATGAACGGATGGGAGAACTTCTATGTCATCGTCGGATCGTCTGCCGGCGCGCTGATCGGATTGCAGTTTGTCGTCCTAACGCTTATTGCCGGAAGGCCGATCGCCCGCGGTGAGGCGCAAGCGGGCGCTGCCTTCTCGACGCCGAGCGTCGTACATTTCGGAGTCGTGCTGTTGCTGTCAGCCGTTATAAGCGCCCCGTGGGACGGGATCGGCGCAGTCGCACTTGTTTGGGGCGGAGTTGGCCTCGGCGGGATAGTGTACTCCGTCGTCGTGGCTCGGCGTATGCGAACGCAAACCGCCTATAAGCCCGTATTCGAGGACTGGTTGTTTCATGTTCTGCTTCCATTTGCGGCATACGCAATGCTGGCCGGATCGGCATTCGCGTCTCGCTCCTATGCGCGCCCGGCCCTGTTCGTCGTCGGCGCTGCGGCGCTGCTGCTACTGTTCATTGGTATTCACAATGCCTGGGACACGGTAACGCATCTCGTCTTTGTCGAGAAACGGGGAAAGCGAGAGGCTGAGCGGAATCGCTAACTTAGCAGTTGTCTGATCTCACGCAACCTTCCGATGTCACTGGACGGCGTACTCCCGAAGAATCGGCCGTAATTTCTGCTGAGCAAAAACACTAATACCAACTTGCAATAAAAAGAGAGGACGTGAGGTCATGCAGGTCAGTACCGCCTGCGTGAGCGGGCGGGTCTCAAGCTGCGTCAGAACCCGCCTGCTACCGCAGGCGGTACTGACCTCTTTTTCTACTGCAATCTGGTATTAGAACATCGTATTCTCATTGGCCGAACTCTCCGGCACACGCTGTAGCACATCCCAATGTTCCAGAATCTTGCCGTCATCATCCAGCCGGAAAATATCAATGCCTGCCCAATCGCTATCCCCCGGCCATTCCTGAAAGCAGTGTAAGACGACGAAATTCCCCTTGGCGATGACACGCTTGAAGTGAACGCGCTTGCCCGGATACTCCCTTGCCATCCGCGTAAAGTATTCGATAAAAGCCTGCTTGCCATCGCCCACCCCCGGATTGTGCTGTATGTACACATTGCCTGTGTACCTTTCGATAGCTTCAACAGGCTTCGACTGATTGAACATCAAGTCATAGAAAGCCATGACGTTCTTTTTGTTTCCCTAGAGTTGGTCTGTCATCAGCACTCCCTCAGAAAACATTACTGCAAAGTCTGTTAGCTTTAAGCGCTCTTCGACACGCATTAAGATTGAGCATCCTTTCTCGGGTCGCAAGAAATAGGCAATTGCCGAAGTGGTCTATCGCAATCGTGATGAAGACTACGATCAGACGATGAATATTGTCGCTGGCCTGGTCAACCTGAGAGCTTACGAGAGAAACTTTCAAAGAACAGGGTGGCAACTCTAACTCGAACAATGTGAGCGGTAGCTTTATCTTTCTTTAAGTTGCCTTATCACGCAACGGATTCAATAAATAAATGAATCAATATCTTCATCCTTCATCCTTTCCATGTCATCCAGTAATCTCGCGGGTAGATGCGGTAGACGCGTGAGTCTGGCCCTTCGACGTTCTTGAGATAATCCTCATAAGCCTTGAGCTGTTTTTCGGGGCCTATGACGTAGAAGACTCCACCCTTCACATCTCTGGCTTTCATGCCGTAGCCGGGAAGCACGCGCGCATAGACATCTCCCATACGCTTGTATAGCTCGTCGGCCAGGTTGGGCGTCGCGCGCAGTTCAAGTACGGCGAGACGAAAACGCTTCACAACGTCGGGCGTTACGCCATCTGTTAAGTCTGAAGCCATAGCCTCGCCGCGCACTTCGTATTCGGAGGCGGAGCGAAACTGCGCGAAGACTTGAGCTATGGCGGACTCCACCAGATTCGGGTCTTTCTGCGCTCGCTTTAATTCATCAATGACGAAGCGAAGCGTCTGCGGCAACTCAGGCGTGCGTTCGGCGTAATAGCTGATACGACCGCTGCCGGGAGAGCCGCCCAGGCCGTTGCTGTAAGCCAGCCCTGCGCCCCAGGTCTTCATGAAGATGCCCTGCGCGCCGCCGCCGCCGTAAAGCTTCGAGGCCAGGTAGCGCAGGAGCGATTCACGGTCTGTATCGTTGTAAGTGACGAGCGGAGCGGAATTGAGAAACACGCCGCCCTGTGTGTTCGGATTTACCAGCCCTACAAAGACTGCATCCCGCGCTTCAGGCACGCGCTCCACGAGCCGCGATTTGATGAGCGGCGCGCTCTGGTACTTAACTGGCTGTGCTGTGGCTTTCTCAAGACCTGAGAGCAGGCCGCCTATCTCGTCTTCCAGAGCTTTCTGCGTATCGCCGGAGCCTATGATAAACATGCGCGCGTTTCCGGTCTTCAACAATCGCGCACGCAATGCGTTCAAATCCTGTAAGACCTTCGACGGCTGCATCAGCAGGTCTCGATTCATAGTCGCGCACAGGTAAGCCCAATCCTTCGAGAGCGAATCTTCGGGGATGTCCGAGAGAATTTGATCGAGGTCTTTCGCAGCCTCTACGGCGTTGGCTTTAGCAGTCGCCGGTAGAGCTTGAAACTCGTCAACGTAAATCTTCAACGCTTGCGGCAGCTTTTCTAGTTGCGCTTTATCGCCATTCATCACGGCGAGCATCATTTTCAAATCGTTTCGATTCGACTGCCCGGCGGCCTTTCCCAGATGATCGAAAAATTTCGAGATAGCCGCGCTCTCTTCTGCGTTTCCGGCCTCCCTGAGCAGCCAGCGCAGGCGATAGACATTGTGTGCGCGCGTCATGAAAGAATTGATAGACAGCAGGAGCGGGCTGTCCTGTCTTCGGTACGCATCTGCTGGATCGTTGACCCAGTATTCTTCCGGCGCTTGCGTGGTGTTGCGTAAAGTGGCTAGCGTCTGATCAACCACGTCGCGTATGCGCGGCAGATTTTCAGGCCGCCAGTCGGGGCTGTTGAGTATAAGCTTCATCCACTGTACGGCGCGCTCGGATTCGCGCACGTTGTTGCCGCTCCCGCGCACGACTATCTCCGCACGACCCGTGCGATAATTCATGCTGAACGAAGCGTTGAGATTCAGAATCTCCTTGCGCAGCCGCTCGCTCATCTCTTCATAAGAGACGGGCTTGCCGTTCTCTATGACGCCGACCTCTCTGAGAAGCCCGGGCAGCATAGAGAGATAAAACAACTGGTCTTCCGGCACAGTGTCCAATTTGAGCGCCAGCCCGGTCGTCCCGCTCGTCATGTTGTCGAACGTAGAAGCGACCATAGGCACTCCGCTCGCTAGCTGCTGCACTTTGAAATCGAGCTGGTCGTCGAGCGTCAGGGGCGGGTTATCAACGAAGCGCGCGGTCTCCTGCTTCGATAGTTTTTCAAGCTCTGCGGTCGCGGCATCGTAGTCTGCTTTATAGCGACGAACCGCTTCCTGATCGTCCGCCGCTTTATAGAGAGCTTTCAGGCGCGCCGTCTCCTGCGAGATGCGCTGTTCGCGCTCGCGCTCTTCCTTACGGATTAACTCAGGGTTGGCCTTCGCGCCGAAGCCGTAAGGCGCACTTTCCGTCAATTTCCACTGGGCTATGTACTGCTTCCAGAAATTGGTGTTGCCCGCTAGAAGTTTTTGTACAAACTCAAGCTCCGGCTTCATCGTGACGGACTTGCGAAAATCATTCGTCTGAGACAGTTGATACAGGTGCATCATCCACTCTGAGCCGGTGTTGCGAAATCCGAAGCCGGGCGGCGAGTTGACGAACTTGCTCAGGGCGCGCTGCGTCTCTATGATTCGGCTCTGCAAGCGTGCGTTGAACTCTGCCAGCTCAGGTGAGCCGTCTTTCCAACTGCTGATGCGTGTGAATTCATCCGCTACCTTCCCTCGAATCTCTTTGATCTTCGCCTCGTTCATGTTCTGGGCGGCAACGTCCGTCAATCCTATGATGACCGAGTGACCCTGTTCCGAATCCACGTAGCCGAAAACACCCTTCGCACCCGTCTCGATTTCGCGCGTCTTCGTGTCAACGAAACGCTTGTATAGATTGGTCGTCGCATCACCGGCCACGTTTGAGAGGAATAGACTGAGAATTAATTCTTCTTTCGGCTCAAGCTTCAATTGAGCAGGCCATGCGAAGAGCATCAAGCCGGGTTGCTGGTCATTCTTGTTCGGATACTCCACGACCTTGATTGAGCCGGGCGTGGCGGGCTGCGGCTTCGGCAGGTCGGCTTCCGTCTTAACCACCTTGCCGCGTCGCGCGGATTCAGTCTCAAGCCGGTTCAGAATTTCATCCGTGCGGCGAAGGATGTCTGCGAGCTGCATCTCCTTCGGAAACGAGCCGACCATGCCCATGTTCCCAAGGTGATAGTTCGCCTTGTGAAATGCGCGTATGTCTTCCGGCTTCATCACGCGTATGGCCGCGGGGTCGCCGCCGGAGTTGTAGGCGAGCGGGTGGCTCTTGCCGTAGAGCGCAATCCCAAGCTCTCTGAAGAGACGCGAGGCGGGCTGATCCATAGAGCTGACCATCTCGTTATAGACCGATCCCTTCTCTTCCAGCCGCAAGGTTTTGTCCGCAGGGTTTTCCGTCACGCCGAAGTTGCGCACCTCTCTGCGTATCTCTTCATCCGTGTAATCCGGATGAAGCAGCGCGTCCATCTGGCGCTCGAAGAGCTTGAAGAAGACCTCTGCGCCTGCGCCCGTATTAAAGTTGTAGACCGTGCGCCACTGCATAGTGAAAGCGTTGGATTCAACGAGCGACATGTCCTGAAGGCTGGCAACGTCCCGACCTTTGTTGCCCTTGCCCAAAAGCAGATGCTCCTGCGTGTGCGGCTCGCCCATGTCGGAGGTCGGAAAGGAATTGACCCACATGAAAGCCTGCGGCACTGACTGGATTTGCAGGAAATCAAAAGTGAACCCCGTGCGCGTGTGTATAAATCGCCCGCCCATCGGACGATCCGAATCGCTCAGGTAGATGGCCTCTGTGCGAAACCCCTGAATCACCTGCCCCTTCTTGAGATTGTCAAGCGAGACGTTTTCCACCTGTGCCGGGGCAAGGCGCACACTTGTAAATAAAGTGCAGAATGAGAGCAACAGGGCGATGTAAATTTTCAGGCGTAAGTGAAGACGATTGCTTTTCATAGTTTCCTCTACGGGCTTTAAGATTGATTGTCGGATTTCGGTTGCGGCTGCCTTAACGGGCGCGCGTGTATATGGCGCGAGCCATAGGCTTATACGTATCCTCTGGGAAAAAAGATTTGAATAGCGAGCCAGCCAGTATCGCAAGTCAGCACTGACCCTGACAATCTGTAAACGGCACTCGTCCGCTTCAAAGGGCGAGCGGTGCGCTTCAGCTTTGAGTGTGTTCTATCATGAAAAGCTAATCGTGTAAAAAAAGGCTCGTCTAGTACAAAAGAAAGTTCTACCGGGTACGGGATTTCGGATTACACTCTGTCAATCTCAGGCATGAATAGTTTCAGGCTCGGGGGTTCCGGTGCGACGGGCTGGAATAGTTTTCAGGCAAACTACTAAGGAGCTATTTGGGAATTCAATGGTTTGCGCCGAAGGCGCAGCAAGATGGTAGCCAGACGTGAAACGTCTGGAACCGGAACGAGTTTGAGGGCACGCGCCCTGAAGGGAGCGCGTAGATTCTACGCGCTCCCTTCAGGGCGCGAATGTTAACTACATGGTGACCAGAGGCGGAGTCGGCCTCTCGTCCGCCTCAGCCTCTGGCTACCTTCTGGCTGCACCTGCGGCGCAAACATAGGAATTTCTAGATTGCTTCTAAGATTGAGGATGTTCGTATGGGCGTAATCTTTCAAATCAACTGTTCGGACGGCGGCGTGCCTAAAGTGCCGGTCGAAGAAGCGTTAGTCATGGAGACGGGTCTTGTAGGAGACCGTCAGGCTCATCCCAAAATTCACGGCGGGCCTGAAAGGGCGCTCTGCCTTTACTCGCTTGAGCGCATAGAGGAATTGCAACAGGAAGGGCATCCGATTACACCCGGCTCCGTAGGCGAAAACGTCACCATCAAGGGGCTTGATTGGTCGGAGCTTAAGCCCGGCGCTCGTCTGGCTCTGGGCGACGAGGTGGTCGTGGAGATTACCAGCTACACAAATCCCTGCAACAGCATCACTGCCTCGTTCATCAAAGGAAACTACCGCCGCATCGCGCAGAAGAAACATCCCGGCTACTCAAGGCTTTATGCGCGCATCATCAGCACAGGCCGCTTGCGCGTAGGCCAGGAGGTTCAGGTGCTTGAAGAGAGCGGCAATGCCCGCCGCTCTCTCGCTGAGCGCGTGAGCCGTAAGTTGAGCCAGTTGCTAGGCGTGCTGTATATTATTACGTAAAGCAGATGCACTTGGAGGTGTAGGCTAATGGTAAGTCAGCGGTCTTGAAAACCGCCG
This sequence comes from Pyrinomonadaceae bacterium, assembly GCA_036403815.1. GTDB lineage: Bacteria > Acidobacteriota > Blastocatellia > Pyrinomonadales > Pyrinomonadaceae > JACVRN01. The sequence goes on along the minus strand of DASWQH010000034.1, from coordinate 31,060 downwards.
CGCGAAAGCGCTTGGGGGTTCGAGTCCCTCCACCTCCGTTAGTAAAGTTAGAGAGAGTTTTACAATCCTGAGCCGCCCGGCGCTTCGCTTTCAAAAGCCCCCGGCGGCTCGTCTGCTTTGAAGCTCTCTATGCTTGATGTGCGGCGAATAGACAAGGGGAGTTGAGTCACTGATGAACATAGAAGCGATAGGCGGTAACTTTGTAGCGACGATGAGCGGTTTTCTTGCGAACCTCTTGCTGTGGCTGGAAAGCTTTACGGAAATCTGGGAGCGTATTAAAGGATACATTAATCAAACCTTCACCTTCGGCAAGATAGAGTTCTCTCTTTCGACGCTCGTGCAGGGGCTGGTAATTCTCTTACTGGCTGTCTTCATCTCACGCTGGATGCGAGCCTTCTTCGAGCGCCGCATTGCAGACGGTCACGCGCGCCTTGATCCCGGTATCCGGTACACGATCATGCGCCTCATTCATTACTTCATCGTTACAGTCGGCATTCTCTTTGCACTAAGGACAGCCTTCTCTCTGGATTTAACCTCTATCGCGGTCGTCTTCACCGCGCTCTCGGTCGGCATAGGCTTCGGCTTGCAGTTCATCGCGGGCGATCTGGCATCCGGCTTCATACTTCTTTTTGAGCGTCCCGTGCGCATAGGCGACTTCATCACCGTCTCAGGCCCGGACAGTAAACTCATCGAAGGCCGCGTGCAGAGCATCAACCTGCGCACGACGCTCGTCATCACCAACGATAACATCGCGGCCATCGTGCCTAATTCCAGGCTCGTCAACCAGAGCCTGATTAACTGGTCTTACAGCGGCAAGCGCTCACGCCTCTCTGTTCCGGTCGGCGTCTCGTATGACTCGGACGTTGACCTTGTGACCGCAACCTTGCTGCGCGCCGCCGAAGGCGTTCAGTTCGTTCTGGAAGAGCCGAAGCCCTCCGTGCAGTTTCTGGACTTTGGCGACTGGTCTCTAAATTTTCGCCTGCTGGTCTGGACAGACCGCCCCCGCCGCCATCCTACAATCAAGAGCGACATCAACTACCGCATCCGGCAGCTTTTTCTGGAAGAGGGCATAGAGATTCCTTTCCCGCAGAGCGAATTTCGCATGCGCGGCGGCAGCGCCATTAAAATCTCCGGCGACGGCGGCAACATGGCGGAGCCAAACGGCCCGGAAGAGACAGAACAAGAAGCCTAGAATAGAGTCCCAAGTTCCAAGTCCCAAGTCCCAAGTCAAAAGCAAGAGTTCTAACTTGGGACATGGGACTTGGAATTTGGGACTTACCCGGACTTGGAACTTGGGACTTGGAATGTTAGGCTATGGACGTTCGACTGAGTGAGGATTCATTCAGTCGGGTTGCCTCGCCAAAAATCTACAGACAACTTAAGGTGCTTTTGATGCGCTCTGTTCGTTCTCTATCTACGGTTCGTCCTGCTGTTGCTGATAAACGCGAAGCCATCCTGCGCGCGGCCACACAGGTCTTTGCGCGCAACGGCTATTTCAACTCGAAGGTCGCAGACATTGCTAAAGCCGCGGGCGTGGCCGATGGCACTGTCTATCTCTACTTCAAAAGCAAAGAGGAGATTCTTCATTCCATCTTTGACGCCGCGATGGAGGAAGCAATTGCCGAAGGTCGCAGGAAACTGGAAGCGATTAATGACCCGCGCGAGAAACTGAGAGGCATCGCACGCCTGCACCTTGAGCGCCTTGGCGCTGACAGAGACCTCGCCGTGGTCTTTCAAGTGGAGCTGCGCGGCTCTACCAAGTTCATGGAAGAGTTCTCCGCCGCAGGCTTTGCAGAATACCTGGGGATTATTCGCACTACGTTTGAAGAGGGACAACGCGCCGGAATCTTTCGCCGCGAGTTGAACGCAAAGCTGGTTGCCAAGATGCTCTTCGGCGCGCTCGACGAGATGGCGACCAACTGGATTCTCTCCAAGCGCCGTTACAAGCTGGTGCCGATGGCGGATCAGGTGATGGACATCTTCTTAAACGGAGTGAGCGCAGCATGATGAACGCCACTTCTCAATTGACGACCCCCACCGCAGAGGTTTCCCCCCGCACGCGCGTGCCTGTTCTTGAAGATGAGCCGACCACGCTCGTAGAGATGTTCCTTCATGCGGCGCGAAAGCACACGAAGCCTGATGCGCTCAATTACAAGCGCGATGGAGTCTGGGCGTCCATTTCTTCCGAAGAGATGATAGAGCGTACGCGCTCTATTGCGCTGGGGCTTTACTCTATGGGCGTGCGCCACGGCGACCGCGTAGGGCTTCTTTCGCAGAACTGCCCCGAATGGACGCTCTGTGATGCGGGCGCTCTCTTCGCAGGCGCTATTGATGTCCCAATCTATTCGACGCAAACGCCTTCGCAGGTCTGCTACATCCTTCAGGATTCGGGCGCTCGCGTGCTCTTCATACAGAACGGTGCGGCCTTCGAGCGCGTTCGTGACGCCATTCGGGAATGCAATGCGCTCGAATACATAGTCTTCTTCGACGCCGATGGAGTCGAAGAGAATACAGGGATTGCTCTCTCCAGTGTGGAAGCACGCGGGCAGGAGCTTATGAAGGAGCAGCCCGCGTTAATAGCGGAACTGGAGCAGTCTGCAAAGCCGGATGATTTAGCGACCATCATCTACACTTCGGGGACTACGGGCGAGCCAAAGGGCGTGATGCTCACGCACTCGAATCTGGTCTCGAACCTGATTGATTCGTCCGGCCATCTTTCCTTCGGCACACAGGACATAGCCCTTTCCGTGCTTCCGCTCTCGCACGTGCTCGAACGACTGGCGATGTACATGTACATACATCACGGCATGAGCGTTTACTACGCAGAGTCTCTGGAAAAGGTCGGCGAGAATTTTAGAGAGGTGCGCCCCACTATTTTCGTCGGCGTGCCGCGCCTTTTTGAAAAGATTTACCAGCGCATAAAGGAGCGCGCGGCGAGCGAAGGGAAGCTGAAGGCCGCGATTCTGGCGTGGGCTGTCGGCGTAGGAAAGCTTTATGCGCGCTATGAGATTAGTCGGAAGCCTGTGCCGCGCCTTTTAGCTTTCAAGTACAAGTTGGCGCAGCGTCTGGTCTTCTCCAGGTGGCATGCTGGACTTGGAGGTCGCGTGCGGCTGTTTGTATCGGGCGGCGCGGCTCTCTCGGAAGAGATAGGCTATATCTTCGCGGGCGCAGGCATCCCGATTCTTCAGGGCTACGGGTTGACGGAGACCTCGCCTGTAATCTCCGCCGGAATGCTCGAAGACAATCGCATAGGCACAGTTGGCCGTCCCATCAGAAACGTAGAAGTGCGAATCGCCTCTGACGGCGAGATAGAGGCGCGCGGGCCGAACGTGATGCTGGGCTATTACAACAAGCCCGAAGAGACGCGCGCAGTCTTCACGGAGGACGGCTGGTTCAAGACGGGCGACATAGGGACACTGGATGAAGACGGCTTTCTTCGCATCACGGATCGCAAGAAGGAGCTTTTCAAAACGTCCGGCGGCAAGTACATCGCGCCGCAGCCTATCGAACAACTCATCAAAGGCTCCCGCTTCGTCAATCAGGTCGTGCTCGTAGGCAACGAGCGCAAGTTCCCCGCCGCGCTGATTGTGCCCGACTGGGAACAGCTTCAGTCTTATGCACAGCTCAAGGGCTTGGATGCGCGCGCGCCTGCCGAGCTAATAAAGCATCCGCGCATCATCAATCTCTTCGAGCGACAGGTAAACGCTCTCACGGAAAACCTAGCGCAGTTCGAGAAGGTCAAGCGCATTGCTCTACTCGAAAACGAGCTGACAATCGAAGGCGGCGAGCTGACGCCCACACTAAAAGTAAAACGCCGCGTCGTGGATGAAAAATACAAAGACCTGATTGATAGCCTCTATAAGGAAGCGGAAAAGCAAGTAAGCAAAGAAGGCCAGAAGAGAAGCGGTTAAAGAGAGTTTCATGGGAGAACAGAAGAGCCGCACGCTTCTTATCAAGCGTGTGCGCGACGAAGCCAGAGAGATACGCTCTTTAGACATGCTGCCGGAAGATTCCGTAGGCGCGCACGGCCTGCATTTTACGCCCGGACAGGTCGCCGTTCTAAAGGTACACGGAGAGCACCCTGCCTACTTCGCCTATGCGAGCGCGCCCGAGGACGCGGAGCTGGAATTTTTAGTCAAGCGCGCGCAGGGAGCGTCAGCGCGCATTTACGAGATGAAGAAAGGCGACCGCGTAGAGCTTGCGGAAACAGTCGGGCACGGCTTCCCGTTGGATGAGCAGAAGGGAAAAGACCTCGTGTTCGTAGCCATGGGAACGGGCGTCGCGCCGCTTCGCTCGGCGCTGCGCCACGTACTGAAGCGCAAGCAGGATTTCGGCCAACTGGTTGTCCTCTACGGTGCGCGAACGCCGGATGATTTCTGCTACCGCGATGAAACAGAAAGGTGGGAAGAGGCGGGCGTAGAGCTGCGACAGGTCATCTCGCGCCCGGACGGCCACGACTGGTCAGGGCCAACCGGCTACGTCCAATCGCTCCTCGAACACGTTCTGCCAAATCTGCAACAGCCCGTCGCCCTCATCTGCGGCTCACGCCAGATGCTCGAACAGACGCGCGAACGACTCAGCCTATTGGGCTTCAAGCCGGAAGAGATTCTAACAAACTATTAAAGCAGGTATCGGGTGTCAGGTGCCGGGTGCTGGTAAAAGAGAATCCAGTTGATTTGCTTTTACCGGCACCCGGCACCTGACACCCGTTACCTGCTTTTCACGGTTCTTCCGGCGCGGGTGCGTTGGTTCCGCGCTCGCGGTTGAAGATGGAGTTTTGTAGCCATGCGGGCATAGCGTCGGTACTGGCGAGACGCATTCCCATTACGACGCCGACCTGTGCTATGGCGCGAGGGCCGTTCCAATCCCAATCGGCGCGAATCACATCCGTAGGCTGATGGTAATCCGTCTTCTCCCACTTCTTCATGCGGTCAATCCAACGCGACGTTTCACCTTCAGGTGCGCCGAGCAGCATCAACGCTGGCACGCCCTTCTTGACGAAAGCATAATGATCCGAGCGGTAGAATGATTTCTCATCCGGCATCGGGTCTGGAATGACCTTGATGCCGAAGGCCGCAGCAACATCATTCAGCAACTGGCCTAGCGAAGAGTGCTCGGCTCCGTATCCGACGACCGTTTTGACTGGGCCGTAAACTTCCGTTCCCATGCCGTCGAAATTCAGATTGGCGGCCACCTGCTTGAGCTTCCACGTTGGATTCCTAGCCCAGTACTCAGAGCCGTACAAGCCGTACTCTTCGCCCGTGACGGCCAGAAAGATAATCGAGCGTTTGGGCTTCGTAGGCGACTGCGTGAAGGCTTCTGCAATCGCTATCATCTCTGCGACGCCTATGGCGTTGTCGGCTGCGCCATGATAGATGCGACCCGCAGCGCCCACGCCGAACGCGTCATAGTGGGCTGTGTAAACAATCGCCTCGTTCTTCAGTTTCGCATCCGAGCCTTCAAGGAGTCCTACGACGTTGTTGCCGGTGCCCTTAGTCTTCTTCATGCGCACTGTAATCTTCGCAGACTGTTTAAGATTGAAGGGCGTGAACCAGTCTTTCTCCGCTTTCTCAAGAGCCTGAGCGAAGGTCGTGCCCGATTGAGCAAACAACTTCTCTGCGGTCTCGTTGCTCACCATCAGAAACGGAGGCAGAAAGGCTGGAAGCTCTTCGTCGTCCGCTAGATCAAGCTGGCGGCGCGACAAATAGTCTGCCATCTCCGAGTAAGGATGCTCCTCTCTGCCATGACTGACGAAGATTATCCCTGCGGCTCCTCCTCTTACTACGTCGAGCATGATTGTCATCTGCGCCTTGGCCTTTTTCCATGCCTCAAGGCTCACGCTCTGCGGCGGGCCGTCGAGCATGACGACGATTTTTCCTTTGACATCAATTCCAGCGAAATCGTTTCGTTTCGGAGTTGCTGAAACCAGCCCGTAAGCCACAAAGACCATCTGTCCGCTCGCTGCCTTGTCGCCGCTCAAAGGCGGAGCGACAACGAAATCCGAGCCAAGCTTCAACGCCGCATCGCCCACCTTGAGACTTGTTTCCGGCAGAAACTCCGTCTCCCTGAACTTAATCGGTTGTAGGTAGCCGTTCTTTTCCCCCAGAGGCTTCAGCCCCAGCTTGGCAAACCGTTCGGCAATATAGCTGGCGGCCTTTTCGCCGCCCGGCTGCATCGTTCCGCGTCCCTGCATCTCGTCCGAAGATAGCGCCGTCGTCACATCCTTTATCGTTTCAACCTTGACGCTCTCGCTCAAAGCACGTTCGGCGGCAGAGAGCGCGGACGCGCCGGAGGCTGCGGGCGCGACCGCCTGTTGCTGCCAGCCGAAAGCGGACGAGGAAATAAGCAGCAGCACAAGCAGCACCGCAGACCATTGACGCCGCAAAACGGATTGGCGTGAGTTCGTAATCATCGCTGTAATTTCTCTACTCCTGTTTTATTAAGCTACCGATTCAAGCCGCCCAACCTGAGGTGAAAACGCACGAGCCAAGACCGGCTCTCGAACCGCTAGCGGAACTCAACAGAACACAAACAGAGGTTCGAGCTTGAAAGACTCGCGGCCTTGCATTCTGTTTTTTAAGGGGAAACCTCGTCAGGAAATCGTAAGCCGGAAACGCCCACAACAACCGTAGGAGCGGCAAGGCTAGCATAAGCGCCCCTGTAGGCTCAAGCTGCAGGCTTCGAATCAACAGTAAGAATTTTGATCAGCCATAATTCGCACGTAAAATGAGATCTCACTTCGCCGAAAATCAACAACTTCTTCGCAGAGCTTAGCACGCAATTCCACAACCCAATCGGCTGGAGCGAGGCCAAGCCTCAAGGTCAGGCATGGAATCGGTATCGTGCCAGTGTTGGCCTTGAAGGTGTTGATGATTGCGATTTGAAATGCCAGCGTTTGATATGAATCGAGATTAAGAGTTTGCTACGTAAAGGTCACGCTGGGTTGTTATTAGCAGATGGCTCTTGATTGATGACAATCAAGAGCCGACCGATTATTCCTCTGGAACGGGCAGATTCTCATCTAGTTGTATATTAAGCCAACGAAGCATTCCGAGATTGCGAATCGTTGAGGCAACGATAGGTACGTCCAGAGGTGGGCGGCGGCGATGCTTCCACTGGAGAACGCAGTCTAGTACCTCGGTTTCAGTCGGCGACACGTCCCTTTGCTTCTTAAGTGAGTCAGTCGCAAAGATCACGGTCGCAACAACCTCCGCCTGATTGGTATTCATCCTCATAAACAGGTCGGCGGTTTTGTCAATAATTGGCTTCCACTGATCTAGCGATGCCCGGAAATCCTTTCGGACTCTCTCGAAATTAGGGCCAACCTTGACCATAAACCGTTGGCCCTTTCGTTCTTCCTGAAGTAGATTGTTATTTACCAAGTTCGTCTCAGCCCTTTTCAGGTCTTTGCTGAAGGGACCGAAACTGCTCTTTAGATATACAAAGCCTGTAGGAAGCCCTTCTCGGGTGGCAACGTAGGCCAGCTTCTGAAAAATAGTTCGTCCGGTAGGCCAATGATATGGCTGTTCCTCTATCTGGCGCAGAATCTCCACAAGGGCAATCCAGGCGGGGTTGATGACGGACGCAGTGATTTTGTTGTCGTATGGAAGGAAACCGGTAGAAACTTGCGATAGAAATTCAATCGTCAATTCTTTGGGTGGTGTCCCGTAAGGGGCATACATCTCGACCGAAGCGTTTATCTGACTGGCATAACGATAGATCAACGGGCCGACGGCTTTCCATTCAAGTTGTCCGTTACCGCACCCCAAGGGGGGTATTGCCAGCGAGCTTATGTTCCATTTTTTGTAATGCTTCAATAAATATTGCAAGCCATTCTCAATATCCTCAATTCGCGAAACCGATTTCCAGTGATCCTTGGTAGGGAAATTGATGATATTAGGCGGCGACTCTCTCTCAAATAAATAGGGGACTCCTGGTTTCACTTCTCTGCGCTCGCACCGTTTTACATAATCAGCAAACATCCCTGGAAATTGCTTCCTGAATTCCAAAGCAATGCCCTTACCCATGACCCCAACGCAGTTGACTGTATTGATCAACGTTTGGGCTTTGGACTGTAAAATATCTCCAACCAGAATTTTCATATGCACCTCAGAAAAACATAGCGCGGATTTGCACTGGCAATCCAGTATTTAAAGCCTGGAATGATGCTAGGGCGGTCTGATTTGCCACATATGACCCCATCACAAAATGAGGCTCAACACGGTCGGGCACCAGGACTTCAGCACACTTTTCAGACTTATGATTCATCTGCTCGTATGGGTCTGCATGCGTCCAGTATCTTGCGAATAAACGTTTAGAATCTAAGTAAGTTAGCCCATCAGACGCTGGCCTAAAACTCGCCCAACCGCTCGCCGCATTGCGATCAGTAACGATTACCCCGATTAGATCAAGAACCTGCGGGTTAACTCGAAGCACGCAAATCTCATTGTTACGTTGCCTGCACTTACTGAGCATCGAATTATGTGCATCAAAATAAAGGTTCGCATATTCATGCAGCATGCGTGCTCCAGGAATTTGTTTGTTTTTTCGCAGTTCCTGAATCTCAGGCATCGCAACAGAATAATGGGCAAGTTTGTCGGCGAGTCTATGAGAAAGAATCCCGTGCTGCAATATCGAAGTCAGGTTCGCAATTGCCGTGATGTAATGCAGTTCCGTTATGTCAGCGCGGTTCATTTGCCATCCTTTTTCTTCAAGCCGACAAGTCTACTGTTCATTGAAAATCTAGCGAGTGAGTATTGTAATAATGGTATCTGATTATATGCTGGCTTCGCAATCATCTAAATTCGATTTTGAAGAAATAGGTATAAGACGCACCCAGATTCACTTGTCTTTATTCGATATTATTCGCTCTAAGCCTCATTGAGTACAGGATGAGACTGATAACAGACTTTGTTGACAGGCGCGGGCAACACTTCCCTGTGATTATGGATAGAAAGTTTATGATAGATGCCGTTGAGATAGTACTTGACCATGCCCACCAAAATGAAAAGTTTCCTGTTAATCGTCTCATTAGAGAGACCTTATTTCACTTCACGCCGGAATCTGCGAGAGCAACTATATGTTCAGCGATTAAGTGAAATACGCCGGATGGAGAATACAACTGACAGACGTAGATTCCCGCATAGCCTGAAAAAAGATTCGGGTACGACGTGAAATTTTCCTACCTTTTTCGGGCATAACGTGAAAATATCTAAGGGCTTCGAGGGGAAATCAAGGAATCCGCGTAAACGCTATTGCCAAGGGCTTTGTGTAAAATAAAGGCAAGGCTCAAAGGCTCGGCAGTGTTTGAATTCGTCCGATGCAGCCGGTTATATCACCAGACACACTATCTTTATGGACAGAGTTTTATGACCGCCGTTTAATCGGGAGAATGGTTCATGACTAAAGCAGAAGTAGGCTACGAACAATCACCTTATGCGGAGCGACCCTGGCTCAAGCAGTACGATTACTGGGTGCGCCCGCAGATTAATTACCCTCGCCGCTCGCTCTACGAGATTTTGCGTAGAACGGCTATAGAAATTCCGGACAAGACCGCGACGATTTTCCTGGGAGCAGAGCTGACCTACAGCCAGATTAAAGAACAGGCAGACAGGCTGGCGACCGCGCTTCATCGTCTGGGCGTCCACAAAGGCGATTGCATAGGCATCATGCTGCCGAATTGTCCGCAGTATCTAGTCGCTACTTTTGCCATCTTGCGGCTCGGCGCAATCGTCGTGAACATCAACCCGCTCTACACTCCGCGCGAATTGATGGTCGTCGCCAACGATTCCGGCTTTCGTCTTCTGTTGACGCTTGATCTGCTAGCGCCCGTCGCGCTCAACGTCAAAGCACAGACCGGCATTGAAACGGTCTTGATTACTTCCGTAGCGGAGTATTCGGTTGCTGCCGCGCAGACATCACGCGTCGAAGGCACAACGCTTATGTCCGAGTTGATGGCCGGGGTGGACGCGCCGGATTTACCGCGTGTAGAGATTGACGCGCTCAGCGATGTAGCCGTCCTGCAATACACGGGCGGGACTACGGGTGTGCCCAAGGGCGCGATGCTCACGCACTACAACATTTTCGCTAACGTCGTGCAATCTACAATCTGGGGACACGAGCATCTCATTCGCGGCACGGAAACTTTCCTGCTGGTAATCCCCATGTATCACGTTTACGGCTTTACGATTGGCCTGTTACACGGCACATGGCTGGGCGCGCGGCAAATTTTGATTCCGAAATACGACGTGGACGCGCTGCTCGCGGCCATACGTGATTACGTCCCGACCTACTTTCCCGCAGTGCCTACGATTTACATCTCGCTGCTCAATCACCCGCAGGCAAGGGAATCCGGTATAGACAAAATCCGCATTTTCAACAGCGGCTCGGCTCCCCTCCCGTTAGAAGTTATAGAACAGTTTGACCGCATCACGGGCGGCGCGCTCAACGAAGGCTACGGTTTGTCTGAAGCTTCGCCCGTCACGCATTCAACTCCGTATCTAATGCCTTACAAGCCGGGCAGCATCGGCCTGCCGTATCCTGACACTTTTGTGAAAATCGTTGACCTCGAAACAGGTACGCGCGAAGTTCCACTCGGAGAGGAGGGCGAGATTTGTATAGCAGGCCCGCAGGTGATGAAGGGCTACTGGAATCGCCCGGACGAAACGGCAATCGCGCTCAGAACCGATGCCGAAGGGCGCACGTGGCTTCATACAGGCGATGTCGCGCGTATGGACGAGGACGGCTATTTCTTCATCATGCAGCGCAAGAAAGACATGATTATAGTCGGCGGCTTTAATGTTTACCCGTCGGAGGTCGAGAGCGTGCTTTATACGCATGCTGCCGTGATGGAAGCAGCCGTCATAGGCGTCGCGGACTCGTACAGGGGCGAAGCGGTCAAAGCGTGCGTCGTGCTCAAACCGGGTGCGGAAGCAAGCTCCGACGAGATAATCGAGCACTGCAAAACGGGGCTGGCGATTTATAAAGTTCCGCGCGTCGTTGAAATACGTGATAGCCTGCCGAAAACGCCGGTCGGGAAAATTCTGCATCGCGTCTTACGCGAAGAAGAGCAAGCTAAAAGCTAAGAGCGCATTTCAAAACCGTAGGGGCAGGGACAAGTCCTCTGCCCGTATCGTCTGAAAGACGATAATGAAGATTGATTACGTTCAATCTTGAATTAAGTGAAACTTGATTCGCGCTTTGCAGCGCGACGGGCAGAGGACTTGTCCTTCGCCCCCACAAATCAGGTCCTCGCTGGATTGCTCAGTTCAGCTTGTAGTACAACTGACCCCGAAGGTTAAGGCGAGAAGGTTGAAGTCTCATATTGGAGTGACAATGGCTAATACATCAGTTTCAAAAAGAAATTACCCGTGGACGACGACGCTCGGTGACAGGCGAGTTACTTTGCGCTTGATGCAGGCAGAGGACAGAGACGCGCTTCTGGCCTTTGCGCGTCTCCTGCCCACGGACGACCTGCTCTTTCTCTCGATTGACATTACTGAGCCGGAAGCAGTTGACGGCTGGATGAGAGAGATCAAAGCAGGACGCGTCGTCACCGTGCTGGCTGAATCAGATGGAAGACTCGTAGGGCACGGGACGCTCACCGTCAACAATCTGACGTGGACGCGGCATCTGGGCGAAATTCAATTGCTCATCAGCCCGGAATTTCGCGGCAAAGGCTTGGGAAATCTACTCGCAGATGAAGTCAATACCATTGCACGCGCGAAAGAATTACAGAAGGTCGTGGCGCGCATGGCATCGGAGCAAAAGGGAGCGCGCCAGGTTTTCGAGCGGCTGGGGTTTACGGTTGAAGCTCTGCTGGCCGATTACGTGATTGACCGAAGGGGACGCACGCATGATTTAATCGTGATGTCGTACGATGTCACCGGATTGACGCTTTAGCAATCACGGCCAATCGAATCATTTAATCAATTGAAGATGGACGCAGAACAGGCAATAAAATCAGACCGGAAGCTCGCACGCATTCCACAGCCGCCGGAAAAGTTTTTGCTGGGAAATATGTTTGATCTCAGCGCGGCCACGCCGGTGCAGGATATGGTCAGGCTTGCGCGCGAGTACGGCCCAATCTATCGAATGGTCTTTCGAGGTCGTGTGGTCTTAGTCGTCTCAGGCTATGAACTCGTCAACGAGTTGTCGGATGAAACCCGCTTCGATAAGACTATTCGAGGGGCTTTGGGGTTGGTGCGCCGCTTCGCGGGCGACGGACTTTTTACAGCCAAGACACAGGAGCCGAACTGGTCTAAAGCACACAATATTCTACTGCCTAATTTCAGCCATCGAGCGATGAAAGGCTATCACCCGATGATGCTGGACATTGCCGAACAGCTTGTCCTCAAGTGGGAGAGACTTAACGCGGGCGAAGAGATTGATGTGGTGCGCGAGATGACCAACCTCACGGTTGATACCATAGGGCTGTGCGGCTTCGGCTACCGCTTCAACTCTTTCTATCACGACTCGGAACACCCCTTCGTCAGCGCAATGGCAAACGCGCTCGGTACGTCTATGGACGAGCTGAGCGATATGCCTATGGAAAAGCTCGTGCAGAAAAAGCGCTCGCGTCAATTTCAAGTGGACGTGCGTACGATGAACGAGATTGTTGACCGGATTATCAAAGACCGGCGTGCCGTGGGCGAAGATTTGTCGGACAAGACAGACTTGCTCAGCTACATGCTCTCAGGCGTTGATAAAAAGAGCGGAGAGCAACTGGACGACCTCAACATACGCTACCAGGTCATCACTTTTCTCATCGCCGGACACGAAACCACTAGCGGGCTGCTGTCGTTTGCTATCTATCATTTGCTCAACCACGCGTATGTGCTGGCGCGTGCCGTTGAGGAAGTCGATAGAGTCTTTGGAGATGACCTTTCAATCAAGCCGACTTACGCGCAGGTCAATCAATTAACTTATATCGCTCAGATTTTGAAAGAGACGCTGCGGCTGTTTCCGACCGCTCCGGCTTACGCGCTCGTTCCTTACACGGATACAGTCCTCGGAGGCCGTTACAAAATCAAGCGCCAACATCAAATCAACGTCCTGCTCCCAATGCTGCACCGCGACCCGAGGGTCTGGGGCGAGCAGGCGGAAGTTTTTAACCCGGACAATTTCATGCCGGAAAAAGAGGCGGCGCTTCCGCCGAACGCCTACAAACCATTCGGCAACGGGCAACGTGCCTGCATCGGGCGACAGTTCGCTTTGCAGGAAGCGACGCTCGTTATAGCCATGATCTTGCAACGCTTCAAGCTGATTGACCACACGCGCTACGAATTAAAGATAAAAGAAACGCTGACGATGAAGCCAGAGGACTTCAGAATCAGGGTTCGCCTTCGCCGCGATGACGAGCGCTCCTTTTATAAAAAAGATTCGCAAGTGCAGAGGCTCTATGATGACGAGACATTTTCAAAGTCCGAAGCCCCAAGCCCGAAGGCAGAGAAACACGAAACACCTCTTTTAGCTTTGTATGGCTCGAACATGGGGACGGCTGAGGAACTCGCACGCCGCATCGCCGGGGACGCCGAAGAGAACGGGTTTGCAGTCAAAGTCGCGCCGCTGGATGATTACATCGGGCGCTTGCCGAAAGAAGGGCTGCTTGTTATTACATCCTCTTCATACAACGGAAAACCGCCTGACAATGCCGCGCAGTTCTGTGATTGGCTTGAAAGGGGCGGGCTGGCGGCTGATTCCCTCAACGGCGTAACCTATGCGGTCTTCGGCTGCGGCAATCGCGACTGGGCGACGACGTTTCAAGCTGTGCCGCGCTTTATTGACGAACGTCTCGCGCAGCTTGGCGCTAGAAGATTTTACCTGCACGGCGAAGGCGACGCCCGCGATGATTTCGAAGGACAGTTTCAAAAATGGTATCAGCCGCTGCGCTCTCTGGTTGCCAGAGAGTTGAAGCTCAAATTTGAAATCGACGGCAAACAAAAGCCGCTCTATAAGCTCGAAATCGTCGCGGGTGAGCAGGCGAGTCCGTTTGTAGATTCGTTCGCGGCGCGGCCTATGAGAGTTGCTGTCAATCGCGAGCTGCATCGCAAGGAAGGCTTGAATCCTTCGACTCGCTCGACCCGTCATATAGAGCTTGAATTGCCGGAAGACGTAACTTACGCGGCGGGCGATCACTTAGGAGTGGTTCCGCACAACGGCGAAACTTTAGTTAAGCGAGTCGCCGCACGCTTCGGTTTTGAACGCGACGCGTTTATTCGCCTGCGGAAAACCGGAAGTCGCAAAACTTTCCTGCCCGTTGACGAAACGATTTCCGTCTATCGCTTGCTCGCCGATTACGTAGAGTTGCAGGAAACGACCACGCGCACGCAGCTAAACACGCTCGTCGAATACACAGAATGCCCGCCGGAGAAAATTAAACTCGCGGCTTGGACAGGCGACGATGAACAGAGCGCGTCGCGGTACAGAGAAGAAGTTTTCGACCGTCGCAAATCGCTGATTGATTTGCTGGAAGAATTTCCAGCCTGCACTCTACCGTTTGAAGTTTATCTGGAAATGCTTTCGCCGCTGCGCCCGCGTTATTACTCTATTTCATCCTCGCCTCTGGTAACGGCGCGCCGTTGTAGTATCACTGTGGCCGTAGTAGAAGGCGACGCGCGTTCGGGGCGTGGAACGTTCGCAGGCGTTTGCACGAATTACCTGCGCCGCCAGACTGAACAGAGCGTGATTTACGCTTTCGTCAAAGACACTAAATCGGTTTTCAGGTTGCCCGACAATCCTGCGACCCCGATAATCATGGTCGGCCCCGGAACGGGCATCGCGCCGTTTCGCGGATTCTTGCAGGAGCGCGCCGCATTAAAAGCGCAGGGGCAGGAGATAGGCGCATCAATTCTCTTCTTCGGCTGTCGTCATCCGCAACAGGATTTTATTTACGAAGACGAGCTGCGCCGCTTTGAAAACGAGGGCGTCACCAAACTCTCTGCATCATTTTCCCGTGTCGATGGGCAGCCCAAATGCTACGTCCAGAATGAAATTTATGTACGGCGCGATGAAGTGTGGCAGTTGTTGGAAGCGGGCGCTGTAATTTATGTTTGCGGCGACGCGAGCCGCATGGCTCCAGATGTCGGGCGCACCGTTGCTGCTGTCTATAGCGAGAAGACGGGCGCGAGCGGCGCGGCGGCTGAAAGGTGGCTCAATGAAATGACAACGCAGAATCGTTATCTGGTTGATGTTTGGTCATCGAGCTGAACTGCAAGGCGCGAAAATTATCGGAGACGTAAATGTCCAGTCAAAAACTTAACCGCCGCCTCACCACTCTAGACGCGAGTTTTCTCTACTTTGAGAAAAAGGAAGCCCCTATGCACATCGGTAGCGTGCATCTCTTCGAGGGCGAAGTTCCGTTTGAAGACTTCGTGGCGATGATGGATGCGAAGATGCATCTGGTTCCGCGTTACCAGCAAATCATCAAGCCCGACCCGTTTAATCTGGGACATCCGACGTGGGAGTTTGACCCGCACTTTGACGTTCGCAATCACATCTTCAAGCTACAGCTTGACCAGCCCGGCGGAGAAAAAGAGTTGATCGAATTATCGGGCAAGATTTTTACGCCCGTGATGGATCGAGACAAACCTCTCTGGGACATCTACTGGGTTTACGGGTTGGAAGGTGGAAACACGGCGATGATTGCACGGATTCACCACTGCATGGTGGACGGCATGTCGGGCATCGACATCATCAAAATCATTCTGGACATCTCGCCCGAAATAAAACCGCTGCCGACGAAGCCGGAAACAGCCCAGCCGCTCCCTCCGAAATTTGATCCGACGCGACAATTTTTCGACTCGCTCCTTGGCGGTATGGAAGAGGGAATGAATCGTTGGATGGAGTTTCAAAACGGCTTGCTTAATCTGGCGGAGGCATTTACTAATCAGCCAGCGCGCGAAGCGATGCAGAAAGTTGGCGGCGAATTGCCGCGCCTTGCCACTCCCGCTCCCTTGTTGCCTTTCAACCGGCAATGCTCTGGCGAACGCAAGTTAGCCTGGAGTACGTTTTCTTTCGCCGAAGTGCGTGCCATTCGCACTGCTCTCGGCGGAACAGTCAACGATGTCGCCCTGACAGTGCTCTCAAGCGCGGTCTCCAAATACGTAGAGAGTCATGGACAGCCTGTCAAGAATCGCCACGCGCGATTTATGGTGCCCGTGAGCTTGCGCCAAGATGAGCAGCGCGGCGCGCTGGGCAATCTGGTGTCTCTACTGCCGGTCGAGATTCCGCTCGATTTGCGCGACGTGGTCGAGCGTTTTCGCTATATCAATCAAAAGACCGGGACGCTCAAAGGCGGGCGCGTGGCAGAAGGCTTGAATCTGTTTTCGGCTCTGATGGGAATCCTGCCTGCGCCTGTACAGGCACTGGCAGGCGCGCTGGCAACCGCACCGTTTCCGGCCTTCAACATGGTTTCGACCAATGTGCCGGGGCCGCAGGTGCCGCTTTATACTATGGGCAAAAAAATGCTTGCCTATTATCCCTATGTGCCTGTGGGTTATGCGGTCGGCTGCGGCTGCGCGATTGTAAGCTACGACCAGAAAATCTATTTCGGTCTGACTGCCGACCTACAGGCGATGCCGGATGTCGAGCGTATGAGGGATTTTCTGAATGAGTCATATCTGGAGTTGCTGCAAGCGGCGGGAGTTGAAGAAATAAGACCGCAGGTAGTCAAAGATAAGAAACCGCCAGCAGTGAAAACGCGGTCGAAGTCTGATGGAACAAAACAGACAAAAAGCAGCCATTCTAGTGCAACGAGTAAAAGTTAGGATTGAAGGTCGGGAATCAGCGATAATAGTTTATGGCTAAAACAATACCTTACATCCACAAAGACCTGAAGGCTGTCAGGCGTCCAATTTTGCGAGAGGTCTTCTGGGGAGTTGACTGGCTTTCCTTACGCGCTTCATGGGTTTATTACGGAATAGGCGTGCCGCGCGGCGACGGCTCAGCAGTGGTTTTGATACCGGGCTTCATGGGAAACGACTATTACCTCACAGAGCTTTATTTCTGGCTCCGCCGCATAGGTTATAAACCGTATATGTCCAAGATCGGTTTGAATGCCGATTGTCTGGACAAACTTGGTAGACGCTTGATAGAGACGGTTGAGCGAGCGAAGGCGACAACAGGAAAGCCTGTGCATTTAATCGGTCATAGTTTAGGCGGCATTCTGGCTCGTTCGGTTGCAGCCCAGCGCCAGGAGAGTATTCGGTCGGTAATAGCTTTGGGTTCGCCGTTTCGCGGCATTCGCTCGCACCCTATGGTCATGTGGACTTCGGAGAGAGTCCGCGCACGCATCCTGCGAGAAAACAGGAACGAGCGTCCAGCGTGCTACACAGGCTACTGCAATTGCGAAGCTGTTAAAGCGTGGGAGTCGCCCTTTCCACGGACGATACCTCAAACTGCCATCTACACGAAAACCGACGGGATAGTTGATTGGCAAGTTTGCGTTGATACGGACGAAGCCAATAACTACGAAGTGAAGGGCACGCATGTAGGGCTGGTCGTCAACTCGCAGGTTTACCGCATCATCGCGGATCGCCTGTCTAAAAGTAATGCAGGCTCGGCCTGAAACAAGGAAGAATGCGGCTTGATAACTAAGCCGGGAACATGAGCCTAACTTTTATCTTCGTCATCTTTCTTTTTATCTCCAGTCAAAAAGCCTCGCATCAAATCCACTCCCGGAATTAGTTTCTCCCACGTTTGAGGTGTCGGAATGGCCGTTTCCAACAGGCTGCGGAAACGTTTATCAAACTCTTCTTTGGTTCTCATATATGCCGCGAGGCTCGCCGACAGATGGTTTTTGAAAAAATCCTGTAGCGACTCTTCATTCGAGCGTAAAAGCTGAAAAAGAAACGGTGTCGGCAAAATGTTACGGTTACTTTTCTCTTCTTCTAAAATAAGCTGAATCAGCACAGCCTTGGTGACATCTTCCTTTGTGCTGGAATCAATAACCTGAAAATCATTACCGGCGCGCGCCAGTTTGATGAGGTCTTGATAATTTACATAGCTGCGCGTTTCAGTGTTGTAAAGCCTGCGGTTACCGTAACGCTTGATTACGATGTGGTCTGTAGCTTCTTTTTTCTTCCTTGGCATAACACCCCAAGATTACTATAAACGCAGCAAAGAGTCCACACAAAAACCCCTAAGCTATTGCAAGACAATTGATTATGTTTATACCGCAAAGGCGAAAATTTAATTTGCCGTTAATATTGGGTAATTCCGCTTAATGTGCAGAACTAGCGTATGAGCTAATCAAATAAGCCCATTAGTATCAGCAGTTGCCAATTTATCTCGCAAATGCGAAAAAAATGCTTGACAAAGTAACTCTTAAAGCTTATTCTCTGGCACGTCGGCGGTAAAACGATTACTGAATGACTAATCAAAAGCCATCAATGTTAATGAGCTGAAGGAGTGAGTGAAATGAAAAAAGGAACGAAAACAACTGGACAAGCGGCTGACAACGTTAACTGCGCAATCGAGCTATCGCAGGAAACGGCGAACGCGGTTCTGGACGGCACCGTTAAAACGGTAGAATTGGCTGGTAACTATTTTCGGGATGTTATCAAAGTCGGGTTAGACGTTCAGGAAGCAGGTCTCAACGTCGCCAGAAGTTACTTTGACGGCATGGCTAATATAAACCGTGGATGGCTCAGTCTTTTTGCAGGGACGGGCGAAAAAACAATCAACACCGTGGGCGACACCGTCAAGAAGCCGATTAACGATGCTATTGCGGCAGGCGCTGAAATCGTCGCTAACGCTTCTGCTCAAGCCAGACAAGCGGCTAAGTAAGAGGGGCGATGAGTCTGAATGGGAAGTCTGGAGCGTAATAAACTCCAGACTTCTTTTTATATTTAATCCGGGGAGAGTTTAATTATGGTTGCTACAAAATCTGCAAAATCAAAAAAGGCTGGCGCTTCTCAAGAAAATAAGAAACAGGCCGCTTCAGGCAAGCAAAAGCAGACTTCCCCTTTGCCGACCGATTGGGCGCAGGCGGTTTTGAATCAACTGGTCGAAGCGCAGAAGACATGGTTTGAAATCGCTTCACAGCAGAACGCGCTGTTGCTTGAGACCGTGACGCAGGTAATGGAATTGACACGGAGCGCTCCGACCACAGCTTTGTCCGATTGGGCTAGGCAAGGCATCGAAGGGTTTGTCGAAGCTCAAAGACGCTGGTCGGAAATCGCCGTCCAGCAAAGCCAGCAAATCCTCAAAGCAGTTCAATCGGGCGCAAGCTTTTCAATGTCTAAGAAAGGGTCTCAGACTCAGGGACTCGAAGCGCTGGTCAAGATGCGTAAGGATTGGCTCGATTTCGCGGCACAGCAAAATGCTCAGGTCATCAGTGTGATGAAAGAGAGTTTGAATATTGATGACTCTTCTACGGTTGCGGCATTAGCGGATTTCACGCAGCAGGCCGTCAACAATTACATAGAGGTGCAGAAGCGCTGGCTTGATCTGGCGATGCAGCTTCCCTTTATTGGGGGAACGACTAACGAGCCGAAAAAGTAGTTTTGCTATCTTCAAAAGCTACGGCACCGCATCCTGCATCTGTGAGTTCGGTTATTAAAGTGAAATGCACCCGGCTGAGACGCAACCGCTCACAGATTTGATTACGGCATAGCGTTAACATTTCCTATGCTGTATCTTCCACTCTTCATCAAATGTCGCTCGATTTTCCTTTGAGGACGAAAAAATGTCTGAAGTCCATTATCGAAGTTGCAATTTGTGCGAGGCCATCTGCGGAATCGAAATCAAACACGAAAGCGGCAAAGTCCTTTCGATTGCGGGCGACAAAGAAGATCCGTTCAGTCGCGGACATATTTGCCCGAAAGCAGTTGCGCTCAAAGATATTGATGAGGACACGAACCGCTTAAAATTTCCCGTTAAACGAACCGAAAGCGGCTGGCAGCAAATTACCTGGGACGAAGCCTTCAGCGAAATTGCGGCGAAGATAACGGAAACTCAGACCCGTTATGGCAGAAACGCTGTCGCCGTTTATCAGGGAAATCCATCCGTACACAATCTGGGCACGATGCTCAACGGTCGCTCGCTGCTGAAAGCTTTGAAAACAAGGAACAGTTTTTCGGCCACCTCGGTCGATCAGCTTCCGCATCATTTTGCAGGTTGGGCTATGTTCGGACACCCTCTGCTGATTCCAATTCCAGACATAGACCACACAGATTTTTTCTTAATCCTTGGCGCAAACCCGCTTGCTTCAAACGGAAGCTTGATGACTTCGCCGGACGTGGCGAAGCGGCTTGAGGCTATCAAACAACGCGGCAAAGTAATTGTCATTGACCCGCGCAGAACAGAAACGGCACGAGTTGCCAGCGAACATTTCTTCATCAAGCCTTCGAGCGATGTCTATTTTCTGCTGGCAATTGTTCACACGCTCTTTACAGAAAATCTGGTCAATCTGGGAAGACTCGCGGAATTTACAGACGGCGTGGAAACTTTGCGCGAAGTTTCAAAAGACTTTGCGCCTGAAAAGATTGAAAGCTTAACGGGAATTTCTGCGGCTGAAATAAAACGAATCGCGTTTGAGTTCGCAACGGCAAAGAGGGCTGTTTGTTACGGCAGAATTGGCGTTTCCGTTCAAAAGTTCGGCAGTCTTTGTCACTGGTTGATTAATTCTATAAACGTCTTGACGGGAAATCTTGACCGGCAGGGCGGCGCTATGTTCACACTTCCAGCGTTCGATCTTCTGGCAACTGCGAAAAGCGATCATCTCTTCAATCGCTGGCAAAGCCGTGTGCGCCAATTACCGGAATTTATGGGTGAGCTACCCGTTGCTGCGCTTGCAGAAGAAATTCTGACGCCGGGCGACGGACAAATCAAAGCGCTGATTACGAATTGCGGTAATCCTGTTTTGTCCACACCCAACGGGACACAGCTTGATAGGGCTTTGGAGACCCTGGATTTTATGGTTTCGATTGATATTTACCTCAACGAAACCACCCGGCACGCGCATTTCATTTTGCCGCCCGCGACGGGTCTGGAAAGCTCACATTACGACGTAATCTTCAACACATTGGCAGTTCGCAATGTGGCTAAATATTCCGAGCCGCTTTTCGCAAAGGCCGAGGGCGCAAAATACGATTGGGAAATTTTGCAGGAGCTAGCGCATCGTTTGAACGGACTTGATGAGCCGTTGAAATTGGAGCCGCCCGAAGTCAAACTGGATTTGGGTTTGCGTTTCGGCAGATACAAATTAACGCTAGACCATCTGCGCGCTAAACCGCACGGCGTTGATTTAGGCAAGCTCAAGGAATGTTTGCCGGATCGTTTGCTGACGGAAAATAAACGTATCAACCTAGCTCCCGCCAGTCTGGTTAAAGATTTAGAAAGACTTGAAAATGAAGAGTCGGTGCCCGGTGAAGATTTCCCGTTTATCTTAATTGGCAGACGCCATCTGCGCGATAATAATTCATGGCTGCACAATTCCGAGCGTTTAGTAAAAGGCAAAGATCGTTGCACGTTGATGATAAATTCCGTGGACGCGGAAAAATTGAATGTGAAGAACAAGCAGGTGGTGAAAGTTTCATCAAGAGTCGGCGCAATCGAGCTTCCGTGTGAGATAACGGAAGATATAGGTCGCGGTGTGGTTTCAATTCCGCACGGCTACGGGCATGGGCGCGAGGGCATAAGGCTGGACACGGCCAAAAAATACGCGGGGGTGAGCATCAACGATTTGACCGACGACCATGTAATTGACGAATTGACCGGCAATGCGGCCTTCAGCAATGTGAAAGTTCGTCTGGAATTAAAATAAAAGTCAGCCAGAACCCACGCCCGCTGTTTCTGTCGGTTCCAGCACAAAGCGCGAATCCCCTTAACCAACTCTCAACAACTTGCAAAAGTGATTCGCTTATAAAGTGAGAAATCTGTCGTGCATAAAGCGTGAAAAACCGCTATTCTTCGCGCAAATAATGAGAATCTCTAGAACGTAACTGATAGAAGTTTGCTGACCTGCGTGAAGGGTGTAGCTGTATGGCCGAAGAGAAGTTGCCGCGTCTGACTGAGGCGCACGTCCGCGAGTTGGCAAGTGAGAAGAGCTTCGAGCGCGGCGAAACTTACTATCGCGACGGAGCCGTCCTGGAGCCTGTCCGCCAAGTGTGGGAACTGCGCGCCCAGTGCGAAGGCTCAGGCTATGAACCGTATCAGGTCAGCGCGACGCTTGCCAAAAGCGGCATCGCCGAGACCTCCTGCATGTGCCCCTATGATTACGGCGGCATCTGCAAGCACATCGTCGCCTTGCTGCTGACCTACGTCCACGAGCCGCAGGCGTTCCGCTCCATTCCGCCGCTCTCGGCGCTGCTCGCCGGGCGCAGTCAGAAGGAGTTGATCGTCCTCATCGGCGAACTGATCAAATGTGAGCCTGAGTTGCTGTCGCTGGTCGAACTCTCCGTCGCAACAGATCAAGCAACGCAAGGCAAGCCGTTGGATGCGGCGTCGTATCGCCGTCAAACGCGGCGTGCGCTCCGGCACGAAAGCGAGCATGTGGTAGAGAGAGAGTTGCGGGCGTTACGAGAACTGGCCGCCCGTTCGGCCAAAGCTGGCGACTGGCTGAACGTCGGCGCGGTATATCACGCCGTTCTGGACGAGGCCGTTCGCGGGTACGACGACATGCTGCGGGAAATAGATGAGGACGGCGGGGTCGCCCTCATCATAGACGAGTTTGCGCTGGGGTTGAGCCAGTGTCTCAAGAAAAGTAAGGCCAACGCCGAGACCCGCCGGGCGTGGCTGGAGGCGCTGCTGGAGGCTGAACTAACCGACATCAAGCTGGGCGGGATTGACCTCGCGCCGAGCGCCCGCGAGGCAGTCTTAGAGCACGCTAATGACGAAGAGTGGGCGTGGATTGAGGCGCGTCTCCGCGCAGCCATGTCGAAGAGCAACAACTGGGAGCGAGAAGCGCTGACGAGGTTTTTAGCCGCGGGGCAGAAGCGGCACGCGGGCCAAGCGGCGGCGAAGCGGAAGAAACCCTGAGCGGCAAAGCATTAGAACTGGCGGTATAAGCTTGAACCCTTCATAGCCATATTCTCAGGACGAGGGGAAAGAGACGATGGCGAAGCCACGGGCGAAGAAGCGGGCAACGCGGACGACGGGAAGCGACCAGAAGCTCTATACGCTCGACGTGTCCATCATCGGCGGGCCGATGGCCGAGAGCTTCCTGAAGAAGAATAAAGTAGTCTCCAGAATCATACAGATTCGCGGCGACCAGACGCTCGCGCAGCTTCACCGTGCCATCTTCGACGCCTTCGACCGCGAAGAGGAGCACATGTACGAGTTTCAGATCGGCGGCAAGGGGCCGATGGATCCGCAGGCGCGGCGTTACGTACTTCCCGCAGGCATGAATGACCTCGCATCCGAAGACAAGACGGCGGGCGACGTGAAGCAGACGACGATTGGGTCGCTCGGCCTACAAGTCAATGATCTCTTCGGCTACTGGTTCGACTTCGGAGACGACTGGTGGCATCAGATCGATGTCGTGGCCGTCGAGGAGAATGCGGTGCGCGGAAGATTCCCGAAGGTAATCAAGCGTGTCGGCAAAAGCCCGCCGCAATATGTCGATTGGGATGAAGAGGAAGAGTAAGGATACTATTTCGTCGCCAGCCCTTTATCACAATGGAACAGGCAGACCGACAGAAGACACTAAAGGCAGTCCTGCATTATTTCTATCAGAACAACACGAGGTCTGTCTCACCTTGCCGCTACAGCCTGCAATATCACTGAGGCAGGAATTTCTCGACGCGATAAAGAGGTACATCTGGAAAGAGGGTGCTCTGTGGGCAATCGGCTACTACATCGGCTTCTTGAGAGCTTGCTGAATGAATGCTCATTCAGTATGATAGGCTTCCTTGTATCATCCCCTGTGTAGGAAAGGCTAAAGGCTTTATGTTTCGGATTGAAAAGGCGGCGGTGCTGGGCGCGGGCACTATGGGCGCGCAGATTGCCGCGCATCTGGCGAACGCATCTATCCCTACAATCTTGCTCGACATCGTTCCAAGGGAACTGACGCCCGAAGAAGAGAAGAAGGGCTTGACGCTTGAATCGAAAGAGGTGCGCAACCGGATTGCGCGTGAGGGGCTGGAGGCTGCTAAGAAAGCTAAGCCCGCTGCCTTCTTCACCTCGGACGGCGCGGAGCTTGTCACGGTCGGCAACTTCGATGACGACATGGGCTTGTTGAAGGACTGCGACCTCATCATAGAGGCCGTGGTAGAGAATCTTGAGATTAAGCGTAGTCTGTATGAGCGCGTCGAGCAATCGCGTCGTCCCGGTTCTGTCATCGCTTCCAACACGAGCGGCATTCCGATTCATCTTCTGGCCGAAGGCCGCTCTGATGATTTCCGCGCACACTTCTTAGGCGTACATTTTTTCAACCCGCCGCGCTATCTTCATCTGGTCGAAATAATTCGCACGGAGTGGACGAAGCCTGAAGTCTCGTGCGCTATGTTCGGATTTCTGGAGCAGAGATTGGGCAAGGGTGTGGTTCCGGCCAAAGACCGTCCGAATTTTATAGCCAATCGCATAGGCACCTTCGGCGCGCTCGTCACCATCAAGACGATGCTCGAAGAAGGCTACACGATTGAGGAAGTGGACAAGATGACGGGGCAGACCGTAGGGCGTCCAAAAACGGCCACGTTCCGCACGTTCGATCTGGTCGGCCTGGATGTCTTCGGGCATGTGGTGAAGAACCTTTACGAGAATCTGCCGGAAGACGAAGAGCGTGATGTCTTCATCGCGCCGGAGTTTCTGGCGCAGATGATCGGGCGCGGAATTTTAGGCAACAAGACCAGAGGCGGCTTTTATAAAAAGCAGAAGGGTGAAGGAGAGAAGCAGGAGATTTGGACTCTCGATGTGGCTTCGCTCGAATATCGCCCGGCGTCGAAAGTGAAGCTGCCCGCGCTCGACATGGCGAAGAACATAGAAGACACGCCGGGACGATTGCGTGCGCTCGTGTGGGGGAAAGACCGCGTCGGCCAGTTTCTGTGGAAGACCGTCTCCAGAACCTTCCGCTATGCCGCGAACCGCATTCCTGAAATCGCGGATACTGTGGTGGAAGTAGATAGGGCTATGCGCTGGGGCTTTAACTGGGAGTTGGGCGTCTTCGAGTCGTGGGATGCAATCGGTGTTGAGAAGAGTGTCGCGCGTATGCGTGACGAAGGGTATCAAATCCCTGCCAATATCGAGTTGATGTTGGCAAACGGCGCTACCTCTTTCTATAAAGAAGAGAATGGTCAGCGTTACTATTACGACTTCGCCTCTAATAATTACTGGCCTATAAAAGAGAGTCCTGGCGTCATCGTGCTCAAATCCGTGAAGGAGCGCAACGGGGTTATCAAGAAGAACGCGGGCGCGTCTTTGATTGATCTGGGCGACGGGGTGGCCTGCCTTGAATTTCATTCAAAGATGAATGCTATAGGCGGCGACACGTTGCAGATGGTTAAGTTCGCGCTCAGTGAAGTGGAAAAGAATTTCCTGGGGCTGGTGGTAGGCAATCAGGGACACAACTTTTCTGTCGGCGCGAATCTGATGCTGCTCCTGCTGGAGGCGCAGGATGAGAACTGGGAAGATATAGACATGAGCATTCGCGCCTTCCAGAACGCCATCATGAGCCTGCGTTATTCGCCGAAGCCAGTGGTGGTCGCGCCGTTTCAGATGACGTTCGGCGGCGGTTGCGAGATGGTGCTGCACGCCGACCGCGCGCGAGCGGCGGCAGAGACCTACATAGGTTTGGTGGAAGTCGGCGTAGGGCTTATCCCTGCCGGAGCCGGGACGAAAGAGATGCTCGTGCGCGCTATGGATTCGATTCCGAAGGGCGTTACGGAAGCAGACCCTTTCCCCTTCGTCAAGCGCGTCTTTGAAACAATTGCGATGGCAAAGGTCGCAACTTCTGCGGAAGAGGCACGCGCCTACGGGTTTCTAAGCGAGGACGACACGGTCTCTATGAACTCCGCGCGTTTAATCCATGATGCTAAGCAGGAAGTCATAGCACTCGCTTCAACCGGGTACGTCGAGCCGCAGCCGCGTAACGATATTCTGGCGCTGGGGCAATCGGCGCTCTCCACAATCAAGCTCGGCATTCACCAGATGAAGCGCGGCGGCTTCATCTCGGATTACGACGCGGTCTTAGCCGAGAAGCTTGCGCGCGTCTTAACAGGCGGCGACCTTAACCATCCGACGAGAGTTTCGGAGCAATATCTTTTAGACCTTGAGCGCGAAGCCTTTCTTTCCCTGTCCGGCCAGCGCCAGACGCAGGAACGTATCGCACACATGCTCAAGACCGGAAAGCCACTAAGAAATTAGTCCCAGGTTCCAAGTCCCAAGTTCCAAGTCAAAAGCAGTTGTGAGACTTGGAGCCTGGAGCCTGGAATTTGAGACTTGGGATTTTGGACTTGGAACCTGGGACTTAAACATATGATAGACGCAGTAATTGTTTCAGCCGTGCGGACGGCGGTGGGGCGTGCGCCGAAGGGGACGCTGAAGGATACGCGGCCTGACGAGATGGGCGCTGCGGCAATCAAAGAGGCTATGGCGCGCGTGGAAGGATTGAAGCCCACGGATATTGAAGACGTGGTGATGGGCTGCGCTATGCCTGAAGCCGAACAGGGAATGAACGTGGCGCGCGTGGCGGCTATAAGGGCGGGGCTGCCTGTGGAAACTTCCGCGATGACTATCAATCGCTTCTGCTCGTCTGGCTTGCAATCAATTGCGATTGTGGCGGATAGAATCAAAGCGGGCGGGATTGATGCCGCAATCGCTGGCGGGCTTGAGACAATGTCCATGATTCCTATGGGCGGTCACACCATTCGTCCGAATCCTTATCTGGTAGATCACTACCCTGACTTTTATCTGAACATGGGGCTGGCGACCGAGAACGTCGCGCGCAAGTACGAGATAGGGCGCGAGGAGCAGGATGCTTTCGCTGCGCGTTCGCATGAGCGTGCGGCGCGTGCGATTGACGAAGGCAAGTTCAAGGACGAGGTCGTGCCGCTCAACGTGACGTTTGAAGAACTGGACGAGAAGGGTCGCAAACAGCGGCGCGAGGTTGTGTTTCAGGAAGACGAGGGCGTGCGGCGTGGGACGAACGTGGAAACGCTGTCGAAGCTGAAACCTGCCTTCCACATTAAGGGAACAATCACGGCTGGCAATGCTTCGCAGATGTCGGACGGCGCGGCTGCGGTGGTCGTCATGTCGGAAGAACGCGCGAATGCGTTGGGCGTCAAACCGCTGGCGCGTTTTGTAGCTTATGCCACCGCCGGATGCCCGCCCGAAGAGATGGGCATAGGGCCTGTCTTCGCTATTCCGAAGGCTTTGAAGATGGCCGGACTCACTCTGGATCAGATTGATGTGATTGAACTCAACGAAGCATTCGCCGCGCAGAGCCTCGCGGTGATTAAAGAGCTTGGGCTGGATGAAGAGAAGGTAAATATCAACGGCGGCGCAATCGCGCTCGGGCACCCTTTGGGCTGCACGGGCGCTAAGTTGACCGCGACCATCCTGCGCGAGCTTGAGCGCCGCAATGGCCGCTACGGGATGGTGACGATGTGCGTCGGCGGCGGCATGGGCGCAGCCGGAATATTTGAAAGAATGTAAGCAGTAAGCCGTGAGCAGTAAGCAGTTGATGTTCGTTTGACTGCTTACTGCTTACCGCTCACTGCTCACTTTATTGCGACTGAAAGGAGCAATTAAATGGCAGCCGTAGTCGAAGAGAAACAGATTATCAAAGGCGGAAGCTTCTTAATTGAAGAACTGAAGCCTGAGCAGGTTTTTACGCCGGAAGATTTTACGGAAGAGCATCACATGATTGCCGAGACCACAAGGGCATTCATGGATAATGAAGTGAACCCGCGCCTCAAAGAGCTTGAGAATCACGATTGGAAGTTGGCGCGCGAGTTGGTCGTGAAGGGCGCTGAGCTGGGCATGGTTAGCGCAAACGTGCCGGAAGAGTATGGCGGGCTTGCTCTGGATCAAACGAGCGGAGCGATTGTCGGGGAAAACCTTGGGCGCGTGGCCTCGTTTGCTACGACGATGGGCGCGCAAGGCGGCATAGGTCTGCTACCGATTCTCTACTACGGCACGGAAGCCGCGAAGCAGAAATACATCCCCAAAATCATCACGGGAGAACTCATCACGGCTTATGCTCTGACGGAAGCCAGTTCAGGCTCGGACGCATTGGCCGCCAAAGCAACGGCGCGCCTGAGCGAGGACGGAAAGCACTACATCTTAAACGGCGAGAAGATGTGGATTACCAACGGCGGCTTTGCGGATGTCTTCGTAGTCTTCGCCAAAGTTGACGGAGATAAGTTCACTGGCTTCATAGTCGAACGTCAGGAGGGGCTGACCTCCGGTGCTGACGAGCACAAGATGGGCATCAAGGGATCTTCGACGACCGCGCTTATCTTGCAGGATGCCAGAACGCCTGTAGAGAATCTTCTGGGCGAAGTCGGCAAGGGACATAAGATTGCCTTCAACATCCTGAACATAGGCCGCTTCAAACTGGGCGCGATGTGCAGCGGCGGCATGAAGCTGATGATTGCCGAAGCGGTGCGATATGCCAACGAGCGCCACCAGTTCGGCAAGTCCATCTCCAGTTTCGGCGCAATCAAACATAAGCTGGCCGAGATGGCTATCAAGACTTGGGTCGGGGAGGCTATGACCTATCGCACGCTTGGCCTCATCGAATCAGCTATCGAAGCCACAGCCGATGCAAGTGATCCCGAATCCAAGCTGCGCGCGATTGAAGAGTACGCGGCGGAATGCTCCATCATCAAAGTCGCCCTGTCGGAATACTGCAACTACGTCGCGGACGAGATGGTGCAGATTTACGGCGGCTACGGCTATTCGGCTGACTACCCTGCGGAGCGCGCCTACCGCGATGCGCGCATCAACCGCATCTTCGAGGGCACAAACGAAATCAACCGCATGCTCATCCCCGGAATGTTGATGAAACGCGCGATGACGGGACAACTTCAGCTTCTGCCTGCGGCGCAGAAGCTGATGGAGGAAGTCCTCCAGCCTTCCATGCCGAGCTTTGATGAAGATGAAGAGTTGCTCGCCACCGAGCTAAAGCTGGCGCAGAACGCTAAGAAGGTAGCTCTGATGACGCTCGGCAGGGCGGCGCAGAAGTATATGATGGGCTTGTCAGACCAGCAGGAAATCCTGATGGGTATCGCCGACATCATCATGGACACTTTCGCTATGGAGTCTGCAATCCTGCGCGCACAGAAGCTCGCGGCCTCGCAAGGGCCGGAAGCAGCGGCGCGTTACATAGACATGACGCGCGTCTTCTGTAACGACGCCGTCGAGCGCATAGAAGCCAACGCCAAGAACATGCTCGCCGCCATGTCTGAGGGCGACGAGCTACGCACTGTGCTGGCCGCGCTTCGCCGCTTCACAAAATGGACGCCCATGAACACCATCGTCGCGCGCCAGCGCATCGCAGACACTATGATTCAGGCGAACAAGTACGTCTACTAAAGAAGGCAAAATGTAAAATTAAAAAGGCAAAGGCGAAGATTGAGAGTAAGCTTTTCATTCTTCGCCTTTGCCTTTACCTTTTTGCCTTTTACCTTTTTAATTTTGCCTTATGAAAATCGTTCCCATCTCCGTGCCGACGCCCTTTTACGTGGGGCCGGTTAATTGCTATCTCATAGCGGAAGACCCTGTGACTTTGATTGACACGGGGCCTAAGACGCGTGAGGCGGTCGCGGCTTTGCATGAAGGCATAAGGCGTGCGCGCTTTCGCGTCTCTGACATTCGCCGCATCGTGTTGACGCACGCGCACGAAGACCACTGCGGGCTGGCGCGCTCCCTGCGTGATGAAGCGAAGGATGCTGAGATACTCGTACACGGCTGGGAGACAGGGCACCGTGTTGGAAGACTGGAATACGCGGAGCACAGAAATCTACTGGTGCGCGCGGGCGTCCCCCCGGAAGAGATTGCGGGGATGCGGCGTATGTATGAAGGCGTGCGCGAGCTTGCGGATGCGCTCGCGGATGATGAGTACAGGGAGATAGTGGATGAAGAAGAGCTGGAATTTGAAACGGGAACTTTGCGCGTAGTGCATACGCCGGGACACACGCCCGGCTCATGCTCCTTCCTGCGCGAAGCAGACCGTACCCTCATCGCCGGAGACTGTGTGCTGAAGCGCATTACGCCGAATCCAATCCTTTCGCCTGACCCCGTAGACCCGACTCGCCGCTTTCGCTCGCTAGCGGAATACATGGTGAGCCTTGCGCGCATACGCTCCTTTGCTCCAACGCTCGTCTACGGCGGGCACGGCGAACCCATCAACGATTACGAAGAGCTTTTCCAACGCTATCTTCGCGCCATACAGGAGCGCCAACGGGAAGTCATACGGCTCGTGCCCAAGCAGGGCGCGACCGCCTGGGACATAGCCAACGAAATGTTCCCCGGCTCAACGGACGTGCATCGCTTCCTAGCCACATCCGAAGCGGTCGCACATCTGGATTTGGCGCAATCTGAAGGCAAACTCGCGGTAGAGATAAGTGACGGGCGCGAAGTTTATCGCCAAGCTTGAAACGCTGGAAAAATCGGCTTTTTGGTTGAATACAGTGAAACTAAAGCCTAAATCCGGGCAAATAAGCTTCAAACGGCGGTCGCTAAAACTTTAATTTTAGCCACTAAGATTGCAGTCTTAGCAGCTAAAATTAAAACCTAAGTGACTAAAGTTAAAACTCTACCGATTAAGATTGAAACTCTAGCGACTTACTTTAACGTGAGTTCGATATAAGAAGGAAGAGCCATAGCCCCTGAAAGGGGCGACAGATTGTAGCCCACGGCGTAAGCCGTGGGGATAACATGCCCACAAAGGTGAGAAGCCCCTGATAAGGGGCGAATGAAGTCCAAGCCTGAGAATCTTTCGCCCCTTTCAGGGGCTTTTAACTATCTTGGATTCAAGTTGTAAGTGCAATTTTCTGTTCTTTGAAAAAGACCCGCTGTGGCGTTCGATAGTTTAGCCTCTTGCGCGGGCGATTGTTTAAGCGCGTCATCACCCGCTGGATGTCTCGCTCGGTGATCTGACTGAAGTCACTTCCTTTCG
>DASWQH010000033.1:0-40772 GCA_036403815.1 Pyrinomonadaceae bacterium | reverse complement strand
GCGGCGGGCGCGCTCGGAGTTGAGCTTAGTGCGCGCAGTCCTTGAGTTGCTGACGCAGGATGGCAGCTTGTGGCAACTTCTCGATCATCAATGTCGGCTCAATCTGGAGGCCGATTTATAAATGTGTCCAGACTTCAGGTTCCCAGCAATAAATTGCTGGGCTATTATCAGGCCGTCCCTACGGGACTGAAGACAAAACTCCTTTTTCAAACAGCTTCTCAGTACTGTTTTAGAAACGCTGAGGGATGCCGCGAACGGAGCGGACTGTGTCGCGTGCAATCAGCAGCTCTTCGTCCGTTGGAATCACGTAGGCAGCCAGACGCGCGTCTTGACGGCTGATGATTCCCTCGCGCCCGAGCGTGTGTGCGCGGTTCTGTTCTTCGTCAAGGACGAGTCCCAGCCATTCCAGCCCCTCGCAGATAAGCGCGCGCACCTCCGGTGAATTTTCGCCTATGCCTCCGGTAAAGACTATAGCATCCGCGCCGCCCATCGCTGCTAAATATGCGCCGATGTATTTCTTCACGCGATAGCAGAAGATTTCTATGGCAAGCCGAGCGCGGCGATCATTGTTTTCGCTCGCTTCGGCCAGAAGCTCGCGCATGTCATTCGTCAAACCCGAAATGCCTATCAGTCCCGACTGCTTGTTGAGAAGCGTTTCAACTTCCTGCGGCGAGAGACCTTCCTTGGCCGAGACGAAATCCACTATGGCCGGGTCTATGTCGCCGGAGCGTGTGCCCATGACAAGACCTTCGAGCGGGGTGAGTCCCATAGAAGTATCAACAGAATCGCCGCGCACGATGGCCGCCGCCGAACAGCCGTTGCCCAGGTGAAGCGTGATGATGTTGGTCTCTTCGCGCTGGATGCCCCGCAATTGTCGATAGCGATAGGCTACATAGCGGTGCGACGTGCCGTGGAAACCGTAGCGGCGCACTTTATGGCGGCGATAGAACTGGTAAGGCAGCGCGTAAAGAAAAGCGCGTTCCGGTAAGCTCTGGTGAAAGGCCGTGTCGAAGACGGCAACCTGCGCTAATCCCACGCCGAAGACCTCGCGCGCCGCCACGATGCCCTTGATGTTTGCAGGATTATGAAGCGGCGCAAGGTCTATGCAATCCTTTATGCCGCGCAGGACATCATCTGTGATGAGTGCGGAATGCGTGAAGCGCTCGCCGCCGTGTACGACGCGGTGGCCTACGGCATGAACGTCAGCGACCGAGCGTACTTCCCCGATGCCTGAGCTATCGGAGCAAGCCCAGCGGATAATAAATTCGACTGCGGCGCGCACGTCTCTCAGTTGCGCCGTTGATCTTTCAGGCTCTTGTCCTGTCGTCTGTAGCGTGACGATTGACTCACCGCCGATGCGCTCTATAAGCCCGCGTGCCAGCCGCCGGTCTGTGTTCGCTGCAATCTGCTCTGCATCCGTCTCTATAAGTTGAAACTTAACCGTAGAGCTTCCGCAATTGAGTACTAGAATATTCATGGTTGATGACAATCAAGCAGTGAAAGCGGCTCTCACAAACGCCGCAGGAATGATTCCGGGTTGTTGAGAAAGGCTCTGGTCAGAGAGACGTGCTCGGTCTCGTCATAGTCAATCTTCTTCAGGGGCGCGTGGTCAAAGCTCAGTATGACCGATTCCGGGAAAGCCATCAGAATCGGAGAGTGTGTAGCGATGATGAACTGCGCGTCTTCCGAGACCATCTCCTTGAGCATAGAAAGCAGGGCAAGCTGGCGCTGCGGCGAGAGCGGCGCTTCCGGCTCGTCCAGAAGATAAAGGCCGCCCGGCACGAAACGTTCACGAAAGAGACGCAGGAAGCTTTCGCCGTGCGAGAAGGCGTCCGCATCTTCGCCGTACTTCTCAACAAGCGCTCGACGCTGCCCGCCGACCGCTCCCTTCGCCAACTGCAACGCGTAGCCGCTCAGGTAGCCTTCAAATTCTTTAGACATCTCTTCCAGCTCTTCGCTCATACGATTGACGCGCCGCGCGAAGTTGAAGAAGTCTTCGGCTCTCAGGAAAAAGCCGCGCCCGGTCTTCTTCTGCCAAGTGAGCTTTAACTGCGCGCCCGTACGCCTGGCATGCCCCAGCGTTTTATCTCTTTGCAGGTCGTCGCCTCCGACCGTGATGGAGCCAATAGCCGCCGCGAGCGCTTCCATCAACGTCGATTTCCCGGAGCCATTCTCGCCTACAAAGAAGGTCACGGGACGCTCAAAATTAATGCTCCTGAATTTTTTGAACAGGGGAAGATTGAAGGGATAAGTATCAGCCCGCTTCGCGCCCGGCTTGAGATTGATTGTTCTTAAATGAACCATCTCAATTCACTCTTTCGGAAAGCTCTGCATCTTTGACCACGCGGCAGAGGCTTCGCGTAATTTCTCTTGAATCTCCATCATGCGCGCGCTCAGCCGCTCTTCGTCAACCGTCAGGACGCGCCCCATGCGAAAGATTTCCCTTCCGGCAACCACGGTCAGGAGAACATCGCGCGCCGAAGAGCTGAAGACGAGGGCGCTCAAAGGCTCGTAAACGGGTCGCTGGTATGTAGCTTTAAGGTTGATGACGACCAAATCGGCCTGTAAGCCTTCCATCAACGCGCCCGTCTGATTGTCTAACCCGACGGCGCGTGCGCCTCCGACGGTAGCAGCATAGAGAGCTTCGTGCGCGCTCATCATCTCGCCTGATGAAAGCTTGTCGCCCCCTGCACGTGAACCGAGCGCAGCAAAGCGCGCCTCTTCCAGCATGTCGCATACATTGTTGCCCGCGACGGAATCGCTACCCAGCCCGACACGCGCACCCTTGTTGACGAAGGCGGCGAACGGCGCGCGACCGTGTCCCAGCTTGGCATTGGATTTGGGGCAATGAGCAATGCCAGCGCCCGCGTCTACGATTCTCTCTATGTCTGCTTCGGACGCTCGTATGCAGTGTGCAAGCAGCGGACGCGCGCCGAGCAGCCCTATCTTTTCCAGATACTCTATGACGGAAATGCCGGGCGCTCGCCACTCTATTCCACGCCGCGCCAGATTCAACGCGAAAGCCCCAAGCCCTTCGCGTACCAGAAGCTCTTCGGCTTCGGATTCGGCGGCGTGCATCATCAGAGGAAGATTTTCATCGAGCGCGAAGCCCGTAAGCATCTCTATGAGCGGAGCGCTGACGGTGTAAACAGCATGAGGCGAGACGCCCGCGCGCACAAGCCCGGTTTCAAAGGTGCGCAGCACACCAATCTTTTCCCGCAGCTTCTCGAAGTTTTCCAGCGCCAGTCGCGGGTCAGGCCCGAATGATTCCTGATAGACGATGCCGCGAAGCCCGACATCATTCAAAGCGCGCATACTCGCGCTCGCAGCATCGCTCGCATCTGCAAGCGTCGTCACACCCGCACGTGCAGCTTCAGCAGCGCCCCACACGGCTGAGATGTAAAGGTCTTCAGCCGTCATGTAGTTGTGCCGCGCAAAGGTCAGTTTCCCAAGCCAGGCTGTAAATGCGCTTTCTTCCTGCTCAAGATACCCGCGCATCGCAGTCAACTCCAGATGCGAATGCGCGTTGACGAAGCCGGGCATGATAACCGCCTCGCCGAAATCTTCGACCGCGGCCTCCGGATACTTCTCTTTCAAAGCTGCGCGAGCGCCGACGGCTGCAATCCGATGGCCTTCGACGGCCACCGCGCCATCTTCAATCGCGACAGACGTGATAGGCAGAACCCATCGCGCGCAATACAGAGTAATCATCTTTTTAAATTCAACTTGCATCCGAGATGAGAGTATCCAATGTTCTTAGCTCCGTAGGAGCTGAATGTTTATAGCCTACAGATGATAAACCAAATAAAGCTCCGTAGGAGCTTGATGTTCGGCATTCATTAACATGCCGTCCCTACGGAGCCTGATACATTCTTGCTTAAAACTATAAACATTCAGCTCCTACGGAGCTTTTGTCTCACCGCGAATTCACGTTAAGTTATTCTCAACCGGGTTGTCTATAAAACCCATGCGTAATTTTATCAGGGCTTGCAATCCAACTTTCATCTTGATGCGTGGACATCCCCCTGGTCTGCGAAAGCATGACGCCTGCGATCAAGAAAGCGCAGGATGAACCACGTCGCTCCCGAAAGTGAAATCACTATGCCGCCGCAGGCTGCGACAGGTGTGATGCCGTAGCGGTCTGCAGCAAAGCCCGATATGAGCATTGAGCCGACCATCATCAGCGTCGTCAAAGTTTCATACGAAGCGAAGATGCGACCCGCATAGCGATTCTCCGTCCGGCTCATCAGGATAGTCTGCTGCGCCGTCCACCAGATGGCAAAGTTAATCTCACGCAACACGAGCACGAAGCCCGCGCCCCACAGAGACGGCATCAGGCTGAAGACGAGCAGGCCGATGCCGTCGAATATCATAGAGCGTCCCATGCGCGCACCAAGCGTTTCGCTTGAACCCGCGTTGAAGCGACGTGCCAGCGGCGCTCCCAGCACTCCGCCCAGCCCCATCGCTACAAACAGTACGGAGATTCCGAAGTCGGTCGGACGCGCCACCCAGGGAAGCGCCGTACGCTCGCCCAGGTGAGCGCCGAAGATACTGTAGAGCGCACGCGCAACACCGTTACCCAATCCCCATCCGGCTGCGACCACGAAGATGGCGGACAACACATGAACGCGTCGCACGTAGCGCAAGCCTTCACGAAAATCCGAGAACGCGCGGCGCAGAGCATTGAAAGCAGAAAGGCGTGAGCGAGCAGAAACACGAGCGGGCGTTGATGACGCAGCATGAGTAGAAGCTGGATTTTCATCTTCCAAGACAGCTTCTCTTTCACTTCGCACGCTAGCGCGTTGCTCGCCTTTCTTGTCTACACTTTCATGCTGTGAGCGAATGCGGCGAATCATCTCTGCGGAGAGCAGAAATGTCAGCGCGTTGAGAATGAAGACTGGGTTTCGCCCTATGAAGGTGGCGACTACGCCGCCCAGAGCCGAGCCGACAGCGATGGTCGCGGCGGTCGTCGAGGCCGAAAGAGAGTTGGCGGCCAGAAGCCCGTCCACTTCGCGCACCAGTGTAGGAATCATCGCGCGCTTGGCGGCATTGAAGAAGGCTGAGACGGCGAAGAGTGTCGCGCCGACTATGTATATGACCGGCAAGGCCGCGAATGTTCCTGCCAGTAGAAACCCAAGAGCGAGAAGCGCGCGCGAGATGTCCGCAAAGATCATCACGCGGCGTCTCTCCATGCGATCAACGACGACGCCCGCAATGGGGCCGAAGAGAAAGAGCGGAAGATGCCGCGCGATGGCGTAGAGAGCCAGCGCACGCCCTTCGTGTCCAGCGCCCGCAGCCTGTATAGCCATCGCAAGCACGGCTATGTTGTTGAGCCAATCGCCGATTTCCGAAACGACCTGCCCCATCCACAGGCAACGAAAATTCGCGTTTCCACTGAGAAGCTGCCGGTATGTCACGACCGGCGCGTCTCAGGCGAATTGCGCCGACTCTGATTTCCGTTGATGCGGCTTGTGGCGCGGGCGCGCCTGCTCTTCAAAGAGCGGTAGCGCTCAAGTATGGAAGTGACGTAATTCTTTGTGGAAGAGATGTTGATGTTGTTGATGAACTGGCTTTCGGAGAGGGGACGTCCGCCCTGCGCCGTGCGGCTCCAATCAGCCACGCGCGTCGGCCCTGCGTTGTAACCGGCAACCATGCGCGCCTCTGTGCCGGGAACGTCGCGGTACTGCTCGTAGAATTTTTCCAGATACCAGCAACCTATCTGAATATTCTTTTCAGGATCGAGCAGCACCTGCTGCGGGTCTGCGGCCATCTGCCGCTCAAGCTCGCGCATGCCTGTCTGGGCTGCCCATTCGCGCCCGACCGCAGGCGTCACCTGCATCAACCCTACCTCACTGTCCGCGCCAATCTTCCAGGGGCGAAAGTATGTCTCTTCGTAGATGACACTCCACACCAGATCAGGGTCTAGGCGATAGATGCTCGCCTGACGCTGAATCAAAGCGTCGTAGCGATGAATCCAGTACTGGTTGAAAAAGTAGAGACCGGCGGCGCAGAGGACACCAAGTGTGATAAGAATGAGCAGGAGGCGACGTTTCATTAAATCAGAGGTCAGAGGTTAGAGGTTAAAGGTTAGTCGAGAAGTTAATTACTAACCTCTAACCTCTGACCTCTGACCTCTATTGTTAGTTCTTTCGTCTGAGACCGAGCCAGTAATCTCCGATGGCGAACGCACGGTCGGCACCTTCGTAGCGCGAGCGCAAGGCTCTATCGTCGAGCACGTGACCCTGTAGCCAGACCTCCGCCGAGAGCGTTGCACCGACGGTGAGGGGCGCACCTTTGAGCGCGCGGCGATTAACTAGAACTTCCAGCTTGAGCCGCTCAAGGTCTAGGTAGACCCAATAAAGCTCGCTCCCCGAAAGAGGATTCCTGACGGGCTTAAAGGCTATGATGCGACCCGACAAGCTCCAGTCGTTCTCATGCGCGGCGCGCTGCGGCGCAGCCCTTTCAAGCGGCTCCCAGCGAGCACGCGCCGGGCGCTGGCAAACGCGCGCACGATAAGCAAGACCACACAAGCCTACGTAAAGCTCCTGCGCGCGAAAGCCAGCCGTGCCGACTTCCGTCAGGTTCTGCAACTCGAAAAGAACTTCCGTGTCCGTGCCGTCGCAGTAGCCATGAACTACAGCTTCGCCCTCTTCATCATATTCTGTGAGCGCCCAGGGGCTGATGCGCTGTGTGTAACGCGCGCGGAAACCGGGACGACAATCTGCATAGAAGATGTCGCCCGTGCCTGACTCGTAAAGCACAGTCCAGACTTCCAAACCCTCGCCCAGCTTCCAGCAACGGCCATGCAGCACAGCGCCGCGACGGTTGAGCTGCGTCGGCTCGCCCTGATCGCCCGCACGCTCCGCCAGATGGTTGAAAGCTTTCTCGCTGGGGACTTCTA
The DNA here is from genome assembly GCA_036403815.1 of Pyrinomonadaceae bacterium. Taxonomy (GTDB): domain Bacteria; phylum Acidobacteriota; class Blastocatellia; order Pyrinomonadales; family Pyrinomonadaceae; genus JACVRN01. Next base: position 33,871 of record DASWQH010000033.1, on the reverse strand, counting down.
GTCCGATGGTCTCAAACGTTACGTCCATAACAGAAGAGCTATCACGACAGGTTCGTTCACTAATTAGCTTTTGAAGTATTTACCCGAATAGGATGAATGGTCAAGATTATTATCGCGCAACACGTCTCTTTCGTTTATGCGAAGTTGTGTTTTCAACCGCACTCTCTTCGGCACGCGGCGCGCGGCTGCGAAAGCCGCGTATGTTGCGCTCCGGCCCGTGACGCGGCTTGCGCCCCACACGCACCATCTCTGTGAAGAGGTCAACATCGTAGTCGGCCTCACGCGACATCTCTTCGCGTATCTCGTGAAGCACTTCCAGAAACCTTGGCTTTCGATACATAACCAGAATAGTAAATCCTAAATCGTAAATCGTAAATAGAGAAAAAGATTTTAGATTGCAGATTCAAGATCCAAAATCGGCAATCCTGAAATCTAAAATCCCCCGGCTTCTCTTTCCGTCGCTTCTGAAACAAGAAACTCCGGCGTGACGATCATGGGGACGAAGAAGCCTGCGGCGGTGTTGAATAATCGTATGCGCGCCTGTCGCCTTACGTTTGCCAGATGCCCGAAGTTCCAGGTTACCAGATAATCTATCTTGTGAAAGGAAGCAAGGGCGACGTGCACTGCATCGGCTATGAACTTGCGATGAAAGATACCGCGCGCGATATAGCCTTCGGCCAGAATGGAGGCTTCGTCCGTCAACTCTACATGCTCCAGCGGCTTGATTAATTTCAGATAGCCTGTGCGGTGCGGCTCAGGCACGCGCTCCAGCTCGCGCTTTACCAGTGTAGAAACCACTGTGCGGTATTCCGGCATCTCGTGCTCCCACCAGCGAATCGTCAGGTCACGACGAAACGGCTCGCCGTTATCAAGGTAAGCGCCGACGACGGAGGTTTCAAGATAAAGGCTCTGCTTCATAACTGTGGCTGAAGAGGCTCAGAGGCGCTGCCGCCGGTTGGGACAGTGTTCTTCTGCGCATCCTTTCTTACAGGCTCAAGCAGAAGCAGCGAGCGCTGAAAATCGAAGGTCAGGCGATACTGGCGCAGGAAGTTTCCACCGAGCACGCCCCTCTGTACGAAGCCGGTGGTCTCGTTAATCGTATCAAGGTCGAGCACGGCGGCGGCCACTTTCTCGCGCGCATGCAACCCTATCTGAATACGCGGCAACAGCAGCAGGCCGACGTTCTCCTTGATTCCGGCAGCGCCGTAAATCTTCATCTTCGTGGCCTGCGTAAAGCGATTTATCTCCTCGCCGCCGACCAATTTGTCGGAGACCACGGAAATGCTCGCGCCCGTGTCCACTATGAAGTTCAGCGGCTTTTCAATTCCGTCTACGCGCACTTCGCTCGAAAGAAACCCGCTCGAAGTAGTGCGCAGTTGAATCGTAGAGGGCGACGCGGTTGACCGGCCTTCCTTATTTTTAAAGACCATGCTTGAGACAGAAAGAGTCTCGGAATCGCGCCCGCGTATGAGCGAGAAAGTGTTGGTGCCGTAATCCACTACGGTCAGGAATTTTGAAATCGCAGAGATGCCTATGAAGCCGTCCACAGGAATCTTTTCGTCATAGAAGCGGCGAATGTAGACGGGCACGCTCTCGACCTTCACGTTGCCGATTTCGATGGAGGAAAGAAAGCCGTAAACGATTTCAAACTTACCGCCGCCGCCGAAGCCGCGCGCCAGCCCGCCGCGCGCAACGGGCTTTAAGCCTAAACGCTCGGCAGCCTTGTCGGAGATAACGCACATGCCGGAGCCTGTATCAAGCACAAAGCGAAGCGGCTCGTCGTTGCCGTTGACGCGTACCTGTATGATGGGTCGCCCGTCCGGCGCTTCAAACGGAATGTCCACGCGCTCTGCGCCTCTGACATCATAGAGACTGCGGCGTCCGCCCAAGTAGCGCAGGAAATCTATCAGCCCTTGAATGCGTGCGCGGCGGTCTGCATCGTATCTGGGCGCGATGCGCAGGAATTGCTCGTAAGCATCAGCCGCCTCTTTGTAGCGCTCTGCGCGAGCGGCTGCAATCGCCAGATTGAAAATAAAGTCAGGCTCGCGCGGGTCTAAAAAGACTGCGCGCCGCAAGCCCGCCAGGCTCTCGTCCAGACGATTCTCGTAGAAGCTGATCATCGCCAGCCCAGAGATTGCCAGCGGGTCGTTGTCTTTCAATTCGAGCGCCGTGCGAAATTCTTCAATCGCCATGGGAAAATCGCCCGCTGCCAGAGTTGACGCGCCAAGCAGAGCGTGCGCTCGCGCAGAGAGCGGGTCGCTGGCAAGAACGCGCGCAGCATGATCATACGCGTCCTGAATATTTCCACGCTTGAGCAACGAATAGCTGAGACCTAGCCGCGCAGCTTTATCGGCTGCGTCTTTGCTCAGAAGCTCTCGAAAGAGCTTTTCCGCCATCTCGAAATCGCCTTCGCGCAGGGCGCGCTCGGCACGGCTTCGCGTCTTATCGTCTGCACGCGCCGGTACAGCATTGAACGCGAGCGCGCAGAAAATAATCGAGAGAGCAAAAGCGAACGTTGCGATTTTTCTCAAGTGCGAAGATGGTCGCGGCAGCAGGTCGGGGAAGGAAAATCTTTGGGAGTTCATCTTTTCTTCCTTACTTCAAAATTTCACCCGTCTTCATAGACCACAGAACCAGATCAAGCTCGTCGAAATCAATGCGTATATCACGCGCGAAGCTTTTCAGTCGCTCTTCGGTTTCAAGATAACGCGCGCGCGTCGTTGGCGGTTGAGGCGTCTCTATGACGCCAAGCTCTGCGAGGCTCCGCAGGATGTGTTTGTCAAGAATCCCGTAACCTTTATAACCTATATTGCGCAGGAAGTGGCTGGACTCTTTGTAGCCCAAGCCCTTGATACGCGGCTCGCGCGCCAGCCAGTCACGGCGCTCCAACGGACTGGGAAAGCCTTCGAGCCTTTCGTATAAACGCATTCCGCAATCGGCGCGCAGGTATTCGCGCGTGACCGCGATGTAACCGGAGCGAGCGTTCGGATAACGATGGCGCGATTGCAGAGCCGCCGCAATCTCTTCCTGATTCCCCTCTTCAAGCAGATGCCTGATAGCTTCAATCGAGCGCAGACCCATACGCGCCGAAGCTCCGGCGGTGAAGATACAGAAGACTAGCTCTTCCCACAAACGCGCGTCTGACTTCAACACCCACACGCGTCTAAACTCCGCCAGCCGCGCTCGTATCTCCGAGCGTCGCGCCCTGTGCGTCGCAACTATGTTTTCAATGGTGACGGGTTGGCTTAAGGCTCGCACGAGGATTCTCTGTTCTCAAGCCGATTCTAGAAGCGCGCTCCGCTCAATGTCAATTAGAAGAGGTTAGAGGTTAGAGGTCAGAGGTCAGTAAAAGAAAGAGAACTACTAACCTCTAGCCTCTGTCCTCTAACCTCTTCTCTTTTCTTTTTCGTGCATCCTGCATCCCGCCAGCGAGCATCATAGCCTGCGCCACATGGCTCCCCTCACCGATAATTTTTGGGAGTCAGAAAGCGCCTCGTTCATGCTATGATGCGCCTCCCCCGAAAAAGAGTTTGTTGGAGGAATAAATGTTTCGATCAGGTTTTTATAAAAGATTCATAACCGTCTTAGGCTTCGTCTCTCTCTTTCTTGCTTCTCCTCTTTCCATATTTGCGCAAACTACTCGAACGGAACAGGCACCGCCAGACCTGACCCGCCCCACGGTTCTATCCCGTCCCGTCACTCCCGTCACAGCGCCTTCTATAGATGATTCGTCCACCCCAACCGTAGGGATGACGGGCATTCTGGTCGAGACGCTCGAAGGGCAGGCGGTGATGGAGCAGCTCGGCAACATAGGATTCAATCCGGCGTCCGCAGTTAAGCTTGCAACTGCGCTGGCCGCGCTTCGCACCTTCGGCCCTGAGCATCGCTTCACGACCGCCGTTTGGACAAACGGAACGCTTGATAAAGCGACCGGAACTATCAACGGCGACCTGATTATATCCGGGCGCGATCCTTCGTTTCACTACGAGCACGGGGTAATGCTTGCGCGCGAGCTGAATCGCATGGGCATTCGCACGGTGACGGGCGACCTCATAGTCGCGCCTCGCTTTACTATGAATTTCAGTCTGTCGGCGCAACGTTCAGGCGACGCACTCTATGACACGCTCGATGCGACGCGTCGCCCCGTTGCAGCCGCGCATGCGTGGACTGACGAGCGCATAGCTTTAGGCGACAGCGCAAGCCTTCAAACCGTGCCGAGCGTGGCTGTGATGGGAGCTGTTTATGTTGACTCCGTGCCGAAGGGCGCGCGTCCGCTTCTGACCCATAATTCAAGCAAGCTGGTTGACGTGCTGAAAGTGCTGCTCTGCTATTCAAACAACTTCATGGCCGAGCGCATAGGCGACACGTTGGGCGGGCCGGAAGGCGTCCGGCGGGTTGCTATCAGAGATGCCGGAGTAAACCCTGCGGAAATTTCCCTGGCGACGACGAGCGGCCTCGGCGTCAATCGCGTCACGCCGCGCGCGATGATGAAAATCTTCCGCACGCTCAGAGACGAGCTGGCAAAGAGGAATCTTTCGCCCTCGGACATCATGCCGGTGGCAGGCATTGATCCGGGCACGCTTCATAAACGCTATACCTCTTATCCTTCGCGCGGGAGCGTCATAGCCAAAACGGGCACGCTCATTAGAACCGACGGCGGCGCAAGCGCACTGGTCGGACAGATGAAGACCGCACGCGGCGAAACGCTTCTGTTCGTCATCTTCAATATGCGCGGAAGCTTCATGCGCTTCCGAGAAGCACAGGACGTGCTCGTCACACAGCTTCAGAATCAAAGGGGCGGCCCTGCGGCCTTCAACTACAAACCAATCACTCTCTTAATGCGGCTGGCCGACACGGAACAATCCGCCGTCACCACGCTCTCGGACGAATATGAGCCGGGATCAAGATAAGGAAGGTTGACTCGTATCCGTTATCGCTGCTCCTGTTGAACGGAAGAAATAAACCGCTAAATCACACGCGCACGACACCAAATACCGATTTACTTTCGTGACGTTTCGTGTGATTTGGTGGTTAAATGCTTTCTCTTTATTCTTACCTCGAACTGACGTTGTGATAACGCGCCCGTGCGGTTCGATTCGGCGTTAGACAAACCCTGTGATTGCTAAACCATCTGGATTGAAAGAGGCTGGAAATTTTTCAGAAGATGGGGCGCGGCTATCCTGGTGCCTGATTATCTTCGGCATAGGCTTGCTGAGCCGTACGTTCTTCATCATCTTTTCCTCATTCACCTCTGGCGATCAACGAGACTACACATCTATCGCTCATAACATTCTCAACTCCGGCCAGTTCGCTATAACCCCTGCCTCGCCTACTATTTTTCGCCCGCCGATGTACCCGTTCTTCCTTGCGCTCATATACAGGTTGTTCGGAGAGCACAATGAAGCTGTCTGGATTGCACAGGCTCTCATAGGCGCTGCCGCAGGCGTCATTCTCTATCTCATACTGAGGCGGTTTGTCAGCGAAGGTAACGCTCGATTCACAGCAGCCCTTGCAGCCATCTATCCAAACTTAAGCTTCTACGCGGCGACCGTTCTGGCCGAGACTTTGTTGAGCGCAGGCATCGTGCTCATGGTTTATTTCGTGTACAGAGCCAGGGGCGAGCGGCAATTGTTGTTTTCCATCCTCGCGGGAGCGACGGCTGCTTTGACCATCCTCATTTCGCCTCGCTTGATGGGCGCGCCGCTTATCGTCGCGGCGAGTCTCTGGTTCGGTCAGAGTAAGGCACAGAGAAGGATTAAGCCCGTCCTGCTCAGCCTGTGTGCGGCTCTGCTGGTGCTGACCCCTTGGACGGTTCGTAACTACGCCACGTTTGGAATCTTCAATCTGGCGTCCATGCAGGGGCCGGGTCTACCGTTCTGGCTCACCACAAAACGAGTGGAAGTTTATGACTGGAAATGGGTGGAGCTGCGCCGCACCGAACCTTTAATGCAGCGCTATGATGAGCTTCACAATGACGAAGCGAGCGAACAGAGGCTTATCAAGGAGCGCGCTAGTATTGAACGAGCAATGCTCTGGGACGGGGTAAAGGTTATATGGGCTGACCCCTTTGGCTATGTCAAAGACAGAGCGTACAAATATCCCAGACTCTGGTTTCAGCCAGCCGCATACGCGGGTAATTTTCAGAAGCCTTTCGCCTCACAGAACATGCGCTTGTCCCAGATGATAGAGGAGCGAGCAATCATACCCGCGACGGCGCGAATCCTGTCTCTAATTATCTTTACTCTCATCCCGACTGTCCTTGTAATCTGTGGCATTATCATACTGCTGCCTCGCTGGAAAGAACACGCCGTTGTTTACATGCTCCTCGCGTGGGTAGCCCTGGTACAAGCGCCGTTATTCATCGAGTACCGCTTTACCGTAGTCATACACCCGGTGCTCGCTATCTTTAGCGCCGTGGCGCTGGAGAAGTGCCTGGCCCTTATGAGAAACCGCAGGCTCAAACCTTCTGTGAAAAGTTAATCGGAGAAAGACGGGTCTTCCTTACTTTGCCCTTTTGCCCTTCTACTTCTGCCTGCCCTGTTTGACAGGAGGCCGTAAGGGCTGTAAAGGTAGAGCGCTTTCCTTTATCAAGTCAGGCAGTCGGATGGCGTTGCAAAATTTAAGCGAGACCGAGCAAGCCGCACCTTTGCCAGCCGAAGCGCTGGCTCATGCAGAGGTGCAGACAGAAGATTCGCCTCACGCAAAGCTTTCAGGTCGTTTAATCTCCGCCGCATCTCTGACCGGCATAGGCTCGGTTATCACTATGGCGCTCGGCCTGTTCGGGAGCATCGCCATCGCTCGTAACAGCGGGCCTGCCGGTTACGCCGTTTACGTCATTGCCAACATGCTCGTCTTCGTCCCGGCGGTCATCTGCTCATGCGGAATCCCCTTGGCTCTCTCGCGCCATGTCGCCAGCGAAGAGGAGCATGGCAATCATGAAGCCCTGCGCCGGTTGACGACGACGATGCTGCTGCTGATGGTCGCTCTGGCGCTTTTGACGGGCACGGGTCTGGGCTTAAATCTTTCTTATTTTGAACACTGGCTCGGCGTTTCGCTTGGTCAAAGCTTCGCCGCGATGCTCCCGCTTCTTCTTGTGTGCGCGGTCTTTGCCGACGGAGTTCAGGGAATCTATTTCGGGTTGCTTCGCACGCGCCAGGCAATCATCATCTCTTTGGCCGCGCCGCTGGCGACGATTCTTTATGTGCTGGTTCGGCGTGCAGGAGCGCCGCTTCCTATCTGGGGAGCGGTGGCGGCATTCTATTTTGGCTCAGCTCTGGTCGCCGCCTACAAAGTGTGGCGCGACCGCTTGCTTGGACGCCCTTCATCGCTCGCAAAGATTGCGCCCGTCTTTCGTGACCTGCTTCCCACGGCAGTCTTCACACTGTTTATGACCTTCACCGTCTGGAGCGACCGCTGGGTCGCTGGAACTTATCTGGGTGCTGTGGCAATCGGCTCTTACTCTGCGGCGGTCGTTATCATTCAGGCAGTGCTGAGAGTTCCGAAAAACATGATCGTCATGCTTGTGCCCGCGACAGCACGTGTTGCAACTTCAGGCGCTGAAAGAAGCGCGAGTTTTAATCGCGCCATCATCAGCCACTTCGGTCTCTTCGCGGCGCTCATCAGCGTCGTCCTGATGCTTGCACCGGGGATGATCGTTCAAACTATCTTCGGGCCGGGATTTTCGTTCGCCGCTCCGGCGCTGCTCCTGATGACGCCAAGCGTGCTTGCGTCAGCCATCAGCATTCCGCTCATCTCTGTTCTGACCGGCTCTACCAGAAACCGCCTTGTCACGTACCTCTTAATCTTCACGACCGTCCCGCGCATCATACTGCTACTGATTTTCACGCGTCTATGGAGTCTGATGGGCACAGCGCTCGCCACCATGCTGTCGGATTTCCTTCTGGCATTGTGCTGTATCGTGCTGTCGCGCGTGGCAAATTTAAGCTTCCCGTTGCGACCCCTGCTGCGACCGTTTCTGCTGGGTGTCATAGCCTACAGTGTTGGCCTGGGCGCACTGTTTCTGGGGCTGCCGCATCCGGTGGCAATTATTCTAGCCCTTCTAGTATTCTCTTTTGATATCTGGCGTGTTACGCATTCAATCCTATTACAAAATCGCTAAATTCCGGACTGTTTGACATGGCTCACAGGCTTCGTCTAAAGTGCGAACACCTTTCAACTTTCGTTGCCCTGGGCGCGCACGCTTGCAGGCATTCACGATAAGCGCGAAGACGATTCCGCAGGCACAGGTTGAGACGATGCATACCGCACGAAATCTTCTATGATCACCGGCCAGAACATCATCTTCATCTCCAGCATCGAATGGGATTTTTTATGGCAAGGCCATCAGGAAATCGCCATCCGGTTTGCGCGTGCAGGAAACCGCATTCTCTATGTTGAAAATATGGGCGTGCGCTCGCCTGGATTAAAAGATGCGGCTCGTGTCTTGACGCGTTTCAAGCGCTGGGGGAAATCTTTGCGTACGGGCGGAGTACGTGAAGTCGCGCCCAACATTTACGTCTGCTCGCCGCTGATTATGCCGCCCTTTGCTTCAGCCCTGCATCGCACGTTGAACCGTCGCCTGTTTCTCCCTTTGATAAGACGCACGGCGCGCAAGCTCGGCATCGAAGATGCCATGCTGTGGACTTATCTTCCGACCGATACAGCGTTCGACTTAATCAACATTCTGCGAACCCGAAGCAGTACGGTCGTCTACTATTGCATTGCCGACTTCGCCCATTTGACGCCGCACACGGAGAAGCTGCTGGAAAGCGAGCGCAGCATCGTAGAGACGAGTGACATAGTCTTCGCGCAGGGGCCGGAGCTGGCCGAGCGGTGCGGTCGCTGGAATAGCTCCGTTCATATTTTCCCCTTCGGCGTCAATCTGGATGCGTTCCCGCTCGACCCGCCCGGCAACGACACAGCGGGCGCGCACGGCTCAAATAATTCCCACGCCCTTTCAGCCCTGCCACAGCTTCCGCGTCCGGTCATAGGTTATATAGGCGGGATGCACAAACATGTGGACTTCCGTATGCTGACGGAGCTAGCGCGCATGCGCCCTGAGTGGTCATGGGTATTCGTCGGGGCACTCCAGACGGACGTGGGAAATTTGTCAACGCTCCCGAATGTTCATCTGCTCGGACAACAGCCGCATTACGAGCTGGCTCGCTACATACATACCTTCGACGTGTGCATAGTGCCTTATGTTGAATCCGCGTTTACGGCGACGGTCGTGCCGACGAAGATCAACGAATACCTGGCCGCAGGCAAGCCTGTCGTCTCCACCTCGATTCCAGCCGTAGTTGAGTTTAATCGCCGCCATAACGCGCTGTTGACCGCCGTAGCTCAATCCGACAAATTTCTGGAAGCTATCGAGCGGGCGCTTCGCTTACCCAACGACGCGTCGGCCAGACTTAAAAGGCGCGAGGTGGCTACGCTCGGCAGTTGGGACACACGCCTTGAGGCTATGAGCGAGCTGATTGAAATGGAGATGAAGGCGAAAGCTGATGATGGAAGACAATCAGTTCAAAAGGCGCGAGTATCTGCCTGATCATGTGCAGATGGCCGAAGCTAGCTACGAACAATCATCTTTTGAGAGTGCCTGATGGGCATGACAGCCGTGTACAAGATTCCTCCGCATAAAAGCCTCTCGGTACTAACCTATGATGAGTAAGGATGCTTCCTCTTCCACCGTCAACACGGTCAGACGGCTCTGGCGGCTGCGTCACAAGTACGAATATTTTCATAACTGGCTTTTCAGCGTTTACCATCGTGTGCTGATGCGCTTTCCGCGCCTGCCGCTACCGGGACGCCAGAGCATCTTACGAGTCTGGCTTAAAGGAATTTCAGAACCTTTCTATGTTCGGCTCGGAACGACGGACTGGTACGTTTTAGAAGAAATTTTTTTTGATGTTGTCTATGACCCGCTTATCAAGCATGCGGGTGTAGAAGTGCGCCAGATTATTGATCTGGGAGCCAACACAGGGTTTTCCACGCGCCTGTGGCAGTCCAACTTCCCCGAAGCACGGATTATAGCGGTCGAGCCGGACAAGGCCAATATGCAGATGTGTCTGCGGAATCTGTCCGGCCAGAGGGAGTATAGCCGCCCGCAACTTGTGCAAGCCTGTGTCGCGGGAGTTGCACGCTGCGTCTCTATGGATTTATCCGGAGGGTCATGGCGATTCAGCATGATTGAAGCCGACCCGACGCAGGAGGAATTGATAGAGGCGCGGACTCTGCCGCAGATTATGGCCGAGTGCGGGATGCAGGGAAAGATTGATCTGGTTAAATGCAACATCGAAGGAGCAGAAGAAGAGGTCTTTGCTCATTGCGATGAATGGATTGGGCAGGTCAGGCGACTGGCCGTGCAGGTGCATTATCCTTACACGTCCGCTAGGTTGCTGGATGATCTGAAGCGCGCAGGCGCGTCTCTCAAGCTTTATCACTCTATGGATTGTGAAGCAGGCTCCAAGTTGTTATTCCTCGAACAGAACGGATAACGGCTTTTCGTCCCTCGCAAGCGCTTCATAAGGTTTTGATAACAAGACCAGCGCTCCTTTCATTCCGAGGATGATGAGTAGCATCCAGAAAGCATAACGCATTCGATAGAGGGTGGCGATATTGGAGACGATCAGCCCTAGCGCGAGCATGCCGGTAGTTGCCGCCAGAAACAGCAGCCACGCTGACAGCAACCTGCGATAACGCCAGAGACAGATTGCCGCCAGTATCTCAAGGACATACATCAAGAGCGTCTCGAACCCGCTCAATAGTCTTCCGGCCAATCCGACCTGCTCGCCTGCAACGAACCACATATTTGGGAAGGGAGCTAAAAAACCTATCTCTGCGGCGCGCGGCAGGTACAGAATAATCGAGTAGAAGCTGTTGAATTCAACGTCGCCGTCTATGTTAGACCCTGCGCCCGGATAGCTGGTCACGAAACCACTGCGCAGGCGACCAATTCGAGCCACCAGGCTAGACCCGGGCGGATTCTGCCGCGAGTAAACAATCTCGCGCCCCCCGCCGCTCTGCTCTTTAATGGAAATCATATTCGGCGGGTAGCTGTAGAGGTTCAATCTGCGGCCAAGCGCAGGAAGACTCAAAACAATCAGGAGCATCAGGACGCCGCCCAACAGACTGTAGACCTTTACGAATCTCTTCCTTATAACCGACAGGATAAGCAGGCAGAGATTGAGCGACGCGATGGCAATCATCACTTCCCACATCTGACTTCTAACCAGCCAGATGATATTTGCCGCAGCCCCTCCGGCACAGGCAAGAGCAAGCGCCCCTCTCCATGAGCATTCCCGGTTAAGCAGGACGGCGCAGACAAGCAGCAGCGCCAGCACAGAAGCTATGAAGAGCGGGTCTCTTAGCAGTTGAGTAGTATGCAGCAGAAGAGAAGGCCAGACGGCTATCAGGCTAGCGGCCAGCATCCCTACCCGGCGGTCGAATACTTCCCGGCCAAGCAGAAAAACCAAGACCAGAATCAAAAGATAATAGGCCAGATTGAGCGGCTCTGCGCTCAGCGTCGTGTAGCCCAGCCAGTTTCCCAAGATGGCATAGCAGATGGAGTAAAGCTTAACGTGGAACGGCGTGCTGTTTTTAATCCAGGCAAGAAGGCCGTCGCGCTCAAGCAGGTCAACAAGCGCGATAATGTATTTCCGGTACTCAGTCGAATCCACCGCGAAAGAGGTTCCGATGCCGTTAACGTCGAAGGTATAGGGTAGAAGTCTGTAGCGGCCTATGAGGTTAAGGGCGATGACCAGCAACAGATGAAGCATCGCTGCCAGCATGAGAAGGCGTGAGAGACGCGCACTGCCTGCGTAAGCCATCAAATTGTGAAGCAAGCTTTGTTTGCGCATCAAACCCCGGCGGCAGAAACTGTCATAAGGTCAGAAGTGGCAGAGTTTACGCATTAGCTCGCCCTGACGCAAGCGCGCCCGTGCAAAGGCAAAAGTAAAAACAGGTGAGGGGTGACGGGTGCCGGGGGCTGGGGAAAGAAAGAATGCAGAATCGGCTTTTCTTTCTACCGGCACCCGATACCCGTCACCCGTCACCCGTTCTTCACTTTTGCCTTAAGAAGCTGTTTGAAAAATCGGCTTCAACTTCTGTCCCGTAGGGACATTTGAAAATAGCCCAGCCATTTATGGCTGGGTCAAAGCCGGGAAAAGAAAGTAGAGTCCCGTAGGGACGGCTGAAATAAATGTTCAGCCGTCCCTACGGGACTCTACGATTTTTCTTCCTCACGTATTCCCAGCGATAAATCGCTGGGCTATTATCAATCGTCCCTACAGGACTTCTCAAGACAACTTCTAAAAAGAAACGCGCCCCGACGGCCTGAGTGTCGCCGGGGCGCTTTCCGTCCCATGCACCTCGCGGTGTGCGGCACCGCAAAGCACGGGGACGAGACCGAGAAGACTGCTTGAGCTGTTGGCCGTCTTGAAGTGAACGGCTCGCCGCCAGGGATACCGCACCACATCCCTTCCGGCGGCGGGCGCTTTCGATTTTCATCGCTCAAATAGAGACGGCAGGTGCTCTCTTGCAATCCGACCTCGAACGCGTCCAAGGTCTCTAAGGGGGGAGACCACGGGCGCATCCAAGCCGAACCAGTGCAAACGGTGCGCCGATACCTTTGCCGCAAGCTCGGCCACGCATAATCCTCAATGTTTCCGCGCGTCGCATGAAGTTTGGCTTTCGTCAACGGCGGGGCGGTCTTCTACTGCGACGCAGGCAAACTGTTTCCAATGGTGACGGGACTATGTAATGCATGTGAGTTTCTTAAAAGCTAAAGTCTTACGGCCTTGCAGTGCTTGACACATAAGCTCGCGCGCGTGTTACCATCCGCCTCGATTCGCACCTTTGTTCTGCAAAGACATGTGTACCTTCCGCAAACTTCTCTTGAATCAAGCGCGCTGGTTATGATGCCCGATATTCTGCTCGTAGAAGATAAGGAGAGCCTGAGACGCGTCCTGCGTATGACGCTGGAGGCTGCCGGGTACACCGTCACCGAAGCCGAAGATGCGCGTGCAGCCGCCACAGAGATTGCGCGTGTGCCACATCGCATAGTGCTCACAGACTTGCGTATGCCGCATGGCTCCGGCCTGGATGTACTGCGCGCCGCGCGCACGGCAGACCCGGACATACCCGTCATCGTCATGACTGCTTACGGCTCGATTGACGAAGCCGTACAGGCCATGAAGGACGGCGCGCACGACTTTCTACAAAAGCCCGTTGATTCCAATCACCTGCTGCTGCTGGTCGAGCGTGCGCTTGAACAATCGCGCCTGCGCACGGAGAACATACTGCTGCGCGAAGAGTGGTCTAAGCGCTACGGCTTCCCGCGCATCATAGGCGAATCCGAAGCCATCAAACGCGCCGTCACGGAGACCCAGCGCGTGGCGCAAACGGAAGCGAACGTTCTTCTGCTCGGCGAATCGGGCACGGGCAAAGAGCTTTTCGCGCGTGCCGTTCATCACCTCTCGACGCGCCGTGACAAGCCTCTGGTCGCCATCAACTGCGCGGCTATTCCTGAGACGTTGATAGAAAACGAGCTATTCGGCCACGAGCGCGGTGCATTCACGGGCGCGGGCGAGCGTCGTCAGGGAAAGTTTGAGCTGGCTTCGGGCGGCACGGTTTTTCTGGACGAAATCGGCGAACTGCCGCTCAATGTGCAGGGGAAACTCCTACGCGCCATCGAAGAGAAGACCGTTGACCGCATAGGAGGCCGCAGCCCGATTCCGGTTGACGTGCGCGTGGTCGCAGCTACAAACAGAGACCTGCGCACGGCTGCTGAAGCTGGCGAGTTTCGCCGCGACCTCTTTTTCCGGCTCGCAGTCTTTCCGATAGAGATTCCCCCTTTGCGCGAGCGCGGGGCTGATATAGAGCTTCTGGCGCGACACTTCGCCGCCCAGTTGGGACGAGAGACGCACGGGCGCAAGGCCGAATTGAGCGAAGCGAGCATCAAGGCTCTGAGCGCACACCAATGGCCTGGCAACGTGCGCGAGCTTGAAAACGCCATCGAGCGCGCCTGCATCCTCGCAGACTCGACCGTGCTGGAGCCACACGACCTTGGCCTCGCAGCCAGCGAACAGGATGCCCCTGGAACATGGAACGCAATGGACGTGTCGGGCACGCTTGCGGAAGCCGCTGATCGCGCCGTACGCCTTGTCGAGCGGCGAAAGATTAAAGAGGCTCTTTCGGCTTCCGAAGGCAACAAGACGCGCGCCGCAGAAGCTCTGGGCGTCAGCTATAAAACACTTCTCACCAAGATCAAGGACTACAATCTTTAAGCTCTTCCCTTCCGCCGTACCTATTTTTCTGGAAACACCGGCGGATTGCTGCTATCTTTACGAGTAGGGATTCCACAATCAAAAGACCGGGCGGCAGGCCATGGCCTCGCCGAAGCGTTAATCTTTCTATACAAGCTAGAGTTGCTTTTGTGCGTGCGGCAGGGAAAACAATCACTTCGAAAGTCTATGATGGGGGAACTAATCGTGAAGAAACTCTTCTCAACGCTATCGCTTTTCGCAGGGGCAATAATCTTTCTAAGCCTCTCGCCGAGCCATGCATATGCGGACGGCATCGTGTTCGTAGGGTCTGACCCGCTGCGCCCCGACGGGGTCGGCATTCGCACCATTCTCTCGATTCAATCGCCCGGCAATTCCTCCACGGAATCCGGCGGAGTCAAGTGGACTGGGAGCGGCGATCAGATTTTTGGCGATGCCACACGCGGCGGCACGAACAATACAGTCCTGGCAAGCGAGCTTGGCCTTTCGGCCACTAACTCTAATGTTCTTATAGGCTTTAACGTTAACGAGCCGCACGGCGGCCCTGGCAGCGACCCCGTGACGGTTACAGGGATGGTCTTAACGGCCTATGATGCGAGCGGCAATGCGGTTTTCACCGCCACGCTGCTGCAATCGCAGACTCTGACGCTGCTTGGCAGCGGTCAGGGCACTGCGGATTACGTCTTTGGCCTGGATGCTGCGGCTGCGCAACGCCTTGCAGCGGCGCTGGCTGCAAATCCCGGTCTGCGGCTGGGACTGGAGGCGAGCATCATTAACGCTCAGGGCGGCCCTGAAAGTTTCTATCTCAATATGGGGCGCGGCGGCGCGCCAGTCCCTGAGCCGACCACTATGATTCTGCTCGGCACGGGACTGGCCGGTCTCGCCGCGCGGCTGCGAAAGCGCCGTAAAGCTAATAAAGAGGGGCAAGATGTAGAATCCGTCTGAGCTTCCTTTTTCAAAAACTTTCCCTGTTGATTGTTCTCTTTCCTTTAGGCGGGACGGAATTAAAGAATTCCGTCCCGCCTTTGCTGTCCCCTTTCGCCCCACCGGTTGATGAAAAAATTTCTTCATCTTTTTCCTGGAGAGCCGCCGCGATTAGACATTTATTTAGGTTTCCAGAAGGAAAAGCACGGCTAAGGTGGAGCGGCAGGCGGCCCTCGGAGAGGGGCGGCGCATGTCTTCCGGCCATCTGTTTTACAGCCGTTCTCTTCCCGCCGGTAATCTGAAAACTATTCCTTTCGCTAGAGAGAGTCGCACGGCCAGTCAAACTCCGGTCGTGCGACTCTTTCTTCCTTTACCGGGCGTGGTATCAAAGCAGAGGAACCACCAAATCACACGAAACGGCACGAAGAAAAAGAGCGTGCTAGATAGTTTCGCCCCTCTTTCGCGTCGTGCGCGTGTGATTTGGTGGTTTGTCCTCTTCCCTTCTTATATTCTGCAATTTGGTATTATTATCCCGCTTGTGCGAAAAATTATTGAAGCAGCAGAGATGCGCGAGATTGACCGTCTGACGACGGAGCGCTACAGGATTCCCTCCCTGCTTTTGATGGAAGCTGCCGCGCAAAGCTCTCTGCGCGCCATCACGCATCGCTTTCCCGGTGGACTCAGGCGACGGCGCGCGCTCATCCTCTGCGGTCGCGGGAATAACGGTGGGGATGGGGCGGCTCTGGCGCGCTCGCTCTGGCTCGCGGGCGCGCAAAGTGAGGTCATCCTCTTTGGCCGTGTGGAAGATACCAAAGACGATGCCCGCTCCAATTTCGAGATTGCACGCAGCCTCGCGCGCTTCGATGCAGGCACACAGGCGCTTCCACCGCCGCTCTCGTTCACGGAATGCGAAAGCGATTCCGTGTGGGAAGAGATAAGCGCAGGCCATCACGCTTACGACATCATCGTTGACGCGCTTTTCGGAACAGGACTCACGCGCCCTCTGGAAGGAGTTCATCTGAAGGTCGTAGAGCATCTCTCGCTCATGCGCCGCGCACGCGAGCGCGCACACTCGCGCGAGCCTTTGATTGTCTCTCTGGACATGCCTTCGGGACTCAACGCCGATTCACATGAATTGATAGGCGAAGCTGTACACTCCGATTTGACCATTACCTTTACCGCTCCCAAGCGCGCAAACGTGTTGCCGCCTGCCTCGGACTATAACGGCCAGATGGAAGTCGCGGATATAGGCTCGCCGCCTTCGCTTGTAGAAGCTGTGTACTCAAAGCTCTTTCTACTTGAGGAAGAAGACGCGCGCTCGTGGCTAGTCAAAACACGCTACCTGCCCGCTTCATACAAAAACACGCACGGCCATGCCTACATCTTCGCAGGCTCGCGCGGGCTTGCGGGCGCAGCCGCTTTGGCCGGCAACGCCGCCATGCGCGCAGGAGCGGGACTCGTCACCCTTGCCACTTCCGTTTCCGCCCAAACATCTGTCGCTGCTCACACCATGCCCGAAGTCATGACCGAAGGCTTGCCGGAAACTGAAGGCGGCGCGCTAAGCTATGAGGCCGTCTTGAGAGCGAAAGAATTGATGGCGCGTGCGGATGTAGTCGCCATCGGGCCGGGATTGACCGTAGAAGACGAAAGCACGCGACGCTTCGTGCGCGAACTAGTAGAGGAGCGCACCACCCACATCGTCATAGATGCCGACGGCCTTAACTCCCTAGCGCCGTGGCCTGAAAACCTCAACGGCTCAACGGAGCGTGCAATCGTTCTCACGCCTCATCAGGGAGAGATGCTTCGTCTTCTTGGCACGACCGGCAAAGATGCTCTGAAGGATCGTGTGCGGGTAGCAAGCGAGTTTGCTTCTCATCACAATCTTATTCTGGTTTTGAAGGGTGCTCGCACCATCATCGCCGCGCCGGACGGGCGCGTCTTCGTCAACTCCACAGGCAATCCGGGACTCGGCACGGCGGGCGCGGGCGACACGCTCACGGGCATCATCACAGGCTTTCTGGCGCAGGCTGTCGCCACGCTCAAAGATGAAGCGGATGCGCTTTCTGCCGTACTGGCCGCCGTTTATGTAGGAGGTCTCGCGGGCGACCTGTGTGCGCGCGAACGTGGTATGCGCACGATGACCGCGTCCGACATACGCGAGCACCTGGGCGCAGCTATTCTTTCGCTTGACGGCGAAGGAGAGAGGCCATGACCTCGCCTGCAACGCGTCCCACAGGCGAATTCATCAGCCATAGCCCGGAAGAGACGCAAAGCCTTGGCGCACACTTCGGACTGTTTTTACAGGGCGGCGAGATAGTGCTCCTGAGCGGGCAGCTAGGCGCGGGCAAGACTCTTTTCGTCAAGGGAATGGCACAGGCGCTCGGCGTCCCGGAAGACGAAGTGACCAGCCCGTCCTTCACGCTCGTCAATCATTACACGGGTCGCCTGAAGCTCTATCACATAGACCTGTATCGTCTTAACGAAGGCGCGGGGGCAGCCTACGCCGTAGATTTGGACGAACTGCTCATGGACGAGCGCGCTGTCATCGTCATCGAATGGGCTGAGCGCATGGGCGCATATCCTTTGCCCGAACCCGTCTGGCGCATACAGATTGCGGGCGACGGCGACGCGCCGCGCACCCTTAGCATCAACAGCCAATCAACGGCAGCTTGACGATGAGCCTCGCATAGCCGAAGATAAAAACAGATAAAAGTTAAACTAGAGGGAGAAACTTTATTATGCCTTATCCAGAGATTATGATTCGCTCGATGCGGGAAGAATTAACGCGGCTCGGCGTGGAGGAGTGGAAGACGCCGGAGCAGGTGGACGAAGGAATACAGAGCGCTAAAGGCACCGTGATGGTCGTGGTCAATTCCGTCTGCGGTTGCGCCGCAGGAAAGGCGCGCCCCGGCATAGCGCTCGCGCTCCAACACGACGCGCGTCCCGAAAAGGTCGCCACGGTCTTCGCCGGAGCCGACATCGAAGCCACCGAAAAAGCGCGCAGCTACTTCACAGGCTATCAGCCGTCATCGCCATCAATCGCGCTCTTGAAAGACGGAGAGCTTGTATACATCCTTGAGCGACGACAGATTGAGAACAAGTTCGCCGAACAGATTGCGGAAGAACTCAAACGCGCATTCGACCAGCACTGCGCAACACCCGCCAGCGCGGCGACAAACTGATAACTCCAATTATCCCAGCCCCTGAAAGGGGCGGAATAATTTAGCCCACGGCGTGAGCCGTGGGATTTGGAGTAGCCATAAGAATGAAAGCCCCTGAAAGGGGCGAAAGAAATCTCAAGCCAGAGAATCTTTCGCCCCTTTCAGGGGCTTTTAACTTTTTGGATGCTGCTTGTTCCCACGGCTTGCGCCGTAGGCTAAATTATTCCGCCCCTACGGGGCTTCGGAGAACGGTGCTCCGTTACGTCGAACTCACCTTAAGCTGGCCGTAGTAGACTTTCGTTTCATAGTCGAACGAGACCTCTCCGCTTTCAGCGTGCGCTTGAAAGATGCGTTCAAGCTCTTCGAGCATTGGCGTGTAATTGGGATGGCCTTCCTCCGGAGTGTAGGATGAAGAGAGCAGTCTTCCTTTCAGGCTCTCAAAATCAAAGCCCTGCCGGTTCTGATATATCTTCAAACGGAAACTCTCAGGCGAGAAAAATTCCGCGACCACACGCTCGTCAATCTTCGTGTGATTGACGGCCTCATAATCCGTCCCGTACTCGATGAGCATCTTTTCGTAGGCGATGAGAAAGGGGGTCGTGTCCGTTCTCCTTTCATTCCAGATTAAAACCGTCCAGCCTTCCGGCTTGAGGATGCGCAGGAACTCCAGGCGCGCACCCTTGCGGTCGAACCAGTGAAATGCCTGGCCTGCTGTGACAAAATCAACGCTCCCGTCTTCAAGCCCGGTGGCCTCTGCCACGCCTTCTATGCTCTTAAAATTCGAGTAAGGGTGAAGCAGTCGCTCTCCGGCTTCACGCATCTCGCGGTTCGGCTCTATGCCGTAGACCTTATGGCCGTTCTTCAAAAACATCTCGGACAGAATCCCCGTGCCTGAGCCTACATCGGCGATGCGGGAAGATGCAGTCAGCCCGCATTCCTCTTTCAGCAACTCAATAATCTCCGGTGGATAGCCCGGCCTATACTTAATATAGTTCTCAACTCTGCTTGAGAATCTTTCGGTCGGATTTCTCATAAAGGCTTTCTTTCCCTCCCGTTTGTTCCTCCTGCACAAGTTGCGTTATCATGCGCGCGTTCCCTGAATAATCGCAACCCGGCTCTAATATTTTTGTCCCGGCGGGGATTAATACCGGCATGAGTACCTGTAATAAATGCGGCAGAGTCAACGATGAATCCGCGCGCATCTGTAGATTCTGCGGAACGGTGCTTGAGCAAAGGCAGGCGCGAGCCACGGGTACGCTGGTGCGCGATTACACGCCGCCCGGAGCCGCCCCGTCGGGTGTCGCCAACGCGCCGCAACCCGTAGCGCCTTACAGCCCGCCGGGCGTCGCCACAGGCGGCTACAGATGCCCGCATTGCGGTAGCACTTATCCGCCGATAGCGGAAAAGAGAATCTCCACCGAAGGCTGGGTCGTCTTCGCAGCGCTGCTCATCTTCTGCCTCCCGCTCTTCTGGATCGGCCTGCTGATGAAAGAGGAACTGCGCCTCTGCCCCATGTGCCGCGCTCGTCTGGCTTAAAGGGTATCGGGTGTCAGGTGACGGGTGCCGGTAAAAGAAAAGCCCATTATGCATTCTTGCTTTTACCGGCACCCGTCACCTGACACCCGTCACCTTTTTTGTTACTCTGAAGCTTCAATTTATGATTCGAGGTTAATTGACTGATGCCTGATGAGCAAAATAGCGGTAATAATTCCCTGACCTATGTGGTCGCGGAAGATGACTTCACGTTTGAGACTATGGAGCAGGAGAACGGTCGCGCTGTGGTCGTGCGCTTTCAGCTAGACAATCCGCGTTATCATGCCGGTGATGTCCTGGTGGTGCTTTCCGGGACGGACATACATTTTCATGGTCTCATAGGCATGATTGAAGACGGCTGGGCGATAGCGACCGACCGCAGAGATTCCCTCCTGCCCGCGACGGTTCAATAAAAGCTCCTGAACAAAATTTTCCATCCGGCTAATTTCCGCTCAATGCAGTTTACACGCGCTCTCTTTATACTGATGGTCTCCGGCCTGCTCCTCGTCGCACCCTTACGCGCACAGGAGGGGATTGTGCCGCCCGTAGAGCGCGGCCAATTCCTCAAGCCAGACCTGATCGAGCTGGTCAAGCTGGATCGTACGCTGCGCCTGGATATTCGCTACGCAACGTCGAACAACTTTCTTGGCAAGCCTGTTTACACAGAGGCACGCGCCTTTCTGCAAAGGCTGGCGGCGCTGGCGCTCCGGCGCGTCAATCGCAAGCTCAGGCGCAAGGGTTACGGCCTTCTTATTTTCGACGGCTATCGCCCGTGGAGCGTGACCAAGATTTTCTGGGACGCGACGCCGGAAGCAAAGAGAGCCTTCGTAGCAGACCCTCGACAAGGCTCGCGCCATAATCGCGGCTGCGCCGTTGACCTCACGCTCTTTGATATAAAGACAGGCCAGCCGCTCAAGATGCCCAGCGATTATGATGATTTCTCGGAGCGCGCTCATCCGAACTATCAGGGCGGGACGATTGCGGAGCGTCACAATCGAGACACCCTGCGCGCTGCTATGGAGGCGGAAGGCTTCACGGTTTACGAAAACGAGTGGTGGCATTTCGATTATAAAGACTGGAAGAGGTACGCTATCCTGAACGTCAGCTTCCGCGAGGTTGGGCGTGATTAAAGACCAGCTTTGAAAATGGCTTTGTAGGGGCAGGGCTAGTCCCTGCCAGTATCAGCCGACAGGCTGATAATCAAGATACGCATTGATTCGGTATTGAACCTAGACTAATCGTTTTCGCACATACGTGCGACGGGCAGAGGACTTGTCCCTGCCCCTACAGTTTTCAGTAATGGGCATCTCAATTAACGAAGACATCCCACGCTCGTCTGAGTCGCAATCGTCCATGCGCGCACTTGAGCTGCGCGCCTATGACGGGCGGCCAGAGAGCTTAGCCGTGGTCGAAAAGAGCGTCCCGCGTCCGCGCGCGGGCGAAGTTCTGGTGCGTATCTCTGCTTCGCCCGTCAACCCGTCAGACCTTGCCTTCCTGCAAGGGCTTTACGGCGTGAAGAAGGATTTGCCGGTCGTGCCCGGATTTGAAGCGAGCGGTCGCGTGATGGAAGCGGGCGGCGGTTTTCTGGCGCGCGCTCTGGTAGGCAAGCGCGTAGCATGTGCCGCCCCGACCGACGGCGACGGTACATGGGCAGAGTACATGGTGACGCAGGCGTCTCTCTGCATACCGCTCATCAAAGAGATAACGGATGAGCAGGGCGCGTCCGCGATTGTCAACCCGCTCTCGGCATGGGCGATGATGAATATGGCAAAGCAGGCGCGCGCGCGCGCCGTGGTGCAGACGGCAGCCGCGAGCGCACTCGGCCAGATGATAGAAGGCTTAGGTCGCCGCTTTAACATTCCCGTCATCAATATTGTACGGCGCGCAGAACAGGTTGATCTGCTGAGAAGCAAGGGGGCGCAGCATGTCCTGGACAGCAGCGCGTTGGATTTCGACGAGCGCCTGCGCGAAAGATGCGTCGAGCTTGATGCGACCATGGGCTTTGACGCTGTGGCCGGAGAGTTAACCGGGCGCATTCTGATTGCTATGCAGGGCGGCGCTCGCGTTATAGTTTACGGCGCGCTTTCGGGCGAGGGTTGTCTGGTTGACCCGCGCTCTTTAATCTTCGAGGGCAAGCGGGTCGAAGGCTTCTGGCTCTCGAAATGGCTGCGCTCTCAAAACATCATCAAGATGCTGCGCACCACCAGACGCGTCCAGAAGCTGCTTGCCAGCGATTTAAGAACAGAGATTCGCGCACGCCTTTCACTCGAAGAAGCGTCAGAGGGAATACGGCAGTACACGGAACACATGACCGGCGGCAAGATTCTCTTCATTCCGAGTCTTAGAAAGGATGAAGGGAAAGGAGTAAGAATTGACCACTAAATCACACGAAACAAAAATGAGCTTTTAGTGCTGCTTCTGCTTCGTGTCGTTTCGTGTGATTTAGTGGTTAATTCTTCGTTCCTTGCTGTTGCCTGCCCTCTCGATTTAGAGTTGAAGGCGCAAATTTATACCTTTAAGATTAAGAAGCTTTGAGTTATTCAATCACAAAATCTGAAAACGCCGCACCGACGCCGCTCGACCATCAGCTTCAGCCTTTTCTGGAGGAGCTGTTTAAGTTTTCTTCGACGCCGGAGATGGAATCGTCGGAGCTTTATGCTCGTCTGCGACCGGAAGTTGAAAGAGTGCTGAACGGGATTGTAGAGGAGAGCCTGTCGCCCGTTTCGGCTGAGAGTCATTCGGACGAGATGCGCCCGGTTCGCGTCACGGCATGGAACATAGAGCGCGGCACTCGCCTTGAGAGCATCATAGGTGTGCTCAAGGAACATCCTTCGATACGCGAGAGCGACCTGCTGCTTCTAACGGAGCTGGATTACGGGATGGCGCGCAGTGGAAATCGCTTCGTCGCGCGCGAGATTGCGCAGGCGCTTCAATTGAACTATGCCTTCGCCCCCTGCTATCTATCGCTCGTTAAAGGCAGCGGCCTTGAATCGAACGTCGAGGGCGAGAACACACAGGCGCTTCACGGCAACGCTCTCTTTTCACGTTACCCGATTGCAGGCGCGCACCAGATTGCTTTGCCTAACGGCAAGGATAAGATGCGCGGCAAAGAGAAGCGTCTGGGCGCGCAGAAAGTCATTATCGCAGACGTGCTGCACCCGCTCGGCACGTTTCGCGCCGTCAGCCTTCATCTGGACGCTCATTCCACACAAGCCCATCGCCATCTACAGATGAAGCTTCTACTGGATCATCTTGAATGCTTAAGCCCGCAGCTTCCCGTAGTCATCGGCGGCGACTGGAATACTTCGACCTACAATTCGCGGCGCGCTCTCTATGCCGTCATGGGCTTCTGGCGGCGCGTCATGATGGGCGTAGATTACTTCATACGCAATCATTATCCTCATCCAGACCGTTGGTTCGAGCGCGGGCTGTTCCGGGAACTTGAGCGGCGCGGGTATGATTATCGCTCCTTGAACGAGCCTGGGGTGGGAACGCTTCACTACAGCGTGGAGGACATCGCGGTCAACACCAACATGGGGGACTGGATACCGCACTGGTGTTTTCACTTCCTCAAATGGTCGCTGCGCAATCACGGCGGTCGAGCCTCTTTGAAGCTGGACTGGTTCGCAGGCCGTGGCATTACTCAAGCGCCCGGACACAAGCCTCATGTCGTAGGCAACCTGCGCGATGAGAAGGGTCGGCTTTCGGATCACGACGCGATTGTGCTGGAATTCCTGCCGTCAAACTAAATTTCGGAATTTCTTTCGGTTTCCTTCTACTGCCGGTTGGATGTATATTACGGGCGCTCCCTTTTGAGTCAGGTTTTTTTAGCCCCTATGAACCTTGAATGAATCCGTTGACAAAGAGAAACGCGTAAGTACAACTGGGGAGGAATCGTTGGCAACCGCGCCCGAAGTTCTCACAGAGACAGTAGACATACGCGATCAGGACTGGGCAGCGCTCATAGAGCGCATGGCCGGTGGAGACGAGTACGCGCTCCAGACCTTTTATGATCGGTCGAGCCGCCTGATTTTCGGCCTGCTGTTGCGCATCCTGAATGACACGGGGCTGGCCGAAGAGGTTCTGCTGGACGTTTACATGCAGGTCTGGCGGCAGGCCGCAAAGTATGACCCGGTGCGTGGGAAGACTCTGGCGTGGATTATAACGATTGCACGCAGCCGTGCCATTGACCGCCTGCGCTCCAGCCGCCAGGAAGAGATGCGCAAGGAATCTCTGGACGCGACGGATCACGGCTATGTCCTTACGACCGGATTCGTAGACCCTACAATTGCGCCGGAGAGGCAAAGAGTAGTGCGAGGGGCGCTCGACTCGCTTCCGCCGGAACAGCGCGAGGTGATAGAGATGGCGTACTATCTTGGCTTAAGCCACAGCGAGATCGCCGCGCGCCTTGGTCAACCGCTGGGGACTGTCAAGACGCGCACGCGGCTCGGCATGATGAAGCTGCGCGAGCAGCTCAAAGATTCGTATAGAGGGGTTTTATAAATGCACCGCTTCAGCCAGGAAGAGATGACGGAAAGGGCTTCGCTCTACGCGCTCGGCGCGCTCAGCCAGTGGGAGGCGCACGACTTTGAAGAGCATCTTGCGGAAGGCTGCGAGCAATGCGCCGCCGAGCTTCAAAGCTTTGAAGAGACCACGCACAGCCTCGGTCTGGCTGCGCCCGAAGCTACCCCGCCCGCGCGCGTACAGCAGAAGCTCCTTTCGCTGGTCGGCGAAGACAATGGGCGTACACGTTCTACAGCTTCGCCTGACATTGTTCCTGCGCTCATGACCTTGCGCGCCGACGAAGGAGAATGGTACGAGGCCGGAAAGGGAGTCAGGGTCAAGCCACTCTTCACAGACCCGCAGAGCGGCATGGTCACTACTCTGGTCAGGATGCCTCCGGGCACACGCATTCCCCTTCACCGCCATCGCGGCATAGAGCAGTGCTATGTCATCGAAGGCGATTTTCATGCAGACAACCAGCAACTCGGCGCAGGCGATTTCCACATCGCGCAGGCGGGCAGCATCCACGAGCCTGTCTATACCGTAACCGGCGCGCTGCTGCTAATCATCGCCCCTGAAGGCTACGAAGTGCTCGAACATCATTAAGCAAAAGCTACGAATGCGAGTCCCGTAGGGACAATTGAAAATAGCCCAGTGCTTCAGCACTGGGAACAAGTTATGTAGAAAAAGAGTAGAGTCCCGTAGGGACGACTGAATATTTTTTTCAATCGTCCCTACGGGACTTTACTTTCATATCCGGCTTTGACCCAGCAATAAATTGCTGGGCTATTTTCAAGTGTCCCTACGGGACAAGGGCTAACAATCGGCGTGTGTCTTTCACCTTCCTCTTATCAATCCACCTTCTCTTCTCTGTTCGTATCTTTAACCGGCTATGGCTACTAATGAATATCATTTCATCACGCACTGGCGCGTAGAGTGTACTTGCCGCGAGGTGTCGGACATTTTAGAGGCTGCGCTTGATTTGCCGCGCTGGTGGCCTTCCGTTTATCTGGAAGTCGAAGAGCTTGAGCCGGGCGATAAAAAGGGCTTAGGGCGCGTCATAGGGCTGCTTACAAAGGGCTGGCTTCCCTACACGCTGCGCTGGAAGTTTCGCGTGACGGTTTCCAATCATCCCTACGGCTTCACGCTTCGCGCTTTCGGAGATTTTGAGGGGGTAGGCGTTTGGACATTCGAGCAGGACGGGGAGTTCGTCAATATGATTTACGATTGGAAGATTCGCGCAGACAAGCCACTGCTCAAGGCTCTATCATTTCTGCTCAAGCCTGTCTTTGCGGCCAACCATCGCTGGGCAATGGCGCGCGGGCTGGACAGCCTCAAGCTTGAGCTTGCACGCCGACGCGCTCTGACACCGGAAGAGGCAGAAAAGATTCCACCTCCGCCCGCCCCAACCTTTCCCCACAACTTTCGCCACAAAAAACGTCGCTCAATCGTCTCTCATGCATGAGAAGCGACCTATGGCTCAACTCATTTACCACTGTTAGCGTTCCAGCAGATAAACCTGCGAGGAGCAGCCAAGCCCGCGCTGCTGTAAGAAGATTGCGCTGTCCGTTTCGCTGTAGTTTTCTGTGAACAGGAACCTGCGCTGGTTGAAGCAGAGCGCGGGCTGAGCCGTTGCTCTAAACTCATTTCCAAAGACCTTTATAAAATCGTTCCTGAAGCCTTCGCCATAGCGAGTCACTATCCAGACGCGACTTCGGTTCCCCACTATCTTTTTCAACCTGTCTTCCGTTTCCTGTTCGGTTTGCGGCGGATGAACTGAGCCGAAGCCTTCACCGGCTGCGCGTTGCAGCAAGGTTAAGTCGTTCGTAGGTTGCTCATCTGTTGCCGAATATGGAAAGACAGCCATCTCTATGTCTTTGCGCCTGGCGTAATAGGCGAAGGACATGTAGCTGCCCGTAGAGTTGAACAAAACCAGATCATTCGCCTGCGCCGCGCTCTCTACATTATAGGCGGCCATGTTCCAACGCTCGCGTTTTATGCTTATCAGGTCTTTGCTCAATTCCAAGCCGAAGCAAAGGCAGATCAAAAGTAACAAGACCGCCTGCCGCAAACGGCCACGCACTTGCTCCAAACCACGAGCGGCTAAAAGATAAAAAGGCAAAGACGCCGCAATCGTGTATTTCGCAAGATAAAAAGGGGTGACAAGCTTTGAGAGCATAAAGGGAATGATAATCGGCAGGATGAGCCAGAGCAGTAAGAATACTCTCACACGTGGCAATGAGGCTGTTTTCTCTTTACCGCTTCGCTCGTAAACCAGCTTCACGCCGTAAACAAACAGAGGCAGCAGCAGCGCCGCCAGCCACAAAGAGCCGCAATATTCAATCAATGTCGAAAGCGGAGTCAGCCAGTCGGGTTCTCTAATCCAGAATCCGCGCCTGGCTCTTGTCGCCTGCTGGAAAATAATCAAAGCCCAGGGCAAAAACAGCAGTCCCGTTATAAGCTGTGCAGCGAGCCAGCCGCGCAGCCGCTTCCGAAAAGTTTCGCGCGCCTGAAGACGTAGCCAGACGAAATAGAGTAGCTGCGCCATGACGACGAACACAGCGTATATGTGCGTGTACAGGAGCAGGGTCGTCGAAATCAAATAGAACGCGTATGAGAGGCGCGTGCCTTCTTTCAACCAGCAGACGTAAAAATAAACGGAAGCCGCTGCGAGAAATGTTAGCTGCGCGTACATGCGCGTTTCCTGCGCATAGAAAACCTGTAGCGGCGAGAGTGTGGTAAAGAGAGCGGCGAAAAAGGCCGTGCGGCGATTGAATAGCTTTAAGGCAAGATGGTAGACGACGAAGACGGTCAGAACTGAGAAGATGACGGAAAGCATCCTGACGGCAATCTCTGTCTCGCCAAAGAGCTTCATCCAGAAATGAAGCAGCAGGTAATAGAGCGGCGGATGCACGTCGCCCCGCGTCAGGATGATGATGTCACTCACACTTATTCGCCCGGCGCGAACGGAAAAAACTTCATCGAACCATAGACTGTCCAGACTTAATCCTATGAGACGAATGCCAAGGGCTATAAGAGTCAGAATAACAGAGACGATGGCGGTCTGGCGTACACTAAAGAATTGAGGGAAAAGTTTGCGGCTCATGTAAACAATTCGTGGCTGACCGTTGCTAAAGCTTTGCGGCGCTCGTCGTGTGACGATATAACACGTACCCTATCACTGCTCCTGCAAGAAAGCCCCCCGGATGCCCCGCCTTAATGTAGCCTGCCGCTACCAGGTCAAGTCCTGATTGGACTGCGACAACGGCGACCAGAATGATTGAGCGCGCAGTGCTCAAGCGATGCCGGAACAAGCTTATCGCGACGCCGCCCGCCAGTCCCATAGTAGCCTGCGACGCGCCGGAGCTGACAAGCGCGGGAGCTGCCGCCGCCCCTATAAGCTGGCCTACCGTGCCGCTCAAGAGATACAGAACCACTAGCCGCCAAGAGCCTAAATCCCGCTCCAACATTCCACCCAGCAACAGTAGCGAGAGCATGTTGAAGATTAGATGAGGAAAGTGAACGTGCAGGAATTGTGAAGTGATGATTCGCCACCACTCGCCTGCTGCCAGCAACTCCCGGTTAACCGCGCCAGCGCGCAACAGGAGCGCAGAATTTTGTGCGGCGAACGGCGACAATTGATAAACCCATGCGACGGCAAACCATGCGATGAGATTCAGAAGGATAATCACACAGATCGCAACCGGCCAGATGAATCGCTTACCTGACCGGCCTGCTCGGAATCTGTCTAAGAGTTTTATCAAATGTGATGTCATTCCGCTCTGGTCGGCCAATACGCCGGAATCGAGCCGCGATGCGCCTGAAACATTTGTTGAGAATAGCACGCGAGAGCGAAATAGGCCCTGTCCGGTCGAACCCGTAACCCTTTTTGTGCATCTAAGTTACGGTGTTTTCAGAAGCGTCTCTCAGGCGCTCCGGCAAGCTGATTAAAACAGAGGGATTTTAAGATGACTACGAAAAAAAGACAGATAGTAAAGAAAGAAGATTTCAGTCCGGCGGAGCAGCGCGCCGCCCGCTCGGAGCGTATTCTGGTGAATGAAGCGGAGCCTTACGGCTGGATGGCGCGTTCTGAGGGGGGCGCGGAAGCAGACTATCATCTCTTCTGCGAGCCGCAGACGCGCCGCCTTGCCTGCACCTGTGCGGACTTTATCTTTCGCGGCAACGCCGAGCCGGGCTACGAGTGCAAGCACGTTTCGGCGGTGCTCAAATTCATCGCTCGCAGATTTCTTGAGACTGAATACGACCCGCGTCGAAAGCCCGCACGAGCCGCGTAAAGATTGATAGCAACAATGGAGAGCGGCGCTGGCCGGAAGCTTCATCAAGTTGTGAATTGTTGATGAAGCTTCCGGCCAGCGCCGCTTTTACTTCTCGCATTCAGCGCCGAATGGCCTTGGACACTTTCCGTCCAGTCCTGTAGTTTTGGTTTGTGGGCACAGCTATCTGCCCCACCTTCTCATACGCAAATGTACCTGTTACTACGTCGAGACGCTTTTCGTTACTGTTCGTCAATGCATTCTCTGCCGGTAACGCGGTTGCGCCCATCGTATTTGAATAAGCGCGCGGCTCTTCTCTGACTGTCCCCGCATAGAGACCTAAGCCCGCAAAGAAGCTGAGCACAGCCGACAGCATGGCGCTTGCTGTGCGAGAGATGCGGCGCTTGATGGCGCGCAATCCTACTGGGCAGTTGTTGGTCAGAACGGTGCCGTCCCGGCGGCGATAGTAACGAACGCAGAGACGCCCTTCCGTTTTCGCTATGAGCGATTCGGCTTCCCTTCTGGTCATGCTCGAAAGATTGTAAACGTTCAGGCTGCACTGCTGGCAGAAGCGCACTCGCTCGTCGCCGATCATTTGATTCCAGTCGGACGAACACGGCGAGGCAATTCGTATGTTATCGAGCGGGCTGTTGAATCGAGCCATGTTTATTTCTCCGCGAAACTAAATCAAGCTTTGATGGAAAGGTGAAACGGCTACGCTCCATTAGACGCCCGGCGCATGAGCTTTGTTCCAAATCAAGCGTTGCGGTAAGAGGGGCAGCCATTCTAAGGCCGCCCCTCTTCGAAGAATGGCCTGGCTAATTTCGCTTCATCTGCGGCGCGACGTAGCGAACCGATTTGAGTTCGGCCAGTGCCGGAAGCTTCTCAATCGCTATTCGACCGATGACGAGTTTTGAAGTCGTGGGATTAAGCACAACCTCGAACCCAAGCTTCTGAAGTTCCGCCAGAGCTTCAGGCGTTTTGTCTACGAGCCATACCTGAATCTCCGCCTTGCCATCGTGTACGAACTTCAACTCGTCTGCCGTGGGCTGCGTTCCCTTGCTTATCAAACGGCTAATCACGGCTACGACCGACGGATGCAGTTTGGCAAGCACCTCCTGCTGCTTCTGCTGTTCAGGCGTCAGCTTCTCTTCCTTTCCTCTGCCCGCAGCGTCGGCTGAAGTTATGCCGTCTATTATCATGTAGTTCCCTGAGCTGGACGGCTTTTCGTTGACTTTCGTCTTGGCGGCATCTTTGCCCCCGTTGCTGCTCGGAGTCCGAGGAAGGGTGGATAGACTTTGCACGGTTCTTTGTGTTGGGAAATTACTGAACTGATTCGAGGATACAGTTACCTCTGCATTGCCTGTGCTCACATTTACTGTGCTCTCTTCATCAGTTTCGCCAATCGCTTTGTTGCTGACGCCTTCGGGCAATTCGACAGGCACTTCTACGCGGCGCGGCTGTCCGCCATCAGTCACCACCATCTCTTCTACGGCGACGAATGAAGTGAACTGCGTCATCAGGCGATACTCAAGCCCCAGTTGGGTGATAGTCTCTTTCAACCCGTCACGCATTGCGCCTGCTTGCGCGCCCGCGTAATCCTTACTCATCAGATCATCTATGCGCGTGCGCGCCCAGAGTGTTGCGAGCACGTCATGCTCTGCTTCCGCTTCCGGCAGATTGACCGGAATCTCGCGCACGAAATCGCGCCCGCCCATCTTGCCTTTGAGCTTGATGGTGCCGCTCCCGTGCCCCGTGTAGCGACCCGTCAGCACGACGGGCTTTGCGCCGAAGAGGTCTGGGATGCGTTTCGGATAAATATCCGCGACGGGCAGCCCAGACCAGTCCACAGAGATGTCCGTCAGCAAGGGATTGCGCACGCGCTCGTGAAACTTGCGCGCCGCGAGCGAGCCGTCATCATTAAGGGAAACGTATTCGACCTCTCCGCGCCCCTCTTCGGCCATCTTGTCCAGCAGATAATGATTAACGGAGCTTCCGATGCCGAAGGCAAAGACGCGCGCGTTCGGATGCTTCTGGACTTCGCCTATAACCTCCATGTCGTTGCCTATGTAGCCGTCCGTCATGAAACAGACTATGCGCACATGATCCTGCGCGTCCGAAGGATCGAGCGCGGTTCGTATGGCCTTCATCATCTCCGTTCCACCTCCGCCAGAGCGGGAAGCCAGGAAGGCTTGAGCTTTCTTTAGATTCTCGGCTGTAGCCGGAACCGGCTTCTCGAACAAGACGTGCGTATCGCCCGCGAAGGTGATTAGATTGAAGGTGTCCTGCGGATAGAGACCATCGAGCGCGAGCTTCATAGTCTCCTTAGCCTTCTCAATCGGAAAGCCGTCCATAGAGCCTGAAGTGTCCAGCACAAAGACAAGCTCTTTCGGCATCACATCCTGTGCGGCCACACGCTCGGGCGGCTGAAGAATCATGGTGAAGAAGCCGCCGCGCTCCGAACGATGCGTCATCACCGCATCCGCCATCAGCTTGCCCGCCACATCATAACGGAGCGTGAAATCCTTGTTCGGTATCTCCGTGCGATTCTTCAAACTCACAACCGCGCTCGATGCGGACTTTCTATCGACATTGATCTCGTGCGAGTTAGACGTGATGCCGTCAAGCGACACGCCAGCGTCGAGCGCGACTTCGAGGGAGATGTCGTGGCCTGCGCGCATCCCCTGCGGCATGACGGGCGGCGTGATGCGCGATGCGTCGGGCACTTGATCCGTATCGGGCTTCGTGCCTGTGCCCTGTCTGCCCGTGGGCGTACCCGGTATGTAGCGTGGGCCTACGACCATCGGAAACGTGAACGTGTACGCGCCGTCTTCATACTTCAAAGTCTCCACATAACTTATCTCGACCGTCACGCGCTCTCCCGGCATGATGTTCGCCACTGATTGAGTGAAGATGTTCGGGCGCTCCTGATCCAACAGGCTTGCGACCTGTCCGTTATTCTTCGCCGCCTCGTATACGGCCTGCGCCTCTTCACGGCGAAGGATGCGGCCTCTGACGGTGCGGTCTCCGACGCGCATCGTCATATCGTCAACCGCCGCTGCCTGCGGTAAAGGGAAGGTGTAGACCGCTTCTATCTTCTCCTTGAAGGGATTCTCGAACTCCTGCGTGACGCGCACGCGCGAGAGGAATCCGCTGATCTCCGCTTTGACGTTCGTGCGCTTCAGAGGGCACGTCCCCGTAGCTTTGCCGCTGCTGTCTATGACCTGAAGCGCGCCCTGCGTGGCACTGTTGGTCTGGGCGCGAGCGACTTTCGTATCCGGCAGAATTGTTAATGCTATAAGAGAAGCGCAGGAAATCAGTAGCAGGTACACACAGAATGTGATGGGTCTTCGACGCATAGGAATCTCCTTCAAAAAAATAGACACACGGAGATAGCGCAGGGTTGGCGCGGGCTTGTAGCGCGCGACGCACTTTAGATGCTGGCCTTCATGCCGGTCATTACAAGAGAGATGACCGTCTTCG
This sequence comes from Pyrinomonadaceae bacterium, assembly GCA_036403815.1. Lineage (GTDB taxonomy): Bacteria > Acidobacteriota > Blastocatellia > Pyrinomonadales > Pyrinomonadaceae > JACVRN01. The sequence continues at coordinate 1,711 of DASWQH010000033.1, read as the reverse complement.
AGCCTGTACTTAACTACTCCGGTGCTAGAACGAGAAAAGCGGGGAGACCTTGCATTGATGTTCAGGTAGATGCGCGTTTTGATTTCAAGAGTTTCCCGGCAACAGAAATTTTTCCGAATTTTCAGAATTATAGCGGCTCTCACTTGACTGCGAGTGTGGCGACAAAGGCTCCTGTCAGTACCGCCTGCGTGAGCGGGCGGGTCGTGGCGGCACTTAAGACCCGCCCGCTCACACAGGCGGTACTGACAGGAGTCCCACTTATCTTAGAACTGCTATAGGTCTCAGAGAATCCGGCTGAAAAAATTGAGCGGCGCTTTCATGATTATGAAAGCGCCGCTCATCATTGGGGCTGGCACGTCATCAAGATAATTATCAAGCTCTTGATGAGCGTCTATTAGTAAAGATTAAAGTTATACTCAATCTGAATGTATTGACTCACCGCTCGCCCATCCTTCTGCGCGGGCACAAACCTGATCTGACGAGCCGCACTAATCGCCTTTTCAGTCAACCCATCCGGCAACCCCTTCACCGCCTTGATGTTACTCACCGCTCCGTTGGCTCCAAACACCGCTCTGAGTACGACTGTCCCCGTCACCTGATTCCTTCTCGCCTCTTCCGTGTACTGCGGCTCCGGTCTCGACAGAATGCGTGCCTTACTCGATACATCCTTGGTGGTGTACACCTTGTTCGGATCATCTCCGCCTCCGCCTCCTCCACCTGCGCCTCCGCCTCCGATGTTGGTGTCTCCTCCCCCAGTGTTATAGCCTCGCCCCGGTCCTACGCCTGCTCCTTCACCCTTGCCTACTCCTGTCCCGCTGCCTCCGCCATAGCCTTCGCCACTGCCTGAGCCTCTGGAGAGGTCTGTACTCTTGGAATTTGGCATCCCGTACGGCAGATTCCTCGGATCAGGCGGAAACAATGTCGGATCGGCTCTCACGGTCGGGTCTACCGGCAGCAAAGCCTGCTTGGGTGGCTCCGGCTCCGGTCTCGGCACTACTATCTGCGGCTCCAGACTCGCCTTCGGCAGTTTCCCGTAACTGGCCTCTCGGGTCTCGGCTTCATCGCCTCCGCCGCCGCCACCACCGGCCTTCTCCTGCTTCTGTTTGAGTCCACCGCCACTTCCTTTGGCAGCACCGGCAGTTCCCTTGTCTAACTCCTCTTCCTCCTGTGGAATATCGACCATCTCCACCGTCACTTGATTCTGCTGTGCCTGCGCGGCCTGCTGCTCTCGGTACTGTCTGTAGCGGTCAAAGCCGTAGAAGCCACCGACCAGGAACAGGATGAAGGCGAAGGCGGCGACTCCAGCCAGTGCCATGTTCTTGGTCTCGGTGGTCTCTTCGGTGGACAGAGAGCGATAGGTGTTGGGTAAGGAGGAGGCAATGAGACCTGCCAAGACCAGGAATAGTAAGCCTAAGCCGACCATGACGGCACGCGAGGTGGCGGTGGAATGGCTGCGCTCTAATAAGAGAATGCCACCGCCGATGACCATCATGACCAGGATGGCTGAGATAAGCGCGATGCCGACGTTGGGGCGGGTAACAAAGCGCCAGAGGGTCGCCAACAGAGTGGAGATGCCTCGCCTTGTAAAGCCGAAGGGGTCTCGTTTGAACTCGGGCCAGGTGAGTTGGGCGTCGTGGGCGATTTCGCGCAACTCTTCCAGTAATCGACCGATGATGGAGCGCTCTTCGATGATCGTTAGGTGATACTCGTT
>DASWQH010000032.1:0-37877 GCA_036403815.1 Pyrinomonadaceae bacterium | reverse complement strand
ATCGTCGACGCCCGGTCGATCTTCGAGCGCCCATTCCATGTGCGCGACCAGCCGGGTGCGCGCGAACCCTTGCTCCCTGCCCGCGTCGAGAACCTCTTGGATTAAAGCGAGCATCCGATGCTGATCGAAGTGACCATCACGTAGATACGCGTCGGCCCAGTTGCGTAGCTCGAACTGACCACTCGTTTCCGCTGCCTCTACATTGATGCCGGCTGACGCGAGCCGTAGGCGGTGCTCGTCTCCTAGCTTGGGATCGACGATGTGGAACGCCTTCTCGCCCCGCTCGAAACCGTCTTTGATGAATGGAAGCAGCACCCGGTATTCTTCGTCTGAGTTATGAAAAAAGGCGCAGACGTGACGTTGCGCGTCAAGCACCGAGCCTGCGAACCGAATGGGTTGGCTGGCCTCACTCGGCGTTTCTTCACTGGACTTCACAGGATCATAAGTGGGATCCATAAGATACTCCTTTAACAGGCGGCCGCAACGGTTCAGCCGCTCGCGGCACGGAAAGAATCGCCGGAAGTTGTTGCCCGCACGCGAGCGCCAAACACCCCGCGAACGGCACATTATGCGATTCGGTTGCTGTGATTATCCAAAGAGATTTTACGCCCAATGCGCGATCTGCGCTCGTCCAGCAAGAGCCGCTGTGCTGCGAGACTTATAAAGCCTTCCTTTTAGTCAAAACCTGTTCGTAAAAGGACTGCCCTTGCAATCTCACGAGGTATGTCGGGAAATTCTATCCCGCCATGTTGCCGATAGGTGTAGGCACTGATCTCAGCGTATCCAACAGCCTATTCTCCCTCACCAGGACGTTGATTACGATTCACCCACTGCTCGGCGGAAGGCTAAGGTGTAATTGTCGCTCCTTTGTCCCCGTTTTGTATAGCCCTGAGCCTTCCGCCATGTGCCTCGACGATCGTTCGACTAATGGAAAGCCCCAGTCCAATGCCTTGTGCCTCAGTAGTAAAAAAATCGGGTTTCTGTCGTAAGATTCGCCAGCAAATCTATTTGACCTTTACGATGATCAGCGTGATGTCATCATGCTGGGAGGCCCGGCCCTGCCACTCTAACACCTTCGCGATTACTCTTGCGGCCAATTCGCGCGCAGGCAATTGCAGGGATTCAACTACAATCGAGCGTAACTTCTCTTCACCGAACTCCACGCCGGGTGGGTTCAGAGCTTCCGTCACGCCGTCAGTGTAAACGACAAGCATATCTCCACTCTGTAGTTGAATGGTCTCCTGCTCGTAAGGGCCGTCGAGGAAGGTGCCAATGATCGGCCCTCCCGTCGTCAGCCGTCTGACCACTGGTTCCTCTGCCTCGGACACGGCGAGGCTGGCAGTGGTTCGCGCCGCTCTATTTGAAGGAAATCGAGGTATGCTTGGCACATGAAGCAGCTCTCCACTGACTCGCGGCGAAGCCCGTACGGCGTGCACGAGCATTGGCGGATTGTGCCCGGCGTTGACATAGGTTAAGCCATGCGTCCGTTTATCAAACTGTGCAAGAAAGAATGTCGCGTAATCACCGTCGCCGGTCGAACGTTGAAGCAGGCGATTCATCGAAGAGACGATATTGACTAAAGACTTGTCTCCGGAAATCAGTTGGCAGCGCAGCGAGGCCTGAACCGTGGACATCAACAGCGCTGCGGCGATGCCCTTTCCGGCGACATCTGCGATAGCGATGCAGGTACGGCGATCACCCGTGTCAAAATAATCATAGTAGTCGCCTCCGACCCCGCGTGCCGGGAGGCAGGTGCCGTAGATTTCCAAGGCGTCATCTTCAAGCCCATCGGCGGGGAAAAGGTGTCGCTGAACTTCGGCCGCCATCTCAAGCTCGCGCGCAGCGCGCTCTTCCTCAACCAGACGGCTGAGCAACTCCATGTTTTCAATGAACGAACCCATCTGGCTGGACACCACAAGCAAGAGCCGTTTGTCTTCTGGTGCATAAGGCAGATCTGAGAGTCGCCTCCCCAGTGAAATGAGTCCCTGTAAACGACCATTAGCGGAAATCGGCATCAAGAGGGCGGAATGGACTGCCTGCAATGTTTGGTTGTTATGGTCAGACGGGACGCTATAAACCTTCAAGCCCGGGGGCTGTGATAGGAGACCATCTTCGCCGGATTCCTGCAAATTCAAGACTGACTTTCTTAACAGGTTAACGGGCCACTCGTCGTAGTGCAACACTAGGCCGCGAAGTCGAGTTGCCAATGCAGCGCCTACCCTTGATGCATCGGATGAAAAGGCGGCGATGTACGCTCCCCGTTCCTCGTCATCTAGGAAAATAGTTACATTTTCCGGATGGAGCGCGTCAGTGATCTTGTTCGCTACTAACTCGACCAGTTGTTTGGCGTTCGAGAGAGTAGGAATCGCCTCGCCCAGTTCGGTTAAGATCAGTTCAGCATCGTATGCTTCACGGAAGAAGAGTCGATCAATCGAGGCCATCACACGCCGGTTAAGCCTCGACAGTAGCGCTATTGTCACGACGGTGACGAAGATCGAAGCGACGATGTCCGCTCGGTTGCCATACCCGTCGATGACAGCGATGCGGCTGCCGGTCAGCAGAAAACTCAACGCTGCCAAGACAACCAGCGCCTGGACAAGGCGAAAGCCATGCGAGACGAGCAAGTAGCGCACGCCGCGACGGATCAGGAAACTGGTGGGAATCGTCTGGAGTTGCATCATGCCCGTTCACCTTAGGCGTTGGCGCGTCAAATTTGCTCTCCCTGTTTCGTTAGGGTAGGGGGCATGCCACATTTACACGACATCATTGTTTGACAATTTGGGGCAATGCGACTAGACACCCATAGCATTGCTCCTGCCTGCTCTCTTTCTGGCTTCTCCCTACTTGGCAGTACATGGAAGACCTGTTTCGGCTAAGTGCAATCGGCTTGCCACTCCTCGCTCCTTATGTTCGCTCATCGTTTTCCCACGATTGAACCTTCATTTGATGGTCGGCGCGAGCAGCAGCTCGAACACAGAAGTGTCCATATATAAACAGTTGACAATTTATGGCCGCACATCGGGCATGTCTTCTCTTTCGCATAGATCGTTTTCTCCTTCTGAAAAGCCACTGTCAACTGACTAGTTATTAGGTCTGATGTCGCCCGAGTCGCGGAACAGCGAATGCTATTACCCCGAGTAGGAAATCTGATGAGAACATGAGAGTTGAGGTTTAAGAAGATGCGGACAAGACAATTGGGAACGACCGAGCTATCCATCACGCCTCTCGGTTTCGGAAGCTGGGCGGTCGGCGGCGGCGGCTGGCAATTCGGCTGGGGTTCCCAGGACGATAGCGAATCAATTGCGGCCATAAATCGCGCACTTGACCTCGGCATCAACTGGATTGATACCGCAGCAGTTTACGGCCTGGGCCATTCTGAAGAGATTGTGGCCAAAGCTCTTAAAGGACGCACAGAACGTCCATACATTTTTACGAAGTGTTCGATGATCTGGGATGCGCAGGGAAATATTAGCCACAGCCTGAAGCGAGAATCAATACGGCGCGAGGTCGAGGAAAGCCTCCGCCGGCTGGGGGTGGAAGCAATTGATCTTTACCAGATTCACTGGCCCGATCCGGACATAGATATAGATGAAGGGTGGAGTACGCTTTCTGATTTGAAGCGCGAGGGCAAGGTTCGCTATATCGGGGTGTCAAACTTCAACGTCGAACAGTTGCAGCGTGCGATGCAGATCGACCGCGTTGATTCGCTTCAGCCACCTTACTCACTCATCCACCCGGAGGTGGAAGATGAAGTCCTGCCTTTCTGCGAAAGGAACGGCATCGGCGTTATCGTCTATTCACCGATGATGTCGGGGCTTCTCAGCGGACGAATGACGCAGGAACGGATCCGTAATTTTCCTGAAGACGATTGGCGCAAGCATAATCCGGAGTTCCGGGAACCACGGCTTTACCGAAACCTCTGGCTCGCGGAACTGTTGAAGAATATCGGCAGGCATCACGGCCTCTCGGCGGGAGAAGTAGCAATAGCGTGGACGCTACGATTATCTACTGTGACCGGCGCAATAGTGGGCGGAAGAAGCCCTGACCAGGTCGACGGGATTGTAGGTGCAGCAAACTTTCGGTTGAGCGAAGACGAGATTGACGGGATCGAGAGGTTCGCGCGCGCGAACGTTTGGGTAACTTCAGAGGCGGCAGCTTAACAGGAGACTTAGTTTTTTAAAGCAAGGCTGCTCAGGCTGGAGTCGCGGGGCAAAAAGGGGAAGGTTAACGAAGAACCATGAAAATCAGGCTTCTACCAAGCACATTTGACGGAAATGGCGTTGCCACATTGGAGCAGCGGTTGAGCTGTTATCTGATCGATGATCGGGTGGCGATTGATGCGGGCAGTATCGCGCTCGCAACTATATAAATCGGCTCCGGCTCAACTCACGCAGACGTCCGGCGTTTGTTTGCAAATATTCCGCATCGCTTCTTCAGCCATGTTGAACGCCAAATTGATTGAGCCACCTTTTCTTCCCGCACTCAAATCCCCGATGAGGTATAACCCGGGCACACTGGTTTCGTAACCTTCTTGGATGACGGGTGCATTGCCGTCAAACGCGATCCCGGCTGCCTTGAGGAAATTCGTCGGCGTAGTCCCGCCCAGAGCATAGACGATATGATCGAAACTCTGCGGCGGAAACATCGACTCCTCAAACAAGACACGGACACGTTTGTCTTTGTCCTGCACATCATTTGTGCCATCGTCGTGGGGACTCCGCTCCTCTTCCACTTGTTTGATGTTGCTTCCTCGCAGAATGGTGATTTGCCCGCGCTGCTCCAGAGCCATCAAACTCTCATAATTGATGCGGTTCAATCTTAAGAACTCAGTCCGCCGGTATGACAGTGTGACGCGATTGCCGTGCTCAATCAGATATTGGCAGTATTCGCTGGCAGTGTCGCCGCCTCCAACCACAAGACAGTCCTGGTTCTCTAACGCTGCGGTGGTGAGCTCGTAATGGATGCGCTTATTCAGTGTGCCCGGTATCCGATAGTCGGGCTTGTTCGGTTTGTCGAGGATACCAATTGCTATCACACAGCGCCGCGCTTCGTAGCGGCCTTTTGAGGTTTCGATGACGAACCCTCCTTCTGGCCGCGGCCCGATAGTATTAACAGTTTCGTTGTAATGAACATCCAGTTGATACTGCTCGATAGCCCGGTCGATATAGGTGAGGGTCTCATCTTTCGACATGTCCGAAATACACATCACTCCCGTGCAAATGGCTTCGATACCTTTATAGTTTGCCAGGACAGCCTTCTTCGCTGGGTAGAACTTGCGAATGGCCCAGGAATGCGTTTCTCCTTTCTCTAGCACTAAAGTCTGCTCAGACGGTATGCCTACGCTGCGAGCCTCAGCCGCCATACTGATCCCGGCCGGTCCAGCCCCAACGATAATCATTTCATACATCGGTTAATTCTCCAGCAACGATCTGATGGACGTGATGATCGTCAACGTTGCCCTGCCGACGCTCGGTCACGACTTCGGTGCCAGCTACGCCACCCTCGAGTGGGTCATCACCGGGTACCTAATCAGCCTGGCGATCTGGATCCCGGCCTCCGGCTGGATCAGCGATCGGTTCGGCTCGAAGAGGACCTTCGCGTTCGCGCTAGCTTTGTTTTACTCCACTCGGATTTCCACGTCTGCATCTTCTTAATCTCAGACTCCTGAGCCTTGATGATCCCCTCGGAGAGTTGCTTGATTTCCGTATGTTCGGCCTTCGTTAAAGCCTCCTGCGCCATCGTCACCGCGCCTTCGTGGTGCGGCGTCATCATGTCTATGAACATGAGATCGAACTCTTTGCCCGATGCCGTCTCCATCTTTCTCATGTCCATGCCCTTCATCGAATCATTCATACCGGGCATCTCCATGTTTATGGCCTGAGGTTTACCCGGATACCAACTGTCACGCCACTGCTTCATCTGAGCGATCTCTCGGTTCTGATCTTCAACAATCTTCCGGGCGAAAGCCTTCAGCTCGTCGTTCTGCGTCTTCAGCTCGGCCATCTTCGCCATGTCAACCGCCGATCGGTGATGCACGCTCATGGTGTCAATAAATTGAAGATCATAAGGGGCACTCGCGGCGTTGGTCGTTGCCTGACGATTCGCGTTGCCGTTAGTGGTGGTGGATTCATTGGTTGAGCTGTAAGCCGCGACGACAACGACCGCGACTGCCAGCACGACCGCGGCGAACAAGAAACTGCAATTCCTTAAATGTGATTTCAATTGATTTCCCTCCCAGTGTAGAAGTTGAGGGCGACCATCAGGGAACAACGCAATCCGATTGCCACTCCTTCCGGACGTGTTAACCATTAGTCGAAATGCTTGTAAATAAGCGCGAAAGTACAAGAAGACGTGAGACCGTCTGCCTGAAGTTAGTGACCAAATATCACCGCCTGGCACCAGGTGGTCATCACCTGCCGGGAAACAAGGTCTAAAAGGATCATCACTCTATGACCGTTTCAATAGAATCCTCTTAGTTAGGCACAGTTTGCATTTGCTCTCGCAGTTTCCGGCCCACGGCACAGTGAGTGCATTTGCCAGGCGGGGAGCAAAACTTTTGCTGATTCAAGTAGGCACACAGGAGGAAAGGAAATGAAAGTGACTTTTCGGAAAAGACAGGCAGTAGCTGTATTGCTGAGCGTCGTTCTCTTAATAGCTACATTCGGTACTTTTGATGTAAACGCGCAACGGCGCTACCGGCGTGGGCCGCACCACAGCAGAACTAAGGGAGCAGTCATTGGAGCTGTGGCAGGGGCGATTGGAGGCGCGCTGATAGGTGGGAAACGAGGTGCAGCGATTGGAGCTGGCGCGGGTGCCGGGACCGGCTACTTGATCCAGCGAAATAGGAACAACCGTGGCCGTCGTTATCGTCGTTACTACAGGCGCTATTAAATTCGCGACATCGGATCACTATCAAAGAGAAGCGTTTGAAGGGGCGTGGTTCATGATTAGTGTCACGATTGACAGTGTGGTACAGGAAGCGCAGGCGGGCGAGCGGTTGATAGATGTAATCAACTGTGGCCGCAGCAAACTTCCGCAGGTCTGTTATCACCCGCAGCTTGGACCGATTCAGACCTGCGATACCTGTATGGTCGAGATTGACGGTCAACTGCTCAGGGCCTGCGCGACCGCTGTTTCAGACGGACTCGTCGTTGAGACTAAATCTGATGAAGCCGTCGCCGCGCAGAATGAGGCATTCGACCGTATTCTCGGCAATCACATGCTCTACTGCACGGTCTGTGACAACAACAACGGTAACTGCACGGTTCACAACACGACGAAGCTCTTAGCTGTCGAGCATCAGAACATCCCCTTTCGAAACAAGCCCTACGAAGAAGACCATACTAATCCATTCTATCGCTACGACCCACAGCAATGCATTCTCTGTGGCCGCTGCGTCGAAGCCTGCCAGAACCTGGAAGTTAATGAGACGCTTTCGATTAACTGGGAAGACCCTCATCCGCGCGTGCTGTGGGACGGCGGCTCTACGATTGGCGAGTCGAGCTGCGTTTCGTGTGGGCACTGCGTCACGGTCTGCCCGTGCAACGCCCTCATGGAAAAGTCGATGCTCGGTCATGCGGGGTTCTTCACTGGGCTGCCGAAGCCCGTCTTAGGCGGCATGATTGATGTCGTGAAAGGAATAGAGCCTGAAACCGGCTACGGCACAATCATGCGCGTGTCGGAAGCGGAAGAGGCGATGCGGGAGTCGCGTATCCGCCGAACCAAGACGGTCTGCACTTACTGCGGAGTCGGCTGTAGCTTCGATGTCTGGAGCAAGGATAGGCATATCCTCAAGGTCGAGCCTCTGGATGGGCCGGCCAATGGCGTCTCAACCTGCGTCAAAGGAAAGTTTGCCTGGGACCACATCAACAGCACTGATCGATTGACGAAACCGCTCATTCGGGAGGGAGACAGATTTCGCGAGGCCAGTTGGGAAGAAGCCATTGAACTCGTGGCCCGGCGACTGACCGAGATCAAAGCTAAGAATGGCCCGGACTCGATAGGGTTGATCTCGTCGTCGAAGTGCACGAATGAAGAAAGCTATCTGATGCAGAAGCTGGCTCGCGCCGTGGTCGGTACAAACAATATCGACAACTGTTCGCGCTACTGCCAGGCACCGGCGACGGCGGGTCTGTTTCGTACCGTCGGTTATGGCGGAGACTCAGGCTCGATCACAGACATAGCGCAGGCAGACCTTGTGCTCATCGTCGGCAGTAACACCGCGGAAAGCCATCCGGTCATCGCGACGCGCGTGAAGCGTGCGCACAAGCTGCACGGCCAGAAGCTAATCGTCTCGGACTTGCGCGAGCATGAGATGGCGCGCCGAGCCGATCTCTTCTTGCACCCAAGACCCGGCACCGATCTCATCTGGCTCTCGGCGGTCACCCGCTACCTCATCGATGGCGGACTAGCGAATACTGAATTCATAGACAAATGGGTGAATGGCTTTGACGACTATCGCAAGAGCCTGGAGCCTTTCACATTGGAATTTGCATCCGCACGCTGCGGGCTGCCGGTGGAGACCCTGAAGAAGGTGGCTCACATGGTTGCCGAGGCTGAACGCGTCTGCATTTTGTGGGCGATGGGCGTCACACAACACAGCCAGGGTTCTGACACTTCAACGGCGATCTCGAACCTGCTGCTCATCACAGGCAACTACATGCGCCCGGGAACCGGCGCTTACCCTTTGCGCGGCCACAACAATGTACAGGGAGCAAGCGACAACGGATCCATGCCCAACGCTCTTCCTGGTTACCAGTCCGTTGATAATCCGGAAGTGCGCGCGCGCTTCGAGGCCAACTGGAAGGTGACGCTGCCGTCAACCAGGGGACTCGACAATCACCAGATGGTAGATGCGATTGAAGAGGGCAAGCTCAAGGCGATGTACCTCATCGGCGAAGAAATGACCATTGTTGACTCGAACGCGAACTATATGAGTGATGCGTTTTCAAAGCTTGAGTTCCTCGTCATGCAGGAAATCTTTTTCGGCGTTACTTGCCAGTATGCAGACGTAGTTTTGCCGGCGGCTCCGAGTCTGGAAAAGGAAGGCACCTTTACCAGCACCGAACGCAGAATCCAGAGGCTTTACAAAGTGTTCGAGCCGTTGGCAGGAAGCCGTCCCGATTGGCAGATTATCCGGGACGTTGCCAATCATCTCGGCGCTGATTGGAGCTACCAGCATCCTTCTGAGATCATGGCTGAAATCGCCCAGCTTACTCCGCTGTTCGCAGGAGTGAGCTATGAAAGACTCGAAGGATACAAGTCTCTGCAATGGCCCGTTGCCGCCGACGGCAGCGACCAACCGTTGCTCTACACGAAAGAGTTTTTCTTCCCCGACAGCAAGGCCAGGCTGTTTCCATTGCAGTGGCTGGAAGCGCCGGAGCAGCCCGATGCCGAGTTTGATCTACATCTCAACAATGGACGCCTGCTTGAACATTTTCACGAAGGCAATCTGACTTATCGAACCGAAGGAATCCGCGAGAAAACACCGGACACGTTTGTCGAAGTCTCGCCGGAACTTGCCGCAGAGCGTGGAATCCAAAGCGGAACGTGGGTGCAACTCACTTCGCGTTACGGAAAAGTCCGCGTGCGCGCCGTAGTAACAGATCGAGTTAGCGGCAAAGAACTCTACATGCCTATGAACTCGGTCAAATCTCCAGTCAATCTATTGACGAGCAGCCACACCGACCCCGTGACTCATACCCCTGCATACAAAGAGACCTCGGTGAAGATGACAGTGTTGCCTGAGATAGGCGAAAACCCGTTGCCTCGGACCAACTCGCGCTGGGGTCATCCGACGCCGCAGCGTGGAGTGGAGGTAGAGCGCAAGTGGCAGCGTGCGGACTATCGCACGCCGGTGCCTCAGCTCGTACAGATCCAGCCGAGACAGGCGAGATAGGAGAAGAGAAAAGATGGCTCGACCGATTTCTTTACATCGGGCACCACGCGATCCGCGCGAGGAACTCAATTCGAGGCTTCAGCAAGCGCCACTGGAACACGCTGAAGCCGTGTTGGCTGCATACGAGGTCTTGCAGGGCCTGCACGATCACGGCGTGCTTGAACTGATGCGGGGAATGCTGGGGGGAAGCGAGAAGATTCTTGAACAGGTCGTCGCCGTGGGAAGCGGCGCACAGTCCATTCGTGCGACTCGCAACCTGCTGTTGCTTGTCACGGCGCTCGGAGAGATCGAGCCTGCCTTGCTTAGCGATCTTACCCGCGCAGTTCCCAGGGCTTTGGTTCAGGCCAACGCCGAAGAAGCCAAACCGCCCGGACTCTTCAAACTCATGAGCACATTCTGGAACAAGGATTTTCGTCGAGGATTGGCCGCTTTCAATGATCTGCTGGTGGTGTTCGGGCGAAACTTGATTGAGAGGGTTCCTGACGACAAAAGTAAATGATGATGAAACGATGGGGTCATTAAGGGAGGGACTTATGCGGAATCTTAACCGGTGGGTCATTGCTGCGGCTGGGGTATTGATGCAGGTTGCGCTGGGCGCAGTCTATGCATGGAGCGTGTTCCGTGCCCCGCTCGTCAAGCAATTCGGCTGGAGTATATCCGAAGTAACGTTGACGTTTACCATCAGCATTTTCGTGCTGGGGCTGGCGGCCTTCTTTGGTGGCCTCTGGCTGAATCGTAAGGGGCCGCGCGTCGTAGCGATTACCGGAGGAATACTGTATGGACTCGGAGTATTTCTGGCGAGCTTCTCTGCTAACAAACTGTGGTGGTTGTACCTCAGTTATGGATTGATCGGCGGGATTGGTCTGGGGCTTTCTTACATCGTTCCGGTGGCCGTCCTGGTGAAATGGTTTCCTGATCGCAGAGGACTTATCACCGGTGTTGCCGTTGGTGGTTTCGGGGCGGGCGCTCTGATTACGGCCCCTGTCGCGACGCGACTCATTCAGAGCGTTGGCGTATTGAACACCTTTGCTTACTTGGGCATCGCATATTTGATTGTGACTGTGGTCGCCAGCCTGTTTATGCAGAATCCGCCCGAAGGTTGGCAACCCCTTGGCTGGACGCCAACTGCTTCGCAAACTTCACAACGAAGCAGAAGCGATTACACGCTTGGGCAGGCGCTCAAGACCTGGCAATGGTATGCGCTCTGGCTGCTTCTGTTTCTGAACACGTTCGCGGGCATTTCGATCATCTCGCAGGAAGCGCCGATCTTTCAGGAGTTGATTGGGGTAAGCGCGATTGCCGCGGCGAGCATGGTGGGAATAGCGAGCATCGGTAACGCGTTCGGGCGAGTCTTTTGGGCGTGGGTTTCCGATTTGATAACTAGGCGAGCGACGTTCTTCGTGATGTTCGTCGTTCAAGTTCTACTCTTCTGGTTTATTCCGAGCGTCGCTACGGTTTCATTAATGACGATTGTCACGTTCGTGGTGCTCATGTGTTATGGCGGTGGCTTCGGCACCATGCCTGCATTTGCCGCGGATTATTTCGGCTCGAAAAATGTGGGGCCGATCTACGGCCTGATGCTTACAGCCTGGGGCTGTGCCAGTATCGCTGGGCCGGGGATGATAGCTTACATGCGAGAAACGACCGGCTCTTATCACGGTGCGCTTCATGTGATCTCGGGTGTGATGGTGATCTCGGCTTTGGTTCCAGTTCTTGTGTCACCACCTGGAGGCCGGGCCGAAGGCCCACTAGGTCGAACTGATCGTCTAGCGCTAGCCAACGTGTCTCCAGTCCAGCAGCACTTGAAGAATGTACGGTGAGATACTTTGTAATGCTGATTGTCACCGTCGTCGGGATGAGTATTGATCATCGCAACCCCGTTGGGATCGAGTAAAGGAGGGGCAAATGATCCGCGTCGCGTTCGTAGCAGGAACTTTCACGACTGTGCTCGCCCTGCTCATCATTGCCAGGGTCACCGGCTCAACACAAGCCGCCGCTCAGCGCCCCGCACCGCTGACTTTGGAACAGGAGATAAAAAGGGTTGAGGCGGAAATTGACAAGACCTTTGCAGGCACACTGGAGCAATTGCCCTCCATACCGGCTGGCCCGGAGCACCGCATGAAGCGAGTTCAAACGCTTGGGAAGCTCGAACTTTTCGACAAGCAGCTCTCGGTCAACCGAAACACGGCCTGCACATTCTGTCACATGCCGGACGTTGATTTTACGGGACCGATCTCGCTGCTCAATGCAACTACCGTTGCCTATCCGGGATCGGTTCGAAATGTATCCGCGGACCCGGCACATTCGCGATACGGCCACAGGAAACCGCAGAGTTACACCTATGCGCCGTATTATCCTGCTCTTCAGTACAACCAGACGCAGGGGGATTTCTATGGTGGGAACTTCTGGGATCTGCGCGCCACCGGATACAAGTTGCAGAACCCTGCGGCGGAGCAGGCGCAAGGTCCTCCCGTTGATCCCAACGAAATGGGATTTCCCGACACCGCCTGCGTTGTGCACCGGCTGTCAGTGAGTCCGTACAGGTCGTTCTTCGAAGCGGTTTGGGGCGCGCAGTCATTTGCAATCACATGGCCGTCTGACATCGAAAGCGTGTGTTCCACGCCCGGGCCAGCCAAACCCAGTGACCCGCTGCCTGTTCATCTGAGCCGGGCCGACCGGGGACGCTCAAATGCAACCTACGATCAATTCGCGCTGGCAATTGCCGCCTATGAAGCCTCGCCTGATGTCAGCCCGTTCTCGTCAAAATTCGACTATGCGATTGCGCACGCAGACCAGAAAATCTTGAGCGCTGACGAACAGGCTGGATGGGATCTGTTTCACGGCAAAGCCATGTGCAACACCTGTCACCTGGACGGAACCGAGAGCCTTGCCGGGAACACGGTCCGCAGCAGCATTACGCCCGCAGGCGTCGGCAGCAAGGTGCCGCTGTTTACAGATTTTACTTCGGCAAACATTGGCGTTCCTCGAAACCTGGCGATTCCGTACTACGGGGAGGATAAGCCGGACAAGTATGGATTCATTAGCAACCCTCTCGGGCTCGGATTTGTTGACAAAGGAGTAGGTGCCTTTCTCAGAGATCCAACGCTCAACCCAAATTCTGACTGGGTGAAACTTGCACCTCAATTTGACGGGAAGTTCCAGGTCTCAACCTTACGGAACGTGGACATGAGGCCGCGTCCCGACTTCGTCAAGGCGTACACGCACAATGGCTACTTTAAGAGCTTGAAGGAGATCGTTCACTTCTACAACACGCGCGACAAACTACCTCGTTGTCAGCCGGGGACTCCGGGAGAAAAGGTAATATGCTGGCCTCCTCCTGAAGTGCCACAAAACATGGATACGACCATCGGTAACCTCGGGTTGACCAATGAAGAGGAGGATCAGCTCATCGCGTTCCTGAAGACATTGACGGACGGTTATAAGGGGCCGCCAGCCTACCCGCGAAAGGCTCCCTAAGATTCAGGATTTTCGTGGTTGGCCGAAGTTCGTATTGGCCGATCAACTGGGAGGAAACTTGATAGAAGCGAAATCATCAGGGGTGAACAAGATGACCACAACTGTATTGGGAAGCGCGGTACGTGCTTCCGTCGACGCCCGTCTTCAGCGCCCGATGATCGGCAAGGAAAAGCACAGCACGAACAACTCTCTCAGGGATGTGATCCTCGGAGGACAGGACGGCCTCGTCAACATGCTGGGCATCGCGCTTGGCGTCGTCGCAGCCAGCGGCTCCACTCACGTTCTGATCGTAACCGGCGTGGCGGCGGCCATCACGGAATCGATCTCAATGGGTGCAGTGGCATACACGTCTTTCGGTTCAGACCGGGACTTCTATCTTGCCGAGCGGACTCGCGAGCAAAACGAGATCGAAGCGAAGCCGGATGACGAGCGCGAGGAGATTAGGGAGATCTATGCCGCGAAGGGCTTCAAGGGACAGCTTCTCGAAGATGTTGTTTCCACGATCACATCCAATCGTGAGACTTGGGTAAGCACGATGATGGATGAAGAATTGCATCTACAGCCAGTTGAACAGCAGAGCCTGCTACGCAGCGCCGTGATTGTCACAGTGGCAACGCTCATCGGTCACCTGATACCAATCGTGCCGTTCATGGTCGTCGCACGCACGCCGGCTATCGTTGCGGCGATAACGCTCAGCGCAGTGACGCTTTTCGCCGTGGGTGTTTATTCCGCGAAGACTCTGGTCGGAGACTGGCGCAAGAGCGGAATTCAAATGGTAGCCATCGGTCTCGGCGCGGCGGCGCTTGGCTTTTTGATAGGACGTATGTTCCACACAGTTGGCGGTTGAGCCGGTGTCGTCGTCCGTCCAACAAGGTCTAAGATTTCCCGCCCGGCCCGAATCATCCCGCCAATAAATCGAAGTTAGAAGCAGGACGTTAAGGGCGGTGCGTATTTCGCCCTACTTATATATTGGCGCTATCCGCCGATGAAAGACATAGTGCGCGGAGGTTGTATGAAGTCAGCATCGTTGATGCGGTGGCCTGCTTTCTTTTTGAGAACGGTGTCGATCATAAACTGAGCAATCTGCTCGCGCGTCGCACCCCGCCGGAGAAGCTCGCGGATGTTGTGATCGACCATCGAGAACAGGCACGTACGCAGGTTGCCGTCGGCTGTAAGTCGCAGCCTTGAACAGGCTCCGCAAAATGGCATGGTGACGGGCGCGATGATGCCTATCTCTCCCGGCGCGCCGTCGGCAAACGCGTATTTCAGCGCTGTCTCGCCGGGCGAGGAGCGATCAATAGGCACGAGCTTATGACGCGCTTCGATTCTTTGCAGAACCTCGCGGCCACCGACGAGCATACGGCGATCCCACTGGTGGCCGGAGTCTAACGGCATGTACTCTATGAACCGCACCGAGACGCCTGTCGCCCGGGCGAAATCCGCGAAGTCGGCTACCTCATCGTCGTTCATCCCGCGAATAACTACACAGTTAATCTTTGGAGGCGGGAAGCCCACGGCCATCGTAGCTTCAATGCCGTCAAGAATGGATTGCAGCGCATCGCGTCTGGTGATGGTCTTAAAAGTCTCCGGCTTGAGAGAGTCGCAGCTAATTGTAATGCGACTGAGACCAGCCGACCGAAGGTGAGAGGCGCGCATTTTAAGTCCGTGGGCGTTGGTGGTCATTGCCAGATCACGCAGCCCGTGTATCTTGGATAGTCGCTCTATCAATAACTCTAAATCTTTTCGTATTAGCGGTTCGCCTCCTGTTAACCGCAGTTTCTCAACTCCCAGGCCGACAGCTATTTCAGACACCAGCACGATCTCATCGTAGGTTAAGAGCGTTTGCTTTCGCTTCCAGACAATATCTTCGTCAGGGATACAGTAGAAGCATCGAAAATTGCAGCGGTCGGTGACAGAGATACGCAGGTCTTTTATCTTCCGCGCGAACCTGTCCTGTAATAAAGGCTCAATCATTTGGGGCCGATTCCATGCAGCATCAGTTACCATGTTTCCATATTGCGTGTGCCCTGGGACTCACCTCTAGAACGTGAAAACGGTCGCGAATTCCGAGCGCACATTGTGGCTCGTGTAGCTCGGAATTCCGCGAAACAGGGGCAGTCCACCGAAGTCCAACTCAGAACGATTTGCTGCGCGCGTTCGGTAGTATCCCTGCTCGAAAGCGAACGTCACCCACGAGTTAAGTTTGTATTGAATGTTTCCGGAGAAGAGATCGCTACGGCCTCGAACCGGAGAGAATCGCCTGGCGTCCCGCGCGAGCGCCTCGTCAAAACCGTAATAGAGATACGCAGTCCACCCGGCATTACGCCCTTTCGGGTCGGCATTGACGAGACGCGAAAGTGGGAAGCCCAGTTGCACAAAGCCCCCTTGTCCGCGAACGGGTCGTTGCGGCGCGATGCTCGGGACTCCGTTCAAGAGGCCAAAGACGATAGTTGATGCCCCGTCAATCGATGGAGCGCTCGCCGTCGAGGTCAATCCTGAAGTGTCATTAAAGTTAGATAAGAGCTGGCCGCCGAGGAAGAATCGCAGGTCAGAGCCGGAGTAGTATTTTCCCGAGAGCGTGACGAAACGGGTCGGCAGTTGAAGTTCTACGCTGTAGGCGTTACTGTCGCTGCTGACTTCTGCGCCTGAAGGGAAAGCGGCTTTGAACTGTGACGGAACGCTCGCCGCAGTCACAATTGCAGTTCGTCGCGCCTGTTCAAAGCTCACTATGAACTCGGCTGGTAAGACACCCGCCGCTCTGTCGAATTGCCATTGCAGCACAAGCCTACCCTGCAACCCCGGACGACTTGAATCTGCGCCTTGACGCTCGCCATAGCCCAACTGGTCGGCAACGTTGGCGGGTTCATTACCAAATGCCGGAAATACGATGGCGAATTCGGGAGCTATTTTCACAGACCTCGACCCGCCCACGTTGTAGCTGAATCCGAACCGTGTTTGCGGCACACGCTGGTAAATAGCCCCGAAGCCGATGCCGCCGAAGTTCGTGTTCTCGATCATGTTGGGAAGAGTCGAAGAAGCGAACGGCGACCAGTCCTGACCGAACAAGGCAAAGCCCGCGAGCTTTTCGTTGAAACGCCGGTCGATGCGGACCCAGGCGAGGCGCAAGCTGGGCTGGCTTGAACGAATAGACGAAATGTTCCGATTGTTCACCCGCGTAAAATCGCCTTCAAAATCCAGCTCGAACCTACCTGTGATAACAGTCTTGGGAGCAGGGTCAAGCCATTCGAAATTAACGCCAAGTCGAAGCGCCCGCGCTTTCAGATGAAACTCCGGCGAGCCAGTCGGCCCGGTGTCAGCCGCGAGCAAGGGCAGAGGGAAATCATTGCCCAGAGGTGAAGAAGAATCGCGGATCACGCTGGTCTTGAAATAGCCGTAGGGTTTGATCCTCGCTCCCGATCCAAGCTTGAGGTCTGGAATCAATCCCTCGCGCGCCTGAGGCTCTATCGGGAGGAGACGGACCGGCGCGACGGCAGCGATGACGGAGGGCGCTGTGGTGGATTTCTGACTGCTCGTAGACGGCGCGCGAGCCGTCGAGCCGTTTGAGCCCGAGGATATTGCGTTGACGTTAATAGTGCTCCCGTCAGGAGTTGGAGGAGCTGCCGCGCTCGCCTGCAAGGCATCGAACTCGGCGGCGGAAATCAGCCCCTTGTCCTTCAACAAGAGCGCCAGCCGGTCACGCTGCATGGCCGCAGTTCCAGCACTAAGGACGACTCCCGCCTCCTCTGTTGTCAGCAGACCCTTGCTGACTAAAAGACGCAGTAACGGGTCTTCTGTGGGCGCATTAGCTGCGGGCGACTGTGCGGTGTTCGCGCTCGCGCTTTGCCCAAGCATGATGGTTTGGGCAAGAGCAGCTTGCGCCATCAGTAAACCACAAATGAAAAGAATGCGGATTGACACAACTCTCATGAGCGCTCTCCTTAAACTTTTCCGGCGATAGAGACATGACCGCGAGCCGTATGCACCTGCTTGATGCGTTCTACAAGTATGGGAAAATCTCTGGGAGCATAGGCTGGCAGCGAACGGTGCAGACCACTTCGACCGAATCTACTATTGAGTAACTCGACGCTTTCCTGCGGGTTAGTACAGCCCTGATCGAGTAGATAGGCTGCCGATGCTTTTTGAAAGGCCCAACGAACCGAACCTTTGATCCTGGAATGCGCGCCGCCCGTCACCAGTACAGCGAAGTCCACGTCAATGAATTGCAGAAAGCTGTTCCCTTCGATCAAGACTCCCGGCGCGTTGACGCGTTCGAGGGCGAGTCCGATTCCGCGCTCAACCTGCTCGTCCGTGACAATTACCCAGTGGACGTTGCGAGCGCTAGCGTCCCAGTATCGACCCGTGTCTTTGTCGTCAGCGTAAGTCTGCTGGAAACCTGAGCGGACGAGCGGCGCGTCAGTGAGCAGATGACTGACACAGCAAGTGTGCGGGTCTTTGCCGCAGGAGCGATAATGCCCGCGCGTCATCTTAATCGCCTCCCATCCCGGAAACTCTCTGAGCAACGCGCAAAGGAGAGTGGTCTTGCCCACCTCTGATGAGACACCCGAAATAGCAACCGTGGTGAAACTCATTGACTCTCCAGAATTATTCCGAATTGAGATGCGGCGAAGGCTCTGCGATTCCTGCAACGCCGAGCTTGCCGCCGATGGCCTCTGGAAATCGAAACCATTGATTCCCATGAGCCTTCTCCTTATCGCGCATGAAGCACTCCCTGTGCCGTAATGAACAAAGCGTTAAGAGCTTCAGAAGATCAAATGAAAAGCAGAACCAGCGGCTTATTCCACTGGCTCAAACGTGACCATAAGTAGCCAGATGGTGAGATATGGTCATTCGTTACCAACACCAGTACCTTCGCTTCCTTCTACAGTCGGCAAACTTGCGAAGCAACGCCCTTGTTTATCGCCTCGTTGATTGTGGCAAGCCATTTGCAGATCAACGCATACGGATTTCAGAGTTTGTCGGACGCGTCCGACATGCGGATGGATTGAGAGTGAAATGAACTTGCTCAACAAGGAAACTACCGGACTCGGCTTTATCGGCATTGGCAACATGGGGAGTCGCGTCGCCAGGCGTCTGCTCGACGACGGCTACCGACTCATGGCTTACAACCGAAGTCGTGAGGCTGCCGAGGCGTTAGTTAAGTACGGCGCAACGGTCGCTGACAGCGTCTCGATGCTCGCGTCCGAAGTGGATGTCATCTTGTCATCTCTGACGAATGACGAGGCAGTCAAGAGTGTTTACACCGATCCACAAGGTGTTTTGGCTCACGCGCATCCCGGCTCAGCAATTATTGAGTTGAGCACTGTGCTGCCAGCGACTTCGCGCGAGCTATACGGGCTGAGTCGCCAGGCTGGAGTGAAGTGTCTGGACTCGCCCATCTCCGGTAGCACCCCTCTTGCTGAAAAGGGCACGCTGACGCTCTTCTGCGGGGGAGACGAAGAACTCTTTCAAGCCGCCCAACCAATCTTCAGCTCGATTGCCAGCCAGTATTTCTATCTCGGCGATAGCGGCTCAGGAACCGCGATGAAACTCGTCGCGAATACCCTGCTGGGAGTTGAAATGCAGGCCATCGCCGAGTCGGTTGCCCTCGGCCAGAAAGAAGGTCTCAATCGCCATCGACTGCTTGAGGTCTTATCACACACGGCGGTAATTGCGCCTGCGCATCTCGGCAAGCTATCACGAGCGGACAGCGAAGACTACAGTGCTCAGTTTGCACTTCGGCTCATGAACAAAGATTTTCGTTTAATTCTCGAAACGGCGGCTGACGCCCAAGTACCAATGCCGGCAACTACGGCAGCTTTTCAAATGAACGTCGCGGAGCTTGGCGAGAGCAACGAGGAAGACTTCTCGGCTGTGATTAAGTTGATGGAGAGATTGTCTCGGCTGAAAACAACAAAGGACTAGCGATAGGTTGAAGCTACAGAAGCCCTGGTCACGCGGCCACGCTACCGGGATGCTCTGGCAAGTTCCTTGAATTCTTCCAGCTACCATTCTGCGCGGCGTAAAACCCATATTCAGTTTCAGGCAGGGAGACACTATGCGTAAATTAATAAAACTGACAATCGGAGCGGCAATGGTGTTGTGTGTGTTGGTCGCTGTCTCTTCGCGGAGAGGCTCCTTTGCCACGCAGCAGCAGAACGATATTCGCGCCTTATCGGCACAGGAGCGAGCAATCAAGGTGAGCATTACGACCGGCGGCAGCCTGTTCGGGCCTCCGAAAAATCTTTACCGGGTCGGGCAGCGCGTTCCCGTCAGCATCATTATGACGAATACGTCAGACCAGTCCGTACAGGTCTGCGATTCCGGCACACTGTACCAGGACCGACCCACGCTCTTAAAAGACGGCCAGCCTGTTCCTTATTTAACCTTGCAGGCCCAGTTGCTGAAGTCTTCTGAAGAAGACCAGACCTGTTCGAAGCTTGACGTGCCGGATCCAATCACGTTGCAGCCAAAAGAGACGAGGACCGTAGATTGGTTCATCCTGGCCGAAGGGAGAACGATCATGGGTGATCTGGCATGGTATGAACCTCTCCAGGCGGGTAAGTATGAGTTGTCAATCAAGCGCCGCCTGGGCTGTTGTGATGGGCCAATGGTTGAGTCTAACAAGTTCAGCTTTGAGGTCGTACCTTAAATCATGAGAAGAGGCTCTGCATTCGCGCATCTGCCCCGTTAGCGCGTCGTGTTCATATACATTAGGAGTGCCGTTTATGTGCCGATTTTTAACTCGCGGCCAGCAGAAAAGCATGAAGGTGTCCAGCCCGGATAGAGACATGTTGCTCGCGATGGTCTCGCACGAACTCCGCACGCCAACGAACGCGATCTTCGGCTGGGTGCAGTTGATCAAAGACAGGCTTGCAGATAAGGAAGCTTTAGCGCATGGCATCGAGGTTATCGAGCGAAACGTGCGACTACAGACACAGCTTATCGAACAACTCCTCGATTTTTCGCGCGTCAATAACGGACTGCTCAGACTCGACTCTCAGAGGGCCTCGCTCGTGCCGATTCTCGAAGCTGCCATTGATACGATGCTGCCACAGGCTCAGGCAAAAGAGATTGCTCTACACATGGAGCTTGATGCGTCGGCGATGGCTGTTATGTGCGACCCGGCTCGTTTACAACAAGTCATCACAAACCTTCTTGCCAACGCGATCAAATTTACTCCCTCCGGTGGGCGTGTAGATATTTATCTCGCGCGCCGGGGATCATACGCAGAGATAACAGTAAGCGACACCGGGCGAGGTATCCCAACAGAGTTTCTACCGCACATTTTTGAACCCTTCGGACAGGCGGGCACCGATAAAGCGACTGCGCATGACGGCTTGGGATTGGGTCTGACAATTGCGCGGCACATCATCGAAAGGCACAAGGGTAAGATACACGCCGAAAGTCTTGGTGAAGGAACGGGAACAAAGTTTACAATCATCCTTCCATTTATGGATGAGACAGCCTCGATAAATCTACAGGCTTGATTTCCTTAGATAGATTGTCGCCTGAGACCGCGGGCTTTACGGATTGCGAGAAGAGCGGTGGGACTCTTCCGCAGATTTCTCACCAGCCAACAGCTATGCCTTCTTTTTCTCCACCTTCTTTGCGTCCTTCAAGAATTGTTTGACCAAATCACTGGCGGCCTGGTTGGCCTGCTTCTCGGACTGGCCGATCCCATTAACCGTATCCTTCACCACACCGCGCCAGACGAGGTCATTAGTTCGCGGGTCGATGATGTCGGCCATGACGCAACCTTGAGTGTAAGTGGTCGTCCAGATGTCGGGGCCAAAGCCCCAGCGCCAACGCCCGCGCAAGGGAATGCCGTAACCCCAACCGAATCCCCTGCCAAATCCGAAGCCGGGCCCAATGCCAGCACCAAGGCCCGTGCTCTGGACTTGGGTCTTCTGTTGTGTGCGCGAGTAGAAAGCGACAATAAAGTCCGGATTCTGCGACGATTGAGTGAATCCGTTGGCCGCCAGTTGCGCGGATAGCGCGTTCTGGATTCTCCCGGCCTCAAGCGTATTCGTACTGAGCGGGTCATTACTGGCCCGGTCGGTCTTGAAGGCGAAGGTGTGTAACTGGCTGAAGTCGAAATTCTTTTCGTAGTCCGACTTCACAGACATTCCGAAGGCGGCGCTAACTGCCAGAAGCAACAGCGCACAGGCTGTTGTAACGCGAAACAATTTCATTGCAATTCTCCTTTTAGATTTACTAGTCAACATTTCGGAACCATGCGCGCGTACAACGCGCAGCCCTTTGGAATGCAACGCGCACGCCAGGCTTACGAGCTACGTGCTCAATCCCTTCTTGTGGTTGTAGAAACTGTTATCTACGCGTGCCGAAGTTCTCTGCGGTCGAAGACTAAAGCCGGCTAAGGGTGACCATACCTTGCCACTTGACGCTATATGGTCATCTAAATTCCAGTGCGTGCTCTCCCAGCATCACTTCAGTAGTCTTGTAAACTTACATAGTCTCAATCAAATGAAGCCCGAACTATTGTCTGGAACATAGTGGCAAGGGCTTTGCTACAGTAAGCGCGGAATAACAAGACAATCTTGAAAACAGCAAGCGCTCAAGCAGATCACAACCGAGCAGGTGATAAGTCATGAAGCACAAGATTAGAGTTATCAAGCACGGAGATCGGAAGCCCAAAGAGCCGGAACCGGAGCAGCAGGAAGAGCCCAACCGTCAGAGCACGCGGGAAATCACCAGCACTATCAAGCTGTGGGTCAACGAATTCAAAGAAAGACGCCACGCTGATGAACAACATTCCCGAAACGCCAATAATCTGATGTTGAGAACGCTCTCGCAAATTAACCGTGCATTTACCACTCACCCTGTAAGCTTCGGATTAACTCACAGGCAGCGTGCCTCTGAGGCAGCCATGTCCGGTACTGGGGCGAATCCGGAACCAGGGCTGCGGTCGAGCGCGCCGGATGCTTTGCCCGTGGAGTAGGGCATCTGGCGCGCTGGGGGTTTGAAGGAAGAGGAGTAAGACGATGAATACAGAATTCAGAACAAGAGAGCCGCATGATTGGTGGAATACGGTCGCTCTCGGCGTAGCGGTAGTGATTGCCTTTTTGATGCTCTGGTTAGGTGCGTGCTCATCCGTTTCGCAGAGCGCGGCTAACTCCAATAAAGCAGCGGCAAAGGCGAGTGATACTCCAACGCCGCCTGCTTCCGCGAGTCCGGTGAATACAATGGGAGAGAGCGTGCCGACCTCGCTCGCGGACGCCGGGGAATACGGCGAGAATGTCTATGACTATGCGAAGGCCAACGACTGGAAGAACGCGGAGGCCAGACTCGGGACGCTCAACGAAACTCTCAAGAAGGTGCGCGCCGATGTGAAAAGCCAGGGCGCGGCAGTAGACCGTCTTGACGGGAATGTTGCGGCTCTTGGCCGGGCTGTCTCCACGAAAGACCGGCAGGCGACGATGCGTGAAGCTAATCAAGTGACCCTCGATGTCGCCAACATGACTACGGCTTACAAGCTACGCGTGCCGGTCGAGGTGACCATGCTTGATTACTACGGTCGTGAACTGGAGGTCTGGGCACAGGCTAAGGACGCGAACAAATTGCAGGCGACTGCTCGTGAGATGAGGCGGACTTGGGACGCTCTACGTCCATCTGTTCAGTCTCGCAACGCCGCCGAAGCGAAGAAGTTCGAGGCTTTAGTAGCACGGGTCGAAGCGGCTCAGACGCCTGTTGATTATGAGCGCGTGGCGAAGCCTGTGCTCGACGAAGTGGACAACCTTGAAAAGGTCTTCCACGGATAGGAGTACGTCACAATTACAGGTGCATAGTTGCAGGTGAAAAGAGCGCAGAAGTTTAAGAAGCCCGCGCCCCGATCACCTGAATCAAGGGCCGCGGGGTGCGGGTCACGAGCCGCGCGCCATTAGAGAGGAATGAAGAAATGATGGACAATAAGACCCCAAGACTGGTAGTCATTGACGGCCCTTTATGTGGGCGGACGTTCTACCTTGATGAGCCGGTCGTCTCAATAGGCCGTCTCGTGTCAAATGACATTTGGCTTGTAGAACCTATCGTCTCACGCCATCACTGTGTAATCAGAACTGAGGGTGACGAGTACTTGATCGAAGATTTGAATAGTGCGAACGGCACTTACGTCGACGGCGAGCTTATCAAGGTTTGTTCACTGAAGGAAGGTTCTCTAATTCAGATTGGCACTTCACAGTTCCGATTCAGACTTCAAAGCCCTGAGGAGTCTGTGGCTTTAAGTCAGAATCTGATTTCATCCAACGGCGAACGACCTTTATCCGCTTCAACCGGGCTGGGGTGAGACACATGTATCGTCGGTCTTCTTTGCATGACCGCTGAATTCTTGCCGTGCATCTAGCCGGGTGAAGCCGGAGAACGGTAATGCGTATTTTGTTGGTAGAGGATGAGGCGCGCATGGCGCAGGCGATCAGGCGGGGCTTGCGCGAGGCGGCCTACGCGGTTGACGTGGCGCGTGACGGTGAAGATGCGCTCTACCAAGCTGCGATCAACGACTATGACGCCGTCATTCTTGACGTGATGATTCCCAGGCACGACGGCTTCGAGGTCTGCCGCGAACTGCGCGCCCGAGGATCGCGCATCCCCGTGCTCATGCTCACGGCCCGCGACGCCGTGGAAGATCGCATCGGCGGCTTGGATACAGGGGCGGACGATTATCTGACCAAGCCCTTCGAGTTCGGTGAACTTCTGGCACGGTTGCGCGCACTGCTGCGGCGCGGGCAGGAGTTGCGCCCGGTCATCATTAAAGTAGGTGACCTTGAGATAGACACGCGCGGACAGCATGTGCGGCGCGGTGGACGCTCCATCGAACTTACTACAAAAGAATATACTCTGCTTGAGTTTCTGGCGTGCAACGCAGGAAAAGTTGTCGGGCGCGAAGAAATCTCCGAACACGTCTGGGACGACACCTTTGACCCGTTCTCCAAACTGATAGAGGTCTACATCAACCGTCTGCGCCGAAAGGTGGACGAGCCTTTCGGCGTGCCGCTCATACACACCCGGCGAGGGGCGGGCTACGAGCTGCGCGCTCCATCTGACGAAGAGGAACGCGAGGGCGAAGATGTTTAGCTCGGTACGCGCCCGGCTGACCTTGTGGTACACGGGCGTGCTCGCGCTCGTCCTCATCACATTTGCACTCGCGGGCTACTTTTTCCTCTCCTTCACACTTAACCGGCGCACAGACGATGCTCTAGGAGAGATGGCTAACGCTTTCGCCGCGACGCTCGCAGACGATGAGCGCAACAGCCACGCAGGCGAAGCTGATGCTGCTCGCGGCGAAGACGGAAACAGCAGCCCCGATGAAGCGGTCAGGGAAGCCGTCAGCCAAAACCAGTTCAGGGATTTTCATTTAGTTGTGTTCGGTAATGAGCGCCGCGTAGTCGCCGCCAGCGCCCTACAGAAGAAAGGGAATGTGCCCGGATGGACGCGCCCGTCGGTGGCAACGAAGATCGATGGCGTGCTCGACGCGGTCGCCCGCACTCCCGAAGCCGCACTTTACTTTGCCACAGTTTCGGACGGCGATAATCAGTACCGCGTGGTCGGACGCCGTGTGCAGGCGCGTGGCAGTGCGTACACGCTCGTCGTGCTGCGCTCGCTCCACGACCAGGAAGATTTGCTCGAAAGGGCGAGCTTTGCGCTCCTCATCACGGTGCCGCTCGCGCTCCTGGTGGCTTCGATTGGCGGCTACTTCCTCGCGCGCAAGAGTCTCGCGCCTGTGGTCAGAATGAGCCGGACGGCGGCGCGCATCGGCGCAGCTAACCTGCATGAGCGGTTGCCCGTCGTTAACAAGCGTGACGAGTTGGGCGGGCTGGCCTGCGTCATCAACGAGCTGCTGGCTAGGCTCGACGCCTCATTCGAGCAGCAGCGCCGTTTTATGGCGGACGCTTCGCATGAACTGCGCACTCCGGTTGCGATCATGCGTAGCGAAACGGAAGTCGCGCTCTCTCAAGAGGAGAGGTCAAACCGCGAGCTGCGCGAATCACTCGCTATCGTCAAAGATGAGACCAGACGGCTGACGCGCATCGTCGAAGACCTGTTTACGCTGGCGCGTGCCGATGCCGGGCAGTATAAACTTACATTGAATGAATTCTATCTGGATGAACTTGCCGCGGAAATCGCCCACTCAGTACGCGCGCTCGCAGCCTTTCGCGAACTCACTTTACAGCTTGACGCAACCGAGGAGATGCCGTTTCGCGGGGATGAGAACTTGCTGCGTCGGCTATTCCTGAACTTGCTCGATAACGCCATCAAGCACACTCCGAGGGGAGGCGCAGTGATGATTTCCTGCAAGCGGGAGGCGATACACTACGTCATCACCGTCAGCGACACAGGCGTAGGCATCCCTACGGAGGCGCAGCCGCACATTTTCGACCGTTTCTACCGGGCGGACAGTGCGCGCTCGCGTGGTGAAGACAACATTGCGGATCGCACGAGCGGCGCCGGCCTCGGACTCTCGATCGCGCGCTGGGTCGCCGAAGCGCACGACGGGACGGTTGAATTACTACATTCATCTGACGAGGGCACCGCCTTTCAAATTATATTGCCCGCTCCCGCAAGAGAGCGCTAAAACATCCCGCCTAAATATATTTCTATATTTACCACCGGTTAACCTGCGCCCCTGTAAAGTGCGTCTCAACCTGAAGAAGAGTTCAGGTAGGCCGGGAGTCCGAAGTATGTGCTTCGGGTTGGTCAGCAACCGTCCTAGCCCGCGCCGCCCTTAACGCAAGTTCGGTACGGCGCGGGCGACGATACGTGAAGCAGCCGGAGTTTGTCTATGAAGGCGAGACCCTAGTTCGACTGACCGGAATTTTTGCAAGGAGTAACAATTATGAGGAAGCTAACGGGCAAAATGAAATTGATGATGATTGCTCTCGTGGCGGTAGTAATGGCTGGAGCGGGCGTCGCGCTGACGGCCGTTGCGCAGGGCGAAGGGCGCAAGCAAGAGGAGAAGGTAACGTACCGTTCGAGCGTTCAGACGCAGGACGACCAGAACGAACGCCAAGAGGCAGATGAAGCTCAAGGGGGTGAAGAATCGAAAGCTAACGAGGCCAACGAATCGGAGGACGGTGAAAAGGGTGAAGAGGCGGAAGACCGAGCAGAAGGCGCGGAGAGCGAACGCTTGAAGAGCCTCGCGCGCGTCACGCCGGAGCAGGCACAGTCAGCCGCGCTCGCGCAAGTTCCCGGCACGGTCAAGAAGGTCGAGCTTGAGAACGAGGACGGCAACGTCGTCTACGGCGTCGAGATCAAGACAGCTAAAGGCGAAAGCGATGTCAAGGTTGATGCGGGCGATGGTCGTGTCCTTCACGTCGAGCAGGACGGCGAAGACGATTGATGCGACCGCAAATCAGCAAGGCTATTTGTGTCGAACCTTCACGATGCTGTTAGTGGCTCACTACTCTATGAGTTATGAGTCACGCTATCAGAGATTAGTGCCCGAATGTATCAAGAGTCAGGCACTAATCTCTTTTGTTCGTACAAGCGAAAATCGCCTTTCAAGTATTGAAGGCCGGTGACAGCTTGAAGATCAAGGTTTTACGGTAAGGTCAGTTCCTCATTTTATCCGTACCGCTCACCCCACTAACCCCACCTGACGCTATATCAACACGTGTTGCTATTTAATCACCACATTCTGACCAACCACCTCCTGACTAAACATCAACTCTCCGGTAACCAGAGGATTTCAAAGGCAAATCCGGAGCGCCCTGTGCGAAATTGGCGTGGCAAAGCTGTTGCTATGTAAAGGATGGCCGGAATCGCAAGTTGCCGAAGTCAGACCGCAAAGGAAATCGCAGATCCCCATGAGTAAGGAACGGGGCCTGTGACCGGGAGTGGGTGGATCTTTAACAAGGTGGGGGCGCACGCGTGCGGTCGGTCCATCCACTCTCCGCAAAATTTGGGTACGGGCTGCGAGATGGAAACAGACGCCGAAACTACAAATAGCTCAGGAGGCCGCAGAATCATGCGTGTGATCCTGGTATCATTGGAAAAAAAGGTACGGCAACATAAGGTGCTGGCATCCATAGCGATCTCAGTCATCCTTCTGTTAGTCATAGCTCTCTTCGTTGTTGTCGGCAGCGCGAAGAAATCGGTTCAGGCCGCACCTCCGCCGCTTGCGGTTGAAGTCGTCCAGGTCGAGCAGCAGAATGTTCCTCTCTATAGCGAGTGGATCGGCACGACCGACGGGATGGTCAACGCAGACATCAGGGCGCAAGTCTCCGGCTACCTGCTCAAGAAGGATTACACCGAAGGGGCTTTCGTCAAACAGGGACAGTTGCTGTTCGAGATTGATCCCAGGCCGCTTGAGGCGGTGCTTGGTCAAGCCAACGGCGACCTAGCCAGGTCTGAAGGTCAATTAGGGCAGGCTAACTCTCAACTCGAACAGGCTCAAGCCAACCTCGCTCAGGCGAACAGTCAGTTGTTACAGGCTCAAGCCAACCTCGCGCAGGCCGAGGCCAACCAGCGCAAGACCCAGTTAGACGAGAATAAATATACACCGCTCTTCGAGCAGAAAGCTGTCACCCGACAGGATTTGGATAACGCTGTTCAAGCTAACGTCGCTGCCCGTGCTCAGGTCGAAGCAGCGAAGGCCGGGGTGGAGACGGCCCGTTCGCAGATCAAGGCAGCCAACGCTGCCGTGGGCGCGGCGAAGGCGGCAATCGTGGCAGCTAAAGCTCAGGTGGAATCGTCACAGGCGGCGGTCAGGACTGCCGAATTGAACCTTGGCTTCACCCGTATCACCTCTCCAATTGACGGCATAGTGGGAATCGCACAGGCGCAGGTCGGTGACCTCGTCAATCCTACCAGTGGAATTCTCACCACGGTTTCGACGGTTGATCCGATCAAGGTCTATTTCACAGTCAGCGAACAGGAGTACCTCGCCTTTGCCAATCGGTATCCAACGCAAGCGGAGCGTGATGCGGCAAATCAACAGCTCGAACTAGAGTTGTTTCTGGCAGATGGAACAGCCTACCCGCACAAGGGGCGCTTCTTCATTGCGGATCGTCAGGTTGATCCGAAGACGGGGGCGATTAGCATGGCAGGAGTATTCGCGAATCCTGGAAATACTTTGCGGCCCGGGCAGTACGGTCGAGTCCGGGCGGCGACCAGCACGCAGATGGGCGCTCTGCTCGTCCCACAGCGCGCCGTCACCGAATTGCAGGGCAGCTACCGCGTCGCTGTCGTCGGCAGCGATAACAAGGTGAGCATTCGGCCTGTCACGCTTGGCCCCCAGGTTGGGCCGATGTGGATTATTCAAGACGGTTTGAAACCAGGCGAAACAGTGGTGGCTACAGGCACGCAAAAAGTTACACAGGGAATGACAGTTAATCCTAAACCTTTTACCCCGACAGCGAGCGACAACTCGAATACGGCGTCCGGTCAATGAGACTTAGTTGTTCATTGTGTCGGCCAGCGACCTTCAACCGCGCCGGTACGAATGGTGGTGAGTAGTGATCTCAAACTTCTTCATTAACCGCCCGATCTTCGCGATGGTGATCGCCGTCGGGATCGTCATACTGGGTATCCTGTCGTTGCTCGGTCTGCCGCTCGCGCAGTTCCCGCAAATCGTGCCGCCGCAGATAAACGTCTCAACGACTTACACCGGGGCCGACGCGTTGACCATCGAGCAGTCGATTTCCACGCCAATCGAGCAACAGGTCAGCGGGGTCCCTGGCATGCTCTATATGCTGTCGACCAACGCTAATGCCGGCACGGAAAGCCTGTCCGTCACCTTTGACATTAGTACCGATCCAAACATAGACCAGGTAAACGTCCAGAATCGAGTATCACAAGCTTTGTCCAGTTTGCCTACGGATGTCGGCCAGTTTGGCGTGACTATCCGCCAATCAACCGGCAGTCCCATGTTGCTGATCTCGCTCTATTCACCTAACAAGACTTATGACTCGCTGTTTCTCGCAAACTATAACAACATCAATGTGGTGGACGCGCTCTTCCGTGTTCCGGGCGTAGGTGATGTTCAGGTTTTTGGCGCTACCCAATACGCGATGCGCATCTGGGTCAACCCGGACGTGCTAGCCAAGCTGGGCATATCCGTCACCGACATAGCTAATGCGGTGCGTGCGCAGAGCACGGTCAACCCCTCCGGGCAGGTGGGCGCGGAGCCAGCCCCGACGGGTAAGGAGATGACCTACACCGTCCGTTCGCAGGGACGCCTCCAGACGCCGGAAGAGTTCAGTCAGATTGTCGTCTTGGAGAAACCGGATGGATCGATTGTGCGACTGAAGGATGTTGCGCGACTCGAACTCGGCGGCCAAAGTTATGCCCAGAGGTCGCGCTTGGGAGGTGAACCTTCTTCCACCATCGGAGTTTACCAGGCTCCCGGCTCGAACGCATTGGCTGTGGTTAACGGCGTCAAGGCGGCGATGGCCCAACTGAAGACGCGGTTCCCTGACGACATCGATTACGCGGTCACTCTTGATACGACGCAGGCGGTGACTGAAGGTATCAGGGAGATCGTGATAACTTTGATTATCGCTGTCGTCCTCGTCATCCTTGTCGTCTATATCTTTTTGCAGAACTGGCGCGCGACGCTGATCCCGATGATCGCCGTGCCGGTCTCTTTGATAGGCACCTTCACCCTTTTCCCGCTGCTCGGTTTTTCGATTAACACGTTGTCGCTGTTCGGTCTGGTGTTAGCCATCGGTCTGGTCGTGGACGATGCGATTGTCGTCGTCGAAGCGGTCGAGCATCACATCGAGGAGGGATTAAGCCCACGCGACGCGACACTCCAGGCGATGAAAGAGGTCTCAGGCCCTGTGGTAGCGATAGCACTGATACTCTCGTCTGTGTTTCTGCCAATCGGGTTAATGGGCGGGATACAGGGCAGCCTGAATAAACAGTTCGCGTTTACCATCGCCATCTCCGTGCTCATCTCGGCCTTCAACGCTCTGACGCTCTCTCCGGCCCTGGCCGCCATGCTTCTCAGGCCGCGAAAAGAGTCGAAGGGGATATTCGCGCGCGTCTTCGGGGGCTTCAACCGTGTGTTCGACAAAGCGACGCGCGGTTACGTCAGCTTGAGCCATGCCCTGATTCGCAAAGCGGTCATCGCCGTTATGATTCTGGTCGGCTTTGCCGTGGCTTCCGGTGTTCTCGGTTACAGGCTTCCCACCAGCTTCCTGCCGACAGAGGACTATGGCTACATGTATGTGAATGTTCAGCTCCCGCCGGCAGCATCTATGGAGCGGACTGATGTGGCGTTGAAAAAAGTGGAAGCGATTCTCGCCAAGACCGAAGGGGTTCAGTATTACACCACGATCAGCGGTTTCAGCAATCTATCTCGCGTCTCGGCAAGCTATCAGGGTTTCTTCTTTATCGCGCTCAAACCGTGGGCCGAGCGCACCACCGCCGAGCTACAGGTGCAGGGCATCGCGGACACTTTGAACAGGGAGATGGCGGCGCAGGTGCCGGAGGGGAACTGCATCGCTTTACTGCCGCCCGCGATTCCGGGGTTGGGCAATGCGGGCGGATTTTCGTTGTACATTCAGGACCGCAGCGGCGGCACGGTTCAGTTCCTCGATCAGAATCTGCAAAATTTTCTCGCCGCGGCGCGCAAGCGCCCCGAGTTGGCGAACGTCAATTCACAGTTCAACTCCTCTGTGCCCCAAATCTACGCCGACGTGGATCGCGACAAAGTGCTGAAGCAGGGCGTAGCCATCGGCGACGTGTACCAGACGCTGCAAGCATACCTCGGCGGACTATTCCTTAATCAATTTAATCGCTTCGGTCGGCAATACCGGGTCTTCCTGCAAGGGGAGGGAATGGAACGCATGAGCGAGGCGGACATCAAGGGCTATTACGTGCGGAACAATAGCGGCCAGATGGTTCCGCTGTCGGCGCTCCTCACGACGCGCCAGATCACCGGCCCCGAATATACCAACCGCTTTAATCTTTACCGTTCCGCTCAGGTCATAGGGTCAGCCGCGCCCGGCTACAGTTCGGGCCAGGCATTAGCCGCCCTTGACGAAGTCGCCAGGCAAACATTGCCGCCCGAGATGGGCTACGACTGGGCCGATCTCTCTTACCAGGAGCAGAAGGCGTCGGGCAGTGCAACCACTTCGTTCGCGCTGTCGCTCGTTTTTGTGTTCCTCATCCTCGCGGCGCTCTACGAGAGCTGGTCGCTCCCGTTTTCGGTTCTGCTTTCGATACCGGTCGCGGTCTTGGGCGCTTTCACGGGTCTGCTGCTGCGCGGCTACGACCTCGACGTATACTCACAGATCGGCCTCATCGTGCTCATCGGGCTTTCCGCGAAGAACGCGATCCTGATCGTTGAGTTCGCCAGGGACGAAATGGCAAAGGGGCGAAACCTTCTCGATGCGACTCTTGAAGGAGCGCGCCTGCGCCTGCGCCCGATCCTGATGACTTCCTTCGCCTTCATTATGGGCTGCGTGCCGCTGTGGATCGCTTCGGGGTCAGGCGCAGCGGGGCGGCGCATCCTGGGCACCGTCGTCATCGCCGGCATGCTCGCCGCAACGAGCATCGCCATCTTTCTGATCCCTTCGATCTTTTATCTGGTTGAAAAGTTCTCAATGAGGTTCGGCAAGAAGCACGAGGTGCAACTTGGTTCGACGGAGCCAGCGGCGGCGACAGGAGATTAAGACGGTGAATCAGAGAATAACCACTAGGAAAAGGTTAGTGACAGCTTTGCTGATCGGTTGTCTCTTGAGCGGCAGCGTCGCGGGCCAAAAGAAATATGAGCGGCCCGAGGTTAAACGGCCTGATACATTTCGCGGAAGCGACGTGGTCGCCCCGCCGGATGCGAATTCTATCGGTGATTTGAAATGGTTCGAGGTTTTCAAAGACGCGGAGCTACAGAAACTGATCCGCACTGCGATGGCGCAGAATTACGATCTGCGTCTGGCCGTCGCACGCATCAACGCGGCGCGCGCCAATCTCGGCCTCACACGATCAAATCAATTCCCGCAGTTTGACGTAGGCGCTGACCTGACCACGACTCGCACTTCCGCCAACAGCGGGGCCAGTGCTTCCGGTCAGGGCGGGCGCACTCGCTCGTTCGGCGAAGTGTTCCTGAGCCTCCTCAGTTTTGAGCTTGATGTCTGGGGACGACTGCGGCAGCAAACCAAGGCCGCGCGGGCGCAACTGAGGTCAACAGAAGAAGACCGCAAGACTGTGCTGACCATCGTCGTGAGTGATGTCGCTACAGCCTACTTCAACCTGCTTGAGTTGGATATGGAACTCGACATCGCAAAACGTACATTAGCCGCTCGGCAGGAATCGCTACGCCTTATCACGGCGCGACAGCAGGGCGGTCTCGCCACTATGTTAGACGTACGGCAGGCGGAGGAACTGGTCTACCAGGCTTCTCAAACTATCCCCGACACCGAGCGTTTAATCGAACAGACCGAGAACCAGATCAGCTTATTGCTGGGCAACAACCCAGCGCCGATACCGCGAGGCACTCCCCTGGCCGAGCAACAGGAGTTGCCCGTTGTGCCCGCTGGCCTGCCATCTTCGTTGCTTGAGCGACGCCCGGATATCAGGTCTGCCGAACAGCTTCTAATCTCGCAGAACGCATTAGTCTCTGCGGCAAAGAAAGCTTACTTCCCGACCATTAGTCTGACGGGAGCCTTTGGATTTCAAAGCAATTCGCTGTCGAATTTGTTTAGCGGCCCGAGTAGAGCATGGACCTTGATTCCCCAGCTAATGCAACCCGTTTTTACCGCCGGTCGCCTGAAGTCGAATGTTAATTTTGAAAAGGCACAACGCGAGTACGCACTCGCTCAGTATCAACAAACTATCCAGACTGCATTTAGCGATGTGTCCAACGCTTTGGTTCAGTATCGCCGGGTTCGAGAAATTCGCACTCAGCAGGAATTGCTTGTCAGTTCCTTGAGGGATGCCTCGCGCCTGGCCCATCTGAGGTATGAAGGAGGAGTAGACACGTTGCTCAACGCTTTGTTTGCTGACACCGCGCTATTCAGTGCTGAACTTAGTCTGGCGCAAACGAAACGTAACGAGCTGCTTTCTCTGGTGCAGCTCTACAAAGCCCTTGGCGGCGGCTGGCAGCAGTAAGCCCGATACTTCAAAGGGAAAAGTTTGATTGTCTTTTTCGGTTGCGCGCGTCACAATTCAAGAAAAGGGGCAGAGTATGAAAGTAGGATTCATTGGTCTGGGAAACATGGGATCGGCTATCGCCCGTAACCTGATTGAAGCCGGACACTCTCTCACGGTTTACAACCGCACGCGAAGCCGTGCCGATGAGTTCGCATCATCCTCAGGTGTGCGCGTTGCAGAAACACCAGCCGACGCTGCTACAGACGCGGAGGCGCTCATCACCATGCTAGCCGACGACCGCGCAGTGGAAGATGTGATCTTCTCACCCGGCAATGCCATAGAGGCTCTTCCAGCCAATGCCGTCCATATTTCCATGAGCACGATCAGCATAGAGTTGTCGCGCCGGTTGGCCGAAAGACATCGTGAGAAGCAGCAAAACTATCTGGCCGCGCCGGTCTTTGGTCGGCCTGACGCCGCAGCCGCCGCGAAGCTATTCATCGTAGCCGCCGGCCCGACCGCACAGCTCGAACGCTGCCAACCTCTTTTCGACGCTGTGGGGCAGAAGACTTTCATTGTCGGCGAGGAAGCTCCGTCGGCCAACGTTATCAAGCTGGCCGGTAATTTCCTCATCACCACAGTCATCGAAAGTTTGGGCGAAGCCTTTGCGTTTGGCCGCAAGTTCGGAGTTGACCCGCATGCCTTCCTTGAGATTCTCACGAACTCACTCTTTACTGCGCCGGTCTACAGGAATTACGGGGGCATGATAGCGTCGGACAAGTTTGAGCCTGCGGGCTTCAAATTGCCGCTCGGGTTGAAAGATAATCGGCTGCTGCTGGCTGCCGCCGAGGAAGCTCAAGTTCCGATGCCGATGGCGAGCCTTGTCCACGACCGATTTGTGGCCGCTCTCGCTCAAGGGTTGGAAGAGTCAGATTGGGCTGCGATAGCTCACATCTCATACAAAGACGCCGGACTTCGGCAGGAGGTCGCTGAATGATTTATAGAACACTTGGAAGCACTGAAGAAAAGGTTTCGGCCATTGGGGTTGGTGGCTGGCATCTGAGCCTCAAGCATGTTGATGAAGACTTGAGCCTCCGCATCGTCCGCACCGCCATTGATCGCGGCATCAACTTCATGGACAACTCATGGGACTATCAGAGCGGCGAGAGCGAACGGCGTATGGGTAAAGCGCTCATGGACGGCTACCGCGAGAAGGCTTTCCTGATGACCAAGATTGACGGGCGCACGAAACGGGAGGCGGCGAAGCAACTGGATGAATCGCTCCGGCGGCTACGTGTGGACTGCATAGACCTAGTGCAGCATCACGAAGTCATCCGTTACGAAGACCCGCATCGCATCTTCGACAAAGAGGGAGCCAACGCTGCGCTTCTTGAGGCGCGCGCATCGGGGAAGCTGCGCTACATAGGCTTCACCGGACACAAAGACCCGCACATACATCTGCACATGCTCGAAGTAGCAAAGGAGCACGGCTTCAAGTTTGACAGCGCCCAGATGCCTTTGAACGTGATGGACGCGCATTACCGCAGTTTTGAGAAGCTGGTTGTGCCGGAACTGGTCAGGCAGGGCGTCGGCATCCTCGGCATGAAGAGCATGGCGAACGGCATACTGTTGAAATCCAAGACCGCGACGCCGATTGAATGCCTGCACTATGCCTTGAATCTGCCAACGGCGGTCGTGATCACGGGCATCGACAGCATGGAAATACTCGACCAGGCATTCGAAGCCGCTGATACATTCCACAGGCTTAGCCGTCAGGAACTCGATGCGTTGCTGGCGAAGACCGCTAAGGCGGCAGCGACCGGGCAGTTTGAGCCATTCAAAACAACCTCGATCTTTGACGGCACGGCGCAAAATCCACAGTGGCTTGGCGAGGAGCCACCGGAAGTTCAACATCTCATGCAAGCGTAAACTGCGGCATGATGATCTTTCTAGGGCGCACGCTCCTGAATGTCTCTTAAGCCCTCGATTACTTTGTGTTCAAGAATGAATGAAGCTCTTGCAGCCGCTTTACTTTTATTGAATTCCTTGTTGGACTAAAATAGCTGACGAACAATTTGCCGTTCTTGTTACCCTTCCGCTGACGCTCAGCCTAACCCCGGCACCCCGACTAATTGTTGACGCCTTACCAGGTGGCTTCCATGCTTTCGGGCAATGAGCATTGACCGAGCTGTAGGAAGAGATTCCATAGTGGAGTTGGCCGCGATGGTAACTGAGTTGAGGGAGGCTGGAATCAGCGTCGTCGGCCGGATGCCCTGGGGAACTCACTTCTGCCACTTCTACGAGACCAGAGAAGACCTGCTCGACACCTTGATTCCGTATTTCAAGACGGGTCTGGAAAATAATGAATTCTGCCTGTGGGTAGTTTTCGCTCCCTCAACGTAGAGGGAGCGAAAAACGCATTGAGGCACAGCTTTGCACATTTATTCATAAGGTCTGAATAATTGATGATCATTTATTCACACCACTTAAATATTTGTGCAAGGCCATTCAGTAGCAGAGCCATTACCAATATCAGTTTCGCTCATATCTCTGCCCGGTTTTACGCAAGACTGAAAAGTAGTGACTAAGCGTCTGTACCTTCAACTTCTTTCATGAGAATTATATCTTCTCTACTGGCGTCGCAGTTGATCAAAGTCTCACCATCGGCAGGGGATTCCACGGATGTGTCCGCAGGCGATTGAGCTCCACTTGGACGAGCCGCTTGTGAAAGCCCGCGCTGGGCCAGGCCAACAGAATCTCTTTTATGAGTTTGCGCGGGAGCCCGAATGTGATGAGTCCCTTTGAAACGTCAATCCAGTCCGCGCGCCGAAGTGGCTCAACCAGCCAGTCCTGATGACCCCGATATGGTGAAATTTTGTGGTGCTCGAGAATCATTTCCGTGATCTCTGGGGTCCAGTCTTCTCCCCCTGTATGGGTCAAGTGAGCACAGGCCAATCTGACGGATGGCTCCAGATAGTCGAACGTACGGTCTGTCCAGATGCCCAGGTCATGAAACGCCGCGGCGGTAGCGATCTTTTCCAGTTGTGCGAGCTCCCCAGAGGAGAGAGCGACGCATAGATTCACGACGCGGTATACGTGATTCCTGTAGGCCGTAAAGTCTCCGCCCAGCTCATCGGCGTGAACCTCCAGCACACCGTCAATAATGGGAATCTCTTTTAGCAGGATTGACTCTCCCGCCTTAATGCCGTTTTTATAATCGTAAGTACAATACAGGCAGCGATGGCGAAACCCATCTGCTTACACGTGAGCTACGGTGGCCGATTCGGGTTGGACTGCTAGAAGGCGGGCTTCAATCCAGTCCCTGATGTCCGCTATCACGACCTCTTTATCAATATCGTTGAGAAGGTCGTGAAAGTGTCCCTCGTATAGTTTCAGCGTTTTATCGGTCGAACCTGCCTGTTCGTAAAAGTGCTGGCTGCCGCTCGGCTCCGTCGCTTTGTCGGCGGTGCCGTGCAAAATCAGTAATGGAAGCTTGATAAGCGGAAACTCTTCTCTCAGCCGATTGCTGGCATTTACCATCACCTTCGCGGTTTGCGCCGGCTGAGACTCGCCCATAATGAGCGGGTCGTTATTCATTGAATCGACAACCTGTGGGTCGCGGGAAAAGTCCTCGTTCTTCAAGCTGAAGACGTGTGTGTGCGGCGTAATGTAACTTAAACCTTTGAGGAACGAGAGAACAATATCCGGCACCGGCAGCTCGTACGCAAAACTCTCGCAGATAAGGCCGTCAATTTCGGTCTGATGGTCGAGGGTGTAAACACAGGAAACGATGCCGCCCGCGCTGTGACCGAGCACGAAAACCGGTAATCCCGGATTCTCTGATTTTGCCGTCCTTACCAGCGTCGCCACGTCATCAACGTAGTCTTCTATTTTCTCGACATAATAGCGTTCACCGTCTGACCTGCCGCGCCCGCGTAAATCCAGCGCATAAACGGCAAGTCCCTGGGCCGCGAACTGCTCGCCGACCCATAGATACTGACCACTGTGCGAGTTGAAGCCGTGGACGATTGTGACGACACCGCGAGGCTTCCCTTCGGGTCGCCATGACCGGGTGAAGACGTTGAGACCACCTACACCTTTGAAGCTTGATTCACTCATCTTGTTTGTGGGCGCTTGCGCCATAGCAGTTTCCTCCTCTGGAAAAAGGCCCACCGTCTGATGTAGGCCGTCAGGTCTTTGTTAATCAGATTCCGGTATACTTTCACGCCGAACGAGGGCTTAAGAACATCGTCATCAAGCGGACGCAGCCATCTCGCCCTTGATGAACGCAAGCAAATCCGCATTGATCTGCTCAGGGTTGGTCGTGCACATTCCATGCGGAAAGCCCGGATAGACCTTAAGTCGGGCGTTCTTCACGATCTTCGCGGACATCAGTCCCGATGCGCCGATAGGGACGATCTGGTCGTCGTCCCCATGAAGGATGAGAGTGGGCACG
>DASWQH010000031.1:0-340526 GCA_036403815.1 Pyrinomonadaceae bacterium | reverse complement strand
CTCTTCGCGCTCGTCCGAGGATAAATCAACAAGGTACTTTTTCTTGGGCATAGCTGGTCAGTCTCCATTCGTCAGTCTGAACCAAACTATACCCGTTCAAAGAGCTAATCCTCAAAACTAGGCTGACGAAGTACTAGCTCCGTAGGAGCTATATGTTCTCTATCAATTAACATATAGCTCCTACGGAGCTAGGGTTATCTATCATCTAGAGACTATAAACATATAGCTCCTACGGAGCTGAAAACATTATGCACATTCTTATATCGCGCCTCACGTTAGAATTAGCCTTCCGAAGAAAAGCGCTGTAGTATCGCACCATCGTCTTATGACTCTCTCCAAAAAAGAGGAGACCGGCTGAGAATGTCGGACGTTGATACTCCTTCCCCTACAACATCTTCAAATATAGAAGAGAACGGCGCACGCGGGATAAAAGAGAATGGCACACTTGCGCGCATCATCAAGTGGAGCATCGTAGTCCTTTCGGCGATCACGATTGCTTTGATTCCCGTCCCGCAGGGCATCACGCCGCAGTCATGGCGACTGCTGGCTATCTTCATTGCAACCATCATCGGCTCTATCCTGAGACCAGTGCCTAGCGGCGCGGTTGTACTGATAGGCGTTGCGACCGTTGCCCTGACAGGCACGCTTCCGGTAGAGGGAGCGTTGCGCGGTTATGCCGACCCGATTGTGTGGCTTGTGCTGGCCGCCTTCTTTATCTCGCGCGGGATGATTAAGACGGGGCTGGGGCGTCGCATCGCTCTACTCTTCGTGCGCGGCATGGGTCGGCGCTCGCTCGGTCTGGGCTACGCTCTAATCTCTACCGACATGGTGCTGGCCTCTGTGATTCCGTCAAACGGAGCGCGCTCCGGCGGCATCATTTTTCCCATCGCCAAGAGCATCGCGGAGACTTACGATTCAAAGCCGGGCGCGACAGCCCGACGGCTCGGAGCGTTTCTGACTGTGCTTCTGTACCAGTGCGATGTCATCGTCTGCGCTATGTTTCTGACCGGTCAGGCGTCGAACGCTGTGATTGCAAAGTTTGCGCGTGAGGCCACAGGCATTGAGCTTTCTTACACGCGGTGGCTCGTGGGCGCAATCGTGCCCGGCCTCATCTCTCTACTGGTCATCCCGCTGCTGCTCTACAAAATCTTTCCGCCGGAGATTAAGCAGACGCCGCGCGCCGCAGAGTTCGCCGCCGAAGAGCTAAAGCGCATGGGGCCGATGCGGCTGCCTGAGAAGATGATGCTGGTGGTCTTTGCGCTTGTGGCTGCACTCTGGATAGTGGGCGATAAACTCCCCCTGTTAACCAATGGCAAGCTACCCGCTATTCATTACGCAGTCGTCGCGCTCTCAGGGATATGCGTGCTGCTCTTGAGCGGCGTGCTCGACTGGCATGACGTTTTGTCTGAGCGCGGAGCGTGGGACGTTTTCATCTGGTACGGAGGGCTTGTGCGCATGGCGGAAGCCCTTGGCGAAACGGGGTTGACCAAGCTCTTTGCCAGCGCCGCCGCCAGCGTTACCGTCGGCTGGAAGTGGAGCGCGGCACTCATGATTCTGCTGCTCGTATACTTTTATGCACACTACGGCTTTGCCAGCATCACGGCGCACGCGACCGCCATGTACACGCCGTTTCTAGTCGTCACCATTGCCGCCGGAGCGCCGCCCATACTGGCCGTGCTCTCGCTCGCCTATCTCTCGAACCTCAACGCATCGCTCACGCATTACGGCACGACGCCCGCGCCCATCTGGTTCGGCTCAGGCTATGTTCGCCAGCGCACATGGTGGCTGTTGGGATTAATTGTCTCTGTGCCGAACATCCTTATCTGGGTGGCGATTGGTTTCCTCTGGTGGAAGGTTTTGGGGTGGTGGTAGAAAAAGCTGTAAGGGCGCGAGTTTTACCTGTTCAGATACCAATCAATCCCAAGCAAGACCAGCCCTGTGCCAATCAGAACGGCAGCGCCGACCCACGCTCCTCCGATTGGATTAGCCGCCATACGCCTGGGTGTTGCGCCGAAGAAGACCATCACGCCCATGATGATGAAGGCTATGCCGAAGAGAAAAGCTTTTTCCGAACAAAGTCATTGTTGGAAGCCATCGCGCACGGTTCCTCTAATTGCCTAACCACTGCTATCGGCTTTACGTAACCCCAGATACATATCGCCCGCTGTGAAAACCAGAGAGGCAAGAACTATTGTTTGCTGCCACCTGAAGGCTTCCGGGTAATCAGAGTAATTTTTGACCAGCATGAAGATTGATGCGCCGGTGAGCACAACGCCGAAGATTATCTGCGCAATAGTAGAAGTCCCGAAGCGGAACCTTATCGCCAGCAGGTAACCCACGCCAGCCATTAGCCACCCGCCCAGAAAACCGACCAACACATCCGTCATCCAGTGAACGCCCATCGCAATGCGTGACAGGCTTACCAGCAAAGCCAGCACAAACACAGAAGCGCGCAGCCACCTTTGCTTGAAAAATAGACAGAAGACGGCAGCAAACATAGTAGCTATCGCGGCGTGACCGGAAGGGAAAGAGTTAAACCTGTATTGCGCTCCGATGAGGTGAAAATCGGTGGCGGGCAACACCGTCAGAGGGCGCGGCATGCTCTGTAAATTTTTCAGCCCCTTCACCCAGAGCGCCGCGAGCAGCCAGGAAAGTATCATCGCCCAGACCAGCTCCGGCTTGCGCCTTATGAACGGCAACAACAGAGCTAGAACGACGAGGCCATCGCCGAGCATCGTCAAATCTGTCCAGAACATGTCCCCCGCAAACTCGCCGCCATGATTAATCCACAGAAAGACACGCGTCTCCCACCCCGTAAATCGAATCAATAAGATCAGCACCAAAGCAATGAGCGGCGGCAGGAAGAACCATCGCGGAAGCTTCGCCGTAGGCCAATGATTACTCACCGAATCTCCACAGACAACGGCGCGGGACAACTCTCGCCGCGCTGCTTAAGTACAGCATGATGTGCGGTCGGATTGAATGAGTTGCTGAACTGGGCTTAGATGATGAGTTTGCATTAAAGAGAATCAAAGAAGCTTTCAAATATGCTCTCTATATCCCGTGAGCTATGCAGTACACGCAGGATTTCAATTCCATCATCAAATGGTTGGTAGAAGATAGTCTTTAACTGCAAAACTTCGTAGATTAATCAGCAACTCGGCTTGCTCCCGTCCAATGTGCGGATGGGCACACAAAATAGCGAACCTGCGGGTTATTTCCTTAATGAGCTTACTTGCCGCCTCCGGGTTGTGCTCAGCGACATATTCCCAGATTCCTTCCAAATCTTCCTGAGCGGTAGCAGCAACTTTGACTACAGGCATTACTGTTTCTCGGAACCGTTTCGTCTTTCCTGCCCTTGCCTGATAATTTTGTCCGACAATGCTTCGAGTTCATCATCCGTTGTGTAAGCCGTAAATCGCCCTTCTTGAATATCCGTAACGCCCCGCATGATTTCCCCGCGCAGGGCTTCCATCCCTTCTTCTTTCGCTTTCAGAAGGCGCAAACTTGCCATCACGACTTCATCGGCAGACTTATACTCACCGCTTTTGACCTTTGCATTTATTAGCTCTTCCAACTCATCCGTTAATGTTATAGTCATTGCTTCATCTCGCTTCTTCTTTTCAATATTGCGTGACAGATGATGCTCTTTTCAGTCATGAGTTTCAAGGCGTTTGCATAGTGCTGGAAACAGCCCGCCGTCAGTAACATATCAATAACGAGTTAATTGAATGCATAAAGAAGGATGGTTATTCGAGTTGAATAACCATCCTTCTTCTTTAATTCCCTTATTGTTCTTCTTACTTGGTCGGAATCGGAATGCGCGGGCGCGGCGCGGGGGCTGCACTGTCGGCGCTGTCGGCGATGCGTGCTAGGACATCTTCATAAATCTTAATCTTGCCTTCGCGCTGCATACGTGACTGTATGGCGTTGACGTAATCGTCAAAGACCTGATTGCGGCGCTCTGATAGTGCGGTCTGCATTAACTGGTCGCGCTGGGTGGCGAATTTCGCAAGGTCTGCTTCCGTACGCTTGGTGAGTCCGACGACGACCCAGTTCTCGCCGACCTTGAGGGGCGTCTTATGAACCTGTCCTGCCTGTAGAGCATAAAGGGCATCGTCCATCGCAGGAGACGTGCCTGCTTCGCCGAGCGGGTCGCCGGGTTTGTAATCGGCCTGGTCTTTCGCCTCAAGGCCAACCTTCTCGGCAGCCGCTTTGAGATCAGAAGTAGCATTCGTGTTGCCTGCAAGGTCGCGCGCCGTCTGCTCAAGCCGCTGGCGCGCCTGCTCCGTCTTGTAGGCTGCCGCCACCTTGTCTTTGACTTCGTCAAACTCTGGGATGCGCGGGTCTTTCTTTTCCAGCAGCATAGGAATGGCGAAGCCGCCTTTGACGGGCGTGCGCTCGCCCACGTCGTTCGGGTTGCTCAGAGGCTCGATGCCCTTCTCGAACTGCTGCGACGAGCCTATGTTCGGCACGTCGTCGCCCGGTTTGATGAACGGCGTTTCACGCACCATATCTTCTGGCTTCATGTTCGCTTCGGCAGCCAGTTCTTTAGCGACCGCCGTAAAATCTTTCGACTGCTTCAACTTGTCTGCGGCGCGCTGCGCCAATTGCGCGGCCACTGCATAAGAGCGACGATTCTGCAACGAGACGCGCAGCTCGTTCTTGGTGGCATCGTCGAAAGTCTTCGGCACCTCTTCGCCGCGCCGCATGATGTAGTAGCTGCCGCCGTACTTGATGATTACGTCCGTGACCGCTCCGACGGGAAGATCAACCATGCGGTCATATAGCGCGTTCGGCTTGTTGGGGTCTTTACGGAAGGGCTTGGCTAGAACGCCGCCCGCTTTGGCTGTCGCAGCGTCTTCAGAATTTCCGCGCGCATACTCCGCGAACTTCTCTTCCGACATGGTCGTGCCTTCGCTCTGAATCTTCTTAAGAAGATTTTCGGCCTTCGCTTTCACAAGCGAATCAAGATCAGGACGGGCAACCTTGAAGAGAATCTGCTGCACTTTGACACCGGCCA
Organism: Pyrinomonadaceae bacterium; assembly: GCA_036403815.1. GTDB lineage: Bacteria > Acidobacteriota > Blastocatellia > Pyrinomonadales > Pyrinomonadaceae > JACVRN01. The sequence goes on along the minus strand of DASWQH010000031.1, from coordinate 335,503 downwards.
CTTTGTTCTCCGGTTTCAGATTGTCAAACTCGGCCTTCAGGTCTTCGTCCGAGATTTGAATCTTTTCGCCGACCTTCGCCTGGTCTATATATAGATAGCGAACCTTCTTCTGCGGCTCAAGGAAGCGATAGTCCGTCTTGTGCTGCTCGTAGTAGCCGCTCAAATCTGCGTCCGACGGCTGAATCTTTTCCGCCAGCTTGGCGACCGAGATGGGAACATACGTAATGTCGAAAAAGGTATTCTTGCGCTTGTACTGCTCCTGCACTTCCTGTTCGGAAACGTTCACGCCTGCGGTGACGAAAGACTGAAGCTTTTGAGCTGCCACCTGATCGCGCACCTGTTTCTCGAAGCGCTCTATAGAACCGTAGCGCGCCATCACGGCTTCTTTATACTTATCAAGGCCGATGAACTTGCCCGAAGCATCGCTGAAGCGCTTGCGAATCGCTTCGGCAACTTCCGCGTCCGAAGCTGCAAGCCCCAGACGCTCGGCCTCCTGCGCGATGATGCGGTCGCGTATCAGCCCGTCAAGGAAGCGACGGTCGCCGCCCAGAGCGGCCATGTTGATCTGGCCGCCGAACATCTGAGCGTACTGTTGCTTAAGCGTCTCAAGCTCGCCGACCGTGATTTCGTCGCTGCCGACTTTAGCTATCACTTCCGTGCTGGCGATAGGCGCGCTCGTTGTGGCTCCGCGCGGAACGTAAAAGATTACCAGGCCGCCGCCAATCAGGAAGATGAAGGCGATGATAAGATAATTGCGCGTCTTTTCCAGACGACTAAACTGTTTCAGCATTCTCTATCTATCCTCAAAAACTTTGTAGAGCAATACGGGTTGTTTGATGTTTGATTCTGCGATTGACAAGAGGGCTGCCGCTTCCGCTTCGATACTGATTTTCCGCAACCGGCAGCTTTCAATCAACGTCTCATGGCCTATAGCCGTGTACGTGGACGCTTCTCGCAAACCATGAATTGTAACGGAGAGACGCCGAAAGCCGCAACCCGTGAGAAAGCATGCCTCCTCAGATTCTCAGCAATGAGGAAAAGTTGGACGTATAATTGAGCGATGCTTCAAGTGCTGTCTGCCATCACGAAGGCGTTCGTGGCCTTCGCCGCTACCAATATTGACGACATCTTCGTCCTTATGCTCTTTTTCGCGGCAGCCAACAAACGGCTCAAGCGCTGGCACATCATCATTGGTCAATACTTAGGATTCGCAGCCCTCGTCATCTTAAGCCTCGTCGGGTACTTTGCGCGCTTCGTCGCGCCGGAGCAGTGGATAGGGCTTTTAGGAATTCTCCCCATCATCATAGGCTTCAAGAAGCTCTGGGAATTAAGGAGCGGCAAACGGGAAGAGGCGCACATTGAAAAGCCTGCGGCTCATGCAGTCTTCACGGTCGCGGCGGTCACATTTGCTAATGGCGGCGATAACCTTGGCATCTACACGCCCCTTTTCGCCAGCAGTAATTCATTCGAGCTAATCCTTATACTTGCGGTCTTCTTCATCCTCCTGGGCGTCTGGTGCGCCCTCGGTTACTTTCTAGGCCGCCACCCAACTGTCTACAGAGTCCTGGACAGGTACGGCCACCTCATAGTGCCGTTCGTCCTCATAGCCCTGGGCTTCTACATCATGCTTGAAAGCGGCACTTTTCATCTTCTTTGAGAGGCGATACACGTTATACCAAGTTGCAATAAAAAGAGAGGACGTGAGGTCATGCAGGTCAGTACCGCCTGCGGTAGCGGGCGGGTCTCAAGCTGCGTCAGAACCCGCCCGCTCACGCAGGCGGTACTGACCTCTTTTTCTACTGCTATCTGGTATTAATACCGCCCGGCTCTCCCAAGCCGTCTGCCGCAATGGAAACGCCGTCTGCACCACTGGAAATGGCTCCTGCACAAGTGGAAATTGGCGCTACACCGATGGAAATTCTCTATATCACGACGGAAATTGAGGCTGTCCCACAGGAAATCGGGTCTGCACAACTGGAAATTGCTCCTGTAGCAACGGAAATCGCGGCTGTAGCAATAGAAATTCAGTCTGTAGCAATGGAAATTGTCCCTGTAACACCGGAAATTGACGCTGTAACGCTGGAAATTAGCGCTGCACCGGCGGAAGGCGGCTTTGTGTGAATGGAAATCAGACAAAAAGTGGCGGATATTCTCATTTCTGCGGCAAAATCCAGTAAGCGCAGACATTTTTCCTCCCCGTCTCCCCGCCTAATTTTTCTTTTGCCTTTAGCTTCCGCCTTGTGTTAACGTTTGTTTAGCAGGGGAGGCCACTTCCCTGTCGCATATCTTGCAGGGTTCTCACTCAATACTTGATGGAGTTTGAGGCGCAAAACTAAGGTATTCGAGTGCGCTCGGTCATCCTTAAACTTGCCGCAAGCCAGACTTTGCCCCTCGATTTTTCAGAGAGCTTCTTAAATTTCCCGTTCGACTATGGCTATTAAAGTCAGCCGCTTTGATCTCGACTGGTGGGTCGTTCAAAAGCGCTTCGTTTACACGATTATGGTAACGCTCATCCTCCTGCTACTGGCAGGCTGGGTGGGGGTTTACGTATGGAAGCACGGCCTGCCCTTCATCAACCGGAGCGCGGTTGCGAAAGCTCCCGCCGGAGCGCGCTTCATCTCCTTTGAAGGCGACGTGCGCGTCATACGCGCCGCCACGCGCGAGAACTTTTCGGCCAGCATCCAGACACAGCTTTTCCCCGGCGACACCGTTCAGACCCAGGCCGACGGGCGAGCACGCATCAACCTTGCAGACGGCTCCATCCTCGTCGTGCGCGAAAACTCGACCGTCATCATACGCGACAACACGAGCGCGGAGGGCGGGCAGAAGGTGAACGTCAACGTCGTCGTTGATCGCGGCCAGATTAACGTGCGTACAGAGGAGCAGCCGCAAGGGACTAACAACGTAGTCCAGACCAGGCAGACGCAGAGCAGGCTGGGGCCGCAGACGGGCGCAAGCTTTGGTATCAACCCGGACAGCACGGAAGACATACGCGTCAGCCAGGGACAGATGGATACGACCAGTGTTAAGACCGGCGAGACGACCACTGTGCGCGGCGGCGAATACCTGAGCATCAATCCATCCGGCAACATCGCGCGACGAGAGAAACTGCTGGACGTTCCTGCGCTCGCTGCGCCCCATGATCTTGAGAGAATCTTTGTCGGCGCAAACGGCGCGGCCAACGTAACGCTTCGCTGGCAGCGCCCCGTGTCCGGCTCCGCCGCTCACTATCGAGTGGAGGTCGCCACCTCGCCCTTCTTCGTCGCCGCGGGCAAAGTCATAGAGCGCGAACAATTGGCTGCGACAGAATTCAACGCCAGCGACCTACGCCCCGGCAACTACTTCTGGCGCGTGCGCGCCACGGCCACCACCGGGCAGGTAAGCGATTGGAGCGACCCGCAGAAATTCATAGTCGTGCCCGCAGGCTCGAACGAGAATCTAGCCGTCGCTATTACAGAGTCAAATTATATAGGCGGCCAGATATACCTGGTGCGCGGGCGAGCGCAGCCCGGCACGACCATACGCATCGGTGGACGCCAGACCCTGACGGGCAGCGACGGCTCGTTCCAGCTTCAGATTACTGTGCCCGAAGGGGCGCGCGAGGTTGCAGGCGAAGCGCAAGACCCGCAGGGCAATCGCACACGGTTCAATTTCGCTCTCGTGCAAAGCACTGCGCGCAGGAGTTGATTCGATACTTTTATGACACGGCACGTAGTTCTACTGACAGATGCACATGAGGCTCCCGCGCCCGTACTGGTTGAAACCCTGCGCGAGGCCGGGCTGGTCGTGTTCATCGAAGGATTGCGCGAGACGGAAGTGGCGGCGCGGGTCGCCCTGAAAGCGATGCACGGAGCGTCTAGTGCCTTTGATGCGCCGCCGGTCGCAGTCCTTTATGAAGTTCATCCGGGCGCAGATACAGTAGAGCTACACGCCGTACACCAGCACGCGCACAGTATCTGGCCTGGCACACCGCTCGTAGCCTGTCGGCACAAAGCGAACGGCAACAAGCTGCCGGGCGCGCGTGTGCTCGATAATACGGCCTTAAAGCGTCTGGGCTTTCGCGCCATCGCCGATGAGCCTGCGCAACTGCCCGTGCTCCTGCGCGAGATGGAAGGGCGCGGAGCGACCGGCGACCTTGAGCTACCCCAGAGCCAGAAACCTGAAAGCGAGTTCTTAACGGGCGCGCTTCTGCTACCCGCAAGACTGAAAACACAGAGCCTGCGCGCGGCTTTCGAGCTGGTTGCCTCTCTTCATTTCGCCAACGATCAAAAGAGCGCGGCGCACACAGCCCTCGTCGGTCTCGCGCCGCTCATCGTTGCAGACCGTTGGGCTGTTTATCTCACTTCGGATGCGAGCGGAGGCGAAGCTGCAACGCTTGAGCCTCTGGCCGTGCGTGGATTGACGACCACCGAGCGCGAGATTCCCGAAAAGGATTGGCGACGCGCGCTCATGGGCGAATCCCTTGCGCTCTTCGGCTCGGAATCACAGGCTTCGCGTGCGGCAGCCCGCTCGATGGAGACCGTCCGCAGAAGCGAGCAGGGTCGCCGCATCGTCGCCGTCCCCCTGATTAACAACGAAAGAGTCTTCGGCGTGCTTGAAGCCGTGCGCGAAGGCGATTTTGCCCGCTCCTTCTCAAAATCGGATGTCGCCCTGCTGGATGCTCTGGCTCTGCCCATCGCATCAGCCCTCGCCAACTCCGTTCGCATCGCCGAAGCCGAGAGGCTGTCGCAGACTGATGACCTGACGAAGCTTCACAACGCGCGCTACCTGCGCCAGTATTTAACCAACGAGATTAAGCGCGCACGCCGCTACAATTCCAGCGTTGCGGCCATCTTCCTGGATTTGGACGATTTCAAGCGCATCAACGACCTTCACGGCCATCTGGTCGGCTCGCACGTCCTGATGGAAATGGCGGCGGTGATTCTAGCCTCTGTGCGCGATACGGATGCTGTCGCGCGCTACGGCGGCGACGAATTCGTCGTCGTGCTACCGGAAACCAGCATCGAGCAGGCGACGTTCGTCGCCAACCGCCTGCGCGCTAAGACCGAGGGGCACGAGTTCACGGGCGGTCGCCGTCTCAAATTAAAAATAACGGCCTCATTCGGCGTCGCAGCCTTTCCACAGCACGCGCAATCTCCTCAACAGCTCGTCGCCAGCGCCGACACCGCCATGTACGAAGCAAAGGCGGCACACAAGAACTGCATACGACTGGCCTCATCGCCGGTGTCTGCCAAGCCGCGAGAGTGAAAACTATTTACAAAAAAGGCAATTTACGGATAGCCAAAAAGCTTTTATTCGGTTATCTTAGGGAGTTCGCTCTTCGTGTGGTTGAGTCGTTCCCGTTGCGACCCCGGTTAGATTTCCCTAACACAGCACGCGCCAGAACCGCTCGTCCCCTTTGGAGGGCAATAACTTAATCTGAATAGATATGGACGTGTAACTAGATGGCATTTAAATCGCTCTTTAGTCTCTTCTCCTCAGATCTGGCGATAGACCTCGGCACCGCGAACACACTTGTCTACGCCAAGGGGCGCGGCATCGTCGTCTCCGAACCTTCCATCGTCGCAATCAATAAAGTCACAAACGCAGTCGAAGCCGTGGGTCGCGATGCCAAAGAGATGCTGGGACGCACACCCGGCAACATCGTCGCCATTCGCCCCATGAAGGACGGCGTTATCGCTAACTTTGAAGTTACCGAGAAGATGCTTCAGCACTTCATACGCAAAGCTCACAACGGAAAGACCTGGGTATCCCCGCGCGTCGTCATAGGCATCCCTTCTGAAATCACACAGGTCGAGCGTCGCGCCGTCGAAGACTCCGCCTATCGCGCCAAGGCTTCGGAAGTTTATCTGGTTGAAGAGGCCATGGCCGCTGCCATCGGGGCGGGGCTTCCCATCACGGAGCCGCACGGCAACATGGTCGTGGACATAGGCGGCGGCACAACCGATATTGCGGTCATCTCGCTTTCCGGCATCGTCTATTCCCGCGCGGTGCGTGTGGCTGGCAACGAGATGGACGAGGCAATCACACAGTACATCAAGCGTAAGTACAACCTTCTCATCGGCGAGCGAACGGCAGAAGCTATCAAAATCGAGCTGGGTTCCGGCTTCCCCTTGGACGAGCCGATGTCTATGGAAGTCCGTGGGCGCAACCTTATTGAAGGTATCCCGAAGACGATTACAATTACGGATGAAGAGGTTCGTGAAGCTCTGGCGGATTCGGTCGCAACGATTGTCAACGCCGTGCGCGTCGCGCTGGAAAGAACGCCCCCCGAACTCTCCGCAGACATCGTAGAGCGCGGCATAGTCTTGACGGGCGGTGGAGCGCTCCTGAAGAACCTTGATCGTCGTCTTTCGATTGAAACCGGCCTGCCCGTCTCTCTGGCCGAAGACCCGCTCTCCTCGGTCGTGCTCGGCACGGGCAAGATGCTCTCGGATTTCAACCTGCTGAAGCGCGTCAAGTGGGACAACACGCTCACTAGCGGAATGTAAAAAGCAGGTGCTGGGTATCGGGTGTCGGGTTTCGGTAAAAGAAAATCCCCGGCACCCGGCACCCGACACCCGACACCCGTCTTATGGTTGCACGCTCACAAAAAGAGATTCGGCAGCGAGCGCCCTGGTGGCTCATCGGGCTGCTCTTTTTGAATCTGGCTTTGATGGCGTATGACGCGCGCGATGATGTCACAAAGCAGCGCATGATTCGCGTCTGGGTGCAGGCCATAGTCGCGCCGTTCCAACGCGTGACATCTGGGGCGGGCGGCGCAGGCTTCGGATTTTTTCAGCGTATAGCGAACCTGCGTAACGCTGCCTCAGAGAACGAGCAACTGCGCAAGCGTGTCGAAGAGATGGACGCAGAGCTTCGTCAATCACGCGCAGCCATTGACGAGAATGCGCGTCTTAAAGGGTTGCTTGATCTTAAGGATCAGAGCAAGTACGGCGTGGTTGCCGCCACGGTGATTGCGCGCGACCCGTCCGAGTGGTTCGACACCGTGACGATCAATCGCGGAAGGCTTTCGGGCATAGAGTTGAACATGCCTGTGGTAACGGCCAACGGGATTGTCGGGCGCGTGGTAGCGACCAGCCCCTGGACGGCGCAGGTGATGCTGATAACAGCCGAACGCTCGGCGGCGGGTGCTGTCGTCGGACAACTGGGGGAGTCTAGCGCGCTCGGCTCAGTCAAAGGACTGGGCGAAAACGGTCTCGTAGAGATGCGTTATGTGTCAGGGCTTGAAGAGGTCAAACAGGGCGATTATGTGGTGACGACTGGACAGGACGGCATCTACCCGCAGGGCTTGAGCATCGGCGAGGTGGTGCGTATCAAGCAAGGCTCGGCCACAGTCCCGCACGTCATCCACATCAAACCAAGCGCGCGCCTGGATCAATTGCAGGAGGTCGCAGTCCTCCTCTACCGTGCGCCGCAACGCACGCCGCCCGACCAGACGCTACCCAATGTGGACAAGGGGAAAAAGCCGTGATAGGTAAATGGTGACAGGCGACAGGGTAAAATCTGTTCTTACTTGTCACTTGTCACTTGTCACTTGTCACTGTTCTTACGATGCAGCAACTGAAAATCGTAGTCGTCGTTGCGCTGGCCGTCATACTGCAATCGTCTTTACGCCAGATTTGGCCTCCCCTCGTACACATTGACCTGCCGCTCATCGTCACGGTCTATTTCGCCTTGCAGCGCGACGTGCTACAGGCGATGATCGTCGGCACGGTGGCGGGCATAGCGACGGGCGCTTTAAGCGGCGACCTGCTGGGGGCGTACGGTTTCTCTAAAACGTTGACGGCCTTCATCATCGCCACTCTTGCGACCCGCGTGATGCTTGATAACCCACTGGTGCGCATCCCCGTCCTGGCCGGTGCGGCGCTACTGGACGCCACAGTCTACGTCCTGCTGCACCGCCTGCTGGACAGAGCCTCGCTTCAGCCCTTCGTCGAGACGGCATCCTACAAGGTCATCTGGACGACCATCGTAGGCACCGTCCTGCTCTACGTCTTTGACACGCTGTTCAGCGAGCGAGCGCGGCAACGCCGCCAGTTGTCCGTACGCCGCCGCGTCGCCCGTCGCGGCATGGGAAGATTCGGTCGCAAGAGGTGAGATAGCTGTCAGCCCTCAGCGGTCAGCTATCAGCCAGAAAAAGAGCAAGTCCCCCACAGGCATCATAATTATCTGCTATGCATCGGATTAAGATGCTGGTATCTTTAACAATTAGCTGAAAGCTGACGGCTGACGGCTGATAGCTTTATTATGAAGTTCGAAGACGATTCACAAAATCTGCGCGTGCGGCTGCGCGTCTTGCAGATACTGATAATGCTGCTCATCTCGGTTCTGGCCGTGCGCCTCTACGTGCTTCAGATGATGAAGGGCGCGTACTACGCCGAGCGGGCTGAGAACCAGCGCATACGGCTGCTTCCGATCACTGCACCGCGCGGCGTCATCTTCGACCGTAACGGTAAGATTCTGGTGGACTCGCGCCCCATCTACAACGTCATTCTCTCGCGCGAGGACGTGAAGAATCTAGACCTCACCCAGTTTATAGAGCCGTTCTCCACGGGGCTGGACATTGACCCGGAATACCTGCGCGAACGCTTCGATCAAATTCAGACGCAGCCTGCCTTTGAATCCATACGCATTAAAGAGAACGCCTCCCCTGGCGATGTCTCCTGGGTGGACGCGCACGCTCTGGAATACCCGCAGTTGCGCGTAGAGAAGCAGCCGCAGCGACGTTATCCTGAGAACGGAACGCTCTGCCACGTCCTCGGCTACGTCGGCGAAATCAGCCCCGAACAACTAGAGCTTCCAAGGTACAAGGACAAAGGCTATAAGCCGGGCGACATCATCGGGCGCGAGGGCGTGGAGGCCGTCTACGACCAGTACCTCAGAGGGCGCGACGGCTATCGCAAGGTTGTCGTTGACAGTCGCGGCCATATTCAGGACATCATAGAAGAGGTTGACCCGCAGCCGGGTCAGGACATGGTGACGACCATTGATCTTGGTTTACAACTCGTCGCCGAGGAACAACTGAAGAATGCTCCGCAGAAGCGTGGCGCAATCGTCGTTATGGATCCGAACAACGGCGAAGTGCTGGCGATGGCAAGTGCTCCGACCTTTGACCCGAACCTCTTCTCCCAGCGCATCACCAGCCGCGAAGGGCGCGCAGAATATAACGAGCTTCTTAAAGACCCCAGGACGCCGCTCATCAACCGCACGATTCAGGGGCTTTATCCTCCCGGCTCGACGTGGAAGATTCCTATGGCGGTGGCCGGGCTTCAGCAGGGCGCGATTTCCATCAAGAGTTCCAACCTACTGTGCGGCGGCGGCATCATGGTCGGCAACAAGTTCACGCGCTGCATGGGTAATCATGGTAGCCCTGACATAGTCAACGCCATCACGCATTCCTGCGACGGCTATTTCTACAGGCTCGGACTGAAGATGGGCATAGACGGCATCATGCAGATGGTTGACGAGTTCGATATTAACAAGCGCACGGGCGTTGACCTTCCGCATGAGAACACCAGCCAGACGCCGAACCTCTTCAAGCCGCAGATGGACAAGCGCAATCAGCCCTGGAAAGACATAGACACGGTCTACGCTTCGTTCGGGCAGGTTTATGATATTGCAACCCCGATTGCCATGCTGCGCGCCGTGGCGGGCGTGGGCGCAGGAGGTAAGCTCTACATACCCCACCTGCTCAAAGAGTTCAAAGCCGTGGGTGAGCAGGGCGCGCCGGATTATCGCGCGGCTATAACGTTCAAGCCGCTCAGCCCGGATCGCCCTAACCCGAAGGACATAGGTCTTTCCGAAGACATGTATCACACTGTAGTGCAGGGCATGTGGGGCGTGGTCAATAACGGCGGCACGGCTGCGCGTATCAAGATGGCGAACTTCGAGATTGCCGGAAAGACAGGCACGGCGCAGGTCGTAGGTCTAGGCAAGGACACGGGCGCGAACAAGGATCACTCATGGTTCGTCTCTTACGCGCCCGCCTGGAAGCCGGAGATATCGGCCATCGCGCTGATTGAGAACTCAGGATTCGGCTCGCAGTTTGCGGCTCCGGCGGTGCGCGCCGTCTACGACGAATACTATCGCAAGACGCGTAATGCCGAGCCGCCGGGAACACAGATAGCGCAAGCTAACAAGAAGACGACAACGACCGCGCGCGCCACAGCGACGCAGACTACAGACAAACGACAGGGAGAATAAAAGAGCGCGCCTGTCTTTAGATGTGCGCTCTGAATAATCCCCTCCCCCTCAAATTTTTTCATCATGTTATCAGGTAGACGCAGCTTACGAGATTTCGACTGGTTTCTGGCGCTCATCGCCATCATGATCGTCATCTTCGGAACCTGGCAGATTCGCAACGCTCAGCCCGAAGAGACCTACTGGGAAAAGCAGCTCATAGGTCTGGGCATTGCGCTTGTCTTCATGCTCGTTGTCTCCTTCATAGATTATCGAAAGCTCATCGATATGGCACCGGCCTTCTACCTCTTCGGTCTAGTCCTGCTTATCATCGTACTCATCCCCGGAATCGGCATGAAGATTAACGGCCAGCGCTGCTGGATCAAGCTGCCGGGACTGGGTCAATTTCAGCCTTCGGAGTTCGTCAAGATTCCGACCGTCCTGATGCTAGCCAGATTCTTTGGCCCACACCGCACAGGGCATCTCTCGTTCAAAGCGATGCTCATAGGCTGCGGCATCCTGGGGCTGCCCATAGCTCTCATCCTGCTTGAGCCGGATGCTGGACAGGCTATCACTTACTTTCCGCTGCTTGCCGTGGTGCTTTTTCTCTCGGCGGTGAGAATGCGGCTGGTCTTGGCCGCGCTTCTGTTGAGCATCTTCTTTATCCCGGCGGCCTACATGGTCGGCGTCAAGACCGGCAAGATAAAGAACTACCAGCAGGAACGCATCAACGTCATCCTGGACCCTGAGAACGCTGACAAGCGCGGTTACGGCTATCACACCTGGCAATCCATCGTGACGGTCGGCAAAGGCGGACTCTACGGCACGCGCGCATCGAGCGAGTTTTCGCAGAGCAAGCTCAAGTTCCTGCCTGAGCCGCACACGGACTTCATCTTCGCCGTGACGGCGGAATCCACAGGCTTTGTCGGCTGCATCCTGCTGCTTCTGGCCTACGCGGTTTTGCTCTCGCGCCTGATTACCGGCGCACGCCGCGCGCCTGATCGCACAGGCATGCTCGTCATCATGGCGATTGTCGGCGGCCTTGCCTTCCAACTCTTTATCAACATCGGCATGGCGCTGGGCATGTTGCCAGTCATCGGCGTGCCGCTGCCATTGATGAGCGCCGGTCTCTCATCCGTGCTCGCCACCTTCATCGCCATAGGCTTCGCCATCAGCATACAGTTGCGCCGCTTCGTTAACTAACAAAGAGCGCAGGAGCGCCTCCCTGCCTGAAAGAGCTACAGGAGGACTCAAAACGCTATGACACCGGAAGAAAGATTTACCAGACTCGAAAACACTTTTGACATGCTCGCCCAGCTTGTCATCGAATCAAAAGCTCAGACGGAGAGGTTAGAAGCGCAGACAGTCAACATAGAAGCCCAGACGGCAAGCTTAAAAGCTCAGACAGAGGGTTTACAAACCCAGACCAATCTGTTGATCGAGCTTGCGCGTGACCATGACGAGCGCATGCAGACGCAGTTGACCTGGATAAATCAACTGGGTGAAGCAGAAGTTAAACTAAAAGAAGCGCAGGCTGATTCCGATTTCAAAATAGCGGCTCTAGCTGATGCTCAAATCAAAGCAGAGGAGCGTGTGGCTCGCATTGAGGAGGCGCAAGCTAACGCCGATAATAGACTAGCAGCTTTAGCTGACGCTCAAATTAGAACTGAAGAAGCGCAAGCTCATGCTAATAGCAAGCTAGCTGCTTTAGCCGAGGCTCAAATCAAATCAGATGGACGCACGACTCGGCTTGAGGAGGCGCAAGCTCATGCTGATAATAGACTGGCAGCTCTGGCTGATGCTCAAATCCGCACTGAAGAAGCGCAAGCGCATGCTGATAGCAGGCTAGCGGCTTTGGCTGATGCACAAATCAAAGCTGAGGAGCGCACGACTCAGCTTGAGGAGGCACACGCCCATGCTGATAGCAGGCTGGCTGCTTTGGCTGATGCTCAAATCAAATCAGATGGACGCACGTCTGGCCTTGAAGCAGCGTTGGAGAGGCTTGCGGACGCCCAGGCTCACACAGATCAGAAGTTGAATGAGCTAATAGATATTGTGAGAGAAGGGCGTCGGCGATAAGTCGTAGGATCGGAAGTTTGACCCGTCATTGTCGTCTGTTCCTTCAAATCTCGCACGCGCCAGTTTCCGGTTTGGCTTGGTCTCGGTTATACTCTCTGGTGCTCGCCTCGGCCTGCACCAGTCAAATGGAGCGGCGCGTCCAGCGCAATCGAAGCGTTCGATACTTTCAACCGAGAGATTAGAGAACGTTTATGTTGCGCTCGCTTGTCCGGGCGAGACACGGAATATTTTTAGATCGCTCCAGAGATTGCGGCGATCTACAGAGTTGAATTAGAAGATTGAAAAGGCTGTCGGGCGCGACCCCTGGTCAGTGCGCTTCTTGTTTTAAGGAACCATGAGAGGGTGCTCCTTTGGGTCGTGAAAGACAGCACGGAAGCCTTCGGACAGGCGGCTCCGGGAAAAGAGACTGTCGCTCTTGATAGAAGCGGGTTTGATTGAGCAAGCGTGTTATGAAAAAGCTTGCTCCCCTCTTCCGGCAGCTCTTGAATGAACGCCGCTCGAATCCTTTGGGCTTCCTCAGTGGAGATTCCATTTGTTCAATTCAGGGTCTACTTGCACTGTGGAAGCGGCCCCACGGGTCGTGCCGGTGCAGGCGCGTCAACTCGACGCGTCATTAGCTTCCACTCTTAATCTAAATCCCTTCTTCAGGCCGAACAGCGCGTTTGGCCTACGCAATCCGACATTACATGGCGCAGCCCGTTGCTTCGCCTCGCGTGTGAAGCGCGCGCGCCTCGCTCAATGTTTGAGCTTGCAGGTCGGCGCACGCTTCCACTTTACAATTCAGACTTTGCAGCCATCACAGGACTTTGAGGCTTTCGTAGATGAAAGCTCCGAGCACGCTCGCTTCACATGTTGCGATGCGCGCGAGGTCAATCCCACGCAAGATTCAAAACTTTTTGCGGCTGCTGTGGTCATGGAGACACATTTGAGAACATGCCAAAGGAATTAATCATCAGCGTCAACGGACGCGAAAAGAAGATCGCCATCATTGAGGATGAACGGGTCACGGAGTTTTACATTGAGCGCGGCGAAGAGCATCAGGGCATCGTCGGCAATATCTACAAGGGGCGTGTCATGCGGGTTCTGCCCGGCATGCAGTCGGCCTTCGTGGATATAGGATTAGAGCGTGACGCATTCCTGTACGTTTCGGACTTCTTCGACGAAGAAGAAGAGTTTGAGCGAATCGTCATAGACAAAACGAAGAAGGCAGCCCCTCGCGAGGAAGCCGAGCGCGCCGCGCAGGAGCGCATAGAGCAATCGCGTGTTGAGCGCGAGCAGCGCATGGAGGCCACGCAGGAACGCGCCGAACCGCTTCGAGACGCCCCCGTTATTCCCGAAGAGACGTTTGAGGCTCCGGCTGAAAGCGACTTCACAGAGGAAACAGCCGAGATGGAAGAACCCACGGCTGTCTCACAGGCAGCCGCGCAGGCGGACGAAACGGACGTGGCCGGAGGCCGCAAGCGCGGTCGTCGCGGTCGCCGTAGAAGCAGCAAAGCAGAAACCACTCAGCCCGTAGAAGAGGCCGCAAAGGGTGCGGCGCAAACGCTCTCTGAATCAGGTGAAGAGACTGCGACGCCTTTTATCGCCGCCGACTCTTCCTTCGAGCGTGTCGTTGACGAAGAAGAGAGCGCCGCCGAAGACGGAGAGATGTTCAAGGACGCGCGCCTTCAGGAACGCCTGCTAGACCAGATTCACGCCGTAGAGTTCGACATGGACGACGAGGACTTGCGTACTGCCGAGGTCGGCTCTTTGCTCTCTTCCAACATCAAGGGCGACGCTTCGTTCGAGCGCGTGGACGATAGCGATCAGGATACATCTTCACAGACCGCTCCCGTGCGGGAGACGGTCGCGGCTCACATCGAATCTTTCGTTGACGAGATAAACGAAGAAACTGCCCAGCCGCAATTTGAGCGCATCAGCGACGACGAGAAAGCCTCCGAAGCCGATGCTGTGCAGCAAGCGACCGCCACGAAGAAGGGTCGTCGTCCGGCCTCTAAACGAGGCGCGAAGAAAGGCGCTGCGGCTCAAAAGGCTGAAGCCCAAAAGGAAGAGGCGAAAGCTGAAGCAGCACCCGCGAAATCCAAGCGCACGAGCAGCAAGAAGGCTCCGGCCAAGACGGCGGCGAAGAAATCTTCTAAGGCTGGAAAGGCCACTGCGGCCAGGAAGGGTCGTTCGCGCAAGGCTGCGTCCAGTGGAGATGAAGGCGAAACTGATATAGATGTGCTCGAATCCGAAAGTGCGCGCGCTTCGCAGGCAGACGTGGTCGCATCCAATGCCGCCGACGGCGAGCATTTCGAAGCCGACACCGATGATGAGACTTTTGAAGACGCGGAAGCGAGTTTGACTACCTCTCGCTCTCGCGCCGAATTCGCCACCCGTCGCGGAGGGCGTCGCCGCAGGCGCAGCCCTGGAAAGCACGGGGACGGAACTCAGGAAGACCGCACGAACGGTCGAGACGAAGCGGCGAGCGTCGCGCCTGAAGTTGAGGAAGCGCCTGCACCGCCGCCGCCACCGCCCGCTCCATCAACGGGTCGTCGTGAGCGTGAGCATCGCAGCGGCGGACGCGAGTCGCGTCGCGAAAAAGAGCGCTCTCAGCCGACCATCACAGATCTGCTGCGCGAAGGTCAGGAGATTCTGGTACAGATTGCCAAAGAGCCAATCGCCAAGAAGGGCGCGCGCATTACTTCGCACATTGCCCTGCCGGGACGCTTTCTGGTCTACATGCCCACGGTCGAGCATGTAGGCGTTTCGCGCAAGATAGAATCCGACAGCGAGCGAGTGCGCCTGCGCCGTCTCATACAGGCGATTCGCGCCGAGGAGGACGTGCCTTCGGGCGGCTTCATAGTGCGCACCGCGGGCGTCGGCATCAGCGAGCAAGACCTGCGCGAAGATGCGCGCTACCTGGTTCGCACCTGGCTGGACATTCGCCGCTCCGCGGAGAAGACGAAAGCGCCCGCGCTCGTTCACCGCGATCTGGATTTAATACAGCGCATCCTGCGCGACCAGCTCTCGGACGACTTCACGGCGATTCGTGTGGATTCTGAAGAGGAGTACCTGAGCATAGTAGAGTTCATTAATCGCATACAGCCGCGCATGGTCAAGCGCGTCAAGCTCTACACGCGCGACGAACCCATACTGGAAGCCTACGGCGTGCAGGCAGAAGTTGATAAGGCCATCAAGCCGCGCGTCTGGTTGAAATCGGGCGGCTATCTGGTCATCAATCAAACGGAAGCGCTCGTCGCCATTGATGTCAATACGGGCAAGTTCGTAGGGCGCGGCGGGACGAGACTTGAAGACACCATCACGAAGACCAATCTGGAAGCGGTCGACGAGATTGTGCGCCAGATTCGCCTGCGCGATCTGGGCGGCATCATCGTCCTTGACCTGATTGATATGGAAGACCGCCGCAACCGCAACCGCGTCATGCAGGCGTTGCAGGAAGCGCTGCAAAACGACAAGTCGCCGACCAAGGTTCTATCCTTTAACGACTTCGGTCTGGTCATCATGACCAGAAAGCGCGTCAAGCAATCTCTGGAGCGCACGCTCTGTAGCCCCTGCCCCTACTGTCAGGGCGCAGGTCTTGTGAAATCGCCGCAGACCATCTGCTACGAGGTACTCGAAGAAGCGCGCCGCCTGGCACGCGGCATGAACGGCGACGGTATCAAGCAGACGACCATACGGGTCAACCCGGAAATCGCACGCGCCCTGCGCAGCACCGAAGCCGACGTACTGGCGGAAATCGAAGACTACCTTGGCGCTGTAGACATCACCAGCGACGAACACATACACCAGGAGCAATTCGACTTCGCCTTTATCTAAAACAGGGCAACAGTAAAAGGTCAAAAGGCAAGAGTGTGGAAGTTCATCTTCCTTACTTTTGCCTTTTGTCTTTCTCCTTTTGTCTTCTTCATTTAACTCCTGTCCAGCCAGAAGATTTTCTTGACAACGCCCTTGCGGGAAGGTTACAGTTCGCCAGTCTTTTACAGAACACCGTGAAGCTTTGAAAGGTAGTCGAAACGCTTTGAGCTTGAGACTCGCCACGGCTCCTCGCGCTTTCGTAAAGCGAGCGGTAAGCAACCTCTTTAGAATTCCACTTTGCAGGTCGAGTTATAGCGACCCGCATCTAGCTCAGGTCAACTGACCTCCAGTCCTTGATTGACACGTTAACAGCCACGGAGGAAACAACAATGCGCATTCGAATGAACTCTCACTTTCGGCTCTTCTCTGCTGCGCTATTACTTCTCGCCTGCTTTTCACAGACGGTCATTTTTGTACAGGCACAAACGGAAACGACGGGTGCTTTTCGTGGGCGGGTCGTAGACGAATCGGGCGCTCCGCTTCCGGATGCGACCGTCAGAGCCACCAATAAGCTGACCGGCGTCCCCACTGCCACCAGAACTACTTCCGACGGTTATTTTACTCTCGGATTGCTCCAACCCGGCGATTACACGCTCACCGTCTTAAAGGGCGATCTTTATGATGTGAGGACTAGAGACCAGCGTCTCACGGCGGTTGATGCGACGACCGTGTTGCCGGAGCCTTTCATGCTCAAGAAGCGCGGTGCAGCGATAGCCGTGCAACCTACTCCCGTTCCTACAGGTACACAACAGCCCACGACGCAGGCGACACCGGTTGCCACAGCTCAGGCGTCGCCAACCCCTGAGAACGAGGGAGATGACATCACCATTGATATTAATAAGAGGAACGCCCGAAGGGGCGGCGTCTTTACACGCGAAGAGGTTTCGACGCTGCCGCTCGGAGCGACCACACTCACGCGCTCCTTCGACGAGTTAGCGCTGCTGCTGCCGGGAGTCGCGCCGCCGCCGCAAACCCTCGGCAACATAGCAGGCCCAGGCGTCGGCCCCGGCGTCGGCTCTTCCGGGCAGTTTTCGGTCAACGGCCTGCGCTCGCGCTCCAATAACTTTACGGTTGACGGTTCCGACAACAACGACGAAGACATTGGCGTGCGCCGTCAGGGCTTCTTCTCGCTCGTCCCGCAGCCCATCGAATCAATTCAAGAGTATCAGGTGACGACGCTGCTCGCGCCCGCGCAGTATGGCCGCAACATAGGCGCACAGGTCAACGCCAACTCGCGCTCTGGCGGCAGCGATTTCCACGGGACGATCTTCGGCTTCTTCAACGGCAGCCAGTTGAATGCGCGCGACACCTTTGACAGCGACGGCGGAGGCGCAGGTACTTTCGCGCTTCGCTCCGGCACGGATTTTAACCGGGCAGTTTTGGTTAACGGCGCGCCGCTCAGAGTGTTGAGGCAGGGAAACGGCCAGGACACCTTGACGCTCGGTCAGGGAGGACTGGTTTTCGGCGGCCCGCTTGAGCCGCCCCGCTGCTCTTCGGATGTTTCGCCATGTCCTGATTCGGCAAAGCTTCCCGGAAGGATGTTCTTCTTTCTCTCGGCTGAAGGACAAGTCCTGAATGCAACTAAAGAGTCTAGCTTCGCGGTGCCGACCGTCGAGCAGCGCGGTTTTATAAATAGCGGAGCGACCGGCTTCTTTGCTATACAGCAGGGCGGAGGTCTGATTCCCTCCTACCCGACTGCGCTCTCTGGCGATGCAATCTTCAGCCTCTTCCCGTTTGCTAATAATCCCGGCGGCATCTATGGCGCTAACACTTACACGGCTGTGTTGCCCGCCAGCGCGCAGGGCAAGATTATCTCCGGCAAATTCGACGCCAACTTCGACCTGTGGGGTAAGCCGCAGAATTTCACAGCGCGCTATAACTTCACGGACGACTGGCGCGACATTCCAGTGACCGGCGGCGCAATATTCTCCAGCCTGCGCCCGCGCGTGAGAACTCAAAATTTCTCCACCTTCCTGACCAGCCCCCTGGGCGGAGTTAATTCTTCAAGGCAACCGCTCAACTACCTGCGCCTCTCCTACGGGCGCACGCGGCTCATCTTTGACGAGAAGCGCGACCCGTCTCTGCGCCAGAGCGAGATTTCTCCGAACACGCCGTTTCTACTGAACCGGCAGCTTTTCGTAAACAATACTTTGCCGGGCGACCCGGCAGCCGAGTACCTTACCTTCCCTGACTGGACAACCGAGCTTGGCGACTTCTTTTTTGACGGCTCCATAGGCCCGGTCGGGCAGGTTAACATAGCCGGGTTCAGCCCCCTTGGAGTTGATGTCTTCAACTTCCCGCAAAGGCGCGTCAACAACACTTATCAGGCAGCCGATACTTTGACGCTGCGCTTCGGCCAGCACAATCTGACCTTCGGAGCCGATACGCGCCGGACGGAACTCAACAGCGATTTGCCGCGCAATGCTCGCCCGCTGATTACCTTCGCAGGCGCACCCAGACTAGCCAACTCGCCTTTCCCAAGAGCCTTGAGACCGGAAGACCTCGCTGCCGCAGGCACTCCGACCGGACTGTTTCTAACGCTTTCCAGAGGCACTTCGGCAATCAACCTGAAGTACTATCAATTAAACTTCTTCGGGCAGGACGAATGGCGTATCAACGAACATCTCTCTGTCAATTACGGTTTGCGCTACGAGTACAACACAGTGCCGCAGGAAAGCTCTAATCGCATTGAGAGCACGTTCAATGCTCCTGAGCTTGCCCTGCTTCCGGGCTTGAGGCAGTACATACAGAATCGCACCAGCATCTATGACCCGGATCGTAATAACTTCGGCCCGCGCGTCGGCCTTGCCTACTCGAACAACTTCTTCGGCAACAAGACGACAGTCATCCGCGCAGGTTATGGCCTCTACTATGACCAGATTATAGGCGCAGTCGTCAGCCAGTCGCGTAACGTCTACCCGACCTTCCTGACGCTCAATACGGCTGGCGGGTCAGTGACAGGCGGCGTGGCTATCAGGGACTTCACCCTCTTCAATCCGGCTTTCAGCGTTAACTTCGGCAATAACACCATCTGCTCGCAGCTTAACGGTAACTGCTATGTAGTGCCCGGCTCTGTGAACCGCCTCAATGCGCCGTTCGCAGATGTGGTGACATTCAACAGGGACAACCGCGCGGGCGGTTTCGGAATCACGCTGCCTCAAAAGGGTATAGAGTCGCCTATGGCGCATCAATTCAGCGTGACGTTCGAGCAGCAACTGTCCCGCAGCATGGTGCTATCGGCAGCCTATGTGGGCACGCTTGGGCGTGACCTGCTGCGCCTTACTACACCCAATCTGGGGCCGAACGTAATTCTCGTACCACTATTTTTCTTCGTTGACCCGCTTGCAAATCAACCGAACCTCTTCGGCACCGTCCTTGCGCCGGGCGGCAACTTTACGCGACCGAACCCGACCGCAGGCTCTGTGAATATATACGAGAGTTCTGGCCGGTCTCGCTACGACTCGCTTCAGGTGCAATTGCGCGGTCGCACGAGTTTCTTAGGGGCTTCAAGCCAGGGACAGGTTGCTTACACCTACTCAAAGGTCAAGGACGATGTCTCTGACGTTTTCGATCTGGCCGGAGCGCCCGCGCTGCCGCAGGACAGTGTCACCTTTGCAGGTGAATATGCCCCGGCTAACTTCGATGTGCGTCATCGCATCTCGTACAACTACGTCACAGACCTTTCCAACTGGGGCAAGCGCAACGCCTTTGCACACTTCCTTTTCGGCGGGCTTCAGCTTGCCGGAACGGGCTTCTTCCAGACCGGCCAGCCCTTCACGGTCAACTCCATCTTCGACGTGAATCTGGACGGCAACCTGACGGACAGGACGAACACGACCGTTGGAATTCAGGAGACCGGAAACCGTGCTCAGCCTTATCGTCTGACGACTGATCCCGGTAATCTTCGAGCGGCTCTTGGTCAGAACGGCTCAACCCCACGTAATGCTTTCCGCGCGGGCAATCTGTGGCTGAGCAACACCTCCGTGGTTAAGACTTTCAAAATCTCTGAGAACAGGGGGCTGGTCTTTCGCATGGACATCTTCAATGTCTTCAACCGCGCCAACTTTGGAATCCCTGTGCGCTTCCTAGAAGCCCCGGCATTCGGTACGGCGACGGATACTGTGACTACGGGTCGCCGCATTCAATTCGCGGTCAAGTATTCGTTCTAAGCCAAGCGAATTTTCTACCGGCGCAAGGTGTGTTAAGCTCTGCCCCAGAGTGCGACACACCTTGCGTCTCATTAAAAGCTCTTCCCTACAGATTCTGATGTCCCTCGTGGGGGTTTTTGACTTATGAGTTCCCTTTCCAGAAAAAAGATCGCAGCGATTCTGATTCTCTCCCTGCTCATTCTTACCGGAGCTACCATTACACACGCACAGGAAGACATTGTCGGCGGCGCTGCCGGTAGCCGTAAAGACCTTGGCGGCGGCGCATCGAGCGGCGGGGGCGGGGGTGCCCGCGTATCCGTTGGCGGCGGCTCAAGCGGAGGCCGTCGCGCCGCCACGCGCAACACCGCGAAGGCTGTCGTCAAGGCGAGCAAGCCTGTGACTACGGCTACCACCGGAGCGCTGTCCGTCGCCACGACTCAGCCAAACGTAACCATCTATGTGGAATCCGCAGGCGGCGGTGAGCCTATTAAAGGCGAGGTCGGTGCGGACGAACGCCAGTTTGTTTTTAACAGACTCAAACCGGGACGCTATACGGTCTATGCCGAGGGCACTGGCTACACGGATTCAGAGGACGAGGCAGTCACAGTCCGCGCCAACCAGACGACACCCGTCACGCTCAAGCTCGACCCGGTCGCTTACAACGCTGTCTTTTCCATCAAAGACAACGAAGGCGGTTTAGTCAGAGAGGGCAGCATTCGTTACGCGCCCGCAGCGTTGCAGGGCAATGAGTATGTTCGCACAGGCAAGACAAACTATCAGGAGTTTTCAAACGGCAATGTGACTCTGCAAAGCCTCAGCCCCGGCCTTTACATCGCCGACATAGTGGTCAAAGAGGCTGGCTATGCTCCTGAAAAAACCTCTTTCACAGTTAAAGAGAATGCCGCTTTCAACATCACGCTGAAGAGGTTGGAGACGCGTAGTAATTTCTCCGCTTCGTGGGGAAGCCTCAACGCATGGGAAGTCCCACAGGGCTGGCGCGCGCAAAGCTCCAAGCTCTCTATCAGCGGGCAGGGTGTTGCTCTTCCGAAAGATGATGCCGTTCGCTTCTACACGAATTTTGAGCTACGCAGCAACATCCGCATGGTCAACGGCATCGCGGCTTCTTTCGTCGCACGCGCCATGGATTCGCGCAACTACTACCTGATACAACTGACGGGTGCGAGCGCGGACGAGCCATACACGCTGCGCGGCTTCGTCATTAAAGACGGCACGGTAGCACAGCAGCTAGGCTCTGTCCCTATCAACTCCTTTGCCAGCACGCTTCAGACCGGCAAATTCTTCGCCGTCAAGATGAGGATGCAGGACAACCAGATTAGAGTCTGGATTACTGATAGCCAGACGGGCGACCTCCTGACCCTGGGCATTCTGACAGACCCTTACCGCACATTCAGCATCGGCGCAGTCGGTCTCGCCGCTCGTGACCGTGAACAGAACGAAGTCGCAGATTTCACCGTCTGCTACAAAGAGTGTCCTTAAAAAGTAAGGAGAAGTCTTTGCTTCCAGCCCCTGAAAGGGGCGGCATAATGTAGCCCACGGCGCAAGCCGTGGGAGACGAATAGCAATAAACGAGTGAAAGCCCCGGTAGGGGCGAAAGAAATTCGGACTTGAGATTTCTTTCGCCCCTACCGGGGCTTCTAATTTCTGGCGGCACTTATCCCCACGGCTGACGCCGTGGGCTACATTCTGTTGCCCCTTTCAGGGGCTTTAGAACATGAACCCTCTAACAGTCACCCCTTCCTGCAAACCACTTAACAAGCAAAACTCGTATACCCCTTGTGTCTCACATACAGAATTTGCAATGCACTCGGTCGCGCGTGTTATAGTGACTTTGCGTAAGCAGGAGCTGGCAGGCTCTTAAATTTCAGGCATCACAGAACAAGCGGGTGGGGTTTCACGTTATGAGCGGCAGGTTAAAGTCTGTTTCGGTTAAGAGGTTTCAAGCTGTGGGGGCGTTCGGAAAAATCTGGAAGACCGTGTTTGCCACGGGCGCGAGCGTCGCGGCGCTGGCCGCAGTCAATGCCAGCATTCGCCGCAACGCTGCGGAACCGGAAGAGAACGCGCTTGGCGGCGAGGCCGAATGGTTCGACTGGCGCGAAGGTAGCGTCTTCTACAAAGAGGCTGGCACGCAAAATCCCGGCACACCGATTATCTTCGTCCACGGCATCGGCGCAGGCTCAAGCAGCTTCATGTGGCGAAAAAATTTCGACGCCCTCGCAGAGGATTTTCATGTTTACGCGCTCGACTTGCTGGGCTTCGGCAAATCCGATAAACCCGCCACCGCACCTTATTCCGCAGACCTCTATACGGAGCTGATAGCGGACTTCATACATGAAGTCACAAAAGCTCCGGCGGACATCATTGCCAACTCGCTCGCAGGAGCTTTCACGATACGCGTCGCAGACGAGCAGCCTGAGCTTGTTCGCTCTTTGATACTCGTAGCGCCGACGGGCGCAGATACCTTGCGCAATCGCCCCGGCATGACGGGCGCGGCCTTTTACGGGCTGCTGCAATCGCCCGTGCTCGGCACCTCCTTCTATAACGTCATGAGTTCGGAGCGCAGCATACGCGATTACGCGCGTAGGCAATTGTTCTACGACGCCTCGCGCGTGACCAACCGTCTCGTTACGGAACTCTACGCGGCCAGCCATCAGGAGGGAGCGCAGCACGCCATCTCAGCTTTTCTTTCAGGCTTTCTTAACACGGACATACGCGATGCTTTCGCGCGTCTAAGGCAGCCGGTCACGCTCGTCTGGGGAAAACAGGATCAGACCACTCCGATTGACCAGGCGGCGGCTCTACTGAGCTTAAACCCACGCGCCGACATGGAAATCTTCAACCGCTGCCGCATGACCCCTCACGAAGAGCAGCCAGAAAAATTCAACGCCCTCATACACCGCGCCTTGGGCGCACGCTCCGCCGCCGCATAGCCGTTCAAGTCAATGTCGGTGTAAAGAAAAGAGAAAGAATTTAACCACGAAGACACACGAAGCATCACGAAATGCAGATTTGGTTTCGTGTCGTTTAGTGTGTCTTCGTGGTTTATTTTTTCTTTCTGAGATTTGCTCTAATCGGCTATTAACACGCTCAGCTCGCGCAACGGCGCAGACTCGCTTTCATCACCCTTAACTGCTTCTTCACGGTTGACGTGCCGGTAGAGTATGTCGCGCTGCTGTGGCGTGAATCCGGCTTCGCGTATCAGGTAGCGCAGCATCTTTTCGTCGGCGCAGTTGTGCGCGCCTGCGGCTGAGACGACGTTCTCTTCGATCATAATCGAACCCATGTCGTTTGCGCCGAAGCGTAGCGCGACCTGCCCCAGGCGAAGCCCTTGCGTCAGCCATGAGGATTGGAAATTCTCTATGTTGTCCAGAAAGAGACGCGAGACCGAAAGCATCTTGAGGTAGTCAATGCCGGTCGGCTCTTCTCGGATGCGGCGGCCAAGCGCTGTGTTCTCTCGCTGAAACGTCCACGGAATGAAGGCCGTGAACCCGCCCGTCTCGTCTTGCAGGTCTCTTATGCGCTCCAGGTGGCGCACGCGATGCACGACCGAATCGCCTATGCCGAACATCATCGTCGCCGTCGAGCGCAAACCCACATGATGCACCGCGCGCATGACACCGAGCCATTCATCGGTAGTGCATTTGGTAGAGACGCGCTTGCGCACTTCGTCGTCCAGAATCTCCCCGCCGCCGCCCGGCAGACTGTAAAGCCCTGCCTCTTTCAAGCGAGCCATAATCGTCTCGTAATCAAGGCCACTGATGAGGTGAATATTATGAATCTCCGGCGGCGAAAAGCAGTGGAGCTGAAAATTCGGATACTCTGCATGAAGCGTGCGCAGGAGGTCTTCATACCACTCTATGCCGAAATCAGGATGAAGCCCGCCCTGCATCAACACGCCCGTGCCGCCCAGAGCTATGGTCTCGTCTATCTTCTCTCGAATCTCGTCGAGCGTGCGCACATAAGTCTCCTCATGTCCCGGTCGGCGATAAAAGGCGCAGAAGGTGCAGACGACATTACAGACGTTCGTGTAGTTGATATTACGGTCAATGATGTAGGTGACGATGTTGTCGGCGTGCAGGCGTTGGCGTACTTCGTCCGCCGCCAATCCTATGCGCACGAAATCATTTGACTCAAGAAGCAACGTGCAATCGGAAGTAGAGAGACGCTCGCCTGCCAGCACACGGTCAAGAATAGGTTGAATATCTTTCATAAGCTTTCAGCTCTCAGCGGCCAGCTTTCAGCAGTTGAACCAGTAAAAAGCTGTCGGCTGACTGCCCCTTATTATCCCAGAGCTACGGGCAAACGTACAGTAGACAATATCCATCACGATGAGGTTAAGGGTAAGCTTCCACCTTGCTCTGCTCTATAGCTGCCGTACGAAAAGCTGAGCCAGCGCCTTCATTGCCCGACCCATTTCACAGGTTTCCGTGAAGGGATGAGACCATGCCTGTGTGCTAGATGGTAAAAAAGCTCCAGCCCTGCAAGCATCTCTTCATCAAGCTCAAAACAGATATTTTCAAGCAGGTACGTGTGCAGCTCATCCAGCGAGAGCTTGAGCCTCTTTTCATAATGCGCCGCTATTTCTTCCACATGCGCTAGCCCCTCATCACGCGCCCGCGCAAAATCAACTGCCTTTATTCTTTCGACCGCTCGCCCTTGCGCCATCCACATGGCGAAGACAAATCCAAGCCCCGTGTGCTCTCGCCAGAGGCTTGCCAGATCATAGACGCGCAGGGTTTCGCGCGAAAAGGTCATCGCAGGGTCGCCTATAATCAACGCCGCATCCGCTTCGCGCAGCATTGCCTGAAGATCAGGCTCTGCCTGTTTCCATTCCGGCTCAAAGCCTATGAACTCACGGAACATCAAGCGGATAAGGGCGACAGAGGTACGCGATGAAGTATCCAGCGCGACAGTGCGCACGTCCTTTAATTCCCGATTCTCCGTCACCAGCACGACGCTACGCACGCGCGAGCGCGAGCCGACGCAGACGCTGGGGACGACCAGTATCTCAGGTATGCGTTGATATTCGATGACCGGCACGAGCGCCGCATCCACTTCGCCTCGCGCCAGCAATTCTGCACAGCGCGCAGGCGCTTCGTGCGTCAAAAGCTCTGCTTCATGACGCCTGCTTCCCTCTAAAAAACTCCAGATGAGCGGCGCTGTGTTCAGATAACTTGACGCAGCAATGCGCGGCGCGAAGTTCAAATTCCCCTTCTCGTTAATAAGCCTCTACCCCATCCTTACAATTAAAATTTCGCTTAATAGCCTGATGCTAACCGCAAGCAAAGCGAAAGGCAAAAACAGGGGCCGGGTTTCAGGTGCCGGTGCCGGTCAGAAGCATGTTTTCACCGGCACCCGGCACCCGGCACCCTTCTTCCTTTTACCTTTCGCCCGCGACACATTATATTGAAGGCGAATGCTAATCTACGACATCACCGTTCCGATTTCTGCCGGGGTAACGCCTACCTATCCCGGCGATCCCGGTATAGAGATCAAGCAATGGGCGGCGCTTTCGGCGGGCGACGCGGCCAACGTCACGCTCCTGAATTTCGGCGCGCACACGGCCACGCACATCGACGCGCCAGCCCATTTCATAGCGGGTGCTGCGAAGATTGACGCTCTTCCGCTCGATGCTCTGATGGGTCGCGCGCGCGTCATAGAGATACCGCATGAGGTGCGCGCGATAGATATAGATGAGTTGTTGCGGCACGATCTCACTGGCGCAACGCGCCTGCTTTTCAAAACCCGAAACTCCGGTTTCTGGGCTGAGACGCGAAGCAACTTTCGAGAGGATTTCACGTATATCGAACCGGATGCCGCACGCGTGCTGGCTCAAGCGGGCGTCCTACTCGTCGGCATGGATTATCTCTCGGTCGAAAAATTTAAGTCCGATGGATTTGAAACGCACATAGAGCTTCTGTCTAGAAACATAGTCATAGTCGAGGGGCTTGACCTGAGCAAAGTTCCGGCGGGCGATTATGAATTAATCTGTCTTCCGCTCAAGATTGCGAGCGGCACAGGGGACGGAGCGCCCGCGCGCGCAGTGCTACGCACACTGGACTGAAGAGATGCTACGCGAAGAGTTCAAAGAGCTGCGAGCGCGTATGTCCGAGCTTTCTATCCCTGAGCTGATAGAAGAACTCGGAAGCGATTATTTAATGACACGTTTTCTGGCAGAGATGTGTTTGCGTGACGCTGCAAATACTTGACTCAGTTTTCGTCCTGCGGCTTCGCAGGCAGAACGCGCAAACGGCATAGAAGACTGGCGCGCATGGTGGCGCGCTCGTGAAGGAAAATTCAAGAAGCGATGGCAGAGCACAAGAACAGATCAAGAGAAGACGCGCCGGGCGCAGCCTCTAACGCCGTAGCACGACCCGTAGAAGAGACGCCCGCCTATCGCGAGCGCGTTTATGAGATTGTGCGGCGAATACCCACGGGGCGCGTCATGACCTACGGGCAGATAGCAGAGATTCTGGGAGAAGGCTACACGCCGCGCACGGTCGGCTTCGTTATGCACGCAGTAGATGAAGAGACTACGCCGTGGCATCGTGTCATCAACTCGCAGGGTGCCTGTTCCACAGGCCGCATCGTCCTGCCGCCGGACAAACAGCAGCGCATGCTTGAAGCCGAAGACGTAGAGTTCGATGCGCGTGGCCGCTGCAATCTGGGGCACTACCGTTGGATTCCGGATGAAGCGCAAGAGGAGAACAAGGCGGAAGCGCAAGGAAGTCTCTTTACGGATTGAACGTCTTCTCCCCAGGAGGAACAATGTATGAATAACGAGAGACAGGTCAGTGCCCCTTATGAAGTCAGCGCGCCGCGTTACTCTGTAGCGCACCACATGGTAACCACGGCCTTCGAGCTTTCAGGCTTTCGCGTCACGCAGAACCTGGGCGTCGTGCGCGGCATCGTCGTGCGCTCGCGCAACCTCTTCGTCAACATCGGCGCAGCCTTTCAATCTATGGTCGGCGGCAATATCACTCCCTGGACGAAGCTCTGCGAGCAGACGCGCGCGGACGCTTTCGACATCATGATTCAGCACGCAACGGAGCTTGGCGCAAACGCCATCATCGGCGCTCGTTACGACACTACGGAACTCTCTGCGGGCGTAACGGAAGTGCTTGCCTACGGAACCGCCGTCATAGTCGAACCTACAGAGCAGGGCAGTTATCGTTCATGACATCAAACAGCCTTTCCACGGAACAGATACTGCGCATACATAAAGCGTTCGAGCGCGTCCCTTATGCACATCTCTTAGGCATCGAAGTCGGGGAATTAGAACGCGGCACGGCCACGCTTCACCTCGCCGTGCGCGATGAGTTAAAACAGAATCTGGGGGTCGTGCATGGCGGCGCAACCGCTTCCCTGATTGACACGGCCTCCGCTTTTGCCATCCTCACGCTGCTCGAACCGGACGAGACCACGACCACGATTGACCTCACAATTCACTACCTGCGCCCCCTGACTGAAGGCCGCGCTACAGCCCTAGCCACCGTACGCCGTGCCGGACGCCGCGTCCTGACGGTCTCCGTGGATGTTCTAGACGAAGCCCAAAACCTTGTCGCTACAGCAGTTACCTCCTACCTACGCCTGTCCTGAGCGCGAGACTCCAGCCTCCTGTCACAGCTTCTAATTTTTTCTAGACAAACCATGTTAAATCATGCGAAAATGCGTTTGTCCTCGCTGCTGACTCTCAGCAGCCACGTGCTTCCTTTGTTCGCGAATGGGCGAATGCTCATCCGTCCAGTCGCTTCCGGCTATCAATGCACACTCTTTATCACGCCCTACTTCAACAGCACCCACGGCAGTTGATGTCCGTCCGTTGCGCCGAGCAGACGATTGCGCAACTGCATCGCTATTTCGAGGATGTGGTGTTGGAGAACAATCTGGCGGCGCTCGTCATAGAGAGCCTGTCGCTCAAACAGGAGCGTTCGTTGCGCGATCTGGCGCGCGTGCGCGAGATAGGGCGTGCGGCGCATCGTGCCTTCTTCTTCGTAGGGGCAAAGGATGCGCTCAACGAACTGCCGCTATGCACTAACGAGAAAGACCGCGAGCCTGTGCTTTTAAGGAACGATGAGCACGAGACGGATTGCGAGCGGTTCGTCGTCATAGCGGACACGCGTTTCTCTGCTCTGCTCGCATCCGTACACAATCAGGATGAGGACGGCGCGGAAGGCTCCGGCGGCGACGAGGTCATCTGGACGTTCGAGCCGGACATAGTTTATTCGGCGCTCGAATATCTGATGGCGCGCGTGACTGCGGAGCGTCCCTTCCAGGCGGCGGCCTTCTCCCGTGCCGTGCGCTCTTCCATGCCGAAGGCGACTTCGCTGCAACTGACTGTGAGCGTGACCACGAAGCTGGCGCGTCTTCTACAGGAGCAGGCCGGGCGCGAGATCGCCGTCAACCGCATTGCCACAGCCATACGTAACTCGCTTGAGCTTGACAGCGTGCTGCAAACCACGGTCAACGAAGTCGGGCGCGCTCTGAATGCTCAGGACTGCGCGCTGCGCGTCTTAGGCGAGACGGGTAAAGAACCTCTCACGAACTGCTATTTCCGCGACGGCCTGGGCGGCGAGAATTCTGTTGAAGAGACGGAGCTGCTGGGCGACCTTGAAGCCTATAGCGTGCGACTCGCCGGTCGCTTCAAGAATTACGTGCTCGACGGACGCGCGCATAGCGACAGCCAGTCTCAAAACATACAGCCGGTCGCAGCCGTGCCGCTCATCTACCAGGAACGCTTCATGGGCGTGTTGATGGTGCGCTCGGACGATTCGACGCGCGTCTGGCAGGAGACGGAAATCCTGCTGCTTCGCACAGTGGCGGATCAGGTGACCGTGGCCGTCAATCACGCGCGGCTCTTCGCGCAAACACAGCAACAGGCTTTGACCGACGGGCTGACGGGCTGCTTCAATCGTCGCTTCTTCGAAATGCAGCTTGAGCGCGATATGCACTTAGCGACGCGTATGCGCCAGCCTGTCTCTTTAATCCTTTTGGACGTTGATCACTTCAAGAAGGTGAACGATACTTTCGGCCACGAAGCGGGCGATGTAGCCCTGCGGCAGTTGGCGGAAAGCCTCAGAGAAGAACTGCGCGGTGTGGACACGGCGGCGCGATACGGCGGCGAAGAGTTCGCAGTCATCCTGCCGCAGGCCGGAGTCGAAGGCGCGGTCGCCGTGGCCGAGCGACTACGCGCGCGTATAGAGCGCACGGAAGTCCCCGGCGTAGGATTTATCACGGCCTCTTTCGGCGTAGCGACCTATCCGCTGCATGCGACTTCGCGTGACATGCTGGTCGGGACTGCCGACCGCGCCCTCTACAACGCCAAGAATTCCGGGCGCAACCGCATCTGCACGCCGCAGATTGAAGCCACCCTCACCGACAGCATGTTCGACTTTGACGATCAAGTCACGGAAACGCCAGAAGCACAGGCCGAGCCTGAACCGGAACCAACCTCTGTCATCGTTTAAGCTCTAGCTCCGTAGGAGCCGGATGTTTATAGCTCATCGGGGCAATCAAATATCAAGCCCCGTAGGAGCGGCATGTTCTCAATGAATCTACATGTCGCTCCTACGGAGCTTTTTGTTTGGCTTATTATCTGTTGACTATAAACCTCTAGCTCCTACGGAGCTAAAAACATTTCGTATACTCTTATCTCAAAGCTCTCTTTTTTAGAATCCGAATAGAAGAAAACAGGCTTCCTGCATTTGTCATCGGGGATGAAAATCGCGCATGATAGCGTTTGATTTCATCCTTTTTGCTTTAAGCAGTGCTTGCGGGGCTTCTTTGCTCCGATGTTCGGGTTATGAACGACTTACGTAAATTCTTCAGGTACTTTCGGCCTTATAAGAAATCGCTCGTTATTGGAATCATCTGCATTCTTGGGTCTGTCATGTTCGGTCTGATGATTCCGTACATTATAGGGCGTGCAGTTGATGACCTACAGGCGGGCGTCACATGGGGCAAGCTCACACGTTACGCCTTGAGCGTCCTTGGAGTCAGCCTGATTAGCGGCATGTTCCTCTTTCTACAGCGCAGAATTTTGATTGGCATGTCGCGCCACGTCGAGTATGACCTGCGCAGGGATTTCTACGGTCATCTGGTTAACCAGCCGCTAGCCTTCTTTCAGGAGCATCGCACGGGCGACCTGATGGCGCGTGCCACCAACGACCTTTCAGCCGTGCGCCAACTCGCAGGGCCGATGATTCTGTATACGCTGCAAACCGTCTTCGTCGTGCTCATCGTCCTGCCGTTGATGTTCATGATCAGCGTGCGGCTCACGCTGCTGCTGCTGGTGACTATGCCGCTCGTATCTCTCACGGTCAAATATTTCGGCCAGCAGGTTCATATACGCTTCGAGAAGATTCAGGACTTCTTCGCGCAAATCTCTGCACGCGCGCAGGAAAACTTTACGGGCGTGCGTGTGGTGCGCGCCTATGCGCAAGAGGGAGCCGAGATTGAGGCTTTCGATTCGCTCAATCGCCAGTACGCCGAGCGCAATTTGAGTCTGGTGCGAATCTCTGCGGTGATGAGGCCGCTGATGCAGTTTCTAATCGGCACGGGCTTTGTGCTCATCATCTGGATAGGCGTGCCGTTGACCGTGAACGGCCAGATGACGGTCGGAGAGTTCACGGAGTTCAATCTTTATCTAACGCGCCTGATATGGCCGCTGATAGCGCTCGGCTACGTCGTCAATCTTTACCAGCGCGGCACTGCAAGCCTCAAGCGCATCAACGCTACTATGGCGATTGAGCCGGAAATTACGGACAAGCCGGGCGTGCTTGAAGCGCCGCCGATTCAAGGCCGTATAGAGTTTCGCAATCTTACGTTCCGCTATAACGAGCACGCCGAAGCCGTGCTTTATGACATCAATCTTACGATTGAGGCGGGTCAAACGGTTGCCTTCGTGGGGCGCACCGGAAGCGGTAAATCAACTCTGATGAATCTGATTTCGCGCTTGCTGGAAGCGCCTGCGGGGACGGTCTTCGTTGACAATCATTCGGTGCGTGACTATCCGCTCGCGCAGTTGCGCTCAAGCATAGGCTATGTTCCGCAGGAGACTTTTCTATTCAGCGACACGCTCGCCGAAAACATAGCCTTCGGAGTCGAAGAGGCGACGCGCCCCGAAATCGAATGGGCGGCGGAGATCGCAGGATTGGCGGACGACGTGCGAGATTTTCCAGACGGCTATGAGCAACTCGTGGGCGAGCGCGGCATCACGCTTTCCGGCGGCCAGAAGCAGCGCACTGCGATTGCCCGCGCAGTCCTGCGACAGCCGCGTATTCTCATACTCGACGATGCTCTCTCCTCCGTCGATACCTTTACGGAAGAGAAGATTCTGTCTCAGCTTCGCGGCGTCATGCGCGACAGGACGAGCCTCATCGTCTCGCACAGGGTTTCCACTGTGCGCCATGCAGATTTAATCTGCGTGCTCGACGACGGGCGCATCGTGGAACGCGGCACGCACGAAGAGCTACTGGCGCGCGGAGGTCACTATGCAGACCTTTACGAGCGGCAGCTTTTGGAGGAAGAGCTGGCTGCAAGCTGACGGCTAAAGCTGCCTGTAGGAACTACACTCAATGAGCATGAACGATCCGGCATCAATGGAAAGAAGAATTCGCGGTCGCTATCAGGTGCTCTTGATTCTCTGGGCTGCTCAAATAATGGCGCTCGTAATTTTCTTTCTGCTTGCGATGATGGTCTTCCGTGGGAACGAAGCTAGTGACCAAAGATTGTTCTGGATGCTAGCTGGTTTAAGCGTGCTTCTGGTCATCGTATCCTTTGCGGTCAAGCAGAAATTCTTCGCTCAGGCTGTAGAGAAGCAGAGCGCCGCTCTTGTGCAGCAGGGACAGGTTGTTGCCATCGCTTTGTGTGAAGCCGCAGGGCTTTTCGGCCTGCTGGCACGCGCGATAACCGGCACGCCATATTTTTATCTGCCCTTCGCGTTCGCGGCGCTCGGCATGCTGCTACACTTCCCGCGACGCGAAGCATTGATGGCGGCATCTTTCAAGAGCACGATTTAAGAACAGAAAAGTTTTAAGAGAGCAATGGCAACAGCAGCGAAACAGTTTCACGAAGAAGAGGCTATCGGCAAGACCTATGATTTCCGCGTGGCGCGCAGGCTCCTGCGTTATCTAAAGCCTTACATAGGCTCGCTCATCCCTGCGCTTGTGCTGACGCTCGTGTTGAATCTTCTGGGCATACTCCAGCCGAAGTTCACTCAGTACGCGATTGACTGGTACATCATCCCGCGAAATACGAATGGCCTGCACCTCTTCGCGCTCGTCTTCCTGCTGGTCAGGTTCTTTCACTTCATCTTCTCTTACTTTCAGGAAGTCCTGCTCAACTCGGTCGGGCAGCGTGTCATGTACGACCTCAGAAGCGAGCTTTATCGCAAGCTGCAAGAGCAAGAGGTGTCTTACTACGACCGCAACCCCGTCGGGCGCATCATGACGCGCCTGACTTCGGACGTGGACGCGCTCAACGAGCTTTTCACTTCGGGCGTGATTGATCTGCTGGGCGATCTGGTGATGATCGTGGCGATCATGGCAATCATGCTCTGGATGGATGTGCGTCTGACGCTGGTGACGCTTCTAACAGTTCCTATGCTCTTTGCTGCGACCAGTTGGTTTCGTCGCGGGGCGCGGCGCGGCTACGACATGGTGAGAACTCGACTGGCGCGCATCAACGCTTTTCTACAGGAGCATTTTTCCGGCGCGCAGACTGTTCAGATTTTCAACGCCGAAGCGAAGTCCCGCGAACAGTTTCATAAAATCAACGACGACCATCGCAATGCCAACGTAGATACAATCTTCTACTACGCGGTCTTTTTCCCGCTTGTGGATTTAATCGGCGCAATCGGCATCGCTCTGATTGTATGGTACGGCGGCTATCGCATCATGCAGAACACGGAAACCATGACCGTGCTCACTTTGGGCGCGCTCGTAGCCTTCATACAGTATTCGCAGCAGCTCTTTCAACCCATACGCGACATCTCTGATAAGTACAACGTGCTTCAGGCGGCGGTCGTCGCCTCGCACCGCATCTTCAAAACCCTTGACCTGCCCGTTTCAGTCAATTCGCCCGCCGTAGCCTTGAAGCGAGGGCGTGCGCGCGGCCACATAGAATTTCAGAACGTGTGGTTCGCTTACAAGGAAGAAGACTGGGTGCTCAAGGATGTGTCCTTCACGGTCGAGCCGGGGCAATCCGTCGCGCTCGTAGGCCACACAGGCTCAGGCAAGACGACGATTACGAATCTGCTCATGCGCTTTTACGACATACAGCGCGGGCGAATCCTCTTGGACGGCGTGGACGTGCGCGACTGGGACTTGCAATCTCTGCGCGAAAACTTCGCCGTAGTCCTTCAGGATGTCTTTCTCTTTAGCGGAACCGTGGCGAGCAATATTCGTCTGGGCAATGAGGGAATCAAAGAGGAGCGCGTCGAATGGGCTGCGCGCGAGGTTCACGCAGACCGCTTCATACAACGCTTGCCCGAAGGCTACCGAACGGAAGTGAAAGAGCGCGGCGCAGGATTGTCCGTAGGCCAGAAGCAACTCATCTCGTTTGCACGCGCACTGGCATTCGACCCCGCGCTCCTCATCCTGGACGAAGCGACCAGTTCTATAGACACCGAAACCGAACAGCTCATACAGCAGGCCATCGAGCGCGTGCTGGAAGAGCGCACCTCGCTCATCGTCGCGCATCGTCTTTCAACCATCCAGCGCGCCAACCGCATCATCGTCCTCCACCACGGCGAGATACGCGAGCAGGGCACTCACCAAGAGTTGCTGGCACAAAGAGGTTTCTACTGGCGGCTATACAAACTGCAATACGCGGACGACTCGCAAGATGAACAACCCGAGCGCGAGTCGCTTAGTGGTCGGCTACAATACGGAGACTAGGAAAAGGCAGAAGTCAGAATGCAGAATGATGAATTAAAGAGGTTTCGTGCTCCTCATTCATCATTCTGCATTCTGACTTCTGCATTGCCTTTATGCGCTCTTGGCTTTGAACTTGTCGCCGTTCTCTTTCTGCATCTTCTCGGCCTGAGCCTTGAGGTCGTCTACTTCCTTCTTGAGCTTGTCGGTGCGGGTCTTGATGTCGGCCTGTTTGTCGCGCAGGGTTTTGCCTTTGAGGCTGGTGTCTTTGCGCGCCGAGGGCAGTTCTTTCAGCGCCGCCAGGTGCGCGCCTTCTTTGCGCATGAGCTGTGCGCGAAGGTCTAGATACTGTTTGTATTTCTCGTCAATCTTGAGCTTGCTCGCCTGATCGTACTTGTCTGCGGCGGCCTTTGCATCGGCGATAGCCTGATCGAAGATGGCAGTCTCTTCATTATTTAATTGCTCGCGCGCCTTGGGCTTCTTTTCGGCTTTAATCGCGTCTTCCTTCTGCGTCGCCTGGTTGTAAGCACCATCAAGTTTGGCGGCCAACTGGTCGGCCTCTTCCTGTAGCTTGTTCGCATCTTTCGTTTGATCGGTGCTCGCCGACTTGCTGAAATACTTACAACCGGGCGCGGCAACCAGCAGAGCAAGGACGAACACCGCAATTAGTTTTCGAGTCGTGACTTGAAGCATGAGCTTTCCCCTTCAGTAAACTGGAAGAGTTCTGAGATTAAAAGAGCGCGAGGCTGTACTAATGACCTTCCCGATACTCCCTCTGGCTTTTACTGCGAGGCACCCGCGCGTGCCTTCATCGGAATAAGGCTTTCGACCGAGCGGTAGATTTGCAGGTACATCTGCGTCTCAGCAGGAATCAGCGTGCGCCATGATGCCCCCGCGCGACGTACGTAGAGCGGCAGGCGCGCAGGGTTCGAGTTATAACCGGCTGCCATCAAGTCGGCTGGCGTAGCCCACTTGGCGCTCAAGGCGTACGAGACATCCGTGTTGGACATTAAATTATTCCACACATCGTACATGTAAAGGAGCATGGCTTCGAGAGCGTTTCCGTGATTGCGCATCCCCAGCACGAAATCAGGATTGAGTCCTATGCCCGGATGCAGCCGCCGTATCATCTGGTAGGTCGAAGGAATCATCTGCACAAGGCCGCCTGCTCCGGCTGTGCTTACAGAGTAGTTATACGTCTTCATCTCGTTCAGCGCATAAAGCGAGAAGATTTCTTCATAGAGCGCCAGACGGTTCTCTCTAAGAAAGCGCGTGTGATCCACATGCTCTACAATCAGCAGCCGCTCCGCGATGTCTATAATCTGCGGCGAGATGAAGGTGCCTTTGTCGCGCAAACGTCTGGCCGCCAGATCGAGCATAGTACGCGTGTATGATTTACCGGCGTTAACCACATCCGGCGAGAGAAGCGCCGGATGCGCCGAAGTGTAATAAGCCATCTCGCGCAGATACCCGTTGCGCTCAATCGGATACTCGACCATTAGCGGGATGAACGAGCGCTTCGTCGTGTTCTCGAAAATGGTGACGGCGGTGTTGACACCGTTGGCTCTGACGATGCGAAGATTCACGGTCGCGCCCAACTGCGTCGTCACGGTAGCCTCCGAGCCACGGCTCAGGAAGAGGTCTTTCGGCAGCGTGATTAAATGTATCTGCGACGTGGAAGGGTCTAGCGCCGCCAGGGTGACGAACGAAAGCGGTGCTGTAGAGAGAGACGTTTGCTGCGGTCGCGTCTTGAAGTTGCGCTCGGCCTCCTGCATGCGGGCGCGCAGTTTGCTCACGGTGAGCGAAGTCGCGGGAAGCTGCTGCGCCGGGCTGACGCCGGAAGACGGAAGCGTCGATGAAGTTTTCGGAACGGGGCGCTGCGGCACCGTGCTCGACGGCGGATTGGCGGCAGGAAGCTGCGTTGTGGTAACTGATGGCCTAGGCGTTGGAGCAGGCGTGGCGGGCGTGCCCTGCTGCTGTTGTCCGGAAATGGTTCTGGGACGTGTCTGCGGCGCGGGAGAAGAAGTTGCGGTCTGAGCTATTGCGGTCGAAACTGTGAGCGCCAGAAACAGTAGCGCTAAGGGGAACACATGTCTTCTCATACTTTCAAACTCCATAGAGGGATTACAGCCCGTGCCTTAAGCAGACGGCCTATGCGCTCTTTAAGATTCGCCCGCGCACGGCCTGGTTGTCAACACTTTTTGAAAGAGGAGCGCGGCTCCCTACGGATTTTCATTTGACTTGCTCAGGGTTTTGACGTAAAAGCAGAAATCAAAGTCCCGACCGGTTCCGCCCGAAACGACGCTTTGAAATAATCGTCTAAACGTTTCGCCCTATAAAGCATAAGGAGTATCGTTCCCCCATGAAACAGGCAAGCTTTCCCTTCCGCCTACGCACAGCGTTTTTTTTAATCATCTCATTTTCACTTCTACTCAGTCTCGCTCCCCTACGGGGTCTTGCGCAAACCCAGACTGGCGGTAATGATTATGCTCTCTCCGCACTGGAGAAAGCTGTTTTCGAGGAGATGAATCAAGCCCGAACGAACCCCGTCCAGTATGCCACCTACCTTGAAGGGCTGAGAAAATATTACAAGGGTAAAACATTCAAGCCACCGGGCAGCGCGGCGATAGAGACCATAGAAGGCGCGGTCGCGCTTGAAGAAGCCATCAAGTTTCTGCGCAGCGCAAAGCCGCTTCCGCAGCTTCAAGTCTCGAAAGGCATGTGCCTCGGCGCGAAAGATCAATCCTTCGATCAGGGAAAAACGGGAGACGTGAGCCACCAGGGCAAGGACAAAACCTTCTCTTGGGATCGCGTCGCCCGCTACGGTGACTGGAAGACGCCGATTAGCGAAAACATTGCTTACGATAGCGGCACGGCGCGCGATATTGTCATCAACTTAATCGTTGACGACGGCGTTCCGACGCGCGGCCACCGTAATAACATCTTCAACAGCAGCTACATCGTCACGGGCGTCTCCTGCGGCAATCACCCTCTGTTCGGCGGCATGTGCGTTTGCACCTTCGCCGGAGGGTTCACCGATAAATCGTCGCAGAAGAATAAAACTACTATGACACAGCCTGCGGCACCTGCACCGGCTGCGCCCAAAGCAAGAAAGCTATAGCTACTAGCATGGTGCGGGCGCTAAAAGGTTTTCAAAGCAGGCTCGAATAGTAGCCAGCCCTGCTCGCGGAAAAAGGACTGAAAGGAGCGCGCTTGATGTTAAAGGCGCGCTCCTTTTTATCTACCTTCGAGCCAAAAGGGAGAGTGTAGTGCTTAAAGTCTGCCCCCGTGTTCTTAGTCTACGGCGAAGCTGACGTTGACGACCGCCGTAATGTCTTTCTCAAGCGCGGTGGTGTCGTTCATGCCTGAGTCAGAGACATCATTGGAATCGGCGGGCGTAATCTGCATCACACCCATTCTGGCAGAGCGCACGCTGCCGATGTCGCTGCCGGTGCTGGTAGCTATCTGCTTGGCGCGTTCCTTGGCATCCTTGGCTGCTTCGGCCAGCATCTCGCGCTTCAGCTCGCCCAGCTTGGTGTAATGATATTCAGGCGCGCCGGATTCCAGCAGTATCCCCTGATTGATTAACTCCGTGGCCTCGCGCGCGACCTGCGCCACCTTGTCCACATCGGTCGAGCGCACTTCCAATTCCTGTCGCAGGCTATAGCCCGTAATCTTACCGCTGTCCACCTCTTCGCCCGATGCATCACGTGTCTTGCCCTGCATGGTCGTGGCCGTAATGGACGAGACGGTAATCTGATTTTCCGGTATGCCCTTGGAAATCAAATATTGTTTGACGCGCGGCACGCTGTCGGAAAGCGACTTGTAAGCGTCAGACAATTGCGCTGATTGATAAGTGACCGCTGCCCTCCAGATGACCAGGTCGGATTTAATCCGTTTCTTGGCCGAGCCAGTTACGGCCACGGTCTGTTCGCCATTTTTGGCGCGCGTGTAAGCCCAGGCGCCGACGATTGACGACAGCACAAGAGCGACGGCTATCGCGAACCCGGCGTTAAATACATGTCCATTTCTTTCTACACTCATAATTTTAGTGGCACCTCCCAATGCCGCACGTTTGACGCAAAGCTTAGAGAAGGTTTGCTTACGGCTCTATGTGGATAACCACAGTTCCCAACTGTAGCCACAACATAAGAATAGAGGTTAGAGGCTGGAGGTCAGAGGTCAGTAAAAGCATTTCACTGGCCTCCAGTCTCCAGCCTCTAACCTCTAGCCTCTATTCTCTATTGCGCCAGAGCGCCGACTGCCGACCCGGCCATGTCTTTGAGAGCGTCTGCGCGCTCTGTGAGACGAAAGCGAGTGGCGACCATGTAGCCCGCGCTGAATCCTAAGCTGGCGTCCAGCCCGCACAACTCGGCGGCCAGAGCACGCTGCGAAGCCCTTTCAAAGGCATGCTGAAGCTCGCCCGGAGCCGCTTCCATGCCCTCTATCAGAACCACCTCGCTCTCGTTTCCAACGCGTGCGCGACGGCGTGCGTGCTCGCGCAGGCGAACACGCGCGTCCTCCTGAATCCGCCCCGTCACGATTATGACCAGATGCCGCGCCTCTGTCTCTATGAGCTTATCCAGAGAGCGCGCGGCGTGCATAGCAGTTAGGTCGCCGTCTCTCAGGACGAAAAGAAATGGCTCATCCGAGGCTGTAACTTCCATGTGCGCTTCGCGGTCGCCCGCCCCCGTAAGCAGCCGTATGGATTTAGGGGGAACGCCCAGCTCTCTGAGCAATGTGCGCAAACCATTGGCGAGCCATGCGCTGTCGTGCAACATGGTCGAAGCCATGTCTGTGAGCATCACCAGCTCTTCGACCTTCTCGTCGCTAAGGGCCGCGCCGCACTCGCTGCACATGGCGTTGCTGGCCGTGATGTTGGTCAGCATCTCTATCGAAGGCAGGCGAAAGAGAGCGCGTCCCTCTTTACGGCAACTGACAAGCACTTCGCGCTTGAGCAATCCGGCATCGGCTAGCCTGTTAATGAGCGCTTGATTCTCCGTTTCGCTGGCGAGCAGCTCGGCCACACGCCCTGCGTCCTGCGCCTCTTCTATGCGATGCAGAAGACGCCGCGCCGGAACGTCTTCGAGCGCTTCAAGCGCCAGCCCCTTCTCTACAGCAGCACCACCATTGCCCGCCTGCGCTGTGTAATCATTTATCGCCACCACGTTCTCGTGCGACTTCCACTCGTCCCCTTCGTCTACTACCTCCACGCTACTACTACTACTGCGTATCGCATCAAGCGCTTCACTCACGCGACGGCAGAAGGCGTCGAGTTTTCTTTCCGGCTCAGGAGTTTCGTGTCCATAAACGATTCCGGCTCGCATCCCCGCCAGCTCATCCTCCGCCCCGCCGAAGATTAAATAAAAGATGTGGTCTTCTATAGAGAAGAGGTCGCCACGCACATAGAGCGAGTTTTCTTCCCGTTCAGTCCAGGCCGCTATAGCGCGCTCCATCTCCCTGGCAAGCTCCGCCCCCTGAAGCGCCTGCTCGAAGGAAGTGAGCCGCGCCGCGCGTATGAGCGGTGTAAGCCCTGCGTCATGCAGCCTGTCCAGAAGGCGCAGTCTATTTGCGCCGTCTACACTAAGTTTTGAGTCTAGGCTGGTGAAAAACAGCATATCTTGGGCTTCCTTTCGCGGCGAATGCTAACACGGCACGCGTAAAATTTTCCAGGCTGAAGGGAAATCATAGCTTCAGAATGACCGAGGGTGTGTTGTGACGAGACGTATGTACGCTCAGGCTTCACTATGATGCCTAACATCTCATAGCCACTCAGCCTCTTTTGTTCTGTTATGATACCCTCTCGGTGAACTATCACAACGCAGTCACATTGCCTCTTGTAATCACCCGCTTAGCCCTGTACTATCCCCTCGCTGCCAAGCAGTATTTCTGCCCCTACAGGCAGCATAAGCAACACAAAAAATTTTAAGGAGTTCGAGTTCCCTCGATTTATGGCTTTTATAAGAATCTACCTCTGCGCGATGGCAGTCTGCCTGTGTGCTCTGCTATCAACAGTCACTGTTACTACTGCTCAAACAAGCACTCGTCAAACATCCGTCACAGCAACAACTGTCAACGGCCCAAGACTTGAAACAGACCCGATCATTATCTCTACAGCCAATGTTCCGGCTGCAAGCTCGTCGTCTTTAGCTAAAGCGCCCGCGCCTGCTATCAATCAGCTTCTGATGGCTGCGATTGACACACGCTTAGGCTCGCCTTACATTTACGGCTCGTCGGGGCCTAACAGCTTCGATTGCTCAGGCTTCGTGTGGAGTGTGTTTCAATCGGCGGGCATTCGCTTTGATCGCGGCAGCGCACGCTATCTCTGGTCACGCTTTACGCCTGCGACCCGTGAGGAGCAGACTCAGTTCGGCACGCTCGTCTTCTTCAACGGCCTGTCGCACGTAGGCATCGTCGTGGACGGCAAAGGCTTTTACCATTCTTCGCGCAGCTATGGCGTCATCTATTCGCCATTTAGCAATTACTGGTTAAGCCGCGTTGACGGCTTCCGCCGCGTCCCGCTACCCGCGCAGCTACAGGCGAAAGCAAACTAAGGAAACGTGCGGCGCGATATAAGCAGGATGTGAGTCTGCATCCGTAAGCCCCTGAAAGGGGCGATAGAATGTAGCCCACGGCGTAAGCCGTGGGAATCAAGTCACCGTTTCAAAGTTAAAACCCCCGGTAGGGGCGAAAGAGTCTCAACGCAGATTCTTTCGCCCCTACCGGGGCTTCCATTTTCCTATGGGTGAATTATTCTCATGCCTTACGTCATGGGCTAAACTCTTTCGCCCTTTCAGGGGCTTGGAGACTTTTCAGCGATTATTGAGCGGGGGGACAAAGCCCGCGCGATGTGCGTCATCTTCGCGCGCTTCCCAGACGACGGTTATCTTGTCTATCGCCACATAACCCATGCCGTGATCTTCATCCCTTAGATGAAGCACACCCGCCTCCACTTTGACCACTTCGCCCCGCAAAGAAGCTGCGCCCACGCAGAAGATGTCAACCTTGCGCCCTATCATTCTAGAAAGAAAATCTTGCATCTTTTTACCTCACAAAAGGTGTCGGGGGTCGGGGGTCGGGTGCCGGTAAAAGAGAATCCAGTTGACCATTTCTTTACCGGCACCCGACACCCGACATCTGTCACCCGCTTTTATTGTTCTTCCTGCTCCCACTCCCAGACAGCTTCGCTGCCGTTGCGCGCGGGAACCTTCTCTTTTTTTACTTCACGGAAGGTGATTTGTACAAGGGGCAGAGCCTCGGGGTCGTCCTGTTGCCGCCGCTCGAACTGTAGAAGATCATAATAGGCGCAGCGCTTGCGGTCTGGATACTCGCGGCAGACTTCAGGGCGTGCGTGATAGATAGTGCAGCCGCGCGTCTCCTGATTCAGGAACATGCAGGTCTCCGGAAATATAGTGTCCTTCCTGCGGCGCAGTATGCGCTCCGACCCGCGCATCTTCGTGTAACGCTTGATGGCCGTCTCGACCGATACTTTGAAATACTTTGCGAGCCGGTTAACGTCGCGCTTGGTGACCTGCACTCGCTCGTAGATGGAGCAACAGTAGGCCGGGCACTTATTACAATCGAAATAAACTCGCGGCTGGTCGTCAGTTATCTTTTTCTTCATGACATCCCCTTGGCTCGCCTGCCCTACTGCGTCGCTCCCGCCCAGATGTAATACCCCTTGCCTTTGGGTTTCAAGAACACGGTTCTTGAATCACTGCCTATGCCTATCTGCAAGACTTCCCTGTTTCGATCATCAAAGCTAACGAAAAGAAGGTCGCCTCGATCAAATCTGTTCTCATTGTAATAGGCTGGCGCGCTCGTCTTTCCAAGTGGCCCGTTGAAGACGGCGAGCGCCAGGTCTTTGGGTTTATTCTTGACTACAAGGCCGATGGCAAAGTCCTTCTGGCCGTCATTATTAAAGTCTCCAACCACATAGAATGGCGAAGCGACCCGGTCGGGAAACATATCTGTCACCGTCTTCAAGAGGTCTGCGTCCAGGTCTTCGGCGGTAGCGACTCTCAAGTCGGGCTTTTGCTTGAGCCACTTTTCAAGCACCGCTTTGTGCTGCGCGCTTATGTAGGCGGGAATTCCCTCCTGACTGGTGCGAGCGTGCGCAGCAGAAAGCGCCAGCATGAAGGACAGAAGCAACGCGCCGCAGATTAATTTTGTAAAGATACGCATAGAAGCTTTTTGTCCTATCTTCTCTTCGATTTTGAGTATTCTGACAGCAACAGCTCCATGAACTCGCCGCGACGGTCATAGAGACGCTTCGGCTCGCGCACCTCGTGTCTGGAGAGAGCATACGCCGTTATAATTGGCAGCGCCACCGTCGAATCAATATAACAGACGACCGCATCCGGCAAACGCTCCGGGTCAACCTTTCCCCACGAGACTGCCTCCCCCGGAGTTGCCCCACTCAACCCGCCTGTGTCCGGGCGAGCATCCGTAATTTGTAAAAAGTAGTCATGCCCGCGCTCGTCAATTCCTAAGACTTCCTGAATCTGCGGCTCTGTTTGGAGCATGAAGTTCTTGGGGCTTCCGCCGCCGAGTATGAAGACCGCCGAACGCCCGCCGTGCTTTCGTCCACGATCTCCTTTACCGTGAATCGCGCCGCGCTTTCCCGCCAGCACAATCGCCGCCGTTTCGTTTACGTCGAGCGAAGGGTCAAAAGCAAGCTTGTTTCCCTGAAGAGCTTTAGCAGCGACGTTCATGCCTATGGAAGAATCTCCGGGGCTGGAGGTGTAAATCGGCACGCCATATTCGTAGGCGGCGGCCAGCAGAGATTTATTCTCGACACCCAGCTTGCGCTCGCGCTCGCGCACATATTTCCCGCACAGGTAATGAAACTCCGCCGAGGACATAGTCTTTTGAAACTCTTCGCCCTCTATGATGCGGCGGAAGAAAGCGTCTGTATCGAGCAGCACCGAGTAGTCGAAGAAGATGTCGTAGATACGCACGACCTCTTCCTCTCTGAGCACCACGTCGGAGACTCCGGCGTG
Organism: Pyrinomonadaceae bacterium; assembly: GCA_036403815.1. GTDB lineage: Bacteria > Acidobacteriota > Blastocatellia > Pyrinomonadales > Pyrinomonadaceae > JACVRN01. Next base: position 292,342 of record DASWQH010000031.1, on the reverse strand, counting down.
TCCCTGATGCAGTGAAAGCCCTATGCCGAAGTGTGTATCATGATAAAGATTCGCGCCCGTAGAGATAATCCAGTCAACGAAGCCCGCCTGAATAAGCGGGATGAGAGCCGAGATGCCGAGTCCGGCAGGAGTCAGAGCGCCCGTGAGGGAAAGCCCCACGGTCACATCCGGCTCAAGCATCTTCTCCGTAAAGAGCTTGCACGCTTCCCTGAGCCGCGCCGCGTTGTAAGCCATGAAGGCATCGTCAACTAAGTCTGCAACCTTCGTGTCGCCCGTAATCGGCTTCGGGTCAATGCGCCGTCCCTGTAGAAACCGGCTTCTCTTTTTTGCCATCCTGTTTCCCCTCTTCCACCTTTTCCTCAAGCGTGCGGCGGCTTGCGAGCGCCGCGCTCTGTAGAGCATCTATAGCCTCGCGCTCCATTGCATCGTTAAGCGGGCCTATGGCACGCACATCGCCCAGCACGGCCAGAGCCTTTACGGCTGCGAGGCGAACGCGAAACGTCTTGTCCTCTAAAAGCTCCAACAGCTTTTGATAAATCGTTTCGCGCTCATCCTTGAACTCTTTGCCCAGCGTGCCCAGGCTGATGGTGGCAGAGATGCGAACGGGCTGCGGGATGCCGTAAGCCGTGTGGTCAAGGGCTAATGAAACGCCGCGCCTGTCCTTTGCAATCGTCAGCGCATCGAAGATGGTTGCGCGCAACACATCCTGATAAGAATCGCGCCCCAGCATGCCTATCAATTTTTCATAAGCATCCTCACCCGCCGCATGGGCGAGCGCACGCATGCTGAAGGCCGCTACGAAATAGCTCTCGTCCTCGTGCATCGCACGCACAAGCGCACTGATAACCTTCCGGTCTTTATGAAAGCGTCCAAGCGACCACGCGGTCGCACGCCGCACGCGCGCCTCTTCGTTCTTCTTCAAACTTAACAGGAGCGCATCGCGCGCTTCGTCCGTCCCGATTGCGGCAAGCGCCACGGCGGCAGCCATCCTCACAGGCCCGAACTCGTCCTGCATGAGCGTACGCCGCAGGACTGCTACCGTCTCGTCATTCTTGAACTCTCCGAGGGAGCGCGCCGCACGCATACGCGCCGTAAAGCTCTTCGAGCTTCGTAGTTGATAAAGAAGCTCCTGCCTTGATTTCAAGTGCTGTAGCGTCTTCAGCACGCGGTCTTCCGGGTCAAAGTGTACTGCCAGAGGGCGCTCGTCCAGAGAGAAATAAAATTCATGCTCGGCCTTTTTAATCTCGACACTAAAGCGACGCGCTACGCGCTTTGACACCACTTCAATCTCGACCGGCATACGGAAAATGGGCGTGCCGTCACCTGTATCCTGTACCTGCCTGACCGTAACGCGGAGCGCGCCCGCTTGAGCATCAAAGTGGTGCGACACTTCAAATTCAGGATAGCCGCGACCGTAAAGCCACTCTTCAAAGAACCAGTCAATACTGCGCCCCGTCACCTCTTCTATGGCGACCTTGAAATCGGTCGTCTCTACGCTCTGCCACTCATGCTTGTGTGCGTAATACTTCAGCGTGCGAAAGAAGTCGTCGTCGCCCAGCACATACCTGAGCATCCCCAGCACAATCGCGCCCTTTTGATAAGCATGACGATCATAGACTTCCACCGGAAATTCCCAACGGTCGTTAACGATGGGGCGGCGATAGCGGTCTCGATCCTCGCTCATGTAAACGTTCTGCTCGCGCAGCAGAGAGAATCCGGCTTCGTCTACACCTTCGGCCTGCTCCGACCAGAGAATCTCAGAATAGGTAGCGAAGCTCTCCTTGAGCCACACGTGCGTCCAGGACTTAGGCGTCAGCAGGTCGCCCCACCACTGGTGCGCCAGCTCGTGCGCGACTACATCATGGCAATCGAAATCAAGCTCTGTTCTGGCATCGTGCAGGAAGCGATCCGAATGAGTCGTGGCGGAAGTATTCTCCATCGCGCCGAAGATGAATTCGTCAACCATTACCTGCGAGTATTTAGGGTACGGGTATTCATAGCCGAAGAGCTTTGTGAAGAGGCGTATCATGGCGGGCGTCTTGCCCATCAACATGCGCGCCTCTTTTTCCGTCCCCGGATAAGTGTAGTAAGGCGTGGGGATTTGGCCGCACTTCGCTTCGATGATGCTGAAATCACCGATGGCTATAGAGACCAGATAAGCCGGATGCGGCTCGTCCTGCCGCCAGTGGAACGTGCGCGTCGCTAGCCTGTTATCATGCTTTTCCGAAAGGAGCCTTCCGTTTGAAAGAACCGTGAAGCGTTCAGGAACGGTGATGATGGTCTCTGTCGTCTGCCGCTCAAGGGGCGCATCCGTACATGGAAACCACGCGGAGTTGTCTTCGGATTCGCCCTGCGACCAAACCTGCAAGGGCTTCTGCGGGTACGCGTCGTCCGGGCTTATGAAATGCAGCCCACGACGCGGGCGCGCGTTATAGACAACACGCAGAGTCAGATTTTTATCACGCGGCGGGGCTTCTTTGAGATGGACTACGAGCCTGTCCTTGAAGCTTTCAAATTCAAGGCGACGCGTGCCCGCTCTGACCTCCTGCACGTTCAACTCGAAGGCATCGAAAGCAAGCTCTTTGAGACCATCTCGAAAGGGAGCGAGCGTGATTGTGGCTTCGCCCTCTATGAATCTTTCGGAAGGGTCAATGCGCAGGGCTATTCGTATGTGCTTGATGTCGAAGTCGCGGCTGCGCGTCTCGCGTCGCGGAGCGTCGACAGGTTTTACGACGGGCGGGGGAGTCTCGTCGTAAGGGTTGAGGGCGGCGTGAAAGCGAGGGTCTAGAAAGGCCGGGTGAAAAAGTGCGTCCTTGTGCCGTGCCAAGCGTCATCTCCGGTCGTATCTGGAATAGAATTTCTTTTGTGGCGACAGGGGAATAATACCTTAAAGCCGAATTATTTTCTCGTTAGGCGAGGGCTTTTTCAAGTTCTCAGCCAAAAATCTTTTCCGCCTCTCCAGACTCTTCGTCGGCGCTGAACCGCTCAAGGCAGGCGCGACACAGGCAACTCTTGTATCGCTCACGCAGTTCTGCACGCAACGCTTCGGTCAATTTCACCTCAGCGCACCAGCAACCCGAAGCTTGCGCGCCGCAGGTGAACGGCTCGCCACACGCCTCGCAGACAGACGACGCACACGAGCCGGGAGTGTTTAGTTGTACCTGTTCTATGCTTTTCACTTATTGCCTTTATTCCGCCTGCGCTTGGCTTTGCGGCGCGCGACGTAAACGTAGTTTCGAGATGCGGCGGTCATCTGCGTCGATTACTTCTACGTCCAGCCCGCGAAAGTTAAGACGCTCGCCGGGACGCGGCACGTAGCCGGATTCGCTGATGACCAGCCCTGCGATGGTCGTGAAATCGTCGTCCTCTATTTCCATGTCGAAAAGCCGCTCAATCTTGCCTATCTCGGTCGAGCCTGCCACGTCGTAATAGCCGTCGTCGGCCTCTACTATCTCTACAATCTCTTCCGTCTCCGTATCTTCATCCTCAATCTCGCCGACTATCTCTTCCAAAATGTCTTCGACTGTGACTAGACCGGCGATGCCGCCGTACTCGTCAATCACCATCGAAAGCTGCACGTGAGCCTTCTGCATCTCTTTGAGAAGGTCTGCGACAGGCTTTGTCTCCGGCACGAAATAGACCGGGCGCACAAGCGTGGCTATGTTTTCGTCTTCCCTTCCTTCAGGCCAGCACTGAAGAATGTCGCGCACGTAGATAAGCCCCTCCACGTTATCAATCTGCTCGCGGTAAACGGGCAGGCGCGAATATTTAGACTCGTTGATAATGTCGCGCGCCTCGCGCACAGTGGCCGTCACGGGCAGAGCTACTATCTCCGTGCGCGGCGTCATCACTTCGTTGACGCGCGTGTCGCCAAACTCAATGATCGAGTGAATCAGCTCGCCCTCGTCTTCTTCCAGAATCCCTTCCTCTTCGCCCACGTCGATGAGTGCCTGTATGTCGTCGCCGTTGTCCTCTTCGTCCTCGTCTGTGTTGGCTTCGATGACGGCGCGCTCTCGGCGCTTGCGGCTAATGACCTGATGAAGCGGGTCTGCTATGAAGACTAAGAGATGATAGAAGGGGCGCACAAAAGGCAGCAGCCAGAGCAGCGTCGCTTCAGGATTGCGCGCGGCGATGAGACGTGGGATGAACTGTCTAAAAATTCCGGCCAGCACCAGAGAGGCTATGAAGGCAATCAGCAGGAAACGCGTCCCCGGAAATAGAAACAGAGAAATGGAAGTGATTAGAACCGTGACGGCGACGAGCAGGATTTGAATCATCGACGACAGGGTAAAGCGAAAGCGCGGACGGTTCTCCAGAATCTCTTTGAGAAAGGCCGTGGCACGCGCCAACGGCTGTTCCTCTTCCGCATCCGAGATGAGCCGCCGCAATCCTACGTCGCTCAACTGCGCGAACGCCATGTCCATCGTGGCGAGAAACGTCATCACCAGAAGCAGCAGCGCCGTGATTCCTATAGCAATCTCCATACAGTGTAGGTAAATCGTAAATCGTCAACCGTAAATAGTAAATAGAGAATAGCAGTTTCTATTAACTAATGACGATTGACGATTCACGAATTATATTCCAAGTCGGCGGCGAAGTCGCATCTCCAGCCGGTTCATCTCCCCCTCATCCGTCTCATGATCGTACCCGCACAGGTGCAACAACCCGTGCAAAATAAGCTGCGAAACCTCCTCCTCAAACTCCAGCCCATGCTCCAACGCCTGTCTTGCAGCCTGCTCCACCGAAATCACCACATCCCCCAGCGTCGCCCCCTCCGCCATCTCAAACTCATCCTGCCCCGCCGGAAACGACAACACATCCGTCGTCCCCCGCATATGCCGCCACATCCGGTTAAGCTCCCGCATCACCCTATCCGACACAAAAGCGACCGTCACCCCCGCCCCATCAGCAGGCACCACCTCCAGAGCCTTCGCCACAAACGCACGCCACCGTTCGCTATCCATTGCTACCTTGCGCTGGCGGTTAACAACTTCAATCATAGTAACAGGCGACAAGTGATAGGTAACAGGTGAAGATAAGCTGTTGTCTTGTCACCTATCACCGTTCACCCGTCATGGCCTTTATATAGTGCTCTTGCTGGAATGCGCTTCGTAAGCTTTGATTATCATCTGGACTAGGCGGTGGCGTACGACATCCTTTTCGGTGAAGTAGATGAACTCTATGCCTTCGACCTTTGAGAGTATGCGCTCGGCTTCTATCAGGCCGCTGCGTTTTCCCTGTGGCAGGTCAATCTGTGTCACGTCGCCTGTAATCACTGCCTTCGAGCCGAAGCCTATGCGCGTCAGAAACATCTTCATCTGCTCGCTCGTGGTGTTCTGCGCTTCATCCAGAATGATGAAGGCATTTGAGAGCGTTCTTCCGCGCATGAAAGCCAATGGCGCAACCTCTATGATTCGCTTTTCAAGGAGGCGCGTCGCTCGCTCGTAATCAATCAGATCAAAGAGCGCGTCGTAGAGCGGGCGAAGGTAAGGGTCAACCTTGTCCTGTAAATCGCCGGGCAGGAATCCCAGTTTCTCTCCGGCTTCGACAGCCGGACGGGCGAGCACAATGCGCTCTACCTGCTTCTGCATGAGTGCCTGCACGGCCATCGCAACTGCCAAATAGGTCTTACCTGTACCAGCGACCCCTACGCCGAAGACGACATCTTTGTCTGTGATCGCTTCGATGTAGCGGCGCTGCGTGGCGCTCTTGGGTGCGACCTGCTTTTTGCCCGCGGGGTTGAAGCGCGCTTTGGTGAAGTAGTCGCGTAAAGAGTAGGCGCGGTCTTCGGCAATCTGTGCGAAGGCTTCGCGCAGTTCCTTGTCCGTAAAAGTCCTGCCTTCGGAGAAGAGGTCGGAGAAATCCTCCAGAATGCGCTCGACGGTCGCAACGTCTTTGGGATCGCCGTCAACGGTCAAATCCTGCCCGCGCGCGTTGATGCGCACGTCAAGGAGCGATTCAAGGTACTTGATATTCTGGTCATGAACGCCGAAGAGCGTTTCCAGACCGCGCGGTGGAAGCTCAATCTTTTTCAACAGTTAAAGCAGTCTCCTTCGTGGGTGAAGTTCAAGGTTTGGGGAAGGGTACGGCAAATCGAGGTGTATGGCACGCATCTCTTGCATACTGTATAGACGGGCACGCTACTACAGGGCGCGCCGGAGTGTCAATTCCCTGGTGTACAGAGCGAAACGGCGCAGGCCGCACGCCTCCTCGCCTTGACACAAAAGGCATGTACACCTATACTTTGTCGCTTGCGCTTACGGTCAAAATCTTATCTGAGAGCACCGGCAAGCCTTGAACATAAAGCTTTAGACGGAGATTCGTAATGCCTAATCATAAATCAGCAGAGAAGCGCGTCAGACAGAACAAGAAACGCCGCGACATCAATCGAAGCAATCGCACCAGCTTGCGCACTTCTATTAAGAAATTGCGGACAGCCCTTGCGGGACATGATGCGGCGACGCTTAGTGAGCTGCTGCCCGCGACGATTTCAAAGATTGACAAGGCCGTGCAGAAAGGCGTGCTGCATCGCAACGCCGCCGCGCGCTATAAATCGAGGCTGACGGCGCGCGTCAATCAGGCGACCACCAAGTAAAAGCGGCTCAAATATTTTTACAGATTCGGCGAGGCCGGTTGGTTCATTCCAACCGGCCTCGCCTTTTTACTTCCTGCTTTTTCTTTGAACTGATATAAGAGGAGGAGCTAACCTAGATGAATCAGCCGAAGGCACATTACAGGAGTGATGATGAGCTACGTCTGCTCGCAGAGGGCTTCGAGTCCTGCTCTCTGCCGGACGAAAGCTTCGACCACCACGCTCATCTGGCCGTCGCTATCTGGTATCTATCAAACATGTCGGTAGAGGAAACGACTGCTAAGATGCGCGAAGGCTTACTGCGCTTTCTTGCGCACTATGAAGTTGACCCTCAGAAGTATAACGAGACGATAACGCAGTTCTGGGTCAAGCGACTCTATAAACTCCTGAGCGAAACGGATTCCAATCTCACTCTGGCCGAGCGTGCAAATCAAACCATAGAGAGCGCCGGAGACTCGAAAATCGTCTTCCTTTACTACAGCCGCAGACGTGTTTTCTCAGAAGAGGCTAGAACAAGTTGGGTCGAGCCTGATTTGATGCTCATGGAATCTTAGTAGGGGCAGGGCTTGTCCCTGCCCGTCGCGCCTGCAAGGTGCGGGATAAGATGCGCGTGCGCTCAATGTTGAATGTTTACGGATGGTGATTATCGTGCTCATCGCACGATGCGGGCAGGGACAAGCCCTGCCCCTACAGTTCTGACTCATGCAGTTAGCTCGCAGACGAGCAATTCCATTTGGAGGCGAGCGCCTTTGTTGCCGCTTCCTGCGATTGAGGTCTTAATAGCAAGGTCTGCGGCGGCGATGCGTTCGAGGTTGCGCGCAAGCGACGGCGCGTCCGTGCGGCGAGCCGTGGCTAGAAAGTCTTCGCGTTTACTGTAAGGCATGGCGACCAGTCGAAAGACCTCTTCGCGGGCTGTGCCGCGCGACATAAGCTCTTTGGCGAGCGCCAGCCGGTGAAAATTTCCGGCGATGAGTCCGATGAGCATCAGGGGTTCTGCGCCGTCGTCCAGCAGGCGATAGAGAATCTGTAGGGCGCGCCTTCGATTGCGCGCGATGAGATGATCCGTCAGCTCGAAATTCGACAGCTCGCGCGAACGCCCTACAAGCTGCTCCACCATCTCCATAGTGATACAGCCCGTATCAATGGCGGCAGTCGAAAGTTTTTCCAGTTCTATAGTGAGCGTGCGCACGCTTACGCCTGCAAGCGCCACAATCTGATGGAGTGTTCTATCGTCCGTAGTGACCTTGAGCCTCTTCAGATGCTCCTTGCCCCACGCGACCAGCTCCCCATCCGTCAGAGATGCAAACTCCACGCTCGCGCAAGCGTCCATGAGCGTCTTCGTCAGCTTGCGGCGTTTGTCCAGATCATCCGCGATGAAGATGACGACGGAAGTTTCCACGGGGCGTGCCAGATAACGTAGGAGTGCGCCTTCATCTGCCTCGCGAAGTTTAGCGAAATCCGTGATACGCACGACGCGACGCGGCGACATCATAGGAAGCTGCTCGGCTGCGGCAATCGCGTGCTGCACATCCGCGCTCGCGAGGCTGAAGCTGGAGTCGTTGAACTCGCGAAGGGGAGCGCCCTTCAGAGAGGCTTCGGTGATGGCCTGCGCTGCGCGGTTGCGCAGGTAATCTTCCGCGCCGAAAAGAAGATAGAGCGGCTCTATCGTTCCTGATTTCAAAGCGCGTTGCAGCTCCTGGCGAGTAAGCACGCTCATTTCTGTTCGGTGACGCTGAAGCCGTTGACGAGCGTGGAGACGATTGATTCGGCGAAGGATCGCGCCATGCGCTGCACCGCAGGGTCTTCTTCGTTAAAGAAGGTACGCGGGTCGTTGGCGAACTCGAACTCGCCGCGAAAGACGAAGTTCTGATTGTCGTAGAGTACGCGGTTCTCTATCTGATCGCGCACGGTGACGGCGGCGCGAATCTCTACTTCGAAGATGCGTGCGCGAGCGTCCGGGTCGTTCGGCTGCAAGAGGACACCGGAAAAGGTGAAGCTCTTAATCACGCCGTCAACCACTGCATCAGCGCCCTCGCGCGTACCCTGCACGCGAAGTCCTTTGCCGCGCCTCACTATCTCGTTGATGACCGCCTCCGTAAATCTGGATTCAACCTTGAATCTAAGGGACTCGTTCTGAAACGCGGGCACGGCTACGGTTTTGATGCGCGCAGGCAACTGGCTCTTCGTCACGGGCTTATAACATTCGGTGAAGCCAGAGACCAGAATGAGTATCAGCGTCAGGGCTGAGAAGGTGGTGATTTTTCGGCTGATTGTCATAAAGCCTTTTCCATTTCACGGAACTAAAAATTTTGAGGTGCGATTCTCTCGCATGACAGAGAATCAGGCAAGCCGCCACATTCTCTTTATGCTGTAGAGGCTTTGAGCATATCGGCAACACTCACGGTCTGGCGAGCCGCGCCGACATCATGCACGCGCACAATTGAAGCGCCATTCAGCACGGCAGCCGTAATGGTCGCCATCGTGCCATGAAGACGCTCTTCCGCCGTTGCTCCGTCAAGCATGCGGCCAAGGAAAGATTTGCGCGACGTGCCTATAAGGATGGGGAAATCCGGGAAAGATTGCGCCACCCGGTCAAGCCGCGCGATTAGCTCAAGATTCTGCTCGAAGCTTTTACTGAAGCCTATGCCCGGGTCTAGAACGATAGATGAGCGCGCAACACCTCGCTGCTCAGCCTCTTCTATGCTGCGTTGAAGGCTCTCCGTCAATTCCGCAAAGATGTCCGGAACAGGCGGGAGACTATGCATTGTTTCCTGTTCTCCGCGCGAATGCATGAGCACAAGCCCGGCATGAGTCTCAGCCGCCACGTTCGCCACACGCGAGTCAAATCGCAGGCCGGAGATGTCGTTGATAATCTCGGCTCCGGCATCAACCGCACGGCGCGCCACTGCGGCCTTGGTTGTGTCAATGGAGATTGGAATATCGAAGGCTTTAGCCAGTTGCTCGATGATGGGAATGACTCTATGCAGCTCTTCGTCAACACTAACACGGTCTCCGCCGGGGCGCGTTGATTCTCCGCCGACATCAAATATATCCACCCCGTCGCGCGCCATCGCTTCGGCATGAGCCAGGGCATTGTCCGCAGAGAAAAACTTTCCGCCGTCGCTGAAGCTGTCGGGAGTAACATTAAGTATGCCCATGACGAGCGTGCGCTCGCCTAACTTCAGCGTGTGGCGTGGGAGTTTCCATTCACTAATCATAAGACAAAACAAAGCGACACCTTCTCAATTTAGTTTTGCGGTAGTAGAATCCTTCGCACCATGAGAGGAATAGGAGAGTGGTTATTGCGTATCGGCCTTATCCTTTGGAGCGCAGCTATGTTCCTAGCGGCCTCGGGCGGTACGGCGTACCTTAGCATAAAAGTAGTCCTTCCTGACGGAATAAACGTTGATGCAATTCTAAACACACTTCCTCTTTATAAGCTGATCTTTTACTTGGTGCTGGTAGCTGCATTACAAGGGACTTCTTTTTTTATGTACTACTTCGCTTACATGACCTTAAAGATAGCGCTTAACAGAGATTAAAAAAACAAAGGGAAGTTGAGAGGCTTGCTCTCAACTTCCCTTTGTTTTTTTCCTTTTACCCTTTTACTTCCGCTATGCAGTAGCGGGGCCTGTGATAGGCGGCAGTATAGGCTTCAATGGCGTCGAGGCCGGTTCTTTCAACTGCGGACGCTCGTCGTTATTTGAAGGCGGCTGATCGTCGTCGAGCGGTAGTCCCGCAACGATGCGGCGAATCTGCACGCTGTCCAAGGTTTCACGCTCAAGCAAGGCTTCAGAGAGGCGAACCATAGTGTCGCGGTTCTCCTCTATAATCTGCCGGGCGCGCGAGTATTGATCGGAGACTATCTTTTTAACTTCCTGATCAATCTTGATCGCAGTGTCTTCGGAAAAGTCTCTGTGCTGTGCTATCTCGCGGCCAAGGAAGATTTGCTCTTCCTTCTTGCCGAAGGTCAAAGGCCCAAGCTCACTCATGCCGTACTCGCAGACCATCGCGCGTGCAAGCTCGGTTGCGCGCTCGATGTCATTCGATGCGCCGGTCGTAATGCTGCCAAGGAAAATGTCTTCGGCAATACGGCCACCCATCAGGATGGCTATCTGCCCCATCAGGTAATCCTTCGTGTAGTTGTGACGGTCGCCTTCGGGCAACTGCTGCGTCACACCCAGCGCCATGCCGCGCGGGATAATCGTCACCTTGTGAACCGGGTCGGCATTCGGCACTTTCAGGCCGACGAGCGTGTGTCCAGCCTCGTGATAAGCCGTGACGCGCTTCTCCTCGTTCGAGATGACCATAGACTTGCGCTCGGCTCCCATCAAGACCTTGTCCTTCGCCAGCTCGAAGTCCGTCATCATGACGATCTTCTTGTTATAGCGGGCGGCGTTCAAAGCTGCTTCGTTGACGAGGTTCGCAAGGTCTGCGCCGGTAAAGCCCGGTGTGCCGCGCGCTATGACAGAGATGTCAACGTCTTCGCCCAGGGGTATCTTGCGCGTGTGGACTTTCAGGATGCCTTCACGCCCGCGAACATCAGGACGCGAAACAACGACGCGACGGTCAAAGCGTCCCGGTCTAAGTAGAGCCGGGTCTAAAACGTCCGGGCGGTTCGTAGAGGCTATGAGAATCACGCCGTCGTTGGACTCGAAGCCGTCCATCTCTACCAGTAGTTGATTCAAGGTCTGCTCGCGCTCGTCGTGGCCGCCGCCTAAGCCTGCGCCCCTATGACGACCCACAGCATCAATCTCGTCAATGAAGATGATGCACGGCGCATTCTTCTTGCCCTGCTCGAAGAGGTCGCGCACGCGGGATGCGCCGACGCCTACGAACATCTCCACGAAATCGGAACCCGAAATGGAGAAGAACGGAACGTTGGCCTCGCCTGCGATGGCGCGTGCGAGAAGAGTCTTGCCCGTTCCCGGCGGCCCCATCATCAAAACGCCCTTGGGGATACGCCCGCCGAGCTTCTGGAATTTCTGCGGCTCCTTGAGGAACTCTATAATTTCCTGCAATTCCTCTTTGGCCTCTTCGACTCCGGCCACATCTTTGAAGGTGACGCGCTTCTGCTGGTTATTCAAAAGCTTGGCGCGCGACTTTCCGAAGCTCAGGGCTTTATTGCCGCCCGACTGCATCTGCCGGAGCATGAAAATCCAGAAACCTATGAGCAGCAGGAACGGTGCCCAGGTAATCAACGCAGTCCAGAAAAGATTGCTTCCGCCCGCCTCGTTCTTGGTCGGAATCTTCTTCTCTGCACCCAGATTCAGTAAATAGCTTTTGGTCTGGTCGTTGGTGCCTTCAATCGGCGTGTACCACTTTTCGCCGTTCTTGCCGACGGTATCAACCTGCGACTGCTTGACGGTCATCTCTGAAATCGAGCCGTCCTGAATCTTTGCGACGACCTGATCGTAGGATAACTCTTTAACAGCGCTGCCCTGCGTGCCGCCGAAAACTCTGTAGAGCAGCAGAGCGCCGATGACGATGAACAACCAGAAAATGATTTGTCTAGCCGTAGAACTCAAAATTATTCAAGCCTCCGATGCCGATGATAACCGATTCGGCATCATTTGTCGCTCTCCGTAAAGCCTCAATTAACAAGCGCGCCTGCCGAACCGAAGAGCTTTTTGTTTTATCCGGCAAATCGCTTCTTTTGGATGCCACGCACCCAAGGTTCGTTGCGCTCCATAAATCCAACAAAATCTTACGAAAAGGAGCGCGTCAGGGTTCGCTGTATCAGCCTTGCTCGGCTGCCGCAAAGGTCGCCAGATAGGGCAGCTCGCGCCACCTGTCCTGAAATCCCAGCCCGTAGCCGAAAACGTAATCGGCGTGCGTTTCAATCGCGCGCCAGTCAGGTTGCAATTCCACGCGCCGCCGGTCGGGCTTATCCACCAGCACGCAAAGCTTTACGCTTCGCGCCCCGCGCGCATCCAGTTGCCTCATCAGATACTCCTGCGTCACGCCCGTATCGAGCACGGCCTCAACCAGCAATACGTCGCGCCCTACCAGATCGGTTTGTGTGGCAAAGGAGATGTCCTGAACCCCTGCAAGAGTCTGGTGATCGTATTTGAGGAAGGAGGTGCGAACCGGTGTGGGGAGAGCGCGCAGTAGGTCTCCCAGAAACATAAAGGAGTCTTCCTGTACGCCGAAGATGGTCAGTTCGCGCTCCGCATAAGCGCCCGCAATTTCGGCGGCGAGCGAATTGATGCGGTCGGCAATCAACACAGCGCTGGCTACTTCTATAATCGAGTCGCTCATCAAAACCGCCTGATCTCCAAAGGAAAATTGCAGTCAACAAAATGTAGACCGCTCGCTCCTCTCAGCAAGGGAAAGCGGCGGCCCTGTCAAGTTTGATTCTAGTCGCGCTCGCCTCCATTTTCAACCCTTTTGGCATGAAAGAAGAGATAGCCCCTGCGGCGTGAAACCGTTGCGCCTCCCGGCAATTCCACAACGCGCCCGCCGCGCTCGCCCGTAAACAAGCCCTCGACCGCCAACAGATGAACCATCTCCAGCCGTCGCAAGTCGCCTCGGGCGGCTGCAAGCCAGAGGCGTAGCGCGCGACGGCGCAGGCTCACAGGGGCATTTGCCAGAATTTTTACGCTCAATCCCGGCGCATTTGCAGCGCAACCGGCCAGCGCCTCTTCCAGAAGCAGGGCGGCGAGTCCATCCAGGGTGCGCGCATCCTCGCGCAGAAGTTGAGCCGTGCGCGCCAGCCCCTCGACCACACGCGCATTAAAGCCCTGCATCAGAGGAAGAAGGCGCTTTCGGACACGCACGCGAGCGAACGCCTCGTCCTCGTTCATCTCGTCCACACGGAATTCTACTTTGCGTACACGGCAATACTCTTCCGTTTCTGCGCGCCTTGCCCAGGAGAGAAGCGGGCGCGCCAGCAGCACATCGGACTGCGAGTCCAGAAGCCGCACAGGCTCCATGCCGCCCAACCCTTCCGCGCCGCTCCCGCGCATGAGCCGCAAGAGCACAGTCTCCGCCTGATCGTCCATAGTATGCGCCGTAAGAACCGCTTGAGCCTTACCGCCAGAGGCGCTGATGCGCGCCAGAAATTCGTAACGGGCGCGCCTGGCTGCCTGCTCAAGATTGTCAGAAGCTCTTTCGGCACGCTCTTTCACGTACACACGCTCAAGCTCGAAGCCATAGCCCAGACGACGCGCGAGGTCTTCAACCCAACGCGCGTCCCCCTGGCTCGTTTCGCGCAGGCCGTGATCCAGATGCGCAATCGTTAAAGAGATCGAGAGGCGCTGTGCCGCCAGCAACTCGTCCAGCGACAGAAGGAGCGCTACGGAATCCGCCCCGCCGGAGACGGCTACAATCACGCGCGCCTCGGCAGAAGGCAAAGCGAGCCGCTTCCACTCTACCAACAAGCGGCTCGCAAACCTGCTCAATCTTTTCCCTCTGCTGCTTTGACGCTCCGCGCCTCGAAGAGATTTTCCCTGTGCCGTTCCCATGACACAGAATTGTCCAGCCGCAACGCGTACCGCGTCAACCGCCAAAAGCAGGGATGAGGGATGAGGGATGAAAAGGAACGGAGTGATTAATTCAACTGAATCATTCACTCTATTCTTATTCATCCCTCATCCCTTTGATGTGATGTTCTCTATGCGACCGTTCTTTAGAAAGAACCAGTCGAATATCCACAGATGAATGCGGGCTACCAGGCAGAGCGCCAGCATCGCCACTCCTATACCAAGTTCCGAGGGTGATTTACGCCAGTGCGCAAAGCGTTGCACGGGCGGCCCTATGATGCGCAGCAAGACCGCGCTCACGACCATCAATAAAAGCAGTGCGACCGGGATAACGAGCGCGACAGCCTCCTTCGACTTAGACCAGTCCCATAAGAGCCATCCCGCCCCGCCGACTGCACCTGCAATTAAAGCCCACGCCAGTATTTGCAGCCACACGTTGAGCTTCCATATCTTGAAGCCGCGCATGTGGGAAACCTTCAGCCGCTTCTTCAGCTCCGTATAGCCTTTCTCGCCCTTCATGGCATCGCGCAGCGCGAGAAACGCCCACTTTCTTCTGGTAACGGGAGCAAGCGGAAAGCTGCTCATGTCGGCTTCTTCGATCATAGCGTAGCCGCTCATCATCAATGCGAAAGCTTCCGTATCAGAGAAAGAATCAAGGTCGGTGCGGGTTGCAGCAAGCAGAGCTTGAATATCCTTCTTCACTTTATAACTTGTCAGGTCGCCCTGAGTGCTGACGCTGCGTGCATCCTCCGAAGCATCGTAACGATCATTACAATCAATCCAGTCCATGGGTTTCTCGGAGAGGTCTTTTTTCAAGTGTACGAAGACGAGACCCTTCAGTAGAGAGGAGCGGTGGCGCGCAACCAGCTCGTGATACTGAGCCTCGCGCACGCGTGCCATCAAAATGCTGTTCGATCTTGTAGGCACGGACAGCAACCCTGCGCTGGGGTCATCCAGCGCATCCATCTGACCGCTTGCATCCGAGACGATTATCTGTGTGCAGCCCTGCTCCAGCAGACTGACTATTCCCTGATTGTCATGCACTCCGCCATCAACTAAACGAACGATGACCTCTTTGGACTTGCCGTCCACTTCTCCATAAAGCTTCGGGAGCGCAATCGGCTCGAACAGCGCAGGGACACAGGCCGAAGCGCCGACGGCATCGCCCAGCCTGATCTTCTTTTTGGTTCGATAGACGTTAGTCACATCTCCGTGGTACACCCTGCGCAGGCGATAGTTGCCATCTATCTCGCTGTCTATGCCTGCGGGCGGCTCGCCCATCCAGGAGGCCGTGAATTGCCAGTTGTGGCCTGTGTTGAGCGACGTGGCGTTTAAGATAAGGTCGGGCACTTTCGCCAGCCGCCGCCAGTTGTCATACTTCGGCTTAAAATTTTCCGGCGCTCCCTTTGGCGTGATGAAAAGGTCTGTCATGTAACGCGGGTTCGTTCCGTTGCCGTCCGGGACGCGTGCATACAACTCTCTTTCATACAACTCGCCCGCGCGTTTGGTGCGCGAGTAGTTGGGGTAAAAGATCATCTTCAGATTGGTCGTCAGCTCGGCGGCGACGCGCGTGCGTATGTTGCGCTGCACGCCTTCCAGAAAATCTTTCGCGATGCGCTCGACTATCTCTACATAGTCCAGATAGTTATTATCCTTAATCTCCCTGTCCGTCTTCTCCTGCAACAGCTTTCGCACCTCAAGGTAATAATGCGCGCCTATGATTGAGCCGCCGGAGACGCATGAGAATACTTCCACACGATGAAGCACGCCGAGTTCGGCCAATCGGGCGAGCACGCCGATGTGAAAAAGCGAGGCGCGAAATCCTCCGCCCGAAAGCGCAAGCCCTATCTTTCCGTAAGCGGCAGATTCCAGCCCCGCCCCGCTCGAATCGCCTATCTCTTTCAGAAATAGACTAAGCACCTCTCTGGCTCCACTGCTTGCATCAGCGAGACCTGTGTCCGGTGTTTCAGGTCGCAATTGCGCGAGCAGGGCAAGCTGCCGTATCGTTGATTCCTGCTGCCACTCAGGAACGTCTTTCGCGGCGGCGGCCTCAAGCAGCGCAGGCAAAGCCTCTTCGTATCTGCCTAATCCGAAGTACGCCTGGGCTATAGTGACCTGAAACCAGTAATCCTTTTTCAGCCCTTCTTTGCCGGGCTTGTCAGATAAATCCGTGAGCGTCTTTATCAGAGCTTCACGAATCTCGCGCGCCTCTTTGCGTCGCGCCTTTGCGCTCTCGGACGCTGCCCCGGCCTCTTTCGCTTCCTTCTCTTCCTGATCCGCAAGCAGGTCTAGCACGAATGCCGTATTGATGCCTGTCCAGCCTGTATCATAATCCTCGTCCTCGGCTGTCTTGGCTTTGTAGCCGCGCCTGTAGTAAGTGAGCGCACGCTCAAGGGTCTGCTTCTGCGCATCAACCTCCCACATGCGCTTGTATATAGCCCCTGCCTGCCCGAGCGTCTCCTGGTCGGTCGTCGCCTTCAGGTCTTCTATTGATCCGAGTATTTTGAGCGCACGTTCGAGACGCGCGTCAGGCGGCAGGTCAGGGTCTTTGTAAGTACACAGCGAGAGTCTTTGTCCTATCTTGCGCCGTCTCTGTGGGTCGGCAATCTTGCACCAATCAATCCGCAGCAGCAGTTTTCGCGCCAGTCCAAACTGGTTCTTATCTTTGAGCCTCATTGCCAGATCATGTTTTTCCTGATCCGTGGCCGTCCCGCTTCGGAGTATGTCACGCGCCAGCCGAACGTCTGCAATCTCCTGTAGTTTGCGCGCCATGCGTAGCTGCTCTTTTGTTTCAGGCTTGTACGCCTTCAGCTCAGCCACCAATTTATAAATCTCGTCAATGCCCGCGTTCGGGTCTTTCAATATCTGGCGCGCCCGAAGCATGCTGGCGCTTTCCTGTTCGCTCATGTGGGGTTTTACTCCTTCGGCTGGTTAGGCCGCCCGACTCTCAGTGAATTGGGCGCGGCCTGTTTGAATCCTGTAAATGAAGAAACTCTGAATCTGAAAAAGTTCGGCAAGAGCCATGAAGCCGCTTCCTGAAAGGTTTACTTCGCCCGGTGACAGGTCGCGTTAAGGCCAGAGCAACCTGAATAATCAAAATAGCTTCGTCGGAAACTTCAGCAGGAACTGTTGAGGCTAAAAGGGTCTCTCCGAATAACATGTGCCGGAAAAGGCTGGAGCAGCCATAAGAGAATAGCGTTTGTGGGCTGCAACGACTAAAAGCCTGCACAGCCTAGTCCCGCTCCGCTGGAATGTCAAACCAATTTTTGCCGGAGCCGCAAGCGGGAAATACTCATGAACAATGGTGCAGTATTTAAGAAGCCGCTTGAAGAATCAGGTGGCATGTTGTCCCGTAGGGACAGTTGAAAATAGCCCAGCCATTCATGGCTGGGTCATAGCTGGAAATAAAAGTAGAGTCCCGTAGGGACGACTGAAGGAAGTATTCAGTCGTCCCTACGGGACTCTGCTCTGTTTCTACATGACGTATTCCCAGTGCTGAAGCACTGGGCTATTATCGTTTCGTCCCTGACGGGACTATTCTAACAAATTCTAAGCCTGAGCGGCGCGCCTGGATGTTGAAAAAAGTTTCCAAACTCTTCCAAACCGCATGGCACCAAAGGTATACTTGAACGGTTGCCCGGCGCATGCCCTGCGCAGAAACTCATCTCACTTACCCTCGTTGTCATCTATGGATTTGGTTTATGTCTGCAAAGATGCGCGAAAAAGCGAAAAGAGTTCCCGTCCAAACTATTCTGGTGGCAGACGATTTCGATGACACGCGGCTCATGATGCGGCTGTGGTTGGAGAAGCGCGGCTATCGTGTAGTTGAAGCGTCTAACGGCCTTGAGGCGCTGGAGGTCGCGCGCCGCGAATCTCCTAACCTTGTCATCATGGACATAGAGATGCCGGGGATGAACGGGCTGATGGCAACGCAGCGCATACGCGAGGAAGAACACCTACGCGATGTGCCGATAGTTGCCGTCTCGGCCTACGGCGAGGAGCACTGGCGCGACCGTGCCATCGCAGCCGGATGCAACGAATACGTCTCCACACCGTTTGAACCCAGAGAGTTGAGCGACCTAATCAAATCGCTTCTACAGTAAAGCAGGTATCGGGTATCAGGTGCCGGGTGCCGGTAAAAGAAAGACAACTGGATTTTCTTCTGACCGGCACCCGGCACCTGATACCCGACACCCTCTTTTACTTCATCGTTAACTTTGAGAAATGATCATCGTGCCCGTGCCTTCGTTGGTGAAGACTTCGGCCAGCAGGGCATTGCGGCGAGAGCCGTTGATGATGTGGGCGCTTCGGACTCCGCGCCTCAAAAGCCCAGTGATGCCCTGTAGCTTTGGAATCATGCCGCCCGTCGCAATGCCGTCCGTCACAAGTCGTTCCGCTTCATCCACAGAGAGGCGCGAGAGCTTTGAGTCTGCCTCACCGGCGCGCAGGTAGATGCCGTCCACGTCAGACAGCAGTATCAACTTCTCCGCTTCTAAACGGACGGCTATCTCCGTGGCAATCGTGTCGGCGTTGATATTGAAGACCATCCCTTCCGAGTCCGCGCCGAGCGAAGAGACGACCGGCAGATAGCCCTGATCCAGCAGCACGCACAGCAACCGCGTGTTGATTTCCACCACATCGCCTACGTGACCGTAATCGACGTGCTCGCGCTCGCCGGTCTCTCGATTGAGAATCTCTTTCGGCGGCCTTCGCTCGGCGTGAACGATGTTGCCGTCAACGCCTGAAAGCCCGACAGCCTCCACACTTCTATGGCGGAGCGCCGCTAGAATGTCCGTGTTAATTTTTCCGGCAAAGATCATCTTCGCCATCTCAAGCGTCGCATCATCCGTCACGCGCCGCCCGTTAATAATCGTCTGCTCCACTCCCATCAGCGACGCCAGATCAGTCAACTGCTTGCCGCCGCCATGCACTACGCACACGCGTATGCCTACCTGATGAAGCAGCGCCAGCTCTTCCGCAAGCGACGCCAGATTCCCTTTATCCTCCGTTACCTTGCCCGAAAGCTTGACGACAAAAGTCTTCCCCTTGAAGCGCTGTATATAGGGCAGCGCTTCGCGCAGCAGGTCTAGGCGCGTTTGAAGCGCGGCATCTGCGCGGGGCTGGTCAATTAATTCAGCTTGTGTCTCGCTCAAGCGATTCTCACTTTCGGAAAAGCTCTGCCATGATAGCCTTCTGAACGTGAAGACGATTCTCCGCTTCGTCAATGACGACTGAATCGGGCGAATCAATCACGGCGTCCGTGACAATCACGTTGCGACGAACTGGTAGACAGTGCATGAAGAGCGCCTGACGCGTGCGCGCCATCTTTCGCTCGTCAACTATCCAAGAAGCTCTATAACCGGCTCGCTCTTTCATGTCTTCTTCGGCGCTGCCGTAAAATCTCTTGCTTCCCCAGCTCTTGGCGTAAACCACTTCCGCGCCGTCGAACGCTTCGTCTACATCATTAGTCAACGTCACACGCCCGCCCTGCGCTTCAGACTGCCTCTGAATCTCTTCGATGAGCGCGTCGTCCAGCTCATAACCCGGCGGGTGGGCGATTGTCAGGTCGTGTCCAAGTTGCACGGACGCGAGCGCGAAGCTGTTCGGCACGGCCATCGGCAGCGGTTTCGGATGCCATGCCCATGTGAGCAGAACTCGCTTGCGCCCTTCACCCAGCTTCTCGCGTATGGTCATCATGTCGGCCATTGCCTGACATGGATGATGTATGGCCGATTCCAGATTGATGACCGGCACCTCGCTATAGCGCGCAAACGCACCCAGAACAGGATCGCTTCTTTCCTCTTCCCAGTTCTTCAAGGCCGCAAAGGTTCTCACGCCCATCCCCGCGCAATATCTTCCGAGCACGCGCACGAACTCCGCCACGTGCTCCGTCTTATCCGCATCCATTACGGCATGCTCTCGATGCTCCAGCGTCCAGCTCGTCCCACCCGGCTCAAGCACCACAGCATTCCCGCCAAGCTCGAACACGCCGACCTGCATAGAAGCCCTCGTACGCAAGGAAGGATTAAAGAAAACAAGCGCAACCGAACGCCCCGCGAGCGGCTTTGATTGATTGTCCTCGTGCTTGAAACGAAGCGCCGATTCAATCAACCCCTCAAGCTCTGCGCGCGACCAATCCCCCGTTGTCAGAAAATTATTCGACATCAATTTGCCTGTAGGGGCAGGGACAAGTCCTCGGCCCGTATCGCTCGTCAGAGCGATTATCAATATGAGATAGATTCAATCTTGAAACGTAACGACACTTGATTATCAGCTTCGCTGATACGGGCCGAGGACTTGTCCCTGCCCCTACAATTTCAGATACTCTTTAGAGCGTCAACAAACAGATCTATCTCTTCTCGTTTCAAACAGAGTGGCGGCAGGAGCCTCAGCACATGCGGGTCGCTGGATGTGCCGGTGACGATGCGGCGTTCAAGCAGGGCTTGATGCAGGGACGCGGCCTTTTCCTTGAACTCTATGCCGAGCAGAAACCCCAGCCCGCGCACGCGCTCGACCTGCGGAATCTCTGCCAGTTGCTCGCGCAAGTGTCTCTCGACCTCGCGGACGTTCAAGAGCATCCCATCCTCTTCAATCGCTTCGAGCGTGGCCGTAACGGCAGCCATCGCCAGCATCCCGCCGCCGAAGGTCGTGCCCAAATCATTCTCTTTGATGTGCGAAGCCACGCTTTCAGTCACGAGGCAAGCGCCGACGGGAACGCCGCTCCCTAAAGCTTTGGCAAGCGTGACTATATCCGGCACGCAGCCTCCGCCCGCCTCGCTCCCTGCAAAGAACCATTCGCCTGTGCGCCCAACTCCCGTTTGAACTTCGTCGTAAATCAAAATGATGCCGCGCTCGGTCGCAAGCTCGCGCAACGCTATATAAAAATCCGGCTCGGCCTGACGCACGCCCGCCATAGACTGAATCGGCTCAAGCATGATGGCTGCGACAGATTCATCCGCCACACGCCTAACCGACTCTATATCGCCGAACGACGCCTCTACGTGTCCCGGTACAACAGGGCGTCCCAGCTCTCTATACTTCCCCAGAAACGTCGCGCTGATTGCATCAGCCGTGCGCCCGTGAAAGCCGCCCGAAAAAGTGATGACCTTCTCGCGCCCCGTAGCCATGCGCGCCATACGCATAGCGTTCTCGTTTGCTTCCGTCCCAGAGTTGCAGAAGAAGGCTTTAGCGAGCGGCGCGGGCGCGGAGCTTACAAGCTTTTCCGCCGCACGGGCACGCACATCCGAGTAGACCAGATTCGAGTAGAAAAGCAGCCGCCCCGCCTGCTCTGAAAGCGCAGCCACCACGCGCGGGTGGCAATGCCCCGTCGCCGCCACAGCATGACCGCCATACAAATCAAGATAACGCTCCCCATCACCAGCATAGAGCCACACACCCTCGCCCCGCTCCGCCGCAAGCGCCATCTTCCTGTACGTTGCCAACTGAAAGCGGTCTTCCACCGCCCGTATCTCTTCAAATGTCGAAGCTGTTTTTGTAGTCATGAAAACTTGTAGGGGCAGGGACAAGTCCTCGGCCCGTATTGCTCGCGAGAGCGATTATCAATATGAGATAGATTCAATCTTGAAACGTAACGACCCTTGATTATCAGCTTCGCTGATACGGGCCGAGGACTTGTCCCTGCCCCTACATTTACGGATTTGTTCCTGCCAGAATCAGTCCGGTCTTTTCGTCAAGTCCGGCCATCAGGTTCATGTTCTGCACGGCCTGTCCGGCTGCGCCTTTGACCAGATTGTCGAGCGCGGAGAAGACAACCAGTTGACGCCCGCGTAAGGCCATGCCTATGTCGCAGAAGTTCGTCGTCTTGACCCAGTTGATGTCGGGCGAGCCTTCGACAAGTCTCACGAAGAAAGCGTCGCGGTAAAAATCTGCGAACAGTTGGCGCACTTCATCAATAGTCATCTCGCTTTTTGTCTCGGCGTAGATGGAGGCGAAGATGCCGCGCGAGACGGGCAGGCTGTGCGTCATAAAGACAAGCTCGCTCGTCCAATCGCCGACGGAGCGCAGCTCCTGCTCTATCTCCGGCACGTGCTGGTGCGTGAAAGGCTTGTAGGCGTAGAAGGAGTTCATGCGCTGCGGGTGATGCGTGTTCGCCGCCGCCTTGGCACCTGACCCCGAAGAACCAGTCTTGGCATCGACGATGACACGCCCGCTTAAAATCTCGGCAGCAACAAGCGGCGCAAGTCCGAGCAGCGTGGCGGTCGCGAAACATCCCGGATTGCTGATGAAGCGCGCCTTCCGAATCTGCTCACGGTTCGTCTCCGTCAATCCGTAGACGAACTCCGATTGCAGCTCAAGCGCAGTGTGCTCGCGCCCGTAATGCTGCTCAAACTCCGCGCGGTCACTCAAGCGAAAATCGCCTGAGAGATCAATCGCGCGCACGCCATACGGAAGACGCGGCACAATCTCCATAGCCTGCCCGTGCGGGAGCGCGAGGAAGATGAAATCTAAATCGGCCAGACTCTCAAACTCTGCCGGCGCGCGTGTGAAAGAGAGGTCGGTCAATCCGTATAGATTGCGATGCACAGCGCCGACCGCTTTGCCCGCGTGCTCGTTCGCAGTGACAAGCGCAACCTCTACCTGCGGGTGAAACAGTAGAATCCGCAGAAGCTCAGAGCCGCCATAACCCGAACCACCAAAGATGCCAACTTTCAATCTCTTCATCTTCAAACCAGCCGCAGGAAGTTAACTGTCTTTCGTGAGCTTCGATTGCACAATCTGGAAAAGCCTGACGCCGTTACGACGCGCGTTGCCTGCCGGGACGTTGAACTCGCGCTCTATGTAATCTTCGCCCATCTGCGAATCCGTGACCGAGCCAGCGATAACGTCAACGCTGATGCCGCGACGGCGGAAAAGCTCTATGCCGCCCCACGCGCCCACGTAGTCCGAAGCGCAGAAGACTATAGAGCTTGTTGCCGCACGAAGTTGCTCGTCTTCAAAGACGGAATCTACAGCGTAGCCGCCGAGTATGCCGTCGCCAAGCTCTATCACAATCATGTCGGGCGCGCTCTGGTTCAGGCGCGCGATGACCGCCTTAGCCACCGGCGCAAGATCGCCCGCGCCTACGGTCGAAGGCAGACCGCAATCAAGAAAGCTGGCGGTAGCGATGGCTCCATGATCCGCCATGTTGAGCGTGTCGCGCAGGCAGGCCACGCCGGACAGCTTCGCCCCCGCAACGCGAAGCCCTGCGCGCGTCGCCTGCTTGATAATCTCCGTCGCAGCATAGGTCTTGCCGCTGTTCATGCAGGTGCCCGCGACGATGACGAGCGGCGCGGTCTCAGGTAAATCATCACACAAAGGCAGAGCGACATCTGCGATGTTGAGCACGCGCCCTGTTTCATCGCAGGCCAGCCCTATGACCTCTAAGCTTATGGCATCGCTTAAGCTTGAATGATGACCCGTGCATCGGCCAATGACTCCGCCCATGTTCAGTAGATGCAGACGGTCTCCCGCGTAGACCTCGTCGGGAACATCGCCGACGAACCCTTTGAGAGCGCGGCGACGACCGAGGACACCCACAACGACATCGCCCGGATTGATCTTCGCTAATCGCCCGGTCGGAAGCTCCAACTGGTTATAAGTCGCGCTGTCCGAAAGCGTACGCACGACGACGACATCGCCCGCACGCGGGCTTTCACAACCCGGTACGAACGCCACCGTCCTGGATAGATTCAGCAAAGAGGCAGCCGAGCCAATTTTATCCGCCTCGACTACACCTACGCTTTCAGCTACCCGTTCATCAACGCTCTTTGTCGTCGTCATCGCTTACTCCTCCAAACCCTTTTAGAACTTAAGGCACGCTCTTTAAGCCATCCCCTTTAGTCTGAGCCGCAACGCGTTGAGCTTGATGAAGCCTTCTGCATCGCGCTGGTTGTAAACCGAGTCGGCCTCAAAGGTCGCCAGCCGCTCGTTGTAGAGCGAGTGCGGGGCGCGGCGTCCCGCCACCACCACGTTACCTCTGTAAAGCTTCAGGCGCACATCGCCTGTTACATTCTTTTGCGTCTCGTCAACGAGGTTTCGCATCAGCTCGAATTCGGGCGCGAACCAGAAGCCGTAGTAAATGCTCTCGGCGAATTTCACGCCGAGCGAATCCCGCAGGCGCAGGACTTCTCTATCCAGCGTGATTGATTCAAGCGCGAGGTGCGCCGCTTGAAGGATGGTCACGCCCGGAGTTTCATACACCCCGCGCGACTTCATGCCTACAAAACGATTTTCGACCAGGTCAACCCGGCCTATCCCGTGCTCGCCGCCCTTTTGATTCAAGGCTTCCAGAAGAGCGACCGCGCCGAGCGCCGCGCCGTTAATGGCCGTCGGCTCTCCATGCTCAAAGCTTATCTCTACATACTCGGCCTCTGCTCTTGCTTCTTCCGGCGCTTTCGTCAACTGGAAGATGTCCGCAGGCGGCTCTGCCCAGGGGTCTTCAAGAATCCCGCCCTCATAAGAGATGTGCATCAAGTTGCGGTCGGTCGAGTAAGGCTTCTCTGCGGTCGCCGTCACAGGAATTTTGTGCTGCGCAGCGTAGGCTATTAAATCCGAGCGTCCCTTAAATTCCCATTCTCGCCACGGCGCGACGACCTTGATGTCAGGCTCAAGCGCGTAATAGGTCAACTCGAACCTTACCTGATCGTTTCCCTTGCCCGTTGCTCCGTGTGCTACAGCGTCCGCGCCCTCCAGACGCGCAATCTCTATCTGCCGCTTTGCAATCACGGGACGCGCCAGAGAAGTGCCAAGCAGGTACACGCCTTCATACACGGCGTTCGCCTTAACGGCAGTCCATACGTATTCACGCACGAACTCTTCGCGCAGGTCTTCTACATAAAGCTTCGATGCGCCCGTCTCGCGCGCCTTCGCGTCAAGCCCTTCAAGCTCTTCGCCCTGTCCTACGTCCGCGCAGTAGCAGACCACTTCGCAGCCGTATTGCTCTTTTATCCAGCGCAGCATGACGGAAGTATCAAGCCCGCCCGAATATGCCAGCACGATTTTGTTAATCTTCTTATCCGACACTTTCTTGCTTCCCTTTAACCAAACAACTCCCAGATTTTTTTGATTGCGGCACGCTGCGCCCGTCGATCCGTGACAGCTATAAAAACAGTGTCTTCGCCCGCGAGCGTTCCGACTATCTCGGATACGCCGACGCGATCAATCTCAACCGCCACCGCAGAGGCCAGCCCCGGCTCGCAGCGCGCCACGACCAACGAATCGCCCGCCGTCAATAACTCCAAAAGCCCTCGCGCCGCCGCGCCGCTCTGAGCCTTCGGCACTGTGTAATGGCCGTTATGCTTGACGATGCCAAGCTCTTCCAGATCCCGCGACACGCTCGATTGAGTCGCAGGAACTCCCGAACGCTCCAAATGCGCAGACAATTCTTCCTGCGTGCCGATGCGCCTGCCACGTATCAAACTCAAAATCTTCTTCTGTCTGTGTTCTTTCTGCATAGCCTGTTTATGCAATTAGTTTGCATAATGATTGCATAGATGCATAAAATAGCAGCAAAGATGCACGAGGTCAAATCAAAAAGGCTTCGCGTAGTGTCTGGTAAACTAAAAGTACTTACAACTGTAAACTAAAAATACTTACAGAGCTGCGGCGATTTCTTTTGCAGCAGTTACAGTTCATTTTTCTATTCGTCACACAGCTATACTAAGTAACCATAATCCGCTTTTCAGCGGATTGGCCGCTTTTTACGCTTATTGGTAAGGTATTTTAAGAATATCTTGGGCCTCAAAGGGATTTGTATTGTGAAAGGAAAATATTTAGCGTCTCCATAAAATAATTATCGTATCTGGAGAAGTTCGGCTCCCACGAAAGTCCGGGCACATGACTGCCCGGACTTTCGTGGGAAGGGGAAAAACTTTCTGTGACAGATCAGTTTCAATAAGGATATGCTGGCTCCATTTGAGGCAAAGGATAGTAAAAGAGCGCCTGTGAGATTCAATCTTTAGTGTATCTAGATTTCGTTCGGTCTATTATCTAACACCCTCTTTTCTATGAGCCATTTCAAATTCTAGTCTATCAAGATGGAAACTTGAAAAAGGCTCTTCGCATAGTATATTAAGAGGTGAAGAAATCTCACCTTAATGACATTGTTTGAGTTAAAAGAGGGCTATTATGAAAATTTGGAGAAGTTATGGCTCAGGCCACTCCGCCCATCTCTCTATCGTCGGAGAGTTCAAGAGTGTGGAAGATGCGGAGTTAGTAAGACAAATCGTTGAAGATTTCGTCAGTGCCGATCTAGAGAATCGTTACCCCAACGCCGAAGCGTTCAGACAAGCGTGGCGCTCACGGTTCGGGGACATAGTCGCAACGCCGCTCGCCCCTGATCAGAGCGAATACTTTTTGGGGATCGAATCTCCACCCGACGTTTTGAGGAGGGGGACGACGGTCGAAGTCTCCGAGATGAACACCACGGCTCTCAATGGCATTATCAAGCTTATGCTGTTGAAATACCCGACGGAGATCAAGATCACGGGGGAGACGGGGCCGTGAAGCTGCGCTGCGAGAGCAGGGGCCTTCACTTCTACGACCGGGTTTCGGGCTACCACGTCCTGCTGGACGAAAAGCCTGTGCCCCGGGAACTGTGGAGCCGTGCGCCCTCGCTTGTTAGCATCGCTCTGACCAACATCTGCGATCTCGCCTGCGAGTTCTGCTATGCGCCCAAGTCAACGCACCACTTGGCATTCGATGACCTCCTGAGGTGGTGTAAAGAACTGGACGCACTCGGCACCCTGGAGGTGGCGTTTGGTGGGGGCGAGCCAACTCTTTACCGGGAACTGCCGGAGCTGTGCGCGGCGATTTGGGAAGAGACGGAGTTGGGGATTTCGATTACCACCCATGGCCACCACCTGAACCCGGATTTGATCGCCCGCCTGCGCGGCAACGTGTCGATTATCCGCATCTCGGTTGACGCGCCGGAGCCGACTTACTCGGCTATCCGCGGGCGCTCGCTAAACCGGGTCGAGCAAAATGTACAAGCCATCGACGGCCAAATACCCGTCGGCGTCAACACGGTCATTAACAGCGAGACGCTGAATCACTTGGATAAACTCGCGACGCTGGTCGAAAGCTGGCAGGCAACTGACTGGCTTCTGCTACCGGAGATTCGAGGAGGGCTATTCACACTCACCAGCGACGAGTGGGCCAGACTTAGTGATTGGTTGACCGCGAACGCCGGGCGTCTTCAACTCAACGTGACTTACGGCGCGCGCCCATATCTGCGCTGCCCTTTCCTCTTCGACGATGAGCCAGACCAAGATTACGTTCACATCAGCGCGGATGGATATTTGAGACTTTGTTCCTATGAGAGGGGCGGCGTGCTATTAAGGGACAGAACATTAAAGGGTGCGCTTGATGAGTTGTTTCAATCTTTTTCGAGGAATCCATACAACCGCGCGGCTAACGAGCAAAATAGTCTAGTTTAATAGTTGCTCATAAAACCACCTAAATTCCCTTGTCAGCCGTGATTTACATCAGCTCTGGGCCTCTTACTTATTTGGTGTCACCGTAAATGGGAAGATGCGCTGGAAGCGGCACCAGTTCATCTCCTTTTCCGGACAGTATTTATCAGTTGTCCGCCTTGACCTGAAGACATAAAAGACGGCATATCCATGATCATCAAGGTAAGCTTCGAGAACATTCCTCTTTACTCGGAGTGTCACTCCTGCTGATTTAAGTTTCTGTATTCGGCGATCTTGATCATAAGCCTCTTGCCAAGACAGAACCTCAACAACCCTCTCACCTTGTCTTTCAAAGTTAAGTGAGTAGTCTTGCTCGCGGGACAGTCCTAGTTCAGCAATAATATCCGGCAAGAGCGAGGCGATAGACAGTTCCTTCTGTCCACGAAAATTGTTTTCGGAAAAGCCGACTATAGGGCGGACGCCAAGTTCTGCCAGCGGGTAGGTACTGCCGTTTGGGAAAACGCTAGGTAATTCAAATCGGTAATAGTTCTGCGCGGACAAGTAAGGCGGCGGGATAGGAGACTCCATTAACTCATCCACATGCTGAATCAGTGGCCGAGCCACTAGGAGGGCTATCACCCTGAAGTAAGTTGTTCTCTTAGTGTTTCCGATTTCGGCGCCAAACCTCTGATGACCGTCCTCGTAGAGTGTGGCCCAGTCTTCATCTCTCCTTAGAAAATCTGAGAAGCGGTGATCAATGTCGGCGAACTCAAGGAAATCCTCATCAGAAATCTCTGGATCAATCCAACTGATTGTTTTAGGCCGCTGACAGGTCAACAAATAAACATCAGACGGATCATACAGCCTGAATCCGGACGATATTACCTGAACTGTTTCATCCTCGTAACTCTGCTTCTCTATCTCGTGGGCGAAGATTTTGTTAAGAGTCTGCTGGACGTCGGCAAAGTAAGGGCCGTTGATCTCGATGGTGTCGAAATTGTCGTTAATGTTATGGCTTCTGTGCGTCACTCCTTCAATTCGCATCCATGACTCATGCGTCCAGCCAAGATGCTGTAGCTGTGTATAAACCTTATCTACTACATACACCTCATTCGTACTATTTCCGTGGAACATCTGCATTTTCTGCAACAGCGACGTTTGGTAAGACGTGGGTATGAAGTTTCTGCCCTTTTGTAGCTCTCCCTCTGCGAGAGTTGGGATAATCAACTGTGGCTTACAATTGACTGACTGGACCCTATCAATTTCTTGTGGCTCCAACTGATGTCCGCGACTGACACAGTACAGCAGAATTTCTTTCACGGTCTGCCGGATGTTGAAGTGTAGGACCCCGATCATTTCAAGGAGAGCCTGCTTGCTTGCAAGGACTGAACCGGGGTCGGTCAAAGCTAACGAAAAGACAAGTGAAAGCGTATGCTCCTTTATGTTCTCGCTTTCGTCTTGGCAGAGATCAAGCACTGTAGAGAGTAATGATTTATTGGCTTGAATTAAACCAAAGAGGGAAGATAAGGACAGTTTTCTGATCTCTACCTGGGGGTAATCAAACAACCGAAGTAGATAGCGAATGACAGCAGTTTCTAGTGGACAGGAGGGGAATGATTCAATCCACTCAAAGTCACATGTCTTCTCGGCCAGCCCTTCTGCGAGTAGTGCGTTGTATCCTTCGTACTCCTTATATACATACTCGTAGAAATCGTTCTCACCGAAATGGTCGGCGAACTTAATCACCTTATCCAAGTAGTAAACGAGTTGCCCGGGGTACCTTTTGTATTGATGGACGAAGCTGTTGAGTAATACCTCCTTGGCCTTATGTTCGTCTACTTCAAACAAGAGAGTTAACAAATCGTCTATCAGTTGCTCGCTTGAAAGGTAGAAGAAATCTCGATTAACTTCTAACGCCTCAATTAGCAACTTTCTACAGTGCGCCTTGTTAATTCTCCTAAGTCGTTTGGCTATTGCCGTCAGTGCTTTGGTCAACTCGTGACCCGACTGCTGAGCGCGGCAAAACTGCTCCCAATTGTTCAGGTTGGCTAAAGAGGATTGTTCGATAAAACCAATCAGGTGTTTATCAAGGACATCACGACCGAACCAGTAATTCGAACCGCCCGTCCTAGCGATGAACTTATCAACCCACTCCCTTTGATCGAAAAAATCACTTATATGTTGGTCACCGCTGCCCTCGAACAAAACGGCTTCTACCTCTGCCAGGAATTGCCCGAACAATAGTCTTACTCCAGAACCGTAGCTCGTTTCGTCTTCGTCAACTAGACCAAGAACCCCTTTCTTGAGCTTCGCAAAACTTCTGATGAGGGAAAATGATTTTGCCGTAACCGACTTTTGTTGATCTTCAGTTAGAGAGTTATAGCGTTCGGTAATGACTTGTTTGAACTCTACGTATGCATTCTTTATGTCGCGGCCCCGGTCTAGCTGTTTATACTCTCTAGCGATCTCACCAATCTTCCCACGAAAGCTGTTAAAGTCACGTTCCGACAGTTGTTGCATCTCCTCAAAGCTGGGTAGTATGACTTCCGGCGTTCGATTCAGCCGCCCTCCGCTTTGTTGTGCTTTCTTTTCTACATCCTTTTCCCGGTCCGCCTTGAAATTCTTGTAATCCTCTTCAGCGCCTGGCAAAGCTACGGCGCGTTTAACGCAAGCCTCGGCAAGAATATACAAACGACCCGGCATCTCCTTCTCGACTAGCAGTTGGTGCCGCGCATAAGAGTAAATTTCTTGCGCCAAGTCTATGTTGCTACGGTCTAAGCAGACCTCGAACAGGTGTTGTATTGCCGGGAATGTTGCATCCTCATAAGCAGAGTAATCCCGCCATTTATTCATCGTCTTGATGAACGTCCAAACGTAGCGCAAATCCGTTGTAGGTAGTCCTGATAGGGCCTCGGAAAGACCTTCTATTGCACCATCTCGGTAGATCGAATCTTCTTCCCTAAACAAAAGTTCAAGGGCCAAGGCCGGTGATAATTCGCTCGAGAAGGCGATCAATTCTTCAATGGCGCGGGCGACCGCCCTTCCGTCGGCCACTCCCTCCAACTGGTGCGCGAGCGTGAGCAAGTTCGACAAGCGACGGGGAGTTTTCTCGGGGTGATGCTTGTGAGCTTGGCGTAGAGCTGGTATCGCTTGGTTGAATTGATAATCTTTCCGCCACCCGATGCCACAACCCAAGGTGTATAACTCATTCCAGATCCGGGAGGCGTCTTCGTCAAACCCGCAGTAGCCGTAAGCTTCGGCGCATTCGATTAAGCTCGCGACCAGTTGAGAGGTTTCTTCATCCCCTCTAGCTTGAGTCTCAGCACGCGATAATAACTTGGAGACTGACTCTCGCAGTCCCGCCGCATCCCGCGCAACGAGGAGTCTGGCAAAGAGGATGCTGATCTTCTGGTTCTTATAGCCATTAGGGCCTTCATCGAGCCTCAGCCAGTACGAAACGAACTCATCTAGGTACACACTCGCAAGATGATCTGCCACGAAAGTAAG
Organism: Pyrinomonadaceae bacterium; assembly: GCA_036403815.1. GTDB lineage: Bacteria > Acidobacteriota > Blastocatellia > Pyrinomonadales > Pyrinomonadaceae > JACVRN01. Next base: position 261,347 of record DASWQH010000031.1, on the reverse strand, counting down.
TACGTGTGAGTAAATCTTGTCCACGTCCCGCCCTACGAAATAAGAATCATCAATGTGGTCGCGGAACGCTTTGGACCTTACCTCGCGATCAATGTTGAGGTGCGAGAGTATACGTTTACTTCTCTCAAACTTCTGTGCTTCGCTTAGCCCACCACTGACCGAATCGAGCCATAACTTGCTTAACTCCACTAAGGCGGTGAAGAACCCTTGCTCCGGCATGTCAAAGGCGCTCGCCTTGACGGCGTAAAAACGATAGCCGCTCGGGTTCTGTAAAAAGTAGACTCTGAGATTGCCGTACAACTCCAGCAGTTCTTCCTTTAGGCCAAAGTCTCGTTCCCTCTTCGTCAAGCTGGCGAAGAGAGGAGGGGGAAGGTAGTTGAACGGTATCTTGTCTTCCGACTTCTCGAGGCATCTGTTCTCAGCGAGTCTTATGAGTAGGCGGTTGAACTGTTTTCTGCCTAGAGTGCGGAAATCTATTGATCCCACTGGCTTAGTCGCTTCTTCAACTTCGTCCGCTTCAAGAAGCAGTTCGATGGCGCAGAGGAGCGCCCTGTTCTTGACCACCGGAGCGAGATCTTGTTCCTCTGCAATGTCCGCCAGACTTTCGTAGTTCTTCGCAACCCGTAAGGTTTCGACTATCTTCTTTTTGATCGAGTTGTTGATGCGTTCATTTGTGGCCTCATCATGAGCGGAGATGGTGTGTTTATGCTCATCCTTCGTGCGCCATTGATAGCCGCTCACCTTGTCAAACAATTCGCGCCAACTCTTATAGAGGGCCAGCGCCTGAAAGCGGGCGCTCACCTCTCCTTTGGTGGCGTTCCTATCGAACTGGGTGAAGCCTGTTTCGGTGATCCGTTCAGGTAGAAGGTGGCCCGTCCGTGTTGGGTGATCTAGAACGAACCTGTAAAACTCGCCTGGCGAACAGCGGAAGTTCGTGCCATCCCAAATTCGCCGTAAAGCGTCGCTGAATCGATTGATGTTCAACAGGAACGATGAATAGTTATAGCCTGCGATCTCTAGGTTCGAGAGGATGATAGCGAACTGTTGTTTAAGGAAAGCGATGCGGACAAATTCCTTTAGAGACTGGAGGCGAGCTGCGCACTCCCAAGCCAAGTCTAAGTTCCCCGTAATCTCATCAAAGGGGCGGAACGCCCGCCAACTTCGTTCAAGCCATCGCCTATCACAATCACTTAAAATCTCTTGGTAGAGACCCAACTCAAACATGTGCCGGTAGAAGTGACGGTTTGTCTCATCCTCATTAGGATTCTGTCTGTAGTAGTTAACAAGGGCGGCATTGATGGCGTCAGTCAGGTACCCGGTCTTTTTAAGGATGAACTCCCGGAAACTGTTGTGGAATATCGTATAGCTGTTCGCATCGGAAACCTTCAGTAAGTGATCAATCCCGCGCAACGTCTCTTCTACTTGATGGATGTCGCATTCGGTGCCCAACAGCGACAGCATCTGCACGAGGGTGGTGCCGCTGGTGAACTCTTTTCTGTGGGCAAGGACAGCGAGTGCCCACGCGGCCACTTCATTCTTCGATACGTGTTCGTAAAGAAATTGGTGGTAAGTGTTGATCTCGCCATTAACAAGATTGGGTAAAGCGTCCAATACTCTTTCTTGGGCGTATGTAGGGACGTCGTTTAGCAAGAGGGCTATGTAATACAAATAGAGAGGGATCCCCTCAGACCTGTTTACCACCAAAGGGAACGCGTCGTCCGAAATCGCTACTCCACGTCGCTCCAAGAATGCCTGTATCTCGCCTTCGGAGAATCTACCGATCTTGATGTGCCTTAAGGCTTCGCGGCTGATTTGGTCCTGAATGTCAGCAGAGAGCACTTCCGGATATTGAGAACTGAGCAAGAAGAATATATTCTCTGGTAAAACGCCGTCGAGATAGTGCGTGAGGGGTTCCCTCAAACGGTTACTCTTTTTATCTACGTGGTCAAGACCGTCAACTACGAACACAATCTTCTCGCCCAATTCACTGAGGCGGTAGAGCCACAGACGCAACTTCCCTTCATAGTCCTCGGAGTAAGGTTGCGGAAGTTCTAGGTCGGGGAACGAATTTTGAATCCCTACGCAGAGGGACTTCAGGAAGGTATCTCTCTCCAACCGCGGGTTACCGAGGGCAGTTTCGTTAGGGATAAAACAGTAGTAAGCGAACTTTACGCCGGGGCGCTCTTTACGATACACCGTCAGGTATGTGGACTTACCACTCCCTGGAGGGCCTTCTAACAAGATGAACCCGCCGGGGAGTTTGGCTATTGCTTCGTCTAGCTGATTGAATAAACGTGGGTTCCCGATGAAGTAGCGGTCTTCGACCTTGAAGTCATGCACGACCCGATCGATAAACCTGTGCGTCAGGCCGAGCCTGTCGAGGACATCAGTTGCACTGATCGACTCTCCCGAGATCGACCACTCAACCACAGCGTTCAGCAAGGTGTCATAGAGGCTTTGTTCAATGCCCAACACATCAAGCTTGCGGAGGATGTTGGCCCGTTGAGCGTCCGTGCCGGGCTGCGCGAGTTGAAAGCGAAGGCGTTTGAAGAAGCTGTTGAAGGATTCTTCGGTCAGCCCGCTCGCTTGGGTGAGCTTCTCGATTACGCCTTGATACTCGTTGTAGTTCGAAAGCTGTCGAAGGTCAGAGGGAGATGTAGGCTCAATGAAAGGGGTATGAATATCGCGGATGAGGTCTGCGAGCCCCTGCGACATGCCCTCGGACGGTCGCTTCTGGTTGCTCGCCACCTTCGTCGAAACCAGAACTATTTCGGCGTTCTCTCTTTCAAGAAGCTTCTCATAACCTTCAGCTAATTCTCGGATCAACGGCTTGGATTTGTCGCCCTGCGGTGTGATGAGGTTGTAGATTGTGTAGGGAGAATCATCCCCGAAGCTCCACTTAACTTGATAGTAGCGAGCGAAGTTTTCATATCCGACAATAATGTCATCGATATGATTACCTTTGGCGTAATTTTCGAGGGTAATAGTTCTGCTCGCCGTGCCGAAATCCAGCAGTTCCAGAATCCTACCCGCGGCGATATGGTTTTGATAAAAGAAACCAGCTTGAGAAAACGAGCCTTGCATACGGACAAATCTCATGACTTCACGGAAGTCATATTACGCTTCTGCCCCACGGATATTTGGCACCCTCGGATAATTGGTGTCCAAGGCTTTCGCAGAGCAGTAGCAGATCAAAATAACCACCACCTTACATCATCATATCTCAAGTTCTTCAGCCTAAAAGTTCTTTCCAGCAATTGACTGAGACGCAAAATGCGTGCAGATTAACGCCAGAATGACACGTACTCTGTTAAGAGTATAAGTTGTCATTTGTATCACATAAAGAGCGGGTGGTTTGTGTATGTCTACACGGTTCATGCCAACTGGTAAGAAGAAGACCAGAGTTAAAATAGTGAAGGAGACGACGGAGCTTTCGGAGCACCGATGCGGACCCGCCTGTCTCAATCCCCCTCCAAGACCTACCCCGAAGAATCTTCGCAGAGTCAGTCTTGGCTATATCTATAACTCAGACGAGGGCTTTTTCGTCAAATGGGGTAAAGATGACTGGCTTCCGGTTGAAGGATTGACTTTCTGTCGGACAACAGACGGTCGATTAGTGAAAATGTTTGAACCGGCAATTCAACTACACATTCATAGTCCGGGCGGCAGAACCTATGCGAAGGCGGTCAAGGAGAAAGAGATCAAAGTGGATGAGTCATTCCACGCTCGCGAAGCAGCGAAAAAGCTGAAGCGTAAGGTAAGAAATTTGAGGGAGGCGCAAAATTATCTCGACACCGAAGCCGCGAGTATCATTCCACATGCGCCAAAGAGTCGAAGACAGCCCAAAGGTGTCGGTCGAGGGGCACCCGGCGAGCCTAGGAGTAATTTTTCGAGAGAGGTCATTCGGCTGTTTAATGAAGACATAACCGAGGAGAAGGCCGTCCAAGTAATGATCGAATGGATTAAGCATAACCAGAATAGTCCGCAAAAAACCAGTGTTAAGAAGCTAGTGCGCCGCTGGTACTCAAAGTTAAGGAAAAAAAACTAGCACACAAATAACCGCGATCTTCCACCCGAAATGTGTCCATGCTGGAATGCTCCCGTGACAGACTACCCGTGTAATCCGGGCTTTTGTCTGCCTCATAACTTGGGATGAATAGTTAAGGGAGGAAGGACATGGAATACCGGAAACAGTTTCACTGCAAAGAGTGCTCACACACGTTTGAGAGGGTTGTGCTTGAAGCCGTCGTTACGGCGGTATGTCCAATGTGCAGACGGTGGGTCGGCCTTCTTAAGTTCGCTCAAGAACAAGGTTTAACCTTAGGTCAGACGGCCGTGCTCGGGCTGATTATTTACGCGATCTTCGGGTAATATTCCGTCCATTTACAATTGAATAAAATCAGAAATGGTCGGTGCCACGAAGACAACGGCAGTTCCTAAAAGGTGTCATTCGCTGAGTGCCTACACGCCCTCGCGCGGTTGAAAGATATTATCATTGGCAGGGTGGGAACCACCGTCGGCCCTAGCCGATGATACGAAATTCAGCAAATCTGTCTCTTACGCGGTCAGAGGGTGTATCCCTAAGCATCATCTGAGGGCGGTATTCAACACTACCGCCCTCACGTTTACATCGTCGGCAGAGTGCGTTTCAGCTTGCCCGTCTAACTCTTTCTGCATCTCATCTAAACTCATTTCAGGTATAACCCGTGGTGGCACTCACTGTTCTTTAGATAGCGACCAACAAGCTGACGTTCATCGAGGTGCGTAAGTCACGGTTCCTGCATCCCTTCGTCTCGATTATAGCCCTCTTTCGGCAGCATAGAATTAAACTCTTTAACTCCTACTCTTAGAGCGCCGCAACATGTTAATCAGCTTGTCTATCTGCCGTAGGAATATGGCAAGGTTTTTGCCTTTCAGATCGTCCGGTCCCGTCTCACGCATCGCTTCAACGAGTCGGTGAATCTCTTCGTAGAAGAGATGGCGCGCGTCGTAAGGGCTTTTTTTGATCAACTCGTCGGCCATCTGCCTGCCTGACTTGCCATAGTGCGGATCTCCTTCAAGCAGGGTGCTAAGAGCTGTATTGACCCTTCGCCGCAGGCTCTCCTGTGACCCCTCTATGAGCAGATGCGCCCGGAGGATGTCGGCGCGCATCTGTCGCGCCGCTCTTGGGGCACAATTTAAGCTCTTCGGCGTAAGCCGCGCTAAATATGCGGCTTCGCGAATATTGATCTCCCCGTCACTTAAAGCATCGGTAACGTCCGCTGGGTAATGAAGTATGGGCAAGTATAGGCTAACAAAGCTTGAAGTAGAGATACGACCTTCAGTTTTACGCTCCAGTATATCCCTTAATTTGCTGGCGACTTCGATAACATCCTCGCGCGGCCAACGGCGGGGTCGTCCTCTGAATTTATCAACAATGGGACGTTTCTCGTAATGACGAACTGATTCTAGCATTCTTACGACTTGTCGTTCACCGCTCGGCAGTTCTTCCGGGCACCGACGGCGAAGTTGATCTAGTATGCGATGCACTGCATCGAGCGATGCAAGAGGATCTTTGCGGCGAGTTCGACGGCGAGATGCGCGCATAGGCGAAATCAAAACTTTGTTTAGTCAAAAATGGATGCTTTATCGCACGAGCAACAGAATATCACATTTATGCTTTACAGATGGGCAATAATGTGGTGGGACTCTAGATATGGTTACACGATTAATACGGAACTGTAACCTTGTGATAAGATTATGATATGCAAAGAAAACGACAGTCCAAGTCGAAAACAAGCCTTGCAAAGAGATCATTGCCGCAGAAGAAAGTCTACTCTGTAAAGGATGATCAGGCGATCCTCGCGGCGCTTGAGGCATGGGCCGAGAAAACTACGGGCTCGCTCTCCTACAGGCGAGAGGATCTGCAACATGACAAGCTAAGCTCCGTCCTCAGTTTCTTTACCTATACAGGCAAACATCCTTTTTCTATTCGAACGAGAGATTGTCTTGCTTGGCGTCGCTGGCTCGAGGCCCGATATAAACCTAATACCGTTTATGCTCGCCTCTCACGCTTATCATCTTTCTATAATTGGCTGCTCTCCGCTCCTATCTTAGGTAAACACCTTCGCAGTAATCCGGTTATTCTCGCCCGACCTAAGTGTCCCCCGCCTTATCAGGCCGAATCAAGCAAATCTCTAACCGACGATGAGATGAATCGTTTATTAAGTGCAGTCAAGAAGGATGCTGACGAAGGATCAATAGCAGGTAAGCGCGATTATGCCCTACTTCTCCTCTACTTTCTGAGCGGTTTGAGGCGAACTGAGATAATTAGTTTGCGCGGCAAAGATGTAGAGATTGCTGAAGACAAATTGCTTATTAAGTATAAGCGTAAGGGTGGGCGGTACACAGGACGAGAAGTAGCAGACACTGATGCTATTGAAGCAATTGAAGATTACATTACATATTCAGGCCGTACGAATGTATTCGGTTCTGAACGGCCATTGTGGACACGGCACGATCGCGCCGGGCGTGCTGGAGCCCCGCTCACGTCGCACGCTTTTGTAAAGAACTTGAAGCATTACGCCAAGACAGTGAAGCTGAAAGGCTTTCACTTACATCAAACCAGGCACACGTTTGCGAGGATTTTCGCGGAAGATTCTGGAAGCATGATGGAGACACAAGAGGCGCTTGACCATGCGAATGTTGCTACAACGCGTGCCTACGTACAGCGAATTGCTATTAAGCGCGACAAGTTCAGTGCGTCAATTAAACGCCGGATTAAATCAGCTTAGTCGTAACAGACCCATAATATTTTAGCATCAACCAGCATGAAACATATTGCTATTATCTGATTTGCCATGAACAAGACATTGCAACGCATAAAATTGCGCAGCCATTTCGTGCTCGGTAGCGGAACGCAGTTGCCAATGGGAACAAAAATCCCTTTGGTCGTGACCGTCGAGTATGAGCGCCATGATCCTACGACATTATCTACCGAGTTGTTGGTACTCGGAGATGATAAAGAACGAGGGGCGACCACAGTGTCGTTACAACGCCCCTTTCATTTTGAATTGAAGCTACCTAGTGACGAACCTGGTGCCCCCTCGGTGGAGCTTTCGGGCATCAATAGCATTTCCGGCGGAGGCGCTGAGGTCTCGATCAGCGCTTCCAAGGCGCAAATTGGGATTACGGGGGAGCCACAAGAGGAGGAGTTAACCTGGATTGTAAAGGCCGAGTTGACACCCAGCGGGATACTTCAGGCACCCGGGAGTCGCATGCGCAGTTATACAGGTGAGGTTAGTGTCAAGCGAATCAAACCTGGAGAGATAACTGTCTCAACCAAACTGGGGGAGTTAGAAGCCAGCGACCGGTACGCTTTTTATGATTCCGAGGAGTATGACAATAAAGTCACTCACTCTGTTCAGCGCGCGGCCATAACAGGAAGTATCAAGATCCCTAAAGGTGATAGTCTCGCTTCAATCAACGAGGCTTTAACCGAAGAGATTATAGATATATGCACGATCCTTTCTTTCTGCTACAGGCAGCCCGTTGACTTCTATGAAATTTGGTATGTTACTGATCCCAACACAGCTCCTCGTGAAAAAATGCAGGAGGCCACCGTGCGGCGGCGACTACGCTCAGTAAGCAAAAGGTTTCGAAATGACGAGTTAATACACCACGACAACATGGTGGACGGTGGCTTAGACCAACTGGTAGCAAATTATAAGAAATCAGCGCACAAAGAGGAGATCACACGAGCCATCAATTTCTTGGCCGCCTCCTATAAAGTAGATTTTTTAGAGTCTGCATACTTTCTCGCCTACTCAGCTCTCGATCTAATTGCTTCAGCGAGCAACGTAGAGGATAGCTATTTGCTTGGCACTTCAAAGTGGAAGAAGATTCAGAAGTTACTACGTACCTACATAGATAGTATTGCTGAAAAGGAAGAAATAACCTCGGTTGCAGAGCAGATAAAGGAGAAGCTGCCGGAACTGCGGAGGGCGTCTGGAGACAAGCGGATTATAGGGGCCTGCCGTATCCTAGGCGTCGAAACTGATGATTTATGGCGTAAGGATGGGTTTGAGGTCGGACTAAAGTCAGCAACCAGGATACGAAACAGGTTGTTCCATGCCGCAGGAGGCGACATTGACGACTCTTATGTAAACCTGATTCGTATAAGAACTCTGGTCGAGCGACTATTGCTTAAAGTCTTGGAGTGGCCAGACGAGCGCACATGGGTATGGAAGAACCAAGAGCTTGCGCGCATTCGCGATTAAAATAACTGTTAGGACATAAGGCCGAGACTGGAATCAACTTTGTAGATCAAGCCATGAGTAACCCACGAACCACATTGCGGGAATGGGCGGGCGCTTCGACAGCTCAGGTAGCCCTCGTTTTCACTGACATTGTAGATTCAACCGCCTTGGCGAATGAAATGGGTGACAAGAAATGGATCGAGGCTCTGATCCAGCACCTCAGCCAAGCCAGGCGCGCCTTGGTAAATTATGATTGCTATGAAATCAAGTTTATCGGTGACTCTTTTATGGTCGCCTTTCGCACAACCTTCGAGGCTCTCCTTTTTGCATTGGCACTATTTGCCAATACAGGTCACCCGAAGGTGAAGATTAGGGCAGGCATCCATGTCGGCGAAGTTCATATCATCGAAAACGACATGTTTGGCGGGATGGTGAACTACGCGGCCCGAGTTCTTAAGGCGGCTGCGGATAATGAAGAATGGATCGTGGTCAGTGATTACGCCAAAACCCAAATCGTTCAAGCGATAGGCAGCAAGAATTCGGACCTGCTGTTCTCAGAGTTGAAAGTCAAGCTGAAGGGCTTTGACGATCCGTATAAGCATAAGGTTTGGGTCGTTGAGACTCGCAAAATGCGTCGTGCCGCTGATGCCAAACGCAGGCGGTCTTGGGAGAAGACAAGGAAGGACTTAAGCGAGTTACTCTCTGATTTATCTATTTTAATGGATGGGGCAATGCAAAAGCGGAACAAGTGAGACTATGAAGTAAGCGAGACTTTTGCAACAAAGCCTATCTCAAATATGAGCACTGAACATCCGCAGCTTAATCCGCTTGATATAACCAATCCGAGGCGGCAGGCGCATGACCCGATCAGGGCCTATGAATATCAGATTTGGCAGAGCGTGTTCAGGTGGGTTACGCTCAAGCCAAATGAGGTCTTGTTTCTTGAAAAGGCTGAAGATTTCGATGTAGTCAGTGAAGACGTGGCCGAAACCACTCAAGTAAAAGACACCGCTCGTTCAGGGAGCGTGACTCTAAATTCCGAAGGTGTCATCGAAGCTATCTCTAACTTCTGGAAGCTTCAACAGAAGAATCCCAATTACATACGATTTAAGTTCCTAACAACATCATCTAGGGGGATGGAAAAATCTAACCCCTTCGACGGAGCTAAAGGTCTGGATTATTGGGATCGATGTAAAGCACCTGATACGGATCTGAGGCCGCTCAGAGAATTTCTTGTCGAGAAGGACGCTTTGCCCGAAGACCTCCGTCAGTTTATTTGGTCGTCCTCGGACGAGGAGTTGAGAAACAATCTTATTAGCCGATTTGAGTGGGCCTCCGATCAGGAAGATCATGAATCCCTAAAGGTTTCAATTAAAAAGCGTGTTATTGCTTACGGCATGGATGTTCATTCACTCCAGCCCTATGAGTCAGAGAAAGTAGTTTCACACCTTTACACGCACGTTCTAAAAGTAATCCGCGAGGACGAACAGCGCCGCCTAGACCTTGCTGAGTTTGGGATCGTCTTCGAAGAACACACTACCCGTCGTTTTACTCAACAAGAGATACACAGCATAAAAATGCTGACTAGTACAAGGTGGTCAGCATCCGAGGGAGCCCAAGGGGCAATTTTTGAAAGTGTCGAGAATATTTATGACTCATCTTTCCTCGGTAAAATGGTCAAGAGAGAAGGTTTGATCTCCGACCTTGAAGCAAGGCTGAAATTAAAGCCCCTGCTTGTTCTTAAAGGCTCTACGGGGATGGGCAAATCCATCCTCGCAGTTCAAACCGCAATAACGGAGCGTGAGAGATGGAAACGCTTGGATTTTCGAAACATTAAGCCGGAGCAAATCAAGCAACGCTTAATTGATGCAATATTAGTGGAAGCCGAAGAAAGGCCGGATTTTGATTATATAGTTGATGATCTGAACTTCGACGAACACCCGTCAATCTATGAACGGGCATTGGCAGATTTTTCCTACACGGTATTTTCACGCGGCGGGCGGATAATTATTACAACGCAAGGAGAGTTTCCAAGCAGGCTTAAGCTATCTTTCGATTTACCCAAAGAGTCTATATGTGACGTGCCTAGTTTCACGGAGGAAGAAATTAGACAAATGGCAGTCAAGTATGGGTGTTCCGAGGGTAAGATGCTCGAATCTTGGGGGCGAATAATTCAGGCGACTACTGCCGGGCACCCGCAGCTTGTTCATGCTCGTGTCAAGACAATAGCTGCTGACGGCTGGCCCCGTCCTCAAGTAAATGACTTGCTCGAAGATGCGGGCGCAGATGAAGTTCGTCAAGAAGCCCGACGCTACTTGCGCGAACTCCTTCCGTCAGAAGACGCCCGCATCCTAGCGTATCGCCTCAGCATTTATACAGGCCCTTTCAAACGCAGCCAAGCTCTTTTTACTTCTCAACATCCGCCCGCGATAAAGAATGCAGGCGAGTCGTTCAATCTCTTATTGGGGCCGTGGGTCGAGAGTCACGGCCGCGGGTATTATCTGCTTTCGCCCCTACTCAAAAACTCGGCGCAAGAGATGTTCGACCTTCAAGTCGTTAGTAATCTTCACAAGACGGCCACGTATTCATTTTTCGCCGAGAACAGGCTGTCCCAATGGGAAATAAGCGGGATTTTATTTCACGGCTTATTGGGACAAATTGCGGAGCCTCTTGATCGCATTGCACACGTTACAGAAGATATTAATGAAAAAGATTGGGCGGTCATAGCGCATCACATTGATTGGTTTGTGCATATTGCCACTGAGACGGAAGGGTGGCTTTTCGAATCAAATCCAATCACGAGCTTAACCCTAAGAAGATTGCAATTCCGAGTTGCCGCCGAAATTGATAGCATGGGGTTGGCACCGAAAGTGGTTTCGAGTTGGGATAAGGAACTACTTCGCTTCGACAAAGAATTCAATGAAACGCCTAAATTCTTTGTCGTAAGACTCGCGGTACAGCAAATGTTTAATACCACTCTTTTTCGCCTTGAGGTCCCAATCCCGATTAGGACTATCGTGAGAAATATCGTCACTACTATCGCATTAGGTAAGCAATGGGAAGCTGTTGCTGATAGTGACGAGCTAGTGCGGAGTTCGCTAGAGATTAAACGTAAGCTATACGACAAATTGCCCAAGGCAGAAATGCAGATACTTCAGCAGGAGCTAGGTAGCGATCTTGATAAAATAGTGGACATAAGTGATGACGTATATATCACAGCCGTAAGGTGCAAGAGCGCCGAGGACGTTTCAGAGTTTATTGATGAACTGGAAGTGCAGGCGTCCGAGGCCGCAGATGAAGTATGGGCATACCTTGGGACTAATGAATTCACCGCTATTATGTTAATCAATGCCGCTTGGCTCAGCGAGGTAAAGACCGAAGCCCCGAATTGGGAGAGATCTCTTGAGATGATTGATAAAGTGGCGCGGTCCGCACTAGCCAAGGGCGCAGAGCATCTCGTCGCGGCAGCGTACCGTACAAAAGCTATAGTCTTACAGGAGCACGCAAAGGGCAGGGGTGATGCCATACAGGTAATAAATGAAGGGGTTCAGAAGTTAGGCTACCCGCACCCGGCTTTACAGGATTATCTTGCTAAGATTTATATGCAGGATGAACGATACGAAGATGCCATCCACGTCTGGACGCAGATCCCGCCTGAAGACGAAAATAGTCAAACTAGCTGGCGAACTTTCTCACACCGTGACGCTCTGATGTGTGCCACGCAATTATCTGATTGGTCTGCTGCCGCAGAATTCGCGCTGCAAGGCGAGAAAGCCGCTCGTAGGCTATGTCACCTTGGCGACGTCATTGCCGTGGGCTACTTGGCCGAACACGCGCTGGCGATTTGGAAGTCCGGCGATTCTCTACAAGCACTGAGGGAGTTTACGGAAGTGGCTGATGCGCTGGAGACATTACCCGACTTGAATAGCGATATAAAGTCTTTTGCCCTTCACTTGAAGGTTCTTAACGCTATCAGATGGTTTAGTGGAAGTTTTGGCGATCAGGAAAAGGTAATAGAACCACAACTAGGCGTCTTCAGTGACCCTTCTGAGCCAGAACTTAAACGGGAGAAGGAGATCCCGCGCAATCTATTTTTTCCTCTCATCCGCACACAAATCACACTTCTGAAATTGAAGTATTCCATACGCTTATTATCGTTTGAGTCATTAATCTCCGACTACGCAAAATTCTCAAATTACTCAAAAGCACTTGCTACAACGCAAACTCCATCCGTTCCAGCGCCAGATGATCATCAGATCATATATACATTGGTTTTTGCCGCGCTCGTGAATTGGATAAAACATGGCAAGCCTTATATGCTGCCGATTAATAAATGGAGAGAAGACGCTAGATTAAATGGGCTCTCGGACCATGCTTTAGAAGGCTACTTTGACTTCACAGAGAGAATAATAGGCGAAGACCTTAGCGGCCTGAGAGCTATCTTAAATGAGCCGGACGCATCCATCGATAAAAAAGCAATTGCCGCCTTGGTCTTATCGCACCATGACTCTCTTAGCCCTGAAGACCGTTTTGTAGCAAACCTATTTTTAATTCAGAATAGAAATGCTTATGCAATATGGCGTGAGGAGATTGAAAACATCGTTACCGAATTAATCGCAAATGGCTGGATTAGCGTAGTTGAGAATGAGCGGTTTTCACTTTTGGCTCCATCTAAAACTGCACCGGACATTTTGTCTGCGGCTCTTGATACCTCCACACATGGCCTTGAAAAAGCAGCAAAGATACTCATTGCAGCTCAAAAGGCTGTAAATGTTATCGTCCCAAGGTAAGTTACATTCCCTCATTCAAATGCTCTCTAGTCCGTAGAGAGCGGGTTCTCGAATGGAGAAATCGCCGGATCCCGATTCCCGAACTCAAATACCACGTAATCGTCGTCTACTTCGTTCTTGGATTTATGTGCGGAGATACTCTCGGAACAGGCATTTAACGACTTCCTACAATACGATGCTGCGTTCAGTGGATGCGCTGCGGCCTTAGCAGATCCCGGTGCCCCGCTGCCAATAATGAGCGCATATTATAAAGCAGATGTGACTCAGAGACTGAGGCATTCAGACAAGGTGCCAACGATCAGAAGAAATGGGGAGATGTCGGCCGCGCTGGAATCAGCCTTTGCTTTTACATAATAGCCGAAATCAGACTCGTTGTTGTGCGTCGAAAAATTCATTCTTGATTCTGCGCTTGATACTTTTGGTATAGCTCTTCTAGTCGTTCACCGACTGCTTCCGCCTTCTCTCTAAATTCCTTCAAATCAAACGCTCTATACTTTGCTTCGTCAAGAAAATGACTCCATCGTATCCAGCGTTTCTCCAGCTCAGCTCTAGGTATCTTAGGAGCGCCTTTAATCATTTGCGCGCCTACCTCCTCAAACGCGCGGCGCCCGAACTCCAGAAAGTCTTCCTTACTCAGGTGGCGTAGATACGGATTCCTCTCATACTGTGCGCTCCAGAATTCGTGGCGGGTCCGCGGACCTTTTGCCCGCTTCGCGTCGTCGCTGAATGTATTGAACTCCAGTTTAGGAAAGTCCTCCGTCTCGACATGGATGAGCGGCTGCTTTTCAAACGCCGCCCATTTCGCGTTCAGCGCGCTGACGAATTCTTCGACTCTGGCCGCCTCAGGAACGGTGTTGGGTATGATGAGCATCGGAATACCCTTCAGTGTCGGCGTCATCTGCGTATAGTGAGCGCCGCCGATTATTAACACGACTGAGACGTGCGGGAAGCGAAGTTCGCCATTAGGGTATTTCTTCTTGAGAGACCTATGAACTCTGCGTACGACTAGGTCAGGGGAGAGTATATCTACCACGTCGTTCAGGATAATTAGCAGCCCGCCAGCTTCCGGGAGAGAAAATGTTTCTTTAGTCGTCCTAATCTGCCTGTTAGCCTTCTCGACCACACCTTCGATTGAGTCGGTGACGGCTTCGATAATCTTAGCAGTGAGCCGCTTTTTATCAGGCAGTCGGTCCAGCACTTTATGCAGCGGCTGTTCGCCGAAGAAATGAGGCCACTCCGGCGTCTCACGATAGGGCTCAAGGATGGCTTCAACCTTCGGGGACGCGTCCGTGTACAGAGTTTTAAGTTCGCCAATGACCGTGCGGCGCTCGAAGAAGTAGTCGGCTTTATTCGCCCTTTGTTGTTCGGGCGTGAGCGTGAGGTCGTCGATGCTTTCAGCGCCTTCCAAGTCCCGAAGGAAAACTTTGAAGCGCTCTTCAAGATTCTTGTCCGAGAGCGTGAACTTCTCATACATCTTCGACAAACGGTCGATCTCGCTCTGCTCCGTAACTTCAACGAATTGTGAGAATTGGTCAGACGAGATAACCCCTCTCGCCTGTAGCAGCCTTCCTTCTTGGTACGATTCTACCAAGACGATTGTCGCCTTATTCTGCCTTTTCTTTTCGCAGTAGTATGAGAAGCGTAGGCGCGGGTTGTAGTAATACTTGCCCGGCTCCAGCACCGTGTCATAGCCGGACTCGATCTTTGACGGGTCGGCGGTAGGATTCCTTTTCGCTAGTTCCTCCTTTAGATGCGGCTTTGCCAAGTATGGATCTTCGTCGAGCCCCTCCGTCGAAATCAGTTCGCAGACGGGTATCAACCGATAGGTTAAAGCGAATGCGGTAACGCGCGTCTCGGTAGGGAAATTCGGGTGCGTAATTACAGTCCCATTGGGAAGCGGCACTTCATATCTTTGTGGCTTTGCCGTAGCCAAGCGGGCTATCTCACCGTGGGATTCACGTGCCAGCGCCTCCGGAGTTGTATCCACATCGGGTCCTTTGACTCGAGTCTCCTTCATAAGAAAGCTCAGCACCTCAGGCTCTTGTGGAATTGCCAGTTCGCCCAAGTTGCCCGGCAGCACGAACCGGAACCCGTAAATGTGTAGTGCGAGCGAGAATAACTCGGTCAGCGTCTGCTCAGTCGCTTCCTCAATGAACTCAGGCGTCAGCAACCAGACGGCACTCTCGCCAGTTAGCTCAAACGCTTCCTGCTGACACTCTGAGAGTGAGGCGAGGATCCCAACGTGAGCGCCAGCGGACTCTGCCTTCTTGGCAAAGCTAGCTACTCTCGCTGGCGTTACGAGAGATCTGTCGTTTATGCAATCGACCACAAGCAGGTACTCTCTGCCTTCATAGCCGACCCGGAGGACGGCGTCGAATCGTTGCCCCGCCAGTCGACTATCCCATTTGACAGACGCACCTCGCTGCCCGGCATTACGTATAGCCGCAGCAAGTTTCTCAAACTTCACCCACTTGTTGTTTCTCATTGCTATGCTTCCACTCTATTACGTGATTGTCGTCATCATCATTTATGATTTCGAATTGCTTTAATTTGTCAGGGAACACAGTTTCCCAACCAGTCTGACGAAGAAAGGTAATATCAAAAAGGTCAAAAGCCCAGTATTGTTCCTTTGCAGTAATTTTATCTGTTTGTAGATCCATTCCAGTGAACATCGCAAGCCAAAGGAGCGAGCCTGACGACATATACCCTTCTTCCTCTGATCCGATTCCACCACAAACCACCGCACAGACCTGTCCTTTATCATTGAACACCGGTCCGCCGCTCATACCGTGGTCGAATCTTGCATTGGTTTCAATCGCAGGCCAAGCGAGTAGGCCGCGGTCACGAAACCTTTCATGAACTGTCTTAACCTCACCGGTAGATAATGTGGGCTTTAATTTCCAATTTGCAGAAGGCGTGGGTTGAGTCTGAAGCTCGACCTTTGAATCTGGATAACCAAATGCAAAAATCTGCTCTCCAACGCGGGGCTCGAACATTGATAATTCCAATTGGTCGCGCCATATATAGCCCTTAGCCTTATCATTGTAAGGTTTCAGATATAAAAAGGCTGTATCCGTAAATTCTGAGATCCACGTTTTTTCAATGTACCAGACGGCTGGTTCACTTTTATCTCCAAAAAACTGGAGTGCCAGAACTTTGAAATTTGCTTCCACTTCCGTCTTTAGCTTCGGAAATTTTTGATGACTCTGGAATTCTTCCCAAAATCCTTTCACCACATGACGGGCAGTCATTGCCACTTCAGGGGCAATGAAAAAACCGCTGCCTAGCGGACTTGCAACCTCCCCGCCAGTCCCGATCAGAAGAAATACAAATTCAGAAAACCGTGTGGTTAAGCCGATTGTGTTAAAAGTCGGAGTCATAAATATGAAAGCCCTCATGTGGAATCATCCACACTCTCTAATTATGAATCCCCTCTCCGCGAGCATCAAAAAAACGCCAGCTATTTCCGTCCCAGCGGATGCCTTTCTGGCCCATCCCCGGGACTATCCAAACTCCTGTGACGGGCGGCGGTAAATCTGGCGCTTTGCTCGGCAGATGATTAAGATCTCCTATCAAGTATGACTCTACCTCCCAAGGTGTGCCCATGAGGCTCGCGATTACAAACACGTGGCGCTCCGGCGCTCCAGACCGCTGTAGCTTGCTGAGGACATCTTGCTTAGAGGGATCGCGCAGGAACTCTCCTACCCACGCGGGCACAGCTCTACCTTGATCGTCAACGGCGCCGCCCGCTCCCGGCATTCCGAGATAAACCTTACCCGCGCCCTGCTGGGTGTAGCATAGGGCGTGTGTAATCTTGAGCGAATCAAATTTCCCGAACAGGTCTGCGTCCTGCCACTCAAGTCGGTAGTCAACATACACGTTATAGAGCCCCCGCTCCTCCAACTCCTTCAGGAGCTGCTCGAGACCCTTTTTGACAGCATTGACACGGGCCGTTGGCGCGATCTCGACCGTCCAGTCCCCCTTGACCGACAGATGCAGCGGCCCTCTCGCCGGACCGACGTTCCACGTTTCGGTGTAAGTCTGGTCGACAGCTCCGACGCACTCAATGGCTATTTCAGGCGCATCAGCAGACCCGACGCGGAGGTCATACATCCCCGGCGCACTGTTGTCGTCATTGATGACAACAGGTCGTTTCAACTCCCTTTCAACGACTCTCCGCGCGAACACTTCAGCGGCCTTAACTCTCTTCCCCATTTCGGTCTATTACTCTTCACGCAGAGTTTACAGCCGCCCGCTCGATCAACTGCGCGCCCTGGCTACGTGGGCTGTTGATTGAGATGCCGACCGCGTAGCCGATCATCTCACGGGGAGGGTAAGGCTTCATCGCCTCTTTGACCAGATCGAGTTTCCGCACGTCCGTGTCGAGCCACAGCTCGTAATCCTCCAGGTGCAGGATGACCGGCATGCGGCCATGCACGGGGCGCAGCACTTCGTTAGCTTCCGTCGTCAGGATAGTGCAAGAGTTAATGACCTGGGCGCCATCTCCTTCCCATCGCTCCCATAGTCCTGCGAAGCCGAAGGGACTCTCATCACGCATTCGGCAGAAGAAGGGCTGCTTCCTCCCTTCAGTCCTCTGCCACTCGTAGAAGCCGTCTGCGGGAATGATGCAACGCCTCTGTTTGAAGGCCTGGCGGAAGGCCGGCTTCTCCGTCACTGTCTCGCTGCGGGCGTTGATAAGCCGCGCGCCCATCGAAGCGTCCTTCGCCCACGAAGGGATCAGACCCCACTTATAGAAAGTCATCTGACGCCCATCGGGCGACTCATGAACTCCGAGCACGTCTTGGGTCGGAGCGATGTTGTAGCATGCTTCCACCTCCAGCACCTCTTCAACACCAAACTCTTTCCTGAGCTTGGCAACGGGCTGTCTCTGTGTGAATCGTCCGCACATCTTCCTTCTCCCTTCAAAAAGAAAAGTCTAGCCTTATACGCGTCTTGTATGTTATACGTTGTTGCATCTTTGACACAAGTAAATTGCAGAAATTTATCCCAGAGCGTGAGTCAATGTGTCTTCGGACCGAGAAATCGATTATCTAATGCTTTTCTTCGCAGATGAACGCCTGCTGATGCCTTCATGCTTAGGGGAGCTTGGTAGTCTGTGCGGCAAATCTAACTCGTCATCTATCAATACATCCATGTACACCCCGGCGGCACGTGCATATTCGAGAATTACAGGAAGGGCGGGGACGCGACGCCCCCGCTCGAAATCGGAAATCTGCTCCCTTACCAGTTCATCCTCAAGACTTAATCGCTGGATTAGTTCGTTCTGCGATAGCTCCAGGGCAGTGCGGATCTGAAGGAGCTTTTCGGCCAGCCTTTTTGGCCTGCGATGCGGTCGTCCACCCATCAGGAATACCCTCCTGACGGGGAAAATTCACCATCGCTACATTTACATCTGGTAGCATTTGCTACTATGATGTTTTGGCTATATTGCTTCGCCCAGGATTTATCCGAGAGATAAATCTGGGCGTCGAACATTACCTGCGATGGAGAACCGCTCGATGCATGGTCTGCTGTTACGAAGATTCAAAGAGACTGCTCCCTAAAATAGCAAAGCGGCAAGTCTATGGTCTATTGCCGCTCGCAATTTATCCAGCTTGTCGCTGCCAGAAATGTCATCTCCTTATGAAGGACTTTATGAGACCTCGTTTTTTCTCTTCCTTAGCTATCTTCTGTTTAATCTTCTCAACGTATCTGTCGCTCGCTGCCCAAGAACTACCACGTGCGCGACGCCGAAAGCCATCGCCATTGATAACTTCGGTGAAAATTGGAGTCGAACAGCAAAAAGCCGCAGAGCGTGCCCTTCAGCGCCTGCGGGTCTTACGCGACGGGTGGAACGACGTGAATCGTCAATACATACGGCCCAATTTCGTGGTGGGCCGTAAACTTGCTGCGAGCAGCTACGAGGTGCAGTACTTGGAGGCGAAATCTGACGTGTCCGCCGCGCTTGAGGTACTGCCCAAAGGAGAGCTGCATACCACTATTAAGCAGGCAATGGAGCTATTCGATGACATGGAGGAGATCCAAAAGATTTTCGATAAGACATCGCCTCTCTCCACGAACGTGCGTATCGCCGACATATTCACTTACCTTAAGAAATATAATGTCCCCTATGAGAGCGGCGTTAGCCGAGCTAGTTACGGCCTTACGCTACACCAAGACTTTGTGATGAGCTACATCCTCCCACTCAGGTACGCGAGGGTTAATCGGGTAGAGGTTCTCTTAGGAGGTAAGGCTAAGCCCGTCCCTGCCCCGCCTACATTTGAGCAGATGGTCCGTGTACCTGCCACGAAGCCTACCATTGATCGCTCAAGCATCAGCATAGAAACGCTTCAAGGAATAGTACGCCAAGCTATTGAAGCTAGAGTGCGGGGTAATCAAAACCTGATGAGAGACCTGCTCGATGACCAATTCATGTTCTATGCGTTGCAGGGGCGGCAGTGGGATAGGGAGAGGTTCCTCAGAAGCATCTCTCCTGATCCGATGGTCAAGAGTTTCGAGATCGAGAGTGCGGAATTAAGTTTTAGGCAGGAAGCACCAGTCCTTACCACAGTAATCAGGTACGAGTCCTTCAGAGGAGAATTCAAGAGCTTTAATAATACGTTTACGTTCGTGAACCATAACGGCAAGTGGCTGATCGCCAGATGGAGAGCGTTCTAGTTAATGTATGATTTCCTTAAAAGAGTGCAGCCGTCTGCCTCTCAGGACTTCAGCGTCGGCGGGAGAATAGCATGGGCAATTCATTGCTATGACGCCGCGTGGGATGCTTGGGAGAATGGAGACCTAGCGACAGCAGTTACTATGCTTCGGGAAGGGATATATGCATTTCCATTCCCCAAGTCGTTAGAGCTATTGGGAGAATGTCTGCTTCAAGAAGGTAATCCGGTAGAGGCTACAATCTATCTGGCGGCAGCAATCGGGATGAGCGGAGAAGTAGAATTTCGTTCCCTGTTTCTTCTTGGTAAAGCCCTCGCCACAGCTAACGATAACTACGTTTCCAAGATCATGCTAACCAAGGCAATTTCGATAAAGCCAGATGCCGAAGCACAAGAGTTATTGCGTCTGGTTATAAGCAGATCTACACCTGAAGAACAGGTGGCATAAGCTTGCATCTTGTCTTAATGTAACCATATCACAGCACCCACACTGCGTAGAGCAAGTCTGTATAGCATTCCTATCTAATGCAACAGCTATAGCGACGCTCACTTGAATGCGACTGAGGCTCAGGAGTAAGGTGCAGAGTATGCGAGCTTATCCCTCAGACCAGCGGCAGAAAGTCGTCGCGGTCGAATGAACGCCGCTGTAGTAGGCTGTTACTCTCAACATCAAGAAGCTGTAGAAGCCTTCTGCAAATATAGATGAAGCGCCCGGATCGCATCGGCCATAACCTTTTCATCAGCCGGGGTCTTGTATATGTACGGAGGGATTCTTCGTGCGGCGAAATACAGTGTCTCCGGCTCTAGACCTAAAGCGGTAGCAAATTGCACTATGATATGGTCCGAAGAAGGGCTTCGGCGATTGTGCTCGATGTCGTTGAGGTATGGTGCCGAGATGGCCTGCCCATCCTCTTTCTTAATTAGGGCGGCAAGCTGCTTTTGATTTAAGCCCTTTTCTTTGCGTGCCTTTGAAATGATCTCTCCGAACGTCATCATAACTCCATTACAATTAAACCATCAGTAACTTTCAATAATGATTCAGGCCTATAGTACCCTTTGTATCAGACTACGTAAATGGGTTTTGCAGTGCAAAACTACCCTGCTGTCTAGATTTATTTTCTGCCATCTATGGGTCGAAATAGTAGCGGGAGAGAAACCGCTGGCGACCGTATATTTATCAACGCGCTCCCGCCCCGGTAAGTTGCCATAGCCACAAGACAGAAACAACCACTGGAAGATCCGAAATATTATATGCTTGGGTTTTCACACCACTGACAATATGTGCCGCTTTATATGTGGTGATATGGGTAGAAGTATTCTTCATATACGTGATGGATTCAAAGACAATGGGGCATATTTGGTGAAGCTACTACATGAGTATTTAAGGGTCGATAGCTTCCCTGTCTAGGGCAAAACAAACAAATAGAGCCATAAGCCGCAATATTTTCAATCATTTAACCAGACGCCTGTCTCTAGAGAGAACTTAAATCAAGCAAATCGCTACCCGTATAAATACTCTTTCTAATCTAGAGCAACACGCAGGATTGAATCTGAAGTCAGCCGATATTTTATCTTAGACGTAAAGATGTGAAAGCTGCTTAACGTCGATTCGAAAGATAAGATCGGGGGCCTCAATGGAAAGAGAATCGGTTGGACTACTAATCCTGTTTATACATGTGGAGGTCGTTGCTCTCCCGTAGCTACCGTAGCGCTCAGGGCTGTTTCTCTCCCGTTACTTTGGCAGCCCTTGCTGCCAACTTTAACTTCTTGCTGCCTACAATTTTAACTTGAAATCATCAAAATTTCTGCTACGTTGGCTCATAATAGCTTATTAGCAATTGAGCAATCACCTACTCATTAGCAAAGATTTAGGTGTTGAGAAGGGGCTTGTAACCTGACTTGTTAAAAGCCTCATGTTCAATGAGTAGGTGCTCTCGGCCTTCAATAGGTCTTATTGCTCTAAACAGGTGTGAAGCAAATAATAAGGAACTCGAAAATGGATAATGACAGAAGAGAGGGAAATGAAGAATTTGATGGAAACGAGGAATCTATAAATTATCCATCTCCCGTTTGCGATCGTCCTCAAAGTCGCTACGGCAATAACCGCTGGGTAGTTTACAGTCCAAGATTGAAGCGCAGGGTCATCCTGTACAGCAATCTTGAATACGATCACTGGGTATTGGTAGAAGCAAACACCTCGATAAAAAGCTTCTGTGAACAGCCCCGCCGAATACGCGTGAAACTCCCGACAGGCCTAGTGACAACAATATTCGACATGTGGATTCTATGGGATACCAATGCCCAAGAATATCGTGAAGTGAAATATCTGCACGATCTGTTACATGCTGATCCTAATTCGAGGATACATCGCCAGATTCAGGCCCAGAAGAAGTGGTGTACTCTAAGCAACGCCAAACATTCGATAATGACTGATGAAGTGATTCGAGCAAATCCCATTTTCCTATCTAATTGGAAGTTCATTTTAAGTACTTTAGCTTGCACACAGAATATCGATCTCAGCTTACATATAGAAAATATCAGCTCTACCATTAAAAGGTGTGGTGGAGAGACGTTACGAAACATAGAAAGATTATTTCCTAAAATTGATCGAACTTTAGTCATGGCCTCCGTTTTCACGCTGCTTCATCGCGGCCTTCTAAAGGCATCTCTTGATAACCACCCTTTAAACGCATCGACAAAAATAGACATAGTGGTATGACCCGGACTCGCTTCGACCGATCTTTACTTGAGCCAGAATTGAAAGACACCTCCCTCTGGCCGACGGTCGACCTATCTCTTCTGAGCGAAGAGAATGCTACTAAGTTTGAGAAACGCCAAAATGCCATCCAAGATTATCTATTAGATAAACCTGTAAACGAAATATCAAAGACATTTGGAGTACCCCGAATTGAACTGGTGCGACTATTAAAGAGGTGTTTGGTTACTCATCCTGATGGGCGAATCTGGGGGTGGCGCGCACTTATACCATTTCGAAGACAGAGGTCTTATGAGCGCACTACACCTGTCAAATCTTATCCTAGTAGTCGTCAAGGTGGATGTTCGGGGGCCTTAATGCAACTCTTCGCTCGGTTAAGGCATATTCAGGAGCTTGTGAACGCCCTTTTTCTTAAGAAAAAGGACACAGGCATTGTTCATGAATCACGCATTCCTCTGAACTCTATCCATAAGCGATTTCTTGATGCGTGTCGTGATGCGGGGGTTCCTGCAACTGATTATCCGTTCTCAGTTAAATCCCTTGGGCGGATGGCGCTTTGGAAGTATCTCAACAAACTTCAGAAGCTGGAGCTTGCGTCCGGAGTGCTGGCTCGTCACGGGAAAGACGCCGCACGAATACTCAAATCAACCAACAACGGTCATTCCAAAGGTCGAATCCTGCGGCCTTTTCAAAATGTAGAATTCGATGCACATCGAATCGATGCATTTTGCAATGTCTCAATGCCATCCCCCTACGGAGGCTTTGTCAAGGTAGTAATCGAGCGCTTCTGGATACTTGCGATCATCGAATCCATCTCCAGAGCTATTCTCGGGTATCACATCAGCTTAAACCGAGAATACAACGCTCATGATGTTCTTCTGTGTGTGCGAAACGCGATCGTACCCTGGAAACGGCGAGGCTTAACAATCCCCGGCCTCAAATATCCCGAACGTGGTGGAATGCCGTCGGAAGTCATTCCAGGGCTCGCTTGGGCGTTGTGGGAGGAGTTTTCGTATGACAACGATAAGGCTAACTTGGCCGGTAGAGTGCTTAAAAAACTCCGACTTGTAGTCGGCTGTGCTATTAACGCCGGTCCGATTGAAATGCCGGAAGAAAGGCCGCTTATCGAGAGATTCTTTCAGACACTTGAGGAGAATGGATACCATCGACTTCCATCCACAACCGGCAGCGGGCCCAAAGATCCTCGACGAAACAATCCAGAAGAAGCTGCTATAAGATTCGACATTAGGCTGGAACACCTTGAAGAACTAGCTGAGGTTCTTATCATGCAGTATAACGGAACTCCGCACTCAAGCATCGGCTACCGATCTCCCCTTGAACATCTTCAGTACTTTATCAGTGATGAAAACCTTTTGGTAAAGACACTGCCTGAAGGAAAGCGATCCAATATGAATCTCCTTAATATTGAAGCTAACCGGGTGGTAAGAGGAAATATTAATCAGGGAAGGAGACCCTATATTGAATTTGAGGGCGCCCGCTACCAGAACGATGTTCTTGCCCGTACATTTGATCTTGTTGGGACGCGGTTAAGGCTCTCTGTCAACCCGGAAGACCTGCGCTCACTCGTGGCTTACTTGCCGAACGGATCAGAACTTGGGATCTTAACCGCGCGTGGGTTCTGGGGTAGAACTCCTCACACCCTAGAAGTCAGGAAGACAATCCTCGCGCTCAAGCACAGACGTTTACTATGGTATACGGCGGAGCAAGATCCTATCCAAGTTTATATGGACTATTTAGCCACGCGGGCTCCCAAGAACAAGGCAACAGCACGTGAATTTGCAAAAGTCCAACGCATGCCCAAGCGAGGCAATAATCGCCCCGTTAAGCCAGTTGAGCCCGAGGTAGAAGAGCCGGAAGATCAGCCACAGACAATTCGGAAGACGTTTACCTACTAGGAGGCTGCGAATATTGGCAAAGAAATGCGCCCCTCCCAATGTCCGCCCTAATGTGCCGGTCGGGAGTCATCCAATTGAGACAACCCGTTATCTTCTGCCCACTGCATCGATTGATAACTCTTACAAAGCTGTGCTCCAGTGGATTGATAATCGTGCGCCAGGTGGCATCATTTATGGCAAGCCCCGTTTTGGTAAGACACGAGGTATTCAATACCTCACCATGCTCTTTGCTGAGAAGTTTGGGGCTAATTTACCAGTCATAACCCTGTTGTGCCGTGACTATAAAGTGCCTTCAGAGTCTACATTCTTTGAGGACCTACTACGCGTTGCAGGCCATGCACTGTACAGCAGTGGTAAAGCTGCGGCAAAGCGTAACCGTCTTATAGAATATCTTAACGAGAAAGTAGAGCTAAGCTCTCAGAATCGGCTTATACTTTTCATTGACGAGGCGCAGAAGCTACTTGAACAGCATTACAAATGGTTAATAGATGTACACAACGAATTAGACGCGCATGATGTCGCCATGATTGTATTGCTAGTGGGGCAGGATGAGCTTATTCACCAATACTCTGCCTTCCAACATACAGAGAAAACACAAATTATCGGGCGCTTTATGGTACATCGATTTCAATTTCACGGCCTTTCCGGGGCAAGACAGATTAAAAGATGCCTGGAGGCTTACGATAAAGGCTCCGAGTATCCTGAAGGGAGCGGCTGGTCATTTACAAGATACTTTTATCCTGCTGCTTTCAACTCGGGATTCAGGCTTAAACCCTATGCTAATACCCTGTGGGAAGCTTTCAGACTAACCAAAGACGAGTGTGGCTTACCCGGTAAGCGCGAAATCCCGATGCAATATTTCTGCCGTACTGTGGAGTTTGCGCTGCGTAAATATGGCACCCATGAGGAAGTGCCAAAGGAAATATCCCTAGAGATGTGGAAGGATGCTATCAGATCCTCCGGTTATATTGATGCCGAAAGATATACATACAACCATATACATGGACGGCCAGAGCAACAACCCCCAGATTGAGCCTTCAGCCTTCTGCTGGCGCCCGTATTGGGCTTCACGCTTCGAGTCACTCTGGTCCTTGTTACGCAAATTCGCTTACCTCAACGCAATTTCACACGATGAGATCCGTAAGCTTTTTAGGCATAAGAATGTGTCCCAGGACTCAAATCAATGGTGGCGGAGGTGGTACTTACGAGTTGATCTTCGTAGCTTCGCTGGTCTAGATCCGTCAAAACTGTCGACCATATTTGGCATCGGCTATGGTTATCTCGCAGAGGCAACAGTATTGCCTTATGTGCATGAGAATGAAGCGGTTACTCTCACCTCTGAATTTTTACGTTTTTGCCCGACCTGCATAGGTCAAGGGTTCCATACCCCTCTTCATCAGCTATTATTTCTAGCTAAATGCCCGGCACATGGAGATAGGCTAGAGAGTCGTTGCACCGACTGTCTTACTCAGACCATTCCGTATAAGTTCCCATCCGTTTCAAGTAAAGACTTATCCACTTGCATCCACATGGTGCATGGCTTGAGTCAACATCTCACACATAGCAGCGTTGAAGAGATTCGGAAAGAAGCAGCGGACAGGGAGAGAGCTTTATTGTCGGATGCAAAGTGGCTTATGAAAAGAACTGAGCTCAACACGCCTGAACAGACGATAGCTCGATTTGTACCACTGGGAGCGAAATGGAGGTACTTCACACGGTATATAAGACGGCTGCCAGCTTATTGGGCTGACGTTATGCCTAGCTCCTGCAAGGCTTCATTTAATATCTCGAAGCTTCCAGGTATACACATTCGAATTCGGTCAAGCAAATGGTCAAGCAAGTGTGAGACAAGCAAGATAGATGAATGGGTGAGTAGGTTACATGTAATAGCAGATAGAGCTTGGAAGTTAGAGCTATTCAGAACTTATAAAGCAATACGCCGATATTTGATCAGGAGTTACCTTTCACATCATCGGCAGTGCATTATTAAAGTTCGTAAAGATGTTGGGTGGAACAAGCTAACTACATGGCAAGGAACTACCTGTCCTGCTGCGAACGCCCTGCTTCTTTGGCGTATGTTTTGGGAAGGTGCCAATCACCCGCACCTACTCTTTAGACCACTTGGACCACACCGAGAGCGGCTTGATAATCCGCGTGTACATTGGGATCCGCCCATGGTCAATCTTCCAGATCGGACCCTATGGCGAATCTTCACCTTAGAATGCATGGGGATCTTTCACGAATGCCTCTTGGTGGTTGAAGCTCTTTATAGACGGGACGCATATCCACTCCAACTCCAGTATGTGAAGGGCAGACGGATACCATATTGGGTAGTCGAGCAAAGCAAGGGCGGCGAGGTTACAATACACTGGTGGGCAGCGCGACCTTTGTCATCATTTTTGAGTCAAAGCTCATTCTACTTCGAAACTTGTAAAGCCGAACAGCGTTCCGATTAATACTTTATACCGGCTCCTATTCTTCGTCACCGTTAAATAGTAGTGGAGAGGATACGATCTAAAATCGGCACAAAATGCCTGCACTCTCTAATGTAGTAAGGAATCTGTACGGACTGTTTTTCGCTCGCTTTCTTTGGTCGTGATATGTCTTTCCGGCGTGAGCGATTACGCCGATGATTAATCCTGCCCCGGCGCCGATTACGCCGCCAGCGGCCAGCGCTCCGACCCAGCCTGCATTGGCAGCGCTGGCCGCAGCAGTAGTCGTCAATGTCGCTTTAGCTCCTGCTCCTGCCATGACTCCTGTCGCTACCCCGGTGAGAGTTTTGTCAGCGACCGCGCCGGCGAACTTGGTCGCCAAATCAGCCGTATCCTTCCCCCAAAAAGCGCGCCAGAAGTTGGACAAATTATTCCTGTCAGCTTCCCATTTCGTCATGATCTGGGTGGCCACTTGCTTGAACTGGTCATCTCTGTTTTTCCCCCGACTCATTGTGTTAATTTTACGTGCCTCTTTTCTCAGCTCCGTCATCAGGTCGTCAATCGGCTCTCTCTCTTTGTTGAGATCTCGCAGCGCGTCTGTCGAGAGCTTTGATAAATCGCCTGATATTCCCAGAAAGACTTCAAGCAACTCCTCTCCCGATGCTTCCTGCGGAGGAGGCATATGAGCGTTTAATTTCAGCCACGCGTCATAGACACTATCCAAATCTTTTTCCAACAGGCAGCGGTGCAATTCCCCTGTACGTTTGTCCCCAACAATATCCAGACCATCATCCTGTGCGCACGCAATGGCGAGAGTTGACATGACGGCCTCCCCCACATTCGGGTGGACTTCGACATACTCCGAAGCCATATCGTACGGCTCTTTATTGTAAGGATTCCAGGCTAGCCTGGTATGAGCCAGGGCCTCCTTTAGTGGCCTAGACAGTTTTCCGGCGTGTATCTGAAAACCATAATCATTCTCACCTACGAGTTGACGCGCCGCCGCTACTCCAAATCTCTCTAAGAAGGCTTTCTTCTTAGCACTTCGTTTTAAGTCCTCAGAGAGCTTAGCTTGTGCGTGCTTTACCCTCTTGGTGAAAAGATTTGCGGGTTGCAGAAGAGGCTCTTTATCGTCAGACCATTTCGCCAGCTCCCTAACGGGAGGCTTATCCATAGGAGTGAAGTAGCTTGGTACCATGCGTTTTATGCAAGGAAATATAAGCAAATTGGCTCGTAACCAATTCACATCATCAATATGAATGTAAGGGTAATAGAGTGCCCCTGTAGATATTGGCTTGGTCTCGCTCATATCCAATCCTTCCACATGTATTTTGCTTTAGCTAACCGGCGAATGTTATGCGGCTACACTCAGCAGTAATAAGAAAAGCTCCGTTTCTCTAAGTAGAACCGTAGTCATTTTTATTCCGTCAGGGGCTGCCATTGCGAGATATACTCAAGCTAATCTAATAAAAGTAAATACCTACTCCGTATGGACTGGGATCTAGCTTAAACTTAAAATATTGACCTGCTGTCTTCTCAACAACGCGGAAGATCTCAGGCACTACATCAATTGCCGCCTCAGGATTTTTAAGCAATAAGCCCGATGGGTAAGGAATTTTACGAAGAGGCTCTTCAAAATCTATGCGCAGATCAAGTGTTTCCCCATTCATTGCAATAGAGATATGAGAATGGTATGCATCAAATCCCAAGTCCCTGCAAGCCGGACCAATCACGCTTAGAAGCCATATAACTTTGGTCAAATCAATATGGGGCATGTGACTTGACGACTGATTGAGAGAAAAAGTGGTTCGGAACGGTAAGCGTCCTCTTTCATCAAGCATAAAAGCCGACATAATTGGACCTAGGAGTTGTAAAATTGTTTCTGCATCCCAAACGACATCCTCTGGTAACACAGCTAAAATATCCTGTACTGGCAGCCCTCGCATTAACTCTTCTCCAAGCAGTAATTCTCTCCGTAATGCTCTCTCCTCCCCTTGCTTAGAAGTCTCTCTTGACGTTATCTCTCCTCTTTGTATGCCATCTATCTCGTCCCAAAAGATAGGTTCGTCCCACTCTTCACCAAACAAATCTCTCCACTGTTCCCAGTATTCGTCTCGATTAATGACCTGAAATTGATGCTCCTCATAGACGGCACCTCCCTCATCTGAATCGCCCTCAGCCGGAAAGACCCGTGCAATGTAGGCACCCTCTTTCAGCAGTTCTTCCTTTCCCGTCCCGACTATCTGAATAAATCCCGGCCACCAACTATCCAAGACCAGATGCCCTTCAAGAACTTTATCCGCCGTCTCCCCCTCATCATTGAGATGAGAGATGCGTAGAAGAAAGTCCTGCTTGAGATCGATGCGTGAATAGAGAGGTTCTCGCCAAATTACCTTGAGCGGCTCACCTTCGCATAACAAATCTTTGTTGAAATAGACCTTAGGGCGTTCTACGACCCAAGCGCATTCATGGTGGTAAACAAGGGAATCTGTTCTAAATCCTTTCATCAATATCACCTTCCCTATGGCTTCGCCAAGAAACCTTTAACTGCTTGTATTATTCTAGGATCATTACACATCGACATGTGAGCAGCGCCTGCCACCGGATGTCGGAAATGAGCGCGCCTATTCTTAAGCGTGGCGGATTCTACGGGCACCGTTCCGTCCCCATTGGTCTTATTCCGGCAGATAACGCCCTCATAAACTTCACTGACGGCGTTCTCCCTAGCCCTGAATCTGTAGTCAGTATTGTTTTGGTGATCGCCGAAGATGAAGAGGTATTCAAGCTGCGGGAATTTCTTAAGGAAAGCCTCCAATCCATTAAGATTAGCGTGGGCCTCCTTTGCGGCTTTTCTCTTATCTGCGGGGATGATAGGCCGATTAAGCGGGTTAATCGTACCACCCCCAGCTAGCTCAACAAAATCTTCTGCACCTGGTGGGAGTAACTGATAGGAACTGGCAAAAGATTGTAACGATTCCAAGAGAATTCTACGGCTAGTAATTCTGTTCCATCTCCAATTTATAGCGCGCTCCATCCATTCCATACCTGGTAAATAACCAAGGTCATAGAGGCCGCGGAAGGCTGCGGGCGCACCAGCGAAGGGCGATCCTATAGTCACATAGCGATACACGTTCTCTGGATTGATGAACTGGCGGCGCATGGCAATAGCCGCGACAAGCCCGCCCATACTGTGACAGACCAAAGCGATACGGGGTGAATCTTCCTTCTGCTGTTTACCATTAGATTTCCTGGTGAACCCATGTTGGTCGAACCATGCGCCAAGTTGTCGTGCCGTTTCTGTAATGTCCTGCCGCCAGTCGTAAGCGTACTCCTGATAGGTGAAGAGCTGTTCAATAAGAGCCATGTCGGCAAGCTCTTTACTCAAGAGCTGACAAATGCCGACTTTGAAGAATCTATTGAACGGGATAGTTACCTGGCGTAGCACTTCATAAGCATCTAACCTGTTACCGGGATTCCACCTCAGAAGAGAGGGGTCGTGAACCAACTGGGAAACAGCTCTACGGATATGCTCGTACCAGAGTGGGCGCCCACCTGCTGCTGCGGGCTCCTTTAGCTTACTTCCCATTATTCCTGGTATGAAGACAACAATACGCTTCATATTTTTATCCTCGCTCAAGTTGTCACATCAAATCTAGCTGAAACATTCCTAAATATATGGCCAATACAACTCCAGAAAATGATTAAGGCTGAGCGAAACGTGTCTGCGGCAATTAGTCCTTTGCCGAAGTCTAGAGTCGGGTGGAAGCAACGTAAGGATAACGCGATATGCGACCGTTACTTCGTTCGGGTGGGTGCTAAGGTAAGGCTCTACACCAGCCGATTTGATACTGAAAAGGCGATAGAAAATTACGCCTCCCTTGGCATTCTGTCAATAAATATTGAACAAAACCGGGCGTTATGATCACTAAACCGGCAGTCGAACAATGTGCGTAAATACATAGAAATCTATTTGTATGATCTTTGGATCAGTTCGCCTACAGATTTCTGCATAATTCCTCATCCTACAAATCTTGTCGATAAACCCTGACATGGGAAGCTCCCCTGCGGGTTGTTCCTTTAGCACTCTCTCTGCCAGCAGGATGCGGGCCATAAGCAGCAAGCCGGCCTGACAAGCATCTAGCCAGTTCCGGGTATACAGATATGCAATCGGTGAGATTTCGGGGAGGGTTAAGCTATTACCGGGCAGCGAAAAGTTAAAGAGTTTTACGGCCCAGCGCTGCTATAAAGGGCTGCATGAAGATAGCTGCCCTGCTTGCCGACCTTGAAGTTATCCGCCTCGACTGCATCAATCCTTCTAGAGGTGCGATTCTGGCCGCTAACCCTGCAACGTCTTAGACCATCTGCCTATGATGTACGAGGAGGTTATCGATGAGCCTGACCTCACTATTGCACTACTTACTTCCTTGGTAGTAAATTTGGTTACGCAGCCTCTTACTCGCTTACCGAAACGCTGTACTCGGTCATCCTATGGACTGTTTTGACACCCTTTATAGTCCTTAACTCTTCGGTCTTCGAACCCAAACAGTCTGACCTGCTCGGTGTAGTAATCGGAACGAGAAGCACTCAGTGAAGCACTTCTATAATCGGTTGATTATCAGCATGGAGCAATAGGTGTTGAGACAATCCAAAGAGCACAGCACTGAGGCGTTAAAACATTAAAATGTACAACTTGGTCACAGTACTGCCTCAGCAGGAGTCCTTATGAGCCGACCTAATAATAAAAAAAGTCGCCAGCTCAACAGACAAAGTATCAAAAACGGAAACTATCTACGTCCAGATAACAATTTAAATACGGATGTTTTTATATCCTACTCGAAAAAAGATCGAGATTTCGTTCAGCGGCTATACCGAAACCTCCAAAAGAGTAAACGCAAAAGTTGGATTGATCAAAACGATGTATTACCCACCGAGGAATGGCTCAAAGCCATTCGGTCCGGTATCGAGGGTGCCGATAATTTCATATTTGTCATTAGCCCTGATTCTGTAATCTCATCATATTGTAATGATGAGATTAAGCACGCTGTTAGGTATAACAAACGAATAATCCCTATCTTGTGGCGGGATGTTAATGAAAGCTCTTTGCCTAAAGATATAGCAGCGCTTAATTGGATAGATTTTCGGAATAGAGATCGATTCAACGAAAAATTTCGATCTTTAATTACCACACTTGATTCTGATCTGTCGTATGTGCAGGAACATACTCGCTTTCTTAAACGCGCTATTGAGTGGAATGCTAAAGGTAAAGACAATAGTTTTCTTTTACGTGGAAATGATTTACGGGACGCTGAACAATGGTTATCTAAAGCAGCCTCGAATAGACACCCCACACCGCTCCAGATTGAATATGTCATATCAAGTACAAAGGCGCATAAAAGGACCCGGAGATTTATATTAGGGGCTGTATTGATTGCCCTATTCATAACTACTACCTTGGCTGTTCTTTACCGTTCGCAGAAAAATCAAGCTATAGACCAAGCCCACATAGCACATGCGCGTCAATTAGCAGCTCAGTCAGAATTAATAAGAAACCAAGGCGCTACCCTTCTTCCGACCAGTGTCCTGCTTGCTATTGAGTCTATGAAGATGTCGTCTTCCTTAGAAGCCAATATAGCCTTGAGGCACGGCTTAAACATCCTACCTCGGAATCTTTATAGCTTGTCATTAAGCGGGCATCCAAGAGCAATAGCATACAGCCCTGATGGTAAATACGTAGCAATTACACGAGGCCAACCCAGCCGAATGCGCGCTGATAATCCTGATGAAGGAATAGGCGGGCCCATTGTCTGGATACTGGAGGCGGCTACTGGGAAAGAAATCTTACAACTAAAGCATAATGGTAATGTTAATGCTCTCGCGTACAGCCCCAATGAACATATTTTAGCTACGGCTAGTGATGATCAAACTGCGCGTATTTGGGATACACCTAACGGCCGTGAACTAATAGCTTTTAGACACGATAAGGTAGTGAAAAATGTGGTGCTCAGCCCTGACGGAAAATATCTTTTCACTTTGTCGGGCGAAGAGAATACAAAACGATTGTGGGAGATCAGGTCAGGCGCAGAAATAAAGCACTTCAAAAAGAACGGTTATGGCGGGTCGGATGCCTTGGACCCTAGTGGTAAATATCTCGTCTCAATTTGCGATAAACGACTGTACATCAGAGAGGGGCAAGAAAATGAACTGATCTCGAATTACATACGAACAAACAAAATTGATCGTACATATATTAGTGGTAATGAAAAATATCTAGCCACAGTAAAGGACAATTATGAGCCGCCATTTTCCGAGCCAGTAGATCACACCATCTTAATTTGGGATATAGATAATGGTGTTGAAATTGCTCATATAAAATATTCAGGCCCGTTTGCAGAGCTTATTTTCAGTCCTACAGGTAAATACTTCATCATAGTAGGTGTACTAGATTTCGAGCACGAGGATTTTGTGTATGAAACAGATGGGGCTGGTCAGGTGATGCGATTGGAGCCCGAAGGGAGAGTGTCAGAAGTTACATTCAGCAATGATGAAAAGTACTTGGCCACGGTTGTTGAAGATGGCACAGTGCGAGTTATTGATTTAGCCACTCGCCAAGAAGCTGCGCGCATGATTAGCGACGGGAATGCGTTAAATTGTGCTTTTAGCCCAGACGCAAGATTCTTGATTACGACAAGCGATAGAGGTGTTGCTCAAGTTTGGTTATCTACAGGTGGCCAAGAGATAGCACGAATTACTGACGACAGGGGAGACGGCCATAATTCTTGGAATGCCACTTTTATAAGCTCAGACGGAAAATATCTTAGTACGATAGGAAGCAACTCAATGCCCGGGAAACGGTTTGACGACAGCTTTCGCGTATGGGAAATCCCTAGTGGTAACGAGATACTATCCCTAAGGAAAGATGTTAATTGCCTGAATTATAGATTAAGCCCTGACCAAAGGTATGTGGTAACGGATTGTTATGTGGCACCCAATTGGGGTCATAATAGTATTAGAGTTTGGGATATGGCTACCGGAACCGAGATAGGTGTAATTGAAAATCCCCAAACAGAATTACGAGGTAGCGACCTCTTATCTCATAGTTTTATCCCTGATGCTCTTAGTCCAGACGGGCATTATGTAGTCGCTGACCAAGATTTTCTAAAGTCAAACATAACTCCCTCCAGGCCTAAGGATTGGCCCTTGATTGTCTGGAATGTGAAAGAGGGTCGTGTAGCTTTGCGTTTATCTCACCCAACGTATGCTGGTTTCGCTAAATTCAGCGCTAAAGGTAACTATCTTGCCGCTTCTGGAGAGACCGTTCGAATATGGGAGATGCCAACGGGTAAGGAAGTCGCAGATCTTCCCTCCTCTAACAGACACCTTGAATTTAGCCCTACAGGAGAATTTCTACTTACGGTAGGCGAAAAGCCCCCCTCACAAATGTGGGAGATAAAAACGGGACGAGAGGATAAAAGAATAGATCTGAAGAATGCCAGATACCCAATCGTGTTCAGCCCTGATGGAAAATATCTAGCAGCAGCAAACAGCGACGGCACAACGGTGATTTGGGATGTGCCTAGCGATCAGGAAGTAGCGCGGCTAAGTCATACAGACGGAGTAGCACCAGTTACTTTCAGTGCTGATAGTAAGTATTTAGCTACATCAGAAGCATGGGCTCTAAGTGATGAGATTGAGCGCGAAACTGTACACCATACTGACGTGTGGGTAGTGGCAAGTGGGCGAGAGATTACTCACATAGAAGAAAAATATAAGCGGATAATTCATTTCACGCCCGACGGTAAATACTTGATCGCAGACTCTGACCAGAGTCTGTGGATCCTGCCGTGGAGAGAAGAAGACCTCATTGACGAGGCGTGCAACCGCCTCACCCGAAATTTCACGCTGGAAGAATGGCACCTTTATTTCGGCGACGAGCCATATCGCCGGACATGCCTCAATCTACCCTGAAAGTATTGCAGTAGGCATCATGAGCAAATCTAAACGCAAATATAGCAAACAGAATGGAGAGGGCAATAAACCAGAAATCAATGATCGGGCTCGCTTGCGCTCGGATGGGGAGTCGCGACACGACGTTTTTATATCATACTCAGTAAAAGATAAAGATTTTGTTCAGATCCTAAGTAATGAACTGAAGAAGAATGGACGAAGGGCCTGGGTTGACCTAGATGACGTCCAGCCTAGTGAGGAGTGGCTAAAGGCAATCCACTCTGGAATAGAATCAGCCGACAGCTTTATTTTTGTAATCAGTCCTGACTCTATCGCCTCACAGTACTGTAATGACGAACTCTCTCACGCGTATAAACACAACAAGCGACAAATACCAATCTTACGCAGGGAAGTTGGTAAACAGCAGCTACCTCATGCTCTCGCCTCTTATAAGTGGATAGACTTCCAAGAGAAGCGCAGGTTCCGCAGTGCGCTAAATTCTTTAATAAACACTCTCGATGTTGATCTAAATCATGTGCGCGAACACACCCGTATACTTACGAGGGCCATTGAGTGGGAAACGAAAAGGAAAAATAGAAGTTTCTTATTGCGCGGAAGCGATTTGCAAGAAGCTGAGACGTGGCTGGCTCAAAACGGAGCTAATAAAGACCCTAAGCCAACGCAACTTTAGACAGAGTACATTTTAGCAAGCCGTAAGTATAAGACCACGTGGCGCACATTCATGCTGGTCGCTGCGCTCGCTGCCTTGGCGATTGCTATTTTTGTGGCTGCACTTTATCGCTCACAACGAGATCGAGCTATTAATGAAGAACGTATAGCGCGCGCGCGACAGTTGGCGGCCCGAGCGGAGCTTCTCGGGAACCAAGGCTCGCACACGCTATCAACCTTACTTGCGATTGAATCCATGGAGCGTTTGCCGTCCCTTGAAGCCGATCAAATATTGCGGCGTGAATTAAGCAACCTCTCACGCTCTTTAACTACTATAAAGTTAGACGGGCCTCTCAGCGCAATTGCTTGCAGCTCAGACGGGAAATATTTTGCCCTAGCTAGAGGGCATCGCTGGAGAGGAGATCCAGTGGGTAAAACTGTATGGGTATTTGAAATGTCTACCGGTCGTGAGACAGCCCAGTTAACTCATGATGATAATGTAAACGCCATTGCGTTTGATTCGGATAGTAAGTTGTTGGCGACAGCAAGTGATGATAATACGGTAAGGATTTGGGATGTGGCGGGTGGTCAAGAGATCGCGCGGTTGAACCAAGACGGAGGAATCAAGAAAATCATTTTTAGCCCTGACGGAAGATACTTAGCCGGTTTGGGTGCCAAACACTCAGAGCGTGATTTGATTCTAGTGAACGGGAAGCTTGATTTAAGACATAGTAACCCCTCGGTTAGAATATGGGAGGTATCAAGTGGCAAAGAACTGGATCACCCTACACGAGACAACAGCTTTAATGATCTTAACTTCATCAAGACTGGCGATTATTTAGTCATTTCAGATTCGAACGGCGGAGTTATTCACTGGAAGCCTGGTGGTAAGACTGTTGTGGAAGTAGTAAAGCAGGAATCTCACCTTATCGAGCCTCTTCTTAGTGCGGATGCAAAATACTGTGTCAGGGATATAGCGATTTATAATGATGCGGAGCCAGAAGTTGGGCAAACCGCTAAATATGAAATCAGGGACACGACGAACGGCCACAAAGTCAGCAGTATAGAGTATGCCGGAGTTCTACCTACATTAACCATCAGCCCCAACGGTAAATATCTAACGGCATTTGACCAGACTCCCTCAACACATATCTGGGATACCGCAAGCGGTCGGGAAGTACTAAGTTTTAAGGACAAAGAAACAGCTCAACCTCTCGCTTTCACTCCCGACAGTGAGATCGTGGCTTTGGAAGATAGAAACGGCGTTCGCATCTGGAACTTGGAAGATGAGCAGGAAATATCACGCCTACCTTTAGAAGTCAGTTTGTCTAGTGCGGCCTTCAGCCCGGACGGTAAACACTTAATCACTGCTGATAAGAACGGCGTTGTGCGGATATGGGAGACGTCAAGCGATCGAGATCTAATCGAAGTCAAAACTGACGGGGAGGTAAGGGATTTAACATTCAGTACGGATGGGAGATATATAAATACGTTCAGCGCGGACGGGACTTCTACGTCGTGGGACCCTAAGAGCGGTCAAAAGATTTCCAAAGTAGTCCTAGCTTCAAATTTGGGATACACAATATTCAGCCAAGACAAAAGATACCTCGCCACGAGCGTAGGTGAAGGCGTGATAAAGGTACTCGATGCCGCAAACGGAAAGAACATCGCTCAGGTTAATGCAGGCGAAGGGGTTGTTGGGGCATCCCCTCGTCTTCTTGCACTTAGTCCTAGTGGGAAACATCTCGCTACGGACTTATCCAAGACACCATACTGGGCCACAAAAATATCTCCTGTAGATCTCTGGGATGTTGTTACAGGTCGTAAGATTATACAGGTTAAGCAAAGTGGCCATATCTGGACAACTATGTTCTCGCCGGATGAGCAATATATGGCGATAGGTGGAACCGACAATACAGTTGGCGTTTGGGACGTGTCGAGTGGACGTGAGATTAGTCGTATCAATCACGGGGCGGCTGTACACATCATAGCGTTTAGTCCAGATGGAAGACAGATGGTTACGGCCGGCAATACCTCTAACGCACGGTTGTGGAATTTATCGAATGGTCAGGAGAGCACATGGCTACATCACGACGGCGGCATCTGGGCTATTGCTTTTAGCCCAGATGGAAAATATTTAGTTACGGCCGGCCATGACCGCTTTGCACGGATATGGGATGTATCAAACGGTAGAGCGGTAAACGAGCTAAGGCATGACTCTGAGGTTCGTGTTCTTGTTTTCAGTAAAGATGGCAGGTTTTTAGTCACCTCAGAGGGGTATGGGGGAGCGCGTGTATGGGAATTCGCATCTGGGCGCGAAATTACACACGTCGAAGTAGTGAACACATTCTCCGAGTTAGACATTAGCCCGGACGGCAGATATTTAGCCATGGGATGTTGCTATACTATCTGGGTTTGGCCCTTATGGCATAGTGATTTAATTGAAAATGCGTGTAATCGTTTAACCCGGAATCTAACACTTGAGGAATGGCGGCAGTATCTAAATGAGGAGCCGTACAGTAAAACCTGTCCTAGACTGCCATAGGTATCTCGCAGAGTTGCTCCTGGCTCGCCAGCGCTCGAAACCTGCACAACGTAGATTGAGTTTGTCTCTGCCATGCCGGTTGCTGGTATTAGTCTCGCCTGACGTAATCCTCGAAAAAACTGGTAGTTGAGTGCAAACCACCTATGATCAAATGTAACAAATTCAGTAACTTCTACTCGGAATACGGCAGAGCTCTCGATAACCGGGAGGCAGCCCTATTTATTGGTGCCGGACTGTCCGCAGGGACCAAGTTGAAGACTTGGCCGGAACTGCTGCGTGAAGTAGCGGACGATCTCAAACTTGACATCAACAAGGAGACTGACTTGGTCGCCCTTGCTCAGTTTCACGTCAACGAGAAGCGCGGAGTACGTACGCGGCTTAACCAACTCCTAAGAGACACATACGGTGCCGACAGGCCACTCACCGAGAATCATAGGCTCATCGCGAAGCTCCCGGTGGAAACGGTATGGACTACCAACTACGATCAGCTTCTAGAGAAGGCATTCCGTGAAGCCGGAAAGCTTTACGATTCGAAGGTCACTACCGGAGACTTCAGCACGACGGAGCGGGGTCGGGAGGTGACCATCTACAAAATGCACGGGGATATTACCCATCCGCAAGAGGCCGTGCTGACCAAGGAAGACTATGAGGTTTACAACATCAAGCGAGAGGTCTTCACGAACACGTTGAAGGGCGACCTAGTCAACAAGAATTTCCTTTTCCTGGGCTTCAGCTTCACCGACCCCAATATAGATTACATCCTTAGCCGAATCCGTGTGCTCATGTGGGAGAACCCCCGTCAGCACTACTGCGTGATGAAGTGGCCGTCAAAGCCTAAAAGTCGAAAAAAAGAGGCCGATTATGAATATGAGATGCGGAAGCTACAACTCCGGACAGACGACCTCAAGCGTTACGGCATCGAAGCGTTGATGGTGAATGAGTTTAGTGAAATCACTGAGCTTCTGGAGGAGTTGAACAAGCAAGCTTTCAGAAAACACGTCTTCGTGTCGGGTAGCGCCCACGAGTACGCGCCGATGACAAGGGAAAGGGTGGAAAAGCTAGCGCGCATGATCGGCGAGAGGACCATCAGAGAGGGCTTCAACCTCGTCTCCGGCTTAGGGTTGGGGGTCGGAGGCGCAGTACTTATCGGGGCCATGGAGGAAGTATATAGAGATGACCGCGCGCCACTCTTGGACCGCGTCATCATGCGCCCGTTTCCGCAGCTTTCGGCTAAAGATCCGAAACGCGCGGAGACGTACACAAAGTATAGAAATGATTTACTTTCGACCGTGGGCTACGCCGTCTTCTTGTGTGGTAACAAAGAAGACCCCCACTCGAAGAAAGTAGTGTTAGCTGACGGCGTAATAGAAGAATTTGAGATAGCTAAGGCATTAGGGAGACATCCGATCCCGATTGGCGCAACCGGACACGCCGCGAAGAAGATTTGGGACGAAGTTTCCGCTGCGCCCGAAAAGTATTTTCCGGGAGTCGATGTCCGGAAGCAACTTAAAGTTCTTGGTGATGCGAAAAAGTCTGACAAACAGCTCGTCGACGCCGTATTTGAGATCATCAGGGAGACTCAGGGCCGGCCGGCGTCCTAGCATCACCCAAAGAACAGGCGCAGGAGAAATCTCTTCAACTTAGAATCTCCAGGGGTAGCTTTTTTTTTGTTGCGACCTCTGAAAGGCCTCCTCTACCCACGTCCCAAACTGATTCCTGTCCCATGTGTAGACGGGTGCGCCGGCCTTTAATAAAGCCTCAGGCACACGGCCTGGGAACAGGGACGTTCTCCCATCACGGTTTTTGATGTTGTGGATGTGGATACCAAGAAGTCTATTACCTCTAGCAAGACTCTGCTCAATTTCATAGGTAACGTACCTACGTTGGGCTGTTTGTTCCCCGATAAGAACGACAGTGACACTGGTATTTATAAGCCCTTGATCAATCAAAGACTTGATTGCTGCATCACCCTTCCTTTTAGCTTCTTCCCATAATGAAGCATCCTGGAAACCAGCAGCGGCACAGCCTTCGACCACGTGACTGTTCCTGATCTGATTCACACGAAAGATGTCATTTTGATAATGGAAACTGAAGAATACTCGCCTAGCCATTGGTCACCTCCACATATCCTGAATATCTCGGCTCTCGTCGAAAATGACGCATGTGCGCCAGAACTCCAGCTAAGCGATATTGTAATATAAAATTTCGTGTTTGAAACAATATTTCTCTGATAAAATACGGAGCCATGGCCAATAGTGGGTATAGAAAATTCACGTACACAAAATCCTGCTTAGGCCTAAGTTGCCGCCCTGCTGGCCGACCCTGAAGTCGTCCGCCTCGACTGCATCAGCCCTTCCAGAGATGCGATCACTGTGGCCGTTAGCCCTACCACGTCTTAGACCATCTGCCTATGATATAAGAGGAGGCCATCGTTGGCTCACAGTCGCTATGTCCGGCTTGTAAGTACTTTTAGTTAATGTGTACCCTCTGTTAGTACTTTTAGGTTATGACAATTGATCTGATTATTTGGTTGATGATTGTATGCGGTTTAATAATTCCAACAGGTTACAGGGGATGGCTTGTAAGTACTTTTAGTTAACCGGACACGTAGAGAGCCTGGGGGCGTAAAATCAAGCCATACGTTTAGACGGAGGTGAAGGTGAGCGAGTCGAAAAATTTGTGGGGCGGTAGATTCAAAGGCATGGCGGACTCCGCTTTCGTAGAGTTCAACCGCTCGTTCGGTTTTGACCGTAGATTATTCGAGGCGGACGTGCGCGCCAGCCTCGCGCATTGCGAGGGGCTTGTGGGCGCGGGTGTCCTGACAAGAGCCGAAGCAGACCTTATTAAG
The DNA here is from genome assembly GCA_036403815.1 of Pyrinomonadaceae bacterium. Lineage (GTDB taxonomy): Bacteria > Acidobacteriota > Blastocatellia > Pyrinomonadales > Pyrinomonadaceae > JACVRN01. Next base: position 220,576 of record DASWQH010000031.1, on the reverse strand, counting down.
AACGCGCTTCTGACTATACAAAAGCGCGCCGCCACGGATGCAAGCTACTTCGACGAACTGGCGTCCGAGGATGTTCATTCATTCATAGAGGCGCGGCTGGTTCAGTTAATCGGAGATACGGGGCGCAAACTGCACACGGGCAGGAGCCGCAACGATCAGGTGGCGACCGCCATGCGGCTCTGGCTGCGCGATGCGATTGACTTGCTCAAGACACGCTTGCGCATCGCACAGGAATCACTGCTTGATCTGGCCGACGCACATAGTAAGGCAGTCATCCCCGGCTACACACACCTGCAACGCGCGCAGCCCATTCTCTTCGCCCACTGGTGTCTGGCATATTTCGAGATGCTCACGCGTGACGTTGAAAGACTCTCAGGGATTCGCCCGCGTGTGAACGTCATGCCGCTAGGCTCTGCGGCACTGGCGGGCACGGCTCACAGGATTGACCGCGAGGCGTTGGCGCTGGCGCTTGGCTTTGAAGCCGTCTCGCGCAATAGCCTTGACGGCGTCAGCGACAGGGATTTCTGCGTGGAGTTTGCTGCGAGCAGTAGTCTCATCATGCTGCATCTTTCGCGCCTCTCTGAAGACATCATTCTTTATGCTACAGCCGAGTTCGGGTTTCTGGAATTGAGCGACGCGGTTGCGACCGGCTCAAGCCTGATGCCGCAGAAGAAGAACCCTGACTCTATGGAGCTTGTGCGCGGCAAAGCCGGGCGCGTCTTCGGCCACACTGTCGCGCTTCTTACTATGTTGAAGGGATTGCCGCTCGCTTACAACAAGGACATGCAGGAGGACAAGGAGGCTGTCTTCGATACGTTCGACACTACGAGCGCGGCGCTGGAAGTAACGGCCACGGTTCTGCGCAACATACGTCTCAATGAAAATCGCGCACTTGAGGCGGCGACGCGCGGGCTTATGAACGCGACCGAGCTGGCCGATTATCTTGTACGCAAAGGCGTGCCCTTCCGAGAGGCTCATGACATAGTCGGGCGCATAGTCTTACACGCCATCGAAGGCGGAGTAGAACTGGAAGGACTCTCGCTCGAAAGCTTAAGCAAGTTTTCGCCGCTCATAGAAGAGGATGTTTACCAGGCACTTTCGCTGGAACAAACGCTCCTGACGAAATCGCAAACGGGCGGCACTTCACCGGAGCAAGTCGCGGCAGCTTTATCCGAGGCACGCACGAGCCTAGCGCATGAATAAGCTTCGTCCAGCAAGAAGAAAGACTAAACGAACCACGAATTCACACGAATCAACGCGAATGAAAGATGATGCGAAGCGTGCTTCAGTTTGCATTCGTCTTTTTTCGTGCGGCTTCGTGTGAATTCGTGGTTTGTTCTTTGCCCTGCACTGATGTGCCAGGAGAGAAGGGTGATTAAAGGTTATGGTCTTTTCTCTTCAATCACTTTGCAGGCGGGGCCGAAGAGTCTTTCCATCATGCCTCCGGCTTTCAGGAATTTCCATTCCTTCTCCGAATCCTCCAGCTTTTTTGAAAAAACGGGCTTGCCTTTCGTGTCGAAGAGGGTGAAGGCTGCGAGGCGGTAGCGTCTTCGGTCGCAGTTAAATTCTATAGTCTCTACGCGGGTCTTGTATTTGGTTTCAGAAGACCCATCGAGCGATTGAGGCTTGCCGAAGTTCCAGCGAAACTGTACAAGACCAAACCCGTTATCGCTGAACTCTACCGTTGTAGCGTTCATGGCAATGGTCGCGTCTTCGAGCGTGTAGACGCGTTCCCACTTATCCTTCTCTTGCGTTGAGACGAGGCCGGGAAGCAGTAGCAGCAGCAGTAAAACACAAACGAGGATTCGCATCCGTCTTTATTCCAGTTCTTACAGGAAAGCTTCACACACAGCAGTAATCATTAACTACTCGCCCAGGTAAGCTTCCTTGATGCGTGGGTCTGCGGCCAGGTCTTTGGACAATCCCTCCATGACTATCTGGCCGGTTTCTAGAACATAGGCGCGGTCTGAGTGTTTGAGCGCGGCGTGCGCGTTCTGCTCTACAAGGAGGACGGTCATGCCTTCGTTGCTAATCTCGTCAATGGCCTCGAAGATGGTGTGGACGACGAGCGGCGCTAAGCCCAGTGAAGGCTCGTCCAGAAGTAAGAGACGCGGGCGCGACATCAGAGCGCGACCCATTGCAAGCATCTGCTGTTCGCCACCGGAAAGCGTTCCGGCCTTCTGCGATTCTCGCTCCTTCAGGCGCGGGAACATTGTAAAGGCGCGCTCCATATCATGCGCTATCTCGCGCTTGTTCGTCTTGAGATAAGCGCCCATCTGTAGATTCTCGCGCACAGTCAGGTTGGCAAACACCCCGCGCCCCTCTGGCGACATGGAGATGCCGCGCGCCACAAGCTTGTGCGTAGCCACCCCTCCGATCTCCTTGCCTTCAAAAGTGACCGTGCCCGCACGCGGCTCAAGCAGCCCCGTAATCGTGCGCAAGGTCGTAGTCTTGCCTGCGCCGTTCGCGCCTATGAGAGTCACAACCTCGCCCTTCTCCACATGCATGGAGATGCCTGTCAACGCTTCAATCGCGCCGTAGTTCACAGAGACGTTTTCGAGTATCAGCATAAGCTTAGTAAGCGAGTCGAGCGGTAAGCAGTGAGCAGTAAAAGAAAATCTGCTTACTGCTTACTGCTCACTTTAATCTCCTAAGTAGGCTTCTATAACTTTCGGGTCGTTTCTGATCTGTTCGGGTAGGCCGAGCGCGATTGACTTGCCGTAGTCCACGACCTGTATGCGCTCGCACACTCCCATGACAACCTTCATGTTGTGTTCGACGAGCAGAATGGTCAACCCGAAGCGGTCACGAATCTGATGAATCAGGTTCATAAGGTCTTCCTGCTCCGAAGGATTCATGCCTGCCGCCGGTTCGTCCAGCAGTAGAAGCTTGGGGCGCGTGGCGAGCGCGCGCACAATCTCAAGTCGCCGTTGATTGCCGTAAGCCAGGCTTGTCCCACCCTCTTCACGGAAGCGCGCGAGGTCGAAGATTTCCAAAAGCTCCATGCAGAACTCTTCGTGCTCCTGCTCATCACGCTCGTAACGAGGCAGCCTGAGCACAGCATCCAAGAGAGTCTGCTTGGCGTGAATATGGCAGGCCGTCATGACGTTCTCAAGCACGGACATGCTTGGGAAAAGCCGTATGTTCTGAAAGGTGCGGGACACGCCGCGCCGCGCAATCTCGTAAGGGCGAAGCCCGTCAACGCGCTTACCCTGAAAAAAGATTTGCCCGAAAGTTGGGCGATACACGCCCGTCAGTAGGTTGAAGATGGTAGTCTTGCCCGCGCCGTTCGGGCCTATGAGGCCGTAGATTTCTCCCTTGCCCACATCCAAATCCAGCTTATTGACGGCGACAAGGCCGCCGAACTGTATGGTGCATTGCTCCGTTTTCAGAACGGAGTTTAATACGCCCTGTGTCGCAGTGCCGCCGCTTGGTGTCATTGCGACCCCTCTCCCTTCTTAACCGAGCTTACTTCGCGGTCGCCCAATGTGGCCTTCTCAATAGATGACTTGTCACGCGTATCTTCCGCCGTAATCTCTTCCGCCTCGGTTCTGGTTTTGAGACGCCTTCGCGCACGCCAGCCCTTGAACGGCTTCGTGTTCCCTAAAAGTCCCTGCGGCCTTGTAATCATCAGGACTATGAGCAGTATGGAATAGATGACCATGCGGTATTCCGCAAAGCCGCGCAGAGCCTCCGGCAACACGGTCAGCAGGATTGCTCCCAAGATAGAGCCTACGATTGACCCCAGCCCGCCCAGGATAATCATAATTAGGATTTCAAAGCTCTTGATGAACTCGAAAGATTTGGGATTGAGATAGCCGTCAAAGTGCGCAAGGAGCACGCCGCCCGCTCCGGCCAGTGCAGAAGAGATGACGAAGGCCAGAACCTTGTAGCGAGTGGTATTGATGCCCATCGCTTCTGCCGCCAGCTCGTCTTCGCGTATGGAGATGAGCGCACGTCCAAGGTCTGAATGAACTATGTTGTAGACGATGACGATGGTCAGGATGGCGATGAGAAAAATCCAGAAGAAGCTAGGCATAATAGGGATGCCTGAATAACCTCTGGCGGCACCGACCGCTTCTATATTGTTCAGCAGGACGACAATAATCTGGCCGAAGCCGAGCGTGACGATTGCCAGATAATCGCCCTTGAGACGAAGCGAGGGGACACCTACGAGCAGACCCGCCAGGGCTGCGACCAGAGCGCCGATGATGGTTGCCAGCCCGAACTCAAAGACTGTTCCCAGAAGTCCTGTGCCGAGCGCCTCTGTGATACGTCCACCGTAATTGACTGTGAAGTAGGCCGAAGAATATGCGCCGACGGCCATAAAGCCTGCGTGACCTATGGAGAACTGTCCGGTGAAGCCGTTAATCAGGTTGAGCGAGACGGCCAGCGTGATGGAGATGCCGCACAGCAACAGGACGCGCATGTAATACGCATCTATTATCCCCTGCTTGAAAAGGGCATCGAGGCCAAACAAAACGGCCAGTACGATTAGAGCGATGATGAGATTACGCGCGTAGCGTGGCATATAAATTCAATGCAGAAGTCAGAATGCCGCAATGATGAATTAAGGAGATTGATACATCGGTTCATTGTTTCATTGATTCAATGAAGAAATGAATCAATGAGTCAATCTCCTTAATTCATCATTCTGCATTCTGCATTCATCCTTATCTCCTAGACCTTCTCTTGCGCGACGGAGCCTAGCAATCCTGAGGGGCGGAACAACAGTATGAATATCAGAATAATGAAGGCCACCGCTTCGCTGTAAGTTGGTGACAAATATCCTTTGACCATCGTCTCCGTCATACCTATCAGGAGACCGCCAAGCACAGCGCCCGGTATATTGCCTATGCCGCCTAAGACTGCTGCGACAAAAGCCTTGAGACCGACCAGGATGCCCATCAAAGGCTCAATCTTCGGGAGGCGAACGGCGACGAGCACTCCGGCGGCTGCCGCCAGCGCAGACCCCAGCGCGAAAGTGAAAGCGATGACGCGGTCTGTATTGATGCCCATCAGCTTGGCCGATTGCAGATTGAAGGAGACAGCCCGCATGGCCTTGCCGATTTTCGTGTAGTAGACGATGAACTGGAGCAACACCATCAACCCGAGCGCTATAACCAGCACTATCACGTCCTGATTGGTGATGGTCGCGCCGCCCGGAAGCTGTATGTTATGTCCCTTGACGAGCTGCGGGAAGAATTTCGGGTCGGCTCCGAAGACCACCTGCCCGCCGTTCTCTAAAAGCAGCGAGACGCCGATGGCCGTAATCAACGCGGTCAGGCGCGAATACTTGCGCACGGGGCGATAAGCGAAGCGCTCAATTATTACGCCGACGATGGCACAGATGAGCATCGCCAGCAGCATGATGAGGAGCGCCGTCAGGAGCGAAGGCTCCACCACACCGCCGCCGAGCAGACCGTGCGCCAGCAGGCGACCCACGCCGCTCGCTTCCGGGTCGCTCATCAATCTCTGCGCGCCCGTTGGGCCTACGCCGTTCGCAAGGTAATAGCCTGAAAAGGCACCTACCATGTAAATGTCGCCGTGCGCGAAGTTGATAAGCTTCAGCACGCCGTAGACCATCGTGTACCCCAGAGCAATCAAAGCATAGATTGCTCCGAGCGAGATGCCGTTGATAAGTTGTTGTAGAAATTCACTCATACGTCAGTAGTTATGGTGAATGGTTTCAGGATTTTTTTAGATTGAACCATGAGCTGCCGGACACGTTTGATGACCTGTCCGGCAGCTCAAAAGCTTTTTCCGCAAGCGCTAAGAATAAGGCTTTTTGCTTGCAGGGTTATGGCTTCTTAGCCGCAGGTGAAGCCGCCGTCGCAGGCGATGAAGCCGCCGCAGGGGATGCTCCGGTGGCTGGCGACGCGCCCGCTGCGGGCGGTGCTGCGGTTGCAGGCGTGGTACTGCTCGGCATGGCCGCGCCCTCTACCTGCACGCGCTCCTGCACTGCGTACTTGCCGCCATCTTCAATGCGAATCATGACAATCGGCTTGACGGCGTCGCGGTTCTCGTTGAAGGTCACGGTTCCGGTCACGCCCGGAAAATCTTTCGTCTGGGCGAGCGCGGTGCGAATCGCAGGGCCGTCAAGAGCAGTGGAGCGCTTGATGGCGTCGAACATGATGCGCGCCGCATCGTAGGCCGTAGCCGCCAGAGCATCTGGAATGCTCTTGTAGAGCGCCTTGTAATCGTTGACGAACTTCTGCACCGCCGGGTCTGTATCATAAGGCGAATAGTGGTTGGTGAAGAAGGAGCCGTTCAAAGCCGCGCCGCCTATGGCATAAAGCTGTGCGGAGTCCCAGCCGTCGCCGCCTATGAGCGGAGCCGTGATGCCTTTGTCCCTTGCCTGCTTGGCTATGAGACCTACGTCGCCGTAGTAGCCCGGAACGAAGATAACGTCAGGGTTAGACCCTTTAATAGAAGTCAACTGCGCATTGAAATCCTGATCCCCTTCCTGATACGACTGCACGACTGCCATCTGGCCTCCGAGCTTTGTGAAGACTTCGGTGATGACCTTTTCAAGTCCGGTCGAATAATCGTTCTTGCGGTCTACCATGATGGCCGCGCGCTTTTTGCCCAGGCTCTTGGCCGCGAACTGCGCGATGGCTGCGCCCTGCACCGGATCAATAAAGCAACTGCGAAAGATGTAATCGCCCTTCTTCGTCACTTCAGGATTGGTGGACGAAGGCGTGAGCATAGGGATTTTTGCGTTCTGCGCAATCGGCGCGGCGGCAATCGAGCGCGAGCTTGCAACCTCGCCCAGGATTGCATGAACTTTATCCTGCGTCACAAACTTGGTGACGATGGTCGCAGCCTCAGCCGCGTCGGAGCGGTCGTCCTGAACGATCAACTCTACCTGCTTGCCGTTGATGCCGCCCGCCGAGTTGATTTCGTTGGCGGCCATCTTGATACCGTTCACAGAGGAGATGCCGAAGTTGGCTGTCGTTCCGGTCAGCGACATGAAGACGCCGATTCTGACCTTGTCGCCCCCCGTACTCGTTCCATTACAGCCGCTCATGCCAAGCAGCGAGCAAGCGAACGCTGTAATAATTAAGAGCGATAAGATTTTTCTCATGATCGTTTTGACGGTCGGACGACTTAACTTTAAAGCCATCCGCGCTCCTTTCACAGATTATGGTTTACGCGCAGTCAAGCTTGATAACGATACGAATCAGACCGGTAAAGCCTGGGCCAAGAAGGCGACCTGTTTCAACTGCATCGAGAGTGGCACGTATGATACGCGATTTATTCCATTTCGCAAAACGCTCTCGGTTACGGGTAGTAGATCAATTTAAACTTGAGTATAAGGCTGCTTGATTTTCACCGCAGAGACACGGAGGACACAGAGATAGCACGGAGGCTTGAGTCCTATTCAACTCTCCGTGCATCCTCTGCGTACTCTCCGGTCTCTGTGGTGAAAACCAGTTCTCATCACACTCGACTTCAAACTGAACTATTATTCGCACCCAACTACCAGACATCCTATAGGGAAACGAAGCGAATTATACCTATTTGACGGCGGCTGTCGAGGGCTTTAAGAGGAAAAGTTTTAGATGGGCTACCCGCCGCTCAGCTTTTCGTATAAAACGGCAAGCCTTCGCGGTACGCTGATTGCTCTCTGACCCATAGACAGGGTTTGAGAGTCACAAAATAGTACACGCAAGCGGCTCAATTAGAGCGGATTTCGTGTTCACTCTGACCGTTACTAAATAATTCTGAAGGGGAGATTTGAATTATGGCAGAAACAACAGGAGCGACAACCGGACGCAGCCGTATCATGACCGGACTATTCCGCGATAAAGAGAGCGCAGAGAAAGCGTATAGCTCAATTACCAATCGCGGCTACAAGCAGGACGACGTTAACGTCCTCATGTCGGAAGACACGCGTAATAAATACTATCCGCCGGGCGCGCCGGTTGAAACCGAACTCGGCAACAAGTCATTGGAAGGCGCGGCCACCGGCGCAGCCATCGGCGGCACGGTCGGCGCGACGCTGGCGGCCATCGCGGCCATCGGCACAAGCATCGTTTTTCCGGGTCTAGGCTTAATCGTCGCAGGCCCGCTGGCAGCAGCCCTTGCGGGCGCAGGCGCTGGCGGAGCGACCGGCGGCCTCATAGGCGCTTTAGTCGGTGCAGGCATCCCTGAAGAGCGCGTCAAGCATTACGAAGAGGGTATCAAAAAGGGTGGCGTCGTGATGGGTGTCACGCCGCGCACGGATGAAGACGCGGACTACTTCGAAAACGAGTGGAAGAGCTACCGCGGCGAGCAGATTTATCGCTAGTACAGGTTTACTCACCCGTAGCAACAAGAAAAGGGGAAGTGCTTCACCGCGCTTCCCCATTTCTTTGTTCTTCTAATCCCGCACACCCCTGTGACATACTCACACACGCCGGTCATCATCTCTCTTTAAAGCGCAGGTGAATCATGAAAGAGTCTGAACGGGAAGAGCACGGGTTTGCGCCGCCCACGGGCGACATGAGCGCGGAGGATTTTCGTCGCTTCGGGCGCGAGGTAGTGGATTGGATAGCAGACTACTTCGAGCACATAGAAGAGCAGCCCGTGCTCGCGCAGGTCGAACCGGGCGAGCTTAAAGCAAAGTTACCGTCGTCTGCTCCTGCCCGTGGTGAAGCGATGAGCGAGATTCTCTCTGACGTTGATCGCTTGATAGTTCCTGCGCTCACACACTGGAACCATCCTATGTTCTTCGCGCTCTTCGCCACCTCAAGCTCCGCGCCCGGCATCTTCGGCGAGATGCTGAGCGCGGCCTTCGATGTTAAGGCTATGCTCTGGCGTACCTCGCCCGCTTCGACCGAGCTGGAAGAAGTCGCGCTCTCCTGGCTCAGGCAGATGATGCGTTTGCCTGAAGAGTTCGACGGTATCATCTATGACACGGCCTCGGTCTCAAGCATGCACGCCATTGCCGCCGCGCGCGAGATGCTTGATATGCGCATACGCGAAGAGGGCATGAGTGGTCGCTCAGACCTTCCGCTCCTGCGTGTTTACTCATCCGAGCAGGCACACTCATCCATCGAAAAAGGAATCATCACGCTTGGCTTAGGCCAGCGCTCGCTCGTCAAGCTTCCAACCGATGCGGAATATCGCATGGACGTTGAAGCTCTCAAGCGCGCCATCGAAGAAGACCGAGAAAACGGCGCTCTGCCGTTCTGCGTGGTCGCTACCATCGGCACGACTTCGACGACGAGCATCGATCCGGTGGAGGAGATAGCGGACATCTGTGAAAAGGAAAAGTTATGGCTGCATGTTGATGCGGCTTATGCGGGGTCTGCTGCCATCGTGCCGGAGTTGCAGCACATCATGCGCGGCTGCTCACGCGCCGATTCCATCGTGACCAACCCGCACAAGTGGCTCTTCACGCCTTTTGATCTATCGGTTCTCTACTCGCGCCGTATGGATGAGCTCAGGCGCGCCTTCTCGCTCGTGCCCGAATACTTGAGAACATCCGAGGCCGAAACCGTTCGCAACCAGATGGACTACGGCGTCCAGTTGGGGCGCAGGTTTCGCTCGCTCAAGCTCTGGATGGTGCTGCGCTATTTCGGTCGGGAAGGACTGGCCGCACGTATACGCGAGCACTGTCGGCTGGCTACCCTCTTCGCCACATGGGTCGAAGAATCGCCCGACTGGGAACTGCTCGCGCCCGTTCCCCTGAGCCTCGTCTGCTTTCGTTATCACCCGCGCCGCTCTAAGGAAGATGAGTCAATCAGCGAAGCAGAGTTGGACGCGCTCAATGAGAGCATTATGAACAGCGTGAACGCAACTGGTCGCGCCTACCTTTCACATACGAAATTGCACGACAAGCTGACGCTTCGCCTGTCAATCGGAAACATACGCACTTCGGAAGAACACATTCGCCGGTTCTGGGAACTTATAAAAGCTAATGCAGAAGGTAGAATGCAGAATGATGAACAAGAAGATGATTCAAGTTGAATATTCCTTCATTCATCATTCTGCACTCTGCCTTCATCATTGTCTTTTCAGCACGTAGTCTCCTTTTCGCTCTCCGGCTTCCAATGTCCAGCCCGCGTTGAGTTCAAGCGTCCAGCCGTCACCCTTAATCGAACTGGCTTTGATGTCGCCTGTGGGCGCGGCGACGTAGACCCTGACGGGTTTCCCTGCCTCACGCGTCATCAATGCGCCGTCTGTGACGTTCAGGATTCCCCACGCATCGGACGCTCTCAAGGTCGGATAGATGGTGCCGACTCCGTCCAGCGAGGCCAGGTTGTTCGGATTGAACGTATAGTAGAAGGACTCTGTGCCGTGTATGACAAGCACCGGCCCTTCGACCAGCTTCGCGCGAAACTTTGCGACTGTTTTCTGTCTACGGGCTTCACGCTCGGTTTCGGCCACGCGCACTTCTTCGCCGCCGTACAGGCTCAAGCGCGCTTCCGCCTCGCGCTTCAAATTTTCAGGCAGCTTGAGGTTGAAGCCCTTTTCGAGCAGAACTCCCAGGTCATCGCTCGCCTTCAGACCTTTGCGCCAGTTCGCGTTTACCTGATCCAGCAGAAACCCGTAAGCAGGGCCGGAGTTGTAAGCGAAAGAGCGCACGAAGGAGTTGCTGTACCCGGCTTGATCCAATTGCGCGGCCAGGTAGCCAGCCCACTCACCACTGGTTCTACCGCTCAAGCGTACACCTGTATATTCGGCCAGCCCCTCGTTCATCTCAAGAGCGCGCTCTTCCGCAGCCGCTTGCGGGAAGAGCGCCCTTCTATGAGCGCGAAACAGCAGCGCGTCCGCGACTGCGCTTCTCTGTTCCGCCCCCTTATGCGTGACGGCTTCGCGCAGTGCGAGCCATTCCATTTGCAGCCACAGTCGTCCATCGAGCGAATCCAGATGATTATTGGAAGGATTGCCCGCAGGCAAGCCCAGCTCATCCTGCACTCTATGGAACATCTCATGCAGCATCAGGCGCGCACGCGCGTACCTGTTCGCAGGCAGCGGCCACAGAATCATAGTCCAGCGCACGCCCGCCCAGTTGACGGCTGTATTGGCCGTGCCCATCTCTTCCGGCAGTTTTCCTATGAACACGCCGTTGGTTTGAATAAGACGACCTTCTTTATCGCCTTGATTGGCGACCACTGCCCGCGTGCCTGAATCAACAAATAATACGGGGCCACACAGGGAGCGCCCCCACAAGCGGCCATCATCGCGCCTGCAAATCGCTTCGGCCTCACCGAAATATTTTCGAGCAAGCGCGGGATTAATCGTCTGCTCCTCCGGCGTCCCAGCCTGCGGAACTGCAAGGGCAGAGAGCGTCATCGTTATCGACAGCACGGCAAAGAAAATGTGGCGGATCATTATCAACATCTCCTCAAGTTTTTAATTGAGCGCATGCAGGTATCAACCGTGAATCGCGCTAATCTGAAGTTTCTACGGGAGCCAGGCGTATGCGAAACTTCAGCTCATACTTTCGCCCCGTTTGATAGCCTGCGCTGAAGTCGTAAGCCAGCTCGGAATCGAGGTCGGCGATGCCTGCCCATTTGGTGGCGACCGCCTGACGCTCTTCAGGGCGCGCGAGCGTCGTGCGATAAACATCGAAGCTGAGAGCGGCCTGATCCGCCGGACGACCGCGCATGAACTGCTCTATTGACAGGTTGACGACGAGCGGATTCTTTGTAACCTCCGCGCTTGCCTGTGCATTCGGTTGAAGCGCGAGTTCCTGCGCTTCTTCAAGCAGGTTGTTCGACACACCGCGCGCTACCTCTCGCCCGTCTTCAAAGAGAATGGCTTCGACCGTGAAGCGGTGCGGAACTTTGAAAGCTTCCACGCCTATGAATCCATTGGGCGCTGTCTTTGTGATCTCGATTTCAAGCGGTCGCTTCCTGCCGGAAGCAAGTCTGGCCGCACGCTCGCCGCGCATAGGCGTAATCTCTATCTTGAGCGTGTCGCCGCCGCTGCTCTGACCAAATGGAAGAAGCACCACCGCTTCGTCAAAGCCAACGTCAAGCGCAGAGGTTTGCAAGTCCTCTTCATAAAGCGGAAGCCGTTGTTCCGAGTAGCCGTAGAAGCGGCGCGTGTCCAGCTTCGCCCTGACCCTGAGCGTATCGCGCCGCACAAGATCGGTCAGAAAGTGCGCTTTCATCTTGAAGCGCTCGCTCTGAAGATTGATATTGAAATCAGTCCCCGGCGGCCCTTCCACAGTCGTCTCCGAAAGAATGTTGCGCTCGCCGCTGCGCTCTTCGACGGTTGTAATACGAAAGCGTACACGCTCCGGCTCGACCGTTGACGAGCGCGCCCGCAGCCCCCTGCCATCGCTTATCACAAAGGCTGGCAGCATCAGTATCAGCGCCAGCAATCTCAAATGCTTTTTCACTTTCGCTAACCTCTGCTTCACTGTCCGGCATTCAACGCATCTGTGCGCCGCACTTTGTAGATAACCGCGCGGCCTCCATGATCGAAGCGCGCCAGATCAACTTCACTCTCCGGGGGCGTGTTCGGCGCAGGCAACACGACCGGCTTCTTCCCTTCCCTGACGGCTTCGACCACCGGCGCTCGCGCCTGTCTCAATCGCGCCGCAGCCATCCACACGCCCAGCACTAGCACCGACAGAATAAGCAGCGCCAGAGCAGGCGCGGGCAGTGCTATACGCTTCTTCCAGAGAGGTACCTTGCCGGAGCGCCGAATCTGTTCGAGCGCGCGACGCCGATCAGCGCCCGGCGACTCTGCGCCTGTATAAGACTTAATCTCGCGCCGCAGGAGTAGAAACTCATCTTCCGCCCGTCTGCAAACTTCGCACGCGGCCACGTGTTCCCTCAGCGTGACGGCTTCCTGCTCGTCAAGCTCTTCGTCCACGAGCGCGGAAACTTTTTCCGTGTATTCACAATTCATCTTTTGACCTCTTCGCAATCGTCATGAGCGCGCATTAATCAATTCGTTCAGGCGTGTACGCAATTTGCTTCGCGCGCGAAAGATGTCCACCTTGACCTTGCTCTCGGAGACATTGAGGACACGTGCGATTTCCAAATAACTCATCTCCTCCTGCTCGCGCAGCAAAATGGCCGCGCGCTGGTGTTCGGGCAGAGACTTCAACAGACGTTGCAGGATTCGCTTCTGCTCTTCCAACTCCAGATGCTCCGCCGGGTCAGGATCAACGGAGCGAAAGAGGTCGTGTACACGGTGCAGGAGTCGTTTGCGCGTCTCACGGCGGCTGATTTCGTTGAGAGCCAGATTGCGCGCGACGCGAAAGAGCCAGAAGCGCGCCTCTGCCGTCGGCAAAGCTCCCGCCCCCAGTTTGTAGAGCCGCATGAAGCTCTCCTGCGCTATGTCCTGAGCCACGGCCTCGCGCCCGCCCATCAGGCACTCCAGAAAGCGACAAAGCCCCGCGTAATTCGCCTGAAAGATCATCGTAAAATCTTCATCGTCGCGCGCCATAAAGGTCTCTATGCCTGTAAAACAGTTGAGCGAGGGAAAAGTTACAGAGGAAAGGCCGTGAATCGTGAATCGTGAATAGATAAAACCGTTCTTCTATTAACGATTCACGATTTACGGCTCTTGCCTTTCTTTAACGCTACAGGCTATGGGAAACTGCCGAGCATGAAAAGATTGCTCGCTCCTCTCATCTTCTTATGCTGTTTTGTAGCGCTCGCAGCCAGCGTTTCAAGAGCGCAGACCAAGCCGGGTATGACGCCTGCTGATACGCTTCGTATCGCGGGGGTTGGCGACGCTCAAATCTCGCCGGGCGGCGAATGGGTCGTGTACACAGTATCGGCGACAGATAGTAACGCAACGCGTGCGACTCTGTGGCTGGCGCGTGCCGTGCCTGATTTTACGCCCTCTGCTGAAAACCGCTCGACACAGCCGCTTCTGGCGGCAGGCTGGAACGCATCGAATCCGCGCTGGTCTGTGGATGGCCGCCGCATAGCATTCTTAGCCACGCGCGACGGGCAGAGCGGCATCTGGGTCGTCTCAATTGCAGGAGACCGCCAGCCGCGCTTTGTGGCAACGGTGCGCGACACCAACTTCTTCATCACCTATGACGGCGAATCTTTCGCGTGGTCGCCGGATTCGCGGCGCATCGCGTACATCAACGCGTCGGAAGACGAAGGAGCGGAAGCCGCAGAGGCAAACAAGCCAGACGACCCGCGTGTAGTAGACCGCATACAGTACAAATCACGCACCTCCTTCTCAGACCGCCTGCGCACGCACGTCTGGGTCACGGATGTTGACAACCCTTCGCCGCGTCAGTTGACCAGTGGCTCTTTCTACGACCACGCGCTCACTTGGAACCCTAATGGCCGCGAGGTAGCCTTCCTTTCTAATCATGAGACAGACCCGGATGCTGTCAACAACTCTGACATCTTCGCTGTGGACATGAATGGGCTGGTGCGACAGATTACTACTACGCGCGGGTGCGAGTACGAGCCAACGTGGTCGCCTGACGGAAAGTGGATCGCATACACTGCGACGCGTAGAGATGTAACGACGATTGACAGCGTGGCCGAAGACACGCACGTCTGGGTGATTGATGCCGCAGGCGGAGCGGGACGTGAGCTGACCGCCGCGCAAGACCGCCGCGCACGCAATCCTCGCTGGTCGCCCGATAGCCAGACTATACTCTTTCTAGCGGGTGACAGAGGACGAGTCCTGCTTCATCGCGTCTCGTTGAGAACAAGAGATGTCAGCACATTTCTGGACGACAGTAGAAGCAATGATACAACTTTGAGGAATGAAACAACGCCGTGGATATTCCCCTCGCTCCGCTCGTATCAAATCAACGGCTTCAGCATCGCCAACAGAAGCGGCTTACAGGTAGGTAATCCCAGAACAGGCGAGAACGTGAGCTTTGGCGTGCCGCTCGCGTTTACCATTACAGACGCCCTGCACCCAGCCGAGGTATGGATAGGGATGCGCTCTGCTTTTCCTTTACTTCGTTTGACGGGGCATAATGATACCTTCTTAAACTCCGTCACGCTGTCTCAACCTGAAGAGATTAATTTCAAAAGCTTCGACGGAACAGCGGTTCAGGGCTGGCTCCTGAAGCCTACAGGCTGGCGCGACGGCCAGCGTTACCCGCTTATACTTGGCATTCACGGCGGCCCGCACGGGATGTATGGCTGGGGATTCAACGCGACGTTTCAGGCTTATGCTGCGCGTGGCTATGCAGTACTTTATTTGAACCCGCGCGGCTCAAGCGGCTACGGGCAGAGGTTTTCGGATGGGACTTTGCGCGAATGGGGCGGCGGAGATTTCCGCGACCTGATGATTGGCGTGGACGAAGCGCTGCGAAAGTTTTTGTGGATTGATTCGGAAAAGGTAGGCGTCACGGGCGGCTCTTACGGCGGGTTCATGACGAACTGGATTATCACGCAGACGCCGCGCTTTCGCGCCGCCGTCTCGGTCGCGAGCGTCAGCAATCTCATAAGCTTTTATGCAACCTCGCTCTATCAGGATTTGATTCACGCGGAGTTCGGCGGCTTCCCCTGGGATGATTACGACTTGCTGTGGCGCTGGTCTCCGATTCGCTACGTGAGTAGGGCGCAGACGCCCACGCTCTTTCTGCATGGCGAGCAGGACAACGACGTACACATCACGCAGGCCGAAGAGATGTACATGGGCTTGCGTCGGCGCGGTGTAGAGACGGTGCTCGTGCGTTACCCGCGCGAGGGACACGGCTTCCGCGAGCCGCGTCATCGTCTGGATGCGCTGGAAAGAACGCTCAACTGGTTCGACCGATTTCTGAAATAGTGTGGGAAGCCAGAAGGCCGAAGCGTCGTGCATGTGGGCGGAGGAAAGGAAGAAAATTGATTCATTGATGCATCGGTTCAATGAATCAATGAATCAATTGAATTATGCTTACACATATCGTCATATGGAAGTACCGGGAGGATGTCTCGCAGGTTGAGCGCGAGGAGCATGTTGCGCTGTTGCGCAGTCTTCCCGGTTTGATTCCTGAGATAGAGACGTTCGCGGTCGGCTTCGACGTGCTGCGACTGCCGCGCTCCTTTGATACTGGATTGGTAGCCACTTTCCGCGACCGGGATGCGCTGGAAATCTATTCGGATCATCCTGAGCATGTGAAGGTGGCCTTCATGGGGCGCGCGATAAGCGAGCATGTCGCGAGCGTGGATTTCGAGGACGCGTAAGTGAAGAGATTCAAGCGCTGGAAGAGATGGACGCTTCTGCTGATGCTGGGGCTGATTGTGATTTCACAGTCGCCCTTCGTCTACAGGCGTTTCCAGCTACGTACACTCCGCGCAAAGATTCAGGAGTTGAACTCAAGCCGCGTCGTCAATCCCTCGGACGCTTACGCGGATTATAAAGGCGTCTTTCATGTTCACTCATTGCTCGGCGGGCACAGCACAGGCAGCTTCGCGGACATCATAGAGGGCGCGCGGCAGAATAATCTTAACTTCGTCGTCATGACCGAACACCCTTCGGCCACGATTGACACAGCCGAGATGACTTTGAAGGGAGTTCAGGGAGGCGTCCTTTTCATCAACGGCAACGAAGCTAGCACGAACGCTGGCGACCGCTTTCTAGTCCTGCCCGGAAGCATTGACGCACGTACTTCAGGCACTAAGCCCACGCAAGACTTCATCACGGAAGAGAAAGCGCAGGGGCGGCTTATGTTCCTTGCCTACCCGCAGGAGTTTCGCAGTTGGGAGACAGCGGATGGTTACGACGGCATAGAGGTTTACAATCTGTACACGAACGCGCGGCGCATCAATCCTGTGGTCATGTTCTTTGACGGCATCTGGTCTTATGGAAGCTATGCAGACCTGCTCTTCACCAGATTTTACGAGCGTCCCACAGAGAGCCTGAAGCGCTTCGACGATTTGACCGTCTCGAAGAACAGGCGACTCGTCGCGCTGGCCGGAAACGACGCTCACCAGAACGTAGGCATTCATCTGGGAGATGCAGGCGGTAAGAAATATTTGGGCATCCTCTTAGACCCTTACAGCAGAAGCTTTCAAATCGTCAGGACGCACGCGCTCCTTGAGAAAGACAGAGCCTTGAGCGCAGACACGCTGCTCGAAGCTATAAGGAGCGGCCATTGCTACATAGCCTTTGACCTCCTCGCAGACTCTACTGGCTTTCGCTTCGCCGCCGAGAATGGAAACGCAAGCGCCATCATGGGAGACGCGCTCTCGCTCACCGAAGGCGGCGTGCGATTAAAGGTTTCGACGCCCATTAAAAGCCGCATCGTTCTCTTCCGTAATGGTCAGGCCGTAGAGGAAGCGCCCGATGTTTTGAGCAAAGAGTTTACAGTCAACCAGCGCGGCGTCTATCGCGTGGAAGTTTATCTGGACACGCTCGGCAGTTCCTTCACCACGAGGCCGTGGATTATCTCAAACCCCATTTACATAGAATAAACCTCTGGCTCCACAGCCAAATCTCCGCCCCTTGTCTCAAAATGGTATGCGCTATGATTCATAGCACGCGTGCTATGAGCCTAATCGTGTACCATTTTCATCTAATCACCCATCATTATGGCATAATCACCCGTGCGATGAACCTAATCACGCGTGAGTATGCTCTGCGCAGGCGTGCGCAGGGCATAACCACTGGTCAGCAGAGCTTAACCATGCATGGTTAGGCTCTGCGCACCTGTGCGCAGAGCCTAACCACTGGTCAGTAGAGCCTAATCACGCCATCTTATAACCTAATCACGCATGACTATGACTTAAGCGCAGGCTCTCAAAAGCTATTTCAGGAAGCTTATTAGGGTTTTATTGTAGGGGCAGGGCTTGTCCCTGCCCCTACAGTCGTTTTCTTAAGCCCCTGAAAGGGGCGAAATAATGTAGCCCACGGCGCAAGCCGTGGGGATGACGCGTTAATGAAAATTAAAAGCCCCGTCAGGGGCGAAAGAGGTCTCGGCTTGATAATCTTTCGCCCCTAACGGGGCTTCTATTTCTTGTGGTCACTTTATTCCCACGGCTTACGCCGTGGGCTACATTCTGTCGCCCCTTTCAGGGGCTTAAGGAAAACGGCGCTCTTTTATGTCGCGCCTCACGTTATTTAATGGCGCGTGCAGTCTTATTTGTTTTCAGAGGCGAGTTTTTGAACTAGTTGGAATAGCTCGTCCGGGTCAACGGGCTTGGCGATGTGTGCTGTGAAGCCTGCGGCGAGGGCGCGCTCGCGGTCTTCTTCCGTGGCATAGCCTGTGATAGCGAGTGCAGGGATGTGTTCCATTCCGGGCAAACGCCGCAGGCTCTTGAGTAGCTCGTAGCCATTCATATCCGGCATGCCTATATCGGAGATGATGATGTCGGGCGTTTCACGCTCCGCAAGCGCAAGCGCTTCGGCAGCGCTCTCGGCTGCCAGCACGCGACAGCCGCGTTTCTCGAAGAGCACGTTGAGGAGTGCGAGCGTGTCCGGTGAATCTTCCACGACCAGCACGGAGTGGAGACGCGCATCCGTAGATTGATAGGCGCGTACTTCCGGCTGGCCGCTATCCTTAACTTCGCAGGGGACTGTGAAACAGAAACGCGCGCCGTGGCCTATGCCATCGGATTCGGCACACACGTTCCCCCCGTGCAACTTCGCCAGCGCCCGTACAATCGCCAGACCCAAGCCCAGCCCCCCGTGCTGGCGCGTCGTAGAGCCGTCCGCCTGACGAAAGCTTTCAAAGACATGCGGTAGAAATTCCGGCGCGATGCCGATGCCGTTATCTTCTACAATTACGCTCGCTACATTGTTGGATTGCTCGACGCGCACCGTGACGCGCCCGCCCGACTCCGTAAACTTGACGGCGTTTGAAATAAGATTGAGGACGATCTGTTCGAGCCGCACGGGCGAGCCTTGCACTATGACGGGTGTACCCGCAGCCCCTATGTTCATAGTGACTCCGCTTTGTAACGCCT
Organism: Pyrinomonadaceae bacterium; assembly: GCA_036403815.1. Lineage (GTDB taxonomy): Bacteria > Acidobacteriota > Blastocatellia > Pyrinomonadales > Pyrinomonadaceae > JACVRN01. The sequence goes on along the minus strand of DASWQH010000031.1, from coordinate 201,746 downwards.
GGCCTCGCATAGTGTCCATCGCAGCCCGGACTACGGCGTTCAAATCCACAGGCTCGCGCTCAAACTGCAACTTGCCCGTGACGATGCGCGAGATGTCCAGCAAATCATCTACGAGCCGCGCCTGTAGACGCGCGTTGCGCTCTATGGTGTCGAGCGCCTGCATAACGCTCGCCTGATCCAGCGCACCCGTCTTCAACAGATTGACCCAGCCGAGCACGGGCGTTAAAGGTGTGCGCAGCTCGTGAGAGAGCGTTGCCAGAAAAATATCCTTGGCGCGATTGGCTTCGGCCAGCTCTTCGTTGCGGCGCACTAGCTCGGCGGTTCTCTCTTCGACTCGCTGCTGCAACTCATGATTAAACTCTTCCAGCCGCGCTCTGGCCTCGCGCTCCCTGAGCATCAGCAAGCGATGCTCTACGCCGCGCCTGACGGTGTGCTTCAGGTCTTCTATGTTGCAGGGCTTGACCAGATAATCATAAGCGCCGCTGCGCATGGCGGCGATGGCCGTTTCGACCGAAGAGAATCCGGTCAGGACAATGGAGATGGTCAGCGGCGCTCTGGCCTGAATCTCCGCCAGTACGGAGATTCCATCACCGCCTTCCATGTGCAGGTCTGTCAAGACCAGAGCATATTCCGCCTGCTCAAGCAGCCGCACGGCATCATTGCCGCTCGAAGCCGTCTCGACAACGAACCCCTCCTGCCGCAGAACTTCGCTGAGGGTCAGGGCTACGCTCTCCTCGTCGTCAACCACGAGCAGGCGCGCACCGTCCATCGGAGCGGAATCAAAATTGACCCCTTCCGCTGGAGCAGCATCAGTATTTACGACGGAAAATAGAGCCATAAGCAAGAACAGTTTTCAGTTTTCAGTTTTTAGTTTTCAGCTTTCAGGAGAAGAGCCAGTTGCTTTTGCTGAAAACTGAAAACTAAAAACTGCTTTTCAAGTCTTTCCGTTCAAAGAAGACTGTCCCGGAAGCGTTGGTCTTCTGAAACTGACGGCGACGTTGATGTATTCAAAGGCCGTGCGCAGGCCGTCGGCAAGGCGACGACGCGTCGTGATGCCTTCCAGTTCCACGCCGAGCGTGACCAGGTTGGACGCAACCATCGCGCTCACGCCCGTAATAATCGCATGCGCGCCTAAGAGCCGCGCGGAATGTACTGCGTTGACCAGATGCGCGGCGACGTGCGTGTCCATCACCGTGCAGCCTGTAATGTCTATGATGATGACCTCCGCCCCTGTGCGGCGAGCGGTCTCAAGCATAGTGCCTGACATCTGCGCCGCGCGTGCGTCGTCCAATGCGCCGACTACGGGCAGCAGCAGTATGCGATCCCAGATTTCAACTACCGGACTCGACAGCTCGCTGATATGCGTGCGCTGCTGCTTATGCTCAAGCGCACGCTTTACTGTCAGCTTCAGATCGTCCACCACGCACGGCTTGACCAGATAATCATAGACGCCGCACCTCAAGGCATCAATGGACGATTCGATTGACGCATAGCCCGTCAACACGACCGTCACCACGTTCGGAAATTTGGAGCATATCTCCTGCAAGAGAGCCGTGCCGTCCAATCCCTCCATGCGCAGGTCTGTCAAGACCAGATCAAAGTTGCCGCTCTTAATTTTTTCGAGCGCCTCGTGTCCGTCGCTCGCCGTATCCAGCTCGTAGCCTTCCTGCTCCAGGATAGCAGCCGTAGTGATACGCACGTTCTCCTCGTCGTCAACGACAAGGATGCGCGAGGACTTGAGTCCAGGCGGAGCGTTCCCGTTTTTACTGCTTGTTGTCATCATCCAATATGGCCGAATTGATAAGCAGGATGACGCTAAAGGTCGTCCCCTTGCCCTTCGTGCTGGTCACTTCTATACGCCCGCCGTGCTGCCTTACGATGTCCTGTGTCACCCAGAGGCCAAGCCCCGTCCCCTTCTTTCTGGTCGAAAAGAACGGCTCGAAGATGCGTTGCAGCTCTTCTTCGTTGATGCCGTGCCCCGTGTCGCTGATGTCCACGCTGATAGAAGGTTGCAGCGATTGCGTGCTGGCAGATGTCTGAAGCGTTATCTCGCCCCTGCCCTGTATGGCCTGCTGTGCGTTCAAAACCAGATTAAGGAAGACCTGCCGCAACTGGTCTGCGCGCGCTCTGACACGCGGGAGATTTTCATCCAGCTTGCTCACAATCCCTATGCCCGATTGTTTGAGCTTCTTTTCGACCAGCACCATCGTCTCTTCCAGAAGCTGGTTGACGCTGATCCATTCGGCTTCGCCGGAGCGGCGCGCGAACCCTAGCATCTGTCGAATAATGTGCGAGACGCGCTCGGTCTCTTTGCGCGCAACTTCCAGAAAGCGCGAGGTCGCAGTTTCGTCCTTGCTTGTCTGCATTAGATAGAGAGAGTTCTTGATGGCTTCCAGCGGGTTATTGACTTCGTGCGCGATGGAAGCGGCCAGGCGACCTATGGCCGCCAGCTTCTCCGACTCGAAAAGCTGCTGCTCCACCCGACGCCTTTCAAGCTCGCGTATCTCCGACAGGTCATGCAGTATAGAGACGACCGCCGTCACCTCGCCCTTCTCGTCCGCGACCTCGACCGCCGTAATCTCCATCGGAAGGGTTTCGCCCGTGGCCGGATCAATCAACTCGATTTCTGCCTGACGGCCTCTCTCAACAGCCGAAGCAAGGCCGGAGATAAAGGAGGTGAGCTTGACGGCGTTGGCGCGCACGGCAACGGGTGCGCCGGGACGTGACTGGTCGGAGGCTTGCTGAAAGAGAACTTCTGCGCGCGCGTTAAAGAGCGTGAAGTTTCCGTTGGCGTCGCAGACCGCGACCGGGTGGCCTACGTTCTCCAGAATCAAATCAAGGCGGTCGCGCTCGCGGCGTGCTTCCGATTCAGCCTGCTGCAACAGCCCCATGTTATGCGCCAGCTCTTCATAGGCTTCGCGCAAATCCGTCACGTCGCGGAATATCGAAACCATGCCTATACGCTCGCCGCGCGCGTTCAAGGCAGGCGTAGAGATGACCTCAAAGTGAATGTCCGAGCCTTCAATCGGATCGACGAGCGTGATGTCGCGCTGAATGGTTTCTGAAGACGAGACAGCCGCGCTCGACAGATAAGCCGAAAAGAGAAGGTCGTTCATCTTGAGCGCGCGACGTTTCCCTTCGCCCGCCGAATCCTCGCCGCTGAAAAGCTCTTCGGCGCGACGATTCTGCAACAGAATCTCGTTGTCAAGATTCGTCAGCACAATCGGGTCGGCAACCGATTTCATGATGGATTCGACCCACTGGCGCTGGCTCTGCAACCTGTTGATGGTGCCTGTCAGGCGTTCGTACTGGATGGCGGAAGCGGCGGCCAGCCCCAAACGGGCGGCATAGCGTATCAGGAGCGCCAGCGTGTAATCATCCGTCGCGCTCTGGTCTGTGCCAATGTAGATTGCGCCGATGCAGGCGGCAGGCTCCGGCGACCAGTACTTTTGAGTATGACGCGGGCCGTGCGACACCCCGCGCTCAAGCCCATCCGCAGGCTCGTAACTGCCGAACAGCGGAATCGCCAGCACGTCCGTAGAGCATCCTAGCTGGTTTAGAAAAGCGCGCCCCGAATCGTCGCCGTTATGATGAATCCAGGCGGGTTTGCCTTCGTGAATAATATTGACCTGAGGCCCGCTGGAATCAAGCGGCATTTCCAGGGACTCGACCGCCTCGTCGTTCGTGAAGCCTGCGGCGGCGCGGACGCGCAAAGCGCTGCGGCGCTCGTCTATCAAAGCAATCGCAGCCCGCTGGAAACCCAGACCCGTCGTTAAAGCCTCAAGCGCCAAAAGGAGCCTGTCCGTCAGCCTCTGCGCCGTAAATATCTGCGTCGTCATCTCTATGATGACTTCGTATTGACGCAGGCGCAGCTCAGCCGGAATATCACTGGACGCGGCAGTTGAGAATGAGAGAGAGGCCGTCTTTGTCGGTCTGTTCTCCATAAAAGCAGTTTTCAGTTTTCAGTTTCCAGCTTCCAGCTTCCAGTTAAAGCTTTTCGCGCTTTCTCTGAAAACTTAAAACTAAAAACTGGAAACTGTCTTTACCCTCTGTCTACTTCTATCGAGACACGGCGGCGTGTCGTGTCGTCTTCCAACGGCTCTGCGGCACCGGGAGTGAGAGCCGGGCGCGAGACGGCAGGCGTCAGACCGACGGCCTCCGCGTACTTCAAGTAGGTGTCAATCGAAGCGACGACGACGCGCGCTTCGATTGTGATCAGGTCAATGCCAACGAGCGAGATGCGCACCCATGCGTCAATCACGATACCTTTGTCGAGTACTCGATCAAGGACATCTATCAAACTGGTGCCGCCCGGCGCTCTTTCAACAGCCATCTGCCTGTTCCCTCTTTTCCCGAAATTGAAAGTTCAAATTGTTAAGCGCAACCGCACGAGCGATTCGTGCCGCTTTATGAGAAAGCGTGCGCAACCCACATGACTTGCGAGGCCAGAGCTTCAGGAGCGCTTGCGCCCCTTTTTCGCTGACCCGGCTTCTCCACGACGCGCCCCCACAGCCTTAGCTTTCTTGCTACTTGCCGTAGCGGCGGGCGTTGAAGAGAGTTGAAGAACCTGACGCTCAAGCTCGGCCAGGCGCTCGCGCAACTCTGCGTTCTCGCTTTCAGCCCGTTCGGCGCGTGTCGTCAGGTTGGTGTCGTAACGCCACCAGTTCAAGCCAATCTGCTCGGCCTTATCAATCGAGCAGACCAAAAGGCGAATCTGCAACGTCAACAGCTCGACGTTGGCGAGCGACACCTTGATGTCGCCAGCGATGACCAGCCCCTTGTCAAGAATCCTGTCGAGCACGTCCACCAGTCCCGGCGGTCGTGCTGTAATCAAGCTCGTTCGCTCGCTCGACAAACCTTTAGCCCCTCCACTTGGTTAGAGGCTGGAGGTCAGAGGCTAGAGGTTAGTAAGAAGACCTTGTTCTTAACTAACCTCTAGCCTCTGACCTCCGACCTCTCTTTTAGAGTGTGGCTTCATGCTTCAGATAAAAAAGCGCAGGCCGCCACCGCTTATCCTACAAATTTACTTTCTCAGATCAGACGCCCGACCGGCCCCAGATCAAGATTCAGTTCCTCTTCGGCCAATCCGAACTGTGCCTTCAACTCCTGCATCTTCTCTTCCAGCTTCATCAAAGCGAGTCCCAGCGCTTCCACCTCTTCGGGCGACAAAGAGCCGCCCTCCATACGCCGCACGGCCTGTTTTTCCAGGAGGCGTCGTATGAACTCAATCAATGTCAAAACGAGCTTGGCTAAACCCTGTTCGACGGACTCCGCATCAATGTTGATGCGGGGGGGAAGGGCATCCGCCACCCGGCGGAGTTCGTTTACGAACTCTTCCGTGTGGGCAGTTTCAATTTCCGGTTCAACCGGAAGGGGGGTGCCAGGGGAAGGCTTTGTCAGCTTACTCCGAACCATCTCTTGTAATCAAGGTTTAATATTACTGAAACTGTAAGGCGGCCATGGGCCACTCGTCAAGAAGCGCAAGTCAGTGCGCTCCGCCCTGGCCTCTTCCACGCTCTCCTGATAATCCTGTAAGCATGCGCGTTCAACCAGAAAAGCCGCCCGGACTACCAGCGATTCATCAGCCTGCACCTGCACATTCGTGGCGCTTGCGGCCTTTCCGGCGCGCAACTTGAGCCACGCCGCCAACTCTTCTGCACGCTCTTTCAATACTTCATCGCCAAGAATTTCCCTACGCTTGGCAATAAGAAAAGCCGCGCCTTTTCCGGAAGCTTGCTGCTTATCTTCTTCCAACTGGCTGCCAGCAGTTTCCATTTTCAGCCCCACGCGCCTGACCTCTTCCGCGTCCCAGATGATTTTCACGCTCATCTCCACACAGCCGCGCACACGCTCCATGCTCTTCATCAAAGCCTCCCGGTTTGCTTCGACGTAGCCTGCCAGCTTTTCCGTAGTCACCAGAGTGCCGAAGCGAAAAGGGAGCGGCGTCACAGATTGGAGCACACGCTGTACGACGCGCTCGTGCGCAAAAACATTCTCGCGCTCAATCGAAACCCTCTCGCCCTCGAAATCGCTCACCACCGCCGCGATTTCGCCACACACAACAAGACGCGGCACTGCCCCCGCCACACCCGCCACCACATCCAACATGCTGCCCGTCACGTCATCGCTCAGGCAGTAAGCATAGAGAGCCATAAAGACGTTAACGGTGACAGGTGACGAGCAAGAAAAAGTTTTTATCTTGTCACTCGTCACTTGTCACTCGTCACTGCTTTCTTGCGTTCGTCTAAGACTTCGAGTGCCTTCTCCACGGAGGTCAGCAAAACGTTCAAACCTATGAAGACCAGGTCAACGTCCGCGACGGCGATGGTTATCTCGCCCGCGATTACAATTCCACGGTCGAGCACATGGTCTAGAGTCTCCAGCAAAGACAACTCGTCCTCTTGAAAATGCTCCAGTTCTTCGCCCGTCATCATTCCTGACTCTTAATCTAAGACGACAAAATTGTAAGCAGGCCAGGGGCCTGTCAATTCCAGCCGGAAGCCCGCCGCTCCATGCTCGCCCGCTACGCGCTCCGCCGCGCGGCGAAATTCTTCAAAGCTCTTGCGCTCGACCAGAAAGGCCAGCTTCCCTACCAACTCTCCGTGCTCGCCCGCTTCATCCTTCAACAGGCGCAGTCGCGTTGCGCCGTCGCTCTCTGTTTGTAGCTCCTGCTCTATGCGCTCTACCACGCGCTTCACTTCCACACGAGCTTCCGTTGTACGCATGGAGTCAATCTTCTTGCGCACCAGATAAGCCTGTCCCGGAGAAGCCTGCGCGGCCTGCTCATTCAGCTCACGAAGGCGCGGGCTGATAGAAGCTATAGAGTCCATCAAGGCTTTGCGGTCGCAGAAGACGTTGACGCCCCACTCTTCGCGCCCGTCCAGCCGCACGATTGCCGCACGAAGCTCAACGCCTCTTTCGGCCAGCATCTTCTCTACGCCCGCTCTATCAAGATAGATTACGCCAAAGCGCAGGGGCACGACGCTCGCACGCTTTGCAAAGTAGCCCACAATCCCCTCGTGCCGCATGGCACGCAGCGCCATCCAGGCTGCGTCACCGAGATGAGCCTGCAAAGCTTCCTCGTCGTAATCCTTCAGCGAGACGCGGCTGGCGACCGCTGCAAGCTCGTTCGCTTCTATCAACTCAAGACGGCCATCGTCTTCAATCGCCGCCGGAAGCTTCTCTTTCAGAAGCGGCGCAAGTGTGCGTCCCTCGCCGATGCAATAGACATAGAAAGCGCTCGCGGTCTCCGGCTCATCATCAGGGCGAAGAGTTTTATGCCCTGTGCTCTCACGTTTCTTCTCTGTCTTACGTGCGCTCATAAATAAGACCGGCCTGATGTTTCTGGTTTTACTCTACACATCTTACTTCAAGTGCCGTCTAAAAGTCTGCGAGCGCGTGCCAGGCTTTGAAGTGTTCCTTGAGCCGTTTGATACCGCATAGCTCAAAGGGCTGTTGCGGTGCTACGAAGAGGCCAATGCGTCTCCAAAGCTTCCGTCGAAACTCTCTGAGTACGCTCAATTGCGAGCGCCGTCGTGCAGCGCAGAAGTCGCAAGCGGAAGCGGCTTCTTCGGGCACGACTCCGTTGATTAAAAGCCGCCGCATAGGAATATTCAGACGCTCAAGTTTTTCGACTAACCGCAAAGTCTCTTCGAGACTCATATGCTCCGGGATGGCGACGCCTATGAAATCGCATTGCTCTGCATCCACCAGAAGCGCCGACACACGCTTGATGCTTTTCGAGAGCGCAATCAACTCCTCTGCCACGCCGCTCGCACGCACTACCTCCCTGTACTTCAAAAGAAGCTTCAGAAACGCGCGCACCCAGGAGAGCACGACTTCGGGCAGCTCAAGAAATCGCATGAGATGCCCGGTAGGCGCTGTGTCGAGCACGATCGTCGTATAGCCGGATTCGTCCAGCAGATCGCTGATTGCCGAGAGAGCCGCAATCTCGTCAATGCCGGGCGGCGCAAGCGCCACAAGCTCGCGCATAGCCTCGCGGTCAAACTGAATTTCCCAGCGCGAGCTGCCCGTAAGCTGTGCGAACAACTCATCCGTCCATGCGCGATAACGCGCCTTCAACTCTTCAAATTGCGCAGCCGGATTAATCTCCATTCCGTCTAGATTCTTATGCCCGGCGATTCCCTTTTTCATCTCCCCTACCGGCTCATCGAAGCTGTCTGAGAGTGAATGAGCGGGGTCGGTCGAGAAGATGAGCACGCGCGACTTGCTGTCATTGGCGGCAAGAGCAAGCGCGGCAGCAGATGCAGAAGTCGTCTTCCCCACTCCGCCTTTGCCGCCGAAGATGAGTAGCCGACGCGGCTCAAGCTGAAAGCGTGTTGCGCTTTCAGCTTGAGCGGATGCCGAGACGCGGCGGCGCGACGACGCAGCGATTGAAGCTTTTTCTTTCTTCGCGCCAAGCTCTTGTGTCCGTGCGTCGCTCTCTTCCCAGACGATTCCGGCGAAGCGGCGCAAGGGGCGCAGGCCGCGCACCTCTTCGGGCATGAGAGGCACCGCGTGGGGGCGCAGTGTTTTGAATTTTCGCTTTATCTCTTTGAGCCATGGCTTCTGGCTTACGGTGCGTTCATGACAGTACACGCATGAGTCGTGCTCCTGCTCGATGCGATTGACTATGATGTCTGTGACTGGAATCTTTTCCTGAAGAAGCAGCTCATAGTAACGTGATGTCTCTTCCACGCTCATCGCTTCCGGTATGAGGACGAGCGCGAAAGAGGTGCGGCTCTCGTCGTATAGCATAGCGCGCACACGCTCTACTCTTTCCGTAAGGTCTGCCAGGAAAAGGTCTACGCTATCGGCGCTTCTTCGTCCACCGCGCGCGAACTGCGCGACGATGTAGCGATGCTTCTCGGCCATCAAATCCAGCGCTCGCACCATGTGCGCGAAAGTTTCAGGCAGGCGCAGGAGCCTTGAGGTGTGTCCCGAAGGCGCTGTGTCAACGATGATGCGAGAGAAATCGCCCGCACGATCAAGCTCGCTCAATTCAAAGAGCGCCATCACTTCGTCCATGCCCGGCAAAGAGAGGTTCAGAAGCTCGTTGATGTCGCTTTCGTCAAGCAGAGTGCCGCGCTCGGCTATCTCCTGAATCACCGCGCGATGCTCCGTCTTAAACTTCTCAAGAGCCGCGCGCGCGTCCATCTCGTAAGCGAAGAGTTGCGCGCCCGCACGATTGCGCGCAACTTCCTTCAAATGGTCGCCTAGCTTTACATTCAGACTGTCGGAGAGGGAGTGCGCGGGGTCTGTGGAGAAAAGAAGAATCCGCTCAGCTGCTTTGCTCGCATGGTCTAGCAGATAAAGCGCGGTTGAAGCGGCGGCGGTCGTTTTACCCACGCCGCCTTTGCCGCCGAAAAAGATGTAACGTGTCTGTGGAAATGTCGCTGTATGTGAAGAAGCTGATCTAGAGGAAGCGCGACCGATGGAGCGCGCCGGGGAAGCCTTTAGCTTTTTCAAAGTTACTCCCGGTCGCCGCCAAGCTCCCAGAAACCGCCCTCGTCATCTCCGCCCGATTCAATAATGATAGATGAAGACTCAGCCGTGTGAACCTGTTGCAGAAGCCCTAGCTGGCGCTCGCGTATCACGCGCAGGCGCGCGAACAATTCTGCTTCACGCTCCGCGTAGTCTTCGTCTGAAATCTCGTCCAGCTCCAGCCGCATCTGAAGCTCAAGCAGTTGCTCTTTGATAAGCGTATCGTCGTTCAACTCGCGGTCTGCGATCTTCTGCACCTGTCCGAGTATGAACTTGAAGCCTGTGTAGGGCGCAAGCAGTAGGTCGTCAATCAGAAACATACGGGCTTACCTCGTCATCGCCTCGGTCGCGCCTTCGCCCCGCTCCAGCTTCAAGCGAATATGCACGAAGTTGTAGGGCGGCCAAGGGCCTGTGTATTTGAACGAAAGCTTGCCTTCGTATTTAGCGGCGATCTCTTTAACCTTGCTGTCGAATTCCGCCTCGCGCTCACGCTCGACCAGGAACGCAGCGTTCATAATCATCCTGTCGCCTATGGGCTTGTTGGCGCGCGAAGCCACGGCAGTGTCGCGCAAAGCAGCATAGACCTCGCGCACGTAAGAGTCGGACTGCTCCGAAAGAGCCTGTTCGACAAGTCGGCCAAGCTGCATACGCGCGAAGTAGGTGGAACCGGTCGCGCGCGAAGTTATCTGCTCTTTCAGATTGCGTATCTCTTCATTCTCCTGCTCGATTTCGGCAATCACGCGGTCGCGATCCCAGTTGACCTTCAAACCGTACTCGACCTTACCGGCCATCTTATTGAGAACGTCTCTGAGGGCGTCCTCCGTGCCGCGCATCAGCTCAATGATGTCGTCCTCTGTGCGAAAGAGCGCGCCAAAGGCCATAGGCAGCACAGTGAACTCGCGCATCACTGTTTCGTTGACCTGCTCGTGCGCGAAGACGTTGTCGCGCGTAGGGTCATAGACCATCAGCGGCGTGTTCGAGATGACGGCTGCCAGTCCCTGATGATGCACAGTATAAACCTCGTCGCCGCGCGCACCTATGCCCATCGGCCCGAACGAGCGCGGCTCAGGGCTTTCTATTATGCAGTAAACGTATTTCCCTTCGGGGGAAGTCGTAGCTGTAGCGGTGGGGGATTGTTCTGTCTCAGGGGTCATGAGCTTCTATTTGATCCTCAAGATGGCAAAGCTATCGGGTTAACTCTAAACCAGTCATGGAGGCGTCCGGCTGAGAAGCGACTCTATTCAAACAGATAATTATTACCGAGAGGAGAGCGGCCAAGCTCCAGAGCAGGAATCATCTGCACGAGTCCCCATAATTTTCATGGGCGAACCACAATCATAATAAGGCTGAACGCTCCCGGCTTGCAATAACAATTCATGAAAGACGGAAGTTGTGTACGGTAGAGGACAGAAGAATTTGGGCTGTAAACACGACATCGCCCCACAGTGGGCCTTTTAACCCTGTGGGGCGACGGAGCGCGCGCCGGAAAGCTCCGGCACAATTTGTGGAAAACGGTGCGTACGTTCACCGCGCTAGCTGTAGAGAGCCTAAGTGTTTGACTCTTCTCTCGGCGCTTCCCCCTAGTGTCGCGGGAGAGCGCGAGTACAGCCTTCCATGTACTGTACCAAGTGTCACAGATTTTATGCGTCCCCGAAGCCTCTGTCAAGAATCAGCTTGACTGCATTCGATGCGTACATCCCGGAATGCGCCGCAACTCCGGACGATAGTCACCGGATGCGGCTCAAGGCATGCAAAATTTATTGCACTATCAAGCGTTTACGGCTTGAAGTTAAGCCCGGATTGTTATAAAAAACGTGGCATCATTTTACGCCCTCGCAAGGCGCACTCTGACCTCGTACCACCGCTTTACCAGAGAGAGTCCTTGCGCTTTCCGAAGCAGCTTCACGTTTCACCAGACTCAAGAGCTGCTTAACCCTTAACCCCCTTGATGGTTATCGAAGGAGATAAATCATGAACGACGCCTCTCAAAGAAGACTGGATAAAATTCACCCTACGCTGTCTGCTGCGATCAAAGTTCTGGTTGGTGTCCTGGCTCAAAACGGTATGCAAGTCGAAGTGGTGCAGGGCTTGCGCACCTTCGCAGAGCAGGACGGATTGTTTGCCCAGGGCAGAAGCAGACCCGGCCCCGTTGTCACGCGCGCACGCGGCGGGCAGAGCAATCATAACTATGGCCTTGCCGTTGATGTTGTTCCTTTCAATAATGGGCAACCGAACTGGAACGCGCCGCTCGGCGTGTGGACGACTATCGGAAGTGAAGCGGAAAAGCTAGGTCTGGAGTGGGGCGGCGACTGGAAGAAGTTCGTTGACAAGCCACACATACAGCTTCCCGGAATGAGTATCGCGGAATGCCTCTCGCTTTACAGGAGGGGTGGAAATAAGCTTGACCTGGTGTGGGCTGAAGCCTCACGCAGGCTGCTCGGCGTAGCGGCAGGCGTGGCGGGCATTGTAGCAGGAACTTCGCCTGCGCCATCAACTCCCCCGGGAGCATCGACATCACATCCCACCTTGCAGCTCAGGGCACGCGGAGCAGCCGTGCGCGCTCTACAGGAGGCACTGGCAGGGGCAGGTCTACTATCTGCGTCAGGAGCGGACGGCATCTTCGGCAAAGGTACACTCGCGGCTGTTAGAAAGTTTCAGCAGAGCAAGGGACTGACGGCGGACGGCATCGTCGGCGCAGCAACATGGGAAGCGCTGCTGAGCGCGCCTTCATCTATGAAGGGCATCCCCAGAACGCCGAAGGTAATTAGCAAAGGCGTCGCGAAAAAAGGCGGCGCTAAGAAGCGGGCAGCAGGAAAGAAAAAGACTGCCAAGAAAAGATAGCTTTGTTCCCGGAATATCGCTTCGCTGTTTCATGACTGTTCTGCACGCCCTTCGGCTGAGAATACCTTTCAAGGTTATGTTGCCGGGCGGCGCAGGCAAGTCGCATGCACTTAATTTCTAAACAATGCCCTGTTACAAAGGAGACATATAAATGGCTAGTCCTGCTAAATGTTGTAGACAAGCGTTACAAGATGCAACTGCCCGTTGGCCGGGCCGCAGTCGAGCGTCGGACGGCATTATGGGCGACGCCGCTCACCAAAGGCGTAAGAGCGACCACAACCTGGGCAATGCATATGACCTGACGCATGATCCCGCTAACGGCGTGGATTGCCACACGCTTTCACGTCAGGTGATAAACGACCCGCGTGTGACCTACGTAATCTGGAATCGCCGGATTTACAACCGCAGTCGGGCTGCCGAAGGATGGCGAAATTACACCGGCACGAACCCTCACACCAAGCATATGCACGTCTCCATACGTGCCGTCTCTCGTGACAACCTTTCCCCCTGGCCCTGGTCAGTAGGCGGTTCTGCGGCCACTCAGCCCGCTCAGACGGATTCAGCAACCCCTACAACCACGGGCGCGACCCTGCGCCTGAACAGCCGTGGCGCCGACGTACGCACCCTTCAGCAGCGATTGGTGGCTTGGCTAATGATGTCGCAAGATGATGTTGACGGCATCTTCGGGCATGGCACGCTCTCGGTAGTTCAAGAATTTCAGAGGCGGCACGGTCTCACGATAGACGGTATTGTCGGCCCTGCCACATGGGCGCTCCTTTTCGGTTCTCCGCCTCCTACTGGCGCTAAGAAGGCAGTGACAAGAAAAATTGCGAAGAAAGCTGTAAAGAAAGCTATAAAGAAAATTGCGACTAAGGCTGCGAAGAAAAGCGCGGGTAAGGGAGCAGCCAAAAAGCGCGGCAGGAAGTAAAGCAATAAGGAAACAGATAGAGAGCGGGCTTTGAGGAGGTAAGACGAGCCTCGGGCCTCCGTGACAAGGGTGGGGAACTTTTAACAGTCCCCACCCTTTACTTATCACGAAGGGAAATAAAAGCTTCAGCTACGGGTTAATTGCCTGTACTTGATACGGTGCGGTTGGTCTGCGGCTGCGCCCAGACGCGCACGCTTGTCTGCTTCATACTCGGAATAATTTCCGTCGAACCAGACCACGCGGCTCTCGCCTTCAAAGGCGAGGATGTGCGTGGCGATGCGATCCAGAAACCAGCGGTCGTGGCTGATGATGACGGCGCAACCCGCGAAGTTTTCCAGAGCCTCTTCGAGCGCCCGCATCGTATTGACATCCAGATCGTTCGTAGGCTCGTCCAGCAGCAGGACGTTTGCGCCCGACTTCAACATCTTCGCCAGGTGAACGCGATTGCGCTCGCCGCCCGACAACATGCCTACCTTCTTCTGTTGATCCGTCCCTCCGAAATTGAAGCGTGCGACGTAAGCGCGTGAGTTTACTTCGCGCGTGCCTAGTTGCACGACATCCGCGCCGCCCGAAATCTCTTCCCAGATTGTCTTGTCCGCATCGAGCGCATCGCGGCTCTGATCCACATAAGCAAGCGTCACCGTCTCGCCCGTGCGAATCGTGCCTGAGTCCGGTTCTTCCTGGCCTGTAATCATCCTGAAGGTAGTGGTCTTCCCTGCGCCGTTAGGGCCGATGATGCCTACTATGCCGCCGGGTGGCAAAGAGAACGTCATGCCGTCAATCAGGAGATTGTCGCCATAAGCCTTTGCGACATTCTCGGCCTGTATGACGACATTGCCGAGGCGTGCCCCCGGCGGAATATAAATCTCTAAATCCTTCCCGCGTCTTTCACTCTCTTGATTCAGCAGGGCTTCGTAAGAGTTGATGCGCGCTTTGCTCTTGGCGTGGCGTCCCTTAGGCGTCATGCGAATCCACTCAAGCTCGCGTTCCAGGGTCTTCTGTCTTCCGGTCTCGGCCTTCTCTTCCTGTTGCAGGCGATTCTGTTTCTGCTCAAGCCATGAAGAATAATTTCCCTGCCAGGGGATACCCTGACCTCTATCCAGCTCAAGAATCCAGCCCGCGACGTTGTCCAGAAAGTAGCGGTCGTGCGTGACGGCTATGACCGTGCCGGGATACTTCTGCAAGTGCTGTTCAAGCCACGCGACCGATTCCGCGTCCAGATGATTGGTCGGCTCATCCAGCAGAAGAATGTCCGGCTGTTGCAGAAGAAGACGACAGAGCGCAACGCGCCGCTTTTCTCCACCAGAAAGAATCTTCACGGGCGTATCGCCGGGCGGGCAACGAAGCGCATCCATAGCCATCTCAAGCCGCGCATCCAAATCCCACGCGCCTGAAGCATCCAGCTTCTCCTGCACAGCGCCCTGACGTTCAAGCAGCGCCGCCATTTCATCGTCTGTCATGGATTCTGCAAACTTCTCGTTAATCTCGTCGAATTCTTTCAGCAGGTCAACTGTGCCTTGCACACCCTGCTCTACGATTTCACGAACCGTCTTTGTGTCGTCAAGCTGCGGCTCCTGCTCAAGAAAGCCCACGGAGTAGCCCTGCGAGAAAACCAACTCGCCCGCAAACTCCTTGTCGCGCCCCGCCAGAATCCTGAGCAGAGACGATTTGCCGGAGCCGTTCAAGCCTATGACGCCGATCTTCGCGCCGTAAAAGTAAGAGAGATAAATGTCTTTGAGAACAAACTTGCGGTCGTAGTTCTTACTGACGCCGACCATTGAACAGATAATCTTGTTGGGAACAGTGCTCATTATTTTTTCTGTAAACCTCCACGCCGAATCCTATGCTAAGCACAGGCGTATGACAAATGAGCGTGAGCCGTCAAAGTCAACCAGTCTGCGAAAGCAGACGACAGAATAAAGCCCCAGACGAACGCCGCAAGGCGGAGTCTGGGGAATAGTCAGCCATAATTATCCGAGTCTGCGCGAGCAGACGACAGAAGCGCTGATTGTGAGTGAATATCTATCGCCCGCTAACGCGGGCTTGGAATCTAGGGGATTGGCACGGTTCCACAGGCTGACGCCTGTGGCTACATTCTATCGTCTGCTCGCGCAGACTTCTATGACGCCTGTGGCTTTATTCTGTCGTCTGCTGGCGCAGACTGCTTGAGCCGTTCCTCTGCTTTCGCAGACTAATTGACGCGTCTTCGAAGAACTTTACTGCTTAACATAAGGTCGGGGAATTTTCTTCCTCTATTTTTACTTTTGCCTTACTACGGGCTTTCCATCAACGTGGTCGTAATCAAAATCGGTAATCGTCTCGGCGGACGGCCTTATGCTGATACGGACGGACTTGGAGGCGGGAGTGTTGCTCTTTTCGGCGACGCTGCGCACAGGCACGAGGACGTTGGTTTCAGGGAAGTAGGTCGCGGCACAACGCCTTGGGATATGGAAGGGGACGATGATGAAGCGGCGTGCCGTGCGCTCTTCTCCCTCGAAGTGGCTGGTGAGATCAACCGTCTGTCCCTCTTGCAGTCCTGCTTCTATGATGTCGTCGGGGTTAAGCAGCACGACGCGCCGCCCGTTGTGGATTCCGCGATAGCGATCATCAAGCCCGTAGATGGTTGTATTGAACTGGTCGTGGCTGCGAATCGTCATCATCATGAACTGTCCCGGCTGTAAATCATGTAGGGGCAGCGCGTGGACTGTGAAGTTGGCGCGATTGGTTTTAGTTTTGAAGACGCCTTCGCGCGCGGCATTCGGCAGATAAAAGCCAGAGGGTTCGCGCACCCTCCGGTTGTAGTCGTCAAAGCCCGGAATGGTTCGCATGATTGCGTCGCGTATGCGGTCGTAATCGGCTAAGTACCATTGCCAGTCAATGCTGCTACGGCTGCCCAATGTCTGAGCGGCAAGGCGTGCGATGATGGCAGGCTCGCTCAAGAGATGCTCAGAGGCAGGCTCTAATTTTCCGCGCGACGAATGCACTATGCCCATGGAGTTTTCCATAGTGACGAACTGCTCGCCGGTTTCCTGAACGTCAATCTCCGTGCGCCCCAGGCAGGGCAATATCAAGGCCTGCTCGCCCGTGATGAGATGCGCGCGGTTGAGCTTTGTGGAGACGTGCGCCGTCAGGCGACAGCTTCTCAGGGCATCAGCCGTGTATTCCGTATCCGGCGTGGCCGAAAGAAAGTTTCCGCCCACGGCAAAGAAGAGACGCGCACGCCCTTCGTGCATAGCCTTAATCGCTTCCACGGTATCAAGCCCATGCTTGCGCGGCGGCTCGAAATCAAACTCTTTCGCCAGGCTGTCCAGAAACGCTTCGGTCGGGCGTTCCCAGATGCCCATCGTGCGGTCGCCCTGAACATTGCTGTGGCCGCGCACCGGACAGACGCCCGCGCCGGGTTTTCCTATCTGCCCGCGAAGCAGCAGTAGATTGACTATCTCCTGAATGTTGGCGACGGCATTCTTGTGCTGCGTGAGTCCCATAGCCCAGCAGACGATTGTTCGCTCAGCCCGCGTAAAAACTTCTGCGGCCTTGCGCATTCCAGAGCGCGAGATTCCGCTCTGCTCCGAGAGCGCGTCCCATTCCACACTCTTGAGCGCCTGTGCGAACTCTTCAAAGCCTGCGGTCTTGTCTTCTATAAACTTTCTATCCAGCACAAGCCCCGGTCGTCGCTCTTCCTCTTCCATTACCTCTTTCATGATGCCTTTGAGGAGCGCCACATCACCGTTGATGCGAACCTGAAGGAAGAGATCAGCCAACTCGGTTCCCTGCCCTAAAATTCTGAAAACCTCCTGCGGGTGCTTGAAGCGATTGAGGCCGGTTTCAGGCAGCGGGTTGATGTGAACGATTGTCGAGCCGCGCCTTTTGGCAGCCTGCAAGGTCGAGAGCATGCGCGGGTGATTCGTGCCCGGATTCTGTCCTATGATGAAGATGGCATCGGCCTGCTCGAAATCATCAAGGGTGACGGTGCCCTTGCCTATGCCAATGGTTTCCGTCAGAGCCGACCCGCTGGACTCGTGGCACATGTTGGAGCAGTCCGGAAGATTGTTTGTGCCAAGCTGACGCACGAAAAGCTGGTAGAGAAATGCAGCCTCGTTGCTCGTGCGCCCAGATGTGTAAAAGATAGCCTCGTCGGGCGACCGCAACGCATTCAACTCATCTGCTACGAGTTTGAAAGCCTCTTCCCAACTCACAGGTTCGTAATGCGTTGCGCCCTCTCGAAGCATCATAGGGTGCGTGATGCGTCCCTGCTTGCCCAGCCAGTAATCGGATTTGAGCGCAAGGTCTGCGACACTCCATTTACGAAAGAACTCCGGCGTGACGCGCTTCTTTGTAGCTTCATCCGCAACATGCTTTGCGCCGTTCTCGCAGAACTCCGCATGCGAGCGCTCGCCGTCGGGGTCAGGCCACGCGCACCCAGGACAATCGAATCCACCCTTTTGATTCAGCTCAAGCAGCGTGCGAGTTCCGCGCACAACCCCCATCTCGCCCCACGCGTGCTTGAGCGCGACCACCACAGCCGGAATGCCACCCGCGACCTTGCTCGGCGGCTTGACGCTCAAGCCCTCAAGCTCTTCCGGCGGCTGAGCCGAAGTCGCGCGCCCCTCAAAGCTGGAAGAGTGTACGCTATCTTTGCCATTTGAAGGCGGCTCTACAGCGGAAGATGTAGAAGCATCAGGCCGGGCTTCCCCTTCATCAAGCTTAACGTCCGGCTTCCGGCTCCTGTAGTGGCTATGCCCCGTGGCTTCAGTCTCAGACGCGTACGAATCCTCTACGCGAGCCGTTTGTTCTTCCTCATGTTCACTCATCTCTTTCACAGCAGGCGCTCCCTAAAATGCTAAGCGTCTGATTCTAACGTGAGAGGAAGAGAGAGTGAAAGCTAGCAGGCCGGAAATCAAATCTGCGCGCCTTTTATTCTTCAAGAAGCTTCTGCTCGTCTTCGTCGCCCGTGGCCTCTTCATCTCTGAATAACTCGGCTTCGTTTAAGCGCGCCATCAGCCAGTGGCGAAAGATGTCTGCCTCTTCGCCTTTGCCCGTCCAGCGTGCGCGGTCGAACATAGTGAGCGCCATAGAGAGCGCGTGGTGTTGCCCTGCGCGATCCTTTGCGAACTCGAACTGGCGATAGAGGCGGTCAATTATCTCTATGCTCTCGCGAGCCGATTCTATGTCCTTGAAGCCCAGCTTGTTGGCGAAGAACTTCGAGTAGACGTTCATCGGATGAGCCGTCGAGGTGTAAAGGTCAAAGTAGCCTTTCATCAACCCGGATTCCTGCAAGATAGAGCCGACGTAACTGGGGCGCGAGCCTGTTATCATCGCCAGGTCTTCCACCTCGTTTATCCCGGACATGAAGAGCGCCAGAATCTGATCCTTCTTGCTCACGCGCCGTGTACGCTGTTGCCTATCATCCGCATCAGACTGTTTTTTGCGCTGTGTTGCTGTAGCCATTTTCAACTCCCTTCCAAATCTTTTCCCTGCGTAACTTCTAACTTCGATTGCGATTTTCATAGAGCCTGCGCGCCCTGCTTCTAAGGCTTTTCTGTCAGCCCATTCAAACGCTCCAGAGCTTTATCAAGCGTCTGCATGGACTTGAGCACAGGCTTAAACAGCTCACCTTTGCGCTCGATGCGCCGGAGCATGTTCCTGATGGTGAAATCCTGGATGGTAATCTTCCTGCGCTCTACCTCTTTCCACTCTAACGGCGCGGAGACAGTCGCGCCCGGCTTTGGACGAACGGAATAAGGAGCGACGACCGATTTCCCGCGCGCGTTCTGCATGTGGTCAACGTAGATGGCGCGGCGCTTGCGCTTTTTCAGAGAGCGCTCGACGGTCGCAACTTTCGGGTTGGCCTCGACCACAAGCTCGGCCACGCGCGCCGCGAAGGACGCTACATCTTCGTACGTGTGGACTGGCTTCAAGGGCACGTAGATGTGTATGCCCCTTGAGCCTGACGTTTTGACGTACGACTTAAGCCCCAAGCGGTCAAGAATCTCTCTTGTGCTCAGCGCGACATCACAAATCTCCTCAAACTCGACGCCCGAAGGGTCAAGGTCGAAGACGAACCAGTCCGGGTGATCTAAATCCGCTACGCGAGAGTGCCACGGGTGACGCTCTATCGCGCCCAGGTTCGCCATATACAGGAGCGTCTGTAAATTGTCTCCGATGATGTAATCAACCTCGTGGCCTTCTTCGACATCAATCGTGGCGGTGCGTACGAAACCGGGCGCGTCATGTACATCATGCTGGTGAAAGTAGCTGCCGCTGATGCCATTCGGGTAGCGCTTCATAATCAACGGGCGGTCTTTCAGGTACGGCTGAATGTATTTTGAAACCTCGTAGTAGTAGCGTACAAGCTCGCCCTTCGTGTAGCCCTCATCCGGCCAGTAAACTTTATCAAGATTCGTCAAATGTAAGACATCGCCGCCGACCTTAACCTGCAAATCTCCGCTTAAAGCTTTCGATTTGAAAGCGCTGCTGGCCGACACCACTTTCCCGCCAGTCTCCCTCGGGCTATGCTTTTTCAACCTCTTCGACGCCTCTTTCTCTACGCTCTTCTTCGACTGCCGCTCCTTCTTCTCGAAGCTCTCGTCCTTCATACGAAGCTCAAGCTTCCAGCCTTCATCTGCGAATCGGTCGCGCGCCTTCATGAGCAGCCACTGGCCTTCGCGCCCGCCGAGCCGCACCAGATTCCAGGCACCGTGCAGCTTTCTGCCGTCGAGCTGAAAACTGAGTCTGCCTGCTTCAAGTTGTGCGAGCGGATCACGGCCATCCAATAATTTATAGGTGCCCGCGTCCCAGATCATGTGCTCGCCCGCGCCGTACTCTCCTTCCGGGATGTGTCCCTCGAATTTCAGGTACTCTACTGGATGGTCTTCTGTTTCGACTGCCAGGCGTTTCTGCGACGGGTCGAGCGAGGGGCCGCGTGGAATTGACCATGACTTCAAGACGCCCCCCATTTCCAGACGGAAATCGAAATGAAGTTTGGAAGCATGATGCTCCTGCACGACGAAGCGTCGGCGGTTAGCTTTGGAAATCTTTCCTTCAGGCTCAGGCGTGCGACTGAAATTTCTCTTTTTGTGATAAATATCCAATCCCATCGCCACATTCTCCTTCAGGAGGCTCATCTCAAATCTTAAAGGGCGAGCGCGTACAGCTTTTTGCGCCGGTTTCATACAGCTTATACCAGCTCAATTGTTCGTTAATGAACCATTTTATACGTTTGTAGAAGCGTCCCCAAAGGTTGCAGCAACCAGAGTGCCGAGCCGTGCGCATCAGACGCACATCCACATACACGGTTTCGGGGCAGAGACACCTCATATAGTTGCAAAACCCGCCATCCTCTAACGATTTAACCGCTTTACAGTCGGATTCGTGTAACGCTAAAAGCTGGCATCCTGATTGCTTAAATGTGTGCGACTCTTCCTTTTGAGCGCAAGGAGAGCATTGATGAGCCGTCAAGAAAGCGGGATGCGAAGGAATCAAAGGAGCGCACAGGTTCGTAATTCGAAGCGGGAGGTCGTGATGATCAAGACTGAAGCGTTTCCCACATGGCAGCTTTCAAAGCTTGAGACGCCAGCCGCAAAGCTGCCGCCTGCGGCGACGGACTATGAGTTAGCGCAAGCAGCAAGTAGAGGCGACATCTCTGCCTTCGAATTGTTGTATGAGCGACATAATCGTCGCGTCTACTCCCTGTGCCTGCGCATGACGCAGAACGCCAGTGAAGCCGAAGATTTGGCTCAGGAAGCCTTCATACAACTCTTTCGCAAAATTGGCCTGTTCCGTGGAGAGAGTGCTTTTACCACCTGGCTGCACAGGTTAACTGTTAATCAGGTACTGATGCACTTTCGTAAGCGAGGCGTGCGGATGGAGAAAACTACTGAAGACGGAGAGGCACCGATTCAGGTAGTAACCGGGACAGAGAATCCACTTCACATGCCCGTAGTCGATAGAATCGCACTGGATAAGGCGATTGGTCAGTTACCGCCAGGATACAAGACGGTTTTCATCCTGCATGACGTGGAAGGGCATGAGCATGAGGAGATAGCCAGGATGCTGGGATGCTCTGTGGGGACGAGTAAATCACAGCTTCACAAGGCGAGGATGAAATTGAGAATGCTTCTCAGGCAACGGAGTACGCTTCGTTAAACTGCAAAGGTCAGGACTTGACCTTTGAGAATCTATTATCCGGCAACTCATCAACAGGAGCTTTAGCTACGCATTGTTAAGCGCTACACAATTGCGGTCTTTCTTACTTTCGGAGTGCATTTTATAAATCACTCCTCATCAAAATCAGTATTACAGAAAACCTCTACTTCCTTATACTTCACAGAAATCTTACCGAAATTCTAGTTTTATATAAGGTGAAACTCAATGGGAGATTTATTCTGTTTCCCGCCGTTAACCGTGTAACAAGCCATCTCCAAATTGGATGAGTTCGCCGCCAATATTTTCAGGTATCAAGGCGACTGACTACTACGCTATAGCGGTAAACAGTCAGGCAGAAATCAACTTGACAATAAATTGATTCTGCTTTATCTTTTGCCCCTTGTTGAAAACGAATTTCAATTTCGCTTCCAACCCCGTCCATTTCATGCTAGAGATTGCTGCTCTCAGTAAAAGGTGCTTCTTATGTTTTCGACTGCTTTAAGCCGCGTGCTTCAATCCTTTCTCTTCATATTAATCACCGGCACTTTGCTTGCACACGCGCAGGTAACTACTCAACCCTCGATTCGCGGAAAAGTGCTTGATCCAAACCGGGCGGCGGTCGCAGGAGCCAGCGTTAAAGCGGAAGCCAAAGGTCGCTCCGCTGGTTTTTCCGCGACGACTGATGAGAATGGTGAATTCTCCCTGGTGGTCGAACCGGGCGAGTATGTGTTGAGGGTAGTTGCCAGTGGCTTTTCCGAAGCTTCGCAGACTGTCAGTTTGAGTCAGACGGGGATTGCGGCGCTGGAAGTGGTATTGCAGGTTGCAGGATTAGACGGCAGCGTGACAGTCCTCGGCGGAGGAGAATATCAAACGGATGTCATCAGCAGTGCTACTAAGACCCTGACCCCACTGCGCGACGTGCCACAGTCAATCGCCGTCGTCACTAAAGAGCAGATCAGGGATCAACAGATGCAGAGCATAGGTGACGTAGTACGCTACACGCCCGGACTCTCTGTCCATCAAGGCGAAAACAATCGTGACCAGGTTATCATTCGAGGCCAAAGCACCAGCGCAGACTTTTTCCTCAATGGTATACGCGACGACGTGCAGTATTATCGTGATGTTTACAACCTTGAGCGGTTGGAAACTTTGAAAGGCCCCAATGCAATGATCTTCGGTCGCGGCGGCGGCGGTGGCGTCATCAATCGTGTGACCAAAGAAGCCAGCTTCTCACCGCTTCGTGAAATATCGCTGACCGGCGGTTCTTTCTACAATAGGCGAATTGCAGGCGATTTCGACCAGCCTTTCAACGACAAGGTAGCTTTTCGTCTCAACAGCGTGTATGAGAACTCAGACAGCTTTCGCAGATTCGTCAATCTGAATCGTTTCGCTATCAACCCGACGCTCACTATAGCTCCCGGTAAACAGACAAGATTCACGATTGGCTACGAATTTGCCCGTGACCGGCGCACAGCCGACCGTGGTATCACCTCGTTTCAGGGCAGACCGGCGGATGTTCCTATCTCAACCTTCTACGGCAATCCTGATGACAGCTACGTTCGCTCCGATGTAAACCTGTTGTCGGGAACATTCGAGCAGCAAGTCGGTAAACTGAACATACGCAACCGCACACTCTTTGGCGACTATGATCGGTTTTATCAGAATTATGTGCCGGGTGTGACGAATGCAGCCAAGACCTTAGTTACGCTGACTGCTTATAACAATGCCACCAAACGCAGGAATCTTTTCAACCAGACAGACCTGACTTATAGTGTGTCAACCGGGCGAATCAGGCACACGCTTCTGGGCGGCGTCGAATTGGGTCGCCAGCTCACGGATAATTTCCGCAACACGGGCTTCTTCAACAACACGACTACGTCCATCTTAGTGCCGTATGACAACCCCAACATCAGTACGCCTGTGACCTATCGCCAGAGCGCGACCGATGCGGACAATCATCTCAAAACCAATCTAGCCGCGACCTATGTGCAAGACCAGATGGAGTGGTCGCGTTATGTGCAAGTGGTCGTCGGACTACGCTACGATTATTTCGACCTGCAATATCGCAATAATCGCAACGGCGATAACCTGCGTCGCATAGACAATCTGGTTTCGCCGCGCGTGGGCATTGTGGTCAAGCCCATTACAGACCTCTCTCTATATGGCAGTTACAGCGTCTCGTATCTGCCCAGTTCAGGCGATCAGTTCTCTTCGTTGACGACGATTACGCAGCAGGTCAAGCCGGAAAAGTTCAGCAACTATGAAGTCGGGGTCAAATGGGACATTGGTCGTTATCTTTCGTTGACCTCAGCCCTCTACAGGCTGGAGCGCACGAATACCAGGTCTATTGATCCCAATAATCCGACGGCCATCATACAGACCGGCAGCCAGCGCACCAACGGGTTCGAGATTGGATTGAATGGAAATATCACGCGGGCGTGGAGCATCGCCGGAGGCTATTCCTACCAGGACGCCTTCATTACGAGCGCGACCGCATCCGCGGCTGCCGGGAAGCAAGTCGGACAGGTGCCGCATAACACACTTTCTCTCTGGAATAAGTATCAGATCATTCCCAGACTGGGTGTTGGCCTGGGCATCATTTCCCGCTCCGATATGTTTGTTGCGGTCGATAACAGCGTTATTGTGCCGGGCTACACCAGGGCGGATGCCGCCGTGTTTTACTCCTTTAACGAGCGTTGGCGGCTTCAGGGGAACATCGAGAATCTCTTCAACCGTAGATACTTCATCAACGCCGACAGCAACACTAATATCTCGCCGGGGTCTTCGCGCGCTCTGCGCGTCGGATTGACCACCAGCTTCTGAGCGAAAAGCGTAGATGAGCGATTCGACTAATCGCTCATCTACGCTTTTCAGGTTTAGAGTTTCTTCTTTACAGAGGCGCTCTCGCCGCCCGCTCATCAAGCCAGATCGAACAGAAGAATCTCCGACGCCTCGCGCCCGGTAATCACAAGCGACTCTTCATTGCTGATTGCCGCGCCGTCCGATTGTCCGAGTGATTCACCGTTTATCTCGACTGCGCCGCGCGCAACCTGTACCCAAGCGTGGCGATTCGGTTCGAGCCTATGCACGACCTGCTGTCCCGGCTCAAGCAGGCTCGCATAGACCTGCGCATCCTGATGAATCGTGACTGAATCCTCGCCGCCATCGGGCGAAGCTATCAGGCGAAGCCGACCGCGCTTCTCTTCATCCGTGTAAGTCTTCTGCTCGTAGCCAGGCTGGTAGTTTCTCTTATCCGGCATAATCCAGATTTGCAGAAGATGCACACCTTCTATGTCGGAAGGATTACGCTCGCTGTGTGTGACGCCCGTGCCTGCGCTCATTCGCTGCACTTCGCCGGGACGAATAATGGAACCTGTGCCCATGCTGTCGCGATGTTCGAGCGCGCCTTCCAGTATGTAGGTGATAATCTCCATGTCCCTGTGCGGGTGTGTGGGAAAGCCGCGCCCCTCTCGCACCCAATCCTCGTTGATGACGCGCAGAGAGCGAAAGCCCATATTGCGCGGGTCGTAATAGTCTCCGAACGAGAAGCTGTGATAGGTATTGAGCCATCCGAAGTTGAAATGGCCTCTTTCATCTGCTTTGCGAACTGTAATCATCTATTCACCTCTTTCAAAAAAAAGCCCCTTATGCTGACAGCAATCTTTGATTTCAAGGGCTTGCCCTTCTTTCTGACCATCGCATCGCCATGCCCGATGCTTTAATGTTGAACTATCGAAGCAAAAAATTTTACTTCTTCTCTTGCAAACCGATTCGCTTACACAGTCGTCCCAGCTTTTCCAGCTCTGCGGCGGAAAGCACGCCCATCTCTTCGCGTATCACAACGGCGTGGCGCGGGAACAGTTGGCCTATAAGCTTTCGTCCACGCTTCGTCAGATTAACAGTGATGTAGCGCCGGTCATCAATGGCGCGCACGCGCTCTACAAGCCCGCGCTTCTCCAGATTGTCCACGACCATAGTGATGTTGCCGCCGCTCTTGAGAATCTTCCTGCCCAGATCGCGCTGGCATAAAGGCCCTAAATGATAGAGCGCTTCAAGCGCGCCGAACTGGCTCACGGTCAGCCCCGCCCGCGTCAGATGCGGTGCGAGCCTCGCGCTCACGCTATCAGCCGCTCGCATCAGCTTGATATAAGCATCGAGCGCCTGAATCTCTTCTTCCGTTCCCTTGTGCCGTGTGCCCATCATTAAAATCCAGTTAGTTCAACCTGAGATAGTTTAATATTAAACTATCTCAGTAGGCGTGTCAAGCCCTCTCGTCTCAATTAGACCTGAAACAGGCCGAAGAGAAGACGTGCTGCGCCTGCGCCCATCATGACCCAGAAGGGATTCGGTCGAAACCTGAGCAGCACCACGCCGCACGCGAGCGCAATGGTGACGCCGACCCAGGAATGAATGCCCGCGCGGCCTACGCTCCATGCGGCGGCGACTAGAAGCCCTACGACGGCGGGTGTGACGCCGCGCAGGAAAGCCTGCACCTGTCGATTGGCGCGGAATCGGCGCAGGTATGTGCCTGCGGTAATCGTCATGATGAAGGCCGGTAGAAAGACGCTGATGGTGGCAAAGAGCGCGCCGAGGGTGCCTGCGACGCGGTAGCCTATAAAGGTCGCGGTGATAAGCACAGGGCCGGGCGTTAGCTGGCCGAGCGCCGTCGCGTCTGCGAACTCCTGATGCGTCAGCCACCCGTGACTATTGACGACCTCCGCTTCTATGAGCGGAACCATGACGAAGCCGCCGCCGAAAGTCACAGCCCCTATGCGCAGGAAGATCATGGAAAGAGTTATGAGCAAGCCTGCTTTAGCAAGTATGGGCATCGCTGCCAGCAGAAAAGCTACGGAGCGCAGGCGCGGGTTGCTGGAAGGCGTTGGCTGCACGTCGTCGGTCGCTGTCTCTTCTTCATCTTCCTGCGCAGCGCGGCGTACGCGCTCTTCTGCCACGGCGCGCGTCAGGTAGCCTCCGACAAAGTTCTTTGATTCAAGCTCTGCCATGCGCTCGCGCCGTCGTGCGGCCAATCTGCGTATACGTCGCCAGCGCTGCCAGCGTCTCTCCGCGAAAGAATCTATGTAGATGCCTATGAGACCGGCGCACAGGATGATTTCGATGATGGTTGCGCCGAAGAGCACCACCGCCAGACACGAGAAGACTGCCACGTACCATTGCCAGGGCTTCGTCAAAGTGTTCTGGCCGACGCGCCACGCGGTGACGACTATGAGGGCGACCACAGCAGCGTTCAACCCGTGAAAGAGCCTGTCCATGTTCGGCAACTGCCGCAAGTGACGATAGCCTATGGCAAGCCCGACCATCATCAACATGGAAGGCAGTATGAATCCGGCCATCGCCACGGCTGCCCCGCCAATGCCGCGTAAACGCCAGCCTATGTAGGCGACGGCATTGCCCGCGTTCGTGCCCGGCAGGCTCTGCGCGAGCGCAAAGGCTTCGGCAAACTCATGCTCTGTGAACCAGCGACGCCTTCGCACGGCCAGCACACGAATCTGCGCGATGACGGCTAGACCTCCGCCAAAACCTGTCACGCCGATGTAAAGGAAGGAAAGAAAGATGCCGCCCAGAGAGGCCGTTTCCGAGAGACGCTTGAGACGCTTCTGACCATAGCGCACGCGCCTCTTAAATCTATCCGCTCTATTTTCGGCATTCTCGAACACTACGGAAGGGAGTCTATCACACACTCATTGCGCTTTTTAGTTGAGCATTGAACAAGCAAAGCTCACCGCAGAGACGCAGAGAACGCAGAGGGGGCGCAGAGGATTGAAGTCTCTCTGCGCTTAAAGCTCCGTAGGAGCTAGATGTTTATGGCTATCAGGTTAGAATGAGAGACAAGCTCCGTAGGAGCGACATGAAATTAGTCGAGAACATGTCGCTCCTACGGAGCTTATTCTGCGTTATAACGTGGAATCTATAAACATCTAGCTCCTACGGAGCTAAAGTAATAACTGCCGGTTCTTATCTCGCGCCTCAAAGAGGCAGACGAAGATGAGCCTGACAGCCTGCGCCGCCGTTGCGGTTTTCCAGGGTGAGGCTTCCGCCGTGGGCTTCTGCAATCTGGCGGCTGAGCACAAGTCCTATGCCTGTGCCTGCGGGCTTGGTGGTAAAGAAGGGCACGAAGAGGTTGGCGGTGTTCGATAGTCCAGGCCCTTCATCTTCTATCCAGACATCCAGGTGCGTGCCGTTTCTAGACCAGCCAATCACCACGCCGCCTCCTGTTTCCAGTGAGGCGTCAACAGCATTCCTGAGAAGGTTAATCAACAACTGATCCAGTTGATCTCCGTCTGCATGAATCACTACGTCCGGCCCCGGCTCAATCGTCACCTCGACACGCGTTTCCAGTCCGGCCACGCGACGCACCCACGCGCTTACATCCAGCTCTTCCAGTCGCGGATGCGGCAATTTTGCCAGGCGCGAGTAGGCTTCCATGAAGCGGCTCAAGCTTTCGGCGCGTGCGGCTATGACGGCCAGGCCGCGCTGCATATCTTCTTCAAGATCAAGGGGGCGCGGGTCGCGCCGCCACAGGCTCTCAAGACTTCCGGCGATGGATTTAATCGGCGCAAGAGAATTGTTAAGCTCATGCCCTAGCACACGCACTAAGCGCCTCCATGCCTGCCGCTCCTCTTCCCTGAGCGCGCGGCTCAGGTTCGAGAGCACCAGCAATTGATGCGGCAATCCACGCTCGCGGAAAGAACTGCGGCTGACGCCCCAACGCCCCACTCCCTCATCGGAAGTAATTTGCAGCGTGCGCGTAGGCTCGCCGCGCAGGCATTCATCAAGCCCAAGCTCCATAGCCGAGCGTCCCAGTAGACGCTCTGCGGGCTGTCCCATCAATCGCTCTCCGGCGTCGTTAACCAATCTTAGCCGCCCGTCCATATCGAAGGTGAAGACCGCTACATCAATCTTTGCCATCACGGTGCGCAGGAGCGCTGTGGCTTCCAATGCGCCGAGGCGCTGCTCGCGCAAAGTCTCGCCGAGCGCATTGACTTCGAGCATCACGTCGCCGAGCGCATCTTCCAGATTCGCCCCGCGCGCTCGTATCGAATAATCGCCCTCGCGCAATGCCGCCAGCAG
Organism: Pyrinomonadaceae bacterium; assembly: GCA_036403815.1. Classification (GTDB taxonomy): domain Bacteria; phylum Acidobacteriota; class Blastocatellia; order Pyrinomonadales; family Pyrinomonadaceae; genus JACVRN01. The sequence goes on along the minus strand of DASWQH010000031.1, from coordinate 173,260 downwards.
GTTCGAGATGGTTTGAAGAGGACGCACCACGCGCTCGCGTAAGGAGAAGGAGTAGCCAAGCCAGATGACTATGATGAAGAGCGTAAAGGTGAGCTGAACTTTGGTCGTGTAATCGCCCGCCCAGAGCATCACGAGCGAGATGATGACTCCGGGCAGCCCCGCCCCCAGAGCCATCAAAAGGACGCGCCTTTCATGATTCAGTTTTGGAGGACGTTTCTTAAGTTTGTTACGCTGCGCTTCCAATCCAGAACCCGATACAAGATTGAGGAATAAAAGAAGGGAAAAGAACGAACCGCTAAAACACACTAAACGATGCGAAACAGGAGGTGAACTTCTTTAGTGTTGCTTCTTCGTGATGATTCGTGTGATTTAGTGGTTAAACTTCCTCCTCTGCTTTGATTGCAACCAACATTAATTCAACAGGCCGCTTTTATAGTCCGTAGCGTTGCAGCCGACGGTAGAGAGCGCTGCGGCTTAAGCCAAGGGATTGCGCGGCCTGCCCTACGTTGCCGTCATGTCGGGCAAGCGCCTTCTGTATGAGAAAGGATTCAACTTCTTCGAGGCTCATGTCTTCAAGACGACGCGTCGCCTCGCCGCGTGCGCCGCGCTGCAATCCAAGATCGCGCGCTCCGACCGAAGATGATTGCGCCATCAACACGGCGCGCTCAACCGTATGCTCAAGCTCTCTGACGTTACCCGGCCAGCCGTATTCCATCAGCGTAGTGCGCGCTGTATCGTCGAAACCCTCCAAAGGTTTCCTGTAACGCAAGGCATGGCCGCGCAGGAAATGCTCTGCCAGCGGCTCTATGTCTTCGCGCCGCTCGCGCAAAGGGGGCAGGTTTATCTCGACCGTATTGAGACGAAAGAGCAAGTCCTGACGAAAGCGTCCCGCTTCGACTTCCTCTTGCAGGTTAGCATTCGTAGCGGAGACGACACGCACGTCCACTTTACGCGTACGGCTGGAGCCGACGCGCTCGAACTCGCCCGTCTCAAGCACGCGCAGCAGCTTGGCCTGCTTATTGGACGGCACGTTGGCTATCTCGTCCAGAAAGAGCGTGCCGCCGTCGGCCAGCTCGAAACGCCCTACGCGGTCGGTCTTGGCATCCGTGAACGCGCCCTTGACGTGGCCGAACAGCTCGCTCTCAAAGGTTCCTTCCGAAAGACTGCCCGCGTCAACCGTCACCATAGGCATCGCGGCGCGCGTCGAGACAGCATGAAGCGTGCGCGCTATGACCTCTTTGCCCGTGCCGTGCTCGCCCGTGATGAGAACGTTGGCCTCACTTGGGCCTACGTGTTTGACCAACTCAAGCACCGGGCGCATCACGGATGATTTAGCAATCAACACTGGACGGGCATCGCCGTTTCTGAGCAGCTCGTTTTCGGCTTCGAGCCGCTGCCCCTTGCGTATGGCCTGCCCCAGCTCTATCTGCGTGCGCACGACCGAGAGCAGCCGCGCGTTCTCCCAGGGCTTTTGAATGAAGTCGCGTGCGCCGCGCCGCATAGCCTCGACCGCAACTTCGACGCTACCCCATGCGGTCATGACCACCACGGGCAGCGACAGGTCAGCCGACTTGATGCGCGACAGCAGGTCAAGCCCCTCCTGCCCGGAAGTCGTATCGCGCGTGTAGTTCAAGTCCATCAGCAGCAGATCAAACTCTTTCGCTTCCAGAGCGGGCAGCACATCCGCGGGCGAGGTCACAGTCTCAATCCTGTAGCCTTCACCCTTGAGCAGCAGACGCAAAGCCTCCAGCACGTCCGGCTGGTCGTCCGCAATCAAGACCCTTTGAGTTTTTGAATCCGACATCTTCATGAAATAGTAGTAGATTCGATGATAATGTGATACCCGGTTGCAATCAAAGCGCAGGAAGAAGATTAACCACGAATCCACACGAAGCGACGCGAAATAGAGATACCGAATCTGCTTTGCTCTCTGTCTCGTATCGCTTCGCGTGGATGCGTGGTTAATCTTTCACTCGTACCTGAGCGCGACCATCGGGTCTACGCGCGTGGCGCGGCGTGCCGGAATAAAGCAGGCAAGGAGCGCCACCGCTATAAGCAGCAACGAAATCAGAGCGTAGGTCACAGGGTCAGTCGCGCTGACTGAAAAGAGCAGGCTGGAGATGAGCCGCGTCAACAGAAAGGCTGCAACCAGTCCAAGCCCTGTGCCTAAGAGCGCCAGCATCATTCCCTGCCTGACGACCATCTTGAGAACATCTCCCGCGCTTGCGCCAAGAGCCATACGCACCCCTATCTCGTGCGTGCGCTGAGCGACCGTATAAGACATGACGCCGTAGATGCCCACAGAAGCGAGCACCAGGCCGACGCTCGCGAAGATGGCTATGAGCAACATGCTGAAGCGCTGGCGCGCGATGGCTTCCGCCATCACCTGCTCCATAGTACGCACATTGTAGAGCGGCTGGTCTTTGTCCATAGCCGACAGCTCGTTGCGTATAGACGACACAAGGCCGGACGGGTCATTAGAGGTACGTGCGACCAGCGTCATAGTGCGCGCGGGGAACTGCGCATACGAGCAATACACCTGCGAGTAAGGCGCTTCATCGAGCGCCTCCTGGCGTATGTCTCTGGCGACGCCGATAATGGTACGCCACGGACTGGTCTCAGGGTTTCCAAAGTTAATGCGCTTTCCAATCGGGTCTTCATTTGGGAAGTACTTACGCGCCAGCGTCTCGTTGATAACGGCGACGGAAGGCGTATTGCTCGTGTGCTGCTCTGTAATGCCTTCTCCTCTGACGAGCGTGATTCCCATCGTCTCAAAATATTTGGGCGTGATGACGCGATACTCCGCATCCGGCTCCTGACCCGGCGGCGGCGCGGGTCTCCCCTCGACGTAGAATGCGAGGACGGCTCCGCCATTAAAGGGAAGCGCAGTCACGGCTGCGACACGCTCGACATTGGGTAACTGCTGGACGCGGCCAGTGAGCTGATCCCAGAAGGCCGTTTGCTGCGCCGCCTCTTTGTATTTAGCAGCAGGCAAGGATAGGTCTACGGCCAGGATGCGTTCGGGCTTGAATCCGGGGTCAACTCCCTGAAGCCGCATGAAGCTCTTAATCATTAGCCCCGCGCCGACCAGCAGCACCAGCGCAATCGCAATTTCAGCGACCACCAAGGCATTGCGCAGTCGAGCGCCGCGCCTGCCTTCAGTAGCGCTGCGGCCTCCCTCTTTGAGCGACTCCGTCAGATTCGGATTCGTGGCATGAAGAGCAGGAATCAGACCGAAGATCATGCCCGTCAGCACAGAGATGCCAAAGGTGAACAGAAACACTTGCCAGTTAAGACGAACTTCGTCCAGGCGCGGAATGTTGCCGGGGCTGAGCCGCACCAGAAGCTCGACGCCCCACATCGCCAGCAGCGAGCCGAACGCGCCGCCAGCCAGAGCGAGCAGAATGCTCTCGGTCAAAAACTGTCGTATGAGACGAAAGCGGTCTGCGCCGAGCGCGCGGCGCACGGCTATCTCCTGCTGGCGTGCTGCGGCGCGTGCCAGCAGTAGATTCGCCACATTGGCGCACGCGATTAAAAGCAGAAATCCGACGACTCCCACCAGCACCCACATAGCAGGGCGCACGTCTCCGGTAATCCTGTCCCTGAGCGGGATGACGATAGTGCTCCAACCCGTATTTGTTTCCGGGTATTGCTGCTCAAGCCTGGAGGTGATGGTCTTCATCTCCGCGCGTGCCTGCTCAAGCATGACGTTCGGCTTGAGCCGCCCGACCACGTTCAGAAAGTCGCTGCGTCTCACTTTCGGGTCAAGACTCATGGAGAGCGGAACCCAAAGCTCCGCGGCGTTGCGCTGTGAGGGAAGCGGGTTCTTAAAGCCGGGGGGCATGATGCCTACAACCTGATAGGGATTGCTGTTGAGGGTAATCGTCTGCCCTATGATATTCGGATTTCCGCCGAAGCGCCGCTGCCATAAACCATGACTGAGGATTACCACGCGAGCGCCTTTCTCACCATTCTCTTCCGGGGTGAAGCTGCGACCCATCAGGGGCTGAATGCCCAGAACGGAAAAGAAGTTGGCGGTGATGACCGAGCCGGGGATACGTTCCGGCTCATGCTCACTCGTCAGCGTGAGCGCCGCACCGGCAAAGGCCGCCATCTCTTCAAAGCTCTGGCTCTGCGTTCTCCAGTCATTGAAGTTCGGCATGGAAGCAGTCTCCTGCTTGATGTCAGCGCCGGGATTGGTCTCCCAAATCCAGACCAGCCGCTCAGGATGCTGATACGGCAGCGGCCTCAGGAGCACCGCGTTGACGACCGAGAAGATGGCCGTATTCGCACCGATGCCTAAAGCGAGCGCGAGCACGCCTATAAAAGTAAAGCCGGGCTTTTTCGCCATCAGTCTAAGGCCGAAGCGTATGTCTTGCCAGAGCGTTCCCATGATTCCGTAATTCCCCTCTCTTTTACTTGCAGGGGCAGGGACAAGTCCTCTGCCCGTATCGTGCGTCGAGCACGATAATCAACGTTCGCGTACATTCAATCTTGATTGTGCGCGTATCCTGTTCCGCGCCCTTACGAGGCGCGACGGGCAGAGGACTTGTCCCTGCCCCTACATTTTTTTACTCGTACCTGAGCGCGGTCATAGGGTCTACACGCGTTGCGCGTCGCGCAGGGATGTAGCTCGCAACTAAAGCGATGATGATGATGAGCAAAGCGACGCCCATAAAAGTCACAGTATCGGTCGCGCTGATTCCATAAAGCAGGCTCGCGAGCAGTCTAGTGACCGCAACCGAAGCCAGCAAACCGACCACGACGCCGATTACGGCGAGGCGCATCCCCTGCTTGATGATGAGCTTCAGGACATCTGTGCGCTGTGCGCCAAGCGCGGTGCGTATGCCTATCTCGCGCGTGCGCTGCGAGACGTTGAAGCTGACGATGCCGAAGATTCCGACCGCCGCCAGCAGCAGCCCTACAATGCCGAAGAATCCCGCGACCGTGGTCGCCACCTTAATCGGAATCAGCGAGACGCCGATTGCGCGCGTGAGCGGCATCACGTCCAGAAACGGGATGGTTCGATCTATAGAGTCCACTTCCTGCCGCAGACCTGCGAGGACGTTTGCCTCGTTGCCCGGTGCGGTGCGTATGTGCAAGGTCATCTGCGGTTGATACTCCTGCGCCGCAGACATGTAGAAATATGGTCTGGGTTCTTCGCCGAGCGTTCTGTACTTTCCGTCTTTGACGATGCCGACGACCTCCACAGGCTCGCCGTCGCTGACCTGTCCGAGGAAGAATCGTTGGCCTATGGCATCCACGCCCGGCCACATGCGACGCGCCATCGTTTCGTTAATGACGGCCACGCGCGGCGCGCCCATCTTGTCCCGCTCGTCGAAATCACGGCCACGTAAAAGATTGATGCCGAGCGAAGAGAAATATTTAGGGCCGATGACATTGAAGTCCGTGTGAAAAGAGCGGCTCCCGGCAGGCGGCTCGCGTCCCTCCAAGTTGATACCAAGCTCCATGTTCGAGCCGGTCAACGGAACATTGCGCGCAAGGCTTGCAGACTCAACGCCGGGAAGCTGTTGAACGCGCTCCATCACCTGCCTGTAGAACTGCTGGCCTCTTGCCTCGTCGTAGCCTTGAATCGAAAGATCGAATCCGACGTTCAATACATTCTCAGGATTAAAGCCGGGGTCGAGCTGGCGCGCGTGCTGTAGCGAACGCAGGAAGAGTCCTGTGCTGACAAGAAGGACGATTGAGACGGCAATCTGCCCGACCACGAAGATGCTGCGCAGCCGCGAGCGATGGAAGCCTCCGCCCGCCGTCTCATCCTTCAAAGCCGGAAGCACATCGGCTCTTGAAGCCTGAAGCGCAGGGGCTAAACCGAAGATGATTCCCGTGACGAGCGAAACCAGAAGGGTGAATCCAAGCACGCGCCAGTCGAAGCCGAGGTCTAGCTCGATGGTGAAAGGCACTGGCGGCTTGAAGGCAAGCAGCAGGTCTGTGAACCATGCTGCCAGGAGCAGCCCGGCAGCGCCGCCGAAGAGAAACAGCATCACGCTTTCGGTCAAAAGCTGTCGGACGATGCGGCTGCGGCTTGCGCCCATAGCGAGCCGTATAGCAATCTCCCTGCGCCGCACGGCTGCACGCGAAAGACTCAAGCCAGCCACATTCGCGCAGGCTATCAGCAGCACCAGCCCTACGATTGCCATCAACACGCTCATGAAACCGACGGCTGCCCCCTGCATCTGGCCTAAGCCTGTATTCGTCGGTCGCACTTCCACCCCCTTGCCCTTATGCGAATCCGGATACTGCAACGCGATTCGTTGCACGATGGCGCTCAGGTTCGCCTGCGCTCCCTGCGGGGTGACGCCCGGCTTAAGGCGGCCTACAAGCTCAAGGCTCCCGGCCTGACGATTATTGAGCCAGTCGGCCAGACGCGGCAGAGCGAGCGGCTGCGTCCACATAGGGACATAAACGTCAGGCGCGAAGGCTACGCGCGGGCCTGTGAACTTCGGCGGCGCGATGCCTATGACATGGTAGGCGTGGCCGTTCAACGTCAGCGTTTTTCCGACGATTGCAGGGTCGCTCGCAAATCTTCTCTGCCAGTAACCGTAACTGAGCACAGCCACAGGGTCGCCGCTCTCCGTACGATTCTCTTCGGCTGTATAGAAACGACCGAAAGACGGACGGACGCCCATCACGGTGAAGAAATTTTCTGACGTGACGATGCCGAAGATGCGCTCCGATTGCCCGCCCGTGCTCAAGCTGTAGGCATTAACCGTATACGCTGCGAGGCCGTCGAACACTTCGTTCTGGTCACGATAATCCACGTAATCAGGATAGGAGAAGGAGTGAAAGCTACTGCCGTCGGGGCTGGTCGAATGGACGTTGACGAGCCGTTCCGGCTGAGCCACCGGCAGCGGCCTTAAAAGAATCGCGTTCACAACACTAAAGATGGTTGTGTTAGCGCCGATGCCCAGCATCATAGTAATGATGGCAATGAGGGTGTAGCCGGGAGTCTTCAACATCATACGAAGACCGAAACGAATGTCCTGCCATAGATTAGTCATAACTTTTCCCCTTCACTCGTATCTGAGCGCAGTCATAGGGTCTACACGCGTTGCGCGCCGCGCAGGCAAGTAGCATGAAATGAGCGCGACCGCGGCCAGAAGCACGGACACGGAAGCGAACGTCCACGGGTCTGTCGCCGTCACGCCGAAGAGCATCGTCGCCATCACACGCGTTAAAGCGAAGGCTGCGACGAGACCGATTGCGACGCCGATGATTGTCAACAACATTCCCTGCCCCAGAATCATCCTGAGCACATCACCACGCTGCGCGCCAAGAGCCATGCGTATGCCTATCTCGTGTGTGCGCTGTGTGACCGAATAACTGACGACGCCATAGATGCCCACAGAAGCGAGCAGCAGCGCGACGCTTGCGAAAATTCCCAGCAGCGTCATGTTGAAGCGCTGGGGCGTAACGGATGCTGCGACCACGTCCGTCATAGTGCGCACCTTGGTCACAGGAATCTGGCTATCAACCGACCAGACCTGTTTCTTGACCGCTTCGACAATGCTTGCAGGCGATTGTGTGTTGCTTCGCACCACCAGGTATTGCCAGCGCTTCCATTGCGGCGCAGTCTGGGCATAGAGAGTGTAAACGGCAGGCTCGTCCGGCTGGTTGAGACCGAAGTGGCGCACGTCGCCTGCGACGCCTACAATCGTGACCCAGTTTTTCTGCTCACCACGCGCCCAGCGAACGCGCGCCCCCAGAGGGTCTTTGTCTTTGAAATACTCGCGCGCCATCGCTTCGTTGATGACTGCGACGAGCGGTGCGCCTTCGCGGTCTTGTGCGTTGAAGTTGCGACCCTTCAGGACAGGGATATTCATCAGGCGGAAGTAGTCGCCCATGATGGTACGCGTGTATAGCTCCGGCTCTTCGCCGGGAGCCATAGGCTGGCCTTCGACGACGAAGTTTTGAGCGAGGGCGTCGCCCACTAAGGGAATCTCGCTGATTATCGCGGCTTGCGTCCCCGGCAAAGAATTGACCGATTCGATGACGTGCTCACGAAACTGCGTCTGCGGCGGAATCTCTTTGTAGCGCGCCTCCGGCAACTCTATACGCATGGAGACCAGTTGCTCAGGCTTGAAGCCGGGGTCAACCGCGCTTAAGCGCCAGAAGCCTTTAATCAGAAGCCCCGCGCCAATCAACAGGACAATCGCCAGCGCAAGCTCTGAGACCACCAGCAGATTGCTGAAGCGATGGCGGCCAGCGCCAGCCGTGTTGGAACGCCCGCCCTCTTTCAAAGCCTCGCTGACGTTCGCTCTCGAAGCTCTCCAGGCGGGCACCAGGCCGAAGACTAAGCCCGTGATGACCGAAACGCCGAACGTGAACATCAGCACCCATCGGTCAAGACGCACGCTCTCAAGTCGCGGCAGGTTCTCTGGCTGGAAAGCCATCAGTAAATCAATCCCCCACATGGCGAGCACAAGGCCGACCGCGCCGCCTAAGAGAGAGAGCATCACGCTTTCGGTTAAGAGTTGACGGACGAGACGCGTGCGGCCTGCGCCCAGAGCCGTGCGAATGACTATCTCCTGCTGGCGAGCGGCGGAGCGCGCCATCAATAGATTCGCAAAGTTCGCGCAGGCTATGAGCAGCACGAGCGCGACTGCCCCGAAAAGAACCAGCAGCGCGGGGCGCGTATCGCCCACCACGCGCTCGTGAAGCGGCATAGGGATGATGCGGCGATTCTTGTTCTCTATGGGGTCAAGCTGTTCAAGCTGTTTCTCAATAGACGGCATCTCGGCCTGCGCCTGCGCAAGCGTGACACCGGGCTTCAGTCGCCAGTAGGTTCTGAGGAAATGAACGCCGCGCACTGCCGAGGCGACCGGGTTGCTGACGCGCACGGAAGTAAACACATCCGGCTTGCCATAAGGCAGCACGAAATCGGGCGGCATCACGCCTATGACCGTGTAATCATTTCCGCTCAGGGGAATCACACGGCCTATTATGTTTTTGTCGCCGCCGAACTGCTGCTGCCAGAATCCGTGCATGAGCACGACCACGCGCTCTCCCCCGAAGCGATCCTCTTCCGGCGAGATGACGCGCCCCAGGGCAGGCTTCGCGCCCAGTACCTTGAAAAGCCCTGCGGTCGAGTGCGCCGCCTGAACCTGCACGGGTTCAGAGCCTCCTGTGTAATCCAGAGCCTGAAGCACAGCGCCGCCGCCTTCTTCAAACGACTTTGTGCGCTCCTGAAAATCCTGCATGTCGGGCACGGACATGTTCGAGCGCATCGTCACAAGGCGCGACGGCTCCGGGTACGGCAAAGGGCGCAGGAGCACTCCATTGACCACGGAAAAGATGGCCGTGTTCGCGCCGATGCCGAGCGCCATAGTGATAACCGCAACCACAGCGAAGCCCGGAGTCTTCAACATCATGCGCAGACCGAAACGTATGTCCTGCCAGAGCGTTCCCATAACTTTATTTCTCCTTCAGTCAAATGCTACTCATATCTGAGAGCCGTTAGTGGGTCTACACGCGTTGCGCGCCGCGCTGGAATGAAACATGCCACGAAGGCGACTGTCGCCAAAAGCAATGAAACCAAAATGAATGTCACGGGGTCGGTTGCGCTCACGCCATAAAGCAGGCTCGACATCAAACTGGTCAGCACGAATGCCGCTCCGAGTCCGATTGCGACGCCGATGAGAGCGAGCGTCATCCCCTGTCCTATGATCATCCTGAGCACGTCCGGCGCTTGTGCGCCCAGGGCCATGCGTATGCCTATCTCGTGCGTGCGCCGCGTCACCGAATAGGCCATCACCCCGTAAAGACCTATGGCCGCGAGCACAATAGCCAGACCGGCAAAGATTTCGAGCAGCAGCATAGACAAGCGTCGAATCAATACGGATTCGAGCACCACCTGATCCATGACGCGCACGTTGTAAACAGGCAGGTCTGCGTCTGCCTCTTTTACCTGTGTACGCACAGCGGGCAAAATTCTCTGCGGGTTATCAAGGGTACGCACCACCATAGTCATGGACGAATCCGAATGCTGAAAGTAGTTCTCGTAGACTTCAGGGCGCTCGTTCGTATCGAGTCCTTCATGCCTGACGTTGCCGACCACGCCGACTATGGTAGCCCACGGAGACTTAGGGTTCGGCCCCAACTTGATTCGCTTTCCTATTGCGTCTTCGTTCGGCCAGAAGCGGCGAGCCATCGCTTCATTAATAATGATGACCTCGGTTGCTCCTTCCACGTCCGAGCCGTTGAAGTCGCGTCCCTTCATGAGCGGGATTTCCATCGTGCCGAAGTAGTTCGGCCCGACCAGCAGGTAGCCGACTTCAGGCGCAGCGCCCACAGGCTCGCTTCCGCCCTCGAAGGCGAGCGCCGTGGTCGAGCTTCTTCCGCTGATGGGCAGAGTGCTGACGGCAGCCGCGCTCTTCACGCCGGGAAGTTTCTCTATGCGCCCGGCAATCTGCTGATAGAGCTGTGCCAGTTGCGTGCGCGTCTCGTATTTGGTCTCCGAGGGTGAAAGACTGAAGGTGAGAACATTGTGGGAATTAAAGCCCGGATCGACGGCTCTGAGGCGCGCGAGCGTGCGTATCATCAAGCCCGCGCCGACCAGCAGCACGACCGCAAAGGCGACTTCGGAGATGACCAGCAGACTGCGCAGGCGATTACGTCTGAAGCTTTCGGTCGCGCTGCGCCCTGTATCTTTCAACGTCTCGTTTAAATCCGGTTTGGAAGTCACCAGAGCCGGTGCCAGCCCAAAGATGACACCCGTCAGGCACGAGACGCCGAGCGTAAAGAAGAGTACGCGGCGATCAATGCCTGTCTCGGCAACCTGTGGAAACTTCTCGCCGACAAGCGCTATGAGAAGGTCAACTCCCCACAGTGCCAGCAGCGTGCCGAGCGCTCCGCCAAAGAGAGAGAGCATCAGGCTCTCTGTCAGCAGTTGTCGAAAGATGCGCAGGCGGCTCGCGCCGAGCGCTATGCGTATGGAGATTTCTCGCTGCCTTATGGCGGCGCGTGCCAGTTGAAGATTAATGACATTCGCGCTCGCTATCAGAAGCACGAAGCAGACGGCACCCAGAAGCAACAGAAGCGCAGGCCGCAGGTTAGCAACCGAATCTTCATGCAGCCCCTTGATGGTGACGCCTAATCCGTCGTTGGTCTTTGGATACTGCGCTTGAAGCTGGCGCGCAATTTGCTCCATGTTGGAACGAGCTTCGTCGAGCGTCACGCCCTGCTTGAGACGCGCCACCACCCGCAGGAAGTGTCGCGCGCGCATGGCCTTGATCTTGCTGTCCAGAAACAGCGGCAGGTAAATATCCGCATCGTCGAAGAACTTGAAATCGGGCGGCATAATCCCTACAACCGTGAAGCTCTCGCCTTCGAGCGATACCGTCTTGCCTATAAGATTAGGGTCTGCGCCGAAACGCCTCTGCCAGAGACGATGACTGACAATCATGACAGGCCCGCCAGAGAACTGCTCGTCATCGGGCAAAAAGGCGCGACCCTGCATCGGCCTGACTCTCAGCACAGAGAAGAGGCCGGGTGAAATTTGCGCGCCCTCTACATGCTCCGGCTCATTCTGGCCGGTCAGGGTTGCGCTCATAGGGCTATAAGCGGCTATCGCTTCAAAGACCTGATTCTGCTCGCGCCAGTCGCTGAAGTTTGCGGGCGCGACTACGTTTTCGTCTTTTCCTTCCTTTGTATCCTTCTCCCAGACGGCGACGAGCCGCTCCGGCTGCTCGTATGGAAGCGGGCGCAGCAGCACCGTATTGACGACACTGAAGATGGCAGTGTTTGCGCCGATGCCCAGCGCCAGAGCGAGCAGCGCAACGATAGTAAAGCCCGGACTCTTCCACATCATGCGCAGACCGAAGCGCACGTCCTGCCAGAGAGTAGTCATAACGTTTTCTCCTTCACTCCCTCTTTCACTCCTTCTTTCACTCGTAGCGAAGCGCGACCATAGGATCAACGCGCGTCGCTCTACGCGCCGGGATGAAGCTGGCAAAGAAGGCGACCGCCGCCAGCAGCAGCGAGACGAGGATGAACGTCGCAGGGTCGGTCGCGCTCACCCCGAACAGCAGGCTCGCCATCACGCGCGTCAAAGCGAAGGATGCGATAAGGCCAAGGACTAATCCGACGGCGACCATACGCATTCCCTGCCCGACGACGAGCCGCAGGATGTCCGTAGTGCTTGCGCCCAGGGCTATGCGAACGCCTATCTCGTGCGTGCGTTGTGTAACGGAATAAGAGATGACGCCGTAGATGCCCACGCAGGCGAGCAGGAAGGCTAGTCCGGCGAAGAGTCCCAGCAGCATCACCGAAAGGCGCTCGGATGCAACGGACTGAGACAGTAGATGCTCCATCGTCTCGACGCCGAAGATGGGCTGATCTTTGTCCATTGCCTCGACCTCGCTGCGTATAGAGGGAAGCAGGCTCGACGTATCCGCAGCAGCGGAGCGCACCACTAAAGTCACCTCTGCCCCAGCGTATTGCGCGAAAGGCATGTACATCTGTGACGCGACTTCTTTGTTCAACCCGTAGTGATGAACGTCGCCCACCACGCCGACAATCGTCATATATTCGCCTTCATCCTCCACGCCTCCCTGCTTGATGCGTTTGCCTATAGGGTCAACGCCCGGAAAGTAGCGATTGACAAAGGCCGTGCTAACGATGACGACGCGCGTTGCCCCTGCCCTGTCCTCTTCTGTAAAGGCGCGCCCCTTGACGACGGGGATGCCCATCACGTTGAAGTAGCCGGGACTGATAGAGCCGTAGGTGGCAGTCTGTTCATTGCCGTAAGCTAGAGGAGCCTGGCCTTCTATGACTAGATCAGTACGAGAGTCGTCCGTGAGAGGAAGGACTGTGACTATGCTAGCGCTCTTCACACCGGGAATGGATTGAACGCGCTCAAGCAGTCCCTGAAAAAAGTTCACCTGCTGCTGTTCATCTTCATATTTAGCTTCCGGCAGATTTATATGCAGCTTGACAAGGTTCTTTGAATCGAAGCCGGGGCTGACTTCGCGCAAGCGCCAGAAGCTTTTCAACATCAACCCCGCGCCTATAAGCAGCACAAGGGCGAGCGCCACTTCCAATACGACCAGAAGGCTGCGCACGCGATTGCGATGACGGCCACCCGTAACGCTCTGGCTGCCTTCCTTCAGGGATTCCACCAGATCGGGCTTCGTGGCCTGAAGTGCAGGAACAAGACCGAGCAGGATGCCGGTCGCCAGCGAAACCGAAAGAGTGAAGATGAAAACCGCCGCATCAATGCCTATCTGCTCAAGACGCGGCACATCTTCCGGGAGCGCGGAGCGTATGGCATCGATGCCCCAGAAGGCCACGAGCAGACCGAAGATGCCGCCCACGAGCGCAAGCAGCGTGCTTTCAATCAGGAACTGTCGAATGAGACGACGACGGCTTGCGCCGACGGCCAGACGTATAGCGACTTCACGCTGGCGTGCTGCCGCACGCGCTAGTTGCAGGTTGGCAACATTGGCGCAGGCAATCAGGAGCACGAAGCCGACCGCGCCCAGAAGGACGAAGAGCGCCGTCGAGACATCTTCCGTCAGCGCGTCTTGCAGAGACTGAAGCTTCACACCCCAGTCTGTGTTCGTATCAGGATGAGCAAGCGCCATACGCGCGCCCAGCGCAGACATCTCCGCTTGCGCCTGCTCGAACGAGATGCCCTCTTTGAGCTTCCCAGCCACGTAGAGATAACGATGCCCGCGCTTATCTGCAATCTCAGGACTGAAAGTGAGCGGCACCCACACGTCTATCCTTTCCACACCTTCCGGGAAATGGAAATCGCGCGGCATGACGCCGACGACCGTATAACTTTCGTTGTTGAGCGTGATGGGTTGACCGACCAGTTGAGGACTGGAGCCGAAGCGGCGCTGCCACAAATCGTAGCTGATGACTGCGACCTTGTTGCGCCCTGCCTGCTCTTCTTCTGCCGAGAAGGTGCGGCCACGTCCGGCATTAACACCAAGGAGCGGGAAAAGGTCTGCCGAAACAGACGCGCTCATGATTCTTTCAGGCTCGCCCTGTCCAGTGAGATTAAAACTCTCGCCACTGATGGCCGCCATGCGCTCGAAGACAGTATTCTGCTCTCGCCAGTCCTTAAAATCCGGGGCGGAAGCCGGAAGATCTTCTATGGTCATTTTCGGCGCAGTCCAGAAGACGAGCATGATGCGCGACGGGTCTTTATACGGCAGCGGGCGCAATAACACAGTATTGACCACAGAGAAGATGGCCGTATTCGCGCCGATGCCCAGAGCCAGAGCCAGCACTGCGATTATCGTCACGCCCGGCTTCTTCATCATCATGCGAAAGCCAAAGCGCACGTCCTGCCACAATGTTCCCATCACCTTAACCTCATCCTCATCTCAAATCATGTAGATTGTCAGTACCGCCTGCTTAAGCCGGGCGGGTCTCAAGCGTAACTATCACCCGCCCGACTTAAGCAGGCGGTACTGACCTGCTGTCTTTCTCACTCGTAATGCAGCGCCCGCATAGGGTCAACGCGTGTAGCCCTGCGCGCAGGAATGTAGCAGGCTATGAACGCCACCAGCATCAACAACAAAGAGACTCCCGCAAAGGTCAGAGGGTCTGTGGCGCGCACATTAAAGAGCAGTCCGCCCATCACGCGCGTCAGAGCCAGGGCTGCGATGAGGCCAATGCCGAGTCCTATCAGAGTGAAAAGCATCCCCTGCTTCAGAATCATCTTGAGCACGTCCGAGGCTTGCGCTCCCAGGGCCATGCGTATGCCTATCTCGTGTGTGCGCTGTGTGACCAGGAAACTCATCACGCTGAAGATGCCTACGGAAGCCAGGACGAGCGCCAGCACAGCGAAGAGAGCGACAAGCGCCATACTGAAACGCTGCCGCGCGATAGATGATGAGACCAGACTGTTCATCGTCCGCACTTCGTAGAGCGGCTGGTCGCTGTCTATCTCCTTCACCGCCTGGCGAAGCGAGGGAGCGAGCGCCGCCGGGTCTCCGCCGCTGGTGCGCACGACGAGCGCCATGTCACCCTGAGGCACCTGCGTAAACGGCACGTAGAACTCCGGCCCCGCTTCCGTGTCCAGGCTGCTGTGTCGCACGTCTCCGACTACGCCGACAATCTCGCCGTTAATACTGTTCATGCTAATCTTCAAACGCTTGCCTATGGGGTCTTCGCCCGGAAAGAAGCGGCGCGCCAGCGTCTCGTTGATGAGAACGACTTGCGGCGAGTCCGGTCTGTCTGCATCTGTAAAGACGCGTCCCTTGATGAGCGGAATGCCCATTGCGCGGAAGTATCCGGGCGTCGTGATGCGTGCGCCTGAAGACTGCTTTTCGCCCGGCGCAGGCTCAGGTCTCCCATCAACGGTAAAGGAGATGGACATAGAATTCTGGCTGAGCGGCAACGGCATGACAGCTCCCACCGCTTCGACGCCTTGTAACTGCGACACACGCTCTATCGTCCGATGGAAAAAACTTAGTGCCTGTTCGTCTTCTTTGTACTTGATTGACGGCAATGAGACGGAAGCCGTCAAAGCGTTCTGCGGGTTAAAGCCCGGATTGACGTTGCGCAGTTGCATGAAGCTCTTGACGAGAAGCCCTGCGCCGACCAGCAGCACGAGCGATAGTGCAACTTCCGAGATTATCAGGAAGCTACGCATGCGATTGCGCGCGCGGCCTCCGGTCGCGCTCCGGCCACCTTCTTTCAGCGCCTCGTTCAAATCCAGACGCGAGGCTTGCAAGGCCGGGGCAAGGCCGAAGATGACGCCCGTCAGCGCGCTCGCCAGAAGCGTGAAGCCCAGCACACGGAAGTCAACGCTTGTTTGATCGAAGCGCGGAATGTCCGCAGGCACAATCGACGCAAGCGATTCCACGCCCCACACAGCTATCAAGAGACCCAGGCCGCCGCCGATAAGGGCTAGCAATATGCTTTCGGTCAAAAGCTGTCGAATGATGCGCCAGCGACTCGCGCCGTGCGCGACGCGTATAGCTATCTCTCGCCCGCGCCCGGCGGCACGCGCCAGCAGAAGGTTGGCGACGTTGGCACACGCAATCAGAAGTACGAAACCGACCGCTCCCAGAAGAACGAGCAGCGTCGGTCGCAGGCTCGAAGTCATATCTTCGAGCGCGGGGACAAGTTGCACACTGCGGTTCGCGTTGTCCGACTTGTATTGCTCTGAAAGACGCCCCGCGATGGTGCGTAGCTCCGCTCCTGCCTGTTGAATGGTTACATTGGGTTTCAAACGACCGATGACGCTTAAGTAGATAGCACCGCGCTGCTTGTTCAGTTGGCTTGCAGGGTCGAGCGGAACCCAGAACTCAGGCGGATCATTGACGAAGAGAAACTGAAAGTTTCGTGGCATGACGCCGATAATGGTCTGGCTTTCACCGTCAAGCATGATTTGTCGCCCGACGATGTTCGGGTCTGAGCCGAAACGGCGCTGCCACATGCCGTAGCTGATGACGACGACGGGTGCGCCGCCCTCTCGTTCATCTTCAGGCTCGAACGTGCGCCCCTTGAGAGGGGCAGCCGCGAGCACTTTGAAGATGTCAGGTGAGGCCGCCACACCATTGATCTGTTCAGGCAATTCGCCGCCACTCAAGGCAGCGGTAGCCCCCGTATAAGCCGCGAGCGCTTCAAAGGATTGCTGCTCGGCGTGATAGTCTGCGAAGTTCGGGAACGAGTGTGGATTGGTCGTTATTCCACGCTTCTCGTTGGTGGAATAAACCATCGTAATCCGCTCCGGCTGGTTATAGGGAAGCGGGCGCAGCAGCACCGCGTTCACGATAGAGAAGATTGCCGTGTTGACGGCGATGCCTAAAGCGAGCGTCAGTACCGCAACCAGAGCGAAGCCCGGATTCTTAAGGAGCACACGCACGCCGTAGCGCAAATCTTGCCAGACTGTATTCATGGCCGAACCTTTCCTTGAATAACCGAATTCAAATTCTATAAAGAGAAGTACAAAACCGCTCTCAACCCTTACTCGTACCTGAGCGCCGTCATAGGGTCTACGCGTGTCGCACGCCGCGCAGGGATGAGACAAGCGAGGAACGCGACCGACGCCAGTACTAGAGAGACGACGATGAACGTCACAGGATCGGTTGCGCGAACATCGAAGAGCAGGCTGGACATGATGCGTGTCAGGGCGAATGCGCCGACCAGACCAATCGCAATGCCTATCAGGGTCAGCAACATTCCCTGGCCGACAATCATTTTCAAGACATCGCGCCCGCTTGCCCCCAAGGCCATGCGTATGCCTATCTCGTGCGTGCGCATGTTGACCAGATAAGCCAGCACACCGTAGAGACCCACGGCTGCCAGAAGGAGCGCGGCGCAGGCGAAGACAACCAGCAGGAGCATCGAAAGCCTTTGTTGTGCGACTGACTCCGAAACGACCTGCTGCATCGTCCTGATGTTATAGATAGGCTGGTTGCGATCCACTTCCTGAACCGCCTGTCTGACGGACGCGCTCATAGAGGACGCGTCAACCGACCGGTTGGTTCTGACGGCAAGCGACATGGAGTTGGGCTGCGGGTCTTGATAGTAGGGAAAGTAAGCCTGTACGTGCGAACCCGTATCGAGCCGCTTGTTACTGATGTACTTGACGATGCCGACAATCGTCATCCAGGGGTTTTCAGATTTGAAGCCGCCGCGCTTGATGCGCTTGCCTATGGCGTCTTCGTTCGGGTAGAAGCGACGCGCGAAACTCTCGTCCACGATGGCGACGCGCGGCGAGCCTTCCTTATCCTCCTCCGTAAAGTAGCGACCCTTGAGAAGCGTCGCGCTCATCGTCTTGAAATAGCCGGGCGTAATCCATCGCCAGTCGGCTTCGACCGAAAGATCGTCCGGGCCGACCACGGAATTCTCTGCGGTCGTCGTGCCCGATTGAGTTGTAGGAGAAAGCGGCAGAATGGAAACGGCGCTTGCAGTCTCCACGCCCGGCAAGCGGCTTATGCGCTCGACGGCTTCACGGTAGAAGTTCGCACGTTTGGGTGGTTCCTCGTAGCCCCTTTGCGGGAGCGAGACGTTCATCGTCAGCACGTTGTTTGGGTCAAAGCCCGGATCAACGCTGAGCAGGCGATTGAAGCTCTTGAGCAGCAGGCCAGCGCCGACCAGCAGCACGAGCGCGAGCGCGACTTCCGAGACGATTAGAACATTGCGTATGCGCCCACGACGCGCACCGCCTGCGCCCGTGCGCCCGCCTTCCTTGAGCGTCTCGTTCAAGTCCGTACGCGAGGCCTGCAACGCCGGAATCAACCCGAAGAGAAGCCCTGTCAGAAGCGAGACCAGGAAAGTAAAGAGCAGCACGCGAGAGTCTACGCTGACATTACTGATGCGCGGCACGTTGGCGGGCGTCCATCTGGTCAGTAGCTCAACTCCCCAGACGGCTAGCAGGAGTCCGGCCACGCCGCCCGTTACAGACAGCAGCAGGCTTTCGGTTAGAAGCTGTCGCACCACACGCAGGCGGCTTGCGCCCAAGGCAGTGCGAATCGCAAGCTCTCGCTGGCGGGCTGCGCCGCGCGCCATCAGTAGATTTGTCACATTCGCGCACGCTATCAACAGCACAAATCCGACTGCGCCCAGCAGGATTAGAAGCGCAGGCCGTATGTCGCCC
This sequence comes from Pyrinomonadaceae bacterium, assembly GCA_036403815.1. Taxonomy (GTDB): domain Bacteria; phylum Acidobacteriota; class Blastocatellia; order Pyrinomonadales; family Pyrinomonadaceae; genus JACVRN01. Next base: position 154,677 of record DASWQH010000031.1, on the reverse strand, counting down.
ACGTAAACCTCAAGGAGCGGAACGACCGTAATCGCCCAGCCCGATTTCTGCGGCGAGTAGTTCTGCGGGTACTGCTCTACTATACGAGCGCCGATTGTATCCATCTCGCTTTGCGCCTGCTTAAGCGTCACATTCGGTTTAAGGCGACCGATGACGTTGAGAAAGCGAGAGCCGCGCGCAGCTTGCGTCAATTGCTGCGGAGTAAATCCGAACGTAGCCCAGACTTCCGTCTGCTGCGGAAAGTTGAAATCCTTCGGCATGATGCCGACTATGCTGAAGTCCTGCGCGTTGATTGAGACGGTGCGGCCTACCACGTTCGGGTCTGAGCCGAAGCGGCGCTGCCAGAGGCCATAGCTGATGATGATGGTGTTGTCATGCCCCTCCATGTCCTCGTCCGCATTGAAGCCGCGACCTTTGTAGGGGGCTACGCCGAGCAGGTCGAAAAGCTCGTGCGTGACGGCCAAGGCTTGCAGTCTTTCGGGCGCGCGATTATCGAGCGCCGCCAGGTTGGCGTTGAAAGAGGCATAAGCCGCGAGCTTCTCAAAGCTCTTCGTCTCTCTCTGATAATCGAAGAACTCCGGCACGGAGACGTTGATGCGCGTCAGGTTCTGTTTCTGGAAATTATCGAAGACCTGTACGAGTCGTTCCGGCTGATGAAAAGGTAGGGGGCGCAGGATGACCGCGTTGACTACAGAGAAGATGGCCGTGTTCGCGCCAATGCCAAGGGCTAGCGTCACGACTGCGATTAGAGTGAAGCCCGGATTCTTCAACAGCATACGCGCGCCGAAGCGTAAATCCTGAAGCAGATTTCCCATCTCAAAAATCCTCCTTATTCGTAACGAAGCGCAATCATAGGGTCAACGCGCGTCGCTCTACGCGCAGGGATGTAGCAGGCCAGGAGCGCGACTCCAGCGAGCAGGAGCGCGACAATCGTGTAGGTCAAGGGGTCGGACGAGCTGATGCCATACAGAAGGCTCGTCAACATCTGCGCCGCCAGAAAGGCGAAGACGATGCCCAGACCCAGACCAATAAGAGCGAGCGTCATCCCCTGACCGACGATGAGCCGCAGCACATCGCGCGGTCGCGCGCCCAGGGCCATACGCACGCCTATCTCACGAATCCGTCCGGCGACCGTGTAGCTCATCACGCCGTAGATGCCTATGGCCGCGAGCACGAGCGCCATCAGGCCGAAGCTGCCGAGCACGACCGCCGCCATGCGCGCCGGAAAGAGAGGCATCTGCATGTGCTCCGTGAGCGTCTTCACGCCGTAGAGCGGAAGCGTCGGGTCAAGGCTCTGCACTTCTCTACGCAATGCGGCGATTGCTGTTTGCGAGTCGCCAAGGTTGCGCGCAACCAGAGACGTGCTCGTGTTGTAGTTGCGTAGGAGCGGGCGGTAGAAGGCTGGCTTCGGCTCTTCGCCTAAAGTGTTGTACTTGCCGTCGGCGGCTACGCCTACTATCTCCCAGAACGGCTCTTCGGGGCCGTCGAAGTTGAAGCGGCGACCGATGGCTTCCTGGTTGGGAAAGAATTTTCTGGCGAACGTTTCGTTGACGATAATGAAGCGCGTCTCTTCTTTATCGTCCTGCTCCGTGAAGTCGCGCCCGCGCAAAGCAATCTCCATGGTCTGAAAATAGCCGGGGCTGACCGTATTCGGGATTGCTACGGGCAATTGGCTGCTGCTCACAGGCGCTTGCCCTTCTATGTAAATAGTCGTGTAGCTGTAGTCGAGGCTGAGCGGCAGCGTAGTGACAAGCGCCGCGCTCATCACGCCGGGCAATGCACGCGCACGCTCAAGCACCTGCTTCTGAAAGAGGCGTCCGCGCTCCTCATTGTAGCCTTGCAAACCAACGTCGAACGAAAGCGCCACGGCATTCAACGGGTTAAAGCCCGGTCGCATGCTTTGCGCCGCCTGAAGGCTACGTACTATCAATCCGGCGCAGACCAATAGCACAAGCGACAGCGAGACCTGCGCGACCACGAGCACGTTACGCAGACGCGAGCGACGGAAGCCGCCCATAGAAGCTTCGTCTTTGAGAGCAGGCACCAGGTCTGGGCTGGAAGATTGAAGCGCGGGCAGTAGACTGAAGACGACGCCCGTCAGCACCGAGACAAGGAAGGTGAACGAGAGCACGCGCCAGTCAATCTTCAGGTCGATGACGAGTGCTATATCTGTAGGAAGTTTGGCCGAAGCAACGAAGTCATTAATCCACGCAGCCAGCAGCAGGCCGCACACGCCGCCCGCGAGCGAGAGCAAGACGCTTTCAACAAGCAACTGGCGAACAATAATGATGCGCCGTGCTCCAATGGCAAGGCGTATGGCAATCTCTTTACGACGCTCGGTCGCGCGCGCGAGCAGCAGGTTGGCAAGATTGACGCAGGCCAAGAGCAGCACCAGCCCTACGACTCCCATCAACACGGTGGCAAAGCCTATGACAGAATTGCGTATGTCAGGAATGAACAGCCCCGGCGTCATAAGCCGCACGCCGCGCCCCTCGTTCTCTTGCGGATACTCGCGGGCTAGCTCAAGCGTGAGGGCTGTGAGCACAGACTCGGCCTGCTGGGTGGTAACGCCGTCCTTGAGCCGACCGACGACGAAGATGTTGTCTGAGTTGCGGCTTTCAAGCCAATCGCTGTCCGGCTCTATCTCGTGCGCCATCATCATCGGCACGAACAACTCCGGCGCGTAAGCGATCTCAGTCCCGTTGAAGTCTTTCGATGCGACGCCGACTATAGTGAAGCTGCGACCGTTGAGCGACACGCTCTTGCCTACTATGTTCGGGTCAGCGCCGAACCGACGCTGCCAGCATCCGTAGCTCATCACCGCGACCGGGAATGCGCCGGGCGTCCTGTCTTCTTCGGGCGTGAAGCCGCGACCCATAAGGGGACGCACTCCCAGCACATCGAAATAATTACCCGAAACGAGATAGCCCCAGACGCGCTCGCTCGCGCCCGCGTGACTCATGCTTATAGGCGCGAAGCGATAAGCGATCATCCCTTCAAAAGCATCTCCCGCCCGGTCTCTATATTCCTTGTAGTTCGGGTAGGACTGTAGGGTGTAGTCCGCGCCGTTATGCAGAGTGCCGTAGACCTCTACAAGTTGTTCGGGACGCGCAACCGGCAAAGGTCTGAGCAAGACCGTATTGACAAGGCTGAAGATGGCCGTGTTCGCGCCGATGCCAAGGGCGAGCGAGAGAATTGCAATCGCCGTAAACCCCGGACTCTTCCAAAGCATACGCACGCCGTAGCGCACGTCCCGCCAGATGTTACTCATGACTTCGACACCTCATTCGTATCTGAGCGCCACCATAGGGTCTACGCGCGTCGCGCGTCGCGCGGGGATGAAGCAGGCTATGAAGGCCACCATTGAGAGCAGCAGAGAGATGCCCGCGAACGTGAGCGGGTCTGTGGCCTTTACGCCATACAGTATCTCTGTCATGGCGCGCGTTAGCGCTAAGGCTCCGAGCAAGCCAAGGCCGACGCCTATCAGCGTCAGTATCAAGCCCTGCCTGATAATCAGTCTGAGAATGTCGCGCGGGCTTGCGCCCAGGGCCATGCGTATGCCTATCTCGTGCGAGCGCGAGGTGACCGCGTAAGACATCACTGCGTAGATGCCTATGGCAGCCAGCAGCAAGGCTCCGAAGGCGAAGAAGGCCAGCATCAGCATCGCCAGGCGCTTGGCAGAGATTGATTCGTCAATAATCTGCTCCATCGTCTTGATGTTGTAGACGGGCTGCTCCTGATCCAGCGCACGCACTTCGTTGCGCACGAGCGGAGCAAACTGCGCGGGGTCTGAGTTAGTGCGTACGACGAGCGCCATAGACCACCAGGGGTCTTGCTGGAAAGGACGATAAGCCGTCATATCCGCCTCTTCGTCCAAATCTTCGTTCTTCACATCCGCCGCGATGCCGACTATCTCAAGCGGGCCATCCTCGTCACTGATAATCAGCCGCTTGCCGAGGGCATCCCCGGCGGGAAAGTAACGACGCGCCAGTCGCTCGTTGACGATGACGACCTTGGGCGACTCTTTTTTGTCTGCTTCGTTGAAGACGCGCCCCTGTCGAATGGGCGTGCCAATGGCCTCGAAGTAGCGGGGCGTGACGACCCTGTAATCCGCGTAAGGCTCTTTGCCTTTGGGCGGCAGGGGTTGCCCTTCGATACGGAAGTTTGAAGAGGAGCTGCTGCGCCCCATCGGAACATAATTAACGGCGGCGGCCTCTGTGACTCCGGGCAGGTTTTGTACACGCCCGACCAGTTCCGTGTAGAAGTTGACGCGCTGTTGCTCCTCAGGATATTTCAGCCGGGGAATAGATAGCTCCATCGTCAAGACGTTGTTCTGATTAACGCCAAGGTCAGAGCGCATCAGTTGCACGAAGCTTCTAATCATCAGACCGGCTCCGACGAGTAAGACCAGAGAGAGCGCGATTTCGGAAACCACCAGCAGGCTGCGAAGACGATTGCGGCTCGCACCGCTCGACGAGCCTTTGCCGCTCTCCTTGAGCGATTCGTTGAGATTCAGTCGTGTGGCTTGCAAGGCCGGAGCAAGGCCGAAGACCGCTCCCGTTAGAAGCGTGACGATGAGCGTAAAGAGCAGAACGTCAAAGTCCAGTTGCATCTTTTCCCAGCCGGGAATGTACTGTGTGTAGCCGGGAGGGATGCCGCCCTTTATAAATTCGAGTCCCCAGACGGAGAAGAACAATCCCAGCACGCCGCCAAGGAGCGCGAGCACAATGCTCTCGGTCAGGAGTTGACGAATCAAGCGCCAGCGGCTGCCGCCCAAGGCCATGCGAACGGCTATCTCTTTCTGGCGCGAGGTCGAGCGCACGAGCAGTAGATTGGCGACGTTCGCACAAGCTATCAGGAGCACAAAGACGACCGAACCCATCAACACGGTCAGATAAACGCGCGAGCCTCTCGTGTAGCTTTCGTTGAGTCCCTCGACGAAGCCTGACCTACCGCTATTGGTTTCAGGAAACTCTGCTTGTTCCCTCTGCGAGATGCCGTCAATCTCGGATTGCGCCTGCGCTTTGGTAATGCCCGGCTTGAGGCGTCCGATGATTTCCAGGTAATGACTATTGCGGTCGCCCGCGTCCTTGGCATCGAAGGCCAAAGGCGTCCACAGCTCGCTGCCGTTGACGGGAAAGTTGAACTCTTTCGGCAAGATACCTATGACCGTATAAGCTTTCCCGTCAATCATTATCTGGCGGCCTACCAGGTTTGGGTCGGAACCATAACGGCGCTCCCACAAGCTCTGTTTGACGAGCACGACCTGCGCGCTTCCGGGCTGCCCCTCTTCATCGGTAAAGGTGCGCCCGCGTGCGGGCTTTACATTGAGCAAGGCGAAAAATCTGGGAGACACGCGTGCGCCTGCAACACGTTCGGGCTGGTCGCCTTCCGTGAGATTGAATGCGCGCTTTTGGATGGCGGCTATCTCTTCAAAGCTCTGGCTTTGGTCCCGCCAGTCCGCGAAGTTACCGGGCGCAACCGAGCCGTGCTTGACGCCTGCGTCTGGTACGCGCTCGTGGATGGTTACCAGCCGCTCCTGATTATCGAAGGAGAACGGATGCAGGATAAGCGCATTGATGGAGCTGAAGATGGTCGTGTTCGCGCCAATCCCCAGGGCTATCGCCAGCACCGCGACGAGGGTGAAGCCCGGATTCTTCGCCAGCATGCGAAGCCCGTAACGCAGGTCTTGCCAGAGTATTCCCATCACCTTAACCTCATCTCAAACAATCGAGCTTGTCAGTACCGCCTGCTCACTTACTCGTAACGAAGAGCCGTCATAGGGTCAACGCGCGTCGCTCTACGCGCGGGGATGTAGCAGGCTATGAACGCCACTGATGCCAGCAGCAACGCGACGAAGATGAACGTCACAGGGTCTGACGCGCTCACCTCAAAGAGCAGGCTTTGCATCAAGCGAGTCAGGGCAAAGGCGGCTGCTAATCCAAGGCCGACGCCGACTATGACCAGACTCATACCCTGCCCCACGACCATACGCACCACGTCGCTGCCTCGCGCACCAAGCGCAATACGTACGCCTATCTCGTGCGTGCGCTGCGTGACCGTGTAGCTCATCAGGCCGTAAATGCCGACCGCCGCCAGCAAGAGAGCCAGCGCCGCGAAGACGCTCAGAAGCTGCGTGTAGAAGCGCGGCTGGCTGACAGACTCCGTCAGCAGTTGTTCCATAGTCTTCACGTCCGAAGCGACGCGGTTGCTGTCCACTTCGCGTATAGCGCGCTGCACTGATTGGGTCAGGCTTTGCGGGTTGCCGTCCGAGCGTACGACGAGCGCGGTGGAGAGCCACGGGCGCTGCAAGTTGCAGTCGTAAATGTGAAGGTTCATGTTTTCGGCCATCATCTGCTTCACATCTGCGACGACGCCGACTATCTCAAGCGAGACGCGCTGCTCCAGGTAGTTAATCGTTAGGCGCTTGCCTATAGGGTCTTCGCCCGGAAAGACGCGACGCGCCATCGTCTCGCTGATGAGCACAACACCGGGCGTGCCCGTCGTATCGCGCTCCGTGAACTTGCGCCCTGAGCGCAAGGGGATGCCCATGACATCGAAGTAGTTCGGGCTGATGGAGCTGTAATCCGCTTGCGGAGAATCATTGGGACGAGCCGGGCGGCCTTCGACCTCAAAGGAAAAGTTCAACACCCAGTCGAGCGGAACATTGGAAGTCGCCGCCACCGCACGCACGCCCGGCAGAGCCGCAACGCGCTCCTGCATCTGCCTGTAATAATCTGCGCGTTGCTCTGTCTGTCCATACAGACGGCGAGGTGCGCCGACCTGCATCGTCAGCAGGTTGCCTGGGTTGAAGCCCAGCTCCACTCGTTGTAAGCGCACGAAGTTCCTGATGAGCAGGCCAGCGCCGACGAGCAGCACCAGGGTGACGGCAACTTCTGCGACCACCAGAAGACCGCGAGCGCGATGAAGCCGCCAGCTTGCAGTCGTGCCCCGTCCCGCTTCCTTCAATGCTTCGGTCAGGTCAGGTCTGGAAGCTTTCAGCCCCGGCAGCAGTCCCGTGATGATTCCTGTCAGAAGAGAGATGCCCGCCGTGAAGGCCAGCACTGCGCCGTCTACGCGAGCTTCGTCGAGCCGTGCGAAGCGCAGGTCTTCGGGCACGAGCGCCAGCATCAAGTCCACACCCCAGAAGGCCAAGAGCACTCCCAATCCCCCGCCCACGAGCGAGAGCAGGATGCTTTCGACCAGCAGTTGCCGCATAACGCGCCAGCGCGAAGCACCCAGGGCGGCGCGTATGGCTATCTCTCTGTAGCGCGCCGTTGCGCGTGCCAGCAGAAGGTTGGCGACGTTGGCGCAGGCTATCGCCAGCACAAAGACGACCGCGCCGAAGAGTATTAGAAGGGGTTTGCGCGCTTTTCCAATCAACGTCTCTCTGAGCGGCATGAGACGCACGCCCCAGTCTGCGTTCGATTCCGGGTAGGCTTGAGCCAGCCGAGCCGCGACCGCGCCCATCTCCTCCTGTGCCTGCGCCTGTGTCACACCTTCTTTAATACGACCGACGACTGTGAAGTAACGACTGCTGCGCTGCTGCAATTCGCCGGACTGGCTTGGCAGCGTCATCCAGATTTCGGCGTATGACGGAAACTTAAAATCTTCCGGCATGATGCCGATGACTGTAGCGCTCCCGCCGCCCATGAGCGGCAGCGTCATGTTCAGCACCTTCGGGTCACCGCCAAAGCGTCGCTGCCATAAACGGTAGCTCAGCACTACGGGACGGTTGCCGCCTTCCACGAACTCTTCCGGCGCGAAGGTGCGTCCCATCAGTGGACGCACGCCCATCGTCTTGAAGTAGTCATCCGAGACGCGAACGCCTGCGAGCGTTTCGGGCGCATCACCATTACTGAGAACGATGCTGCCACCCGTGACGGCGGCCAACCCATCGAAAGACTGGCTCTGGGTGCGCCAGTCAACGAAGTCTGCGGGCGCTGCGCCCCTCACGTCTCCGACACCGCCGCGTTTGTTCTCCGCCAGCACGACCATCAGTCGTTCAGCATTTGCGAAGGGCAAAGGGCGCATGAGCGCCGCGTAGACCACGCTGAAGACAGCCGTGTTGATGCCTATGCTGACGCCGAGCGTGAGAACGACGACCAGCGTCAGTCCCGGTTTCTTCAGGAGCATACGCGAGCCATACCGCCAGTCCTGCCAGAATGTTCCCATCACCCTTTCTCCTTTCACTCGTACCTGAGCGCGATCATCGGATCAACTTTGGTCGCTCTACGCGCCGGGACGTAACAGGCTAAGAGCGCCACCACCGACAGCAGCAGAGTGATACACGCAAACGTCACAGGGTCTCGCGGGCTGACGCCGAACAGCAGGCTAGACAAAAATCGAGTCACGACGAAAGCTCCCGCCAATCCTACGGCCACACCGGCAAAGGTCAGTATCAAGCCCTGCGCAATCACCATCCGCAGGACATCGCCCGGGCTTGCGCCCAAGGCCATGCGAATGCCTATCTCACGCGTGCGCTGGCTGACCGAGTAGGCCAGCACGCCGTAAAGTCCTGTAGCCGAGAGCGCCAGCGCGATTGATGCGAACACGCCCAGCAGCACCATTGCGAAGCGACGCTGGCTCACGGTCTTTGCCATCACCTGTTCCATTGTGCGAACACCGAAAACAGGCAGGTCGGAATCAACCGCACGAACCTCCCGACGCACCACTTCCGAGAGCGCGCCCGGATCAGAGCTGGTGCGTATGACGAGCGCCAGCGAGAGGTTAGAGGCTTGCAAAACCGTTTGATAAACTTGCGGCTTGGTCTCTACATCAAGCCCTTCGGTCTTCACGTCATGCACGATGCCGATGATGGTCACCCAGGGCGCTTGCGTTCGGGTGCTTCTCATCTGTATGCGCTTGCCTACGGGGTCTTCACCGGGGAAGAATCGCTGTGCCAGCGTCTGGTTGACGACTGCGACGGGCTGCGCTTTCTCGTCATCCTGCTCTGTGAAAAGGCGTCCCTTGATTAGAGGAATCCCAAGCGTGTTGAAGTAGCCGGGGCTGGCAAGCATGGATTGAGCCGCACGAACTTCTGTAGGGTCTGAAGACTTCCCTTCTATCGTGAATGAATTGGTCGGCTGCACGCCGTCAAGCGGCAGTTGGCTCACACCGCCCACAGACTGCACACCCGGCAAGGCCGCGACACGCTCTATCACCTGCCTGTAGAGTTGGGCGCGTCGTTCATGCTTGAAGTAGGGGCCTGTCTCCGGCTGGTTCGGTTGCGGCAACCAGAGCCGCGCCGTCAGAATGTTCTCCGAGCCGAAGCCCGGATCAACCGTTTGCAGTTGCCAGAAGCTGCGAATCAAGAGTGCAGCAGAGATAAGGAGCATCAATGCCAGAGAGAACTCCGAGATAACCAGGAGGCTCCGCATGCGGTTGCGATGCAAGCCCGCGCTGGCACCGCGAGCAGCATCTTTCAGGGTCTCGTGCAGGTTTGGATTCGATGCCTGTATCGCCGGAGCAAGTCCGAAGACCACCCCGGTCAAAAGCGACATAGCAAGCGTGAACCAGAGCACAGTGGGGTTCAGGCCAACCTCGCCCAGTTCTGAAATGTTCGCCGGACTGAGCTTCATCAACAGCTCTACGCCCCAGGCCGCGAGCAGCAATCCAAGCACGCCGCCCAACACAGAGAGCAGCAGGCTTTCCGTGAGGAGTTGACGAATGAGACGAATGCGGCCTGCGCCCAGAGCGCGACGGATGGCAATTTCGTGCTGTCGTGCAGACGCACGCGCCAGCATCAGGTTGGCGACGTTCGCGCAGGCAATCAGAAGCACCAGACCTACGGCGATGAGAAGCACAAGCAAGGCCGGGCGAACGTTCCCGACCAGATCGTCGCGCAAGCCTATGACGCGCGGCGACCAGCCTGCTTTATCCGGGTAGTCATTCTGGTATTCCTGTTTCAGCGCACGCGCCAGATTGTCCATGCGCGATTGCGCCTGCTCGACGGTGACGCCGGGCTTGAGCCTCGCCAGCGCGCCTTGCAGCATACGAGCGCCGCGCGGCGGATTATCAAAGGGCGACCCAGTCCAACCGGCAGGAACCCAGACCTCTACGTCCGATTGTATGCTGTGTCCGGGATGACGAAAGCCCGCAGGCATGACCCCTACAATCGTGTATAGATCATTGTCGAGCCTGAAGGTCTTGCCGAGCGCGCCTCTATCCGCCCCGTAGCGTCGCCGCCACAGCCCGTCACTGATAACGGCTACCCCTGCGATGCCCGGATTGTAATCTTCCTTCTGAAAGACTCTCCCCACTTGCGCGCCCGACCCAAGCAGCGCGAAGTAGTTAACGTCTACAAGGAGCGCTTCGACGCGTTCCGGCTGGTCTACCTCTGTGAGGTTCGCATTGATTGGAAAGAGGCCGGAGATGGACGCGAAGCTGTCGGAGCGATCTCGAAAGTCAAACAACTCCGGGACTGATAGTCCGGCGTCTTGCAGATTGAGCTGACGAAAATCGCCTGTCACCCTGACAAGCTGTTCGGGATGATCGAAGGGAAGCGGCCTCAAAAGCACCGCATGCACGACGCTGAAGATAGCCGTGTTTGCGCCGATGCCGAGTGCCAGCATGATGAGGGCGACGAAAGTAAAGCTCTTGCTCTTCCACAACATCCGAGCGCCATAGCGTATGTCCTGCCAGAACGTTCCCATCACGCCTTCTCCTCATCTCAAAGTTGTCAGTACCGCCTGCTTAAGCTGGGCGGGTTCTTAGCGACGATACGACCCGCCCAGCTTAAGCAGGCGGTACTGACCCGTCATCTCTCCTACTCGTAACGAAGAGCAGTCATAGGGTCTACACGAGTCGCACGCCGCGCAGGGATGTAACAGGCTGCGAAGGCCACCAGCGCCAGCAGCAGCGAGACGAACGCGAACGTCAAGGGGTCAGAGGCGCTTACCTCAAACAGCAGGCTCTGCATCAAGCGAGTCAGCGCAAAGGCGGCTGCTAATCCAAGGCCGACGCCTATGATTGTCAAAGCCATGCCCTGCCAGACGACCATCTTCAGCACGTCGCGCGCACTCGCGCCTAAAGCCATGCGAATGCCTATCTCGTGCGTGCGTTGCGTGACCGAATAGCTGATGACGCCGAAGATTCCGACCGCCGCCAGCACCAGAGCGACCGCCGAGAACAGGCCGAGCAAGAGCGTATTGAACCGCGCACGCGCGACCGATTCGGCGAGCCACTGGTTCATAGTGCGAACGTCCGAGACGGGCTGGTTGGGATCAATCTCCTGAATCTGCCTTTGCACGGCAGCGGCCAACTGCGTTGGATCATTGGTAGTGCGCACGACTATGGTCATTCCTGAATATGTAAGCTCCGGGTGCGGCCAATAGGCCATAGCTCTCGTTTCGCTATCGAGGCTGAGGTGTTTAGTGTCACCGACGACGCCTATAATTTGTGACGGCACGGGGTCATCCATCATGTTAATCGTCAGGCGCTTGCCGATTGGGTTTTCATTGGGGAAGTACTGGCGCGCAAGCTGCTCGTTGATGACGACAACGTGGCGCGCCTCCTTCTCTTCATCAGCGCTGAACGCTCGACCGCTGATGAGTGGAATACCCATCGTGCGAAAGTAGTTCTCGTCAACGACGCGCACTTCAGTGCCGGGTTTCTCGCCTGCGGGTGGTTCGGGTCGCCCCTCTATCTTCATGCTGGTGGCTGCGGCCAGCCCGGTGAAAGGCAGGAAGCTGACGGCACCGGCGGATTTAACGCCCGGCAGAGCCTCTATGCGTTCGACTGCCTGCTTGAAGAAGCCTAAGACCTGCGCATCTTCTGCATACTTGCGCTGTGGAAGAATCACGCGCATCGTCAGCACATTCTCTGCATTAAAGCCCGGATTGACTGACTGAAGGCGAACGAGGCTCTTGACCATCAACCCTGCGCCGACCAGTAGCACAAGCGAGAGCGCAATCTCCGCTATGACGAAGGCCGCGCGCAGACGGCGCACGCGCGGGCTGCCTCCTATAGTCTTGCCGCCTTCTTTCAACATCTCGCTCGTGTTGAGACGAGTCGCTTCAAGCGCCGGAGCAATGCCGAAGATGATTCCGGTCAGGAAAGAAACAGCGGTAGTGAAGATAAGCACCGTCGGATTGATACTAATTTTGTCCAAGCTGACAAGGTCGCGCGGGCTGAAAACTGTGAGAAGTTCTATGCCCCACCACGCGAGCATCAGTCCGACCACGCCGCCCAGGGTAGAGAGCAGAATGCTTTCCGTCAGAAGCTGTCGCACAATGCGCCAGCGGTTTGCGCCCAGAGCAGTGCGAATCGCAATCTCACGATGACGTGCGGCGGCGCGTGCGAGCAAGAGGTTAGCGACGTTGGCACAGGCGATTAAAAGCACAAATCCGACCGCGCCCAAAAGTATCCAGAGCGCAGGCCGTATCTCTCCGACGAACTGCTCGCGCAAAGGAACAAGCTCGACGCCCCATCCCGTATTGAACTGTGCATACTGTTGTTCGAGCCGCGAGCCGATGGTGTTCATCTCGGCCTGCGCCTGCTCTCTTGTAACACCGGGCTTGAGACGCGCAACCGCAGACCAGCTACGTCCCTTGCGTATGCGTTGGCTCTCATCGAATTTAACGGGCGTCCATAGCTCAGCCGACTTGCCCGTGAGCGACCCCTTCTTGACGAACCATTGAAAGCCCGCAGGCATCACCCCGATGATGGTTGACTCTTTGCCGTTGAGGGTAATCATCTGCCCGACTATCCTGGAATCACCGCCGAAGCGTGTCTGCCAGAGGTTATATCCGAGGATGACCGGGTTGGCGTCCGACCCTGCATCCTCTTCCGTGAAACTTCGTCCCTTGATAGGCTCGACGCCGAGCACATGGAAGAGGTTCGTGGTCGCAGCTTGAGCCGGAACTTCCAGCGGCTCTTCTTTGCCCGTGAGGTTAATGCGAAAGTCAGCATAGGCGGCCATCTCTTCAAAGACCGTGTTCTGGTCGCGCCAGTCCATGAAGTTGCCCGGATTGATGACGTTCTGGTGACGGTTGCGCGGGCGGTTGTATTCCCACACCGTCACCAGCCGCTCCGAGTCACGATAGGGCAGCGGGCGCAGGATGAGCGTGTTGATAGCGCTGAAGATGGCCGTGTTGGCTCCTATGCCCAAGGCCAGAGCAATCACGGCTATCAGGGTAAAGCCAGGCGACTTCCAGAGCATACGCGCGCCGTAACGCAGGTCTTGCAAGAGAGCTTTCATGATTTCCTCCTTACTCGTATCTGAGCGCAGTCATAGGGTCTACACGCGTTGCGCGTCGCGCAGGTATCAGGCAGGCCAGCAGTGCCAGCATGATTAACAGGAGCGATACTGCGCCAAAGGTCAGGGCATCCGTGGCCGTTACTCCGTAGAGCAGGCTTGCCATCACACGCGTCACGGCGAAAGCGGCCAGCAATCCTACGCCCACGCCTATGAGCGCGAGCGTCATCCCCTGTCCGACCACCATCTTGACGACATCGCGTGTTTGCGCTCCCAGGGCTATGCGTATGCCTATCTCATGCGTGCGCTGTGTGACCGTGTAGCTCATCAGGCCGTAGATGCCGACCGCCGCCAGCAAGAGAGCCAGCGAAGCAAACAGACCGAGCAGCATCATGTTGAAGCGCCTGCGTGCGACACTCTCCGCACGCCACTGCTCCATAGTCTTCATTTCCCAGACGATCTGTTCCTTGTCCACCTGTTTGACGGCATTACGCACGCCCATCTGAAGGCTTGCGGGGTCTGTGGGCGTTGCGGCGCGCACCACCAGATTCACGCTGCGTTCCGGCGACTGGTAAAACGAGCGGTAGTATTCAGGGTAAGTTTCCGTCTCAAGCTTTTCGTGGCGCACATCGCCGACGATGCCGACTATCTCGAACGGCGGGCGCGAATCGTCAATCAACAATCTCTTGCCTATGGGGTCTTCATTGGGGAAATTTTTGCGTGCCAGAGTCTCGCTGATAATCACAACCCACGGCGTATCCCTTTTGTCCCCCTCGTTGAAGGTGCGGCCACGAAGGATTGGAATGCCCATCGTGCGGAAATAGTCAGGGGTGACGGTGCTGGCCTCTGCGTCAGGCTCCTGCCCGTCAGGGACTGGACGGCCTTCGACGGTGAAGGTTGACTGCCTGCCGTCGCCGCTCAAAGGAAGAAGGTTGACGGCGGCGACCGAAGCCACTCCGGGCACTTCGCTTGTACGCTGTATGGCCTGCTGCACAAATGCCGCCTGCCGCTCCGCATCCGGGTATCTAGACCTTGATAAAGGAACGTCCACCGTGAGAATCGTCTGCGCATCGAAGCCGGGGCTGGTATTGAGCAAGGTGACGAAGCTTCTGATTAAGAGTCCGGCACCGATGAGCAGCACCAGCGAGAGCGCAACTTCAGCGATGACAAGCAGGCCACGCACACGGTTGCGTCTGAGGCCCTCGGTCGAGCCGCGACTTCCTTCTTTGAGCGATTCGTTTAAGTCCAGCTTTGAGGCTTGCAGCGCCGGTGCCAGCCCGAACAGAAGACCTGTGAGAACCGAGACCGCGATGGTGAAGCCGAGCACACGCGCGTCCAATGCAATCTCGCTCACGCGCGGGAGGTCGGACGGGCTTGCCGCGACGAGCAGGTCAAGCCCCCACGTCGCAAGCAGTAATCCCAGTCCGCCTCCCATCACGGCCAGCAACAGGCTCTCCGTCAGAAGTTGTCGAATGATTCGCCAGCGCCCCGCACCGAGCGCCGTGCGTATGGCAATCTCTTTGTGTCTTGATGCGGCGCGTGCCAACAGAAGGTTAGCGACGTTGGCGCACGCAATCAGCAGCACGAAGCCAACCGCGCCGAGGATGATGAGCAAAGCGGGTCGAACCTGTCCGACGAGGTCTTCATGCAGCGGCGTGAGGCTTAAACTTAATCCCGTGTTCGAGTCAGGATATTGCTCTTCGAGGCGGCGCGAGATGGCCTCCAGCTCCTGGTTCGCCTGTGCCATCGTGACGCCCGGCTTGAGCCGCGCCAGGACTCTGAGGCTGCGAGTATCGCGTTTATCCTTCGCCGCAATGTAGCTGGGCGAAGCCGAGATAGGCTCCCAGTATTCCGTACGCTGTTCTCTTTGAACGGGGAATCTGAAACTCTCAGGCATGACGCCCACAACCGTCGTGTCTCTGCCGCCGAGCTTAATCTGTTTCCCTACAATCGCAGGGTCGGAGCCAAAGGCGCGCTGCCACAAGCTCTGGCTAATCACGACGACAGAAGGGCCGCCCGGCACATCTTCTTCTCTGGTGAAGACGCGCCCCATCAGAGGCTTGGTGCGCAAGAGTGGGAAGATGTCTGCGGGGACGATGGCTCCGAAGACGCGTTCGGAATCCTCTCCGTTAGAGAGCGTCGTGCCGGAGCCATTATAAGGAGCGATGTATTCGAGGGTCTGGCTCTGCTGCCGCAAGTCCTGAATGTCCGGGACGGAAAGCACTATGTTAGTAGTGCCGTTATTTCTTGATGCCCCCCAGACCATCATCAACTGCTCCGGCTGGTCAAACGGCAGCGGTCTCAGGAGCACCGCGTTGACGACCGAGAAGATGGCCGTGTTGGCTCCTATGCCCAGAGCCAGAGCGAGCACTATCACAGCCGTAAAGCCGGGGCTTTTGGCTAGCATACGCGCGCCGTAGCGCAGGTCTTGCATTAAGTTTCCCATCTCACCCTTCCTCACTCGTAACGAAGTGCCGTCATGGGGTCTACGCGTGTTGCGCGTCGTGCAGGCACATAGCAGGCCAGGAAGGCAACCAGCGCCAGCAGTAGCGAAATGCCTACGAACGTCCACGGGTCAGTCGCGCTCACACCGAAGAGCAGGCTGGACATCACGCGCGTCACACCAAACGCGCCCAGTAGCCCGCAGACCACACCAATCAGCACGAGCAGCATTCCCTGACCGACTACCATCTTGAGAACGTCCAGCGCGCTTGCGCCCAAGGCCATGCGTATGCCTATCTCGTGCGTGCGCTGTGTGACGGAATAAGACATCACGCCGTAGATGCCCACGGATGCCAGCAGCAGAGCCACGCCTGCGAAGATGGTCAGGAGCAGCATGGCGAAGCGGCGCGAGGCTATGGATTCGGCTATGACCTGCTCCATAGAGCGCGCGTTGTAGACTGGCTGGTTCTGATCCGTCGAGAGCACCTGCTGACGAATTGCCGGGACTACTTTAAGGGGATCGCCGGTGGTGCGAACTGACAGGGACATGCGGTTGACGACGCGCGGGAAATAGTCGTCCGGCACCTGTCGAAACGGGATGTAGTACTGTGGGTCTACTGGGACTTCTCCATCCAGCCCGTAATGCTTGACGTGCCCGACGATGCCGACTATCTGAAACGATGGCGCATCATGCCCCATGTCCAGAGACTGTCCGATGGGGTCTTCGCCGGGGAAATATTTCTGCGCGAATGATTCGTCAACGAGGACTACAAGCGGGCTGCCCGCCCTATCCTGTTCGTTGATTAATCGCCCCTTCTTCAACTCTATGCCGAGCGTGCGAAAGTAATCGGGAGTGACCAGGTACTGAACAGCCATCATCTCGTCCGTAGGCTTTGCTTTGGGACGCCCCTTCACCCAGACGCTATCCTCGGCTGCTCCTAAGAATGGAAGCCCGTTGGAGAAAGAGACCGCTTCGACGCCGGGGGTCGCTTTGATTTTCTCTTCAAGCTCTGTGAAGAAGCTGCGCGCACGTTCTATTTCGCCGGGGCGCACAGTGTAAGAGAGCTGCATCGTCAGCAGGTTTCGCGTCTCGAATCCGGTGCTCACGCTCTGCAAACGCCAGAGGCTCTTGACCATCAGGCCAGCGCCGATTAAAAGCACGAGCGCGATGGCAATCTCGCTGACGACCAGAAGGCTTCGCACACGATGACGGCTGCCGGTCGAGCCACGGTCGCCCTCTTTGAGCGCTTCGTTGAGGTCTGGCTTGGAGACTTGCAGCGCAGGGATAAGTCCGAAGATGATTCCCGTGAGAAGTGAAACCAAGACTGTAAAGCCGAGCACGCGCAGGTCTATTCCGGCTTCCGTGATTCGTGGGATGTTTCCGGGAACAAGTGACTTCAGAGCATCAGTCCACCAGAGCGCGAGCAGCAATCCTATAGCGCCGCCGAAAATTCCCAGCACGACCGATTCCGTCAGAAGCTGTCGAACGATACGCCAGCGGCTTGCGCCTAAAGCAGTGCGAATTGCTATCTCTTTCTGGCGAACTGCGGAGCGCGCCAGCAGTAGATTCGCTACATTCGCGCAGGCGATTAAAAGCACGAAGCCAACCGCGCCCAGCAACACGAAGAGCGCTGGCCGCACATCAGAAACCGTGTTGTCGTAAAGCGATTCGATGTGGATGTGGCGGTCTGTGTTCGTGTCCGGATACTGCTGGCCGAGCCGCCCCATGATGGCATCCATGTCTGCGCGTCCCTGTTCAAGTGAGACTCCGGGCTTCAGACGACCGACGACGTAGATGCCCGGATGGCAGCCGCGAGACTTAAAACACTTATCGTCGCTCTGACCTAAGAGCACATAGATGTCCGTGTCCGAGCCAAAACGAAAATCGGGCGCGGTGATGCCTATGACCGTATAGCTCTGATTGTTTAAGCTGAGTTGTTTTCCGACAATACTCTCGTCGCTGCCGAAGCGTCTTTGCCAGAAGCCGTAGCCGAGGATGACTACCTTCTGCCCTCCGACGCGATCTTCAGCCTCTGGGAAATCTGTTCCCTTGAAGAGCTTTGCGCCGAACGTTTTGAAGAAGCTGGCCGAAGCCAGGCGTCCCGCAAGCCGCTCAGGCTCGCCCGCGCCGACGAGGTTGAAGCTGTCGCGGCGAAAGGCTGTTATCTCTTCAAAGCTCTGGTTCTGTTCGCGCCAGTCCTGAAAGTTCTGATAAGCGACGGACGTATCCTGCGTCGCAGCCTTTTCCCAGAGAATGGCAAGACGGTTCGGGTCTTTGTAGGGCAAAGGCTTGAGCAGAACAGCATTGACGACCGAGAAGATGGCCGTGTTAGCGCCTATGCCCAGAGCCAGAGCGAGGATTGCAATCACTGTGAAGCCGGGCGACTTCCACAACATACGAAAGCTGTAACGCAGGTCTTGCCATAGTGTATCCATCACGCTACCTCCATGAAGCTCAAGCGTTTCGGCTTTTCCTATGAAATTTCCGGCGGCGCTTTAAGCTACCTCAAGACTCTCTTCTTCCTTGACGACGCGCCCGTCGAAAAGATGTATGGCGCGGTCTGCGTAGCGCGCATAGCGCGGGTCGTGCGTGACCATGCAGATGGTTGCGCCGTTGCGATGAAGATCGCGCAGGAGTTCCATCACGGCTTCGCCGTTGGTGGAATCCAGATTTCCGGTCGGCTCGTCAGCGAGCAGGATGGAAGGCTCGCCCGCGACCGCGCGCGCCACGGCCACGCGCTGCTGCTGACCGCCCGATAGCTGGCTCGGCAGGTGCTTCGCTCTATGCGCCATCCCGACTTTCTCAAGCGCATCGCCGACGCGCTTACGACGATCTGACGCGCTCATGCCGCGATATGTGAGCGGCAGCTCGACGTTCTCGTAAACCGTCAAATCGCCTATGAGGTTGAAGCTCTGAAAGATGAAGCCCACCTCTTTGTTGCGTATGCGCGCGCGTTCCGAGAGGGAAAGATCGGAGACGAGCTTGTTGTTCAGGACGTAGGTGCCGTCGGACGGGGAATCCAGAAGCCCCAGGATGGAAAGCAAGGTTGATTTACCGCAACCCGAAGGGCCTGTGATGGAAACGTACTCGCCCTTATTAATATCAAGGTGCGTGCCCGCCAGAGCGTGCGTCTCCACCTCGTCCGTGTAAAAGACTTTCGTCACACCCTCAAGGTGAATTAGTGGTTGGCCGGATTGACTCATTATTTTCTCCAGGGGTGTCGGGTATCGGATGCCGGGTGTCGGGTAAAGAAAGAGCGCTTGATTCTCTTTTTACCATCACCCGGCACCTGACACCTGACACCCGTTTTTTCAGTTCAATCGAATGCGATTGTAGGCGTCCCACTGCGACGTGTCGGAGAGGATCACCTGATCGCCCGGTTGTAAGCCTTCAAGAATTTCTACAGTGCTGACGGAGCTGCGCCCCATACGTACGTTGACGCGTACAGCCTCTTTTCCGCTGCTGTCGAGTTTGAAAATTCCCACGGTGCTTTGCGCCTGTCCGAAGGCGGGTCGTCCCATGTAGATGACATCTGCCAGACGCTCAAGCTCGATTGTGCCGTCGATGCTCAAGTCTGGTCGTGCGCCCTGCGGCAGCTCGCTATCCAGCGCCACATCAACTGTGACCGTTCCCTGCTGCGCCGCCGGATCAATACGCATGACGTGGCCGGGGATGATGCCGTTTCTGGTATCAATCTCGGCCTTCTGTCCGAGCGTGATGTCTTTGGCCTGCGTTTCCGCTATCTTTAGCTCGGCCTTGAGGCGCTGCGGCTCGACCACGCGCGCTAAATTTGTGCCGGGCTGAACCTGCTGGCCGACTTCGACCTGCATCTGTTGCAGCACTCCGTTTGTGCCCGCAAGGACTTTGAGCGTTCCGGCCTGGGTTTGCCTGAGTTGGGCGAGCGCACGCATCTGCGCAATACGCGCTTCCTGCGCGGCGAGCTGCGCTTTGGCAGAGCGCGCCATGACCTCCAGGCGCTGCTGCTCTACCTTGTAACGATTCTCCAAATCGTCGGCTCTGACCTTTGAGAGCTTCAGGTTGAGGGTCGGAATCAGACCGTCGCGTGCAAGCTGCGCGTCCGTGTCGTACTGGAGCTTGGCCTGCTGGTATTCGGCGCGCACGGTGGCGACCGTAGACTGCTGCGTCATCTTGTCGCTTTCGAGCTTGACCTTGAGGGTGTTGTAATCGGCCTCGCCCGCGCGCTGTGCAAACTCCGCATCAACCGATTCCTGCGCGATGGTCGGGTTGACCAGCTCAAGCAGAACTGTTCCGGCTGTGACTTCAGTTCCGGGTTGAACCAGAATGCGCTCGACTCTGCCTTCGGTGGCGGCGGCGACCACGCGTACCTCTTCGGGCACAAGCGTGCCGGGGCCGCGCACCTGTCTGAGCATAGGCCCGCGCTTGACCGTATCAACCCAGACGGTTGCACGGTCAACGCTCGGCGCGGCAGGCTTCAGCCGCGACACGCCGTACGTGACCAGCGCAACCCCGGCGATGACGAGCAACACCAGAGCTATGCGCTTGAAATTCTTTTTCCGTTTTTTCGCTGGTTGGCGAGGGATGTCCATAACTCTACTCCGCAACCCTCAGAGCGAGCCGCGTGCCACCGACTAGATATAAAGTTAAATACCTATACAAAACCAGTTAAGCCAAAATCTAGTTTCGACAATAAGGCTTTGATTCCCCACTTTTGGGAAAATGCTTTCCGAAATCGGGAAGTTCTATTTATGTCATAAAAGCTTTAGCCATTATCAATACATTGAGTAACGTTACATCTTGACACTTGTATAAGAGCAGAGCTATATTTTCGACCTGCGCCTCTGATATTTCCCTCAATCCTTAACACTTAGAACCGGAGAAATGACAGATGAAAGACCGACTAAAAAGATTGAGTTTATTAATAGCGGTACTCTCTGTTTTCGCGCTTTTCGAATCGGAGGCTGTGGCACAGTATGTCCAATGTAAACCGACAGGCCGGATTTTCGTATGCACTGGCGCTCCCAAAGGCGGATGCACCTGCCAGATGCTCTATGAGCAAACCTACATCCTCGACCAGCCCTGCGGAACAGGCCAGAAATGCGAAGGGGCAGCACACGCTAAATCCGGCATCAAATTTGATGAAGCGACAATCATAGCGATTTCACAAGTCCATCCGCGCTTTGCAGCCGCATTGGCAGCCTTAAATCGAATAGGAGGACTTAAGACGCGGGCGCAAGTTTCCATGATGCCAGCGCGTCTTGAAGCGTTTGAAGCCGTTAACTGGCTTAAGCCAATCACAGAGACCGAATCCTTTTTCCGTGAATATCGAAGCCGGTACGTTGCAGGCGCAAAAATTATTGTCATCGAATTCACGTTGAGTAAGGTAGACGCTACACGCTCGGTCATTCGCGGTAACATCACCGGAAGCTTCCAGGATGATCCGCCAGCGACTCAACTTGAGATTGAACTTGCTAGCGATAGAGTAGCGTCCTGGCGGGCTTATTAATCCATCATGCCCGACCGATAAAGAGAACCTGTTGTTACAAGGTTCTACTTTCTCCAGTTCGCTTTAATTTTTCATGACCCAGCCATCGGAGAGCTGTATGACGCGGCTGCCGAAGGAGGCGTTCTCTTCCGAGTGCGTCACCTGAATGATGGTAGCGCCTTCGGCATTGAGCCTCTTGAACAGCTCCATGATCTCGCGTCCCTGAGACGAATGAAGATTTCCGGTCGGCTCGTCCGCGAGGATCAGTTTCGGATTCATGATGACGGCGCGAGCGACGCCTACAAGCTGCTGCTGTCCGCCGGAGAGCTGATTCGGATAGAGGTCTTTCTTGCCCACTATCTGAAAACGGTCGAGCGTATCGGCGACGATTGACTGGCGATCATTCTTCTTCACGTCCTTGTAGGAGAGCGGGATTTCCAAATTTTCGTAAACCGTCAGGTGATCCAGCAAGTGATAGCTCTGAAAGACGAAGCCTATGTAACGATTGTGAAGTGTGGCGCGCTCTTTCTTTCCCAGCTTATGAACGGGCTGATCCATGAAGTAATACTCGCCCGTCCACTGGCTATCATGCATGCCCAGAATGTGAAGCAGCGTTGATTTCCCGGAACCCGAAGGCCCCATGATGGAAACGAACTCCCCCTCCTTAACATCCATCGTCACCTGTCTGAGCACAAACGTCTTCTGCCCGCCGTGCTCGTAAAATTTCTCTATGTTACGCGTTTTAATCATGGCTGTTTTGAAAGATGGGTCTCTTAAGAATGGCTAAGATTTTCCGTAGAGCACCGCTCGGCATAGAAATCCCCGTGCCACTAATTGCTTAATGTAGATATGGCTTTAGAAAGGCAGGTTTACAACGCGCAGGGTTCGGCGCGCAGTTCCAGGTTTCCCATTTCTGGGATTCGGATGTTCGGAATCGGACAGGCGTCGAGCGTTCGTACAAAGACCAGACTGCTGCACACCGAAAGCGCAGAGGCTATCGATAAGGATTAAATAGTATTGAGATTGAAGAGAACTACTTAGGCTCGTTACGCCCTTCGAGTTTCTCAAGGCGCTCTTCAAAATTATCCTGCACCCTCAACATGTCGCTGAAGGCAGACCGAAACAGCCGACGAAGATCGTTACTTTCGTGTTCCACCTTCGTCAATCGCGTGTTTACTTCCGTCAACTGCCCGCTCATTTGTTTCAACTGCTCAAGCACGCTCTCCCAAATCGGTCGTGTCTCAAGCAATCGCCTTTCGACTTTATCTTCAAGCGTAGTAAGACGCGCATCCAGGGAATCCAAACGCGCATCCATTGAATCCAGACGTCCATCTATGGAATCAAGACGCGCATCCATTGAATCTAGTCGCGCATCCATCCCATCGAGACGCTTATCCACGGAATCCAGTCGCGTATCAATCGAATCAAGACGCACGAGGATAAGCTTCAAATCGTTGTTCGGCAGATTTTGTGTAAGGTCTTCGCTCATGGCCTCTCTCCTTAAGATTATGAGCTTTGTTAACGCGCAGCTCAAGCTTGAACTGACAGGCGTTAACAAATTAAGAAGATGAGGTGCAGGCTTGCATCAATTCTGGCGGCCACCGCGTTTCCACAGCGGCTTGAGATTGATGTGCTTCTCTTCACGGTTGCGGCACGACCAGCAGACGTAGCGAGCATGGTCGTTGTCCGTGCCAATGAATTTAATCAGGTGGCGGCTCGGCTGGTCGCAAACCTCGCAGGTGTGCATGGCGCTCTCTTCCGCGCCGATCCGGTCTTCTCTAGTTCCTTCAGCCATAAGTTGTGCGGCTCACAGTATAAAGCTATACATCTCTACAGTGGGGTAACGATAACGGATTCACATACGTCTTCACAAGCAGAGACTGAATCTTTCAGTTCAGACTGTCTTGCGCCCGTCAATGATGTCCGGTCGGATGCGATAGACGGCGACGCTGTTGGAGCGCCCCCATGCGTCAAGCTCCGTACGATTAATCGCAGGCGTCAGAGTCGGATTCCGCTCCGTGATGAGCTGCATGGCGCGCTCCATCTCGTCGGCTTGCGTGATTCTTTCGGCGCGGCCTGTGACCATCACGCTGCGCCAGTGCGAAGAGTCCGTCACCTCTTCGACCTGAAAGCAGACCTCCCTGTTCGCTTCTATATATCTTGTCTTCAGGCCGTCGGTCGTGATGAAGTACAAATCCTGCCCGTCATACGAATAATGCATTGGCACAACGTATGGGCGACCCTCGCGCGAGCAGCCCATGTGACCAAACCCACCACGCGCAAGGAGCGCCGAAATCTCGCCCTGTGCCATCTCTTCAATCTTTATCATCATGCCTCCGAATTAAGTCTAGAGAGTCTGGAGAGTCTGGAGAGTCACAAAGACTTTCTTTTCACTCTCTAGACTCTCCAGACTCTCTGGACTCTCTAGACTGTTTTATTCCGTACGCTCTCGAAAGTGCGCCGGAGAATCTCTGCCGAACGATGAAGCCCGGCGCGTTCTTCTTCATCCAAAGGAAGCTCTATGACGCGCTCGACGCCGGATTGTCCGACGATGCAGGGCAAACTCAGATACACGCCGCTGATTCCATATTGTCCGGTTGTCATGGTAGAGACCGGCAGCACCGAACGCTCATCGCGCAGTATCGCCTCCGAGATGCGCGACACGCAGGAAGCAATGGCGAACGAAGTGTAGCCCTTGCACTTTATAATCTTCGGCGCAGCGCGTCGCACATTTTTCAAAATCTCATCGAAATCTATGTTATCGAAGTTTGCACAATACTCTCGAAGCGAAACGCCCGCAATCGTGCTTGAGCTCCAGGCGGCGACTTCCGAATCGCCATGCTCGCCTATGATGTAGGCATGAATCGAGCGGGCTTCGACGCCGAGCGCCGCGCCCAGTATTGAGCGCAGCCTGGCCGAATCCAGCACCGTACCGGAGCCAAGGACACGCCCGACCGGCAAGCCCGACTCTTCCTGCGCAACCTGCGCCAGCACATCCACAGGATTTGTCGTCATCAGAATGACGCCGTTGAAATTTTCGGCCATCAACTTCGCTACACAGTCGCGCACTACGACAACGTTGCGCCCCAGAAGATCGAGACGAGTTTCGCCGGGATGACTACTGACCCCGGCAGCGATGACGACGACCTGCGAGCGCGCAGCATCCTTGAAATCACCAGCCCACACCCTCACGGGGCGCACAAGCGGGACGGCATGCTGCAAGTCCATCGCTTCACCTTCGGCACGCCTGTGGTCTTTATCAATCAAGACCACCTCGCGCGCCACGCCGCTCGTAATCAACTCGTAAGCACTCGTCGCGCCGACATTGCCGCAGCCGACGATAGCAACACGATTCGGGATAACAGGAATATCAGTCATCTTTCCAGCTTGAAGCCAAAGGGATTTTCAATAGCTTATCTTGATAACGCCTGCATTGACCAGTGACTATATCAAATTGCAGATTGACGCAAACTGTTTTAAGCCCCTGAAAGGGGCGACATAATTTAGCCCACGGCGTGAGCCGTGGGATTTGTTGACGAATAAAAGTTAAAGCCCCTGAAGGGGGCGAAAGAAATCTCAAGCCAGAGAGTCTTTCGCCCCTACCGGGGCTTTTAACTTTTGAGCCGTGCCTGCTCCCACGGCTCACGCCGTGGGCTACAATCTGTCGCCCCTTTCAGGGGCTGAACCTGCTGCGCTTGCTCTATTCGATAACCACGCGGTCGCTCTTTCCGCGCCCGAAGGTTTCAGGGTGATACATCTCTTCGGCCTTAGAGGGCGGGACGACGAAGGTGCCGGGTGTAGTGGCACGCGCCACATACGAGTAAGTGTAGACGCCTTCCCAGAGAAGCGAGGTGAAGGCTTCGACCCGCTCGTCGCGCATGTTCTGATGCTCGAACCAAGGGCGATACCACCACCAGTAGCCCTTCTGTTGCGACTCGGCCTGCTGGTCTTCTGGAATCTCTTCGGTCACGGCGAGCGCCGGATTGAGAGCCTCTAAGCCTGCTGGCATGGGGTCAACCAGCGCCACATGATAGCGACGCGCCGGGGTAGCCATAGTCAATCGCACGCGCACACGCGCCCCTGCTTTGAGATGCCATGTGCCGTCCGCATCCCGCCTGACATCCGACGGATTATCAACCGCCTCGTAAACGCGCTCGACCGTGAATCCGTAATCAGCAGCTTCGAGCTTGAGGTTCGACGGCGCATACTGCATGCCTATGCGATAGTAGAGCCTGCCCTGCCCTTCCTTGCTGATGGTCAGGTTCTGCGCGCCCGGCGTCTCGGACAAATAACGCATGGGCACGTTGACCTGCTGGCGGTCGGTCGTGCGGCCTCTGTACTCCTGCTCGCCCGCGAACCGTTGTCCGAGCCACGCGCGCGCGACGAAGTTCGGCGTCACGTTCTCGAAGGTCGCAAAGTAGCGGTCAAGCGCAAGCAGAACGAAGGCGTTCTCCTGCGTGTTCTCCCAGCGCCCGCGCGTGCGGTGAGCCAGCAGCCCGCGCACTATCTTCGGGATGAGGTCGTTCTTAGGCTGATCTGCTATGAGCGCTTCGAGGATGACCCCATCGGCGCGACGGTCTGAATTGAGCAGCAGATAATCATTGTCACTGTAAGAGTTGACGAAATGAGCCGTGCCTGCCGTTTCGGTCACGCGGTTGTTGAGGAAGCGGCGGATTGCCTCAAGCTCTTTTTTAGAAGATGCCGCGTCACTGGATAGAACCGAAAGCACCCAGCCGACCGATTCTATTGAAAGACCTTCAAGCCCCGCTTCGTTCACAAGCCGTCTGGCACGCGCAGCATCGCGGTCTCCCATGCGGTTGCGCACGTAGAGCGCGTAGCTGATGAGCGCTCTACGTGCCTGCACACTGTACGTGGACGGGATGCGCTTTTCTATGTCGCGCAGGTAGCGCTTTGATTTATCGAGCATGTCCGACGGGACATCAAAGCCCTTCTCTTTCGCGCGCTGTAAGGAGTGCGCAACGTGTATGCTCACGTACGGCCAGCTCTTTTCGCCGCGCTTCCAGAAGCCGAAGCCTCCGTCGTCGTTCTGCATTCCCTGAAGCCGCTTGAGGTCGCGCGTGACCGCGGCCTTTAATTCTTCAGGCGGCGGCAATCCCTTCGCCTTGAAGGCCGCGAGCACATCTTTCAGGGCGGCGACGGCCAGCACGCGCGACGACAACTGCTCGGAGCATTCATAGGGATAAGAGACTAGATAAAGAACCGCGTCCGTCAAACTTTGAAGCTCCGTAGAACTGGTTGTGATTTCAAGACCGCCGAACTGCGTGAAGATGTTGGAGGGCGCTTTCACGGGCTGCACAATCGCGCCCTCGTCAATCACGCCGTAGGTGGCAAAGGCTTCGGTAGTCGCAGGCGTCCAGACCGGCAAAGCCAGCTCCGCAGCATCCGCCCACTTGCCCGATACCGCTCCGACCTGAAAGCGCGCCGTGCCAGCCTTGTTGGCCGCCACGGGGAAGCGTACCTCCACACGGTCATTGGCCGGAACAGTCACACGCCGCCCAGCGCCGTCCGTCAACTCGGCATTCGTCGCACGCACTGCGACCGAGATTGTCATGGGCTGGTCGGTCTGATTCTGCAAGACGACCGGCAATTCAAAGCGGTCGCCGAAGTTCAGAAAGCGCGGCGCAGAGGGGCGCGCCATCAAAGGCAGCCGTGCTGTGATGGCAGACTCTCCTGAGCCGAATTGACGCCCTCCCGCGACCGACACGGCCATGATGCGATAGCGCGTCAGATTGTCAGGAACTTTCACGGTGACCTGCGCGCGACCCTGTGCATCCGTCGGAAGCGTTGGAGCGAAGACCGCCAGCGCGTTGAAGTTCTCGCGCAGACTTATAGCTGCCTCAGGCGTAGTATTTCTAGCGTCACTCTGTGCATTTAGTACTCCCATGCTCAACACCTTTCGTTGCACAATTCCAGCAGAGGGACGAGGAGCAGGGGGCGCATTGGCATTCCCGGCTACTATGGCGAAATCATTTGCACTCGTGTTTGTAGAGACTCCGCCTCCTGCGCCTCTGCCCGTCCGAGGCAACTCGTCCGGATTACTAAGCTGAACATTATCGCGCGAGTGATAGTCTCTGGTATCAGTGCCGCGCTGCGCGTAGAAGACCGAGAGCGGGTCGTCAAGCTTGTAGCCCGTGAGCGCCAGTACGGATTCGTCAACGACTACGACAGCAACCTCGCTGCCAGCGACAGGCTTGCCTGCTGCATCTTTCACTTCGACATTGACGACCGTTTGCGCGCCCGGCTCAAGCGCTTTGTCGCGCGGGGTGGCCTCGACGCTGAGTTTGCGACTCGCGGGCGGGATGGAAAGATTAAGCGAACCCGACGCATAAGCAGGCCGCTTGGGCAGTTTCTCATTCGGTTCGCCCGCATCATTGGTGCGCGTGGCCGCGCCGACCAGATCAATCTGCACGTATATGTTCGGAGTAAATGTCTCTTCAATCGGAATCCGCAAAGTTGTGGAAGGGCTGTCCATGCGGAAGCGCTCCGTGCGCACGACACCCGAACGGCGAAGGGTCATGACGCCTTCGGCGGGAGTAAAGGGCGATTGCACCAGAATCTCCGCCGTGTCTCCCGGCTTGTAGTCCTTACGATCCGGAATCAACTCAGCCTCTTCCTTCTCTACATCGCGCTTCGGGATTGTCTTACCGCCCGCCACCCATAGACGCATCTCGCTTTCGTTCATACGCTCACGGTCGTCCATCACCGAAGCCGTGACGCGATAGCTTCCGCCCTCTTTCGTCTGGAAAGTACACTTGACCGCTTCGTTCGCAGAGCGCACGGTGCAATCCTGACCATTCGTTTCAGTCTGCTTCCACTCTCCGTTCTTGTACTCCCAATCAAGCAGCACGGCTCGCATCTTCACTTCACGGCCTGCGACCGCCTTGCCGTCCAAATCCGTGACGATAGCCTGCACGTTGAGCGGCTCGCCCTTCTGTACGAAGGTGCGGTCGGACTTCAGGCCGACATAAAGATCAGCCGGGTGTACGAGCATAGTGGTCGTAGATGTCCACGTCTGGCGATTAACGTCCGTCACGCTCGCCTGAGCGACGACGCTCGAAGGACGCGCAGGCTTAACGGAATCGAAATCAATCCGCAGGTTATGCTTACCCGCAGCATCCGTGCGCGCTGTGAAACTTTGCGAGTTCTGTTCCCCATCTTCGCCGCGCGTAATCCACCACGGAACCCATGTGCCGAAGATGAAGTCGCTGCGATTGGGCGGCGTGTACTGCGTCGGTCTTGACGTGACCTGCCAGCGCACCTCTGCGTTCGCAAGACCCCCACCCGCGTAATAAGAGGCCGTCACGGTCGTCGTCGCATGATTGCCTACAAACAGCGGCCCCTCGCTCGCTTTCGTAGTGACCTCGAATTCCGGACGACGAAACTCCTGCACCTGAAAGCTGTGGCCGTAGGTGCGACCTGCGACCGTCAAGTTGCCGCCCTGAGCCTCAAAATTCAGCGAGGCGTAACCCAGATTCATGGTCGCCGGAAGTTTGAGCACAGTATCAAAGCCGCCGAGCGCATTGAGTTTCAACGTGCCTTTCGTAATCTCGTTGCCGCGCGAATCATTCAACGTGTAGGCGACGCTCCCGACAGCATCGTTAAGAGCACCTACGTCTCCCTCCTTGCCTCCGCCGACTCGCCTGAGCCAGCCCTTGATGTGTACCTCTTCGTTCGGGCGATACATCTTGCGGTCGTCGAAGACATACCAGCTCAGGGTATCGGCCAGGCTACCGCGTCGCCAGCTTCCCTCGCTGTTCCACCAGTAAGTGTTCTCGGGAAGGATGGCAACATCACGTCCCGCGCGCGCAACCAGAATATTGACGCCCTTCTGCGCGCTATCCGGCAACGGCAGACGTGCCAATCCATCGCGCCCGCTCACGCCCTTCGAGCTTGAGGCAGGCTCAATCGTCATCTCTATGCCTTCGAGTGGCCGACCGTCCTTAAGCGAGTTTGCCCAGCCGACTAAATCCGTCCTGTCAACAAAAGCGTCCAAGCCTATGTTGGTCGCCTGCGTCCACTGCCGTATCACCTGTCGCTCCTGATTCTTCTGCACGACGGGCGGCTCTATGATGGCTATGATCTGACCAAAACCATTGTCGAGCGCTGGCGAGAGATCGATTCCGGTTTCCACCAGCTCGTCCGGCTTAGCCGCCACGTTGATTAACTTCGAGAAAGCCAAACGTCCAGGCATCTGCGGTTTCTTCTTCGGGTCTGAGTTGTAGTTGTTGACCCACCGCATGTATTCGAGAAACTGATTCCAGTCGCTGGGTGCGACCGCATACAGGCTCACCTTCAGCCTGTCATAGTTGACGGTGTAGACAGAAAGACGCGGCGTACCATTCGGGTCTAGCACGCTGAAATTGCCCGAGGACGAGTAGAGCATCTGCGGCGCGCGCCCCACGTTGAAGGTAAAAATGTTGTTGCCTTCGAGTTGCTGGCCGAAGCTGTCTTTGAGCGAGCGATCAAGCGTCACCTTGTAAACGGTGCGCCCCTTCTTCGTACCTGTGATTGTCAGCCAACTGCCGGAAACTATGGTCTTCATCCCTTCAATCGCAGGCTCTATACGAAGCTTCGTCTGATCGAAGGAGGCCGCGTCCACTGGATTGCTGAACTCTATGCTCCACGGATCGAAGGGCGAGCATTCCCGCTCACCGTAAGAGCACTGGCCTTTGATGGCGCGGAAACTGCCATAGGTGCGGAAGGAAAAGCTCTGTTGCTTGGGCGTAGTTCGCGGGCCTTCGGCTGAAGGCGTGCCCGGCCCTATTAGAATAGTGATGGCCGAATCGCCCGGCAGAGCAAAGCGAACGTCGCCGCTTTTATCAACGACGCGGAATACTAGCCAGCGCCCCTTCTCCGCCGCGCTGGTGAGTTTCTTCACGGCCTCGTCCGCCGCAATCTCTTCTGGCGTCGCAAGGCGTGTGCTTAAAGTCGCGCCGCCTGCCATCACTCTTATCGTTCTTAAAACAGCAGCCGGGTCTATACGCTGGTCGAACTCCAGGAACATTAGAGCGTTTCGCTCCACAGAATCGCCCTGCGGGTATGAACTCTTCACCTGCGGCGCGGGCGTGGCGAATGTCCAACTCTTCTGTGCTGTGAGCGCGCCTGTGCCTTGTGCGGCTCGCGTCCCTGCCGGAACAGTCACGGTGTACTGGGTCGCCATAGGGAAGCGTCCTTCGGGCACGAAGAGCAAAGTCTTGGTGCCGACCCAGCGCCAGCGCCCCGGGGGTTGCGGCGTGAGACGTACGGGCACGACTTCCGCAGCCTCTTCCTGTGAGGTGACGGCCACCATCGGCTGCGAAAAGGTGACGCTCAACTGCGGCGCAAGCGGGACTTCTCCTTCGGGAGCAAAGCGCAGGACTTCGAGCGTGGCGGAGGCGGACGAATCAGGCTGCGCCCTTTCGGCGGGCTGCGGAAAAGAGACGTTGATGGTCTTGCCCGTGCGCGGCGGCGGCAGCGACTTGTCTCGTAAAGCGAAATCCTGCTCGTCCTCCTCCAGAGCTTTCACAGGCGGCAGACGCTTAAAGATGCTCTGGACTTCCGCGTCGGAGATTTTCGTGGTCGCAGGTGTCGGAAGAGCCGCGGGTCTTTCTGATTGCTCCGCGCCCTCGCTCAGGCGAAAGCGCAAGCCCTTCGGATTTTTATCTGCGTTCGTTTCGGTCTGAGCATTTGTAGTTCGCATCTGCGCGAAGGGGCTGACAAGAATAGACATGAGTAAAAGACAAGAGACCAGTGATTTGAGACGCATCATTATGAGATTTAGCTCCCGGCAAATTTTTGAAATTATAATTCCGCATTTGGGAGAGACGGCACGACGGAGGCGCTCCCGTTTTTGAATGTGCCCACATGATGCCACAAAGTGAACGCCATAGAACAAGTTTTCTTGCGCCCGCAACTCATCATCGGAACTGGCAGTCGGATGCCTTGTTAGAAGCTGTTTGAAAAAGCAGCTTCCTCTTGAGTCCCGTAGGGACGGTTGGTAATAGCCCAGCCATTTATGGCTGGGAACCGAAGACACAAAGAGTGCTGAGTCCCGTAGGGACGACTGAAATCTTTCTTTCTTTATTCAGTCGTCCCTACGGGACTCTACTCTATTTCTACATGACGTATTCCCAGTGCTGAAGCATTGGGCTATTGTCAATCGTCCCTACAGGACTTTGAACATAGCTTCTTAGACACGCTTTCGCTGATATAAGTTCCCTCAGCGTTTGCGGCTGACGTGCGGGTTGTCTTTAATCCAGAAACGCCAGGGGCGCATCGTAAACTCTTCCGCGTAATCGATGCCTATGCGCGGGCCGGAGGAGATTTCATTGGGCTTTAGAATGCGACCCGCGTCTTCTATCCACACGCGCTCTGCTGTTGTGAGGTCAGCGCCGTTGTAGGTGCGGTCAATGCCGAATGCTACGGTGAGCTTGCCCGGCCCGCTCGCAAGCTCCGTCGCCTTCCTGCCCGGTCTTCTTTCGCGCATCACCTCTATTCCCTCTTCCGGCTCGGCGGCGCGCACGAGCACCGCGTGCGGAACGTCCTCTCGCCCCGCCACTACGTTGAATTGATAGTACATGCCGTAGATAAAATAGACGTACGCCAGTCCCCCCTGTGCGAACATCACCTCCGTGCGCGACGTGCGACGATTATTATAGGAGTGCGCGCCCTTGTCTTCAGGCCCCATGTAGGCTTCCGTCTCGACTATGATGCCGGAGACGCGCTCACCCAACGGCTCGGAGGGCACGACCAGCCGCTTGCCCAGCAGCTCGCGCGCCACCCGCAGCGTATCGCTTCGAGTGTAGAATTCACGTCCGAGTTTCTTATTGTCACGAGTCCCGCGTTTAATCATTCAAAAGATACCTGCTCAACTGTTAGTCTATACAACGATTTTCTGAGTATACTTTAAGAGTATGAATGAACAGATGAGCGAACAGAGTCTTCAGGAAAAGTACGCGCCGCGTAATACCTGCTTCGGCTGCGGCCCGGCCAACGAGCGCGGGCTTCATATACGCAGCTTCGCGCAGGGTGAAGAGGTCGTCGCCCGTTGGAAGCCGGAAAGTTATTATGAAGCTTTCCCAGGCATGCTCAACGGCGGCATCATCGGTACGCTACTCGATTGCCATTCCAACTGGGCAGCCACATGGCACCTGATGCAGAAGAACGGCATGGATCACCCGCCCTGCACCGTCACGGCCACTTACACAATCAAGCTCCTGCGCCCCACGCCTACAGACGACATTGTTGAATTGAAGGCGCGAGTGGTCGAATCAACCGATGATCGCGCCGTAGTGGAAGCCGAGCTGATTGCACATGGAAAAGTCTGCGCTACGTGTCGCGGCACGTTCGTCGCCGTCAAGCCCGGCCATCCAGCCTACCATCGCTGGTAGCGCATAATGGTTTTTCTGTCTGCCCGGACTGAAGAAGTGAAGCTTTCATGATGCCGGAAGATGTCAGGGAGCTGCGGCTCCCACAGATGATTGCGCGCCAGAAAGGACGACCCGCGCGGCGCATCACTCATGCCGTCATCAGCATCGCGCTCCGCCTCTTTTTCCGGCGCATAGAGACCAGTAACTCGGAGCATGTGCCTATGACAGGCGCGCTCATCTTCGTCCTCAATCATCCGAACGGATTGATTGACCCGGCCATGGTCTTCTGCGCGCTCCCGCGCCGCGTCTCATTCCTAGCCAAGTCCACGCTCTTTCGTCTTCCCGTCCTGGGCTACCTGATGCGAGTGGTCGAAGCGCTTCCAGTCTACCGCCGCATTGACCAGGGCGAAGATGTCTCGCAGAACCTTCGCACCTTTGAAGCCTGTCACGAACTCTTACGGCGTGGCCGCTGTATAGCGCTCTTTCCCGAAGGCGTCTCTCACAGCGAAACGGAATTGCTGCCCGTCAAGAGTGGCGCGGCGCGGATTGCGCTCGGCGCTCTTGCGCCGGAAGAAGGTGATGATGAGAACGCGCCGGTCACTCTTCGTATACAACCCGTCGGGCTTTACTACACTTCGCCTACGACTTTTCGCAGCGAAGCGCTCCTGCGCTTCGGCGATTCCTTTGAAGTAGAGCCTGTAGAGCTGGACGAAAACGGCGAGCCGCCGCGCCCGGCAGTGAAGGAATTATCGAAGCGCATAGAAGAGGGCTTGCGCGAAGTCACATTGAATGTAGAGTCGCGCGAGGTGCTGGCGGAAGTC
Source organism: Pyrinomonadaceae bacterium (assembly GCA_036403815.1). Lineage (GTDB taxonomy): Bacteria > Acidobacteriota > Blastocatellia > Pyrinomonadales > Pyrinomonadaceae > JACVRN01. The sequence goes on along the minus strand of DASWQH010000031.1, from coordinate 121,382 downwards.
ACAAATGCCGAAGAGCTTTTTTCATCCATCTACGAGAGCCTGCACGTTCGCTCGTCGCTGACCGCAACGTTTGATCGCCTGCGGCGGCTGGCCGAATGGCGCGAGCGTTTCTTGCGCTCGCCCTTAGCCCCGCGCATCGAACGTCTCAGGACACGCATACAGAAATACGAAGAGGAGCTGAACAGCATCGGCATCACGCCCGATAATCTTTCGCTCTCCTCTCATTCCGGATGGTACATCTTCCAGCATTTCCTGCTACGCATCATTCTGCTCGCGCTTCTTTTTCCGTTAGCACTCGTCGGGGCCATCCTGCATTTTCCGGCTTACATGATATGCGATATAGCTTCGCGCATTTACACTCGACACGGCGCGGATGATTCCGCATCAACCGTGAAAATCCTTGTGGCGATTGTGCTCATGCCGCTGACGTGGATTGCCTCATCGGTCGCGGCATATTTCCTGTGGGGTTGGCGCGCAAGCCTGCTGGCTTTCCCGCTGGCGATTGTCGCGGGCTATGTTGCAATGCGCTCTATGGAAGAGTTGTACGACATGCGCGGCTGGTTCAAGGCCACCTTCATACTGCTGCGCCATCGCGGTCTATACCTGCGACTGCTTATCGAGCGCAAATCTCTGCATAGCGAGATGGAGCAGCTCGCAAACAACGAGCAGGCGGCTTCGGCAACTGAAGTTAAAGATCAATGACGAGCGTTCGGACTGAGAAACAGGTATCGGCTGGCGGCGTAGCCTTCCGCAAGCGCGGGGCGAAGATTTACGTTGCGCTCATATCCGTAGGCCGCGAGGCGCGCTGGCAACTGCCTAAAGGTATCATCGAGAAGAATGAACCCGCCGAACGGGCTGCCATGCGAGAGGTGCGCGAAGAGACCGGACTCGAAACCGAAATGGTCGCAGCCATTGATACAGTCGAGTACTGGTATTTTTCCGGCTCAGGCGGCGACCGCGTGCGCTTTCACAAGTTCGTACACTTCTTCCTGCTGCGCTACAAATCCGGCAAGACAACCGACCACGACCACGAGGTCAACGAAGCGCGCTGGGTGGAAATCAGTAGAGCCGAAGAGATGCTTGCCTTTGCGAGCGAGAAGAAGGTGATTGCCCGTGCGCGCGAAATGATTGAAGAGTTGTAGCGTCTGGAAAACTAAGAAGCTGTGAAACGGCAGATTCAGCCTCAGTCCCGTAGGGACGGTTGGTAATAGCCCAGCCATTTATGGCTGGGAATAAGATGCAGAGAAAGTATTGAGTCCCGTAGGGACGACTGAATAAATACAGCAGCAATTTCAGTCGTCCCTACGGGACTATCATTTCCTTTGATGCTATGTATTCCCAGCCATAAATGGCTGGGCTATTACCAATCGTCCCTGCGGGACTACCGAGTGTTCCGCCGATGTTTTTTATTTCTCTTCCTTCACTGCATTGATGAAATCCGCCAGAAGGCCGTAAGCCGTGCTCTTGAGATTCGGGCTGTAAGCCATCATGGTCAGTCCCGGCAGAACGTCCAACTCGAAGTAGATTAGAAGCGACGTGCCGCTCGCCATCGCAAGCGGGTCGTCGGGCGCGACCTGTTCGGGGCGCACGCTGGCTTTGACTCTGCCCTGCGAAGCTTGGGCGCGCGAGACAAGTTTAATTGGATGGCCTGCATCGCGGGCTGACCGGATGCGCTTTGAATCCAGATTGCGTATTCCTTCTCTCAACACCTCTTCAAGCTTTAAGGGCGCACGCATCAGCACGCGCGCCATCGCGCAGACTTTCACAGCAGAGTCCCAGCCGTCCACGTCGTAGCCCGGCTCGGTCTCCGTCACGCCAAGCTCTTGTGCGCGCCGTACGCCTTCCTCAAACGTGCGTCCCCGCTCCATCTCTTCGATGATGATGCTGGTCGTGGAGTTCAAGACGGCGCGAAAGCCCAGGACTCTAGCCGTCGGCAGGCACTCTCGAAACATGGAGAAGACTGGCAGGCAATCGGCCACGGTCGCCTCGAACATGAAGCGCCGCCCCTGCTTCAAGGCCAACTGTGAAAGCTCTTCGTAGGCATGCACAATCGGGCCTTTGTTGGCCGTGATTACATGCGCGCCATGTTCGAGCGCAGCGCGTATGTGCTCCGTTCCGGGCTGGCCTGTGAAAGGATCAAGCGACGTGGTCTCGAACAAAACATCTGCGCTCGCCGCTCTGAGCCACTCATGCACATCCGTGGGCGCTGGAGGCTTAATGTTCGAGACGGCTCCGCCTTCAAGGAGCATTTCGACATCAAAGCCGTCTGCGTGAACGAGCCAGCCCATGCGTCGCGTCGCAACACCCTTAATGCGCCACTCTATGCCGTACGACTCGCGCATCTCTTCCCTCTTTTCGACGAGCAGAGACACAAGCGCACGCCCGACATTGCCGAAACCCAGAAAGCAAAGGTTATAGATTTTCATTCCTGTTCATTCCGAACCGAAAATGTATCCATAGCGGTTCTCACTTGAATACGACTGTTGCGACACAGGTTCAGGTCAGTACCGCCTGCGTGAGCGGGCGGGTCTCAAGTGTTGCCACGACCCGCCCGCTCACGCAGGCGGTACTGACAGGAGTCGCACTCAACTGTGAACTCCTATAGTGATTGCCCCCTGAACATCTCATACATCCTCTGCGGCTTTCAAATCTGCCCGAAACATTGCCGAAACGTGAAAATCTTTTTGTTTCATCCGTGAAAAACTGTTGCACACCCGCCCTTCCTGTGCTAAAGTGCCTGCGGTTTAGGAAAAGCGTGCGGCTCGCCCCTCTTGCTTGAGTCGTTGATAAAGATGTTCCGTGCCGGGAGTCGAAACGAAATGGCTCGTGGGTGCGGGAACCAAACTGATGAGGTAAAGATGATGGAGAAAACCAACAGACCGAAGATTAATCCGCTCAGTCGTCGTCCTCGCCAGCAACGGCTTGTGATGGCTGTACGCGGCGCGGCGGGCGCGGGCAAAAGCCGCTTCATGCGCAGCATGGCGGACGCCGACCTGGGGCGTCTTTGCGTGTTCGATACCGAGCGCAAGACAAGACTTTTGAAGGGCGTCGGCATTGACTTCGACGGCCTTGAGATAGAGCACCCGGACGAGCTGCCGGAATTCATTGACTGGGCGCTTTCGGGCGAAGGCCGCGAGCAAAACTATGGCTGCTTCGCTCTGGATTCATGGGCGGCATACTTTTCTGCAAAGCACGCCGAGACGATTGCCGCTGTACGCGAGCGCACGAATGATCCGCTGGCACAGCCGACCGCCGAAGAGCTGGCCGCAGACCAGATGGTCTTGCAGGGAGTCTTGCGTCGTCTCTGCATAGAGAGCGGCAAGTCCGTAGTCATCACGGATCAGATTCCCGCTAAGGGTAAAGAAGAGCGCGAGGCGAACGAAGTAGGCATGGTGCTCCTGAGCACGACTTCAGGTCTGGAATATTTCGTGGATGTGCTGGTGGAAGTTTCTATGCAGGAGCGCGACGGCGAGATAGTGCGCGTCTTTCAGGTCGTCAAATCGAACAGCCCCGCCTTCCTGGTTGGCTTTGAGATGACCGGCAATGTCACCTTCAAAGACTTCCTTGACCACATGAAGCGCGAGCACGGCCATGATGTCGAGCGCGAATCGGCGAAGATGCCCATCGTGCCTGAGACGATTGAAGAGAAGCCGCAGCCTCTCACCCTGGTACAGTCGGAGATGACCATACAGGATTTAATCGCCAGAGCCGAAAAGCTTGGCTTCAAGCAATCCGATCTGGTCACGGGCGCAAAGGTCTATCATAACCAGCCGAACATTCATCACCTGACGGCTGAGCAGATAACAGACCTGGATCGCCGCATGACCGCCCGCGCCGAAAAACTGCGCGCAACCCAGACGGACGCCGGAAGCGCCGACAACAAACAAGCCGCTTCCGCCACCCCCAAAGCTCAGCCCGTTCGCAACCTCAAGCGAGCGTGAAGAGCAAGTCAGAAGGCAGAGTGCAGAATGATGAATTAAATGATTACTCAACTTGAATCTTCTTTTCATTCATCATTCTGCACTCTGCCTTCTGACTTGTCTTGTTGAAACTTTCCCCTCTTCCTGCCCGTAGTAGCTCTCGAATCGAGGCATGCCTTGGTATAAATTCCATTTTCTTGAGGAGATTGCTTGTGAAACGCAACTTAATGGTAGCGAGCGTAGCGCTGCTGGTCTTCGCATCCGGCTTAATCGTGGCCGCGGCGAAAGCCAACTTCGGCGGCACCTGGACGCTGGATAAGAGCAAGAGCGAGGGGCTTCCTGCGTATATCAAAGATCAGGTGTTGACCGTCAAACAGACCGGTGACAAGCTGGACATCGAGAGCAAGCTGACGACGGAACAGGGCGACCAGACCATCACTGACGTTTATACGCTTGACGGCAAGCCCGCCGATTTTACTTCCAAGGGGCCGGGCGGCGCTGAAGGCAAGGGCAAAAGAACCGCCAAGTGGTCTGCCGACGGTAACGGCATAGAGGTCAGCGAAGCGATTAACTATGAAACGCCGAACGGCTCGGTCGCCGTCGATATTACGCGCAAGTGGACGCTCTCCGCAGACGGAAAGTCCCTGACCATAGAGATGAACGTCGTCTCCCCTATGGGCACTCAACAGATCAAGCGCGTGATGGTCAAAAAATCGTAAATCGTGAATCGTAAATAGAGAAAACGGATTTCTTCTATTCACGATTTACGATTTACGCGTTTATTGCAACCTTTTCGCTCCGGCACGCACCTACTAGATGGATGTGTTGTGCTCTGGGTGGACTCCAAGTGCAATCTCCTAAAGGCGGCGAGGCTTAGAAACCTCGCCGCCTTCTTTTGTGTCCAACAAGGGTTTGAAAATTTCGTAAACGTGAAGATGTTTTTGGATGGCGGGAGTTCTTTCTAATTCTCTCCGCGCACAGCCTTCAGCTCCGAGATAAAATCGTTTACGGCATCGTCTACGAACATACCGCCGCTTCTGGTCTGCCAGATGATGTGCGGCTTCGATTTTACGTTGATGATGACGAACAGCTCGCCGAAGGCGTAGGGTGTGCCAAGCGGTCTGCGAATCTCAAGGACGTTGAAGAAGAGTATGAAGTCTGCATCCGAGAGATTCGGCGCTGCCGAAATGCTCCCATGCTGTTTCATATACTTGTTGAGCTTTTGAGCAATCAGGTTGTAAGTGCGCGGGAAGTTCTGCCGCCCCTTTCCCTCCCTGTACACTTCTGACAAAACAGATGACTCCATACCGTTTGCATCCAGCACAGCGCTGCGGCGCACAATCAGCCAGACCCTGCGCTTATCTCTCAACTCCATCAGCGATCCATTGACAACCGCGCCCCTGAATTTCGAGCTACGCTCTTGAGACGGAAACGAGGCGGCGCAGCCAATGACGATGACGGACAATATGATGAGCCTGAAACTACCGGACATAGACCTTCTCTCCTAAGCCTCTCTCCCCGCTCAAAATATATCCAACATCCGCCATCGAAGTCGAGAATACTCGTATGCCCTGAAGCTTCCTGCCGGTCGCTAATTAACGCGTGTTCAAGACAAAATGATGAAAGCTCCGTAGGAGCCGGATGTTTATAGTCAATCGTATCAACTAGGTCTCAAGCTCCGCGAGGTGCGACATGTAACGGGCGCGAGAACATGTCGCACCTCGCGGAGCTTGAGATCAGCTTATCCCATCCCAGCCTATAAACATCCGGCTCCTACGGAGCCAGGGAAATTGACGATTTGCTTATCTCGCGCCTCACGTTAATTAACGCGAGCGGTTATCCATCCAATTCTTTGTGGAAGTTGGAACAAGAGCGCGAGCGCGGCGTCTAAAGGATAATCAGCCTTGCGGAAGGGATTAACTGGTATGGCAAGTAGTGAAGAGAAACAGAAAGGTTACGAGGATGCGATAAGCGACCGCGACATGGTTGTGAGCCTTTGCTTGCTTGCGCTTCTGGTCGCCTTTGCCCTTGCGGGTCTGGCGTGGGACGAGAACTGGCGAAAGCTCCTGCGTGTGCTCACAGGCTTTTCCGCATACGTCATAGTTCTGCTGTCGGCGCTCGGTGTTTGTCGCTTGATCTTGAAGCGGCGCGCTTCCATTCCCTTCCGGGCATTTGCGCTGGCCGGAGCGATGGCCGAAGTCAGCTCCGGGTGGCTGCGACCGACTGCCGTAACGCCCGTTGACCTGCTGACAGCAATTGCGGCAGCCTTTCTGATAGGCGGCGCTCACTGGCTAGCCCTGCGCGCGTGGCGGCCTTTGCGCAAGCGCATTGTACGGGCTGAGCGACAACCGGCTGCTTCGGAAATTCTTTAGCACCTCAATGCTATTAGAAAAGTCCCGTAGGGACGACCCTGTAATAGCCCAGCGATTTATCGCTGGGAATAAGATGCAGAGAAAGTATTGAGTCCCATAGGGACGACTGAAATCTCTTCCGGATTTATTCAGTCGTCCCTACGGGACTCTACTTCGTTTTGTGCCACCTGTTCCCAGCCATAAATGGCTGGGCTATTATCAACCGTCCCTACGGGACTCAAGAGGAAGCGGCTTTTTCAAACATCATCTCAGCTTCAGCCGAAGAGATTTATTCCCAGAAGCTTTAACAACTGGCTGCCGAGCATCAAGACCACGGCGGTCGTTATCACCGCAAACGTTCCCCAGCCGAGGACGTTGTAAAGCGGAGTGTTCTTCAAATCTCCCGTCAGGCTTTTGTCGTTAATCAGCTTGAGAATGAAGACGAGGATAATGGGCAGTAGTATGCCGTTTAGAACCTGCACGGCGACCAGTAGTTGAATCACCGGAAGGTTTGGAATCAATGCCAGTCCGGTGCCGATTACAATCAAGGCTGTAAAGAGACTGAAGAAGACGCGCCCGCGACGGAAATCCAGATTCACGCCCTTCGGTATGCCGAACGCTTCGCTGATGGCGTAGCTCGTTGCGAGCGGCAGGACTGCGCCCGCCAGCAATGATGCTCCCAGAAGTCCTATGGCGAAGAGCAGCTTGGCGCTGCTTCCCACCACAGGCTCAAGCGCCTTCGCCGCGTCCGCAGCCGATCCGATCTCTGTCTTACCGATAACATGAAGCGTCGCGGCGCACGCTATAATCATGAAGACAGACATCAGGTTGGAGAAGAACGCGCCGAAGTAAGCGTCTACGCGCTCGTGCTTGTAATGACGCCGCGCCACGCCTTTTTCGACCAGCGAGCTTTGCTGAAAGATTTGAATATAAGGCGTCAGCGTCGTGCCGAGCAGGCCGACTAGAATGAAGATGTAGTCGGGGTCTGCGTGTATGGTTGGAACGAAGGCTCCGCGCGCGACCTGCTTCCAATCAGGATGCGCCATGAAGGCCGCCGCCGGATAGGCGAAGAAAACCAGCGTCATCAGGATAAAGATTTTCTCCACGCGATTGTAAGAGCCGAAGATAACCAGATACCAGATGAGCGCTGCGGCCATTGGCACGACTATGTACTTATTGATGCCCAGAAGCTCAACCGCTGCGCTGATGCCTACGAACTCCGAGACGGTGACGCCGCCGTTGGCGACTAAGATTATGATGACGGCAAAGGTAGCCCATGCAAGCCCGTACCTTTCTCGAATCAGATCGAGCAGGCCGCGCCCCGTGGCAGCACCCAGACGCGAGCACATCTCCTGCACGACCGCGTAAGAGATTGTCAGCAACAACATCACCCAGATGAGGTCATAGCCGTACTTTGCTCCGGCTGACGAGTAGGTGGCGATGCCGCCCGCGTCGTTTCCGGCAGAGGTGGCGATTAATCCCGGCCCTAAGATTAAGAGCCAGCGAAGCAGTCCTATTGGCTGGCGGCGCAAGCCTCTAAGGCGCACGCTGCGCCCGCGAATATTCACGCGCATCCCTTCCGGGATGGTGCGCGCCGCTTTGGGCTTAGTGGCGGCTTCGACCGATTCAATCGGCTCAAGCCCTTCGGGTGCGGGTTGTCGGCTCATGAGAAAATCCTGAATTGTGCGGTTGCGCTACTCGGCGCAATCTGTTCGACGGCGACATCCACAGATACGATACCTATCAGCTTTCCTTCGCGCCCGATTACAGGCATCGCCGCAAGGCCGCTATCAATCACCCTGTAGGCTGCCGCTCTGGCAGCATCAAGAGGATTAAGCGTAGAGACGAAGGGATCCATAACATCTTCCAGCTTGCGGTCGTCGTCTTCCGTAATCAGGTCGCGTAATGAGAGCAAGCCGCTCAGGCGCTGGCTCTCTTCGCTCTCGACGACGTAGACGTAAAAAACAAAGTCAGGCTCTTTGAGCTTCTCGCGCAAAGCTTCACGCGCTTCGGCTATGGTCAGACTTCGAGGGACTGTGACCATGTCGTTCGTCATAATCCCGCCGACGGTGTCTTCCGGGTAACGCAGAAGCTCTATGATGCGCTCGCTCTTCTTCTTCGGCAGCTTGTGCAGGTAGCTCTGCATCTCTTCTACATTCAGACGCCCCATAAGGTCGGCTGCGTTATCCGGTGCCATCAGGGCAAGGATGCGCGTCGCCTGCTCCTCATCAAGCTCTTCAAAGACCTGAAGCTGGCGTTGCGGCAACATCCCTTCCAGTGTGTCTGCTGCGAGCGGGTCTGGAAGCAGTATCAACAGCTCTGCTGCATGAAGGTATGGAATCTGGTTCGTCAGCAGCGCTATCTCGCCCGGCGGCAGGCGCGTGATGCGAAGGTGTTTGCCCGCCTCGTGACGCGCTCGCTGAGGATCGCCGCGCAGGAACTCCACGTACTTCCAATCATAGAGCGCGCTCTCGCTCTGATGAGCATAAAATCCGCGACTGAGGCGTCTGAGCACGGCGCTCAAGCTCGTATCCGCAGAGCGAAGCCGAAGCCGCCCGCCCTCTTCTTCCAGACAGAGATCGTTGGCGCGCGTGGCGCGGCGATTCTGAAGATCAAGCACGAGCGCATCGAGCACGTCTCTGCGAAGCAGCGCTTCATCTTTGAGCGGCGCTGAGCCTACAGTAGAGCTTTCCTCAAGGTCTGTGACATGGATTTCTCTTGCGCGCCAGTCGATTGAGCGAACCGCGTCCCACGGCACGGCCTTTATCTCTTTTTTGGAATCGCGAAACAGCAGGCGCGTAACGGGCGGGTAATCGCCTTCAAAATGTGCTATGGCCGCGTCTTCAAGCGGCGCAGAGCGATTCTTTTCGTCAACCAGACGGAAGCTCAGAAGCTTCGAGAGCATTACCATCAGGCGGAATCTCCGTGGAGGAGAGAGCGCGCGTGTAAAGGTTTACAGCCGTTCGTAGTTGAAGGTGACAGGATAAAAGATTCACCGCAGAGACGCAGAGAACGCGTAGATAGCGTCCATGTCAGTACCGCCTGCGGTAGCGGGCGGGTGGTAGCAATGCCTGAGACCCGCCCGCTACCACAGGCGGTACTGACCTTCTCTGCGGTGAAAGTTCTTAGTCGCATTCAATTGATACCGTCATAAGCATCCTGCTTGCAAACTGTAATGAACTGCAACCGTCCAATTTTCAAAGTGCGTGGAAGCAGTCATCCTGTGTTAAGCTCAGCTAAAATTATTTACACCAGAGGTTTCACGAGATGATTTCAAAGTCTTTCGCTCTCTTACGACGCATCATACGCGCCGGTCTCCCTCTAATGCTCGCTTTTCATCTTTCAATCCTTGCGGCCTGCGCTCAGGAAGCTAAGAAACAGCCTTCGCAGCCTCAGTCTTCCACCTCAACCGCGAGTGCAGGCGCGCTCAGGCATTACAACATCACGCCCGCATCTTTGCCGCCGCCTAATGCTTCCCCGGATGCCACTAATCCACCGAACGTTATCAACAAGCCTTCCGGCGCAGAGCTTCTTCTTCCGCCCGGCTTTGAAGCTAGCGTCTTTGCCGAAGGGGGATTCCAGCGGCCTAGATGGATGGCGCTGGCACCGAACGGAGATGTGTTTGTAGCAGACTCCGAAGCGGGCAGCATTATCATCCTGCGCGATGCGAACAGGGACGGCGTGGCCGAAGAGCGCTTCACTTTTGCGACCGCCTTGAAGCAGCCCTTCGGCATGGCCTTCTGGCGCGACTACTTTTATGTAGGCAACACGGATGCGGTCGTGCGCTTCCGCTACAAGTCAGGACAAACGAAAGCGGAAGGTCAGCCTGAAAGGATTGCAGAGCTTCCGGGCAAAGGCTACAGAGAGCACTGGACGCGCAACATCATCTTCAGCCCGGACGGCTCTAAGATGTACGTCACGGTCGGCTCGGAATCCAACGTCAGCGTCGAGCCAGACCCTATGCGCGCCGCCATCATGGAATACAACCCGGACGGCACGGGCAAACGAATCATAGCCAGCGGCACACGCAATCCCATCGGCCTCGCCTTTTATCCAAACACGCGAACCCTCTGGGCAGCAGTGCAGGAGCGCGACCGCTTAGGCGACGACCTTGTGCCGGACTATGTTACGGAAATCAAGGACGGCGGCTTCTACGGCTGGCCTTACTCTTATGCAGGGCAGAACGTAGACCCGCGCCGCAAAGGCGAGCGAAGCGATCTTGTGAGCAAGACGATTGTGCCCGATGTTTTGATACAGGCGCACTCGGCTGTGCTGGGGCTTGTCTTCTACGAAGGCAAGATGTTTCCGGCGGAATATCGCGGCAATGCTTTCGTAGCTCTCCACGGCTCGTGGAATCGCTCCAAGCGCACCGGCTATAAAATCATCAGCATCCCTTTTAAGAACGGTAAGCCGACGGGCGGCTACGACGATTTTCTGACCGGCTGGATGCTGGGCGAAGACAGCAAGGATGTCTGGGGTCGCCCGGTAGGACTGCTGGTACTGCCCGATGGCTCCATGCTCATCACGGACGACGGCGCGAACAAAATCTGGCGCGTTACGTACAGCGCTCCGAAGAATACGAATAAGTAGTGGTTCATTTTTAAGTGAGCATAAGGAAAGATTTTTTCACCGCAGAGAAGGTCAGTACCGCCTGCGGTAGCGGGCGGGTTCTTATCATCGCTATCACCCGCCCGCTACCGCAGGCGGTACTGACATAGACGCTATCTACGCGTCCAACGCGTCTGCGGCGGTGAGTAACTTCTTTCATCAAATTCAACTGATGCGGTACTTGTCACAAATCACAGCGCTTCTTTTTGTCTTCTGCTCGCCTCTTTTCATTTCCAATGAAGCGAGGGCGCAGGCTACGCATGTGGCGGGCGTCGTGGTGGATAAGACAGCAGCGCCTGTCGCCGGAGCGAAGGTTTCAATCAAGACACCGGCAGGCATCACTGCGCCCGTGACAACGAAGGATGATGGAAGATTTTCGTTTGATGAAGTGGACGCTGGTGGCGCAACGATTCTGGTTGAAGCGCGCGGGTTCACGCACTTTGAGCGCAGGCTGGTAGAGATACAAGGCTCTTTAAGCCGCTTAACAATCGTGCTCATGCCTGCGCCCGTTTCCGAAACGGTAACGGTGACGGCGACGCGCACGGAGACGCGGCTTAACGATGTCGCCGGAAGCATGTTGATTCTTTCATCCGGCGATGTCTCCACCACAGCGGCGGCAACCATCGACGACGCTCTCAGGCAGGTGCCGGGCTTCACGCTGTTTCGTCGTACAGGCAGTCGCGCGGCCAACCCTACAACGCAGGGCGTATCGTTGCGCGGCATCGGCGCATCGGGTGCGAGCCGTGCGCTGGTGCTGGAGGACGGCATTCCGCTCAACGATCCATTCGGCGGCTGGGTTTACTGGGGACGAGTGCCGCGCGAATCTATAGAGCGCATAGAAGTCCTGCGCGGCGGCGCATCATCTCTTTACGGAAGCTCTGCTCTGGGCGGCGTCATTAACCTCATCACTCGAAACAGGGACGAGAACGCCTTCTCTTTGGAAGCCTCTTATGGAAATGAAGCGACCGGGGAAGCGTCTCTCTTCGCCGCCGGAAAGAAAGGTCGATGGGGTGCTAGCCTCGGCGCGGAGATTTTTAGCACGCTCGGCTACACGCTCGTAACGGAGCGCGAGCGCGGGACGGTGGACACGCCCGCAGGAGTTCGGCGCAGCGCCTTTGAATTAACCGTCGAGCGCGAGATTACCGAGCGCGGGCGCGCATTTTTTCGGGCTTCTCTCTTCGGTGAAGCGCGCACGAACGGCACGCCGCTCCAGATAAACCGCACGCACACGCGGCAGTTGAGCGCAGGTCTTGACTGGCAAAGCCGTGGCGCAGGCGCTTTCACTCTTCGCGCCTATGGCGGCACGCAAACTTACGATCAAACCTTCTCAGCCATCAGCCCTGACCGAAACAGTGAAACGCTCACGCGCCTGCAACGCTCGCCCTCGCAGTTCAAAGGTCTCTCAGCGCAATGGTCTGGTGCTTTAGGCAGTCATCAAACGCTGGTCGCCGGAATTGAAGCGCAGGAGGTGCGCGGCGCAAGCGACGAGATAGTTTTCGCGGCTGGCCGTCCCGCATCTCTCTCGGACGCAGGCGGGCGACAACGCACCCTCGGTCTCTTCATAGAAGACCTTATCAATGCGAACTCGCGCCTGCTGTTCAGGGTGGGCGCGCGTGTGGATCGCTGGCGCAACACGGATGCCTTTCAAGCTACTCGCTCCCTTACACAAACTGGAACATCGAGCACGAACATTTTTCCAGACCGAACGGAAACTGCATTCAGCCCGCAGGCTTCTGTGCTCTACCGTCTGACAGACCGCCTCTCGCTCAATGCTTCCGCTTACAGAGCCTTTCGCGCACCGACGCTCAACGAGCTATACAGAAGCTTCCGCGTCGGCGATGTCCTGACGCTTGCCAATGAATCTTTGCGCGCCGAGCGGCTCACGGGCGGCGAAGCGGGCGGCCAACTCAATATCTTTAATCGAAGGCTTACCGCGCATGCCACCTTCTTCTGGATGGAAGTGGCGCGCCCCGTAGCGAACGTCACGCTGCGCACTCAGCCCGGACTCATCACACGCCAGCGCCAGAATCTTGGCCGCACGCGCTCTAGTGGGTTAGAGCTTGAAGTGGACGCGCAGCTTTCAAACACATGGTCAGTCTCAGGCGGTTATCTTTTAGTTAATGCAAGCGTGCTGGAATTTCCTGCCAACGCGGTGCTTGTAGGCAATCGTCTACCGCAGGTCGCACGTCACCAGCTAACTTTTCAGACGCGCTACTCGAACCCGTCGCTCTTCACGCTCTCCTTTCAGGGACGAGCCTCAAGCACACAGTTTGACGATGACCAGAATCTCTTTCCGCTCGACCCCTTTTTCACGCTCGATGCTTTCCTCTCGCGCCGCATCAGGAGCAACCTTGAAGCATTCGTCGCCGCCGAAAACATTCTCAATCAAAGATACACGGTCGGGCGCACGCCCATCCGAACCATAGGCCCGCCGATTCTCATACGCGCGGGCTTCCGTCTACGCCTCGGCTCGCGTTGAAAATAATTTCCATTAGCACACATTCGTATTTCTGATTTAAGCCCCTGAAAGGGGCGACAGAATGTAGCCCATGGCGTGAGCCATGGGAATAGAGCAGCAATAAAAGTTTGAAGCCCCGGTAGGGGCGAAAGATTATCAAGCCGTAGAATCTGCGCGCCCCTACCGGGGCTTCTCTTTCTTATGGAGGCTTCATTTCCACGGCTTGCGCCATGGGCTAAATTATTTCGCCCCTTTCAGGGGCTAAACTAACTACTCATCTTTGAACTTGATGCGCTCCTTTGTGTTGACGGCGCGGTAGCAGGCATCAACCAGCTCTACGGATTTATAGCCGTCTTCAGCCGTCACCATAGCTTCCCTGTCATCGACAATCGCATCGACGAACGCCCTGTCCTCTTGCATGTATCCCCACTTCTCTTCTTTAGCGAACTGCTGCATGGAGTGCGTACGGTGCTGGCCGCTCAAACCTTCGCTCACTGTCAGACTCTCCATCTCGCGTGTCACGATTGTCTGGTGATGACAGAAGACCTCTACGCGCTCGAACGGAAAGAGCCAGCTTGCGTCAGCAGACGAGCAGAGCGTTGCGTGGAGTCCGCTTTCAAAGCTCAGCAGCACTGAAAAGTCATCGACTTCCGCGTACTCATGACTAGAGCCTGTGGCCGTCAATTCACACACCTCGCCGAAGAGGAAGCGCACCATGTCGAACATGTGTATGGTGGTCTCGTAAAGGAAGCCGCCGGTTACGTCCGGCTCACTAACCCACGCAGGGTTGATAAGCTCGCCGCGATTCATCTTGATGTGCGATGAATGCGGCGCGCTCTCTTCCTGTAAAAGACGGCGTAGCATCGCGTACACCGGAGCGAATCGACGGTTGTGCCCTACCTGAAAGACGGCGCGGCTTGCCCGTGCTGCTTCCAGCACGCGCCGGGCGTCCAAGGGATTCGTCGCCATAGGCTTTTCACAAAAGACATGCTTGCCCGCCTGTGCCGCCGCCACGGCCAATTCCGTGTGCTTCGTGTTCGGCGTCGTGATGTAAACGGCATCAACGCTCTCTATTAACTCCTCAGAGCTTGCGGCAGGCTCTGCGCCCGATGTTCGAGCGAGTTGTTCGGCGCGCTCCAGCGAGATGTCATAAACCCTTGCGAGACGAACGCGCTCGTCGCGCAGGAGCACAGAGGCGTGAACCCCGCCTATGTATCCCGCGCCGATGATTCCGATTCTGATTTTGTCCATCGTATTCGTTCTATGAATTATGAATCACACTTGAGGCGGCCAGATAAGCATCGCGCGCCAGCTCAAACGGATCGCGCTCCCAGTATTCGGGACGAAAAATCTCCACACTCGTCACCCGGTCATAACCTATATGACGGAGCGCAGCCAGCATCTCTTTGAGCGGTAGGATGCCCAGTCCGGGCAAGAGCCTGTGGCTATCCTGCAACTCCTCGCGCGGCCTATTCTCCGCATCGTTGATGTGAAAGATAAAGAGCCTTTCCGCATCGAGCGCTTCGATTGCTTCAAGGCTTGAGCCGCCCGCGTAAAAATGGAAGCTGTCAATCACAAGGCCAACATTTGTACGCCCCGTCTCTCTAACGATTTCATAGGCCAGCTCAAGCGTCTGTACGCTGCAACGCGGCTGGCCTAAGAACTCAAACGCCAGCGAAATATTGTGCCGCTCGGCGATGGTGCTCAATTCATTTAGAACCTGAACGGATTCTTCAATCACATCGCTTCGACTTTTACCTTCCGGCAACAGGCCGGGCACGACGACTATGTAAGGACAATCAATCTCGTGCGCGATGCGACACAACTCCTCGCACTCGCTTAAAATCTTCTCGTGCGCCTCAGCGTCTCTGAATGTGATGTGCTCTATAGAATTGATGCTGTAGGGCTTCAATTCGTGCCGGTCGAAAAGCTCTTTGAGCTGCGCGGTCGTGCCTTTTTCAAGAAACCTTCTGAGCTTTGCCGCCCATATCTCAAGATAATCAAACCCTGCACGCTCTGCGGCGCGAATATCCGTCTCAAGATCGGCCTTCATCGTCGTCGCGCCATTTAGCGCCAGCTTCATACAGTGTCTCCCTACTAATTGATAAGAAAAGTGGCGGGTTAACTCTTAACACAACCTCTGTTAGATAAGAATATCGTCAATGCTCTGGCTCCGTAGGAGCCGGATGTTTATAGGCGGATATGAAATAAATTGATCTCAAGCTCCGCGAGGTGCTACATGTATGGCCTCTATTACATAAAGCTCCTATGGAGCTTGATACTTGATTGCCCCGATGAGCTATAAACATCCGGCTCCTACGGAGCTTTATCTGTTTCAAGTCGCCCCCGTTAACATAAATCCTTTCTCATCTTAATGCTTCGCCGGAATCGGCGTCGAAGAAATCCAGCTTGCTCATATCGAATCTCATCCAGACGGGTGTTTCCGGCTCGGCGCGAAAGTCCGCAGGAGCGCGCACGATGAGCTTCAGCGTCCCAAGTCGCAGAAAGACGAACGTCTCGTTGCCCATCAATTCGGTCACGTAGACGGAGGCTTGCAGCCCGTCCTCGCGCTCTGCGGTTGAAAGTTCTATGTTTTCGGGTCGAATGCCGAGCGTCACGCGCGCATTATTTTCCAACCTGCCCAGATGAGAATCGGAAAGCGTCAGGGTAAGCTCGCCGCTGTTAAAGACGCGCGCTCCTGCGTCCACGCTTCCCTCTATAAAATTCATGCCGGGGTTTCCGACGAACTCTGCGACGAAACGATTGGCCGGAAGATTGTAGATGTTGAGCGGCGTGTCGAACTGCTGCAAGCGCCCTGCGCGCATGACCGCGACTCTATGCGCCAGGGTCATGGCCTCTGCCTGATCATGTGTGACGTACACGGTGGTCGTTCCCAGCTCATGCTGCAAGCGTTTCAATTCGCCGCGCATCTGCACACGCAAGCGTGCATCAAGATTAGAGAGCGGCTCGTCCATCAAATAAACTCTTGGCTCACGCACCATAGCACGCGCAAGGGCTACACGCTGGCGCTCTCCGCCCGAAAGCTCTCTGGGTCTGCGCTCAAGCAAAGACGTAATCTCAAGCGTCCCGGCCACGCGCTCGACTCTTTGCTTCATCGTCTCGCGCGGCAGCGAGCGCACGCGCAAAGGGTAACTGATGTTTTCCCGTACAGTCATGTGCGGGTAGAGCGCGTAAGATTGAAAGACCATCGCCACGTCTCGCTTCTGCACAGGGATGTCGTTGACGCGCTCCCGCCCTATAAAGATATCACCGGCTGTCACCTCTTCCAGTCCCGCAAGCATACGCAGACTGGTAGTCTTGCCGCAGCCCGAAGGCCCCAGCAACACCACGAACTCGCCGTCGCGGACGGCAAGCGTCAACTCGTCCACCACCGCAGACGAGCCGAACGTTTTTGTCACGTTGACGAACCTTACATCCATAAGAGCGGGTATCGGGTGTCAGGTGCCGGGTGCCGGTAAAAGAAAATCCAGTTGTCTTTCTTCTGACCGGCACCCGGCACCTGACACCCGATACCTGTTTCCTACCCTTTCACCGCGCCTAGAGAGAGGCCGCGCACCAGATAGCGTTGGACGGCCAGGGCGAAGACGAGAATGGGCATCATGGCGACGGTCGCGGCGGCGCTCATCACGCCCCATTTAATCTCGTACTGCGTAACGCGTCCGGCGATGCCTACCGGGAGCGTCATGGCCGCGTCCGTTTGCGTCAGGACGAGCGCAAAGAGAAACTCGTTCCACGAGATGATTAAGCAAAAGACGGCTGTCGCGGCCAATCCCGGCGCAACCAGCGGCAACACTACGCGCCACAGTGCCCCCAGGCGCGAATCGCCGTCAACGCGCGCAGCCTCTTCCAGCTCGCGCGGTATCTCGCTGAAAAAGCCTCGCATCATCCAGACGACGAACGGAAGATTGAAGGCAGTGTAAACGATGATGAGAGAGGTGCGCGTGTCCAGCAGCCTCACGTCGCGCATCATCAGAAAGAGAGGAACGACCGTGACAATCGGCGGGAACATGCGCGTCGAAAGTATCCACAGCGAAAGATGCTTGTCCAGACGACGAGGCAAACGAAACTGCGACAGAGCGTAAGCCGAGAGCGTGCCCAGCACCATCGCGCAAAGGGTCGCAAGTAAAGAGACGACCGCACTCGTCAAAAGATACTGGCCGAAGGAGCGAGTTGTGAATGCGTCGCGGTAATGCGCGAGCGTCGGGCTAAACAGCAACCAGCGCGGCGGCACACTGAACTGGTCAATCTCCGTTTTGAGCGAGATTGTCAACATCCAGTACACAGGCGCAAGCGCAGCCAAGACCGCCGCCGTGCAGAGCGCGTATCTGAAAAGCAGGGTGCCGGGTGTCAGGTGCCGGGTGCCGGAATATTTTCTCATTTAGAGCAACTAAGCTAACGCGTAATTTAATAGCTCCGTTAGGAGCGGCTGAAAATAGCCCAGCCATTTATGGCTGGGAACATATTGCAGTAAATATTACTGAGTCCCGTAAGGACGACTGAGTAAATGTAAGAGAGAAATTTCAGTCGTCCCTACGGGACTTCTCTCTTTTATCTCAGCGATTTCCCAGCGATAAATCGCTCTCGCTATTTTCAGTCGTCCCTTACGGGACTTAAAAATTTGCGCAATCGGCTAACTATGCCGTCTCCCGTTTCTGTAGCAGGCGAATGTAAACGAGGCTGATGGAGTTCGTCACAACTAGAAGCACGAAAGACATGGCCGCTGCGTAGCCGAAATTGCCGAAGCGAAAGGCCGAGCGATAAATGTATAGACTGATAGTCTCGGTTGCGAAACCGGGGCCGCCTTCGGTCAGGATAAAGATTTGATCGAAGACGCGCAGCAAATCCATAGTCCTTAAGAGAAGCACAATCAGGATAGCGGGTTTGAGAAGCGGCAGCGTGATGTGCTGGAACGTCTGCCATGCGCTTGAGCCATCTATACGCGCCGCTTCATACGGCTCCTGCGGGATGGCCTGTAAGCCCGCGAGCAATATTAGAAAGACGAACGGCGTCCACTGCCAGACATCAACCGCGATGACAGAGAGAAACGCCAGGCGCGGGCTGGCCGTCCACGTCAGGCTTTCGGTGTTGATGCCGAAACTCTTCAGCGTCCCGTTGATTGCGCCGAAGTTCGGATTAAGAGCGAGCCGCCAGACGACGCCCACCACCACGGGCGGCAGCATCATCGGCACCAGCAGCGCCGCGCGAAAGATGTTGCGCCCACGCATCTCCTGATTCAACAGGACGGCAAGGGCTAAGCCCAGCAGGAACTCGCAGGTCAAAGCAATGGCGGCGTAACAGAGCGTGTGCAGGAGCGCGCTCAGGAAAAAGCCGTCCGAGAAAAGACGCTCGAAATTTTCCAGCGACCAGATGGCGCGAGCGCCTGTGCCGGTTTGCAAACTTACTCTGACAGCATAGACGAGCGGGTAGATTGAGAGCGCCAGGAGCACCAGAAGGGTAGGCGCAAGCAAAAGGAAAGGGAGCGTGCGCTCGCTTACAAAAGAGAAGGAATGTTTGTCTTGAAGCCTCTGCACGTTGAAGAGCATCTTCGCTCTGCTCGGACTTAAAATTCAAACCTTACTTGCGGTCGATGATCTTGGCAATCTCTGTGTTGGCTTGATTCATGGCATCTTCGGGCGATAGCTCGCCGCTGTTGGCTTTGGAGAGAAAGATACCGAAGGCGTTTTCAATCTCGTTCCAGCGCGGCGTGCGCGGTCGCGGGCGTGAAGTCTCAAGCGAGCGCAGTTGCACAGGATAGGTCGGGAACTTTGTGACCAATTCCGCATCCGTGAAGACAGAGCGACGCGTCGGCGGATTACCGCGAAGCGCAGAGCGCTTGAGCTGCTCTGCGCTCGTAGCCCACACCAGAAAATCGAAGGCTGCTTCTGCGTTCCTGGCATCGCGCGGAATACTGATGAGCCAGTTGCCGATTTCAGCCTGCCCGGCTTTGAGCGCACCCGGCATGGTCGTGAATGCCATCTTGCCTATGACCTTGGACTTCGACGGATCATTGAAGGCTGAAATCCACGCAGGCCAGTTGATGCTCATGGCGGCTGTGCCCTGCAATAGATGCGCTGAAACTTCGTCGGCATTGAAGCTCGAATATCCGGGCGGCGCGCTCTTTCCAAGCTCAAGCATGAATTTGAGCGCATTGATGCCTTCGCTGCTATTGACCGTCGGGCGACCCTGCGCGTCGAACATCTCCGCGCCGAAAGCCCAGAAGATAGGCATGAAGTCGGCCACCGCCGCGTTCCCCTGCGCCGCGCGCATCACATAGCCGTAGAGGCGACCGCCTCCGGGTGCGCCCGTCATCTCGCGCTCCCCGATGGTGCGCGCCGACTGAAGCACTTCGTCCCACGTCGCAGGCTCCTTCAAGCCGTGCTTTTCAAAGAGGTCTTTGCGGTAGAAGAAGAGCTGCGAGTTGCCAAGGTAAGGCAGAGCGTAGAGCGTACCGGTAGAGTACGGATGACGGCAGAGCGCCAGCGAGGTCTTTACGAAATCCTCGTCCGGCCCGGCCAGATTTCTTTTCTTATAGAGCGGCGTTAAATCCGTCAGGAATTCTTCCGAGGCAAAGCGCGGAAACCACGGGTCGTCCAGCATAATCAGATCATACGCGCCCGTTTTAGAAGTCAGGTCAACCAGCTCTTTGTCGAAAAGATTGCTGTAAGGAAACTCTACGATGTTGATATGCACGCCGGTCTGCGCTTCGTAATCACGCGCCGCCTGCTTGAGCGCGTCGCCTTCTACGCCCGCGTTGACCGCGAGCGTCAGTTGCTTTCCGTCTCCACGATTCTGCCCGCAGGCGGTGAAAAGAAGAGAGATGAAAAGGATGCTAATGAAGGCGAGCGCGATTGTCTTTAAGCGAAGAGGTCTTTTATTCATGCAGGCAACAAGGGTTAACGGGTCTTAACGGACGAGCGACATATAGTAACCCTTCTGCCTCAGATTTTCATAATCTTTCGCCGCAGTTGGTAACAGGTCAATACGGAGTCGAGTGCCGTGTGGGTTGTAATTCACCGCCGCAGATACAGAGAGCGCACATGTCAGTACCGCCTGTTTAAGCTGGGCGAGTTCTTAGCGACGCTTGAGACCCGCCCGCTACCGCAGGCGGTACTGACCTGGACGCCTCCGCGCTCTCTCCGGTCTGCGGCGATGAGTCTTAGCTACTCTCTCTATTCCATTCGCAACGCTACGAGCGGGTCAACTCTAGTCGCACGGCGCGCAGGGACGAAGCAGGCCAGAAGCGCGACCACCAGCAGGATGAGCGGCATTAGAATGAAAGTCGCAGGGTCGGTCGCAGTTACGTCGAAAAGTAGATTTGCGATGACGCGCGTCAGGATGAAAGCTCCGGCCAATCCGACGGCAACGCCTAAAAGCGTGAGCTTTAATCCGTGGCCTAGAATCATCCGAACAACATCGGGTGTGCGCGCACCCAAGGCCATGCGTATGCCTATCTCTTTCGTGCGCTGCGCGACCGTGTAAGAGACCACGGCGTAGATGCCCGTGGCCGCAAGCAGTAGAGCGACGCCTGCGAAGAGCGTGACGAGCATCAGATTGAAGCGGCGCGAGGCGATTGTCATCGCCATGAACTGCTCCATCGAGCGCACGTTCGAGGTTGCTACATCCCCGTCCACCTCGCGCACTTCGCGCCGTATGATTGTCGCCATCGCCAGCGGGTCGGAGCTGGTGCGAACGGCCAGGCTCATGTTATTGGCTAAAAATGCGACCGTGCCTTCCTGACTCTGATATATGGGCGCGTAGACGGTAGGCGTAGGCTCATCCAGCAGGGTGTTGTGTTTGACATCACGCACGACGCCTACTATCTCAACCTCGCGCCACGGAGCGGGCGCGGCGTCATCAATCTTCAAATGCTCGCCGACGGGGTTTCCGTCAGGCCAGAAGCGACGCGCTAAGGCTTCGTCTATGACTACGACCGGAAGGGAGCGCGCCGTGTCCCTCTCGTCGAACTCGCGCCCCTTCAGGATGGGGACGCGCATCAGTTGAAAGTAGCCGGGACTGACCCAGCGATTCTGCGCGGCTGGAACTTCTTCGGGCTTCAGGGGCGGGCGTCCCACAATCGTAAAATCGGCGCGCACGTTCGAGCCGCTGAGCGGCAGCACGCTTGCCACGCCGACCGCTTCGACGCCCGGAAGACTCATAATGCGCGGCGCTAGTTTTTCATAGAAGCCGACAACCGCTTCCGGCTTCTTATACCTGGCGGGCGGCAGAGAGAGCCGCACGGCCAGAGTGTTGTGCGGGTCGAAGCCTGGATTGACCTGCTGCAATCTCAGGAAGCTTTTGATAAAGAGACCCGCGCCGATTAAGAGCAGGAGCGAGAGCGCCACTTCCGAGACGACCAGCAAGCTTCTGGTGCGCTTGCGCCTGCCCCCGTCCGTCGTCCCATGTCCACCGCCTTTCAGCTCGCGGTTAAGATCAACTTTCGATGCAGATACGGCGGGCATCAAACCAAAGATAATCCCTGCAAGCAAAGAGACCAGGAGGCTGAAGGCGAGCACGCGAGTGTCCATAACAACTTCGCGCGCACGCGGAAGGTCTGCCGGGCTGAGCTTCAGAAGAAGGTGAATGCCCCACCACGCCAGAAGGAATCCGGCTGCGCCGCCAGCGAGCGCAATCATCAGGCTCTCTGTCAAAAGCTGGCGCACAAGAGATAGACGGGTTGCGCCTATCGCCACACGAATCGCTACTTCGCGCCCGCGACCGCTCGCACGCGCCAGCAGCATGTTGGCAAGGTTGGCGCAGGCTATCAGAAGCACAAGCGCGACCGCTCCCAGCAGCATCAGGAGCGGCTTGCGATAATCGCCCACAACCTCGTCCCGCAGCATCAGGACTCTGGGCGCGGTCTTCTTAGCGTTGGCTTCCATGTACTGTTCACGAAGCCGTGCGTTGATCTGAGCCATTTCGCTTTGCGCCTGCGCGAGCGTCGCGTTCGGCTTCAAGCGCGCGTACACTCTCAGGAAATTCGAGTCGCGCTCGGAGCGTCGCGGGTCTGTCTCTAAAATGAGCGGGACTGCTATCTCTGCGTCAGCGCCGGGAAAGATGAAGTCTGGCGGGAGTACGCCTGCGACGGCGAACTGATCGCCGTTGAGGGCGATGCTGCGGCCTACCAGATTGCGCTCGCCTCCGAAGCGTCGTTGCCACAAGCCATAACTTATCAGGACGACGCGCGGGCTGCCCGGTTTTCCGTCGTCGGGAAGAATCGTGCGGCCTGCGACCGCTTCGACGCCTAGCATCTTGAAAGCGTTCGCGGTGATGCGCACTCCCTGAAGCCTTTCAGGCTCGCCACCGTCCGTCAGGTTCGCGTTCCAGTTGGCGAAGGCGGCCATCTCTTCAAGCGTTTGAGTCTGTTCCCTGTAATCGATGAAGTCAGGGACGGAGAAGAAAGCCTTGTCGCGGTCTGTGCGTGTTGACCAAATCCAGACCAGTTGCGACGGCTGTTCGAATGGAAGCTCGTGCAGCAAGACCGCGTTGACGAGGCTGAAGATGGCCGTGTTCGCGCCGATGCCTAAAGCCAGCGCGACGATTGCAGCCGTAGTGAACCCGCGTACACGCGTGAGCACGCGCCAACTGTAGCGAACATCCCGCCAGAGTGTCTCCATCACGTTCCACACCTCATTTAAGAGTCTAGAGAGTCCAGAGAGTCTGGAGAGTCTAGAGAGTGAAAAGAAAGAATCTAGTTGACTCTCTAGACTCTCTAAGACTCTCTGGACTCTCTAGACTCGTTCGATGAAACGTGAAGGCTTAACAGGTGCGACACTATGAAGTCTTGGAAGAGCGCAGCCTTTTTGTAATGGCTTTGCGTGATTTGAAGGCAGCGCGGAAGGCGGCGGGTGTGGTTTTCATGTAGAGACGAAAGGCGGTCGTCATGTGGCTTTGATCGTAGAAGCCTGCGAGCGCGGCGATTTCCGCCAGCGAGCGGTTGGAGCCTGCAAGCTCGCGCGCGGCATATTCCACACGCAGCCTGCGCACGTAATCGCCAACGGTCGAGCGATAGAATTGTCGAAAGGTGCGCGCCAGATGCGACGGATGCACGCCGACTTCCGCAGCTATCTTCGAGAGCATCAATCCTTCCACGGCGAAATTTTCATGTATCAAGTCTACAGCGCGTAGAAGCCAGCGCGGACGCGCGCCTCTTGTATGACGCGCGTCAGGGCGCGAAGCTTCGGCGAGCATTTCAAGAATCAATCCCTCTATGGCTAACGGAGAAGCCGTGTCCATCGCTTGAAACTCCCTGTAAACGCGCATGGCTAGCAGGGCTGCGGTCGAGTCGCTTTGAACCAGCGAGGAGTGATCAAGAATCTTTGAGATGGAGCGAACATGTTCCAAGCCCTCGGGCTTGATTTCGATAATCAAACACTGTGCGCCCAATTGGCCGTACCTGTCCGAATGAATCTCTCCCGCGGGCTTGATGACCAGATTGAAGGGCGCGCACTCCTCCGCATTACGATTAAACGTTTCGACGAAAGAGCCTTTGAGGACGAAGGAGAGACTGGCGTGCTCGTGCGCGTGCCTTGGAATGACCAGAGACGGAGGATGCTTTGTCTCGGTCAGTACAAAATCTTCAACCTCGATTGCTTTGAGCTGCTGGCCTAGAGTGATGGGGCTGAAACGTATCATGGCCTTACCTCACAGTCGTTTTAACTGACTCGCGTGCCGGATTAGATTTTAACAGCCCCCTATGGCCTCATGGCAATAGCATTACCTGCAATTCGGCCTAGACCAAAGTAGTTCGATAATTGGACGCGCGTGTAAGCGATGCATACGCAGGCCGCGGCGAATCCAGTCATCCACGGGCATGAATCGCAGGGTTAATAAGAGCACGTAAATCAACGTAACGGGAAGGGGCAAAGACGATACAGGGCAGCAAAAGCGGCGTAAATCCCCACAGCGCAAATTATCAAGCGGGCGCGGTCTTGATGCAAACGACTGCCCTTTTACGCGTGGCGGTATGCTCGTTGCCTTCCAAATCCTGGGCGCATGGTGGATAATCAGCAGAAACATTATGACCAAAGCAGATGATGACAAGATGGACGGCAGTGTGGTGACGGCGGAACCCGTGAAACAGAAGGAGCCGACCGATTATGAGCTGGCGCAGAAGGCTGCGGCGGGCGATGGGGATGCCTTCGAGCAGCTTTATCGTCGCCACTTTCGACGCGTCTTTGCGCTCACCCTGCGTATGCTGGGCGACCCCGTCAGAGCCGAAGACATGACGCAGGAGGTCTTCGTACAACTCTTCAACAAGGTAGGCAGCTTTCGCGGCGAGTCGGCCTTCACTACCTGGCTGCACCGCATGACTGTTAACTTAGTGCTCATGTACTTTCGCAAGGCCAGCACCCGCAGCGAGCTTCTCACGGACGAGGGCGAAACTCCTGTACAGATAGTGCGCGGCACAGAGAACCCTGAAACGATGCCCATAGTTGACCGCATCGCGCTTGAAAGAGCCGTCCAGCAGTTGCCTCCGGGCTATCGCTCGGTCTTCGTCCTGCATGACGTTGAAGGCTACGAGCACGAAGAGATTTCCAAGATGATGGGTATTTCCGCAGGCACCTCGAAATCCCAGCTTCATAAGGCGCGGCTAAAATTAAGACAGTTGCTCAGGCAACAGGCGGCGCTCAATTAGAGTCTAAAGGTCGTTACAGGTGCTCACCTGATTTATCCTCGTAGGAGTCCCTTAAATGGAATGTGAAGAGAGCCTTGCGCTGCTATCAGAACTGCACGCAGGCACCATTGAAGAATCAATAGCCCTTTCGATTCACCGTCATCTGGCGGATTGCCCACCCTGCTGTGGTGTTTACGAAGATATTCAGACAATCATCGTCACGGCCACTTCGCTCGGCCAGTCGAACGACCAGTTGGAGTTCCCAGACGAAAATCAGGTCTGGCAGCGCATCACTTTAGTGAGGCGAACTGAAGTTCACTGACCCTTTTTACGCCAGTCTCCACAACACCAGCCGTCCGCGAAAAAATCTACCGCTTTCTGCGTGTGCGTCTCTTTTAAGCCTCTGCATTCAAATTAGCTGACCGCTCTTTCCTACAGCTCGCGCCGCTTTTTTCCAGCTTAACTATTATCGGCTGCGCGACTGGTCTGCGGCGTCGCCTGCGTCCTGCTCTGCAAACGCCTCGGCGGCATCACGCGCCGATTGCGGCGAGCCTGAAGGCTGCGCGCGCTCACTTTCGGCCTCACGCATGGCCTGATTCTTCTTATCCTTGCGCTGTCCGTCCTTCTTCTGCCGTTTCTTTTCCGACATAACCTGCCCATCCTCCTTTGCGCCACTTTCTAGGTCAAGCCAGGGTCTTATGATTTCCAAATTGATTCGCAAAGGTATAGCGAAAGGATGGAGATTCCTATAGCGGTTTGCAATTGGGTGTAACTCAGGTCAGTACCGCCTGCGTGAGCGGGCGGGTCTCAGCATCGCGTGAGACCCGCCCGCTCACGCAGGCGGTACTGACATAGACGCTTGCATAAGGGGTCATATCCAATTGCAACCAGCTATAGGCCGTTGCGTTTAGAAAAAGGCTGTCTTTGTCTTATACCGTACCGACAGGCCAGTGCGAACAGTTTAACTTTGCAGTCCCTCCATAGATGGATCACCATCTAAAGCCTGAAGACGGATAAGAGAGAGGGGTTCCGAGTCGCCAGACCCGGAACCCCTCTCGCAGTTTATGTTGCTCAGGTTGTGAGCTAAGAAACGCTTGCTACTCTATAGTCTTCCAGAAAAAATTGAACCACGCTCTTCTGCTCAACGTCGCTGCAAGTAATGTAGTTGTGAAAATCCGAGGCGCGTCGTTTGATGATTGCCTCGTGAATCTGTCTGGCATCCGCCGTGATGAAGCGCACGCGCCAGCCGTTATCGCCCACACGCTCGCTGTTCAATAGCCGCAGGTCGCCTATGCCCGTCATGCCTGTTTCCCTTCGTATGGAGAACTCCGCCGACTGAACAGGATAAGAGTAGCAGGCGCGGCCTCTGAATTTCTCTAAAACAATCTGTTGCTGCTCGTAAAGGCTTGCCACACGATGCGCGCTCTCGTCCGTCATGTGCGCGTAGAAAAGTCCGTGCGGAAAACAGATGAGGTTTGCAGCGAAGCGGTCTCCGCCGACGTGCGATGATTGCCAGACCACGCCGTCGCGCTCCTTTCTCAAAGACTTGTAGAGGGGAAAGCCGAATTTGGCGCAGCACTTGTCCCGCTTGCCGTGCGTGCATACCAGATAGAGAGGCTCTGTGACGAGCGTCCCGCCATCCGTCTTCTCACCCGCCGCGACCGCAGCGACATCTATGTAAACGCTACGCAGCTTTTCATAATCATCCAGCTCGAACTTGACTATGAACGGATTGCGCTCGCGCGCACGCACGATGAAGAAGTTGAATGTAGGTTGGTGCCGTCTCTCCTGCTTGATAAAGAGCAGACGGGAGCGCGGGATTCTACGTATGAGCTGGTTCAGGTAGTTTTTGACTGGCGTCGAAAGGCTGCTCTCGCTCAGAGCCTTCGTCCCCCAAGGCTCAGTGTATTCTATGAGCAGCCACACTTCTCCGACCGAAGCAGTGCCGAAAGCATTCTCTTCAACCCCGCGCGAAAGTTGGGAACAATAAAAAAGCTGCTGAACCATCTTGGTTAATCTTCAACCACCGCGACCAGCCCGTGCGAGATAAGCTCGGCCAGAAACTTTCGCACACGCCCTTCGTCCAAAGCGGCGCTCGCCGCGTCAATCAATTCCCCAACCGAGCACACACGCCGCTCCATGAGAGGCTCCAACACGAGCGCCGCAGCAGGTGCAAAGCGCCAGCGCTTTTTCAGACATGAAAACTCTACACAGCCCTCTTCGACCTTGATGTCGAGCGGGCGCGGCGCTAGAAAACGAACGCGTGCCGTCGCACCCTCAGGCAAAATTTCAGCGGTCGCACTCCACGGCAAACTTAGATGAGCGCGTGGGCTGGCTGCTTCATCCGCTTCCTGTAAAAAGCGATCAAGAGAATCATCGTCCAATGCTTTAAGAAGCTCCGCGCGCAGTCTCTCTATATGCTCGCGTCTCTCTTCCTGTGCGGCGAAGCGCGGCAGGTCTTGTCGAAACGAGGCGTGCTCGCGCAAAGCCTCTGCCAGCCAGCGCAATAGATCAAGACCTGTGCGATTGTGTATGCCGACCGTCAGGTGCAGCGTAGGCGCAGCAACGGGAAGCGCCACGTGCCACCACCCGCGCGGGATGTAAAGCAGGTCGCCATCTTCGAGCATCGCTTCCCACAGCGGCTCGTCAACCCGCTCAGGCTTCGCCGCCGTGTCGCCTGTGACCGGATGCTTTCTGGTCTCGCCGTAGATGCGCCAGAGCTTGCGTCCCGTCACCTGCAAGATAAAAACATCGTGGTCGTCCCAGTGAAGATCAAAGCCGCGCGAGGTCTGCCATCCGGCGTACATGTTCACCTGCACGTGCTCTCGGAAGATAAACTCCAAGCCTTCGGCCAGCTCTTCGATGGGACGGTAAAGCTCGTCCACGGCGTCTAAGACAAGCGTCGCACCTTCTCTTAAATGTCTGGTTAGGCCGGAGGGTAACAGTCTTGGGATAGAGGTCTGGCGGCGGGCGTTCGTAGAGTGGCGTATGTAGGACGAGACCGGAACCCTCTGCCCGTCGCGCATCAGGCGCAGGCGTGGAAAGTCCAGGCGATGCCGCCGCAGGATTTCATTCAGCTCATGCCACGGCAGCAGCGCCCGGAACTTTCCCGGCCAACCACTTATATGCTTGTAGGTCTTTCCCCAGGAGGACGCTAGGAATTCCTCCGCCCGGCATGGCTCTAAAATCGTCTCAAGCTGATTTACAGCCGCCATACCTTCTCTTGTCTCTTCTCTAATCAACCTGCGTCAGTACCATCCGCGCTAACAGAATCAGAGTCGTCCGAGTCCCCGTTGTCTGTTCCGTCTGAGTCTCCGTTATCCGAGCCATCGGAATCACCGTTGTCATCGGAGTCGTCCGAGTCCCCGTTATCCGTTCCGTCTGAGTCCCCCCCGTCGCTCTTATCCGAGTCCGTACCCGCATCAGCGCCTCCGTCAACCGTGTCGGTCGCATAGAGTTTGCGTTCATTCTCCAAAGGCTCAACGGAAAGAAGCAGACCCGATGAAGACTCTCTCTCTTCCGCGGGCACAGGATTAACTTGTTCTGACATTCCCCATTCCTCCTCATTCGATTTGATTTGATGGCGATTGCCGTAAGCTTAGTACGAGAGAGGCGAAAAGACAATGCAGAAGTCAGAGTGCAGAATGCGGAATGAAAAGAAGAGCTGTCTTTCATTCATCATTCACGGCACTCTGGCTTCCGCAATTTTTTTAGAAGCTGTATGAAAAGTCCCGTCAGGGACGATTGATAATAGCCCAGCACTTCCAGTGCTGGGAATAAGCGACGGAGAAAAAGAGTAGAGTCCCGTAGGGACGACTGAAGGCAAATGTTCAGTCGTCCCTACGGGACTCTACTTTCTTTTTCCGGCTTTGACCCAGCGATAAATCGCTGGGCTATTATCAACTGTCCCTACGGGACAACTGGCGAAGCTGATTTCTCAAACAGCTTCTTAGAAACTGAAACGCAGCGCCGCTTCTATGGTGCGGTTGCCTGCGGCCTGAGCGCCGCCGAAGCCGAATCGTCCAGCCGTCGAAGTGGATTGGCCGAAGAGCGGCGAACTCAGATTCCCGACCGGCGGCGCAAGGTTCACGTTGTTTAAGATGTTCTGAATATTGACAGAGAACGTCAGGCTGTAGCGCTGCGCCGTCCCGCTGCCCGAATCGTCGCCGCCCATTCCGCCACCCATTCCACCGCCGCCGCCACCGCCGCCCCGACCGCCGCGACCACCACCGCCGCCGCCACCTGCACCGCGCGCCCCACGGCCTCCGCCGGTCTGACCGCCTGCGCCCGCACCTACAAGCGCACGCTCGCCGCCGAAGCCCCAGGTCTTGCTGATGCGCAGGTTCGTGGTGAAGAAGGACGGGCCTGTCCCGAAGTTGCGCGGGATAATCTGCTGTCCGGCAACAGGGTTCGGGTCAAAGGCTCCGAAGTTTGTGACGACGACGCCCGGCTTCGTCAAATCCGTGGCAAACGCAGGCCGCTCCGTAAAGAGCGTGTCGCCGTTGATGTCGCGTCCAATCGTGATATTAAACGGCACGCCTGAGTAGGCTATGACGTAAGGATTAAGACGTATCCCCCACGGCAAGCCGCTAATCGAGCCGACAATCGAGAGACGATGCCGTATGTCCTGCGAAGCGCGTCCGTACTCCGTGCTCAAATCATACTGGTTGGCAGGGAAAGTTCCAGCGCCGTCCGTGTCGCTATTTGCACGGTTATATGTATAGGTCGCAAAGATGGTGTAGTCGCGGCTGAAACGGCTGTTGAGACTCACTATCAACTGGTTCTGGTTAAAGCGTCCGGTCGATTCATACTCGAAAATATTGCCTGTGTCGCCAAAGGGGCGCGTGCCTCTGGGGTTCGCAAGCGTGATTGTTCCCGGAAGCGGCGCGTTGATGTTGCGCGAGCGCAGAGCATGCAGAGTGCGCGTGTTGATGAAGTTGATTGACAGCCCTATCTTATATGGCAGTTGCCGCTCAAGACTGATGGCAGTCTGCATAGTGTAGGGCGTGCGCAGGTCTCCTGCCAGTTGGCGGGTCGTCTGCGGAATCTGAAAAGCCGTCAGCTCTGCTGTGGTCGGAACATTCGTCACGCCTGCGGAAGTAAATGTCGGCTGG
This sequence comes from Pyrinomonadaceae bacterium, assembly GCA_036403815.1. GTDB lineage: Bacteria > Acidobacteriota > Blastocatellia > Pyrinomonadales > Pyrinomonadaceae > JACVRN01. Next base: position 91,296 of record DASWQH010000031.1, on the reverse strand, counting down.
TTCAATATAAGAAGGCCGCCGGGCGAGTTGGCAGTGATGACGAACTGCTGCTGGTTCGTGCCGTTGAAGCGATTCGCCTGCAACGTCAAAGAGTCTGAGACGCGCGTGTAAAAGAGTCCGAAGCCGCCGCGAATTACGGTCGTCTGCTGGCGCGAGTTAGCGCCTGCGCCCGGTGCCCACGCGAAGGCCACGCGCGGCGCAAAGTCAGTCCAGCTATGCACGTTATTCTGCGTCTCGTAGCGAAGTCCCAGGGAAAGCGTAAAGTTCGGGCGCAACTTCCAGTCGTCCTGTATGAAGCCGCCGAAATCCACCTGGCTGACGCTCGCCTGCGGGTCGCCGCCCGCAATCGAGAACTGCGTAGGCCCGCCGCCGAGCACGCGAATCTGTGTCGGGGTAAATCCCTGTTGCTGAAAAAACAGTGTGCGACGATAGCGCTCTATGCTTGTGATGTCCGTCAGGACGGGCTGCCCCGTTGCGTCAAGCACAATTTGATTGTTCGCGTCCAGAAGCGGCGCGGTGCCGCCCGCAAACGTGAAGGTGCCGTTGAAGTTCTGCGGCGAGACATCGAGCACGCGCAGTAGGCGCAGGCGACCGCCCGCTTTCAAAGAATGATTGCCGCTCGCCCATGAGGTGAAATTCGAAAGCTCATAGCGGTCTTCGTTATCGAAGGAGAGGCCGACGTTCGAGCCTCCGCCAGTGAAGGCATCCAGCACGCGAATCGTCGGCAGCGTGTTGTCGCCGGTCTGGTTGGAGCGTTGCCGTATAAACTGAAAGCGCGTCTCGTTAATAATCTTCTTGTTGATGACAGCCGTTTCGGTTAGCTGAAAAGTTTGCTGCGTGCTCTCCGAATCGAAAGCTACGGACGGAAGCGCGAAGCCGCTTCCGAGACCCATGTTCTGTCTTTCAGACTTCTGGTAGGTATAGCGCGCAACCAGCGTGTTGGTGCTGTTGATTTGATAATCAAGTCGCGGGCTGAAGGTAGTAGTGCGTCTGGGCGTCACCACCGTCGAGTTGAACGATGTGATGTTGAGCGCAGGGTCAAGGATGATGGCATTGATGACATCGTTATCGTCCGTCTCGTTGCGCTGTATGTCGAAGAAGAACGAGGCGCGCTTGGAGACCAGGGGGCCGCTCAGGTTTCCGCCGTAGCGGCGGGATTGATAGGGAGCGCGGTTCGGCGCAAACGGGTTGCGCGCGTTCAGGCTTTCGTCGTTAAAGTTTAGAGAGACCTGGCCGCGAAAACGATCCGTGCCCGGCTTGGTGAAAATTTCTATGCGCCCGTAGCCAAGGCGATCATACTCGGCTGAGAAGGGATTGCGGTTGATGCGAATCTCTCGTATGGACTCTTTCGGCGGAAGCCGCCCGCCTGAAAAGCCGTCTATGAAAATCTCGCCGCCCTCCTGTCCGGCAGCGGGGCCTGCCAGAGCCTGCAACGCTTCCGTCAGGTCGTCCGGGTCATCCGGAAGCGAGTCCAGGTCTGCGCCGCGCAAGGTAATCGCACCCAGATTATTTTCCGGGTCTGTGCCTATAGCTTCTTCGGCTGAGACGGTTACTTCGACCTGCTCGACGGAGATGCTCAGAGTGACATTGAGCGGGTCTGTGCGCCCGGCCAGTACTTCTACGCCTGCGTTATCGTAAGCGGCAAAGCCCGGCGCGGTCACATTCAAAGTATAGCGACCCGGCGCAAGCGCAGAGAAAGCGTAACGCCCTTCCGCATCGGTAGTCGTCTGTTTCTGCACGCCGCTCGCATCCGCGACCGTCACGGTTGCGCCGATGATTAACCCTCCGAACTCGTCGGCCACCGTGCCGCGCAACGTAGCGGTTGATTGCTGCTGTGCGAACAGATTGAAAGAACCGAATGCCGCCAGGACGAACAACGCAACAAGAGCGCGCCCCGTTAATCTTTGAAACAATCTCATTATCCCTGACCTGAAACCTAATCTTGATTAAATAGAACGGGAGAAGCGAAATAGAAAACTATAAGGGGGAGAAGGCTTGAGCTTCCCGAAACGGTCGATTGAACGTCTCAAAAAGCTCAGGCACTCAAGGTAGCCTTGCCGTTTATCTTTGCCTTACGGCTGCTCGCGGGTTGTGTTCTGGGTTCCGCCGCCGACTACATCCGAGGGCAAGCCCGGACTCATGTTCTGCCCGTCACGATTCGGTCTTCCCTGAAGCTGCATCAAGCGCTTGAGGAATTCCGCGTCGCCCGTAATCAGCGTGATGGCCGTCAGGCGCGACTTGTCCGTGCCCGCCTGAGAGCCTGTCACCATCACCACATCGCCCTTCTTCAAATCGCCAATCGCGACGGCTGGCAAATTCTGAATCATCTCCTGAAAACCGCCCCCGCGATTTCCGCCCGCGCCGCCGCCCTGCCCGCGTCTCTGCTGGCCGTCGCCCGCGTTCTGCCCATTGGGTCGTGCGTCGCCGCCACCCTGCCCGCGACGCTCGCCGCCCGAAGCCGCTGCACCACCACTGCCCGCGCCGCCGCCTGCCTGCGCTCTACGCGCCGCCATCTGCGAGGCCAATTCAGGAGTGATGCGCCTGAGCAGGCTGCGCTGGCTGATGACTATGGTCTGCGTCTGTCCAGTCTGATCGTTACGAACTACTATCTCGCCCGCCGCAGGATTAACGGATTGAACTGTGCCGCCCGTTCTCTGTACATTGCTGGTGACTATCTCTTCGGCTGTGAAGCGCGTGCCGTCCGCTGAACGCTCGCCGCGAGCGCGAAGCTGGTCGCCGACCTTAAGCTCTGCGAAAGAGCTTGCGATGGCATCCTGCGAGCGAGACGAATCCGGCGCGTTGCGCATGAATTTCACCTTGCCTGATGCATCTACAACGATGCTCTGCGTGTTGCCTTGTGCATTGCCTTGCGTGCTGCCTTGCGCGTTACCTTCACCACGCACGCGAGTGCGTATGGTGACCTCTTTTTTGTCGGCGTTAATTGCCTCAATACGCCCGAAGACTCCGCGTCTCTGCCAGTCTTCGCGCTGCGCTGCCTGCGTCTGCGCAACGGCCTGCTTGTTGGCGACGACTACCTGACGCGCGCTGAAAGTCTGGCCGTCCGTCGAGAGAGCGCCGCGCGCAAAGACGCGGTCGCCGACTGCCAGATCTGCAAGCGTAATCTTGGTGGCGCTCTGCGCACTGGTTTCGCCTGGAGGAATTCTGAGCACAGAAACGCGCTCTTCAGTCTTCAACTTCACGCTGCGCCCGTCGTCTGTCTTAATCGTGAACTCTCCGGCGGCGGTGTTGGCCGTCTGAACTTCACCGACCAGACGATTCTGCGCGCTCGGCGCTGCCTGACTTGCGGCATCCGTTTGCTGCGCGAAGATGCGCGCCTCCTGAAAGGCTCCTCCCGCCAGCAGAAGCAGCGCCGTGAATGTTAATAATTTCAGTGTTCTCATTTTATCCTGCCTGTTTATGACTGATGCTGCTCGGAACGACCTCCGAAGCGGCTTCGAGGGTCTAGTGCCGTGCATGGGGGAGGATGTTCCGTGTAACGCGCCTGAGCCGATTTCCTGCTCAAGAGCTAAAGACGCTTCAAAGACTTGCATGGTTACGCCTTTTTTCGGGGCGCAGCACTTCTAATCAGGGGAAGTTAATGGAGGGAAAGAGGGAGTATAACAATCAAACTGTTGCGACTCCAGTACGCTTGCGCACATAGAGCTTAATATCATAGTGCGCGAAGAGCACAGAAGGGACGGTAGCGCTGCCACAATGCATTTCTAACATAAAGGGAACATACTACCTGTTATCTTCGTCAGATATTACATTAGCCTCGCAAAGGGAGAAAAATGACTAATACGTCTAAGAAGATAGCAACACTCATTCTTTGGGCAATCGTCTGGGCACTTGCTCTGATCGCCTCTGCGGCCTTGTTCAAAGGTAACGCGGTCAAGGACTGGATTCAATCAGCCCTCTTTATTGGGGCACTAACTTTTTGGCTCTGGCAGTCCCGACGAATCATTCGTCCCCGCTGCTAATTAAGCGGTCGCTTTTATTTCCAGCAACGCATTATTACCCCTCTGCTGAAACGGCAAGCGCATATCAGGTCTTTTATCCTAATGCGGCATCCATGCTCCCGCTTGCTTCCTCATCTTTCGCGGGCAGATTTCTGCCGTAGATTTCCGACAATTCAGCGAGTCGCCTGAGCATCTCGCTCTTCAAATCATCTGCGCGAAAGCGCCAGTCCCAGTTGCCATTTGTACTTGCCGGAAGATTCATGCGCGCCTCTGTGCCAAGCCCCAGCACGTCCTGCAAAGGGATAAGCGCTATATCCGCGACCGAGGCAAAGAGGGCGCGTATGAAGTCCCAGTTAATCTCATGGCCGTCCGTGTCCAGGTATTTCAGACAATACTCGCGCTCCTTCGTAATCTGCGCGGCGGTGCGCGTGGAGCCTACGCCCTCTTCTGTGTTGAACCAGCCGATGGTCGTGTCGTTGTCGTGCGTGCCCGTGTAGGCTACATCCTCTTGCTCGTAGTTGTGCGGCAGAAATTTGTTGTCGGCACCGCTTGAGAAGCCAAACTGTAGAATACTCATTCCGGGAAAGCCGAACTCCCTGCGAAGCTCTTCTACATCGGGCGTGATGAGTCCCAGATTCTCCGCGATGATTGGAAGATCGCCGCCAAGCTTTCGTCTCAAGCTACTGAACAATTCCCTGCCCGGCACATTCACCCAGCGCCCGTGCTCCGCCGTCTCGTGGCCTGCGGGAATTTCCCAGGCGGCAGCGAAGCCGCGAAAGTGGTCTATGCGAAGGATGTCCATCATCTCGAACGAGGCGCTGACTCGCTCAGTCCACCATGCGAAATCATCCTCGCGCATGCGCTCCCAGTTGTAGATTGGATTGCCCCACAGTTGTCCCGTCGCGCTGAAATAATCGGGCGGAACACCGGCCACTACAACGGGCTTTCCCAGCTCGTCCAGCTTGAACAGGTCTGGATGAGTCCACACGTCAGCCGAATCGTAAGAGACGAAGATAGGGATGTCACCGACAATCTTGATGCCCTTCTGATTGGAATACTTTTTGAGCGCAGCCCACTGTCGAAAGAACAGGAATTGATAGAACTCCTGCGCTTCGATTTCATCATCCAGTTCCCTGTGCGCCTGCTCAAGCGCGGCAGGGTCTCTGCGTCGCAGCCCCTCGTCCCATTCGCTCCAGACTTTTCCGTCCTGATGATTCTTGACGGCGCGAAAGAGCGCGTAGTCGTTGAGCCACGAAGCGGCATACTCTCTAAAGACATCGAATGCACGGCGAAGACGAGCGTTCCCGGTCTGCTTAAAGCGCTCGTAAGCTTTTTCGAGCTGCGCGTTCTTGAATTCAATTACCTGGCCGAAATCTACACGGTCTTCCGCGAACGCGGGTATACTCGCAAGCTCTTCCCCTGTCAACAGTCCTTCTTTGACCAGCAGGTCAAGGCTGACGAGCAGCGTGTTTCCGGCAAAGGCTGAAAAGGATTGATAAGGCGAGTCGCCGTAGCCAGTAGGCCCCAAAGGGAGAACCTGCCAGAGACGCTGAGAGGCGCGCTCAAGCGCATTGACGAAGCGGTAAGCCTCAACTCCAAGCTCGCCTATGCCGTATCGTCCGGGGAGCGAAGTCGGGTGCAGAAGAATGCCGCTTGATCTGGGAAACTTCATCTTCCGCGCCTCCCGTTTGAGCGAGCAGTAAAATCAAACGGACTAAAGCTCGCACAGAGTCTCAATCTAATTATGAGAGGTTGATTCATCATTCACCCTTTGCTCGTTTGGGCAATTGGAATGCCTTTACTTGAGCAGAAACCAGTAGAAGCCATAGCCGCTCAAGGCCAATTGATAGGAGCGCTCCTCAATCAAGGGAAAGGTCGTCTCTCCGAGCATGATGACGGGGGAGCGTCCCTGATATTGATGCAAATCAAGCTCGACCGGCTGAGGGTAGCGCGAAAGATTAAAGACGCACAGCACAGTCTCGCCTTCATACTCTCGTGTGAAGGCGAATATTTTTCTGTTCTCCGGCTTAACGAACTCTAATGATCCTCTGCCGAAGACCTTGTGATCTTTTCTGAGGCGAATAATCTGCTGCATCCAGTAGAGCAGGGATGAATCGAAGCGCAGTTGCGATTCGACGTTGACGGCCTGATAGCCGTGAACCGGGTCCATGATGACCGGGAAATAGAGCCGTGCAAAGTCTGCGCGCGAGAATCCGCCGTTGCGATCCGCAGTCCATTGCATGGGCGTGCGTACGCCGTCGCGGTCGCCCAAATAAATATTGTCGCCCATGCCAATCTCGTCGCCGTAGTAAAGAAAGGGACTGCCGGGCAGACTAAACAGCAGCCCGTTCAAAAGCTCTATACGGCGGCGGCTGTTATCCAGAAGCGGCGCAAGTCGGCGACGTATGCCTAAGTTCAAACGCATGCGCCTGTCCTTCGCGTACTCGTTATAAAGGTAGTCGCGCTCCTCATCCGTCACCATCTCCAGCGTCAGCTCGTCGTGATTGCGCAGGAATATTCCCCACTGGCTATTGGGAGGAATGGCGGGCGTGCGGTCAAGAATTTCTGTGATGGGATGACGGTCTTCCTGCCTGAGAGCCATGAAAAGTCTTGGCATGATAGGGAAGTGATAGTTCATCTGAAACTCGTCACCGTCACCGAAATACTCCACGACATCTTCCGGCCACTGATTAGCTTCGCCGAGCAGCAGGCGGTTCGGAAAATGCTCCTCTATGTGTGCGCGCAGCTTTTTGATAAAGGCGTGTGTCTCAGGCAGGTTCTCGCAGATAGTGCCTTCGCGCTCGTATAGATAAGGCACGGCGTCAACTCGAAAGCCGTCAATTCCAAGCTCAAGCCAGAAGTCCACCACATCCAGCATCGCCTGATGCACTTCCGGGTTGTCGTAATTCAAATCCGGCTGGTGACTAAAAAAGCGGTGCCAGTAAAAAGCCTGCGCGTGATCGTCCCAAGTCCAGTTCGAGTGCTCCGTGTCCAGAAAGATAATGCGCGCGGCAGTGTATTTCTCCGCCGTGTCGCTCCAGACGTACCAGTCGCGCTTCGTAGAGGTGGGAGATTGTCTAGCCTCTTGAAACCAGGGATGCTGGTCTGAAGTGTGATTGACGACGAGGTCTGTGATGACTCTGAGGCCGCGCGCATGCGCCGCGTCCAGAAAGGTCTTGAAATCTTCGAGCGTGCCGAACTCAGGCAGGATGGCGTAGTAATCCGAGATGTCATAGCCACCATCGCGCAAAGGGGACACGTACATCGGAAGCAGCCAGAGGCAATCAACTCCGAGCCATTCCAGATAGTCCAGCTTTTCCGTCAGCCCGCGAAAGTCTCCTATGCCGTCCGCGTTTGAATCATAAAACCCGCGCACATAAACTTCATAAAAGACCGCGTCCTTGTACCACAGTGGATCATCAAGGAGTTTCCCCGAATCCGCCATGCGATTCGCGCCTCTCGAATTGTGATGTGTTAATGGAACCAGACAAAGATAGTGACAGACAGTCGTGAATGCAAGCAGACAACAGGAAGACAACAATAAGATGACAGAATAGGGAAAAGTGAAAGCCGTCATCAATAGCCCCTGAAAGGGGCGGAAGATTGTAGCCCACGGCGCAAGCCGTGGGACACAAGTCACAGTCTATGTATAAAGCCCCGGTAGGGGCGAAAGAAGTTCCTCGTTGAAAATCTTTCGCCCCTACCGGGGTTACGTACTGCTTTCGTCGCGCGGTTGTTACTTCAGGACACTATGGCCTCTTCCGATGAGGCTTGAGCTTCGCTCGGCTTTTCATGCTCGGATTTCGCAATCACGCTCGGCGCTAAGCCGACTTTCGCGGCCAACTCTGCAATCGCTTCTCCCGTTACGCTTCCCTTTTTGAGGGCTTCGTAAATCTCTTCCTGCGGCTTGTCCAGATTAACGTCTATACCCAAGGCTTCTGCGAGCGAGATGAGAGCGAGCGCAGAGTGTATGTTTTCGTATGAGATTTCGGTGACGGCCAGATGCAAAGCGCCCTGTATCATCTCTTCAAAGATGGGACGCGACGAGGAACGCTCCAGCTTGTAACCGCGCTTGGCGGCCTCATGGGCGATGCGTATGGCCTTTTTATAAGCAAGGGGGTCGCGGCTCTGCTGCTGGCGACGTATCTCTTCCTCGAAGCGTTTGCTGAAGGTGAATTCAGCCGCCGCGCGAAGCTCTAAAGGCAACTCGAATCCGGCGCGTTGCAGCATCTCTATGCGACGACGGTTCTCCCTGTAAAGCAGCACGTACTCGTCCGTAAAGCGTTTGACCAGATTCTTGAAGATAATCTCCGCTATGCGCTCACGGTCTTCGGGCAGTACATGCTCTAGGCCGAACTCTTCCGGGCCGAACAACACCTGCATCTGACGCAGCATGGTCGGCAAAGATGCCGTGCGGAAATTGCTCCAGAGTTTTCCCGCCGCGTCTGTGAACTCAGCTTCACCCGGAAAAGCTTTCAGTGTGCAGAGGAAATCAACGCCGCCGAAGTGCATAGAGGCAAACGCATAGTCGTAGTGCCTGCCCGTCCAGACGGAATCCAATATCATGCGACCCGTAGCAAGCTTCAAGCGGCCATGCTGTTTACGGCTGAACTCTTCCCGGCTGAAGCGGAAACCGGCCATCTCGCCCGTATCTTCTTCATGACTGACGAGGCTCGAAATGGCGTGGCTCGCAGCGATTGCCGGGGGAGTTACTCTTGCTGTGTCAACGAAGCGGCGGAAGATGTCAGCGCCGTTTCCCATTTCAGACTTATTGCTTTCGGCTTCCGACAGAATCTCCAGAAAGCGCTCACGCGGGCTTTCAAGCTCAAGCTCTTCCATCAAGTCCAGCACGCGCCCGGCGTACTCCAAATCCTGCACAGTTTCTATGCCGGATATGTCTGAGAAGAACCAGCCGCAGCTTGTGTACATCAACATCGAATGGCGCTGTAGCTCAAGAAAAGTAAGCGCCCGCTCTTTCTCTTCTTCGCGCAGCCAGCGCCCCGCGTGACGATATAGAAACTCTTCGCGGAAACGATGACGGCTCACGACGAGCTTGATGTAATCGTCGCGCGCCGCCCACGGGTCAAGAAAGAGTTTGCCCGCCGTCTCTTCAAAGCTTCTGGCCGCTTCATCACGCAGGAAATCGAGCGCCTGTCTCAAAGGCGTGCGCCACTTTTGCGTCCAGCCTTCCGTAGAATTAGTCGTACACCCGCAATCGCGTATCCAGCGGCTCACGCCGTGCGCGCAGCTCCAAGAAGTGCCTTCGCCCTCCAATCCAAGGCTAATCTCGACTTCCCACACGGGCGGATTCTCTTCCAGATGCTCGCCGTAGTTTGTGACGCGCAAGCCCTGCGGCTCGGCTTCGACTTCCAGAGCATGAGCCAGACCTCTATCCCCGAAGCGGAAGTGATGCCCGTAGGTTTCGCCGTCGGTAGCAACGCTGACAAAACGGCCTTCGCCGCCTTCAGCCACCTGTGCGAATTTCTCTACGAGCGCGCGGCTGGAAGCGAGCGCGCCTTCAAATGCAATCGAGCGCGCAAGCCCTCCGTGGTAGAAGAAGACCGCGATGGAGCGCCCAGTGCCGTCACGGTGGAAGTAGCGATACGGAATGCTGGTATCAATATTGCCGTCAGTCACACTGCGCCATTCGTCGCCGTCTATGGGGCGCACGCGCTCGGCCTGAGTTGGAGAAAGGATGACATAGGCCAGACCTTCATCAATCAGCGCGCCGAGCGTCGCATCATCGCAGGCAGTTTCGGGCAGCCAGAGCGATTCCGGGTCGCGTTTGAAGCGGAAGCGAAAGTCTTCTATGCCCCAGCGTATCTGCGTGCGGCGGTCGCGCTCATTACAGAGCGGAAGGATGGCGTGATTGTAGCCTTGCGCGATGGCGTTGCCGTGGCCGCTGCGATGATGAATGCTCTCCCGGTCGGCTTCCAGAATGCGTTCGTAGGTCTTGGGATGATGGTGCTCAAGCCAGGTCAGAAGCGTCGGGCCGAAGTTAAAATTGATACGGGCGTAGTTGTTGACGATTGACTCGACGCGGTTGTAGCGATCCGAGATGCGCGCAAACGCATTGGCACGATAGCACTCGTAATGTATGCGTTCGTTCCAGTCATGAAAGGGCTGCGCGCCCGCCTCGCGCTCGACCGTATCCGTCCAGGGATTTTCGCGCGGGGGCTGGTAGAAGTGGCCGTGTATGACCAGAGAAGCTTTCATCTAAGAATGCTATCCTTCCCGCTCATTCGCTTGTATATAAATGGCCGCGCTCCAGCCGGAGAGGGGGATGAAAATTTCTACGTCGCCTTCATCAACGGGCAGCACGGGCGGCGGCGATGCGTTTTCAGGCTCGCCGCCGTAGCGCGCATCGCTGCTCCATAGTAGCAGACGCCAGCGCCCGCTTCCCACCTTAAGCTCAATATTGCGCGCATCGGGGCTGAGATTACAGACAAGCAGGGCGTCTTCGCCCGACTCGTCGCCGCGCTCGACGGCAATCCACTGCTCTGCCTCATCATACTGCACTCTGGTCAAACTCTTATCGCAGTTTGAAAGCGACGCGTGCTGCTTTCTAAGTGCAAGCAGGTCGCGGTAGAAGTCTAGGATTTCACGGTGCGGCGATTCTTCTATGTGTGACCATACGAGCTTAGAGCGCTCGAAGGTCTCCTGCGCTTGCGGGTCTGCAAAGCCTTCTTCCATAGAAGACGCGCCTATCTCTTCCGCTTCCAGAAATGACGCGTACTCACCTTCGCGGCCTTCCCGCACATTGCGAGCCAGTTCCTCATCCGTGTGGCTGGTGAAGTAGAGGAAGGGCGCGATCTCTCCCCACTCCTGACCCATGAAGAAGAGCGGTAGGCTCGGCGCTGAGCAGAGAAGCGCGGCGGCGACTCTCTGTTGCGCGGGCGAGCAGAGCGCCGCCAGCCGGTCTCCCCAATAGCCGTTAGCAACCTGATCGTGATTCTGTATGAAGACGACGAAACGCTCGCCTGGAACAGTCGCGCTCGGCGTGCCGTGTCGCCGCTTGCGAAATTCCGACCTGCGCCCGTCGTAGACGAAGCCTTCCCGTATGGCTTTGGCTAAATCTTCCATCCGGCCAAAGTCTGCGAAGTAGCCGCGACGTGTGCCGGTCAGGATAGCGTGAAGCGAATGATGAAAATCGTCGCTCCACTGTGCATCCAGACCATAGCCGCCTTCGCTCAGAGGCTTGATAACGCGCACGTCATTCAAATCGCTTTCGGCAATCGTCCATGCCATGCGCCCCAACATTTGCGCCTGCCTGTGAAACTCGTCTGCAATCTCCGCCAGGATGTGGCGCGGGCTTTTATCCACGATGCGATGTATGGCGTCCAGGCGCAGGCCGTCCATGTGATACTCGGTCAACCAGTAGAGCGCGTTCTCTATAAAGTAGCGGCGCACGCCGTCCGATTCCTCGCCGTCGAAGTTCAAGGCATCGCCCCAGGGCGTGCGATAGCTCTTGCTGAAGATGGGAGCATAATCGCCCAGGTAATTTCCTTCCGGCCCCAGGTGGTTGTAAACAACATCGAGCAGTATGGCGAAGCCTTCACGATGACAGGCATCGACCAGAGTCTTAAGCCCCAAGGGGCCGCCGTAAGTTGACTGCGGAGCGTATAGATGAGCGCCGTCGTAGCCCCAGTTGCGCCCGCCCGGAAACTCCGCAATCGGCATCAACTCTATGGCGTTGATGCCGAGGCTCTTCAAGTATGGAAGCTTACCTATGATGGCCTCGAAAGTTCCTTCGGGCGTGAACGTGCCAACGTGAAGCTCATAGATAATGAGGTCTTTAAGCGGGATGCCTTTCCAGTCTGCATCCGTCCACGCGAACTCATTTGGGTCAACGACTCTGGAAGGCCCATGCACGCCATGAGGCTGCCAGCGCGAGACAGGATCCGGGCGTTCCTTTTCGTCGTCAATGATGTAGCTGTAATCCGCGCCCGCACGCGTTTCAGTAGCTATAGCTTCAAACACATCACCTTGAGAGCGCTCCATTACAACGGTGCGTTCCTCGTCTCCGAAGATTTTGACTGAAAGGCTCCGTGCGCGTGGTGCCCAGACGCGGAACCTTGTGCTTCCATCTGCTATTGGACGCGAGCCGAACTCAAGTTCCCAGATTGCGTTGGCGCGCTCGTGGCTAATTTGTGTTGAGGACATAGGACTTTTCCCCTGGGGCAAACCCCTTGTTCTTAAAATTTACAAGGCTCGAAATCTTTTGTCTGGCTCAATCAACGCGCTCAAGCAATGCGACTGGCAGGTGCGCCAGAACGTCTGCCAGAGCCAGCGCGCCGGAGCCATTGTAATCCACCGCGCTAAAACTTCTGCCGGTCAAAACATCCCTGTAGGTCGCACCCGCCTGCTCGCCTGCAATGACGACCGTATCGCGCCATGCATTCGCGCCAACGGGCAGCTCGCTCTTGATGTCACAGAGCCGCGTGAAGAAGCGTCCGGCGATGACTAAGACTTCCCTGTCAGCAAGCCTTCGAGCGAAAGAGATGATGTTGCGTACACGCTCGCCCGCAGCAGTCAGGGGGACGTATACGCCCCCTGCAAAAAGCTCTCGCTCTTTCAAGCGAAAGCGAAGCGCGCGGCGCGTCAGATAGAGCTTGAGGCGCTCATCTTCCGGCTCGCGCATCAGCTCGTCAACCAGCGCAAGCTGATTCTCTTCCTCTACGGCCTTGATGGAATTCAGCAGCTCGCGCCTTCGTGCGTAATCCACCGGACGGCGATTGTCAGGATCAACCAGACTTAGATTCCAGACCTCCGTCCCCTGATAAAAATCGGGCACGCCGGGCGCTGTGATTTTCAGAAGCGTCTGCGAAAGCGAGTTGAAGATTCCCGCACGCGCCGCCCTTCTCTGAAACGGCGCGAACTCCAGCAGGAATTGATTCTGCTCGCCCGGCTCCAGAATCCGTGCGATGAATGCACGCACAGCCCTCTCGTAATCCTCGTCGGCGCTAACCCAGCTAGTATGAACTTTGGCCTCCTTCAAAGCCTTGTTCATGTATTCCTGTATGCGCGAGACGAACTCACCATGCGCCGCCGCGCTCATCTCTACAAAAGGCCATGCGCCAATGAGCGTTTGATAAATCAGGTACTCTTCATTACCGTCGGGCGCAAGCTCGCCAGCGACTTTCGGCTTCCTGTCATGATTCAATTCCCGCCACAGATGAATCCAGTGGTTCCACTCTTCGGGCATCTCGGACAGGACGTTGATACGAGCGCGCACGTCTTCGCCTCGTTTGGTGTCATGCGTCGAAGTGGCCGACAGAGCGGCAGGCCAGGATTCCATGCGTTCCTGATTGCGGCTGTGAAAGCGTTCGAGCGAGACGCCGAAGATAGCAGGCTCGCCGCCGACCTCGTTCAAAGAAGCGAGCGGGTAGAAGCGATAGAAGGCAGTATCCTCAAGCCCTTTGGCCGTGACCGGCGCGGTAAGTTGTTGAAAGCGCATGACGAAATTGCGCCGCGCGGCACGATGCTCTTCCCTCAAGCCCTTTGGGTCTCGTAACAGCAGTATGGATTCTATGAAGTCGAAGATAGAGGCGTTGATGCCGGGGTTGCGGCGCTTGGCTGCGCGTGTAGCCGTCTTGATATGCAGGCGGTCGTCGGTGCTCACGCTCGTCAGCGTGCGGCGTATGTAGCTTCTGTAAACCGGAAACGCCGCGATAACTTCGCTCAAGGCATCCTGAAGACTGTTGAGGGTAAAGTCGCGCGACCAGCGATGCTGCTCGGAGATTTCGTCAAGCCTGCGCGCCAGCACATGAAGCTCGCTCGACATGGCGATTTTAAGAATCAACTTTTTGGCATCGTACAGGATTTTACTGAAGCTCTCGGACGTGCCCGTGAAGTTCCTGTACAACTCATGAAAAGCCTGTCCGTTGTATGTGTCAACGAAGACTCCGTTCAAGAGGTTCGTGAACTCATAGCCGGTCGTTCCGTAAACAGGCCAGTCCGTCCTCAGCAGCTCGTCATGTTCCAGAATCTTTTCCACGACGACATAGAAGGGCTTCTCTGTTTGATCTACTCGGCTTGCGCCGGTGCTTGATGCTGCGTCCGCATCTGCATAAGCGCCGCGAGATTTTTTCATCACAGCGGCAGCCGCGCGCTGTAAATCACGCAGGTACTTTTCCGGGTCAAGCAGCCCGTCAACGTGGTCTATGCGCAGCCCCGAAACACAATCCTTCTTCAACAGGCGAAAGACGACTTCATGTACGACTGTGAAGACAGGGCGCTCTTCTATGCGTATGGCGGCCAGCTCGTTGATGTCGAAGAAGCGGCGGTAGTTAATCTCGTCCGCGGCGACTCTCCAGTAAGACAAACGATAGAATTGTTCGGAAAGAAACTGCTCAAGCCGGTCGAAGCTGCGCGGGTCGTCTCGCCTGCCGTTGAGTTCTATCAACGCCTGGTGGACTGCGTGGCGCACCTGCTGGCTGCTCTTGACCAGATTCGATAAGCGTCGTTTGATGACGACAATCTCTCGCCGCTGCTCCACGACACGAGCCGGGTTGGAATCTGTGCGGGACGGAAGATGGCTCAAGGCCGTCATGATGCTTTCAAGCTCAAGCACGTCGCCGTGCGAATCGCTCAGCGCTTTTCTCAGCTCGCCGTGCGCGATTTGCAGTATGTGGATGACGGAGCGCGGCGCGACCGGCAGCGAGTTCTCATAATAGTTGGCGAAGAATGCGCCGCCGCGATACGTTACCTTTATCTCCTGATTCTCAAGCACGCGCCCGTACTGGTCGCCTAAGATTGGCAGCAGGACTTTGTTTGCGAAATTCTCTTTCGGCGGATTCCAGTCTATGTCGAAGAAGCGCGCATAGGGAGAGCTTGGCCCGTTTTCCAGCACGTCCTGCCACCAGCGATTCGCCGTGCTGGCGATGCACATATGATTGGGCACGACATCCATCAACACGCCCATGCCTCGCTCGCGCAACCGGTGCGCAAACTGGACGAACTCTTCTTCCGTTCCCAGCTCAGGATTAATCTTCGTATGATCCACCACATCGTAGCCGTGCAGACTGCCTGGACGCGCCATCAAAATCGGAGACGAATAGATACAGCCAACGCCAAGCTCCGCGAAATAGTCCACGAGCACCTGAGCATCTGCAAAGGTAAATTGATTATTAAATTGCAGCCTGTAGGTTGTGACAGGAATACGTGCCTGCATGATAAATTTATTCGACGATTAATCTACTGCTCACCTGGAAGGCGAGCCGCCCGCATCTTTCTACCGCTAAAAAGCTTGCGACAAATTTAAGGGCTGCCGATTCCCGCTTCAAACGCCTCTGTTATCCACTAAGGCGCTCGGACACGGGCAGCAACCCGACCGACGTAAAGTAGCTAAATGTACAGGGAATCTGTGCCTGAAATATTACTGTATTGACCCGAAATTCTGCAAAAGCATCGGCTCGCTTCAAAAAGAGGTTTAAAGCCTGCCTGCAATAAAAAGCTCTCAGGCAATCTTCATCAAAGCGAAGGCTGCGCGGCGACGGCCACTGCTCGCGTCTGCGCTTCTATTTCTATCTTCCGCGCGAAGAATAGCTTCCTGACTGCTTTCGCACTCGATGCGCACACTGCACTCCGGGCAGTGCCGTATAACGAATGCCTTCTCGGCTATCTTCAGCTTAATTCCGCAGTAAAGACATCTCATCGGTCTCACCTCCAAAAAAAAGAGGGCGATGCACCCGGCAGGCATCTTTCGCCCGCCCGTAGTGTTGCTTTTTTGTCCAGGAGAAATTTGGTTGGATTTTACGCGGCGCGCGAAGGCAACGTCGGTACGATAACGGACAGACGATTCTTACAGGTTTGATAAAATTCGCTATCTCATAAAGACGCGAGTTGCCAAACCTTCCCCCTCCGGCATCTCGGAAACCTCAACTCCTCTTTGACTTTTGGATGTGGCTGTATGAAGAAGTTAAGAAATCTGGGCGTTTACACTCTACCGGACGGACAAGAATTGATAGCGGAAGTTGAACCCGGCGCAGTCTACCGTCTCTATCCCACACAATTATGGAATCAATTTCGGCGCACGGAATATTCAGTCACCCCTGAAGGGCGACTGCTCATCAAGGGTCAGCCCACAGACCTCTACATAGAGCACCTGATTGACACAGGCCGCCGCGCCCAATATCCCAGGAGCAGCAAACTGCTGTAAAGCAATGCAGAAGTCAGAATGCAGAATGATGAACGGAAAGCTGTTTGCTTCTTTTCATTCATCATTCTGACTTCTGCATTATCTTTATGCTATTCTGTCGCCACTTCAAAAGAGGTAATCAGAGGTGGTCGAGAGCGCTTATTCGACGGGTGTCGAACAGACAATTCCAGCTCAAATCAAGCTTGAACAAAGAGGCGGGTGGTTTTCTATTTATGCCTGGGTTGTGCTGGCTTTCAATCTGCTCGTCATCCTGTGGGGCGCTTATGTGCGCGCGAGCGGTTCGGGCGCGGGCTGCGGCAGCCATTGGCCGCTCTGCAACGGCGAGGTCGTGCCGCGCGCTCGCCCCGTAGAGACTTTAATCGAGCTGACTCATCGCACCACGAGCGGCTTCGCGCTTATTCTGGTCTCAGTTCTTCTCGTCTGGGCTTTTCGCGCTTACCCGCGCAAACATCCTGCCAGGCTCGGAGCCGTCTTATCCATCTTCTTCATCATCACTGAAGCATTAATCGGCGCGGGGCTGGTGCTCTTCGGATTCGTCGCAGACAATGATTCGATTGGCCGCGCCGTCTATCTATCCATACACCTGGTTAATACCTTCCTGCTGCTGGCGGCGCTTGCGCTCACGGCATGGTGGGCTTCAGGTGGCCGCGCTTTGAGATTACGAAATCAGGGAGCGCTCCTTTTAATCCTCTGCGCGGGGCTTGTAGGCGCGCTCGTGCTTGGCATAAGCGGCGCGATCACGGCGCTCGGCGATACTCTCTTTCCAGCCAGCACGCTTGGTGGAGGCTTACGTGACGACTTCTCTTCGACCGCTCATATACTGATACGCCTACGCGTTCTGCATCCGACGATTGCGGTTGCCGTCAGCGCTCTTCTAATCTTCGCCGCGCGCTTTGCGGCAACTAATCGCCCAGGGAAGATGACAAAACGTTTCGCATGGGCGCTCGCGCTGCTTATGCTCATAGAACTCTGCGCGGGGCTGATTAACCTTTTCCTACTGGCTCCCATCCCGATGCAGATAGTGCATCTACTCTTAGCCGATTTGGTCTGGACGGCTCTTGTGCTCCTGATCGCCTCCGCGCTCGCTTATGCGCCCCGTTCAAGCACTGCCCGCAATCAAGCCTGAGAGCAGCATCAAGCCCGCGAGCACGGGGCCATGAATCAAAAGCCCTATGGGGAACATCCATAACACAGCCCTTTTGCTCATCCATTTTTCGCTTACGGCTCGCTTCAGCAGGTAGAGCGAGAATGGCAGGTTGATAATGAGAGCGGTGACAAGTCCCGGCGCATAGCCTCGCAAGGAAAGCGCCATCAACGTGTGCGCGAACACATTAATAAGCATCACGACCTGAAAGCCCACGAGCAGATAGACAGCCCATCGGCGCGTCACCCAGAAGAGAGCGACGATACAAGGGATGATCGTAATGATGGCGAGAGCGATGAGAAATTGTTTATACGTGACGGGCGGGATGAATTCACGCAGGGAATCCGGCACGGAAGCATTACGCTTCTCTATGAAGGCAGGCATGACGACTGCCTCCTCCAGATTGTGTATGGTGAGAAAGACCGGCACGAGCCACAGCAACATCTTTCTGCTCATCTGAAATTCCCTTTTAGCTTCGGTTTCTCTTCAACATCAACAAGCCTTGCGACATTTAATTCTCTCTTCTTAATTTCTCAAAATACTTCTGCCGGAACTTGGCGACCTTGGGCGCGATGACGACCTGGCAGTAGGGCTGCGCAGGATTGTTCTGGTAATACTCCTGATGATAAGCCTCCGCTTTGTAGAATTCTTCTATGGGCACAACCTCCGTGACGATTGTGCTGCCCCAGACCTTTTCGGCATTCATCTCCGAGATTATCTGCTCGGCTGTCTCTTTCTGCTCAGGCGTGTGATAGAAGATGGCGGAGCGATACTGCGTGCCCACGTCCGCGCCCTGCCGGTTGAGCGTCGTCGGATCGTGAATCGTAAAGAAGATTTCCAGCAGGTCGCGGAAGGTGATGTCTGCCGGGTCGTACGTGATTTGAACCACTTCGGCGTGGCCTGTGCTGCCCATGCAAACCTGCTGGTAAGTGGGATTCGGAATGTGGCCTCCGGCATAACCGGATTCTACGCTGACGATTCCGCGCAACTGGTTGTAGACGGCCTCAAGACACCAGAAGCACCCGCCCGCGAGCGTTGCCACTTCTCTCTTATTCTCAGTTGATGATGACTGTAAATTTTTACTCATCGCGTGCTCTCTTTCTGTTCAAAAGCGATTAGGATAATCTTAAGTATAGCGCACCTGCCATCTCTTTGGCGTGATTCTCATACTGACGTGAGTTCGATGTAAGAGAATGACGTGCTCCGCAAGCCCCTGAAAGGGGCGATAGATTATAGCCCACGGCGTAAGCCGTGGGATTAAGAGCAGCATTGAAACGTTAAAAGCCCCGGTAGGGGCGAAAGATTATCAAGCATGAATCTCTTTCGCCCCTACCGGGGCTTCTAATTTTTATTTTCGCATCACCCCCACGGCTTACGCCGTGGGCTATAATCTATCGCCCCTACGGGGCTGAAGATGCAACTGCACGCGTGGCTTATGTCGAACTCAGGTCAAACCAGTCTTCTTATAATTTGCACCGGAGGTTAATCCTCAGCCTTAAGCGGGTCTTCAGGCCATGCGTGGCGCGGGTAGCGGCGGCTGAGTTCGCGGCGCACGCTCTGGTAATGTCGCTCCCAGAATCCCGTAAGGTCAGAAGTCACCTGAACGGGGCGCTGGCTCGGCGCAAGCAGGTGAAGCACCAGAGGCACGCGTCCGCCCGCGATGGTCGGCGCTTCTCTCATTCCGAAAAAGTCTTGCAGCCTTGAAGCAATCCAAGGCGGCCTGTCGTCTTCATAATTCACGCGCACAACTCGCCCGCGCCCCAATCGCACGCGCTCTGGAGCCATCTTTCCGAGCAGAGATATTTGTTCGGCGGTCAGCCTTTGACGAAGCGCGCCGAGCAGTTCGCCTGAACGCACGGCCTCGCGCAGCTCTGCGAAACTGCGCCTGCCTTCGCACAGAGCGGCGAGGCACGCGCGCACGTCCCCGTCATCAAGCACAGGAAAATCTTTTTCGGGAAAGGTGCGCCGCACAAAATTGAGGCGCGCGATGAAAAGCGGAATCGCCTCCGTTTCCACGAATGCTTCAGTACCGGCAAGGAGCGCTTGTTCGGCAAGCTTTCGCGTGACCTCGTCGTTGACGGCCTCGCTCGTGCGGCTTTCGTCCAGCACAAGGTCGTCGTACATGAGACGGCGAACTGTTTCAACGCGCTCGCTCAAGGGGTTCCATTCCGTCTCAGCCGTCTCCTCGATTGAATCCGTGAAAAGGTCTAGCAGCCAATCGGGTTCAATGGCGCTCGCAACGCGCACAACTGTACGGCCTGCGCGCCTGCCGCCCCTTCCGGCCTCGCGCCGCTCCGACGCATCTATAGCGACCAGAAACTCTGCACCGCGCACGACGGATTCAGGCGCGAGGCTCGCGGCAAGGCCGTTTGATAACTGAAGCTCTATGCTGCCTGCGGCGCTCGCGTTATTCACAGCCGCGCGTCGGCGCGCAACTCGATCAGGATAGCCAGCCAGTATGGAGACGAGTAGTTCCGTCTCCAACGCGTCCGGCAGCTCTTCCTTCAGCTCCTCGCTTCCAGTCAGGCGTTCCAGTTGACGCCGCACGCGCTCAACTCTTTTCACAGTATTCGCATCAAGACCGATGCTCTTTACTCGCTCGGCATTGAAACCCGCGCGGCGTGCTTCCATGAAGAGATCGAAAAGCTCAAGCAGGTCGGAAGAGCTAACGGAGCGCGCCGTTCGAGCCGCAGGTCTTTGCGTACCTTCAAAGATGTTACGGGCGCGTATATCGCGTTCGCTGACGAGGGCGGCAATCAAGCAGGCTGCCGCGCCGACTTTACGCGCTTGAGCTTCGACAATCATGCGCGAGAGCCTTGGGTGCAGCGGCAGCCCGGACATTCTTTCTCCGGTTCCGGTCACACGTCCAACTGCATCAATCGCGCCCAGCCTACCGAGCAAGTTTTCTGCGGCATCGAGCGCGCTCCTCTCAGGCGCTTCAAACCACTCGAAGCTATGCAGGTCGCGCAACCCTGCGGCGTGCAGCTCAAGCGCGGCTTCCGCTAAATCCAAGCGCTGTATTTCAGGCGACTCGTGCTCCGGGCGTTGCGCGAAATCCTGCGCGGTGTAGAGGCGTAGACAGCGCCCGTTGCGTGTGCGCCCAGAGCGCCCCGCACGCTGCGCGGCTGAAGCGCGACTCGTGCGCGCCACGTTGAGCGCAGGTAAACCAGACCAGGGCGAATGTCCCGCCACGCGCGCGAGGCCGGAATCAATAACAACACTTACGCCCTCAATCGTGACGGAAGTCTCGGCCACGTTGGTCGAAAGAATTATCTTTCGAATATCAGCGGGACGGACGGCGCGCTCCTGTTCGGAAGCAGGCAAATCGCCATGAAGCGGCAGCACCAGAAGATTGAAACGAGCGGCCAATCCGGCGCAAAGCTCCTGCGCGCGCCTTATCTCCGCCGCGCCTGGAAGAAAGACCAGCACATCGCCGTCCAGCCCTTCATCCAGCAGCCGCGCGATTGCAGATTGGACTTGAGCTTCAAGCGGGCGCTCGTCGTGTCGCGCCGCGTGCTCAATCTCGACCGGAAAGCGTCTCCCTTCGGAGCGCAGGACGGGGCAGTCGTACAGAAAATGAGCGACGGGCGCAGTATCGAGCGTCGCCGACATAGCAACGATGCGCAGGTCTTTGCGCGCATCACGCTGCAATCGTCTGAGGAGCGCAAGCGCAAGGTCTGACTGCAAGTGGCGCTCATGAAATTCGTCGAGGATGACTACGCCCGCGCGTTCAAGCTGCGGGTCTGCGAGAAGCTTTCTGGTAAAGACGCCCTCTGTGAGGAAACGTATGCGCGTCAGCCGCCCTGCTGCTTCTTCAAAGCGCACTTGATAGCCTACGGTTTCGCCTACACGCTCGCCCAGTTCATCTGCCACACGCCGCGCAGCCAGGCGTGCAGCCAGACGCCGCGGCTCCAGTACCCAGACCTCTCGCTCGCCCGCAACGCCAGCGTCAAGCAAAGCGGGCGGCACTCTAGTCGTCTTGCCTGCTCCCGGCGGCGCTTCAATCACCAGATTCGGCGTGCGTCGCAAAGCTTCAACCATCTCCGGCAGGAGCGCGTCAATAGGTAAAGACTCCGGGTTGCTGTTTTTTCGATTCCCTGATTGAATGGCGCTTTAGTTTCTCCCTCAAAGTGTAACGAGTCCCGCAAGGGACGATTGATAATAGCCCAGCACTTCAGTGCTGGGTCAAAGCCGGGTAATGAAAGTAGAGTCCCGTAGGGACGACTGAACATCTCTCTCAGCCGTCCCTACGGGACTCCACTCTTTTTCTCTACAACATGTCCCCAGCGATAAATCGCTGGGCTATTATCGTTTCGTCCCTGACGGGACTTTTCAATCAGCTTCTAAGCTTCTCTTTTTCACTCTGTTCCAATCTACGGCTGCCTAGCCAGAGGAGTAGTGCGCCGAGGGCGCTGGCCGCCGGGCATACCAGCAGTGTGTATCTCATCATTTGCGGGTTGGCGGTCACATTCACCCAATCGTTGAGCTTACCTATGAGCAGCGAGCCGATGCCGTAGGCTGCAATGGTGACGGCGAAGAAGTATATGCCGATGCCTAAGCCACGCAGGTGCGGCCCTGCGATTTCGTGAACGTCTGCGGCGGCAGGCCCGACCCACATCAAGGCCAGCCCTAGCAGTATGAAGTTGACGATAGCGAGCACCGCCAGGTTATCGCTGAAAAGCAGTGCGAGCCAGAGCGGGACTGAAACCAATGCGGCACAGGCGCTAAAGAGCATACGGCCTCCCCTGCCCGCACGTCGCAGTCTATCCGAGACGTAACCGCCAAGGATTGTTCCCGGCACACCAGCCGCTATTGAAATCAGACCGGCGAACGCGCCCACGAGTTTCAGGTCAAGCTTGTGTACGCGCACGAAAAACGACGGCCCCCAGATGCCAAGGTTATTAGCGGCCAACCCGAACAGAGCGTAGCCCACATATAGATAACGAAGCGGCACGGATTGAAAGAGTATCTTCCAATCCTGACTGCTGTACCGAACCTTTGAGCTTTCAGTGCGCCCGCGCGGCTCTTCCCTGAGCAAGATGACCAGCATGGCAAGAATCAGACCGGGAAATCCGAGCAGGTAAAAAGCCCATCGCCATCCATAATTCTGCGCGATCCAACCGCCGAAGAAGTAGGCTATGCCGCCGCCTATGGCTATGCCGGATGAATAGACTGCCTGAGTAGTGGCGCGCATGCGCGGCGGAAAGTAATCGCTCAGGAGAGAAAGCGCAGCAGGCCCCAGCGTAGCTTCACCCACGCCGACCATAACGCGACAGAGAAAAATGGTCGTAAAGCTATTGGCAAATCCCGTCAGCCCCGAAAACACGCTCCACACTGCAAGGCCAATCGCAATCAGATATTTTCTAGTCTGGCGGTCGGCCAGACGGCCAAACGGGATGCCCAGCAGCGTGTAGAAGATGGCGAACGAGGTCGGCCCTATAAAGGCCAGCTCCGTATCCGTGAAGCTCATCTCCTGCTTGATGGGCGTGAACAGTATGTAGATGAGCGTGCGGTCTAGAAAGTTCAGAACGTAGACGAGCGTCAGGAGCGCGAGCGCGTACCAGGCATGAGAAGAGACTCTTACAGGAGCAGGCTCGGCGGCGTCTTCAACTTTAATTAGTTTTGTGGACATGCTTCTAAAATTTCCGGCTGTAAAAAAGAGGCGATGGCAAACAATTGATTTTTGTAAACCGCATCAAGCCTCATGAATCACCTTTGCTCCGTAGGAGCCAGATGTTTATAGCTTAAGGTTAATTCTATTTCTTTTAGCTCCGTCAGGAGCGAAATGTACACATGCCACACCTCGCGGAGCTAAGAATTTCCAACAGGGATTGGGGAGCTATAAACATACGCGCCCCTGATGGGGCGTAAACATTCTTCTTAAACTAAGACCACGGCCTCGCCGCGTATGACCGGCTCGTCACGTTGATTAGTGCAGATGGTTTCGAGCGTCACGATGGGCTTGTCCTCCCTGACTTTCGTCACAGTGACCCGCGCCGTGACGGTGTCGCCGGGATAGACGGGCGCGACGAACGAGAGCGACTGGCTCAGGTAGACAGTGCCTGTGCCGGGCAGCTTGTTCGCCAGCACTGCTGAGATAAGCCCCGCGCTCAACATGCCGTGCGCTATGCGGCGACCGAAGCGAGTCGTCTTTGCGAAATCGTCGTCCAGATGAACTGGATTGTTATCGCCCGTCAAATCCGCAAACGTCCTGATGTCCTCATTCGTGATTGTCTTTGTCAACGAATCTGTGTCTCCAACCTGTAAATTCATCGCTCTTCCTTTCGTCCCGGCAAGTCAGTACCGCCTGCGTGAGCAGGCGGGTGATAGCGAGACTAAGACCCGCCCGCTCACGCAGGCGGTACTGACCTGTGCTTATCTAGCGGGCGCGGGCGCAGCTAGGAATTTCAGGAGCGCGGCGTTGAACTCCGCGGCCTTCTCGACCTGCGGAACGTGGCCGCACTGGTCGAACACGATTAGCTCAGCGCCTGCAATCTCGCGCTTGAATCTTTCACCGAACTCCGCGAGCGGCGTTAATCCGTCCTGTTTTCCCCAGATGAGGAGCGTAGGCTTTCGTATCGCTGACAGCCGACCGTCGAGCATGTCTTCGCGGCGCGCGATTGATTCTATTAGGCTCTGTATGGTGTAGCCGTCGCCCGCCGCCATGCGTTGCGCGAGCATCAGGTCAATCGCTTCGTCAGTAGCGTAAATCTGCTTGTTGTAGATGACGCGCGAAGCAAGCTCCCGCATCCCTTCACGCGTAGAGGGATTCAGTCCGGACAATTGCTTCACATCGAAATCCTTCGGGGGAGCAAAGCCTGCGGCATCAACCAGCACAAGTCGCTCGACGCGTTCGGGATGCGCAATCGTGTAGAGCGCAGCAATCCAGCCGCCCATGGAATTTCCCACGAGCGTTGCACGCTCTATCTTTAACTCGCTGTAAAGCCTGTCCAGAAAGTCAACATAGGTTCCGACGCGATAGTTAATCAGAGGCTTGTCCGATTGCCCGAAGCCCACCTGGTCTGGAACGATGACGCGATACTTCGCTGCAAGCTGGTTGATGTTCAAAATCCAGTTGGCAGAGTTTCCGCCCAGCCCGTGCAGTAGAATCACCGTGGGGCCGCTGCCCGCTTCAACGTAGCGAATCTTCTGCCCGTAAATCCTGACCTCCTTCTCGGCTCGCGCAGGCTGAGGGGTTTGCGCGCTGGCGGAAGCGAGAAAGACCAGAAGCGACGCGAGGACGAAGAAGATGCGATGCTTTCTTATCAAGAATGTTTTAGGCATCTGAAATACTCCTGACTGTAGAGACGCGTATAACGCAGAGAAGGTCAGTACCGTCTGCGTGAGCGGGCGGGTGATTGCCTAGCCTAAGACCCGCCCGCTACCGCAGGCGGTACTGACCTGTGTACTTCCGTCGCTTACTTATACAAATCTTCCAAAATTCCACCGAAGCGCTCGGTCACGACATTGCGTTTGAGCTTTAAGGTCGGCGTCACTTCGTCCCGTTCTATCTGAAGATCGCGCTCAAGTATGACAAATCTTTTGACGGCCTCCGTGGAAGAGACTCTGGCGTTGGCGCTATCAACTATCTGCTGTACCAGATGAATAATATCAGGATGACGCGTCAATTCGGCGAAGCTCTCAAATGAAAGCGAGCGCGTACCTGCGTACTCTTCGGCCTCTAACTGGTTGAGCGTGATGAGCGCGACCAGATAGCTCTTGCCCTCGCCGTAGATGAGCGCGTGGCTGATTAGATGATGCTCCTTGATTAAATTCTCTATGAGCGCGGGCGCGATATTCTTTCCAGTCGAAGTGATGATGAGTTCTTTCTTGCGGCCTGTAATCCGCAGGAAGCCGTCAGAGTCCATGCACCCCAGGTCGCCCGTCAAGAGCCAGCCGTCCCGCATAACCTCAGCAGTCTTTTCAGGCTCTTTGTAATAACCGCTGAACATCATCTCGCTTCGGACGAGAATCTCGCCGTCCGCTTCAAGCCTGATGGAGCATCCCGGCATGGCCGGGCCGACTGTGCCGAACTTATAGTTGTCCGGGCGATTGAATGCCACGCAAACATTTTCCGTCAGCCCGTAGGCTTGAAGAATCGGAATCCCTGCGGCGTCGAAGAATTCTGCGACCTCCATCAAAAGGGGCGCGCCGCCGGAGGTCGCGAGCCTCATGCGCCCGCCGAAATAGTCGTTAACAAAAGAGAGCGCGGGCAGCGCATGCTCCTTATACTCTGCCTGCAATTCTTCCGGTATAGCTTCTCCGGCCTGTCTCATGCGGCTGACACGTCTGCCGACTTCCATTGCATCACGAAATCGCTTCTGCTCTTCCGCTCCAAGCTTATCCATATCGCTCACGACGCGCGCATGAACCTTCTCGAAAAAGCGCGGGAGGCTTGCAAATACTGTTGGCCGCACGTCGAGCATGTACGTCCAGAGCTTCGAGAGATCGTCAACGAAATAAGCGGGCGTGCCTGCGTACAGGCGATTGTAGAGACCGCTGATGCGCTCGGCCACGTGGCAGTAAGGAAGATAAGAGAAGCAGACATCCCAATCGTAAACCGGAATCGTCCCGCGCAAAGACTCTACGCTGTTGATGATGTAGCGGTGGCTCAGACACGCGCCCTTGGGCAAGCCCGTAGTGCCGGAGGTGTAAACCATGATGGCTATGTCATCCGGCTCCGCGCTCAAAGCATTCTCCGTAAGGAGCGGCCTGACCTCCGCAGAGCATTCGCGTCCCGCCTGAAGAAAATCCCTGTAGCTCGTCACAAGGGGATGCGCGCTCGCCGCCTCTTCGTCAAGCGCTATGACGGCCTTAATGTTTGGAAGCTCGGCGCGAATGCTCAGGATTTTTTCCAACTGCTGCGCGGTGTCAACCAGAACGAACTCTGCGTCCGAATGATTGATGATGTAACGGCACTGCTCTGCGGAGCTTGTAGGGTAAAGCCCAACCGAGATGCCGCCCGCGGCAATAGTCCCTATGTCCGTGACAGGCCATTCGGGAACGTTGCCCATCAGGATGCAAACAGAAGCTCCCCGCGACAACCCCGAAGCCAGAAGCGCACAGCCGAACTCGTGCGCCTCCACATCAAAGCGCTCCCACGAGATACCCTTCCACCCTCCGCCCTCCCGAACATAGAAAACATCACGCGGCTCGCTATCGCGCTTCCCGTACTGCTCCACCCTCTCGCGAAACAGCGTGTAAATGTTCGGATATTTCATAAAAGGGTGCTGGGTGTCAGGTGCCGGGTGCCGGTAAAAAAGAAAGACCGCTTGATTTTCTTTTACCGGCACCCGGCACCTGACACCCGTTACCTGCCTTTAGAATCTGAAGGCGACACAGGCCATGTTGAGGCCGCCGCCGGAGGCGCACATGACTACATTATCGCCCTCTTTGAGCTTCCCTTCTCTGACGGCATCGTCGAGCACCATGGGGATGCAAGCGGAGCCTGTATAGCCCCACTTGCCCATCACTGTATGCGTGCGCGACATGGGAAGGTCAAGCCTAGACATCACTTCCTTTATAGTGCTCAGGTTGACCTGCGTGAAGAGAAAGAGCGGAATGTCGGCAACAGTCAAGCCAGCCTTTGCGAGCACATCCAGCACGATAGCAGGCCACCCTTCGTTGTTGACTTCCGCCGGATACTTTTTAGCAAAGCGCAGCTTGGCCCACACTCCTTCACGCAGGACTTCTTCGGTGATGGGTATGCGTGTGCCGCCCGCGTAGATGCCCATGTGGTCGTGGAAGCTGCCTTCCGCGACGAGCTTTGATGCAAGAAAGCCCGGCCTCTCTTCCGAAGCCTGAAGCACGAGCGCGCCCGCGCCGTCTGCAAAGATCGTGCAGGTCTTCTTGTCCGTCCAGTCAACATACTTGCTCATGGCGTATGCGCCTATGACCAGCACGTTCCTGTAAGCGTCGTCCGCGATGATGTACTTGGAGGCAGTGTCCAGCGCGGTGACGAAACCGGCGCAGGCGCAGTTGAGATCGAACGTGCCCGCGTTCTTCGCTCCCAAACGATACTGCACGACGACAGACGTGGCGGGCGAAACATATTCGGGCGTGTCGGTCGCCAGCACGATTAAGTCCAAATCTTCCGCTTTGACTCCGGATGCTTCCAGAGCACGCAGCGCCGCAGCGGTCGCAAGGTCTGCGGTGCTTTCATCTGGAGCGCAGATGTGGCGCTCGCGTATGCCCAGGATTTGAGAGACGAACTCGTTGATGTCTTCGCCGAGCATACGGCTCAGCTCATCGTTTGTCAGAATTTTTTCGGGGACGTATGACCCTGTGCCAACTATCTTTGCGTAGCGCATGTTGCCTTTCAAAGAATTTTAGATTTTGGATTTTAGATTTGGCTTGGGAAACCTGCGATGTTGAATCTTTCTTCTTTCAATCCAAAATCCAAAATCTCTTTATGCCGTTTTCGTTTCTTTAATGAACTTGATTACCGCCGCGTTGAATTCATCTGCCTGTTCTATGAAGAAGGTGTGGCTACCGCCCTTTATGGTGACAAGCTTTGCGCCGGGGATGCGTGCGGCCAGATTGAGCGAGTTCTCCATAGGCACTATGATGTCGGCATCGCCGGTTAAGACAAGCGTCGGCGCGAGTATCTGCTGGACTCTCTGTTCGGTGTTAAATTCAAGCGCCGCCTGAAGCTGGTGTAGATAGGCGTATTCCGGCACGAAATTCTGTGCGCGTAACTCTATGGCCTTCTCTACCTCTTCCCTGTTGTTCTCCACAAAGGCGGGCGAAAAAGCCAGCAACAGGTTCTCGCGAAAGCGCTCTTCAGTATTAAGCCCTTTGGTCGAAGCGATAGCTTGAAGTGTGTCAAGAGACGGCGGAACGTGGCCTGCGCCGCCGAAGCTTGTACAGCAAAGCGTCAGGCTCCGGGTCATTTCCGGATACCAGAGCGCGAACTCCTGTGCGACAAAACCGCCAAAGGACGCGCCCAGGATGTGTGCGCTCTCAAGCTGAAGAGCTTGAAGGAGCGCGGCCACGTCGTCCGCAATCGTTCTGATTGTTATGGGCGCATCCGGCGCACCGGAGCGAGAGATGCCGCGCGGGTCAAAGACGATGGTGCGAAACTCTCTGGAGAAAACAGGAACCTGCTTGAACCAAATCCAGAGGCCGGTGCCAAAACCCGGAATCAGAACAAGAGGCGCACCCGCTCCGTGCTCCTCGTAGTAAAGCTCTATGTTGCCTGCAACAATCTTCGGCATAAAAATACAGTGACAAGTGACGAGTGACGAGTGACAAGCAAGAACTATTTTATCTTGTCACTTATCACTCGTCACTCGTCACTGCTCTTAAAAGTTAAGCTTGAACGCAAACTGAATGACGCGCGGGCCTGTGGTCGTCTGCGTGATTCTGCCGAACGTCGCAAGGTTGGCGATGTTGTTGTTCGGATTGGCGAAGTTCGTCCAGTTAAAGAGATTGAAGAACTCCGTACGCAACTCGCCGCGTACTCGCTCTGTGAACGGGATGAACTTCACGACGGAGAAGTCAAGATTCTTCTGTCCCGGCCCGCGAAAGGCATTGCGCGCCGTGTTGCCGAACGGATTCGCAGGATCGAACGCCGGATTGTTAACCACTCCGATTGCCCCTCCCGCAACGATGGGACGCGAGATAACGAAAGCCGCCGTGTTGAAATAACCGTTCAGCCTGTCGGTTATATTTCCGCTCGTGTAGACCGAGCCGGAAAAGCCCGCCGCAAGGTTGGCGCGCTGAATGATGTTGTTGTTCGGGTTATCAATAATCGAGAAGGGCAAGCCGGTCTGCAACGTCAGGATGCCTGCGATCTCCCAGTTGTTAAGAAGAGCGCGGGCTGCGCGCGACTCCGAACTGGTCTTCGGCAGATCATAGACGAAGCTGTAGACGAAGCGATGCTTGCGGTCGTAATCCGACGGGCCGAAGTTTGTGCGCCAGTTGACCTGATCGCCCGCGACCGCCTGCAATTCGTTAACAGCCGTGCCCGAATAGTAGTCGGTTGAGCGTCCGAATGTGTAGGCCGCTAAGAATTGTAGCCCCTGACTGAAGCGCTTGGTGACGCTGACCTGAAGCGAGTTGTACTGCGAATTGGAGGTTGACTGAACCTGCTGTATGCCGCCCGCTGTGTTCTTCTGCGTCGAAAGAGCCGTGCCGAAGGGCGCTGCGAAGCTGTTGGTCGCCTGATTGTAAACAGGCTGGTTGAGCGTAATCACCTGTAGAAGCTTCCTGCCGCTCGCGCCCACGTAGCCAACTTCCAGCAAGTAGTCTTTCGCAAACTCCCACTGCACGTTCGTGTTGTACTGCTGTATGTAGGGCGTGCGCAGGTCAGGGCTGATGTAGATGCCGCTAATGGGCACGCCGACCAGCGGCGTGAGCGGACTCAAAGGACTTGGGATAGTGGTGTTGACAGGGAACGCCGTGGGCTGCGGCACAGGCACGAAGGGGCTTGAGTATGGTAGAAGTCCCGGCACTATGCCTCCCAAAGGATTGACCAGACCGACCGCCAGCGCCAGATACGGGTAATCCAAAAGCTGCGTATTGGCGTAGCGAGTGGAGAGACGGTCGTAGTAGATGCCGTAGCCGCCGCGCACAACGACGCGCGCCGAATCCGAAACGTTGTAAGCGAAACCGACGCGCGGCGCGAAGTTGTTCTTATCATTCGGCACGAGCGTGTCGTCCACGAGCGGCACGCCCGGAATAGGATTCGTAGCATTGCCTGCCTGCACAAAGCCATTCGGCGGCCCTGCGGGCGCGAGGGTTGTTCCCTGCCTGAACTGATTCGGCAGGAAGTTAACAAGCCGCCCGCGTATGTCCTTCGGATAGCCGTAGAAGTCGTAGCGCAGACCCAGATTCAGCGTCAGGCGACGAGTGATTTTCCAGTCGTCCTGAACGAAGAGACCCAAGTCATTTGTCCTGAGCGCGCGGTCGTAGACGCCGGAGCCGACGATGGAGATGCCAGAGCCGGTCAGGAAGTTTGTGAAAGCCGAGAAGGGATTCGCAGTCGTCGGAGAGAATTGCAGGAAGCCGCGCGAGAAGGCGTTGAAGTAGAAGTTAACCTGCGAGCGGCGAAACTCGCCGCCGATGCGCAGGCGATGATTGCCCGCCACGATTGAGATCGTGTCATTAAACGTCCACGCGTTGATGCGCGATGACTGATCCGCGAAACTGGATGAGCCAAGCGTGAAAAGCCCCGGCAGCACTATGGTCGGCAAGCCGGGGAAGAGATTTCCAATCGGATTCGTGATGCCGAACTGTCCCGCCGTAAAAGGCTCAACCGGCGTGGAGGTAACGCGCAGGCGGCTGAAACCGAGACGCGCCTGATTGACCACATTGGGACTAAAAACATATGTGTCCGTCAGGGAGGTCAGGCTCTGTATGATGTCCAGATTGCCGCCGAAGCCCGGTAGCTGCGTCGGCCCGTTGCCTAAGCCCGCAAAATTATAGTTCGCCTGCGTGGTCGGGTTGCTGGCAAAGAAAGCCTTGCCGGAGAAGGAATGGTTATCGCTCAGTTTTATGTCAATGTTGCCGTTGAACTGATCCTCGCGGAAGCGCGAGAGGTCAGAGATAGCCACAGAGCCAGTCGCGGTCGTAGCACTTGGAATAGCGAATTGGCCGCTGGGCAACCTGGCATTCAAGAGCGCGATGGCAATCGGATTAACCTGCGCCGCCGTCAGCACAGCCTGCTGCTGTGCAACGGGCAGCGTAGCGTTGTAAGCATTGAATGCCGCGACGATTCCGGCAGCCGTGCGATTGGTGTCTGTCAGAAAAACTGGCAGCGTCGGAGACATCAGGCTGTTAATCAGAGATGCTCCGTTGCGCTCGCGCGTCCCCTGATAAGAGCCGAAGAAGAAGACGCGGTCGCGCACTATGGGGCCGCCGATGGTGCCGCCGAACTGGTTGCGCGAAAGCACAGGCTTCTGTTGCCCCTGCCGCTCAAGGTAGAAGTCGTTGGCGTTCAGAGCGCGATTGCGGAAGAACTCGTAGACGTTTCCATGAAAATCGTTCGAGCCTGATTTGGTAATCGCCTCTACGTTGCCGCCCGCGTTACGCCCTTGCGAAGCATCGTAAAGGCTGGTCTGGACTATGAACTCCTGAAGGCTGTCCGTGGATGGCACGGCGATGTTCGGAGTGGAGTTGGTGCCTATGGAGTTGGCGTCAATGCCGTTGATGCGCACGTTGTTGGAGGTGGTGCGCTGGCCGTTGACGGTAATGGTCGTGTCGCCGCGCCCAAGCTCCGTGTTGTTAGACACAGAGGCGCTGGCACCGGGCGAGAGCGTCAGAAGCTGCTGGAAGTTGCGCGTCGGCAGAGGCAGTTGACGAAGCTGCGTCTCTTCTATGACGCGACCGACCTGCGAGCTTTCCGTCTGCACGAGCGGCTGCTCTGCGGTCACCGTCACAGTCCCGCCCTGCACGGTCGCGGCTTCAAGCGTGATGTCAACGGTCGAGGCCTGCGCCACGTTCACGATGACCTCTTCGGCGATTGCAGTCTTAAAGCCCTGCGCAGTAATTTCCGCGCGGTACTTGCCCGGAGGCAGAAGCTGCACGGCGAAGTTACCGTTTTCGTCCGTCACGACCTCGCGCTCAAACGCCGTATCGCGGTTTGTGACCTTGATGGATGCGCCCGTCACGCGTCCGCCCTGTGCGTCCGAGACCGTGCCTGACAACTGACCCGTCGCGCCCTGCGCATAGGCCGAAAGGGTAACGGAAAAGAGAAGGCCGACGAGCATCAACAGATTGAAACATTTGCTCCGAACCATTTTTTTTGTAAACCTCCAGCAATAAGCTTTCCGAAAGAATGAGCGGGGGTGAAGCCGCCCCTGGATAAAAACGAACGTACGTTTTTATTTCCTTGCTATTGAACGGGCGCGCATTTGTTTGACTGCACTCTCTGGCGCGCCCCTTTTGTTATCCGGGCTACTTGTTTATAGACTTTCTTGCAGACGTGGAGCGGGCTTTTGAAGCGCGCCCCTTTTGAGCTTTCCTGAGTTGCTGATTATCCGGTCTCAGGATACCGCGACGGAAAATCTCCGTCAGTTTCACTATCACCTGATCGTCGCTGATGCCGAAGTGGCGATTACCGCCGAAGAGCTTTTCAACCAGAAAATAGTTGAAGAACTGCATATAGACGGCTGTGAACCCGACCGCCGGGTCAATGCCGTCATAGAGCGCTTCCCTTTTTCTCAATTCGGCGAAGTAAGAGGAGAAGCGTCGCCGCAGGTTCTGCGCCAGCCCCTCGAACATCTTGCGAAAGTGGCGATTCTCGAATTCCAGTACGTCTATGTACATCAGGAGCCAGAAGTCGTGATGGTCGTTGACCATCTCTTTGACGAGCCGCCCGAAATTATTCAGGCTCTCCGGCTCGAAAGGCTCCTCTATCTCGTCGAAGATGGCGCGCAGCCGCGCATCAATCACCTTCTGGTACTTGCGTATGATGGACTCTAGGATTTCCTCTTTGGTGCGATAATAATTGTAAAGATTACCCAGGCTCGTGCCGGTGCGAGCGGCTATGTCCCGCATAGAGGTGGCGTGAAAGCCCTGTTTGATAAAGAGCTGTTTGGCCGCCTCTTCGATGCGTCCCTTCTTCTCTTCAATGACCTCATGGCTAAGCTTGGGCATGAATCTACCTAAGAAAACGAACGCTCGTATTTTATTCTGATTGCCGATTTTGTCAAGCACTTCTTTCAAAGAAAGCTCAAAAGAGGTGGGACGCTATAGCAAATTGCATTTAGGTACTACCTGTTTTAAGCCCCTGAAAGGGACGACAGAATTTAGCCCACGGCGTAAGCCGTGGGACACCAGAAGCGGAAAATGTTATAAGCCCCGTAGGGGCGACATAAATTTGACGGCAAAGGATTTCTATACGGCCACAAAACTTATGTCGCCCCTACGGGGCTTGAATTTCAAATGTTGACTTAATTCCCACGGCTTACGCCGTGGGCTAAATTCTGTCGCCCCTGTCAGGGGCTTAAAATCAGCTAAAGTAACTCTCTAAAAGAGAGAACAATCCGGGGAGGAGTTTTGAGATGCAGTTAAAGGATCGCGTCGCGCTCATCACGGGCGCAGGCTCAGGCATAGGAAAGGCGGCGGCGCTGTTGCTGGCGAAAGAGGGAGCGCGCATTGGCGCTCTTGGCCGCACGGAGGATGAGCTTAAAGAGACGGTCAGGAAGATTAAGCGAGCGAAGGGTCAGGCCATAGCGCTCACGGCGGACATCTCTCAACCCGAAGAGATGTTGCGCGCAATAGAACAGCTCGCAGACGAATGGGGGCGCATTGATATTGTCTTTGCTAATGCAGGCATCAACGGCGTGTGGGCGCCCATTGAAGAATTAACACCCAAGGAGTGGGATAAAACTCTGGACATTAATTTGAAGGGGACGTTCCTGACGGTTAAATACGCGGTGCCGTACCTGAAGAAGCGCGGCGGGTCTGTTATCGTCACGTCCTCGGTCAACGGCACGCGCATCTTCAGCAACACGGGCGCGACCGCCTATTCATGCTCGAAGGCCGGGCAGGTCGCTTTCACAAAGATGATGGCGCTGGAGTTGGCTTCGCATCGCATACGCGTTAACTGTATCTGCCCCGGCGCGATTGATACCGAGATTGAAGAGAACTCGGAGGCGCGCGATCTGGAAAAGGTACGCGAGCCTGTGAAGTTTCCTGAAGGTGATATTCCCCTGACTGACGGCACGCCGGGAACTTCCGAGCAGGTCGCGCAACTCGTACTCTTCCTGGCCTCCGACGCCTCAAGCCACATCTCCGGCACAGAAGTCTTTATAGACGGCACACAATCACTACTACAAGGATGAGAAGGGCAATGCAGAAGTCAGAATGCAGAATGATGAATGTGTGATAATTCAACTTGAATCTTCTTTTCGTTCATCATTCTGCATTCTGCATTCATACTTGCTCTACTGGTTCGTGTTCGGGGTCGAAGGTGGCGAGTTCGGCGGCGACGAGTCGCTCGCAGGCTTCCGCGGAGCAGGACTCTTCGGTCGGGGGTTGTGTCTTGCTGTCGCCTGCGCGTGGCAGGGCGAAGGAGGCCAGCAGCGCCAGAGCGGCGACGACCGTGGCGACCCAGAAGACATTATGGATTGCGTATGCGAGCGCGCTTTGAAGCGCATTGAGCGCGGCGGGCGGCAAAGTAGCGCGCGCCGCAGGCTCTATCAGCGCATTCGGATTGGCGGCCAGCTCCGCTGCTCTTTGCGTTGACAGGGCAACCGGATTACGGCTAGCAAATTCGCTCAGGTACGAAGTCAGTCCGGCTGAGAGCACAGTGCCCATGACGGCTACGCCGACCGCGCCGCCGATGCTTCTGGAAAACTGGTTGAGAGAGGTGGCGATGCCCAGTTGTGCGCGCGGCACTGCTTGCTGCACTGCAATCAGAAGCGTCAGCATTGTCAGCCCCAGGCCAGCGCCGACCATTACCAAATCCAGATAAAGCCAGATGCGCCGCGTGTCCAGATTAAAGTTTGCAAGCAGCGACATGCCTGCTGTGAGCAGTATGAAGCCGACTATGCTTGTAGGCTTGTAGCCTACGCGCAGCAGCAGCCGCCCGCCTATAACGGAAAGCCCGACCCAGCTCAACATGAGCGGCGTCAGAAGCGACCCGGCCTCGGTCGCGGTCGCGCCCAGTGCTCCCTGCGCAAAGAGCGGCACGAAGGTAATCGCTCCGAACATTGCTACGCCCGCCAGGAATCCAGCCACGATTGAGACCAGCACCACACGATTGCGAAAGAGCACGAACGGCACAATCGGATCGCGCGCACGCAGCTCTATCCAGACGAAGAGGGCTGTGAGCAAGCTCGCGCCCGCCAACAGGATTAGATTGCGCGGGCTTGTCAGCGTCGCAACGCTTGCGCCGCCTTCCACGAGCGCCAGCATCAGCAGCGTAATCGCTATCATCAAAACAATAGCGCCCGCGTAATCAATCGCAGGCCGCGTGTGTCGTCTAGGCTCTTTCAAAGCCAGACCCATGATAAGAGCCGCCGCGAGTCCGACCGGAATGTTTATGTAGAAGACCCAGCGCCATGACAGTTGATCCGTGATGAAGCCTCCGGCGACGGGGCCTATGACGCTCGAAAATCCCCAGACGCCGCTAAAGAGCGCCTGCATACGCGCTCTCTCCTTGAGCGTGTAGATGTCGCCGATGATAGTCATGCCGAGCGGTATCAGAGCGCCTGCGCCCAAGCCCTGTATCGCGCGGAATGCTATGAGCTGCGTCATGGAGGTGGACATGCCCGACAGGATTGAGCCTAAGAGAAAGACCGCTATGCCGAGCTGGTAAAAGAGGCGGCGTCCATACAGGTCTGAGAGCTTGCCCCAGACCGGCACCGTCACCGTGGACGTGATGAGATAGGCCGAGAAGACCCAGCTATAATGGCTCAAGCCGCCGAGCGAGGCTATGACGGTCGGCATGGCGGTCGAGACCACTGTGGCCTCAAGCGCCGCCAGAAACATTCCCGTCATCACGCCCGCCGTCACAGCCCAGCGACGACGGCTGGACATCTCAAGCGGTGGCTCTTCAACATTAGTTTGTACTTCAACGTACTCTGACATCTTCTGCTCTCACGTGAAATCAAAAAAATATTTCGGATAATAAAGCTTATGACCGTAGAGTCAAACGCTTTATCTTTCCGAAACCGTTTTTACTTTCTTGAGAAACTTAATCGGGCGCAAGTTTCTTCGCCTCGAAAACAAAAAAAACAAGGGCTGCTAGTCGTTCCAAGCGACTCCCCCAAATCGCTCGGAAAGATTAACAGCCCCATTGCCCCAACAGAGACAGCCCTTTGCTTAATGAATAGCCCCTCCCCCAAAGGGCTATCATCTAAAAATGTGAATGAGAGCCTCCCCCAAAGCTTTCATACACTTGCTGTCTCAAAGAGCCTGACCCGATCTGTTTTCTTTCCCTCTTGTTTTACGGGGAACGATTATAGCAATGACCGTACCACTCCCGGCGCTTCTTTTTCTCACAGACTGCCGTGCAATTAAATCAACCCGTAAAAGCTCTGTCTGCGATAATCATTCACGCAAACTTCACGATGAAGCGAACGACACTCGGAGACGACTGACTTGCATCGCTTCTATACTAAAGCCGTGTACGATTGCACGATAATAGTTCGCGCCTCTCTCCGGCTGAAGGCAAACCGGGTGTAGCATTTCACAAGAGTTCGCACATAGAGAAGTATTCAGAAGCTGTTTGAGAACTCTTTACCGCCGCGCGAGCGGCGATGGAGAAGGTAGCCAGACGTGCAACGTCTGGAACCAAGTACGAGTTTGAGAGTACGCGCCCTGAAGGGAGCGCGTAGAATCTACGCGCTCCCTTCAGGGCGCGAATGATAGCTACACTCTGACCAGAGGCAGAGACGGACTAGCGTCCGCCTCTGCCTCTGGCTACCATCTTGCTGCGCCTGCGGCGCAAACGCTGGATGTGCCTGCGGCGCACACCATTGATTTCTCAAACAGCTTCTCATTACTACAAAGGGACGAGTCTATGTGACTCGCCCCTTTGCATCATGTCCCGCTGACTGTTCATTACGGTTAGAGTGAAGCTTGCAGCCCACTCCCAATTTCGCCTTAATGAGCAGAGATCAAGGCGAAGCGGAATCTGTATTCATCGGATTGCAGGAACCCTCCGACCATAAAGCGGTAATCCTGTGGATGCGACGCACCTTGTCCAATCAACTGGCTTACCCAGAAGGTGAACCCTCCCGTGTCAGGATCACGCCTTAGATAACCAAAGTACTGCATGGTGATGAACCCACGGTCGTAGTACAGAGTCCCGACACTGCTCATCTCAGGCGTCAGAATAAAGTCTTCGACGGTTTGCGACGGGTTCTTAGCTCCGCTCTGCAAGTTATTAATCAACGTCTGCTTACTGGCGGGTGTAATTCCTGCCCTGGCGCATAATGCGTTAACAAACCCCGCAGCATCCACAGCGGTCAGGCCATCCGCGGAGATATATGCCCCGTACAGATTACGGAACTCCTGCTTGTTCATGAAATCCAGCAGATAGGCATCTTTGCCCAGTCTCTGCTCAGCGGGAGTTTGTGGGCCGTTCAAGCGTGCAACGTCAGGCACGAACTCCGCATACTTGGGCAGCCTTCCCATCACGGCATCATATAGGCGGTAGACGTAGAAGCCTCTCTCCTGAAACTCGTCCGATTGGAAGAACCTCAAGCTGGTATCTGTACGGTCGCAAGTCTGTCCCGCAGGACAATCAGACATTCTATCGTTCCAGAACTTGAAGCCAGCGTCTTCGGCTACGCGTCCCAGGAAGTCTACATACTGCTGTTGGATGAAGAATGCCTGGTCGTCAATGATGTTCTGTGAAGCCGTCTGGTTGTCGTTATCCACAACGGTCACTGTCGCTGTGGAATCACCGAGACTTGCCCCCTGCGCGTTGAAGAGGACGATGGTGAAGGCTTCAGAGGCTTCTACATAACCATCATTGATAATGGGAATCTGTATGGATTTACTCTGCTCGCCTGCGGCAAAGCGCAGTGTTCCGACTGCGGTTGCATAGTCGCAGCGGTCTGATGCGATGCCATTATCGTTGGTCTGGCAGGGTTTTAATCCCGACTGATCGCTCGTCGAATAATCAACCGTGATAGCGTTGGAAAGGTCGCCGGTTCTGTTGACTGTAATATCTCCATGACCTGCCGCCTCGCCGAAGCTGAAGCTAAGGCTTGAGAATTGCACGCTCGGTGAATCGTCGTTGAGGATAGTTCCAACACCCTGAGCATCAACGATTGTAGCATTCTGCGGATTGGTTAAGCTCAGAGTGAATCTCTCATTGCCCTCATTGGCTGTGTCGCCATTAACCGGCACCGTGATGGTCTGGGTTAAGTCTCCGGGAATAAAGGAGAGCGTGCCGGAGGCCGCCTGATAATCACTTCCAGCCGTCGCCGTATCATTCGCTGTTGAGAAGTCCACCTTTACAGTTAGATTACTGGCCTTTGAAAGCGTGACGGTAAAGACCGCATCGGCTGTGCCCGATTGGCCTTCCGTGACCGAGAAATCATTGACGGAGATGGAGGGCTGAATATTTACGACCTGTCCATCTGTGAGTGTGCCTGTAGAGGCGGCGAAGTTCGCATCTCCGCTGTAGACGGCTGTGATGTTGTGCGTGCCGGTTGTCAGGGTTGAAGTCGAGAATGTGGCAACGCCACTCGCGCTCAGGTCAACGGGCAAGCCAAGGTTGGTGCTGCCATCCTTGAACTGCACCGTCCCTGTAGGTGTCCCTGCTGTGGTTGCGACTGTCGCCGTAAATGTCACGCTCTGTCCCGAATCAGATGGACTGGCGGAAGAGATGACGGTTGTAGTCGAAGCTGCTTTCGCAATATCGAAGGACTGCGAAACATCTGTCGCAGGGTTGTAATTGCTGTCACCGCCCTGTGAAGCGGTAATCGTGCAGCTTCCAGCTCCTGCGATTTGAACCGTCGAGTTGATAATTGAGCACTGGCCTGTGGCTGCGAAGCTCACGGGCAAGCTGGAGTCTGAAGTGGCGCTCACCGTAAAGCTCTGGTCGCCGAAGGTCTTACCTGTGAGCGCCCCGAACGTGATGGTCTGGCTGGCTTTCGCATTGGTGAGGTTGAATGTTGCAGATGGCGTAACGCCGGAAAAGCTTGCGACTATATTGTAGCTGCCGGTCTTGCTATTGGCTGTAAACACTGGAGCGGTTGCCACGCCGTTGCTGTCTGTAGTTGCAGTCGCCACCGACGCGTTGCCGGGGAATGTGCCGCTCGCTCCTACAGCGCCTGACAGTGCCGTGAAGGTGACGGTAACGCCGCTCACAGGATTGTCGCCGTTATCACGAACGATGGCTTGAAGCTGCGTTGCGAAGGCGGTGTTGATAACCGCGCTCTGTCCCGTGCCTGTCGTCGTGCTGATGCTGGACGGTATCTTCGCATGCTGCCAGTTAGGGTTATTATCATTACCGGGCGTAGAGGTCGCGGCTTGAGGTTGCGATTGCCCTGCCTGCTCACTTTCTGCGGCTGCAAGTGGCTTTTCCAATTCGCCTTGAGAAACCATGCCAGCCTGCGTAGTCATCAAGGGATGCTGATCCGATCCATCAGCATTCATAATGTAAAGCTGACCGCCCAGACTTCCGCCGTTGCCCACTATGAAAGCTATCTTTGTCCCATCGGATGACCATGTGGGTTTGTTACCGTATGCCCTTGTAGGAAGACTGTGCTGGTTGCTGCCGTCCGAGTTCATCACATAGATTTCAAAATTCGCGTATACCGGCACCTTATAAACAATCTTCGTCCCATCAGGAGACCATGCAGGCTCAACCTCAGCCACTCCCAGCGTATTGGTCAGATTAGTCAGGCCGCTTCCATCAGGATTTATCACGCAGATTTCCGGTGATGCGTCTACATCCGGGTCGCTATAAGAAAAAGCTATCTTGCTGCCGTCGGGTGACCATACAGTTTGAGACTTTCCTTTGCTTATGGAGTGAGTAATCTGCGTTAGATTGGTGCCGTCGGCATCTACTCTGAAAATGTCATTATGCGAGCCGACGAAAGCTATCTTTTTGCCATCGGGCGACCATGTTGGAGAGTTAGCCGCGCCGATGAATACTCTGGCTTGATTCGTTCCATCAGAATTTATCACATAGATGCCGTCGGGGTTTTGATCAGTATTATTCGTGCTGGCAACTCTAAAGGCAATCTTTTTATTGTCGGGAGACCAGACGGGCTGATCCGAGCCGGGCGGGATAGGATCGGTACTACCCTCACTGTTATAGGTAATTCTCGTTGCAGGATAATCGCCGTCCGCATTGACTATGAAAATTTCAAACTGTCGCCCCGTGACAAATCGAGCGAATGCAATCTGGCCGTGAGGGCCAGCCGGAGGCGGCGTCGGCCTGGGGGACGGAACGGGAGTCGGGCTGGGCGTTGGCGTCGGAGTCGGAGCCACAACGGGAGTCGGCGTTGGCGTTGGCGTCGGGTCACATGACGTATTTAGAAAGACAGAGAAAGCGCGGGTGGTATAAGTGATGTATGGACTGAGTGCCAGCAGATCGCTTTTACCATCACCGTTAAAATCCGCGATGTTAATGACAGCCGGACTTGCACCATTCAATGTCATGAAGTTCATGGGCGGCCCGAAATCGCCCGTGCCCATGCCAAGCACAGCGGTGACATAACCACTACCTACATTCGTACCCACCACAAGGTCGCCATTACCGTCAGCGTTGAAATCACC
Organism: Pyrinomonadaceae bacterium; assembly: GCA_036403815.1. Lineage (GTDB taxonomy): Bacteria > Acidobacteriota > Blastocatellia > Pyrinomonadales > Pyrinomonadaceae > JACVRN01. The sequence continues at coordinate 50,840 of DASWQH010000031.1, read as the reverse complement.
GACCGCAATGTAGCCGGGGCTGGAGGTGAACACATGGTTTGCAGGAGCGTTGAAGGTGCCGTCTCCTTTGCCCAGCAGCACCGGGACATTATCAGAAATGATATTAGAAACCACTAAATCCGCAATCTGATCATTATTGAAATCGCCTATAGCAAGGTTCCTTGGTTTGGTCATAACAGGAACGCTCGTTGCAGGGCTAAAAGAACCCGCCCCATTTCCGAGTAGAATCGAGATGTCATTAGTCCCGAAATTAGCGACCGCTAAATCGCTCTTCCCATCCTTGTTAAAATCTCCGGCGACGAGCTGCTGAGGCCATTGTCCTACGAGAAATTTGGTCGGGCTTGAGAAGCTTCCGTTACCGGCTCCAAATAAAACGGAGACACCATAGGCATATTCGTTGTTAAGAGCCAGATCGATCTTCCCATCGCCGTTAAAGTCAGCGGCCACCAAATGAGGGCCTCCTACCCCGACAGGATAAGTGGTGGGAGCGCCAAAAGCTCCTGTCCCTTTGCCAAGTAAAATAGAAACATTCCCCGTGTTAGCAACTGCTAAATCATTAAAACCATCATTGTTAAAATCTTGAACAATAATAGCCCCGGGCCACTCCACCGCAGCAGTCGGCATAGGGATAGTAAAGGTGCCATCACCTTTACCTAAATAGATGTAAATAAAGCCGGAGGGGTCAACCCGCATACCAACGGCAAGATCAGTTTTACCGTCGTTATTAAAATCTCCAACCGCACTGTAAGTAGGCCGGTAGTTCGTTATAGAAGTATTCAGCGCGGGAGCGAAAGTTGGAGTAGTACAATTGGTGGCAGCCATGCCGGGTGAGGCCAGCCAGCTAATTGATATTAAAGTTAGAACAGCGAAGAGGGATAAACAGGCGATTAGTCGTTTTTTGTTAGACATGCGAGGACTTAACTTCTCCTAAATTCAGAATGCTTGCGATTTGATTCTCAATAGTGATGGCCTGATAAGAACTTCGTAATCAGACTCTACAACGATTCACACAAACGAAGTCCCACTCAAAACTAAGCTCTCAGGTGTGCGGCTATTAGCACCTTCGAGCAATAGCTTCCGGGCTGATACGAGCGAGCCTTCAGGCTAATACTTAAGCTAATTGATTATGAGGTTGACGGAAGTGTTACTTACGGCAACTACTTCGCCTGGGGGGGAAGCGAATCGTAGATAATAAAGGTTTTTGCGGGTTTGTCAAGCCGCTAAACCCTATGATTCGATGGGCGTTAAATGCTGTATGAATGCTCTTCCCATCAGTCGGGATTTGCCCCGTAAAACCTATTTTTGCCCGCTCGAAGAACCGCGCTGATTTTTCTCTGTATTGACATTCTACGCTGACAGGCATATTTTTTCTGGCATCTCAGGGTAGCTTTCCGCTAACAAGAAGTCTTGCCTTTGTTAGCCTATCAACAGCACGCATTGGCGACAGGGTTGCAGTTGCAATTTCTTATACGCATGGGAGATTGCCGCTATGAAACTACATTTAAGCCAGCCTCTCTACGGAAAATCGCGCTCCAGCTTTGGTCACAGGCTGTGCTCCTTCATTCTTCCATAGGAAAGGAACAATCATGAGATTAAGTTTCGGAAAAAAGCTCATAGTGCTTCTGGCCTGCCTGATTCTGATGCCCCTGGCAACCGACAGCGTTTCGACTGCACCTCCTCCGTTGCCTAACCCTGTGCTCGTCTTCATGGGACAGGAACCCTATGAGGCCAATGGTAAGCAATGGACGCGTTACAAGTACGCGGTTTTTAACCGGGATGCGTATCCGAACGAGCTTTTCGCAGCCTCGCCGGAGTTGCCGCCCTGCGGGAATAATGCGAAATCAGCGCGCACCTGGGTTGATGTCTACGACCAGAGCGGGAAGCGTGTCTATGGATTCTGCGCGCTCGCAAATCACGATGGGCTTGGCACATTATGGTTTGCGATGGAAAGAAATGTCATTCCTCCAAGCTGGATTTACATAGAGATGAACGACCGTAAGATGAATACCAAGTACAAGTCCAATCTGGCCGAGACGACGGACTAGCACCGACCGCGCTAGACGTGTCAGGCGTAGCTTACGGTCTCAGGCCACTACGCTGATGGCTCAGCCCGCGCGAGACCAGTGAGAGGCACAGCAAAAGATCGCGGTGCCTCTTTTCACCTGTCAAATAAACCGCTCTCCTCTCGGCCTTCTCAAATTTATTCAAGCTCGCGCAATCCGCCTCTCCCACGGCTTCCGTATAGTCCCCAGAGCGCGCCACAAAATTTTGACTTGAGATGGATAAGGGAGGAAACGTGAAAAAGTTTTTTGTATCGCTACTGCTTGCTCTTGCGCCTATGGCCTTTGCTACATCGACGGCTTTCGCGCAGGAGAATCCGATGGTCGGCGGAGCGCCGATGTATCGTGCCAAGGATATAGTTGACAATGCGGTCAACTCCGCAGATCACACCACGCTGGTCGCGGCAGTGAAAGCTGCCGGGCTGGTTCCGACATTGAAAGGCAAGGGGCCTTTCACAGTATTTGCTCCAACCAACGCGGCTTTTGATAAGCTTCCGGCGGGCACGGTCGATATGCTGCTCAAGCCTGAGAACAAAGCCATGCTGACGAAGGTTCTCACCTATCATGTCGTGGCAGGTCGTTACGACTCTAAAAAGCTGATGCAGCTTATTAAGAAGGGCGGAGGCTCTGCTACTCTGACGACCGTGAGCGGCGACACGCTGACGGCTCGCATGAACGGCATGAATGGTATTACTCTGACAGACGAGAAGGGCGGCTCGTCCAATGTGACCACCGCCGACGTGTATCAATCGAACGGTGTCATACATGTGGTTGACACAGTGTTGTTGCCCAACTAACGCGTGGCGCGCGAAGAGGCGCTTCCAGCTTTAGAGCTTTGTAGAGAAGCGCCTCTTTCCAGCCCCCAAAGTATCAGCTTAGGAAATCTTGTGATGAATAGACGTTTATTTCTCTCATACACTATAGCGGCGGGCGCGGGCGCGTGTCTGGCTGCCTTTCCATTTAAGCAGGCTGAAGCGCAGACGGTTAAAGCCGCCACAAAAAATGTGGATTCACCTTTTCCCAAAGTGATTAAGACGGATGAGGAATGGAAGAAGATTCTGACGCCGGAACAGTATTACGTGACAAGGCAACAGGGGACGGAAGCGCCCTATTCCAGCCCTCTAAATAAGGTTCACGATAAAGGAATCTTCGCGTGCGTTAGCTGCGACCTGTCCCTGTTCAGCTCTAAACAGAAGTTCGATTCCGGCACGGGCTGGCCTAGCTTCTGGGCACCGATTGCCAAAGAGAACGTGAGCGAAAAGGTTGATAGCAGTTTGTCCGAAACACGCACGGAAGTTTTGTGTGCGCGCTGCGATGCTCACCTGGGGCACGTATTCGACGACGGCCCGGAACCAACCGGCCGGCGCTACTGCATGAACGGCGTAGCTATGAAGTTTACCAAAAAGCAGTGAGGCTGAAACTCTTTAGCTTCCCTGCTCAACTGAACCTATTCTTTATGCTGTTAGAGAAGTCCCGTAGGGACGGCTGGCAATAGCCCAGTGCTTCAGCACTGGGAATAAGTCATGGAAAAAAGTTGAGTCCCGTAGGGACGGCTGAATAAATCTGGAAAGATTTCAGTCGTCCCTACGGGACTCAACTTTTTTCTCGTTATTCTTACCCAGCCATAAATGGCTGGGCTATTATCAATCGTCCCTACGGGACTTTTCCAACAAGAAATAGAGACGCGCGGGGAATTGCCGGAATCAGGCAGCCTTTGCCGCGACATGTCCTGAAGCTGAATCCTTCGCCTTCACGTATGCTTCTACTGCAAGTCGCGTCGCCGCGCTCATGATATTGTAGGCCGCGGGCTTCTGCTCTCTCAGCTCAAGCAACCGCTCATAAAACGGATTGGCTTCAAAGCCGACTGCACTCTTCTCCTTGGTGACCGTACGTTCCTTCTTAACTTTTCTCTGATCTTTCATTTTTAACGCCCCCTTTATGCTGCCTGCGCGTGTTCTTCAAGCTTCGCTTCCCTGCTCTGCCTTAAATCTTTCATCTTCGCTTCGCGCGGCATCTGCGGCCCATGCTCGCAAGTGCAGGCAGACATAGAAGGCCAGCCCCCGCTCTCTTTGAGATTAGGCGCATAAACATCTGCGCTGCAACGCGTGCAACTACCGGCTCTTTTATAAGCCGGTATTAAGATCTTCTCTTCAGCCATTGCCCTTATCCCGATTTCTCCAGCGTCTCTTCAGTCAGACAAAAAAGGCGTTAGAACCGAATCTAACGCGCCTCTGATTTTCTTGTCTCATGAGAGAGCTTACCTTACCGTTTCTTTGATGCGATGCCCTCCCGGCCTGTTGCCCAAAATAACTGTTGAAGCATGCCTGAGCACGCTTCAGCCGCTTTCGCTGATTTTGCTTGATGAGGTTATGCCGGACTGCAATCAAAGCAGTAGAAAAGAGAAACCACTAAATCACACGAACCTGCACGAAGAACAATCTCTTTTCGTGCCATTTAGTGTGAGTTCGTGGTTTCTCTTTATCCTCTCTTTTGACTGTAACCTGGTATCAGTTGCGAAAGTTCTGCGTTATCATCAGGCCGCGAATGCCTCCGTCCATGATGCCTATGCCGACGCGTCCGAACTGCGGGCGCAGGATGTTGGCGCGATGTCCGGGCGAGTTCATCAATCCTGTGTGCGCCATCGTCAGAGTGGGCGCAAGCGCAAGATTTTCGCCCGCGATTGTAAAGGAGACGCCCGCTGCGCTCATGCGTCCGAAGGGGTCTCGGCCTTCCGGTGTATAGTGCGAGAAGTAGCCGCGCTCGAACATGTCCACGGAATGAGCACGCGCCACTGGCAACATTTCCGGGTCTGCCTCAAGCGGCTTGAGTCCTGCGGCCACCCGCTCGCGGTTGACCATCAACAGCATCTCTGCTTCCAGATCAGGACGGGGCTTGGGGTTTGTAACCTTGAAGGGAAGCTCGACCGTCTCGTCCGAGCCGGGGCGTATGGTGCGCACCGTGAGCGTCTGTCGAATTGCTTCGTCAAAGATTGGCCTGAGCGCCGTCTCAAGTCTTTCGGTGACGGAGGCCAGACGATTGGCAACCACGCTTTCGCGCGCAGGCGTGCTCAAGCCCTCCGGCAACGGCATGGATAAAATCAGCGGTGCTAAGATAGCCGCGAAGATGATGCCGTTAATGAAGCCCGGTATGAGACCGAGGATGCGATTCAGGCGACGATGATGAGTCCCGCGCGGCAGTCTTCTTAAAAGCGCGTAGCCCAGAAGATGTATAAGGACGCCTGCCACCGCCGCCGTCAATAGAAAGGCTATAGGCAAAGCCCACGGATCAGTCCAGTTGAAGGCAGAGCTTAACCATCCGGCCACCGGCTGGTAAAAGCGCAGGCCGAGGAGCAGGCTTCCAATCCATCGCACCAGATCGAGCAGGCCGAGGGTGAAACCGCGATGCCATCCAAGCCACATGCTCGACAGCACGACCAGAATCAATAGCAGGTCAATAAGATTCAACCGCTCTCACCTTGCTTTTAAGCTCGCTCAAGCGCGGCGCGATCCCAGTGGGCTAGACGTGCCCCTGCCTCATAGGTGCTTTGCAGAAACTCCATGAGCGCGTTTTCGGGCGAAGCAGATTGCCGCACGTCGTCGTAGTAAAGCAGGAACTCTTTCGCCTCTGGATGATAGAAAGCCTTCTCCGGGCGAATCTTTTCTTCGGACAAATGAGCAGGCTCCGGTGCTGTGTAAGAGTAGAACGCGGGCGCAGTGATTGGGCCGCTGCCAGGCCAGAAGCCGTGACTGATGACTTCGTGCGAGTAGGCTTCTCTGGTGATAAGGTCTGCGCCGGGGCGCTCTGGAGCGGGGCGACCGGAGAAGCGCGTCACAGCGAAATCAAAGCTTCCCCAGAAGAAATGCACTGGGCTGCACTTGCCTGTAAAGCGCGAGCGGAACTCTTCAAAAACCTTCTCCGTCTGCAAGAGAATGCGCCAGAAACGATTGGCATATTCTGCATCATAGGAAGCGTGGGCTTCGTCCTTCTCGAACGGAACGGGGTCAGGTATCTCGACCGGCGTCGTCCAAATCTTCACGTCAATATCCAGCTCGCCTAAGCGGCGCATGACTTCATGATAAAAGCTTGCGACCGAGCGCGGCTCAAGCGGAATCTCCTGATGCGCGCCGTCGCTGGTCTTGATATTCAGATTGTGGTCTATGAAGTCGAAGTCAATCTCGAACGTGCGCTCCAAGTAAGGCATAGCGGAGGTCGTCAGCCCGCGAGCGGTCACATAAAGGGGAACATTCCACCAGTGATTCACGAGCGGCGTTTGCGCCAGCCGAATCTTGCCGACCACCTGCGTCCACATGTGAAGCGTCGCGTAGGTGTCCTTCCATTCTTCGAGCGGAAGGCTCGGCCACACTTCGGATTTATCGGGACTGCTTTGAGCATTAGCATCAGCCATTACGAACTCCTGTTTTTGTTTGAAGGATAAATGCGAGGGTTGTGGCGTTTGATTCTACACGAAGCGGCGCGTTAAGCGTCTTCTTCTTCGATGAGCGGAGTGGCCGCGCCGAGCGCAGCCCCCCAGACCAGATGCGCGGCTATCATCAAAGCGGTGCGCCGCACTGGATGTTCGGTCGCAGGCTTTAGCACGCCGAGCGCAGGCAGCAATCCGAGATAGCTTCCAGCCCACACGGCAAGGCCATAGCACGAGCCTGCAAGGATTGGAGGGAGCGGTATCTTTTGCTTGAGCGGAGCATACAGAGCGCCGACTGCTGCTCCATACGCGAAGTGCGAGACCAGCGTGGCCGCTGTGCGCTCCGGCTCATCCATCTCCTTTTTAGCGTCAGCCGCTTCGGCGGCCTTCATCGTGATGATTCGCGGCGGCAGGGGATACTGCTCCTCTTCCGGCAGATTCCGGTGCATTAGCTCCATCGCCACAGTCATAGGCACGGTTGCCCCTAGTCCCGCCACTGCTCCAACCAAAAGCTTATTCATCATTTCCTCACCCGCGATTAATTTACATTACTTACCGCCGGAAGCAGACTTCTGCTGAGTGTGCTTGCCTTCCGCAAACTCCTCTATCATCTTTTGATTGAAGGCCGGAATGTCCTGCGGCTTGCGGCTTGTGACAAGGCCGTTGTCCGCGACGACCTCTTCGTCAACCCACTTCGCCCCGGCGTTTTTCAAGTCCGTTTTCAAAGAAGGCCAAGACGTGACTGTGCGTCCTTCGACCGCGCCAGCTTCAATCAGCGTCCAAGGCCCGTGGCAGATGGCCGCGATGGGCTTGCCTGCATCGAAGAAGGCTTTGACGAACTCGACCGCCTTCGGATTCATGCGCAGTTGATCCGGGTTGGCGACGCCGCCGGGCAATAGAAGCGCGTCATAGCTGCCTGCATCGGCCTCGTCCAAGGAAACGTCCACCGTGAACATATCGCCCGCATCAAAATGGTTCCAGCCCTCGACCCTTCCCTTCTGAGGCGAAACAATCTGCGTCAACGCCCCTGCCTCTTCAAGCGCCTTCTTAGGCTCGGTCAATTCCACCTGCTCAAAGCCATCCGTCACAAGGATAGCCACCTTCAATCCGTCCAATTTCTCTGCCATACGAATTCTCCTTCATTATAATGATTGCGTTTCTTATGCCCTTTACTCTTAGCCCCTAATCTTTTCAATTTCGTCGCGCGCGAGTGAACTCTATTTGCTGAAAGCCTTTTGAAGAGTCCCGTAGGGACGATTGATAACAGCCCAGCCATTTATGGCCGGGTAAGAGAGCGAGACAAGAAAGTAGAGTCCCGTAGGGACGACTGAAGAAAAGGGAATCACTTCTTTTCAATCGTCCCTACGGGACTCAATTATCTTTTCACGCTATCTTTCCCAGTGATAAATCACTGGGCTATTATCAATCGTCCCTAACGGGACTTTTTCAAGCAGCTTCTTAAAAGCTTCTCTCACATGATTACGTCAGAATCGTCCTCGTCCGTCTCTGCGCCCGGCGTTTCATCTTCTTCCTGTGACTGTGCAGCCTTCAAGACAATCTTGCGCGGGACTTTGTTAATCGTGACGTGATGATTGACCCAGCCTTCCTGCCAGGGGCACTCGTCCAGAAGCCTTTGCATCCCCATCTCTTTCGCTTCCTCTGCTGACTGCGCAACGGCAGCCACAGCCCAGAGCGAGACCGATGGGAATACACCCGCCTGCTCGTCCAACAACTCCTTCAATTCCCAGTGAACCGTGCCGTCCTCCTGCGGCGTGAAGCGAACACGCGCCGGGTCAAGTTTCATAGCATACATCGCCAGCACAAATAATCTCTGTTTAGCCATTCTTCCCCCAGCCCCTTGAATCTCCTCAGCGATTGACACATAGCCTAAAGGAGATGCACCTTTGTCCTTAAGCTTACGCGCACATGGTAGAAAATATGAAACGCACAGCGAGCGCAGGGGGCATCGTTCTTAATCGCCGTGGCGAGATTCTGGTCGTCAGCCAGCACGGCACCTCATGGTCGCTGCCCAAAGGCCACATAGAAGCGGGCGAAGACCCGCTCACGGCAGCGCGCCGAGAGATTCACGAAGAGACTGGCATCACGCATCTGGAGTTGGTCAAAGAACTGGGGAGCTATGCGCGCTACAAGCTTTCTGGAACGGGCGGCGAAGATCGCTCCGAACTGAAGACCATACACATGTTCATCTTCAAGACGGACGAGGATGCCTTGAATCCCATAGACCCCGCAAATCCGGAAGCGCGCTGGGCGGACAAGACGAAAGTCGCAGACCTTCTCACTCATCCGAAGGATAGAGAGTTCTACGTGCGAGAGTTTTTAGAACCGATGAAATAAAGTAAGCAGTAAGCAGTGAGCAGTCGAACGCTTTTTCGTTTCTACTGCCCACTGCTCACTGCTTACTGCTCACTTGCTCTTATGATTCTTATAGTCAATCTAAATCTGGCCGTTGACGAGATTGTTCATCTGGACGGATTCACGGTGGGCGAGGTTCATCGCACCAATCATGTGGAGCGGCTGGCCGGAGGCAAGGGCGTTAACGTCGCGCGTGTGCTTAAGGCTTTGAACGAGCGAGCGCTGCTGGCGGGCTTTCTGGGTGGCCGCGCGGGAGACTTCATCGCGCGCGAGCTGCAAAGAGAAGAGCTTCCATTATCCTGCGTGCCGGTTCAAAATGAGAGCCGTACCTGCATCATCCTTAATGATGGTGCGACCCGCACTCAAACGGTCATCAACGAAGCGGGGGCGGAAGTGTCGGAAGAAGAGATGCGCTCCTTTCATGAACATTACGCGCAGCTTCTTTCATCCCACGACCTGGTAGTCATCACAGGCAGCCTGCCGCCGAAGCTATCGACGGATGTTTACGCTCGCCTCATTTCCACGGCCAACGAAGCGGGCAAGCCGGTTCTGCTGGACACTTCATCCAAGCCCTTGCGCGCGAGCCTTAGCGCTCAGCCCTTCATTGTTAAGATAAATGGCGCGGAAGCAGGCGAGCTGTCAGGTCTGGGTATAAACGACTTCGACGATGCGATGAGGGCAACACGCAAGTTGATTGAGATGGGATCGCGCCACGCTATGATTACGCTCGGCGCGCCGGGAGCGGTTCTCAATTTCGAGGGCGTCATGTACAGGATAAAATCGCCGCGCATCGAAGCACTAAACAGCGTCGGCTCAGGCGATGCGGTGCTGGCCGGGCTTGCTGCCGGGTTGATGCGCGGTCTTGAAGTAGAAGAGCTGGCGCGGCTTGCCGTCGCAGCCGGAGCAGCCAATGCGCTCAGAGGCGCTGGCCGTTGCGAGTTGGAAGATATTTACAGGCTCGTGCAGGACGTGGAATTTTTATGAGACCGGATTAATCTGCGCCCTGCTTGAGCATGATGTTCGTGCCGCTGCCGTTCGAGGTGATGATGACGGCCATCTCGTCCGCCTTAAGTATAACGTTATCGGGCTTTCTAAATATTTCCGTAGGCTTCAATTTCGCCGTATACCAGTCTGCGACCTTGTCTATGGCGTCTTTCGTCTCTAGCTGCACTACGTCGCCTTCTCCGGCCTTGGATACTACCATCGTCGTGCGTGCGCCGGGGTAGATGAGGCTCTGGTCAATCGACGCCCAACTGGTCGTTCCCTTTGCGGGAGCCTCTGGAGGCTGAGGAGGCTTTGGCACTGCCGGGACTTGTACCGTCGGAGGCACAATTTTTATAGTCGTCTGACGCCATTTCTTCAGCACGTAGATAGCCGGAAGAAGAATAGCTATGCATAGCAGCACCAGACCGGGCAGCCATCTTTTAAGCGTAGAAGCGGGCGCAAGGGTTTGTGTCTCGACACTTAAGCCCGCACGGGTTTGCCCGCTCGACTGTTGTTCGAGTGGTTGCTGCCCGGTTACATCTTGCCCCGGCGTTTCCAGTCGGCGCGTTGTGACCTCTGTGACGCTGCCGCGCTCAAGCGGATTAGAAGGCTCACCGCACTTGCGACAGAAGCGCCCCTCCGGCACTAATTCCGCGCCGCAATTGGCGCAAGCTGATTTCTGCTGTTGCATACCTGATAAAATAAATCCACAGGAAAAATAATGCAAAAGGCAGAGTGCAGAATGATGAATTAAGAAGATTGATTCATTGATTCATCGGTTCATTGATTCATTGAAGAAATGAACCGATATATCAATTCTTTTCATTCATCATTCTGCCTTCTGCCTTCTGCATTTCGATAAAGCTCAATCACTCTCAAGGCATCCGAGGCCAGAGGCTCAGGCAGCTCCGCCCACGGGAACCACGCGGCCTCGTATATCTCGTTTCTTTCGATCTCGAAACCGGGAGTTGTGACCTCTACCGCATAGCACTTTACTGTGTCGTGCTTGTAGCCGTCCGTGCTCGTGTACTCACCCAGCAGGCGCACGCGCGTCAGCGAGATGCCGACTTCTTCGCGGACTTCGCGCATGGCGGCAATCTCAGGAGACTCGTTGCGTTTGAAGCCGCCGCCCGGAAACGTCCAGCGCATATCTCCATAGGAGTTGCGAATCATCAGTATGCGGCCTTCAAACTCTATCAGGCATTTGACTCCGTGGATTTGCGGGCGAAAGATGAACCAGTAGACACGCAGCAAAGTGTAAGCCAGCTTGTAAGCAAAGGAGAGCGGCGTGTAGGGCATGAAATGATTGTTGACTAAAACGGCAGGAGAATCAACGTTGCTTCAAATGCGGGCGATAGAAGCGCTGAAGGAATCCGAAGCTTTCGCAGCTTTCTTTTCAGATAGAGCGTTTACGCTTTGCTTCATGAGCGCCGCGTCGTGTAAAAGGATTCGACCAATTTTTTTCGGGGAGAGCGCCATTGCGCCACTACACCAGACGCTTCCGCGTGCGCCATTACGAACTGGACTCTTTCGGCCACGTCAACAATGCCGTTTACGTCAACTACATGCAGGAGGCCGCCATCGAAGCATCAGCCGACGCGGGCTTCGGCCCCGCATGGTACAAAGAGCGCGGCACAAACTGGGTCATCCGCAGGTTATCAATACGCTATCTTTTGCCCGCGCATTACAATGACGAGCTTGAGGTAAAGACATGGATTTCCGAAGTGCGGCGCGCAACCTGCACGCGCGAATACCTGATTACGCGCATGAGCGACCATGCTCGCATCGCACGCGCTCGCGTTCAATGGGTCTACCTGGATTCGCGCACGGGCAGGCTCTCGCGTCTGCCTACAGAGATTGCAGAACGCTTCGCACCCACAGATGAAGCGTTGGAAGAATTGGGCATACACATACAGAAGGCGCAGAAGACTACCGATGCTTTTCGCTACCTGACGCGCCGTCGCGTGCAAACCTTCGAGCTTGATACATTGCAGCACGTCAACCACGCCGTCTATCTGAACTGGATTGAGCAAGCCTACTTCGACGCTCTGCGCGCTGCCGGACATGCCGTAGAGCAGACGCGCACAGAAGGCTGGCTCGCGCTACAGGGCGGCCACGACATAGAATACTTCGAGCCTGCTTTTGATAATGAAGCGATAGAGATTAGAAGCTGGGTCTGCGAGCTGGGACGCGTGCGCGGCGCATGGACACATGAAATCCATTCGGTTGATAGAGAGCGGCTGCTGGCGCGCGAATACTCGCTCGGCATCTTCGTCAACGAGGCGGGCAAGCCCGCGAGCGCTCCCATGCACGTCATTGGCGATGTCCTGCGCGGCCCGGTGAGTTTTTGAAAGACTTTACATGTAACGGCTAATTGGAACCTGCAAGCCTTTAAGCAGCAGGAGCATTTATATGTTAAATTACTTGCATAGTGGCCTGATTCTTAATATTGGAGCTTTGAGGTATGAGTACCGCAAAAGAAGAGGTCGAAGCCCTGCTTGATAAATTGCCCGATGACTGCTCGCTGGAAGATATTCAATATCATCTATATGTCATAGAAAAGGTTCGTCACGGGTTAGAAGCCGCCGATACTCAGGGAACGCTCACGCAGGATGAGACTGAAGGGCGATTGAGCAAATGGCTTACGAAGTAGAATGGTCTCCGAGAGCCATTGAGGATGTTGAAGCAATCGCCCTCTACATTTCTGCCGACTCGACCGCTTATGCCGCGTCCGTCGTAAAGAAAATTCTCACGACCGCGCGCAGTCTCTCACAACTCCCCTTCGCCGGGCGTGTTGTTCCAGAGTTCGGCGATGAAAATATTCGTGAGAAGTTCGCTTACAGCTATCGAATAATCTATCGCATTCAAAATGAGAAGGTGACGATTGCAGCAGTCATTCATGGCAGGCGTCTTTTAGAGTTGGACGTGCAGCCTTAAAGGCAATGCCATCGCTGGAATTAAGCGAGCCTCGTTATTCTTCTGAGAGGAAATCAAATATGTCTCAAACGCGCGTTGCGCCCTACGGGTCATGGAAATCGCCTATTACGTCAGAGCTGATTGTGAAGGGGTCAATCAGTCTGGGTCAGATTGTGCTTGATGGTGAAGACACCTACTGGATAGAGGTGCGCCCGCAGGAGGGGGGTCGTAGCTGCATCGTACGGCGCAGCGCGGATGGGCAGATAGAAGACGTGACGCCGCTAGACTTCAATGCGCGCACGCGTGTTCACGAGTACGGCGGAGGCGATTATACGGTCTCGGACGGCACGGTCTATTTCTCTAACTTTGCAGACCAGAGAATCTATCGAAAGCTGCTGGATGCGAAAGAGCCTGAGCCGCTGACGCCCTCCGAAAATATGCGCTATGCCGACATGGTCGTCGATGCGCGACGCAATTGTCTGGTCGCGGTGCGCGAAGACCACACGGAGAGCGAGCGAGAGGCCGTGAATACAATCGTCGCTATCAGCCTTGAAGGCAATGATGCCGGAAGGGTGCTCGCAACTGGAAACGATTTTTACGCCAGCCCGCGCCTCAGTCCAGACGGCAAGCGGCTCGCGTATCTGACGTGGAATCATCCGAACATGCCCTGGGACGGGTGCGAGTTGTGGCTGTGCGAGATGGACGAATACGGAGCGATTGGTGAGGCCAGGCGCGTCGCGGGCGGAGAGGACGAGTCAGTCTTTCAACCCGAATGGTCGCCCGACGGCACGCTCTATTTCGTCTCAGACCGGAGCGGCTGGTGGAATCTCTATCGCCTGAATCAGGACGTGGAAGCGGAGGCGCTCTGTCCTATGGAGGCGGAATTTGGTCAGCCGCAGTGGGTCTTCGGCATGTCCATGTACGCATTCGAATCCGATGCTTCCATCATCTGCGCCCGTATAGAGAAGGGGCGCGCGAGACTTGCACGCCTGAGCACGAGCGACGGTAGTCTTGAACCAATCGAGACTCCTTATTCGGATATTACTTACGTGCGCGCAGGAGGTGGCCGCGCCTCGTTTCGCGCAGGCTCGCCGAGCGAAGCCGCAGCGGTCGTTCGTCTTGATTTGAGTACGATGAAGATGGAAGTACTGCGGCGCGCGACCGATTTACAGATTGACGAATGCTACATCTCCGTGTCGCAGGCTATAGAGTTTCCAACCGAAGATGGACTGACCGCGCACGGTTTTTACTATCCGCCACACAACTGCGACTACGTTGCGCCCGATGGTACGCGCCCGCCACTTCTGGTCAAAAGCCACGGCGGGCCGACCTCATCAACTTCCACGACCTTCGCTCTGGGCATTCAATACTGGACGAGTCGCGGCATAGCGGTTCTGGATGTCAACTACGGCGGAAGCACTGGCTATGGCCGCGCGTATCGCCGCAGGCTCAACAACCGTTGGGGCATAGTGGATGTTGACGACTGCGTGAACGGCGCGCGCTATCTGATAGAGCGCGGGCTGGCCGACCCTGAAGCTTGCGCGATTGACGGAGGCAGCGCCGGAGGCTACACGACGCTCTGCGCTCTGACCTTCCGCGACCTCTTCAAAGCAGGCGCAAGCCATTTCGGCGTCAGCGACCTAGCGGCCTTAGCCACCGAAACGCACAAGTTTGAATCGCGCTATCTAGACCGTTTAATCGGCCCGTATCCTGCGCGCGCAGACCTCTACCGCGAGCGCTCGCCCCTTTACTTCACCGAACGTCTATCGTGTCCGGTCATCTTCTTTCAGGGACTCGAAGACAAGGTAGTTCTGCCGAACCAGGCGGAGATGATGGTCGAGGCGCTCAGAGAGAAGGGATTGCCCGTTGCCTATGTTCCCTTCGAGGGCGAGCAGCACGGCTTCCGCCGCGCGGAAAACATACGCCGCGCCCTGGACGGCGAGCTTTACTTCTACTCAAGAATCTTCGGCTTTGAATTAGCCGACGAGGTAGAGCCTGTAGTGATTGAGAATCTTTGAGATATGAGTTAGAGAGATGTTTGGAAAGTCCCGCAAGGGACGATTGATAATAGCCCAGCGATTTATCGCTGGGTCAAACGGGTAGGAAAGAAAGTAGAGTCCCGTAGGGATGACTGAACCTTTCCTTTCAGTCGTCCCTACGGGACTCTACTCTGTTTCTTCATCAAGTATTCCCAGTGATAAATCACTGGGCTATTATCAAGTGTCCCTACGGGACAACAGGCCAATCTGATCTTACAAAATGCTTCTTAGGATAGATGCGCGAGGCGGTGGCGGGCTTTCATTATCTGCCTGTTAATCTGTTCGGCCATCTGCGTGAGCGCGTCGCGCCCCTCAAGGGCTTCTTCTTCGACCTTGAGCATGGTTCGGTAAAGACCGTCCTGCCTGATGCGCTTGATGCCGAACTCCGCCGTGCGCAGCTCTATTTCAAGACCGAGCAGTCGCGCTTCCGGGTCAAACGCCCCGGCGTCGTTGCCGCCTACGGCGCAAAGGGATTGCAACTGTTCATCTCCGAGCAGGGTGTGCAGGCTCTCCACATCGCCTTCGCGGTAAGCGCGGCTCGCCTCGGCCATGACGGTGTGACGCGCTCTCGCTTCCCTTTCGTCCGAAGCATGATCCGGGTGAAACATCTTGGCGACCGCCCAGAAGAGCTTGCGCATAGCTTTGCCTACGGGAAGCGCGCCCTGTTGCGTGCTGTGCTCGTCCCTTTCTTCGTCGCCTGCTGCATCTTCCGTCTCTTCTGCCTCAAGCCCGAGCATGCGTGCTTTGGCCTGCTTAATCTCGCGCTCGATTTCCGCCAGCTCGGCCAGTCGGCTGCCGACCACCTGCGTATACCGCGTCCTGAAGAGACGCATCTCTTCCTGCAACGCCGCAAGCTCGCGCCGCCGCTCCTTCAGTAATCCTTCAAGGCGCGCAATCTCAGAGGCTGTATCAAGCGGCTCTTTTTCTGTCTCTTGCTTGTGAAGACTGAGGCTTTGCATGACGTACAGGCTTTAATATTAAGAAACTGCTTCTTCTCTATTGACGATTCACGATTTACGATTCACGGCTTTTCAGCCTGCGAGCGGCGGGCCGTCGTAAACCACCGTCCAGCCGTTGGTCTTGCTGGTCTGCACGGAGCGGCGAAAGGCGTAGGCCACTTTCGGCGGGTCTTCAAACGGCCCTAGGCTGACGGGTGGTTCGGCGCGCGGATCAAACCTAGCGACGCGTGCGCCCTCCGGCGTGGTCGCCATTCCGACCAATGCCAGAGTGTCTTCCTTGACCAGTATCACTGCGCGAAACTCTATTTGTTGGTCTTCTTCCAGAGTCATTTCGATTCATCCATTGATTCATTTTCTCATTGATCCAATGAACCGATGAACAAATGAATCAATCTTTTAGTTTGTACCTTAGACCGGAGGCTTCTTTCAAGGTGGCGTCACTTCGATTTGAGGCGCGCGGTCTTAGCCTTCGGACTCTTTTTCACAGGCAATCTCGCGGCGCGGGCGGCGCATCTAAAATGTACTCTCCCCAAGTCTCACACATCAGGGAGAGAACCAAAGGGTGAAAGTGTTAAGAGAACGAGGAATATACAACACTCCAGAGGGAGCACAGGTCGTCGCCAGCCGCACGCGCCGCTCCATTTTCCAGACGGGTAAGGCAGCCATTCAAACGGGCTTCGGCAATATCTTCTTTCTATTCAGCCGCTACGCCTGGGCTTTTCACGACCAGCCGGACTACATGGTGGACGAGCGTGGCCGCATCGTGCTCGAAGAAGCAGAGTTGCGCTGGCGCGTCGAAGACCTGACCGACACAGGCTATACAGCAGGCGCTCATTAAGTAAGGTAAAAGGTAAGAAAATTGAACTTCACCTTACTTTGCCTTTCTAAGCTAAAGTGAGGCGCGACATAATCAGACTACCCTCTTAGCCCCTGAAAGGGGCGACAGATTGTAGCCCACGGCTCGCGCCGTGGGGATAGCATGCCAACCAATATGAGAAGCCCCTGAAAGGGGCGAAAGAAATCCAGTCTAGAGAATCTTTCGCCCCTTACAGGGGCTTTTAACTTTCAATACTGCTCAATTCCCACGGCTCGCGCCGTGGGCTACAATCTGCCGCCCCTGACGGGGCTTAAAAACGGCTCTTTCTAATCTCGCGCCTTACGTTAAGCTAGTTGGGCATTCGCGTCCACTGGTATGGGAAAAGCTGGCTGGCCTTCTCTGGCGCAAGGGTCGCCCCGGCAAGTGCGACGGCATAAGAGAGCACCGCATCACGCCCGGCTGACATATCAGCCGCCACCGGCAGCTTCAACTCATCCGGCATCACGCCGACATGCTCAAGCACCTTGCCGTCCGAAAGAATAACCTCCGCGTCCGTGATGCTGACGCCGAAGACGACTACGTTGCTGCTGCTGGCATCCGTAACCATAGCCGTATGAAAGAGACTCTGCATGACGGCACCGGCGGTGCGGTCGCCTATCACTGTGCCGCGCTTTTCAAGCTGCACGACGCGCGCAAACATTTCCGCTGCCGAGCCGGACTGGCTGTCAACCAGCACGGTTAGATTACCCGTAAAAACCTTGTCGGCGCTACGCGGCCTGGACTTCTGTTGCTCTGTCTTCTTGCGCCGCTTGACCTCCGCTATATTTATCTCCTTGTCGAAGAAGTAGCTGACGAGCCGCGCGAGGGTTTTAACGTAACCGCCGCCGTTGCCGCGCAGGTCAAGAATCAACGCCTTGTGCTTTCTGACTGTCTTCATCAGGTCGTCCACTTTGCCTTCGGTGATGTTAAAGGCGCGCAGCTTCCAGATGATTACGTCGCTATTGACTTCGTAAAAGATAGGCCGGTTCTTTTCGTCTTCTTCGTCATCCAGAATCTCGTTGCGAATTTGCGTAATATTAACGGCGCGGTCTGTCTTGACTACTTCAGCTTTCAAATCCAACTGGCGCTGCTCTCCGGCGGGATTCTGAGCCACGACGCGCATTCCAAGCGTAGGCCGCAGAAGATTGTAGTTGTACCACATCTTCCAGATAGTCTCTCTAGTGGGCTTAAAGCCGTCAACGGAGAGCACCATGTCGCCCGGCTTCAGTCCTTTCGCCTCTGCGTCGCTGCCCTGCTTGACGGCTATGACATAGCAGTCGTTACCGATCATCTGCATGCGCCACCCGTACTCTATAAACACAGGGCGCGGCGGAGGAACAAAGTAGGTGTGCGAATCGTTCAGCTCCACCACAGCCTGCGCGATGATGCCGAAGATTTGGCCTAGAGAGTCGGCCTGTTTCATCTTCTCTTCGGCGGCCTTGAAGCGCGTTTCAAGGTCTATGCCGTGAAAGCCAGTATCGTAGTAATTCTCCTTGATGAGGTCTTTCGTACCTTTCAACATTTGCAGGCCGCGCTCGCGCTCACGCTCCAAGCGCTTGGCGTCCTGAGCAAAGGCAGGCTGCACTGCGCCGCTTACAAAGAGCGCGCAGCACAAGACTATGATGAGGGCACGAGAGGGCACAATCTTTCTTACTTTCATTTCTTAAACCTTCCTAAATCGGTTGTTCACAGGATAAATCCAGACTTGATGGACACAGAGGCGTATGAGGCCGTGTGACGGCGAAAGAATTTATCACAGGCTATATGCCGCGCACAACTTTGCAGAAAACGATTATGGTCTGCCGTCTAAACGGGGGACAGAAGGGCTTAAGGCCGCAGCTAGAAATCTTCACATAGCCCTCTGCCTGAACGGTGCTTCGGGGGATGCACTCGGCTCCGTTTCGATGCTACTCTTGGCTATCAGGCGACACGAAGACAATTATGGAAGCGACTAAGGTAAAGAGGATGCTTCCGGTCGGGGCGGAAGCTTTGCCGGGAGGGGGCGTACACTTTCGCGTCTGGGCACCGCGCCGCAAACGCGTTGCGCTTCATCTGGAATCAGAAGGCGGCGGCAAGCCGCAGTTAATCGAGATGGAGCACGAGGGGGGCGGCTATTTTTCCCTACATGCCGAGGATGCGCGTGCAGGCTCGCTCTATCAGTTCCGGTTGGATACGGATGATTATCTTTATCCAGACCCCGCTTCCAGATTTCAACCCGACGGCCCTCACGGGCGTTCGTGCGTGATTGATCCCAACAGTTTTGACTGGACTGACCGGGACTGGACGGGTGCAAAGCTTCGCGGACAGGTCATCTACGAGATGCACGTCGGCACGTTCACCGTCGAGGGAACGTGGAGCGCCGCGAGCCGTGAGCTGGCGGAGTTGGCCGCCTTGGGCATCACCGTCATAGAGATGATGCCGGTTGCGGATTTTCCAGGCAAATTCGGCTGGGGCTATGACGGCGCAGACCTTTTCGCTCCGACCAGGCTCTATGGCGAGCCGGACGATCTTCGTCATTTCGTCTCGTCGGCACACGCGGTCGGAATCGCAGTCATACTCGATGTCGTCTATAACCATCTAGGCCCGGACGGAAATTACCTGAGCCAGTTTTCCGAAGACTACTTCACGACGCGCTACAAGACCGAATGGGGCGCTTCCATCAACTTCGACGGGCAAAACTCCGTGCCTGTGCGCGAGTTCTTCATCTCTAACGCCGCCTACTGGATTAAAGAATTTCACATGGACGGTCTGCGCCTGGATGCTACGCAAAATATTTATGATGGTTCGGATGAGCACATACTGGCGGCGATTACACGCGAGATGCGGCGCGCGGCTGGTGGACGCGAGACGATTATCGTTGGCGAGAACGAGTCTCAGGATGTGAAGCTGGTCAGGCCGCTGGACGAGGGCGGCTACGGCATGGACGGCCTGTGGAATGATGATTTTCATCACTCGGCGCGCGTGGCCTTGACTGGACGAAACGAAGCTTACTACACAGACTATCTGGGCAAGCCGCAGGAGTTTCTCTCCGCCATCAAGTGGGGGTTTCTCTATCAGGGACAGCGCTACAAGTGGCAGAGACACAGGCGCGGCACGCCCGCCTTAGACCTCAAGCCGGAACAGTTCATCATCTTCATAGAGAATCATGACCAGATAGCTAACTCTGCCCTGGGCGAGCGCATTCACCTTTTGACCAGCCCCGGACTTTACCGCGCGATGACCGCGCTCATGCTGCTTGCTCCGAATACACCCATGCTCTTTCAGGGACAGGAATTCGCCGCGTCAAAGCCCTTCTACTATTTCGCGGATCACAACGCCGAGTTGTCGAAACTCGTGCGCCGGGGGCGCGTAGAATTCCTGGCGCAGTTTCGCAGCATCGCCACACCTGAGACGCGCGCATGTCTTACTGCCCCTGAAAGCGCGGAAGCCTTCGAGCGCTGCAAACTCGATTTTTCAGAGCGCGAGCGCAATCGCGCCGTTTACGACATGCACCGAGACCTTCTCAAGCTCAGAAGAGAAGATACAGTCTTCAGTCAGCAGCGCGAGCGCAGTGTTGACGGCGCAGTTCTGGGCGATGAAGCATTTCTCTTGCGCTTCTTCGGCGGAGGCACAGACGACCGGCTCATGCTTGTCAATCAGGGGACGGATTTGAATCTCAACCCCGCGCCCGAACCTCTGCTTGCTCCGCCCGAAAGCATGCTCTGGACGCTCCTCTGGTCGAGCGAAGATTGTCGCTACGGCGGGTCTGGCACGCCGCCCGTCGAGACCAAAAGCAACTGGCGTATTCCCGGTCGAGCAACCATCGTTTTGAAGCCCGCGCCCGCGAGCGAGGTGGAAGATTTAGCATCGGGCGAGAATGAGGAAAGCGAAGAAGCGGAAGTTCGCAGAGAGACTATTACAAGGTGGACGAACGAATGACTGATTTGGTTCGCAGACTTTCTTTCACGGAAAAGGATGCTCACAACCCGGATGGGCTTCTGAGCCGCGAGTGGCTGGTAACGAATGGCCTTGGGGGCTTCGCGTCAAGCTCTGTGGCCGGAGTGGCTACGCGCCGTTATCATGGGATGCTCATCTCTGCGCTGGCGACGCCGCTGGGGCGCTCCGTCATGCTCAATCACCTTGTCGAATGGGCGCGACTCGGCAACGGCAAGCGCTTTCTAATAGGCGGCCAGGAGCGCGCCAGCGGCGAGCTTGAATTGCCCGGCGCAATCCACCTGACGGAGTTTCGTCTGGAAGATGGATTGCCCGTGTGGCGCTACGAGCTGGAAGGCACTGTGCTGGAAAAGCGTATTCTCATGCCGCACATGCAGAACAGTGTCTACATCAACTATCGTTTAGTGGAAGGCGAACAGAACGTGCGGCTGAAGCTTCGCCCGTTTGTGCAGTTTCGCCCGCTCGAAGGCGCTGTCAACAAACCTATCAAGAAGCCTTACTCCGTCACTTCAACAGAAGACCGTCTGGAAGTTTCGAGCGGTCGCCCATATCCGCCGCTGCGCCTGAAAATCTACGGCACGCGCGCCACCTTCACGCTCGACGGCGGAAAGCTGCACGATATCTTTTACAGGGTAGAGGCCGCGCGTGGTTACGACAACACGGGCGAGCTTTGGAGTCCCGGCTACTTCAGCGTGGACGTGACACGTCAAACTACGGCCACGCTCGTCGCCTCGACCGAGCACTGGGAGATAGTCACGGCGATGCTGCCCGAAGAGGCATTTGAAGCGGAGAGCGAGCGGCGGAGGCGTCTGATTTCCTGCGCCTCCGAGAAAGCGCGCGAAGGTGTCCCGGCAGAGCTTGTCCTGGCCGCAGACCAGTTCGTCATCAAGCCCGCAGGACGCCGCGAGGATGAGGCCAGAGCGCGTGCTGCCGGTGAAGAAGTGCGCTCTGTTATAGCGGGCTATCACTGGTTCACGGACTGGGGACGCGACACCATGATCAGCCTCGATGGTCTAACGTGCGCCACAGGCCGCCACTCCGAAGCCGACTGGATACTGAGCACCTTCGCTCATTACGTGCGTGACGGTTTGATACCGAACATGTTCCCTGAAGGCGAAAACGAAGGGCTGTATCACACCGCTGATGCAACGCTCTGGTATTTCCACGCCCTTGATCGTTATCTGAGCTACACAAACGACCGCGCATCGCTTGAGCTTTTTCTGCCGAAGCTTGTGGAAATAGCGGAGCACCATTTGAACGGCACGCGCTTCGGCATAGGCGTTGACGCCAGCGATGGCTTGCTGAGTCAGGGAGCGCCCGGTTACCAGTTGACCTGGATGGATGCCAAGTGCGACGGCTGGGTCGTGACGCCGCGCAGGGGCAAAGCCGTGGAGATTAATGCGCTCTGGTACAACGCCCTGCGCCTTCTTGAAAAGTGGGTGAAAGATATAAAGGGTGAGAGGGATGCGCGTCCCTTCGCGGAGTACGCAACGCGCGCCTATGAATCATTCAACAGGCGCTTCTGGTACGAAGCGGGCGGCTATCTATACGATGTCGTGGACACCGAAAGCGGCGTGGATGACGTGTCCTGCCGCCCCAACCAGCTTTTCGCCATCTCGCTCCCGAATGCGGTGCTTGACCCGCAGCGCTGGGGCACGGTCGTTCAGGTAGCTCACGACAAACTGCTCACGCCCGTCGGCCTGCGCTCTCTTGCGCCCGACGACCCGGAGTTCAAGCCTACATATCACGGCGACCTTAAAACACGCGACGCAGCCTATCATCAGGGCACCGTCTGGGCATGGCTCATAGGCCCGTTCATAGACGCATGGCTCAAAGTTCATCCTGATGATCGCGCAGGCGCACGCCGCTTCCTTGAAGGCTTCAAAGAGCATCTGAACGAAGCCTGCGTCGGCTCCATCAGCGAAATCTTCGACGCCGAGCCGCCCTTTACACCGCGCGGCTGCGTCGCTCAGGCATGGAGCGTCGCAGAAGTTTTAAGATGCTGGGTCGAAACTTCTTAGGCTAGACGTGTCAGTACCGCCTGCGGTGGCGGGCGGGTCGTTGGCATCGCTATCACCCGCCCGCTACCGCAGGCGGTACTGACCTGTAGTTGCATTTAATCACTTTATTTATCCTCTGCTCCTGACCCATGAGGTTGTAAGTCATACTTCATGACGCACAAAGGCTTTCCGCAGTACATAACTCTTTCCTCTACGCGCCAGCCTTCGGAAACATATCTCGCTTCAGCCCTGCTAATCCCGGCGTATACGCCCTCCATCCCAAGCTCCAGCGCCTTCTTCAAGCCATGCGCTACCAGAGCCATGCCTATCCCTCTATGTCTAAACTCAGGATGTACATGTAGGCCGCCCAGCCAGGGACTCAAATGCGTGTGCGTAGTAACCGACTCGACCAGCAGGGCAATTGTTCCGACAGGTTCGCCGTCTACAAGCGCAATAAAGCTGATGGGCAGAGAGGCCGTGTTCAGGCGAGATTCAAAATGCTCTCTGGCGACATCGCTCAAAGAAGAGCGCGCGAAGAAGTCTTGATTCTCTGCCTTGAACCATGAGGCTAGAGTCTGTATGTGTCTCTGATGATTAGCCAGGTAGTCGATTCTCATATTCATGAGCCGTGGGAAATGGCGGAATTGACGTACGGGATAATACACGAATTCACCCGCCGACAGGCATAAAGCATTTAAGTCGTGTGTAAAAAAGAAATCGGCGCTCGAAGACTGCCGGGCGGCCTGTTTGAGCGCATCGCCGGACGGTCAACAGTGCAGGAAAATCCCGACGATAGAAAGAATGCGGCTGATTCGCTTCAGGCATAGTGGCTCTATTTTTAACAATTGTCATCGTTATGCGGCAGAATCGGGCAATCCAGTTGATGGAATAGCGATTGCCATGCATCTGCTGTTAGAGATTTTCGACTTGAAGGAGATTAGTCATGTTCAGAAGAACCCTCGCCGTCATGCTTTCAGCAATTCTACTGTCCACGGTGTTCGGCATACAGGCAGGCCACGCTCAAACAGGGAAAGATAGTGAAGCCGAAAGGACGCGCGCTAAAGTACAAAAAATGGGAGTGGGCGCAGAGGCTCGCGTAGAGGTCAGGTTGCGCGATAAGACAAAGCTTAAAGGTTATATCAGCGCCGCCGGGGGAGATTCCTTTACTGTCACGGATTCAAAGACAGGTACTACTCAAACGCTTGCCTATACGGACGTAACCGAAGTGAAGAAGCCGGGCGGCGGTCTTTCGACGCGGACGCTGATTATTCTGGGCGCGGTGGTCGCGACGGTCGTGATTATAGGCGTGACTGTGATTAAGCCTGTGGTCTGCGATGGCGGCGCAGGCTGTTAATTGAATAGGAAGCTTTTTTTCAAACAGCTTCCTATTCAGTCCCGTAGGGACGATTGAGAATAGCCCAGTGCTTTAGCTCTGGGGATAGAGCGTACAAGAAAAGGTTGAGTCCCGTAGGGACGACTGAACATCTCTTTCAGCCGTCCCTACGGGACTCAATTCTTTTTTGTCTCTTCTGTTCCCAGCCATAAATGACTGGGCTACTAGCACGTCGTCCCTATGGGACTTTTCAAACAGCTTCCAGAGAGTTTAAGTGCTATACTGATACCTTCCGAAGTGATAAAGTTTTGGCTAGGCAGTTAACTCCCGAAACAGCATTAATCGCAACCAATTCATCGAACGTACATTCGCCACATTCGTGGTCTGCGCGCACGGATTATGGACGTTATAGCTAAAGGTGCATTAATCGCTCATTACCGCATTCTGGAGCCGATAGGCTTTGGCGGCATGGGCGCTGTCTACAAGGTACTGGACGAAAAGCTGCACCGCGTTGTGGCGCTGAAGATGCTGTCTCCCGAATCAGTCGCAGACAAAGATAGGCGTCGCCGTTTTCTACAGGAAGCGCGCGCCGCATCCTCGCTTAATCACCCGCACATTCTCACCGTCTTTGAAATCGGCGAGTCGGACGGCCAGCCCTACATGGCTATGGAATACGTGGAGGGCGAAACGCTCAGACAAAAGATTGACGCCCGCTCTCTGTCACTCAACGAAAGTCTGAACATAGCCATACAGGTCGCAGAGGGCTTAGGCAAAGCGCACGAGCACGGCATTGTTCACCGCGACTTGAAGCCTGAGAATTTAATCATCAGCCGCGACGGTTACGCCAAGATTCTGGATTTCGGTCTGGCGAAGCTGGTGGAAAAACGGCAGGCAAAGTCTGCGGCCAACAGCACGGAAAATACCCTCGTTCAGGTCAGGACAGAGTCCGGCACGATCCTGGGGACGATTAGCTACATGTCGCCGGAACAACTCCTCGGCCAGCGCGTTGACTTGCGCTCAGACATCTTCTCCTTCGGCATAGTGCTTTATGAAATCATGACGGGTCGCTGCCCTTTCAGTAATGAAAATAAGATTGACACGATGCACGCCATCCTGCATGAAGAGCCGCCCGCGCCTTACATAGTCAAAAAGGGGTTGCCGCTTGAGCTAGAAAGGATTCTCACTCGCGCTCTTAAAAAGCAGTCGAAGGAGCGTTACCAGCAGATTAAGGAGCTGGCCGAAGACCTGAAGGCTCTACGCCGCGATTTAGAGCTGGGTCGTGCGGCGCGAACGACCGTCAGAACAAAGCTCGTGTTGAAGCGTGTCGAAGGCGCTACGGCGCGCGCTGCTGCCATAAACTATGAAAAGGAGTTGAACGAATCGCAGTACAGGGCTGTCGTGACCGCTGACGGGCCGCTTCTGATAGTCGCCGGAGCGGGGACTGGAAAGACGCGCACGCTCGTTTATCGCGTCGCGCGACTGGTGGAATCGAACGTCAAGCCCGAATCCGTTCTGCTTCTTTCATTCACGCGCCGCGCGGCGACGAGCATGCTGGCGCGCGCAGCAAGCCTGGCGGATCACCGCTGCCAGCGCGTCTCCGGCGGCACGTTCCACTCTCTGGCTCATTCCGTCCTGAGAAAATATTCGGACGAGGCAAAAGTCTCCAGGACATTCTCGGTTCTTGACCAGAGCGACACGGAGGATGTGATTGATCTTGTGCGCCGCCAGACGAAGTTGACGGGCAAAAGCGTCAGGCTTCCGCGAAAGCGTACCATCTGCTCCATCTTCAGCATGTCTGTCAACAAAGTGCTTACGGTCAAAGAGGTGGTTAAGAATTATTACCCGCAGTTCGCACGGGAAACCGACGCTCTGGAAAAGCTGCACAGTACATTCGAGGCATTTAAGCGCGAGCGTCATCTGCTCTCTTATGATGACCTGCTGGTGCGCCTCTGCGAGACGCTCGAAGAGAACCCGGAATTGTGTGCGCGATTGTCCGAGCAGTACCGCTACATCATGGTGGACGAATATCAGGACACCAATCGTCTCCAAGCGCGGATTATGCGTAGGCTTGCAGCAACGCACGACAACGTAGCGGTGGTCGGCGACGAATGCCAGTCAATCTACTCTTTTCGCGGCGCGAGTTTTAGAAACATGCTGGAGTTCCCGGAGCTTTTTCCCTCTACGGAAGTCATCAAGCTAGAAGAGAATTTCCGCAGCACTCAGCCCATACTGGATGTCGCCAACGCGATTATTGCGGATGCGAGCGAATCTTATGCAAAGCGCCTCTATTCAGGAATGACTGAGGGAGAGCCGCCCGTGCTGGTCTCCGCGAGCGACGAGAACGAGCAGTCACGCTTCATCTGCGAGCGCATAGATGAGCTGCGCGACGAAGGCGTGCCGCTTTCCGAGATAGCCGTGCTCTTTCGCGCCGGTTCTCATTCATTCGATCTGGAAATCGAGCTGGCAAAGCACGCCATTCCCTTCCGCAAATTCGGCGGCATCAAGTTTGCCGAATCCGCGCACATCAAAGACGTGCTCTCTTTCCTGCGCGTCGTCGTCAATCCTTCGGACACTCTCTCTTGGTTTCGCATGCTCAAGCTCTTCGACCACATAGGCGACGCCACCGTCGAGCAGATTCTTGACTACCTCAACATAGAGCGTAGAGATTTCAAGACCGCACGCGCCAGAGAAACGCTCTTTAATCGCTTAAAGCAGTTCCCCGCTCGCACAAGTTACAGAGACCAGCTCACGAAGCTCGCTCATGTACTGCACACCGTCAACGAGCACAAAGACGCGCACGCACAGCTCTCCGCAGTCCTGCGTCTGTACCGCCCTATACTGCGTACACGCTTCGACGACCACCCCAGACGCACGCGCGACCTTGAGCACCTGCAACAGATTGCCAAGCGTTATAAGACTGCGGCAGAGCTTCTGGCGGACGTGGCGATGGATCCCAATGAACTCAACCCCAGTGAGCGCGCACTTGCACGTGGCTACGTCACCCTCTCGACGGTTCATTCGGCCAAAGGGCTTGAATGGAAGACGCTCTTCATCATCTGGATGATGGACGGCTGGTTTCCCTCTTCACGCTCCACAGACGAATTCGAGGATTTGGAAGAAGAGCGCCGCCTCCTCTACGTCGCCGCCACCCGCGCCAAAGAGCAGCTCTATTTCGTCTGCCCGGAGAACGCCTACAACCGCGCCGACCCCGACGTGCTCCCGACCGTCTCACGTTTTCTCGAACCGATACCCCACACGATTCTTCCGCGCGCGACTCTGGCGGGGACTGAATAATAGAGATGGAGGTAATATTATTGTTCGGTGTTATTACAACCCGACTGCTGCTCAAGGGAATTGATGAGTTCTGAAAGTTTTGTACTCAAGCATCTATTATTAAAAGATTCTTTTGTTATGAACTGGTCATCTTCAAAGAGCGAGATGGTTACATTATGGACAGGTATTTCACCACAAAGCACAATTTTCTGCCCTCTGTAGAGATCAAGCGTTTTATCCCAAACTTTTAATTCTTCTTTTGAAAAATATAATGTGACAGAGCAATTTTCTGCGGCCTCTGGTTTTAGCAGATTCTTAGCTTTAATTTGAACATCGGCGGCTACATGAAAGGTTAGCTCGTAGTCTTGCACCAATGCTTACTCGCCCGGCATCCGCCATTCTATACGAACTTTTTGGTTCGGCTTAAGGTTCTCCAAACGAATTGGCTTCTTTTCATCTAAGGATTGAATAGAAAAGAAGATCGCTATAAAGAATAGCAATAAGACTTTTATAAGAACCTCGAAGAATCTACACTAGCCGCAGCATTTTCCAGGCATCGGCCATCTGCGGCTGTGCTCACGAATCTCTTTGAGAAAGGACTTCACATCTTTATTTTTAGTTTCTTTTACAGCCGGATCGGTTGGACGCCCGCTGGGATTTATACTCTTACCATCCGACGGCAACTCAAATAGCCCCTGAGGCCCTGCAACCAATGTGAAGGTATCGCTCTGATCACTCTCCCTGAACAGGAAGAGGACGTAGGTTTTACCCTCTTCCAATTGGAAACCAGAGGTTACAAGTTCAGCAGACGTTCCATCTTCAAACTGCACACGCCCGCCCGGTAAGCTTACCTTTATAGTTTCGCCTTCTCGAATGCTGCCTTTGATGATTTCATGTGAGAGGACTTCATAGTCAGTGACAATAAGCTGCCCCTGTGTAGCCAGGCGGCTTCCTAGATTTTTCGAGGCCACACCGACAAGAACAATTTCACTGTATTTGGTGAGCGACTCAATATCAAGTTGTGCCCAATCCCAATGTGGATCAAAGTTACCTTTGAAGTTTCCCTTCACCCTCGCCGCCTCGCGATAGCCGCCACGCCTGATTGCATCTCGAACCGCCTGGCGTTCTTCGGCCTCATTCTTTTTGGACTTTGTCTGCTGACCGCTCACGATGTTAATACTCACAATTATAGATACGCTGGCGAGAAAGGTAAAAAACGCCAGTACGATATATGTTTTCTGCCTGTATTTTTTTCTCATTAAACGATCTCCTTAACTATACCAGTAGCCATGTTTCAAAGTCATGGCAAATATTTTTCGGCTACGGTTTAGGTAGGCCACCCGGTTAGTTGCCGGTTGTAACAAGAAACACATCCCAGGCCCACCTGCCGACCTTCACGCCCTTTGCGTCTCTGACTTTTGCTCGATAGCGAAACTGGTTGCCGTACTGGTCAATGCGCTTTGATTCTTTATAGTCTAAATCCAGCTTCGCCACGCCTAATTCCGGCAAGGAGTGAAGCTCATTAGCTTCAGAAAGGCCGTTGTGATTAGTATCCTGCCAGAGTCGCAGGCTGGAAAAGACGGTGTCTCGACTGTCTATCAGACCGTCACCATTCCCACCTCGCGCCAATTTGTCATACTGCGCCAGAGCACCAAAGCCATTGGGTGTCCCCCTTCTAGGCTGCGGCGTGTAGTTGCCAAACAGTTCTGTGCCGTTATCTATCGTACCGTTGCCGTTTCTATCCAACGCAAGCCACGCATCGTCTGATCCTGAAGCAGTCCAGGCTAAACGTTCCGGCTGGCCGTTAGCATTGAGATCAAAGTTGACCCCTCCGACCGCATCGGTTAAAGCAAAGCCGTTGCCTGTAATGTCAATTAGAACGGGCGTGTTGACAGGTGAGCGACAGACGCACTCGACAGGGTCCCAATAGTTGTAAGGTGAGGCGGCCAGGCACTGTTGATAATCGTCGCCATCATCCGGTGTAGTATCTACGCAGCCACCCTGTCCTCCGCATATAGATTCATAAAAGTCTTCTAGACCATTGCAATTACGATCCTCGCCTTCAGACTCACAATCAATCGGAGCGCCGGGATAAATATTAGGATCAGTATCATTGCAATCAGCATTTTCGCAGAAGCCGTCTAAATCCCGGTCGAAAGCGGCTTGCCCATCATAATCGTCACAATCAACGGAGGAGGAGCGCCGATGCTTGTAGCATCATTCAAAGAAACGGTGATGTGTATTTTCCCATCCGGCCCGGGCTGCTTTGTGCCTATCAGGCGTCCAATTAAATTCGGCTGGCACTGTTGGGCGAAAGCTACAGGAGCAATGCCTAAAGCCAGATTTAATGACGCAACGATTAATAACCAGACACGCATTTTCGACTTGAATGAGGAAGACCTGTAAGAGTGGCGTCTCAAGTTAGTGGCTCCTTGGAATCAGAGTTGCAGATGCGATCACATTTGCTGTGCGATGCAAGCCGACCGGAGCGCAACCATCTGCAAATATGGCGGACGTTGAGTTCTATCTTAAGCCCCCCTGCTTTTTGAGTTAGCAATGGGACTCAGGCTTTAGTGAGACCGTAACAAAACTTTCGGGTATCTACTCTTAAACGCCAATATCCCTCAAAATATTAAGAGCCTTTTCTGGGAGATGGTAGCTGAGGAATAGAATATCAGTTTGTCCTACTTAAGCGATCTGTCGTATTGAATAGTAAGAGGTTCAGATCGCGAGTTGAAAAGCATCGGCAATCTAAAGTATGACCGGGAGATTGTCAAGAAAAAATTTGCGGCTACGTGAATAAATTAGCGTCGCATGATTGATGTCTACGACGGCCACTGCAATTTGATGGCACGGTGGCGGTTTACATTGAATAAGTGCCGCTCAGCAGCTCTATCTCTTCCTGTGCGGGAACCTCTGTGATGAAGCCTGCGGCGATGCGCCGTTGATGCTCTTCTCTGACCAGTTCTTTGGCATTGTCCGCCGGTACAGGTTTGGAGAAAAGATAGCCCTGACCATACGGGCACTGAAATGCTTTCAGCTTATCCCACTGCTCTTTGGTCTCTATACCTTCGGCGACGACATCCATCTTTAGCTTGGAGGCGAGCGTGATAATGGTCTCGACTATCCCTAAGCTTTCCTCGTCAACCGTCATTCGACCTACGAATGACTTGTCTACCTTCAGGATGTTGACGGGGAAGCGGTGCAGGTAGCTCAAAGAAGAGTAGCCCGTGCCGAAGTCGTCTATGCTCAACTGAACATTGAGCGACCTCAGTTGCCTGAGCATTGCCGTTGCTGCTTCGGCGTCTTCCATCACCATGCTTTCCGTGATTTCCAACCTCAGACAATGCGGGTCGAGGCCGGTTTGATAGAGAATCTGTTTGACCTGCCCGACCAGATCGGGTTGCTTGAACTGCTTGCCGGAAAGATTGACGCTGATGGTCACGGGCGCATCGGACGGGAAAGCAAGTTGCCACTCGCGCACCTGTCGGCAGGCTTCCAAGAGCACCCACTGGCCTATGGGGATAATCAGCTCTGTGTCCTCTGCGACAGGGATAAAGTCTGCCGGTGAGACCAGCCCGCGCACTGGATGACGCCAGCGTATGAGCGCCTCGAAACCGGAAACGCTGCCCTCTTCAAGCCTCATGATGGGCTGGTAATAGACCTCGAATTCCCTGCGCTCAAGGGCATGACGCAGATCGCTCTCTAACTGTAAGCGCGAGATGGCGCGTGCGTGCATAACCTTGTCGAACACCTCGAAGCGCCCCTTGCCCTGCTCCTTGGCGCGGTACATGGCTGTATCCGCGTCACGCAGGATTTCTTCCGAGCTGTGGTATCCGATACTGGAGAGCGCGATACCTATGCTGGTGCTCGTAAACACATCATAGCCGCTGAGCTTGAATGGCGATTCAATCGAACGCAGGATACGCTCTGTCACGGCAAAG
The DNA here is from genome assembly GCA_036403815.1 of Pyrinomonadaceae bacterium. Taxonomy (GTDB): domain Bacteria; phylum Acidobacteriota; class Blastocatellia; order Pyrinomonadales; family Pyrinomonadaceae; genus JACVRN01. Next base: position 19,750 of record DASWQH010000031.1, on the reverse strand, counting down.
GCATCCGCCGAATTATTAATGCCGTTAAGAAGGATGGCAAACTCGTCGCCGCCGAAGCGCGAGACGGTATCCTCCGGACGTACGCATCTAGCCAGCCGCTCGGCAACAGCTTTAAGGAGTTGGTCGCCGACTACGTGTCCCAGGCTATCGTTAATATTTTTGAAGCGGTCTATATCCAGAAAGAGCACGCCGAACAGATGGTCTTGACGCTGGGTCGAACGGCTCACGGCGATTTGCAGGTGGTCTGTAAACAATGCGCGATTGGGAAGCCCCGTCAGAGAATCATAGAAGGCTGCGTGGTGTAGCTGTTCTTCAGCCTGCTTGCGCTCGCTGATGTCCTGCGCCTGCAAAATAAAATGCGTCGGCTTGCCCTGCTCATCGAACACGCTCGACGCACTGATGGTTGCCCAGACTATGTGACCATCTTTATGTATGTAGCGCTTCTCTCCGGTGGTGTTGACCAGCTTGCCTTCCAGCATCTGATACATATCGGCGAGGCTGTCGCCCAGATCGTCCTCATGTGTAATGGACTGGAAGTTCATCTGAAGCAGCTCATGCTCCGAATAGCCAAGCAGCGTGCAAAGCGAGCGGTTGACGCTTAACCAGCCTCCGTCAGTTCCAACCAGAGCCATGCCGACCGCCGCGTAGTCAAACGCGGAGCGAAAATGTTCTTCGCTCTTTCTGAGCGCCTGGCTGATAACTCTTTGCGCTTCGGCGTGGCGTTCGGCCTGTTCGGCCTGCGCCACCGTGGCTTCAAGCTGCTTGCGGTAGGACTGGTACGTGAAATAGATGATGCCGATGATCGGAATCATCGCCATGAAAGCGTAAAAGCCATTCCCGTTGATGAGCTTGACGGTGATGCCCGCAGCCGAAGCTCCCGCAAGGTAGGAGACAGAAGTCCACAGGAAATGTGTTTTCCAGGTCTGTAGGAAAGGCAGGTTGAGCTTGAAGGTTTCGCGCCACGCAGCGAGTCCAGTGTTAACCACATACTGCGAAGCGCCCAGAAAACAGATTGCCGTAACGAAGTTGCCGGAGAGCGAGCCATGCCCCAGTTCTACGACCGGCCCGAAAATATAGCTGGTGATAGTGGCCGTGACGAAGGTGGAGATGGCGAGCACTGCGGCATTGAAGCATCTAGTCCGCCAGAGCTTTGTAAAGCGTAAGGAGGAGCAGAAAGCTTCGGCGGCGGCTAATAGAACCGCGGCCTCTCTGCCGTAAAGCAGGAGCGTGAGGAAGATGAAGCAGTCGGAGACAGTGATCTGGTTTTTATGCTTGGAGAACTCAATGCCTATACGAGAGCCAAGACAGATTGTGATGGTGGCTAAGATCAGAAAGCGAAAGTCAATTTGCGCAGACGGGAGCAGGAAGATGCAAGTCAGACATACAACAGCCCCGACCGCGACCACGAGCCGCATAAATGGCTTATTGTATCTTTGTTTATTCACAGGCTTCGCTCTTCCCTTTTTCTGAAGCTGTAATTGACTAGCTTAATTGCGCTCTGGGCACGAGCTTGGATGGTAAGGGTAGGCTCGAATAGCATTGAGCCTGCCACTTCGGCTAGCGATTAGCGTGCCAGTGGCTTGTAAGGTGAAATTTGAGGAATTTGCCCGGAAATCGGGCATGTAAGGGAAAAACAGGCCGACATGAATCGGTCAGACTGGCAGGGACAAATAGCCAGATGACCGACTTAAATCAAATTGACAGTCATGTAACCGAAGATATTCCAGCGTCTATAACGTAGAAATCCTCCTGTTAAGCCTTCGGCAACTCATGCCTCTAAGTGCATGACCTCCCTTGTGTTTTCACAGGGAGCAGGCTCTTACCTGTAGCCTCGGTCGAAGGGCACTAGAGTAAACTCAGCCCAAACCGAGCGGCGATTAGATAGCGAGCGGTATGCCACGGGCGCGCAAGATGGAAGAGAGGCTTGCAGGCTTCAAAGCTATCAGATTGAGCCACTACTCAACACTAACTCGGTTTGACATCAAAGTTCACTATCAGATACTTTGCTTCCCTCAATATCACGTCCTGAAAGGACGGAAGCGTCATCGAATCTAAAGCGACACAAAAGCAGCGTTTCTGCCTGGTACTCATCAAGCCTTCGCATTACGACGATGAGGGCTATGTCATACAGTGGCTCAGGTCTGCGATTCCGTCGAACAGCCTGGCGGTGCTCTATGGCCTGGCGCTCGAATGCGCCGAACAGAAGGTCCTGGGCGATGACGTTGAATTTGACATACATGCCTTCGATGAAACCAACACGCACATTCACCCAGACCGCATCGCGTCTCTAGTTAAAGGGGCAGATGCCGGGATGGTGATGCTGGTCGGCGTGCAGTCGAACCAGTTTCCGCGTGCGCTAGATATTGCCTCGCCTCTGCGCGAGCGCGGTCTGATGGTTGCCATCGGCGGCTTCCACATCTCCGGCACTATCTCCATGCTGAAGGAGCGCGACCCAGACGTTGCACGCGCCGCAGAGATGGGCGTCTCGCTGTTCGCGGGCGAGGCCGAAGGTCGTCTGGGGCAGGTCTTGTCAGATGCCGCCAGTGGCAAGCTGGAACCACTCTATAACTTCATGAGCGACCTGCCGAATCTGGAAGGCGCTGCGATACCGCTCCTGCCTGCCGAAAGGGTCATGCGAACGGCGGGCGCGAATACCAGCTTCGATGCAGGGCGCGGCTGTCCCTATCAATGCTCGTTCTGCACCATCATCAACGTACAGGGGCGCAAGTCACGCCGCCGCTCGCCCGATGACATAGAGCGAATCGTGCGCGCCAACATCGCACAGGGGATTCATCGCTTCTTCATCACCGACGACAACTTCGCGCGCAACAAGGATTGGGAAGCTATCCTTGATCGCCTGATAAGCTTACGTGAAGTCGAGCGGCTTGAGATGAATTTCATCATACAGGTGGACACGCTCTGTCACCGTCTGCCGAACTTCATAGAGAAATCGTCGCGCGCGGGCGTCAAGCGCGTCTTTATAGGGCTTGAGAACATCAACCCCGCGAACCTCATGGGTGCTAAGAAGCAGCAGAACAAAATTACCGAGTACCGCAAGATGCTGCTGGCGTGGAAAGAGGCGCGGGTTCTGACCTACTGCGGCTACATCCTTGGCTTTCCCAACGACACGCCGGAGTCAATCATCCACGACATAAAGGTCATACAGAAGGAGCTGCCGGTTGACCTGCTCGAATTCTTCTATCTGACGCCGCTGCCCGGCTCCGAAGATCATCGCAAGCTGCACGAGGCTGGAGCCTGGATGGACTCGGACATGAACAAGTACGACCTTAACCACGCCGTCGCGGAACATCAGAACATGTCGCGCTCCGAATGGGAGCAAACATACAGGCTGGCCTGGGAGACCTACTATTCAAATGAGCACATCGAAACGGTCTTGAGGCGTGCGATTGCGACCGGCATCAGTCCGGGCAAGGCTTTGTTCCTAATCTTCTGGTTCAAGGGCTGCATCGGCATAGAGAAGATTCACCCGCTCGAAGGCGGATTCCTGCGCATGAAGTTTCGCAAGACGCGCAGGACTGGACAGCCACTCGAATCGGCTTTGCTCTTCTATCCGAAATTCCTGATTGAAACTGTATCAAAGGTAACGCGCTGGATTTCGCTCTACACACGGCTGCGTCTCATCTATCGCAAGGTCAGGCGCGACCCCCTGCGCCATGAGTACATGGATATGGCTATCACGCCCGTCACGGACGACGAGACAGAGACCAGAGAGATGTTCCAATCCGAGTTCGCGCAAGCCTACGTCGGTCAGGTGAAACGGATTGAAAGAATAAGACGAGGCGAAGCGGTCTGATTAAGAAATTAGTTGAAAAGCAGCTTCCTCTTCAGTCCCGTAGGGACGATTGGTAATAGCGAGGGCTTATTTCTCAAGCGCTTTCTTTGCGAGCGCGCGTATGAGGCGTGTGCTGTCTAGTGCGATGCGCTCTTCCAATGCGGCCTTCAGTTGCGTGCGCGTTTGTTCTTCTTTTGTAGAGGCCAGAAGAGACTGAATCTGATCGAGCGCATCGGCGCGGCCAGCCGTGTCAGGCTCGTGCGCGAGCTGGTAGAGGAGCATTGAAAGAGGTCGTGCTTCCTGCTTCACGCGGAAGGGCAAATGCCCACCATCGTCAACGCGCACGGATAAGAGTTGCCCCGCAAGACGGAATCGCACTTCCTGCTTTTTGCCGGTCAGCTCAATGCGACGACTTACACGCCCGCCGCGTGTCGTTTCGACGGCAAGCTGAAGCGCGATGTTCTGTGGAGCATCCTGACGTTGCTCAAGCTCTATGACGACTTCGCCTCCTTCGACGCGATGTCTTGCAACGATATCGGGCACACCCGCTTTGTAAATCCATTGCTCGAAGAAACGTGACAGGGATTTGTCGCTCGCCTCTTCCATAGCACGTTGAAGATCACTGGTGACGACGCTCTTGCCGAAGTTGCGGCTCGTGTAGAGGCGCACGCCTCGCCAGAAAGCAGCTTCTCCAAGCTCGTACCTGAGAAGGTTGAGCACCAGCGCGCCCTTGTCGTAAACGATTGCGCCTCCGGCCTGTGATTCCGGAATAGCTTCGCGGTAAGCAAGCTGGCGCTCTTTTCCAGCCGCGCGTAGACGCGCATAGCTCATGCGCGCCAGCTCCATATCGCGGTCGTACTCGTCTATACCAAAGCGATGCTTGCGGTAAGCGCTCATCATGAATTCCGCAAACCCTTCGTTGAGCCAGAAGTCAGCCCAACCGGCGCAAGAGACGCGGTTTCCCCACCATTGGTGCGCGAACTCGTGCGCGACGAGCCAGTTCTCTCTGGGTTCATTCAAAACATCGCGGCCATAATTCTCGCGCATCACCGTAAAGGCGCTCATCTCCTGCATCACATTGCCTGAAGCCAGCACCTGCGTGTATCGCTTTTCCGGGTAAGGGACGCTCGCGTGTCTTTCAAAGAAATCGAGCATGTCGGAAGTGTCAGCGAAAATCCGCTCTACTTCAGGAAGAGTATAAAGACTGCGAGCCAGAAAGAAGAGCTGCACATTTCCCTTCTTCTTAACCACTTCCTGAAAACGCCCGGCGGCGAAGCCGTAGATAAAGGGAGGAACCGGCGTATCCTCTCCCCAGATATATTGAACGCGACCACCGGGCAGACTCTTTTTTTCGAGCAACGCGCCGTTAGCCACGACCTTAAAGACTTCAGGCACGATTAGCTTCAAGGCAAGCGTCGCTTTATCGCCCGGATCGAAATTACAGACCATCCATCGCGGAGTGTTGTAGGCGGCGTATAGATGATCTTCATAGAATTTGAGGCCGCGTGTAGGTTTGCCCTGATAGCGAATCCTCAGAGTGCGAGCCTCGCCCACACGCGCAACCCGCGCAAGCTGTATAAAGACCTTCCCTTCTTTCACTTCAAACTTAAGCGCAGAGCCGTTTTCCGAAATCTCTTCGATCTGTAGCTCCTGTGCGTCCAGCGCAACCTCTGAAAGATTGCCCGCGCGGCTCGCAAATTTGATGCTGACCACGCCCGCAATAGTCTGCGCGAGCATGTCAGGCACAATCAACGCATCGTAATGCAGCACATCAAAGCTGTTGGAGGCACAGATTGTGGACGAAGAAATGAACAGAAGCGATAAGGCCAGAAGGATTAGGCGCGGGGCGCGAATGCACACCACCCTCTCTATAAATGAATGACTGCGACTCTTCTTTTGCATCTATAATCTTTCAAACTTTCTGCGCGAAGACCCACGGCAATAGCTCAGGCTCGTTGAAAGCCTTCTCCCAGATAACATGACCTTCGCCTTTGTATTCGGTATAGCGCGGAGAACCGCCCGCCCGCTTGATGGCTGCAATCATAGTACGCGAGCGCTCTACGCTCACCGCCTCATCCACTTCACCATGAAAAGCCCAGATGTGTTCTTTGACAAGCGAGCGTGCCTTCGTTTCGTCGCCGCCGCCACAAAGCGGAATGGCTGCGGCAAACTTGCGCGGATGAAGTGTAATCAGGCTCCACGCGCCGAAGCCTCCCATCGACTGCCCGGCTACATACATTCGCCGCTTATCGATACTGAGCCTGCGCTGTAAATCTTCTATAAGCTCAAGCGCCAGCAACAATTGCTGCGTCGGCTCAGCCTTTTCTATAGTCGCCCACAGTTGGTCTTCCGCGCACTGCGGGGCGACCACGAAGCAGGGAAATCCGGATTGATTAGAGGGTTTCGTCCACACACGCGAGCCTGCGGTATTTCCACCCGTAATCTGTTTTAGGTTATCGCTGCCACGGCCTGCGCCTCCATGCAGCCAGATGGCGAGCGGGTAGCGCTTCTCTTTCCTGTAAGGCTCTGGCACGAAGAGACGATAAGGCATCGTCTGTCCACGACTGCTGCGATAACTGAGCGCCGCGAATCCGCCCTCAACTTGAGCTAGAGAAAGGCGCGGAAGCAATAAAGCCCCGCCTAAAGCTAAACAGAAGTCTCGTCTTCCAATCATAGGATTACCAACCGCGCGCCTTTACAGCTTAACAATATTTTAGAAGGTGAAGCGAATCTGCGTTTCAAGACGGCGAACCACGCGCATCCCACGAAGCCACACGAAAAAGCCTTTAGCTTTGTGTCGTCTGGTGTGATGCGCGTGGCTCGTCTTCTTCTGCTTCCTTGATTACAATCCGGCTATCAGTCTTTTCTTTGTAGAGAGGCTCCATCGCTTTGCTTCCTTAACGGTTCACTTCGCTTCTGGCAAAACGCACTCGTACTCACGAAGGATGATTGAGAATCTCAATCATCCTCCTTGGGCGTTTTGAAACAGTCTAAGATTGCCTGTGTTTATTTGGTTTTGTTAGGGTCGCGCAGTCCGTCTTTACCGAACTGCCACATGTATTTCGGTAGCACCGGGTCGCCGCGAAGGTCCACGTTCCTGTCTATAGCCCAGCGCTCTATCCAGGAGATTCCCCACGGCCCTGTACAATTTGTCGGCTCAGCAAAAGCCTTATCCTGAAGCGCCGCGTCCATCGTGATGAAACCATAGCCGCGTCGATTGAGCATCTCTACGAGCCTTTCAAAATTGTCTGCGTTCAGAGCGCTCGCCGACAACATCAGCACCTGCGGAATCTCGCGCCCGAAGACTTTCGTGGACAACTGTTCGTAGTGCGCGAAGACGCTCTCCATGTAACTGATGTACTCATCGCTGATGCGCTTCATGACTTCCGTATCGCCGCGATGGCGCGCTTCCTGATAGGCGTTGGAGAATATCCAGTCCATGTTGTCAATCGTGACCGCATGAATCGTGTAGCCGCGCTCTTTCAGGAATTGCTCGAAGGCTTTTTTCGTCTCAGGGTTAGGCCCCGTGTTGAGATATGGATAGCTGAAGTACTTCAACTGTAGCCCGCGCTCCTTCATGAGTACACGCGTGACCTGTTCGCCGCGAATGACGTTGGCCTCGTACACATCAAGCGGGGTGTTGTAGAGACTCAGGTGCTTGTAAGTCTGATTGCCAAGCTCGTGCCCGGCATCAAGCCACTTTCGCAGAAGATTGATGCGCGCTTCCGTCTCGCCCTCTTTGTAGAGCATGCCTTCGCCTACGAACCCGACCGCCTTGATGTTGTGCGCGGCCATGCTGGCGAGCAGCTTCGAGGTCGTCTCGTTGAGCGATTCAACAGTTTCATCGCCGCCGCGAAAAAAGGGAAGCCCCACAAAGGTGACGGCCACCTCTCGCCTTGGTGCGAGCGCATCCGGCTTGAGCATCTCAGGGTCTGTGACGGTGAAAAGCGCCCCCTGCGCCACCATGAGCGCGCTCGAAATCGTGACGAAGAGAAGCGTTGCGGCGAGCCACACAGGCCGCCTCTGCTCATCACGCCTTGGAGCAGAGACAAGGCGGCGTATGCGCTTGATGAGCGAGCCGCCGTTAGCGGCCAGAGCCAGATTGCGCTCATCACTCGCGCGCATGGTTTCAATCTCGGCCAGAGCGCGTGCGTAAAGAAGCGCATCGCCGCAAGCCTCTACGGCCAGATCATCACAGGCGTGCTCGCGCTCGGTACGGATTTGCTTTGAGACCCACCACACAGCCGGATGGTAAAAAAGAAGCGTCTCCGCGACCACTTGCAGCAGGTTGATTAGATAATCATAACGACGCACGTGCGCCAGTTCATGCGCCAACAAAGCATCAAGTTGCTGCTGGCTGAGTCCTGTAAAAACGCTTACCGGAACAAGCACGACAGGCCGCAGCCATCCGATTACAGTAGGCACCTCCACGAGCACAGATTTGTAGAGCCGCGCGGGGCGCGAAACCCCTATGCGCTGTGCCAGTCGCGCAAACGATTCCTCACAGGCGGCGGTTGCACGACCTATGCCGCGATGCTTCAGGCGCTCGGTCGCAATCCAGCCATTGAAGAGCCGCACGGAGAAAATGATTATCCCAGCCAGCCAGAAGAGCACGAGCCAACGCGCAAAGAGCGCGAATCGGCTCTCCGTCAAATTCTCAAATTGAGGGAAATCAATCGGCCTCATCCCTCGTCCAGCCGCATCAGGCTGCTGGGCACTCGCACCCTTCGGCAAGCTCGCCTTCGCACCTGCTGACTGTTCGTCTTCAGACAGCGCCCTGCTCTGTCCAGCCCCCGTCGCTTCATCCGGCATGTATAGGTACAGGCGCGAAAGCGTGGCGACGGGCGCGGCCAGCATCAACACAAGGCCGAGCGTTGCTGCAACGTAACGCGCGTGTGCGGAAAAGTTTCGCATGAGCAGAAGCGCGCACGCCACCAGAATCGTCACCAGCGCGCCCTGCCAGACCGCATGCACCAGCGCCCATCCGAGTGCCTGCACAAAGGGTTGCTTCAAGATTGTTTCCAGCATCATCTTCTTTTCCCTCCCTCAAGCTCGTCAAGCATTCGACGAATCTCCGCCAGCTCTTCCTTTGAAGCCTTTTTGGAAGAGAGCGCCTGCATCACCAGCTTTGTAGCCGAACCATTAAAAGCCCTGTCCAAGAGGTCTGAGAGAAGCTGGCGCTGTGTTTCATCCTGCGCCCTCTCGGCCTCGTAAACATGACTTCTGTCGGTTTCATCTCTACGGACAAGCCCCTTCTCGGACATAATCTGCATGAACTTCAAGACGGTCGTGTAGCCCACTTCCTTAGTCTCAAGCAGAACTTCGTAAACCTCTCGCACGGTACTAGGACCGCGCGTCCACAGCACGTTGAGAATCTCCAGCTCGGCATCGGTCGGTCTTGGCAAATTTTTACTCGGCATGATTTACCTTCGCAGAGAACAAGTTTGTTTGAACTAACTTACGAATAAGATAAGCGAGCGCTTTGGCAATCAGTCCCGCCGCCAATCTTAAATTAAAAAGCCGACGTTCGACTTCGATATTATCGACAATCGAGAGCCTACTACGAAAGAGTTCGTAATGTCAACGAGAATCTTCGTAGGCAATCAACGAGTGAATTATTTTCAGGAGAGAAGGGGCGAAGTGATATTGCGGTTTGAAATAGAGAGCGGCCAGATTAACGACTGTAGGGGCAGGGACTAGCCCTGCCCCTACAAATGATCGTGCGGTCGTTGTTAAGAGCCTTGCTCTTCTGTTTGCTCTTGAGCCGCCAGAGCGCGTTGTTGACAGAAGGCCGAGACGGCGCAGTAAGATTCGCAGCGGATGCTTGAGCCTGGTCTGGTTTCGATGTAGTGATCGGATTGAGACAGTGCGGCTTCGGCCTCTTGATGCGTATCGAAGAGCCTGATGGCAGATTTTCTTCCGCGCTTCATCAGCGCGTATTTTGTGCGACGTTCCCAGCGCTCTTCGGCGGAACATTCTATACGGACGCCTTCCTCTGCCTGCCTGTGTAGACGCACTCGCTCTTCCAGAAACTTTGCGGCCTCGTCCTGAGACCACAGTGGAACTTCAAAGACAGAGACCTGCGACCTGGGGTATGAAGAATCCTGCGCGCGCATCTTAGACCAGTCGCGATAGATGGCTACAATCTCAATCCGGTTGACCGGAAATTCATGGCGGCGCAGTAGCTCGGCGTAGAGATTCAACTGCTGCTCCCACTCGCGCTTGACGCCGTCAATCGTCGTCCATACGGAGACGAACTTGTAATCCGTCAGCACGCCGTCGCGGCGATAAAGATCAAGCGTGCCTGTGACGGTGAGTCCTTCGACCTCGGTTGAGAGAGTGTGTTCAATCAGGTGCGACGCGGATTCCCGTGCGTGCTCTTCCAGCAGCTTGTGCATGAGTTGACCCATCGTAGCCCAGATTCTATCCGAAGCATCTTCGGTCAATTCAGCCCAGTGCTTCAGGGTGAGCGCACGCATCTGCGGAGGGCTAATCAGCTCGGTGACGGAAATCTGCCCGCGCCTCGGCTCGCGCTTCTGCGAGACGGCGGAGACAAGGGGTTCGGGTAAGCTTGTGAGGTTAGTAATCTGCATTCAAAGCGCCTGTCCTACATAGAAATCATCCGGCGAAAAAGCTCGCGTTTCGTGAACGAAACATTATAACACAAGCGTAAATCCGTTGTCCTTTTGCAGGCGGGCGCGAGTTTTCAGGTGATGACGGTCGGCTCGTTGCGGCCAAATCTTTCCTGTAGCTTGAGCAAAGATTTCACGTCTGTTGCCAGGGGTGCCAGAATCTCTTCGATGTCGCCGGTGCCGCCGTCCTGAAGGAAGCGCTCAAGATAGAGACGAAGCGTTGCGCCCTCTGTGCCCGTGCCTGAAAGGCGAAAGACTATGCGTGAGCCATCCTCTAAGAAGATGCGTATGCCCTGATTCGTGCTGACGCTTTTATCCACGGGGTCTGTGTAGCTGAAATCGTCGGCTTTCGTAATCCTGTTTCCGCCGATGCTTTTTCCGAGCAGGTGTGGAAGCTGCTCTCTCAGTTCGGCCACCATCTCGGCGGCTGGCGCGGCTTCAAGTCCTTCGTAATCGTGGCGCTGGTAGTAGCTTCGACCGAAGCGCTGCCAGTGTTCGTGTGCGACTTCCGATACGCTCTTGCGCGTCCCTGCCAGTATAGAGAGCCAGCACAGTACAGCCCACAGCCCGTCCTTCTCGCGCACGTGATCCGAGCCTGTGCCGAAGCTCTCTTCGCCGCACATGGTGCAAAGCTCCGCGTCCAGTAGATTGCCGAAGAACTTCCAGCCCGTAGGAGTTTCGTAGCAGGTGATGCCAAGGCTCGCGGCCACGCGGTCAACTGCCGTGCTCGTAGGCATGGAGCGCGCCACCCCTTTAAGACCTGCGCTATAACCCGGAATCACTTTGGGCGCGTGCTCTGCGATGATTGCCAGAGAATCTCCCGGAGTGACGAAGAAGCCGCGCCCTAGTATCAGATTGCGGTCGCCGTCGCCGTCGCACGCCGCGCCGAAATCCGGCGCATCCTGTCCGCTCAGGCGCTCGACCAACTCATGCGCGTGTACCATGTTCGGGTCTGGATGATGGCCGCCGAAATCTTCCAGAGGCGTGCCGTTGATGACCGTACCTGCGGGCGCGCCCAGACGCTCTTCAAGGATGCTTCGAGCATAAGGGCCTGTGACGGCATTCATGGCGTCGAAGACCATGCGAAAGCCGCTCTGGAAAAGCGCAGACAGGCTATTGAAGTCGAACAACTCTTCCATGACCGCAGTGTAATCCGTGAGCGAGTCTATGATGTGGACTTCCGTCTCGCCTATCGTCAGGCTGGCTTCTTTTTCAAGATCGATGTCGGGGCTATCTACTATCAGGTATTCGGTGAGCTTCTGTGTCTCTGTGTAGATGCGTTCGGTGACGGATTCGGGCGCGGGGCCGCCGTTGCGTATGTTGTACTTGATGCCGAAGTCCGCATCGATGCCTCCGGGATTGTGGCTGGCCGAAAGCACAAGGCCGCCCATAGCGCTGCGACGACGAATCGCGGCGGAGACTGCCGGGGTTGAGAGAATGCCGCCCTGTCCTACCAGCACGCGCCCCCAACGGTTTGCCGCCGCCATGCGTATGATCGTCTGAATGGCTTCGCGGTTGAAGTATCGCCCGTCGCCTCCGACGACCAGCGTCTCCCGCTCAAAGCCTGCGGGCGCATCCTCGCGCACGGCGTTAAAGACCGACTGCACAAAATTCTCTACATAGCCGGGCTGCATGAAGACGCGCGTTTTTTTACGCAGGCCGGAAGTTCCGGGGCGCTGCCCCTCGAAAGGCTTTGTGGAGACAACCCGAACGTTCAATTTATCCATTGGCTTCACGACAATTAAGCTCCGATTCTTTTAATTCTCATAATTTTATCAGAAGCCAAAGAAAAAGCCCCGTGAGGCATGCGATGTTTACTTTTTATAATCAGGGCAACGCCGCGTCGCACATACGTCACTAATCTGGGAACAAACCATCAGGGAAGGGTTTAATCTTTCAATCATGCGTTTCATCTTCTTGTCTCTTCTGGCGGGTGGAATCTTCAGCTTCATGTCGCCCGTAGAGGCTCGCGCTCAGAAGAGCGGGCTTCTCTCAAGGGATGTTAAAGTTGGAAATAAATCTTACGGCTATCAGATTTACGTGCCCGGAAAACTGGCGGGCAAAGAAAAGCTGCCGGTGATTCTTTTCCTGCACGGCATAGGCCAGCGCGGCACGGGCGGTTTCGTCAAAGGCGCTGCGACTCTCTTGATTCGACAGTATCTGGAACGGCTCCCGGCAATCGTCCTGCTGCCGCAGTGCGAACAGGGGCGCTACTGGTCAGACCCGGAAATGGACTCGATGGTCATGGCGACTTTGAAGCAGACGGTCGCGGAGTTCAAGGCAGACACAGGGCGACTCTATATGATAGGCGTTTCGATGGGTGGCTATGGCGCATGGAACATGGCTGCGGAGCATCAGCGTACATTCGCGGCCTTCGTGACTATCTGCGGCGGCAGTCCCCTTCGCACAGGCGACCGCTTCAAGAGCATAGCGCGTCGTGTAGGGCAAACGCCCGTCTGGGTTTTTCATGGCGCTGATGACAGGATAGTGCCCGTCTCAGAATCTCGCCAGATGGTCGCGGCGTTAAAGGATGTGAAGGGGAATGTGCGCTACAGCGAGTATGAAGGGGTCGGCCACAACGTCTGGCTTAACGCCATGAAAGAGCCTGAGCTACTGCCGTGGCTCTTGTCCAAGCGACTTGCCAGCGTTAAATAGTCCGAGCTTGAAAATCTCTCAGTTGTCTTAAGAGCGGGCGCAAGTTTTCAGCCCCGGTAGGGGCGAAAGATTTTAGCCCACGACGCAAGCCGTGGGACTTAGAGAATAGAAATAGTTGAAAAGCCCCGGTAGGGGCGAAAGATTTTGCGGCTTGAGATTTCTTTCGCCCCTACCGGGGCTTCTTATTTCTTGTGGCTGCTTTATTCCCATGACTTACGTCATGGGCTAAATTCTGTCGCACCTTTCAGGGGCTACTGCACTTTCGCTCTTCCCTTTATTGAGTTCACATTAACAAAAACAGTTTGCTCTTATCTTTTCTCTTTCTAAAAGCCAGTATTGATTTGCTGATTGTTGTTATCGGCAAGAACTGCGGCGGGAACTCCCTTGGTGGGCATCTGTGTTTTCCTGCGTGCGCGCCCGTGTTGCGCTAAATATTTCTCGACGCTGCGGCGCTCTATGAGCCAGCCTGTACAATAATCGTACCCGCCTGATGCGGAAAGCAGACGCGGCGGGATACCCCGTATATCCCCTTTTTCCAGCAGATTCAGTATCTCTTCACATGAAAGACGCAGCACTCTTTCTGCCTGATTAACGTGTATATATTCAACCACTGGAATTAATTAACCTCAATCTTAATTATTTGAAGATGCAATCTTATCCCCACGAAAGCTTTCCGTGTGCTCACGGGCACGCCGACTGCTTGGCAAGGCTCGTGCCGCTCAAACTTTTTACAGATTACCGAAACATTTATGCTTTAATATCTCGCTACAAAAGTTCAGGGCGGGCTGCCAGTAAGACGGGAGCCACAAGTTTTTTAACCTCTTTAGAGAAGGAGTCTAGTTATGCCAGAAGAATGGGCACAGGAGTCGCAGGAATCGCAGACCTACACGGTTAAGCCGGGCGATACGCTTTCAAAGATCAGCCAGAAGGTTTACGGCGATGCAGGTCGATACATGGACATCTTTTACGCTAACCGCGACAAGATAGAAGACCCGAACAAGTTGGAAGTCGGCTGGGAATTGACCATCCCTCAAAGCAGTCAATAGCCGAAGCTGGAGCAAGGGGTAGCAAATCATGGTTAAAGATGCGAAGGAGATGTCGGACGAGGAGATTCGTGCGCGCATCATTCGTCTGGGCTTCGATGGAGATGCGCGGCGCTTCGAGGAGTTTTGTGGGGGGCTGCGTGAAGGCTTGCCGAAGGGGACGGGCGTGGCCTTGCGCGGCAGCGTCGTCACGGCTACGCGCTGGGAAGACGGAGCGCCCTTTGATGCAGACGGACAAGGCACAAGCGACCTTGATGTGACGCTCATAGGCGACCGCGTGATGCAGTACTGGCACGAGGATGCTTTCTACATCCCTGCTCTTCACACGAAACCCCTCGGAGACAAAGACCCTGGGATTGCAACGGGTCTCAATCCTGTGCGCGAAGCGCTTCAAAAGCTGGTCGGACGACCCGTCAATTTTCAGGCCACCAGTAATATAATTCTCTTTGCCCGCGATGTGCTGATGAATCAACCGTACTTTGTCATCATCGAAGCAGCAGAAGAGGCGGAAGAAGAGAAAGAGACGGAAAGATAGGCGTGACGCTCAAGCTCCTGAGCTACAACATACGCTTCGGCGGTCGCGGGCGAGAGACGCGCATCTCGGAAGTGATACGAGAAGCTGCGCCCGATCTGGTCGTCTTTCAGGAAGCCACAGACCCGCGTGTCATCGAAAGAATAGCTGAAGAGACTGGAATGAGCGCGTGGGCTGCGCGCCCCTCGCATTCCATAGCCTTCATCAGCCGCACGCCCATCGCTCATCACGAATGGCACTACCCGCGCGGCGCAAGACATTCATTTCTTGAAATCGTGCTCGCTGGAAGCGAAGCGCGCGTCTTCGGCCTTCATCTGAAGGCCAGATTCTCTAAGTGGAGCGAGCGCCGCAGAGCCTTCGAGATTCGCGCGCTCCTCGATGGCATACGCCGACATCAGGAAGGCTTTCATGTGCTGGTCGGCGATTTCAACACGCTCGCGCCCGGCGAGCTGCTGGACGTGCGGCGCATGCCACGCTGGATTCGCGCGCTCGTCTGGCTGAGCGGGCGCGACATACAGCGCGAGACCATTCAAATCATGCTCGATGCGAATTACGTTGACGGCTACCGCCGCCTGCACCCGGAAGATAAGGGCTACACCTTTCCGGTCTGGGATCCGCACCTGCGGCTCGACTACATCTTTCTGCCCACGGCTTTCACTCAGAAACTAATCTCAAGCGAAGTCATCAATCACGCCGCAGCCCGCGACGCCTCCGACCACTTCCCTCTTCTGGCGCAGTTAGAGATTGATTGAAAAGCTTATGCACGCGGATGAGTTGAGAGAATCCATATAAAGCGAATAAACGAATGAGCGGATGTAGATTTTCGTAGCTCCGTAGGAGCCGGATGTTTATAGTTCACCGGAGCAAGAAAGTATTTAGCTCCGTAGGAGCTACATGTCATTGTTGCAGAACATGTAGCTCCTACGGAGCTAAACACTTTCTCCTGCTCTTGTTCTATAAACATGTAGCTCCGTAGGAGCTACATGATACTAAACGCTGCTGCTTCTCTCTTGCATATCCTGTGAGCTTGCACAGAAGCGCGTCCGCGTGTTGTCATAGGAGCGATCCATTTAAATTGAATCGCTATCTTCAACCGGCACTAACGACCGTGGATACAGTTTCAGTCAAGCCTGCCACCGCAGAGCCATCTATGCCCTTTTATACCCTCTCTATCGAGAGTGCTTTCAGTCGTCTGGAATCATCGCCGGAGGGTCTCACTTCCGCCGAAGCTGCGCGAAGGCTCGCCGAGTTCGGGCCGAACGAGTTGCAGGCGGCGCATCGTGTCACGCCCTGGCAGATACTGTTCGAGCAGTTTAAGAACGTGCTCATCATCATACTGCTCATCGCCACCACGCTCTCCTTCTTCTTAGGGCATGGACTCGAAGCCATAGCCATCGCCGTCATAGTGTTCTTTGCCGTCGGACTCGGCTTCGTGCAGGAGTATAGAGCGGAGCGAGCAGTGGAAGCCTTGAGAGAGATGGCTGCGCCCACCGCTACTGCCCTGCGTGACGGGCAGGAGACAGAAGTTCCTGCGCGCGAGCTTGTGCCGGGAGATGTCATCATTCTTACTACGGGCGATAAAGTTCCGGCTGACATTCGACTTATCACCGCCGTCAATCTTCAGATAGTAGAAGCCGCACTGACGGGTGAATCTGTGGCGGTCACAAAACGGACTGAGCCGCTTGAGCAGGCGGAGCTGACCATCGGCGACAGAACGAACATGGCCTATGCCGGAACGGTCGTCACCTACGGCAGAGGTCGCGGGCTGGTTGCCGCCACGGGCATGAGGACGGAGTTCGGCAAGATTGCGCGCATGCTCGAAGAGGTCGAGACCGGCAAGACCCCTTTGCAGGAGAATCTGGATAAGCTAGGCAAACAGCTTGCGCGCGTCGCCCTCGTAGTCGTCGGCCTCATCGTCGCGCTCGGGCTGTTTCGCGGCCAGCCTTTCGTAGAGATGTTCATCTTCGGCGTGGCGCTGGCGGTGGCTGTCGTGCCTGAAGCCCTGCCTGCGGTCGTCACCATCTCGCTCGCCATCGGCGTCAAGCGCATGATTAAGCGTAACGCGCTGGTGCGCCGTCTTCCGGCGGTCGAAACTCTTGGCAGCACTTCCGTCATCTGCTCGGACAAAACGGGTACGCTCACCAAAGACGAGATGACGGTCAAGAAGATTTTCGTAGGCGGGCGTATGTATGAAGTCTCCGGCGCGGGCTATGAGACTGAAGGCGAGTTCAAGCAGGACGGCTCGACCATCGAAGCTCCTGAGCAGCTCAAGCTGTTGCTGACCGCAGCCGCATTGTCATCCGATGCGCATTTCGCGCGCTCAAAAGAGGATGGCCGCGTGAGCATTAAAGGCGACCCGACCGAAGGCGCGCTGGTGGTCGCTGCGGCCAAGGCAGGGCTGGACAAGGCATCGCTTGATTCAGAGTTTCCGCGCACGGGCGAAATTCCCTTCACCTCTGAAACCAAGCGCATGACGACCCTCCACACTACAGAGGCGGGCGTCACGGCTTACAGTAAAGGCGCGCCGGAAATCATGCTTGCTTCCTGCACCAGCCAGTGGACGTTGGAAGGCGAAGCGCCTTTGACCCGCGAGACAAGAGCGGAGATTCTCAACGTCGCGCAGGAGATGGCTGGCGAAGCATTGCGCGTGCTCGTCGTCGCATACAAACGGGGCGCGACGCTTGAAGACGCCGAGCGCGAGATGGTCTTTCTGGGTCTTTTAGGAATGATTGACCCGCCGCGCCCGGAAGCGCGAGATGCCATCGCAGAATGCTTCGAGGCGGGCATCAGGGTCGTCATGATAACGGGCGATCATCCTTTGACGGCTCAAGCGGTCGCGCGCGCACTTGGGCTGTTGAGGCAGGGTCGCCTTGTAACCGGCGCTGAGTTGGAAGTCATTGACGACGAAGAGTTCAAGAGCGCGGTGGAGGAGATAGAAGTTTACGCACGCGTCTCGCCCGCACACAAGCTGCGCGTCGTCTCTGCGCTTCAGGAAAAGGGGCACATCGCGGCGATGACGGGCGACGGCGTGAACGACGCGCCCGCGCTCAAGAAAGCAGACATAGGCATCGCTATGGGCATCACGGGCACGGATGTTACCAAAGAGGCCGCGGCGATGACGCTCACCGACGACAACTTCGCATCCATCGTCGCGGCGGTCGAAGAAGGGCGCGCCATCTTCAGCAACATCAAGAAGTATTTGATGTACCTGCTCTCGTCCAACATAGGCGAGATAGGTTTGATGGCCGGAGCATCACTCATGGGGCTGCCGTTGCCTTTGAGCGCAGTGCAGATTCTTTACGTCAATCTGGCTACGGACGGCTTGCCCGCGCTCGCCCTCGCAGTTGATCCGCCCGAAGCAGACCTGATGCAGCGTCCGCCCAGAGACCCGCGCACGGGCATCTTCACGCGACCTGTCATAGCGCTCATGGTAGCGGGCGGCCTGTGGTCAACGATTGTCAATCTCTCGCTCTTCATCTGGGCGATGAGGTCTGGGCGCAGCGCCGACGAGGCTATGACGATGACCTTTGTCTCGCTTGTCCTGATACAATTCTTCAAAGCCTACAACTTCCGCTCCGACCGTCACTCCGTCTTCAACCACCCGTTCGCCAACAAGTGGCTCAATCTTGCGATTATCTGGGAACTGGTACTGCTGGTGCTGATTGTCTACGTGCCCGCGCTCCACGATATGTTTGATACTTTCAGCCTCACCTTGGAAGACTGGCTTATCATCATCGGCCTTTCACTCACAGTCTCGCCCGTGCTTGAGCTTGTGAAGTGGATGGAGCGGCGCGGGTGGCTGGGGGCAATGGCTTAGAAGCTGTTTTGAAAAAGCAGATGCAACTTGAGTCCCGTCAGGGACGACGCGATAATAGCCCAGTGCTTTAGCGCTAGGAATACTTGATGAAGAAAAATAGTAGAGTCCCGTAGGGACGGCTGAAGTTAATATTCAGCCGTCCCTACGGGACTCTACTATTTGGCTCGCTTTAACCCAGCCATAAATGGCTGGGCTATTATCGCGTCGTCCCTGACGGGACTTTAAACAGCTTCTTATACCAGATTGCAGTAGAAAAAGAGGTCAGTACCGCCTGCGGTAGCGGGCGGGTCTCATCGTCACCAAACACCCGCCTGCTTAAGCTGGGCGGGTATTAACCTAACGTGAGGCGCGATATAAAAGCGCCGTTTTCCTTAAGCCCCTGAAAGGGGCGACAGAATGTAGCCCACGGCGTAAGCCGTGGGAATAAAGCGACCACAAGAAATAGAAGCCCCGTAGGGGCGAAAGATTATCAAGCCGAGATTTCTTTCGCCCCTGACGGGGCTTTTAATTTTCATTAACGCGTCATCCCCACGGCTTGCGCCGTGGGCTACATTCTATCGCCCCTACGGGGCTGAAGAGCATGATCCTCGTATCTTGAATTCACGATAAATAAGCTTCCTGAAATAGCTTTTGAGAGCCTGCTCTTACGCCTTAATGAGGCATGATGAGGTTATAAGATGGCGTGATTAGGCTCTAGTGATGTGGTCTTATGCTCTTGTCATATGTGACAAGAGCATAAGGATGGCTGATTATGCTCTTGTCACGTATGACAAGAGTCTTGACGCGTATGACAAGAGTCTTGTCACGTATGACAAGACTCTTGTCATACGTGACAAGAGCATAAGCAGGTGTGATTAGGTTCATCGCACGGGTGATTATGCCCTGGTGATGGATGATTAGATGAAAATGGTACGGGCTATGAGTCTTAGCACGCGTGCTAAGACTCATAGCCCAGCAATAAATTGCTGGGAATCAGTGGGCACAAAAGATGTTGAGTCCCGTAGGGACGATTGAACATTGCTCCAGCATTTATTCAGTCGTCCCTACGGGACTCAACCCTTTTCTCTACCACTTATTCCCAGTGCTAAAGCACTGGGCTACTATCAGTTGTCCCTACGGGACGAAGCGGAGGCTGAATTTTCAAACAGCTTCTTAGCTGGACTTTATCCATTTCTGATCTTTGAAAACAAAACGGAAGGCCGGTAAGCTTCAGACCACTCTGCCAAGAGAGGTCTTTGATGCTGACCATGCCTTCCGAACTGACAAGCCTGATTGTAG